>JBEKMQ010000001.1:0-1369686 GCA_050008435.1 Bathyarchaeia archaeon
GTTCGACTGGTGGTCAGGGTTGGTACGATACCGGATCTACGGCTTATGCTACGGTGACTCCGTTGACTGTTGCTGGTCCGTCTGGCACGCAGTACGTGTTTACTTCCTGGAGTGGTGATGCTACTGGATCCACTTCTCCCTCGGATGCCATAGCTATGAATGGTCCTAAGACTGCAAATGCGAACTGGAAGACGCAATACTATTTGACCGTCATTTCGGTTTATGGTTCGACTGGTGGTCAGGGTTGGTACGATACCGGATCTACGGCTTATGCTACGGTGACTCCGTTGACTGTTGCTGGTCCGTCTGGCACGCAGTACGTGTTTACTTCCTGGAGTGGTGATGCTACTGGGAATACGTCGCCCTCGAACGCTATCGTTATGAATGGTCCTAAGTCTGCTGCTGCGAATTGGAAGACTCAATACTACTTGAGTATGGTGACTGATCCTCCTGGCGTAGACTCTCCATCCGGTGCCGGGTGGTATGATTCTGGGGCTTCCGCTACGATATCCACAGATGCATTTGTGGACATAGTTCCAGGTTCTTCACGCTACAGATTCAATGGGTGGACAACAACTAACATAACTGAAATAACCGACCCAACACGATCACCCACAAGCGTGTCAATGGACGAGCCGAAGACGGTCACAGCAAACTACGCCACCCAATACTTGGTGACTTTCGACCAATCAGGCGTCGGATCAGACTTCACAGACACAATCGTGATAGTGGATGGAAGACAGTACAACAACACTGGTCTATCCTACCAGGTATGGTTGGACAGTGCCTCGATTCACACCTTCGCTTATCAATCCCCGTTGGTGGTTGCGGCCAACGCCAAACAGTATACTTGGACTAGCACATCCGGACTATCGTCGGCTCAAAGCGGATCGATAACGATAGCGACTAGCGGTAACGTGATAGGTAACTACCAGACTCAATACTATCTCGGAACGTTCTCCCTATGGGATTTGCCTAACCCACCAAGCGGATGGTTTAACTCAGGAACAACCATCAACGCGAACGTCTCCTACATCACAACGGGTTCGCCAGGCACACGCTATGTCTGCATAGGTTGGGCTGGAACAGGAAGCGTCCCACCAAGCGGATCCGGCACAAGCGTTTCCTTCACGATAAGTCAACCCTCAACCATCACTTGGAACTGGAAGACTCAGTATTACTTGACGGTGATGACTGACCCCAACGGCAAAGCGACAATTCCTGGCGAAGGATGGTACGACGCAATGACATCAGTGCCCTTGACTGCACCAACAGTCCAGAACTACACCTTCAATTACTGGGACGTGGACGGTCCATCTCAAGGCAACGAAGTCAACCCGATCAGCATGACAATGGGCGCGGCACACAACGCAACGGCTCACTACTCGGGCCTTCCCAACCCACTCACGGTCTCCATCAGCCCAACTCTTGTCACAATGCCCCTCGGAGGTTCAGTGACCTTCACATCAACAACCAGCGGAGGAACATCTCCCTATAGCTACCAATGGATCCTAGACGATATGCCTGTCGCAAGCGCCACGCCAAGCAGTTGGACGTTCAACCCGACAGCACCTGGCACTTATTTCGTCTATTTGAAGGTCACAGACGCCGTCAACAACACTGCTTCATCCACCCAAGCAAGGATAATGGTCGTAAGCGGTCCAATAGGAGGATACTCAATCTCATTCGCCAAGCCAGCGCCGACAACACCTGCCATAGCCTACTTCGCCATCGTCGCCCTCTTCGGCTTAGCAATAAGCCTGAAAAAACACAAAAGAAAATAAGCCCATCTTTCCCTCTTTCTCTTAGTCTGAGTTCAAAAAAAGATCAGTCCAGACCTTAGCCGAGAGCAAAGAAATGACTGTCAAGAGCTTAGTCTCAAAAAGAACGATTTACATAGGGGCTACAATCGTCTTCATTCTGATTGTCGTCGTTGCCACGCTTTCTTTCTACCTCCAGAAACCCATCAGCACTACCCCAAAAGCAGCCATAATAGATCAGCTAAGCAGTTCCTATCTGACCAGCAGTTCACGCAGTGTGAACCAAACCTTCATAAACGAAACAAGAACGTTGCTATACACCCATTTTCCAGAAGTTGACTACTACTCGGATAATGCGACGGTCGACAATTACAAAAACCTGCCCTCTGATGGATACAAACTGATAATCTGGAGAGCACATTCTGCGAAGGACGAATCAGGAAAGTTCATCGCCATATCCACTTCCGAAAATAACGGGACGAGCGACTACCCGCAATACTCTAATGGAGAACTCACCCTATGCTACATTCAACCTGACCCAACATTTTATTTTGCAATAACCCCCAAGTTCATCACAGAAGTTATGAGCGGAAGATTCGACGACACCGTCATCATCCTCATGACCTGCAATGGACTAGAAGGAGGATATACCAAGACTGCCGAAGCACTTGAAGAAAAAGGCGCTAAGGCGATAATAAGCTGGGACAATTGGATCGAGGCCTCCAACAACGACGGAGCAACAGCTCTGTTGCTGAACTACCTTATAAACGAAAACAACACGATACAACAGGCCGTCGCCAAGATCCCACAACAACCACCATCACCGTTTGGGGGGCCCAGCCAAATGAAATTTTTCCCAACGAGCAATGAAACCGCTGCCTACCGCATACCCAACTATAATGAGAAGGCTACTATAAGCAACGCGTGGCCTGCTGGAATGCCAACCTTGCAAAACGTAGATGCTGAGGGCAGCAATCGAGCAAATCATGAACCTGAAGTTGACTCAGCTAAGTTACTAGACGTTTCAATCGCCTTGAAACGGTCAAGAATAGCTGGTTACGAAGAGCTTCACCCGCAAGATTGAGCTTCTGAAGTCTCCTTATGTCTCCAGCCAGCTCCCCGTCCTGCAGAACGTCGCTCACCCATTTTTCAAAGTCTCCTCGATACAGGTGAAACTCGATGGATTTGACATTGACCTCATTTATCTTTTCCATAAACTCCTTAAGCGACAACGCGCTAGCTCCTGTGTAATTGCCGATCGACGTGAAGAAGTAGAATGCTTTCTCCCTCGGAACTATTTTCAGGTTTTTGGACATGATTCTGAGATTCACCCCGTTCTTTCATTTATATTAGGCGCTTCTTTTATAAATGTTGACTTTGCTCGGATCTAACATCGAGAACTGCTCCTCCTTAAACTTCTTCGTCACTATTGACGTGCGAACTCTCAGCACACCTGGCATTGGGGCAACATAGTTAGCGATAAACTCGTGCAAGCGTTCCTGCGTATCTGCAACAACCTTCGCCATTATCTGAAGCTCCTCTGAAAGAGACGTGTACACCTCCAAGGCTTCAGCAGCCTCAGAAAGCTTCTGCGCAACTTTTTCAGTGACCTTCGGATCCGTGTAAACAGTTATTATAGCCATTACGCTTCGGACCCCCGTTTTTTCAGGATCAATCAAGACAGTATACCTTCTCACTATCCCGTGTTGCTCCATTTTCTTGATCCTATCATAGACTGTTGAATGGGCCATTCCCAACTGTTTGCCTATAGCACTGTACGTCTGCCTAGCATTTTCCTGCAGAGCCTGCAAGATCCTCAAATCAGTGGCGTCAAGAGTCACTAAGTCGTTCTTGAACTTCAAGTACGTTCGAAGCCTCTTGTTATACAAAGAACTTGTTTAGATTTATCGTTTTTTATCGAATAACTGTAGAAAGCGCGCGCGTTGCCTTACTCGCGAGCGTACGCTTTTCTGGAATGCTCCGCAAATTTGTCGAATTCCACGCCATTTTTAGGCAAATTGTCGGCAGAAGCATCAGAAGATGAACATCTTGGCACCAAATATGACAAATAACTTTAAATCTGTGGTCTGCAGATATAGAAGATAGTTCTAGAACACTGTATCACAACAACCTTGGAAGTAAGAAAATGAAAATGTCTGGTGTGTGGGAAATTCTAACAAGGTTCAAAGACTTGTGCAGACGTCGCGGTTGGAGGACCACCGAAACCGAAGATTGGGTTGAGGTCGAGAACAGCTACCATAACTTCGTGTGGGTTAGGGATATTCATCCTTCTTCATTCAAGAGAATGGCAATAAACAACAAGATCGTAGTCCAAGAAGGCTTGACGTACAGAGTCGTTCAGTCTTCCTACACTGCCTGGTTGTTTTCCGAAGTGCCCTCTGAAGCCTTAGCTAAAGCCGTTCTCGAAAACCCTGCCCTTTCGTGCAGGATCGCACTTTACGATCTAAGCAGCTTCCAAGAGGGGGAAAACATCTGCATCATATTGAACCACACGGACAGTTCCGTCTTCAAAGAATTCGAGGGCTTTCTTGAGAATGAGTTAAAAGTCAAGCTTCAGTCTCTTCCTTCTGCATCAACCTCTGAAATATCAAGTGGCGATTGCGCCGTCACAAAGTTGGCCTAGGCGTAACATCTCTTCAAAGGTTTGATAAAGGAGATGCCACTTACTATCGTGCCTGTGACAAGAAATGTCCCAAGACGCCGAAAAAATGAAGAGGCTCATTGAATTCAAAGGCAGGCTCACCGAAAGAATCGAAAAACTTGAAACCGAGCTCAAGGAATTGCAGGCCACGCTTGACACTGTGAATTCGATATTGCTGGAAAAAGGATTCAAACGGGCCGATACGATCCGAGAGCCTTGCGCACTTCAGACAGCTTCGCCAGAAAAAGAGTACACAGTTGAGCCTGAAGAAACGGTCGCCGAACCAACTACTTCATCTGAGAATGTGGCACAGCTGAAAACTGCCTCAGGGGAACTGCTGGCCGTGCTTTATGCGACCGAAAACTCTTTGCGCGCTTTGCCAGCAGCAGACAAGAATTTCGATGTCAATACGCCGCCGTTCAATCAATTTCTCATAGAACGAGTCCTCATGAAAATGCAGGAAAGGGACAATGAACTCGTCAGGGCTGGACAACTGCCGCCAGACAGCTCTCTGTCATACAGCATAGTCAGAGAGGGAGACCTGATCCGCGAGATATGCGTGAGAAACGTTGATTCTGAACGTTTGAGGGACCTGAAGTCCAGCATCAGGTGGACTCTAGAAAAAATGTATGAAAAAACGAAGGCACAAAGCTAGAGACATTCACTATTTACGGTCGAAGAATATACTCTTACCCTTGACTGAAACCG
The DNA here is from genome assembly GCA_050008435.1 of Bathyarchaeia archaeon. Lineage (GTDB taxonomy): Archaea > Thermoproteota > Bathyarchaeia > Bathyarchaeales > Bathycorpusculaceae > DASPTR01. Next base: position 5,131 of record JBEKMQ010000001.1, read on the forward strand.
GTATCCCCATCATGACGGTCCCCTCTGGAAGTATTCTCAGCTTCAAGGCAGCCGTGCCGACTCGGTACATTATTCGGTTGTCAACGTTCAGCAGGCTTGCGGTTTTTGCAGCTGAGCCCAAGGCTATCCCAAGATCCAAAGCTTTGAACAGACAGGTTGGCCCAACAAAATCTCTGCTCGTCTCTCGCTGCTTTGCCTGAAACTCTTTGCATGTCTTGCATCCGCATGCTCCACAGTCAAGTCCAAAGCTCTTATCTCCTCTGACGCCGATCAGAACGACCGCCTCCGAGTCTCTGACATTCTTGGCGTCCCGCTTGAACCCGTCAAGCTTCCGCTCCTCACCGATAAGCTCCATCTGCTTAGCAATAGCATCTTTTCTCTCGCCGTAAACGATCAGAGTGAGGACATCATCCACGCCGCCTGATTTTGGGGCAGTTCGCGCAGACACAAGCATGAGCTTGGCCACTTCCATGATCGCTTCTCTTTCTGAAATCGAACTCCCAATCTCACCTAAGCCCACCTGAATCACCGAAAAATAATAAGACAGTTAAAATCTATTTGAAGCTTTCACCAACGCACGATGAATCAAAGATCAAAACGTCATGGGGCCGCTTTGGCCCTCACTCAGAATGTTCACCAAATCCTGAAAACAGTTTTCAACAACTGGATCAACGCGTTCAGCTGGTTGGTGTAGACGCCGACAGCGAACATCGAGACACCCAAGAGAAGCAACAGGGCACCTAACATTCTGACTTCTGAAATGTCCACTTGCATCACTGTCCTATGTACTTTTTCAGCATGGTTTCGATGTGATCTTTCGGTACGCATCCCACGACCCTGTCAATCTCTTTGCCATTCTTTATCATCACCAAAGTCGGGATGCTGCTAACCTGAAAACGTTCTGCCGTTGAAGGATTCTCATCAACGTCAAGCTTTCCTACCAGAACTTTCCCAGCAAACTGTCCGGCTAGCTCCTCAACTGTCGGAGCCAACGCTCGACAAGGACCACACCAATCCGCCCAGAAGTCGATCAAGACCAACAAATGCTTCCCAACCGTGTCGTTGAAGTTTGAATCACTAACATGAACGGGTTTCGCACTCATCTTCCACATGCTCCGCGTTTGCATCTAAAGGTACTCTGTGCCACATCGAGTTCTTCATTTTTCCTTGATATAAACTGTTCTGTCATCATTTTTCACTGCCGATCTTCACGTTGCAAATGCTGACACAAGACTCTGATCTTCTCGTAAGCGACTCTCGGACTCGAGATCCCTGCCACGAGCTGCTCAAAGGGACAAGTGTTCGCATGGTCGATGTCCAATATTGCGTCAACCAGACCGTCGAATTCATTGCATACGGCATGATAATCAAGAACAGCCTTCGCTTCTCTGCCCAAAGTAATCGCGTAGACCATTTTGACCTTCACGTAGACGCATAGGAGCGCAACTGACTTCCCGACGACTCTGTCAGCAACTGAAGCTCCCTTGAGGATCGCTTTTTGACTTTCGATGGCGTCCAAGAGGCCAAAAAGTCCACGCGAAGCTGACTCGTAAATCACGCGGCCGTCCTTGACTATCGAAAGTCCCAAGTTCCCGTTGCGAAGCCTTTCCTTGGCCATTTCCAGATCCTCCATGTGCTTACCACCAGAACAAATACTATCAAGCGTTGGATCTCACGTTTCCACGATGAACAACCCGCTTTCACGCAGCCGTGCAACTTCTCGAGCAAGCTCTTCGGCGGATGAGCCATGTGACATCCTGCCAACTATTCCCTCCGCAATCTTTGGCTTCAAGCGAATCTTCAATGCTCTGTTAGGGTTCTTCCGTTCGAAGTATGCGACTATCTGCTCCTCTGAATCGTTCACCTTGAGCTTCTGGTTCCCAATCGTGCATTGAGTCGTGGCTTGAATTCCATCGATGATGCAGGAGAACGGCGTCGAAAGCGGAACGTTGAGATCAGCCCTTAACTCGTCACTTCTGCTGGTTCCTATCCCCAGTGTCTTTAGGGCTAATCTTCCCATCCTGACTCCGATGACCAGAAAAGGACCCAGATGTCCATGCAAACTCTCAGCAGCATGAATCGCTGACTCAAGCCTCTTTTTCTCCGACACTTGCGGTTCTTCCTATCGTCTCACTTTATTTCAGGCATACCTACAATCGACAACATTGCTTCTCTGACTAGTCAAACTGCACATTGGTCTGACACTCAGTCCAGACGTTGACCCCCTCAAGCCTGCGCTGCTCATTCTGGAACATCAACTTCTCAGCGCGAACATCCGTTCAAGTGCTTTTCGAGCTTTTCTTGCTATCGAAGCTGGGACCATGACCTGATACTTCTCTTCTTTAAGAGATGCATACAGCCTGTCAAGAGTGTTCAGTTTCATGTTTGGACAAACAGCCCCCTCGTAAGCCAGAAAGAACTGCTTTTCAGGGCTATCCTTACGCAAGCGATGCAAGAGCCCCTCTTCCGTGCCGATAATGAACCTTCTGGCACAGCTTTCTCGCGCATAACGGCACATCTGAGACGTGCTGCCCACGAAGTCAGCAGATCTACGCATCTCACTGCTGCATTCAGGATGCGCAAGAACGAGCGCATCCGGATACTGCATCTTCATTATTTGAACGTCTTCAGGCTGGAACAGCAGATGAGTGGGACAGAATCCCCATTCAGGAACTGGAATGATAGTCTTTCCCGTCTTCTCGCTGACGTACTCAGCCAAGTTTCGGTCAGGCCCAAAAAGCACGGTGTCTGCGCTCAAAGACTCGATCACGGCGACCGCATTGGCCGAAGTGCAGCATATGTCACAATGGGCTTTGGCTGAAGCCAGACTGTTGACGTACAAAACGAGCGGGACGTTCGGGTGCAGCGTCCTTGCACGTTTAACCTCGTCGACCGTGAGCATCTGAGCCATCGGGCAACGCGCCCCAAGAGTCGGCAACAGAACCTTCTTCCCCGGGTTCAAGATCGCCGCTGACTCAGCCATAAAATCCACAGCAGAAAAAACAATCATCTCCGCCTCATTCTCATCCATCGCCTTCTTACTTAACTCAATACTATCCCCCACATAATCAGCGATGTCCTGAATCTCAGGACGCTGATAATTATGAGCCAGAATGATAGCCTTCTTTTCCCTCTTAAGCCTGACTATATCATCAACCAGCGGCACCAAACTTCGCCCTTGCACTGAACATGCTACAAAACCTCACCTGACACGTACCACGATATATCCTTTGCTTGCTGCTCCGATTCTTATCTGCATCAAAAATGCAAGCTAGGAACGAAATTTAGTGACGATATCCGCCCCCAACCTCACAGGCCAAACTTGTGCTTCTTGAAACGCAACATCGAACGATCACTCAGCATGGCGACCGGGCCAACCCACAACACATCACAAGACTGTAGAAGCAACGCTCGGCAATGAACCAGCAACAACACGATTCAAGCCGCCCTTCTCCGCAAGACAAACTCGTAAACGAAGAAGTCATCAGTAAACACATCAAACTCCAGACTCTCAACCTTCCGCTTCGACTTCACACTTTTTTCCCTCATGCTAACATCAACCATTGAAGTATATACGACGTCGCAAGACATAATATAAACGTTTCCAACCAACCGTTATACTAAACTACAACAAAACCCACCGCTAGCAACTCAAAACGCCCACCAACAGAACGAGACCCAGACACAAAAAACAAATCGCCCAGAACTTCAACCACAAATTGTCCACGCGTAAAGACCAAAATAAAAAGCTGAAAAACCTACCTAGGAGGGGGGTATCAAATGTTCGGATGTTACAACATCCCAAAATACAGATAACACAAGTCAGCTTTCCTAAACCCACACAGACAAACAATGAAAATCAAGATCAGAAAAACCGACCGGGGAGGGGAGGGGGAGGCCGTCTCTCTCTGTCCGCGTGATTTCAACCCAACATTTGATGGCCCTCATCGAACCGGTAAGCCGCAGAGCCAGATCAAAAACCGGCCTAGGAGGGGGGAGGTGCGTTTACGGCGTGTTTTCAGCCCAAAAACGCAGTTCAACCCGCTTCGACCATCAGACCACAAAAGGCTTCGTGCCCGAAACCCAAAAACGACCAAGGGGAGCGGTAGGCATACTTTCGCTCGTTTTCAACCCGAAACTGCAGATCCCCCTGTCGGACCCTCAACGCCTACGACAAGACTCAGGAGCCAGAAAAAACTTCGGGCGGATGAAATATTCGCGCTTTGCCGTTAAGGGAGTGCAAGTCAACAGGCCAAACTCGAACGCATACTGCATTCAGCAACCCAAGTTGGTGCAGCGGGCCGGATTTGAACCGGCGAACCCCTACGGGAAAGGATAACTCATAGAGGCTGTCGGATCACGCGGCACCCGATCTTGAGTCCTTCGCCTTTGACCTGGCTCGGCGACCGCTGCATCCGACAACAGACTCCTCAATCTCCCCTATTAATCGTTTCCCAACAGCCCCATCCCCAACCGATTCATGCAAAACACACGAGTGCCCTCATCACCTCGCGAACCACGTCAGCAACATGCACAGCCTTGCCCAACCTTGCCCAATCCCACGACACCAATCAGAAACCCAGACTACCAACGCAGTTTCATGCTTTAGCTTAATGAAAGCGACAAATTCCACTTTAGACTCTCCACAAACAGCACCAATCGAAGCCGGAACCCGAGCCATTTGCCATTCACAATGAACCAAACGATAGAGGCCCAGAATCTCCATCCTGTTCAGTCTCCTCCCGATTTGACTCCTCCGCCACGTTACAAGCCAGTCGACCAATTACCAGCCCACAAACAAAGCCATAATACCCCAAACAGAGGAAAAATCAAGGCTTACCACAAAAAAGTTTATTAGACGGCTCCATAGTCTACGTTTCAAGCTCTTAGTATTGGGCATAATTTTTCAGCCGGAGGAAATCAAGAAGTTGAAAGTACCTACATCAAGGAATGTCGTTCTAATGCTTCTAGGCGCGAGGTCACCGGGGGCGTTCTGAAATAAACGAAATCTCGAAAGATGATACACATCTTTTGCTGAAATCTCTCTTCAAAGACAAAGGACTAGTCCGCCAGCACCTAGACTCTTTCAACGAATTCATAGACCACGGATTGCAGGAAGTCGTCGACGAAGTAGCCGAAATCCCGATAGAAGTCCCAGAAAGCCCTTACAAGGTAAAACTTGGGCAGATCTGGATAATCGACCCTCAAACAAGGATAACCGGCCCATACGTCACCGAAGTCGACGGAACAAAACACGAGATCTACCCCATGGAAGCAAGGCTTAGAAACCTCAGCTATGCCGCACCCATAGCCCTCGAAATGACGCCTGTCGTAGACGGCAGAGAGCAAGACACTGAACTCGTGTACGTTGGAAACATCCCAGTCATGTTGAAATCGAAACTCTGCTTCTTATCGCAGCTCTCCAGAGAAGAACTCATAACCTCCGGAGAAGACCCAGACGACCCAGGCGGCTACTTCGTGGTGAACGGTTCCGAACGCGTAATAGTCGCCATGGAAGACTTGGCCCCAAACCGCGTCATAGTTGACATAGACGACAAAGGAGCCAGCCCCATATACCAATCCAAGATATTCTCAACCACCGTAGGATTCAGGGCTAGAATAGAGTTGAAACTCAAACCAGACGACGCCATATACGTTTCGATACCGGGCGTGCCCACAGAGGTTCCATTCGTAGTTCTGATGCGCGCTTTAGGACTGGAATCAGACAAAGACATAGCTGAAGCCGTCTCGCTGGAGAAAGAATTGCAGGCCGAGCTAGATTCTTCCTTCGAAAAAGCCTTAGGAGTAGACACTCCGAAAGACGCGATTCTTTTCATCGGAAACCGAGTTGCTCATGGCCAAGTAGAAGAATACAGACTGCAAAAAGCGGAAACAGCGATAGACAAAAACTTCTTACCGCACATAGGCAGGACAGCACAGAACCGCAAGGACAAGGCCATGTTTCTCGGCGAAATGGCCAGCAAAGCAATAGAGCTCAAACTTGAGAGGAGAACCCAGGACGACAAGGACCATTTCAAGAACAAACGGTTAAGGCTTGGCGGTCCGCTTCTGGCAGATCTCTTCAGGGTCGCTTTTAGAAACCTGACCAGGGACATAAAATATCAGCTCGAGCGCATCGGCGTGAAGGGATCGATCATAAACGTTTCAGCAGCAGTCAGGCCTGGAATAATAACAGAGAGGTTTCAGCATTCACTTGCAACTGGAAATTGGGGAAGAGGAAGAGTAGGGATAACCCAACTTCTCGATCGAACAAACCACATTTCGACACTGAGCCATCTTCGCAGGCTGCAGTCGCCGCTAAGCAGAAGTCAGCCCAACTTCGAGGCAAGAGATCTTCATGCAACCCATTGGGGCCGCCTTTGCCCGAATGAAACCCCAGAGGGCTCAAACTGCGGCCTCGTGAAAAATCTGTCACTATCTGCCTACATTTCCGTAGGAGTCAACCCGGAAAGAATAAGGCAGACACTTACAAGCATGGGCATGACACCAGTATACGAAGCCGATGAAGCGCTGAGGCTTTCTGGAGCAAAAGTCTTTCTTGACGGAAGCATCGTGGGATACTGCAACACGTCAGAGCAGCTTGCACGCGAGTTTAGAGAAAAACGCAGAGCGGGAGAAATCTCAACTGAAGTCAACATAGCATACTTCTCCAAAATCCACGGAAAAAGAGACGAGTTATACATCAATTGTGATGAGGGAAGAGTCAGACGACCTCTCATAATCGCGGAAAAAGGTGCTCCGAAGCTTCAACAAGAGCATATCGAAAGAATATCCACGGCCGAATGGTCATGGGAAGACCTCGTCAAGAACGGCATAGTCGAATACTTGGACGCTGAAGAAGAGGAAAATGCATACATTGCACTAAGCCCAGAAGAGACCACGGAAGATCATACACACTTGGAGATTGCAACCTACACAATCCTCGGAATTTGCGCTTCGACGGTACCTTACGCCGAGCACAACCAGTCACCCCGGAACTCTTATCAAGCCGCAATGGCAAAACAGGCGCTGGGAGTATATTCGACCAATTTTCAGCAACGCGTGGATTCCAGGTCACATGTACTGCATTACCCGCAGGTACCACTCGTAGAAACCGCGGTCATGGATACGATGGGCTACAAGCTTCGACCCTCTGGACAGAACTGCTTGGTAGCAGTCCTTTCGTTTGAGGGATACAACATGGAAGATGCGCTGATCTTCAACAAGGCCTCCATAGAAAGAGGCTTGGGACGCTCCACCTTCTTCAGGATATACGAAGCCGAATGCCGCCAATACTTGGGTGGACTGAAGGACAAGTTCACTCTGCCCGAACCTGGAACAAGAGGGTTCAGGGGAGAACAATACTACAGACTGCTTGAACCAGATGGAATAATAGGGTTAGAGTCAGGCGTTTCAGGAGGCGATGTCCTAATCGGAAGAATAAGCCCCCCCAGATTTCTCGAAGAATACAAGGAATTCGAAGTAAAAGGCCCCTCTATGAGGGACACGTCAGTGGACATGCGACCCTCAGAAACAGGTGTTGTTGATGCGATTTTCATAACACAATCCGGGGAGGGAAGCAAACTTGTGAAAACCAGAGTCCGCGACCAGCGGATACCAGAACTGGGCGACAAGTTTGCGTCCCGCCATGGACAGAAGGGAGTGATAGGCCTAATCGCGCCTCAAGAAGATATGCCTTTCACGGAAGACGGAATAGTCCCTGACATAATAATCAACCCGCACGCTATCCCCTCAAGAATGACGATTGGACAGTTCATCGAGTCGCTTGCGGGAAAAGCTGCCTCGGTGAGAGGAAAACCAGTCGATGGGACACCTTTTTCAAATGAAAGCTCCGATGAGATTAGAAAATCACTCATCCGCTTGGGATTTAGCCACACTGGGGCAGAAGTATTCTACAACGGCGTGACAGGTGGAAAATTCGTCGCCGATATCTACATCGGAGTCGTCTACTATCAGAAACTGCATCATATGGTTGCCGACAAGATACATGCTAGGGCACGAGGCCAAGTTCAGATGCTAACAAGGCAGCCTACCGAAGGAAGAGCAAGAGGCGGCGGCTTAAGGTTCGGCGAGATGGAGCGAGACTGTTTGATAGGCCACGGAGCCGCAATGCTTCTCAGAGATAGGCTGTTGGAAGAATCAGACAAGTACACCCTCTACATCTGTGAAACATGTGGGCAAATAGCCTACTACGATATGAAACAAAGGAAGTACACGTGCAGACTCTGTGAAGACAAAGCCAAGATTTCGCCGGCGATAGTTTCCTACGCCTTCAAACTGCTGTTACAGGAGCTTGTAAGCCTTTGCGTATCGCCGAAATTGAGGCTTAAGGAGAAGGCTTGATATGTCAACTGAGGAAATCATTCACAAAGTCATTGATGAAATCCATTTCGGCCTGTTTTCGCCTCAGGATCTTCGCAAGATCTCAGTGGTGGAGATCCAGACGCCCGACACTTATGACGAAGATGGTGCCCCGATCACTGCGGGGCTAATGGATGGCAGGCTTGGGACTCTCGAACCGAGGCAACGATGCAAAACGTGCGGCAACACTGCGATAAGATGCCCAGGACACTTTGGCCACATCGAACTTGCAGTCCCAATAGTGCACATTGAGTTCACCAAGCTCATATACGATCTTCTAAGGGCGACTTGCAGGAATTGCGGTCGCATACTACTTCCAGATGAAAGCGCTAAGAAGATTCGAATCCGGATTGACAAGACGCGTCAGCTTCTAGGTTTGGTTCCGGATGATGTCTACAAGGTCATCTTCCAAGAGACAAAAACCAAACAATGTCCGCATTGTGGAGCTCTGCAGTACAAGATAACCTTCGAAAAACCCACAAAGTTCAGCGAGCAAATCCCCGAGAGCGGTTCAGAACCTCTGACTTCAAGCATGATACGCGAAAGAATGGGTCGCATATCTGACGAAGACTTGGAGCTTTTAGGGTTCAACCCTAAAGCCGCGCGGCCGGAATGGATGGTTCTGCAAGTTTTGCCTGTCCCGCCGGTTTACGTTCGTCCTTCAATAACCCTCGAATCGGGCATTCGTTCTGAGGATGATCTCACTCATAAACTCGTGGACATAATCCGCATCAATCAGAGGCTGAAGGAAAACATGGATGCTGGCGCTCCAACGCTTATAATTCAAGACCTGTCTGAGCTTCTGCAATACCATGTGACGACGTACTTCAACAACGAAGCTTCAGGAATACCGCCAGCCAGACACCGGTCCGGAAGGGCCTTGAAAACACTTTCGCAGCGGCTGAAGGGAAAGGAGGGTAGATTCAGAAGCAATCTTTCAGGGAAGAGAGTAGACTTTTCCGCGCGCACTGTCGTCTCTCCAGATCCAAATCTTGACATAAACGAGGTTGGGGTCCCGCTGGAGGTTGCGATTCGCTTGTCTGTTCCTGAAAAAGTTACCGAGTGGAACCTAGAAGAAGTGCGGGGTCTAGTGAAGAATGGACCAGAGCAGTATCCTGGGGCTCTTTACATAATTAGACCTGACGGAAAACGCATAAGACTTGAATTTGTGGTCGATAGGGACAAGATCGCGGATGCTGTTGAACCGGGGTTCATCGTGGAGAGGCATCTGAAGAACGGGGACATAGCAATTTTCAACCGGCAACCTTCGCTGCACCGCATGTCCATAATGGCCCACTACGTGCGTGTTCTACCTTACAAAACGTTTCGTTTGCACCTATGTGTTTGTCCTCCATACAATGCAGATTTTGATGGAGATGAGATGAACCTTCACATTCCTCAAAGCGAAGAGGCGCGGACAGAGGCGCTTCTGCTCATGCAGGTTCAAGATCAGATACTGTCACCTAGATTCGGCGGTCCCATAATAGGAGCAATCAGGGACTTCATCACTTCTGCTTACCTTTTCACGAGAAAAAGCAACTATTTAACTTTCAATGAAGTGAATCGACTGCTGCTGGGAGCCGGTTATTATGGTCCATTGCCTAAACCCAAGATCAAAGAGCCCACGCCACTGTGGACCGGCAAACAGATCTTCAGTCTCTTCTTGCCGAAAGACATGAACTACGTTTTGAAGGCAAGCATCTGCCAGGGCTGCGTCAAATGTGAAGAAGCAGAGTGCAAGTACGACGCCTACGTGGTCGTCAGGGACGGTGAACTCATCAGCGGTGTCATAGATAGGCGTTCAATAGGCGCAGAACAATCTGAAAGTCTTCTCCACAGGATAATCAAAGATTACGGAACCCAAGCCGGTAGGGAATTTCTGAATAGGATAACCCACATGCTGAAGCTTTACATAACTACGCGAGGCTTCACGTACTCATATGAACAGCTTGTCCTTTCTTCAAAGGCGAAGGAAAGAATAAGAAGAACTATGGACAGGATTGAAAAGAAGATATTGGAACTGATTGACAGCTACAACAAGGGAACTCTGGCAAGGCTTCCTGGACAAACTCTTGAAGACTCATTTGAAATATACGTTATGAACGAGTTGGCAAAAGCAAGAGATGAATCAGGAAGAATAGCCGACGAAGACTTTACACTTGAAAATGCTGGCATCGTAATGACCAGGACGGGCGCCCGAGGTTCAAGCCTGAACATTGGTCAGATCAGCGCCTGCGTTGGACAGCAATCGGTTCGTGGAAAAAGAATACTGAGGGGATATCTGGGTCGTGCTTTGCCCCATTTTAGATCTGGTGACGCAACGCCGAAGGCAAGAGGGTTCGTGTATTCCTCGTATGAAAAGGGACTTGACGTCATTGAATTCTTCTTCCATTCGATGGGTGGTAGAGAAGGATTAGTCGACACTGCAGTGAGGACACAGCAGAGCGGCTATATGCAGAGAAGACTGATCAACGCTCTTGAGCATATTCGGCTGGAGTATGACGGAACAGTCAGGAATTCAGTAGGGGACATAATCCAATTCCAATACGGAGAGGACGGCGTGGACCCAGCAAAGAGTGATCACGGAAAAGCCGTTAACGTCGGCCGGCTCGTAGATCAGCTTCAGATATCTCGAGAAAGAGGCAAACCTTCATCGCCTGAACACATTAAGGATCGATTGAAAGAGGTTGAAGATCAGCTTACCCCTATACTAGCAAGCGAACTCAAGGAGAATCTGACCAAGGCTGACCTCAGCACAACAGGCGTTACCAAGGCCATCAATCTCACCGTGGAGCACTACAAACGTGCGCTGATGGAACCTGGCGAAGCGGTCGGCATTGTTGCAGCCCAATCGATAGGTGAGCCTGGCACGCAGATGACCCTCAGAACATTCCACTATGCAGGAGTAAGAGAGCAGAACGTAACGCTAGGGTTGCCGAGGCTGATAGAAATCGTTGACGCCAGAAGAATACCGTCCACGCCAATAATGACGATTTACTTGGATGAAGAGCACAGGAAAAGCAGAGAAGCAGCAGTGAAGCTTGCGCGAACCATAATCTTCACAACGCTCGAAAACTTAACGCAGGCAATATATGCTGATCCCCTTCATGAAGAGATAATAGTTGAACTCAACAGGACCATGATGGAGGACAGAGAAGTAGCCCCCGACGATCTGACGGAAGCTTTGCAGGCCCAGAATTGCACAATCAAGACCAGAGGCAACAACATCCACATTAAACCTAAGAGAGCTGATGCGCTGAGGAAAATGCTGAGTAAAATTCCGTCTCTCCACGTCAAAGGAGTTGCGGGCATAAAGCGCGTACTTGTCACGGAAGAGCATGGAGAATGGGTCATAAGAACGGATGGTTCAAACCTGCCCAAGATTTTGGAGATCCGGGGCGTGGACACTTCCAGAACCACAACTAACAACGTTCATGAAATCGCAAAAACACTTGGAATAGAAGCTGCGAGGAACGCGTTGACCCATGAGGCCAAAGGCGTCTTGGAGGATCAGGGTCTTGATGTTGACGTTCGCCACGTGATGCTCGTTTCTGACATGATGACTTCAACAGGCGAAGTGCAGCAGATAGGGAGACACGGCATCAGCGGCAAGAAATCAAGCGTCCTCGCAAGAGCCGCGTTTGAAATAACCGTGCCCAATATTGTCGAAGCCGCGGTCAAAGGAGAGAGTGACCCACTTGCAGGCGTAACCGAAAACGTAATAGTCGGGCAGTCAATTCCAATAGGCACGGGACTAGTCGAACTCTACATGTCGACTTTCGATTCGAAAGGAGAAAAGAAAAAGTGATAGATATAGACAAAGCAATCGCCACGGCAGCGAAAACTGGGAAGGTCGCCTTCGGCGCGGATTCCGCAGCGCAAAGCGCCAAGACAGCAAAAGCCAAGATGATTATCATAGCTGCAAACTGCCCTAAAGGCAAACGTGAAGATATAGAATACTACAGCAAACTTTCAAATGTCCCGTACATGACCTACAAAGGATCTGCCCTTGACTTGGCTGCTGTATGTGGCAAGCCGTTCACTGTTTCAGCGTTGAGTATTAGGGAACCAGGCGATTCTGAGATCCTTAAACTTACAGAGGCACCAGAACCAGAGGAGTCTGCTGGAGGAAACGAATGACAAGCGGAATAAAGTTCACGAGCAACGAAATGCGATATATAGCTCTCTTTGAGAGCATAACGAACGCAAGTGCCAAAGACTGTATAGTTGACGAGGAGCAAGGGCGTGTAATTTTCATCATAAACGAGGGGCAAATAGGCGTGGCTATAGGTAGGGGAGGCAGAAACATTCACACGCTGGAAAGAATGACTGGAAAAAAACAGGAGATAATAGAGTACTCTGAGGACCCAGTAAAGTTCATCAAAAATGCGTTGAAACCGGCACTCGTCAATGAGGTTCGGGTGACCGAGAGACCCGATGGGAAGAAAATGGCTGTAGTAGCCGTAAACCCGAAAGACAAAGGCGTAGCCATAGGAAAGAACGGAAAGAATGCAGAGCGTCTGCGGTTCTTGGCCAAAAGATACTTTCAAATACAGAACGTGAGCATAACCTGATTCTGGGAGGGACAACCGCGTGATGATGGAGGCGTATGTCATGAATCGGCTCGTCCTATTGTTTGCGTTGATGAAAAGTGCTAGTGTCACACTTGGATCTGCCGCAAGCAAGTTCTTGGGTAGCCCCATGCTGATCCTTGTTGCGCTGATTGTCATAAACGTAATAGCGTTTGCATACCATAAGTTTAGAAAATAGTCGTTGCCCCGAACGGCTGTTCTTTGGCATTTGCTCGAGACGCGTTCGATGATGTAGATGCGTAATTGCCTTCAAGAATTATCATTTTGCTAGAACCAAGTCGATTAACGCTTTTTGGTCTACTTCTGCACGCGTCCTCCAATCCAAGTATAGTTGTTCGTTTTCGTCCTGAGTCAAGTATCCATATCGAATGTAGCGATCAATGTTCACGCCAACTTTCCATCCTGGAAGCTTGTCGCGCAACGTATCTTCGATTTCTTTTCGCGGGGCTTTTCCTCTATTGGAGATTATGTACGAAATTGTGATTGCGAGTCCTGCAAGATCATCTATTCGCCACCCTACCATCTTTGCTTCTTTCGGGGTTATCTCCCCTCTCAACGTTATGAAGTATCTGGCTCTGTCCAGCTGCTCCAAGCTTGGCTTCTCAACTTCCTTTTGCTCCTCGAACACGGTTTTTACTTGGAGGTCGATTGTTTTCAAATGATCATCTAGGAGTTTCAGGACTTTCGGATAATCAGCACCTAGCGCCTTTCGAAGTTCCCAGCCTTTTACGCCAGGCTTCATGTGTCTCTTATAGAAGAGGAGGTGAGTCGCTCTTTTGAGCTTGCTGGCGTATATTGCTTTTCTCATGCTCAATGAAACGTTTCCCTCTTCCACTTTTTCCATTCTTCAACTGAGACTGATATTGGAATTGACACGAGCTGTCTCTTGCCAATCTTGGTCTCTGGCTCTTCGGCTAGTCTTAAGAAGATTTCTTCTTCCAAAGGATGAATTTCTAGTGTTGCATAACCGTAGGTAACGAGGAAGCTTGTCATGAAGGCTCTTTGAACGGTTTCTTCGTAGGTCTCTCCGCTTATGAAACTCCAATAGGGAATCTTGCCTTTCTGGCCTTTTTCTTTAACGTGGCTCTCGAGTTCCTGCCGAAAATTCTCCAGCTCTTCCGAGAAAGCTTTGTCTTGCAAGATTCTCTCTTTCAAGAGTTCCTCCCTTGAAGCCGATCCTGTTTGAACTTCGGCAGGCGGCTTTTCCTTCCACCTTTCGTTCATAGGCAGTAGGTTTATCCAGTACGCGGTTGCCTCTGCCAAACTGTGTATTGAAATCTGTTCCAACTCGATGATTGGATGCCAAGCTTGAGTCAACGTTTCTATGATCGCATCTTTCGATAGGCTTCTAAGCTTTTCTTCGAGAAGGAACGGGTCTGTGTAAAGCGATGTTGATCGATGCCTGACCCATTCGCCTTGAAGCTTAATGACTGAAGCCAAATGATGTATCGTCTCAGCATCCAGGCAAAGATCTTCAGCAATCGTCCATTCTGCGAAATACTCCTTAACCGTGCTAATGTCTTCGGTCACGTCTATCAGAAACGGATCAAGTGAACGCTCTTCAACAGACTTGCACGTTTCGATTATGTGCCCAAGTTTCTCTCTGCCCGTCTTATCTCTTTCCCTTTTCGACTGCATCAAGCAACCTCTCGGATTACCGATTTTCCTTCAACGTTCTGCACGGTGATTATGTTCACTTCTTCTTTTGCGAAGGTTATCTGGCTTGGTGTGATGACTACGTATTGAGCGTTTCCATCGGTTACAGTTGAAATTAGCATTTTTGCGATGAGCTCACGGTTCTTGGGGTCCATGTGGATGTCATACTCGTCCACAGCCCGGAATGGTGAACGAACATGTTGTTGCAGGGCTAGTAGAAAACTCATCGTCGCTGTGGTTCTTTCGCCGCCGCTCTGGGTGTAACCATCGAGTGGAACCGGTTTGCCGCCCTTAAAACCGACAAGAATCTCGAGTCCAGCAGATTCGATGTCGTGTTCATTGATAAGCCTGACTTCTCCTAAAGCTTGAGTCTGCGTCAGGATCTTCTGGTATTCTAGGTTGGCGCGGTCTAGAAGGCTCTGGATCACTGTTCGCCAAGCCTGCATGCGCGTTTTGACTTCTTCCAAAGTTTTCTCGCGGTTCTCGGCTACTAGTTGTGCTTTTTCTTTTAGTTCTAAGTAGAGCTTGGAGTAGTTTTCATACATTTTTTCGATGTCTTCGGAGACGTCGGTGAGGGCAGCCAAATGTCCTTCTGTGAGTCGAATTTCGTCGAGGATTTCGCCTGCACCCTTGAGTACCGCAATTCTAGGCCCGCTCTGTTCCGCTTTTTCAGTAGCTTCCGCGAGACGTGTTTTTGACTGCTTCAGTTCTTTCTCTAATGATTCCACAGCGGCGATGGCATTTTCTCTACGGTATATCAGTAACGCTTTCTTGATTCGGGCATCCAAGATTTGACTATCAGTCTTCTCAATTTCCTGTTCGAGTCCATGGGTTTTCTTCTGATTTGCTTGTATTTCGTCGTCCAGTTTTAGAAGGTGCTGATTCGAATCTTGGATCAGTTCTCGCAAGTTTTCACTTTTCAAGAGTTTGAATCTTGGAGGGCCTTCTTCTGTCAGCGGGATCGTTTGGTTGACCGCTTTGAGTTTAAGAGCTGATGTCTCCAGGATCAAGGTCTCCGTCAGGATCTGCCCACAAAGATCGGCTTTTGACTCGTTTGTGGCTCTTTGCCTTTCAAGGCTCAAGCGATCGTCAAACAGCGTTTTCCATTCGGTTCTGAGTTGTTGGGTCTCCTTCGTGTCGGATTCGAGGTTTGCTTCTGTGGCTTTTGCTTCCTCTTTGATTTCGTCTAGAATTTCCTGTTCCTTTTTTCTGTCAACTTCTAGCTCTGTGATGATTCTCTCTCTTCGCTCGACTTCTGCCCATGCTAGTTCTCTTTCCAGGAATCTTCTCTGGGCTTGTAGCTGCTTCTTCTCTTGGAATCTGTCATATTGTTCTCTCCAATAGTTAAGGGTCTGTTCAGCTGATTCCAAGAGTTTGCCCATAGACTCTTCTTGACTCAAGGTCCGGACCAACTTTTTCTGAGCCTGCAGCACATTCTCTCTGTAGGCTTCAAGTCCGACGGCAGCCTCAACTATCCGCAGTTTTTCTTGGGGAGACAGTACCGTGAACTGTTCCACCATATTCTGGTGCATGATGATCAGAATGTTGTCAGGATCAACGCCCAATCTAGACAGGAGTCTGTCAACATCATTTTTCGTTGCTGCTCTATTTTCAAGTTCAAACCAATACTTGCCGTCTCGTCGCAGAACGCGCGTTAGAAAAATCTGGTCCTTGTCATATCTTGGAACCAGCCTATTCTTGCCCCTTCTGACATTTTCAAGGATCACTGTGACTCGTGCTTGGTCTTTTCCCCAGCGTATCAGATCACTTAGTTTTCTGGATCTTTCCGTGTAGGATTGACCCAGGGCTACTGAGATCGCAAGCAGAAGCGACGATTTCCCAGATCCATTCGGTCCACAAACCACGTTTACGCCCGATCTAAAACGTACCCTAGCATATTCATAACTCATGAAATTCTCTAGGATAACCTCTTGAATCAACATTGAGGCTTTTCCTCGAAGACGCCGTAATAGAGGTAAAAACCTATTATTAAAACAGTATCGATAGTTTTGCGGCAATTGAGATATGATTTCACTTCCGTTTTTTGAACAATCTACGATCCACAGGTTCGCACCTAAGACATTAGGCAGCAGAGTGAAAGTCAAAGAATAGGCGGACTGTTCAAAAATAGCAAGACCACAGTTTCTCATAGAACATGGCCCCAGCGTGAACATGATCAATTTGAAATAGATGTCTTTGACTGATGCTGATACTCCAGGAATTGTATTACACTTGCCGAGGTTAGATCTAGCTACAGCACCTTTTCAGAAACTGCTTTGATCGTCTCATAGATTGAGGTTGCTGCTGCAACGCTGATGACGCCTAGTGCGAATATGTATTCTCTTGTTAGTATTGGTGGTCTGAGAAAAACTACTAAGAATATCAGTGAAGTCACGAAAAACACAGTGTAGAAAAGATTTCGAGGGATCAGAACCCTTCTCAAACGTATGAGGTTTCTGAGGACTATTCTATCTGCAACATAGCCGTTCAATTCCTTTTTAATGAAGCCTGCCTCTTCAAGCTTATTTATGTGGTAAAGCGCCAGGGTGGGACTACTTAGGTTCAACCCTCTCTGAACTTCGCGGATACCGACCGGCCTGTCATGTTTCAAAATGAATCTGTAGACCTTCAGCGTAAGTCCTCTAAGAACATCATCTGATTCACTCAATATTCTTCCTTCCCTTGTGGAAAAGAAACGCCCTCAGGATATTTGAAATATCGCTGTTCAAACTGTTTGTACACATGTACAAAAACGTAGAATTAAATTTTCCACCGTATATACATTTTATCGAAGGTTCATGAACTCAAAGAAGCAAGTGCTCGCGGCGTCAATTCTCGCAATCGGTTTAGCAGTAGGACTTGGAACGATAAGCTATGCCTTTTTCTCCCCTACCCCGATCACTACAAAGCTGCATAGTGCACTGGATGTCTTCACGCAGGAAGGCGGCCAAGGGCTCAACGTTTCTGGTGGAAACCTTGCACCTTTCGACAATGTCTCCATATATGCTCATCTCACTCAGGAGGGTAACAACCTAGAAAATGTGCCAGTGGCATTTTCAATATACAGGCCAGACAATTCCCTGATTGCAAGAACCACGCTAACAGACAGCTCGGGCATCGCTGAAAGCGACGTCTACCTTCTGCCTTCTGAAGGTCAGGTGATAGGAACATGGCATGTCTTCGCAAACACAACTGTCGAAAACGAAGCTGTAAGCGATACGCTCAGCTTCCAATGCGAGTCGCAAAAAGCTCGACTTGACCTCTTCTCCAAAAAGAACGGGGTTGCCAGCATCTCCTTTCTCCCAAACGACGCAGTTCTCCTCGAGGCAAAATTATCCTTCAAAAATGCCTCAATCGCTGGAACCCCTGCATACTTTGTATACTTTGACGTAAGAACCCCAGATGGCAAGGAATTCCTCAATCAAAAAGTGACCACGAACAGCCTTGGAGAGGCAAGCATCACGTTCCAAATCACCGCGCCCTCAGATCCTTCCCAGCCAATCTGGCAAGCACTTGCTTATAGCGAAGTCGATGGGCAGATAATACAAGGCACTACAAGTTTCGGATGCTTCTCGCTGACACCAACGATAGACATTTTCACCCAAAAAGGCGGCATAGGATCGAACACACCAGGAGGGTACTACGCCATCAACGAGACTGTTAACCTCTACGCTCAAGTTATGAATGAATCCGGCCAAGGCGTACCAAACCAGCTGATAGCTTTTGCCGTCATAGGTCCAAACGGAACAAAACCCATCTACGCCGATTCGGTGTTAACAAACTCTTCAGGAATCGCAAGCGTATCATTTCGAATACCGCCCGACTCCGCATATGTTGGCACTTATGAGGCATACGCAAACACAAGGTACCAGGGGCAAGTGGCTCTCTCTGATACGCTCACGTTCATAGCTGGACAGGATTGACCTAGAAAATGGGAGACTCAGAAACAAAAATGCAAAACATAACTATTCACAGCAGGAAACCGTACAGAGACAGGGTGGCGATAGTTGCTGAAATCTTGGAGATAGCATGCGGCGGAGTACAGAAGACCAACTTAATGTATAAGGTGGGCCTGAGTTCTCTGATGTTAAGCCGATACATGCGGCTTATGATGAATGCGAAGCTCGTGGACGTAGGCTTGATGAATAATAAGGTTGTGCTTAGGGCAACGGACAGGGGCAAAGAGTTCTTGCTTCACTGCCAGGAAATTAACGATTTGTTGGAGACCGAAGATGATGCTTTGCGCAAGCCTTATAGAAGGATTCAGGCACAAGCACCCTTTGTCTCCTGAGCCCATGCGTGTCGGTAACAGGTCGTCGTTCTCTGTTTCGGTTGGGCGAATGCTATTTTGACTTGAGCATTCTCCTCATAAGATCACATGTGGCAGGTTTTTCCGCAAACTTATGATGCACTTGGCTAAGGTCGCGTTCCCAGTATCACTGCAAGAGTCATTATCTGATCGTTTCGTACTATAGTTATGTTGATTGTTTCGTTGGGCAAGGTTTTCTCCTCTAGGTAAGTCGAGAGATCGTCTCCATTCGTGATTCTTGTTCCATTGATCGCAATTATGATGTCGCCGCCTGTCGTTATGTATGATCCTTCGACTTCGGTTTGAGTTGTGCCGCCTCGCAGACCTGCCTTGTCAGCTGGTCCTCCGCTTGTTACTTGAGTGATCAGCCATCCATAGGTTTCGGTTGTGTTCGTTGCCTGCGCAATCCAGTAGTTCATGTCTGTTCCGGCTACTCCTAACCACGGATGGTTGGTGTATGAACCGTTTGTGATCAAAGATCCGACTTCCCGAAGTATCGTGCTTGAAGGAATTGCGAATCCCAACCCTTGGGAACTGCTAACGATAGCCGTGGTTATGCCAACAACTTCGCCTTGATACGTAAGAAGCGGTCCTCCTGAGTTGCCGGGATTTATCGGCGTCGTCGTCTGTATGCAGTCTGCTATTAGGTATCCGCCTGTCGTGCTTTCGGTAATCGTTCTTCCAAGCGCACTAACTATTCCTGTGGTCACCGTTCCAGCCAGCCCGTATGGAGTACCGACTGCAAGGACAGGGTCGCCGACGCTGAGGGTTGATGAACTCGTGATGTTGAGAGGCTTGTACTCGTCCTGCGGCGCATTCGTTGAAAGAACCGCGAGATCTGCGTAAGGATCTGAACCAATTACCTTGGCTGGGTAGCTGTCTCCATCTATGAACGTCGCAGTAATGTTGGTCGCTCCGTCTATCACATGGTAGTTTGTGATGATTACAGGCTGTCCCGTCGAGTTCGAGACGAACCCTGATCCCTGCACCTCAGAGTAGTAGGCCTGTCCGAAAATGTCGTATTGAACGATTATTCCTTGGATCACAACAACAGAACTCTTAACCTGTTGGTAGAGTTGAGACAGTGAGAAATTGTCTCCTAGAACATAGGTTATGTTCTCGTACGTGACGTTTTGGAAGGATGAGTTACTCGCTGATTGAAGCTCTGACAGTTGCTCTTCGAGATTTGAAACTTCAGCTTGAAGAGCACTTATCTGGCTTGAAGCGTTAGTCATCGATTGGAGATCTGAAACTTGGTTTTGAAGACTTGTGACTTGGGAACGTAGGGAGTTGATTGTGGAATTGTCAGATGCAGCTTGGCTTTGAAGATTTGCCACGGTGCTTTTTAAATCGCTAATTTGACTTGAAGTAGCCAGATTGCTTATTCCGTAGCCACTTATTCCTCCCAGAAACAAGCATATGATGACTGTCGCTATCAACCGTTTGGAGAAACTGCTTATTTTCGGTTTTTCAGATAATTCCATTCACATTCCTCCTTCTTCATTTCATAATCTCTTCTTGCAACTGGGGCATCTTTGATCAGTGGCCTGAATCTTGCTTCCACAGTAGGGGCACATGAGCTTTTTTCTCACCAAATGAAGCCCCTGCTTCTCCTTCGCGATTTTACCATCTTTTAAAAGGAGCACTCTCTCGGCGTGGGAAGCTACATGGCTGTCGTGCGAAACCATCACGACTGTTGTTCCTCGTTCAATGTTCAGGTTCGCGAGGAGCCTGACGATTTCATACTTGTTTTCCGTGTCCAAGTTGCCGGTAGGTTCGTCCGCTAGGATTATCGCCGGGTCATTTGCCATGGCCCGTGCGATAGCCACTCTTTGCTGTTCGCCAGCACTCAGCCTCTGAGGTCTGTGATCTTCTCTTCCAGACAGCCCCACGAGCTTCAACAGTTCGCGGGCTCTCTGCCTTCTCTCGTTCTTGGGTCTTTTTGTGGATTCCATCGGCAGCTCGACGTTTTCGCAGGCGTTCAGGTATGGCAAGAGGTTGAAGGTCTGGAAGATGAAGCCAATCTTGTTTCTTCTTATCTTGTAAAGTTCGCTTTCAGGCAGTTTTGAGATGTCAACGCCGTCGAGAACCACTTTTCCAGCGGTCGGTTTATCAAGGCAGCCCAGAACGTTTAGCAACGTGGTCTTGCCTGAACCAGAGGGGCCCATGATGGCGACAAACTCACCTTTGTTGATTTGAAGATTGAGATCGGACAAGGCTCCCACTTCACGCTTGCCAATCGTGTAGACTTTAGCAACTTTTTCAGCTTTCAGAACAGCTTCACTAACAGCTTCACTAACAGCTTCACTAACAGCTTCACTCATACCTCATCGCCTCGGCAGGTCTTGTTCTTGAAGCTCTCCAAGCCGGGTACAGACTGCCTACGGCTCCTAGGAGCACTGCCGCGCCAAGCGCAAGTAACATGACTGTGGGGGTTACAACAGCTGATGCAGTTGATGACCCAGATGTTGCTGTACCGAAGCTCATGCCTTGATAACCAACGCGCGCGCCAACCGAGTTTACAGCTGGAAGTAGAACTCCTGATATAATGGGAGCTCCAACAGTTCCTATGCCAATGCCTACAACGCCTGCTGCTAGACTTAAGATTACTCCTTCAAGCATGAACTGGCTCATGACGCTCCAGTTGCTGAACCCTATCGCTTTGAGTGTTCCTATCTCCTTCGTTCTTTCTCGCACCGTGTACAGCATCACGAACAGGACAATAACACTCGTTGCAGCGAGTGCCACGATGATCTCTTCGGTTGCAACCGACTGGGTCTGGGCCAAGGTTGATTCGGTGCTGTTCAGAAGCTCGGTGTATCTTGCTTGTTGGCTCTGAAGGTTTGCCAAGCGAGTTGCGTACGTTGCGACAGAAATCTCGCGTGCATTTATCTCAGTTGAATACATTGTCTGTATCTGCGCGTTTATCGTGTCCACACAGGAGACGTTCTCTGCATACACGTCAAGCCTGCTCACGTTTCCTATTTCATTGGTAACCGTTTGAGCATCAGTCAGATTCATGTACACGCCCCTCGTCTCTATGGAGTTTTGACCCGCTTGGTCGTAGATCCCTATCACCGTGAAGGATGTGCCATTCACCTCCACTTCGCTGCCCACTCCGACTCCGTAGTACTTCGTGAGGTTAAGACTCATGAGAAGAACGCCACTATCCCCTTCGCGCAGATTTCTCCCTGCTATCATGTCTGTGTCTGTAGGTAGGACGGAGTATTCGTCGATGAGCGAGGAATTCAGATAGACACCAGTAATCGTGTAGAGCGGTCTATACATGGGGAAATCTCCCATCGGTGTAGTTATGGTCTCCTTGGTGGTCTCCGAGGATGATTTCAAGAGGAACGGAACAACGTCTTTGACACCAGCAATGGAACCAATGTTGCCAACAACGGATTCATTCATATAGAATTCTGCTCGTTGTGTAAACGAGAAGCCGGATCGGTTCTCGCCTGATGGGGGACCAGACATGTCTGAGGGCGGACCGGAAAACATGCTTCCACTCGACGTTGAGACTTCTATCAGTGTAGTACTCTGGTTGATTTGTGCTTCCGTGTTGATGATGGTGCTGTTGAATCTCTGTGTCAAGCTCTGCGTGGATTCTTGGTTTGCGATCACACCGGCAGGAATAGATACCATTATTGCCAATGAAAAACTCAAGGCAACGATTACTAACAATGCCCTTATCTTCCTTCTCGAAATGTTCCTTATTGCTCTTGTCAAGGCACCCAAACTTGTCACTGTTCCAAGTGTTCCATCTTTAATTCAATGAAGCGAGGAGGGGCAGCAATGAACCCAGACATTCTGTTATGTCGTCTGTGGCCAAAGTACTTCACGTCTTTCACTGCTGCCATCTCCATGCCTTAGTTACGATATCTTCTCAATACTGGTGAGTTATTAAACCGTTTTTCAGAATTAGACCAAATTCTATCCCTAATCCAAGAGTGATCACTATTTGCTATGGCATGGAGACAGAGGGACACATTTGTCATTGAAGTTCAAGCAGCCAGACGTATCTGGGGTTTGGGTTGTTTCAAAAGCATGTTGCTTCTCATTGATCTGGCAGATCTCACGATGATAATATCGAAACACATCTTCACCCTCGCTGAGAATCGGAGTTGACCGCTTTGCTTGCTTTAAAACGAGCTGCTTGTGGAATCAGCTCGTGATCTTGGGCTGCCTAATTTGCACGGCCATGGGCATCGAGATTCAGGAAATGACTCCTGCCAAGCTGTGGCCTCGGTGACTGTGTCGTCTACAGCCATCATTTTCAGGCCAAACAACAGGGGGTTCTCTACTACTTTTCATTCGGTCTCTGAACCGTTTGAATTCCGTAGAGCCTCAGGACGGATGAAAAATCCTTGGCGCAGTGAAGGCAAACCATAATTCTGATTACGTGAGGCATCACGTTTCGTACAGCCAAGGAGGAGGTGATTGACTGTGGTTTTCTCCGTTGCCGTCGTCGAGGAGGTTGACCTCTTGTTCGTAGCCATGGCTATCATCTTCTTTTCTTGGTTATTTTTCTATTCTTCTTTGGTTCTCGTTAAGGTCCGGAGTTGCTGAGGGGGAGAAAGGAGAGATTGGAAGAGAAAGAGTGTCCTTCAGCTTTTCCGGCCTTTCACGAGTCCCTTTTTTGAAGAATAGGGTGTTGGCGACTTGTCCTCAACCTCCAAACCGTTATGAAGCCACGGATTATTAAATCGTTTGTCAAAATTGCACCAGATTCTATTCCTAATCTGTTCCTATTCTCATCATTAGGTGCAATAGGAGGCGAGGAACTGAGGGACATATTTATTACTTCAGTTCGAATAGGTTTAGCGGAAAACTCCTTGATGTGTCGGAGCGGTATGGATGTCTGCTAGTGCGCGTCCGTTCAAGTATGTGATAGGATGGCTAATTGCAGGTACAAGAGGCGGTGTCAGTCGCGCCAAGATTATTCAGGCTTTGAAAGAGACTCCGCAAAATGCAAATCAGCTGGCAACCCTGCTTGGGATGGACTACAGAACGATAAGGCATCATCTTGGGGTTCTTGAGAAAAACAGAATAGTCACCTCAGCCGGAGAAGGGTACGGTACAACGTATTTCCTGTCTCCGGTGATGGAAGAGAATTACGCGCTGTTCGAGGACATTGTGAAGAAAATCTGGAAAAAGTAGAAAAGAGAGGAACGCAAATGAACAAACGTATGAATAAGAGCGTGAGAATTTGGCTAATAATAGTGACATTGATAGTTGTAACCATCCTTGCAATATTATGGGCCACATCAACCACTTGGTTTCCTCCTCCCTTCGCACCTCACCCACCTGAAACCGATATTCGTGGCGACATAGAACTTTTCTACTCGGTGGAGACGGTAGTTTCAACGATCAACGCAACGCTTTCAATCTTGCTGTTACTCATATACGTTAGCATATACCAGAAGACACGATCAGAATTTACGGTGGGTCTCATAATATTCTCAGCAGTCCTTCTTCTCCATGCTCTTGTGTCTATTCCCCTAGTATACCAGGCATTTGGTTTCCATGAATTCGGTCTTGGTCCGTTTGCTATGTTGCCAAGCCTATTTTCACTCGGAGCGTTAATTGTGCTGCTATACCTCAGCGTCAGATACTAGAAAGCACTTGGTTTTTCTTTCTTGGCGACTGATGCATCCATCGCGATATCATTCGCTTTATTCTAGCCTAGATTGCTTGCACCTGGTTGCCCACGATTTGAATGTTTGCAGCAGGCAAAGAAGAAACAAGCAGTGATTCTCTTAACAGCTAAGGCGGTCAGACTGAGTCTAATTCAAATTCGCTCATATGATTGCGATTTCCTTGTACAGATTCGGAAAAGTCGCGGTTTGCAAAGCTTGATAAGCATAAATTGCCAAAGTGGCAGTTGAGGCTTTAATATGGTTGTCGCTGGGAAGATCTTCAAACTATCAGAACCGCTGTCGGTTGCTGAAGTCGCTTCGAGACTTGAGAACTATCATGTTGAAGAGGACTTTGAGGAAGGTGAGTATAGGTTCAAACTCTTCGCCGAAGTTGTCGGTCTTCTGCCTATGAGAAATATCCTTAAAGGGGTCTACTCCCACGATTACGTGATGCACGTTTTCCACAGAGGCAAGGTTACCCCATTGCCCCGCACGGTCGAAGCCTTGTTCAGTTTTGCTCAACATGAAGGCACCACTTTCCTGGCCATAGTGGAGAAGAAACGAATTGCAAACTTCATCGCGAACAAGCTCAGTGAATTGATTTTCGAAAAAGTTGGCGGAATACTGGAAGCTAGAATTCCACCTGAGACTCTGAAACAGTTTCACCTTAAGAATCCTGAAGAAACGAAGATTACATTTTTTGACAACGTCGACATACCAAACGTGAACAAACTGTCGTTGTATGGTCCGGATCTGGTCAACACGTCTCTTTTCGAGGACTATGCGAAACACGGCGACCTTTGGTACGTGGTTGCCAAGTCTAAAGAATTCGGCTACGTTGTGGGCATAACGAGGGATGCATCTGTGACCATATTCAACTTGTCAGAGAAGGAAAAATACGTCGAGTATGTTGCGAGGGAAGTCTACCCTCTCATAACAACGTGATTATCTCGCAGGATTGACCCGCGTTTTGGACAGCAAAAGCTCGCAAAACACATCTACTTCTCGTCGATTTTCTAAGTTTCGAGGTTCTTGATACACGTAACGGATAGAGGAGCCTCGGAGACAGGAACATCCTTATATGAGGTCGCTTTCAGAATCCTACATCGCGCTGGAATCATTAGGTCTAAAGTACATCAGACTTGGTGAGATCATGGATAGAATTATGAAGCGTTTTGCGATGTTGGTCTTATTGGCAATTCTTTCTGTGTCGACTGTCGGTGTCGAAGATCGTGCCGGTTCGTTCATGGGAAAAACAGTGGCCGGTAGTTCATCGCTAAGCAATGAAGTGGACGATCTGGTCGTCGGCGTGAAAAATGGGCTTTCAGGTGCTAGCAGACTTGCCGCCGTTGTCGCCAGGTTCGGGGGCAGAATAATCAATAAGGTCACGTTAGGAGGCGAGCCGCTCGCCATAGTTGCCA
This sequence comes from Bathyarchaeia archaeon, assembly GCA_050008435.1. Classification (GTDB taxonomy): domain Archaea; phylum Thermoproteota; class Bathyarchaeia; order Bathyarchaeales; family Bathycorpusculaceae; genus DASPTR01. Next base: position 31,133 of record JBEKMQ010000001.1, read on the forward strand.
ACGTGCCCTCAGACAACATTTCTTCATTCGAGAGTGAGGCGCAGAGTTCTGGTCTGGCCAAATATTTTGAGCCTAACGTCCAGTTCAAGGCACAATTCGTACCGAATGATCCATACTGGTCTTCTCAATGGGGACCCCAGAAGATAGAGGCAGATTGGGCGTGGAATACGACGACAGGAAACAGATCCATTCTCGTCGCCGTGGTCGACACAGGGATTGACTATAATCATCCAGATATCGCAGCTAACTATAATGCTAGCGGCTACGACTGGGTTAACAACGATTCCAACCCCATGGACGATAACGGTCATGGGACTCACTGCGCAGGCATAATAGCTGCCGTCATAAACAACGGCCTTGGTATTGCAGGGATGGCTCAGGTTCAGATCATGGCGGAAAAAGGCTTGGACGCTAGTGGGACGGGATACGAAGACAACTTGGCCAGCGCCATATACCATGCTGTTGAAAAGGGCGCCAGAATTTTGAGCCTGAGCTGGGGCAGTGATCAAGACAGTCAGCTTATCCACGAGGCAATCCAATACGCTTACGGTCATAACGTGTTGATAATTGGCGCAGCAGGCAACCAAGCATCTGATGCCAAATTCTACCCTGCAGCTTATGGTGAGGTCGTTGCTGTCACGGCCACGGATCAGTTTGATTATCCAGCGGCTTTCAGCAACTACGGGAGCTGGGTTGAATTATCAGCCCCTGGAGTGCAAATCTATTCAACTTTTCCGAACGATTCTTACATTCAGATGAGCGGCACTTCGATGGCTTGTCCCCACGTTGCAGGGCTTGGCGCTCTTGTCTGGAGCCAATTTCCCAATGCCACGCGCGATTGGGTCAGAGCTCAGATGAGATATACAGCTAACGATCTAGGTTCGCCGGGCTTTGATCCGTCTTATGGATATGGAAGAATCAATGCGCGAAGAGCTGTGGAGCAAGTTCCGCCAGTGCATGATGTTTTGATCCTCGATTGGGAAAGACCGAATAGTATCGCGCCTGGAGACATCGTTTACTTCAATCTCACCGTTCTGAATTTCGGATCTAGCGACGAGCAAGACGTCACTGCAGAACTTTTCGTTGACAGCAACGTGCAGTTTACCTCGATCCACCTTGGTGTTTTACCTGCAGGCTCATCATGGACTACTAATCTCATCTGGAATCCTCAAGTCGAAGGAACGTTCAACGTTACCTTGTACGTCGTGCCTGTCCTTGGAGAGGCACTGATTGGCAACAATGAGGTGGGTGAAGAGATCTTGGTTCAGCAGATGCTAAGTTTGAATCCGTCTGAAGGGCCAGCTGGAACGAGAGTAGTGGCCACTGGCGTGAGTTTTTCACCCTCAAGCCAAGTAATGCTAACCTTTAACGATGCCTTTGTAGGATTCATCGTAACGGATGCTCTGGGGAGCTTTGATTTCACGTTCAACGTACCGTTTTCAAGCGCAGGTACCCAAGTCGTGAAAGCAGTGGACTCAGCCGGGATTAATGCATCTTCAGACTTCACCGTTGTAGACACTACTCCACTTTCAGTTCAGATTGACGTAGGAAGCATTCATTTTATTCACGAAACAGCCACTTTCTACGTACAAACCACTTTCAAGGGGGAAGCGGTCAACGCAACTGTTACCGACGCCACACTTTACAAACCTGACGGTACCCTCGAGAACCTTGTGGCTGAACAGGTTTCAACAGGGCTATTCAAGATACCGTATACTCTGGTGGCAAATGAGACTGGCACATACACACTCGTTGTAGAAGCAAGTTACATTGCGAACACGATCCAAGCAAACGGCACATCCTTCAAATCCTTCCTGGTCAGCAGTACTTTGACCCTGATGGATCAGAATGTCGTGGCAATGGACGGCAGCATAGCCAGCATTCAGACAGACCTAGGTCTAATAGACGTGAACCTGACGGCGATATACGCACAAGTAATAAACGTCACGGACGGAGTGGCGAACGTTCAGACAGACGTGGGTCTCATCAAGATAGACCTGGCATCCGTAAACGCCACCCTTGATAGCATTTTCCTCAATGTCGAAGCGATAAACGGCGACGTAGCGACTATTGAGACGACTATAGGAACGATGAACGGCACGATAACTTCGATGAACGATAACGTCGCAACGATTCTGGTCCCCGGGGTAGGTCAGATCAAAGCAAACGTGTCGGGTTTCAAGGTGACCAGAGAAGTATGGACATTAATGCAATACTTGATTCTGGCAATCGCTGCGGTCGCAGCTGTCGGGGCAATCTTAACGCTGTTGACGTTGAGACGCAGAAAAAAGTCTGAAACGACCGCAAATCCAGAGGCTCCTCCTCAGGTTCTTTCCTAACTGTTAAACAGGGCTCAGTTCTAACCTTGCGGACTAGTACTCGATGCCTTTGCGTGATTTGTATCCTTCCTTGAATGGATGTTTGATTTCTGTTATGTTGCTGACTAGGTTCGCGGCTTCAATTATCTGATCAGGAGCATTGCGCCCAGTTAGAACAAGTTCAACGTGTGTTGGCTTACTCTTTATCAAATCCAGAACCTCCTTGATGTCTATCAGTTTTAGGTTCAGAGCCACGTTGATCTCGTCCAAGATGATAATGTCGTGTTGTCCGCCTTTGACGATGTTCTTGGCTAGTTGAAGTGCATGTTCTGCAAGTTCGACGTCCTCTTTCTGCGGAGGCTTCTCCGTTATGAATTTTCCTCGGCCGAAGGCTCTCAACGTGACGTTTGGAATCTTGTCCACCACGTATAGTTCGCCGTAGTCAAACCCGCCCTTGATGAATTGAATTATGTAGATCTTCAATCCTCTTCCAGCCGCTCTGAGTGCAAGTCCAAAGGCTGCTGAGGTTTTTCCTTTACCGTTTCCGGTGTAGACCTGAACGAGTCCCTTGTCAAGTTTCGGCAAGGTCTAATGCTTCCTGAGTTTTTCGTTAAGAAGCTTTTCTGCTGCAGACGCTGGGTCTATTTCTTTTTTCAGGATTTTCCCGAGTAAATCGTCAAGTTTTCCTTCGCTTTTTAGGTCTTCCATTATTGAAGTTGCCATTTTTTCTTTGATTGATTCAACGAGTTCTGCTTCGGCTATGCTCTTCAAGAGTGCCCTCTTGCTTCCAGGGTTCCGTTCAAGGTAGTCTCTGTGTTCCTTCAACTTGCTAACGAGCTCGAGGACGCCTTCTCCTGTGAGAGCTATTGTTTTTAGGACGGAAGGTTTCCACGCGTTTTCGGCGTCGTTGAGTTGCAGTATCGCTTGAATGTCCATCACTGTTTTGTTTGCATTTTCTCTGTCAGCTTTGTTAACGACGAAGATGTCAGCTATTTCCATGAGCCCTGCTTTTATTGCCTGTATCTCATCTCCTAAGCCTGGTGCATGAATGACGACTATCGTCTGGGCAACCCTTATTATCTCAACCTCAGATTGGCCGGCACCCACCGTCTCGACGAGGATGACATCCTTGCCTGCCGCATCCAGAACTTTAACGGCATCCCTCGTTGCCTTGGCAAGTCCTCCGGGGTAATTGCGGGACGCCATGCTGCGTATGAACACTCCTGTATCAGTACTGAGTTCCTGCATGCGGATCCTATCTCCTAAGAATGCGCCGCCTGTGAAGGGACTCGTCGGGTCGACCGCAACAACGCCGACTGTCTTGTTCTGCTGCCTGTACTCGCGCACGATCTTCTCGATCAACGTGCTCTTTCCAGCACCGCTAGGGCCAGTCAAACCTATTATGTGTGCTCTTCCCGTGCGAGGATATATTGCAGCGACTATTTTCCGTCCTTGAATCGGCTCGTTTTCGACGATGGTTATTGCTCGTGCTATGCTTCTGACGTCTCCCTTAAGTACCCCATAGGTGATTTCTTCAGTTTTTGCCAAGTGTCTTGCACGTCTATGATCTAGGTTCTCTTACGTACGTTATCGAATACATATTGTATTATTGTATCTGTAGTTGTTCCAGGGCCGAAGATCTGTTTGATGCCGAGCTTCTTCATTTCTGCCGCGTCTTCTTGCGGTATGATTCCTCCCGCAACGACCATGACGTCTGTCAGCCCCTTCTGTTTAAGAAGGGTCATGATTCTTGGAAAGAGCGCCTTATGTGCTCCTGAAAGTATGCTCAGTCCTACGACGTCTACGTCTTCTTGGAGTGCTGTTTCGGCTATTTGCTCTGGTGTCTGTCTCAAGCCCGTGTAGATCACTTCCATTCCTGCGTCTCTTAGTGCCCTGGCAACCACTTTGGCCCCCCTATCGTGGCTGTCTAAGCCAGGCTTTGCGATCAAGACTCGGATTTTTCCTTTTTCTTGCATCTAGTCTCTCTCCTTTTTAGATTACTATCAGCTCCTTGTATTCTCCATAAACTTGCCGCAGAACCTCAGTGATTTCGCCAAGCGTAGTATATGCCTTTACTGCTTCGATTATCGTTGGCATGAGATTCTCATTTTTTTCTGCAGAGTAATGAAGCTTTCCAAGCAGTTCCTCGACTTTCCTTTTGTCTCTTTTTCTTTTTAGTTTTTGGAGGGCGGCAACCTGTTCCTGTTCGACTCTTGGGTCAACATGTAGTAATTTAATAGGGCATTTAGATTCTTCAATTTTGTAGTCATTGACTCCGACTACGACCCGCTTTTTCTCATCTATCTCTCTCTGATATTTGTAGGCGCTATCTGCGATTTCTTTTTGGAAGAATCCTTTCTCGATAGCTGCGATAGCACCTCCCATGTCGTCAATTCTCCGGATGTATTCCATTGCTTTTTCTTCCATCTCGTTTGTCAACGCTTCAATCAAGTATGACCCACCCATCGGATCCACAGTGTTTGTCACTCCGCTTTCCTGCGCTATGATCTGCTGCGTACGCAGGGCAACCCTCACGGCTTCCTCGCTCGGCAGGCACAACGCCTCATCGTATGAGTTAGTGTGGAGCGATTGTGTTCCACCTAAGACTGCTGCGAGAGCCTGCATTGTTGTACGCGTGATGTTATTGAGCGGTTGTTGCGACGTGAGTGTGCATCCTGAGGTTTGGACATGCATTCGCATCCACATGGATCTTGGGGTCTCAGCATGGAATCTTTCCTTCATTACTTTCGCCCATATTCTGCGGGCGGCTCTAAACTTGGCTATTTCCTCGAAGAAGTCATTATGAGAGGCGAAGAAGAATGATAAGCGATGGGCAAAATCGTCAACTTTCAGTCCCCTCTCCACTGTGGCTTCTACGTAGCTTATTCCATCATACAACGTAAATGCAAGTTCTTGCACTGCGTTTGCGCCGGCCTCTCTGATGTGATATCCGCTAATGCTGACGGGGTTCCATCTGGGCAAATGTCTTGCACAATATTCAATCAAGTCTGTCGTAAGCTTCACCGATGGCTTCGGAGGGAAAATGCACAGTTTTTGGGCGAAGAATTCCTTCAAGTTATCGTTCTGAGTAGTCCCGCCCAACTTTTCTCTCGGCACACCCTGTTTATCGCCCACAACCATGTACATGGCCAGCAGCATAGGCGCTGGACCGTTTATCGTCATGGAAGTCGTAACCTTGTCTAAAGGTATGCCGTTGAAAAGGACCTCCAAGTCATTGAGGGATGATATGGCCACACCGCATATGCCGACCTCTCCTTTAGCCATTGGATGATCTGAATCGTACCCCATTATCGTCGGATAATCAAAAGCCGTGCTTAATCCTGATTCGCCTTCTTTCAGAAGGTATTTGAAACGTCGGTTCGTGTCAGCTGCGCTGCCGAAGCCTGCAAACATGCGCATAGTCCACAAACGGCCACGATACATCGTCGCGTGTACTCCGCGAATGAACGGGTATTCGCCTGGAAATCCCAAATCTCTCAGATAATCTAACGTTTCAATGTCTTCAGGGGTGTACAAACGTTTGATCGGCATGCCCGAATGGTTCCGAAACTCGTTTTTTCTTTCCTTGCTCTGCTTTATCCAGTTCAGCAATGTCGTTTGCTCCCAGCGTTCGCGGTGGCGTTTCAATTCCTTCATTTTTTCCTTGTCAAACATTGTCGAGTCTCGCCCTCATCATCAACCTGCTTGGTTTATTATATTCCTATTGAATCTAAAGGGATATTTTCTTATCGGTCAAAGATCTGTTTTGATTGATTTGGAGATCCCAGCTAAGAATAGGTCCCCAGTGAATTCGGTAGTTGAGTCTCGAACGTGGGAGATTTAGACATTCAGGCGATGGTGCGACTTTTTCGCCGCAGTCGTCGGCTTCAGGAAAAAGGCGTCTAGACCTTTTTATACACGGTGTCTGTTTCTCTCACGCGGTCTGCAACTTTCAATCCTATGCTTTGTCCTTTCTCGGCGTGCTGAACGTCCTTGTGCTCAATCTGCATGGATTCAACAGCTTGTTCAAAATCCGTGTTCGGTCCCTTGATAACTATCGTGTCGCCGACGTTTAAGGGTGCCTTCAGCTCGATGACTGCCACGTTGATTTTTGAGAAGAAATGTGTTACTTGGCCGATTTCAACGATGCTCTCTTCGCTCAAAGGTTCACTCTCCTCAGGACAGAATAAGAGTGAATGTACATAAATAACTTATTGAACTCGTTAGATTTCCAGCGGAGAGATCCTGTCTTGTTTTCTCCTGCTTACTGATGTTGCGTTTTTGGCAGAACCTATTTCGGATGGTAATCGGGCGTCCGACCAAAGTTGACTTTGGTATGGCAAGTTTATTATATGGTAAAGAACTACGCATGTGGTGGTGTTTCAAATGGTCGAAGCTATGATTCTAGTCCGTGTCGGTTCAAGTGAGACTCTGAATTTCATGAAAACCGTCAAAGAAGAGCTGTGCAAAGTCAAAGGCGTCAAAGAAGTCAACGGTGTTTTCGGCCGCTGGGATTTCGTTATCAAACTGGAGACAAAAACACTCGGAGATTTAGGCAACGTCGTCACAGACTGCATCAGGAGCATCAACGGAGTACAATCCACAGAAACTCTCGTGATGGGTTTCTAGAATCCTGTCACAAGAGGCCACGGCTTCACATTCCACAATTTTTTTGTGCCGATAGCAATCTTTTCCACTTTTCACGCTTTGACGTTTATTCGAGTACTTCACCTTCCAAATATGTGGAGAAAGCCCTTTTGACTTTCACTTTCAATGATTTCCCGAGCACTTTCTTTTCGGTTTTAACCACGATGGGCTTGTAGGCGAAGTCACGTCCAATCCAGGAGCCAGCAACCTTCCCAGCTTCATCAATAAGGATTTCGCCCGTCCAATCGATGAGCTGCTTGTTTCTTTCGAAAGCTACTTTCTTGGCCACAACAGCTGCAGTTCTACTCCTTTGGCTAATCTCCATAAGTGGCAGAAAATCCTCTTTCATTTCAGCTGCAGCTGTTCGCGGCCTTGCAAAGAACTTCGAGACATTAACGATGTCAGGTTTGGTCTCTTCAATCACTTGGAGAGTCCTCGCAAATGCTTCCTTGCTTTCGCCAGGGAAGCCACAGATGATATCTGTGGAAAGAGTCACGTCAGGAAGATCCTCTCTGAATTTCCTCACTATGCTCTTGAAATCGTTGAGGGAATAGTGCCTTTGCATGCGTTTCAGAATCTCATTGTCCCCGCTTTGTAGGGGGAGATGGACGAACTTGAAAATGCGCTTATCAGCAAAGGCATCAACTAAATCATCCATAATCCTCATTGCGTTGTTTGGGGTCATCATACCGACGCGGATCTTGAAGTCGCTGTCAATATCGCAAAGGGCGGCAAGTAGCTCCGCAAGGTCGGTCCCTTTATCTTTGCCATAACAGGCCGTGTCTTGGGAAGTTATCCAAAGCTCACGTGCACCCGAGGCTAGATCCTTTTTGGCTCTCTTCACGATCTCTTCGATGTCATGGCTTCTCAGTCTGCCTCTGGCAAACACTACGCAGCAATATGCGCATGAGCCTAAACACCCGTATCCTATGGGGATAATGCTTATGACTGGACTCAACTTCACGCGGGGCAAATCCAGACTCGGAATTGCCTTAACGCAATCTTCAGAAGCCACAACTTTTTCACCACGCGTCACACTCCTGACGACCTCAACGATGCTTTCGCCAGCGGCTGGTCCAAGAGCACCGTCGAACTGCACTTCTTTAGACAGTCTTTCGAAACTGATCAATGGCAGACATCCAGCGACGACAAGTTTCTTATCTGTGGGAACCCGCTTCAGAACCTCAATCATGCGATTTTCCGTGGGTCCTTTGACCGCACAAGTATTGTAGACGATTACGTCTGCAGCCGCCTCAGAATTCACGAGATTGTAACCCGCAGCGGCGAGACAACCTGCTAATACTTCCCCGTCGGCTAGATTTGTGGAACACCCAAAGCTCTTTACGAAAACCTGCATTTCCTGCCATCGCTTTACCTAAAATGAATCAACAAGCAATAAAAACATTAAGCTCGCCAGTGGGCAGAATTTACAGAAAGCTGAGACAAGCTTTGCACAAGCTTTAAAAAGGGTGGGCTCAACATGTTTTGCACATATTTGCAATATGTTACAATGAGATATAACTTTACGCAGATTTGTGTGTAACTTACCCGGAGGGGAGAAACGATGAAGTTGATCACACTATATCTTCCTGAAACCTACATAAGATTGCTGGATCAGCTCGTGACTGAGAAGTTCTATCCAAACAGGGCAGAGGTGATTCGTGTAGCGATACGTGATTTGATTAACGAAGAGGTTTGGCGGAGGAAGAACGTTGACTAGGCCGAGAGCGTCGGAGAGCACAGTCAAGTACACGTGGCACAACACGATGAGTCAAGAGATTAAGCAGCCGGACGACTGTCGCACACTTGTAATCGGGGTCGGCGGGGCAGGATGTAACACGGCGACTCGGCTGATGGAGATGCACGCTACGGGAATAGAGTGTGTGGCAATCAACACCGATGCTGTTCACTTGCGCGCTTCGAAGGCCAGCCAGAAGATTCTCATAGGCGAAAAACTCACGAGGGGCTTCGGCGTTGGCGGAGACCCAAAGCTTGGAAAAGCCGCAATCGAGGAATCAAGGGCATATGTTGAGGATCTGCTCCGCGGAGTCGACATAGTTTTCTTGACAGCTGGCCTCGGCGGTGGCACAGGCACGGGCGCCGCACCAGTAGTTGCAGAGATAGCAAGACGGAATGGTGCAATAGTCGTCGGTGTTGTGACTACACCGTTTCGCATTGAAAGAGGCAGGATGAAGTTTGCTGCAAGCGCTTTGGCTGATATGCGCAGACAGTGCGACACCGTTGTGGTGATCGACAACAACAAACTCATGCAGCTCGTTCCTCAACTTCCCCTGAGCGAAGCGTTCAGGGTTGCCGACCAGGTATTGGCAAGGATGATCAAAGGTATCGTTGAAACAATTTCCGCGCCGAGTCTCATCAACCTCGACTTTGCAGACTTCAAGACTATCGTCAAGCGAGGCGGCATGGCCATCGTCGGAGTAGGCGAATCAGATGCGCCAAATCGTGCTGAAGAAGCGGTGAGGAACGCGCTCAGAAGTCCATTATTGGACGTGGATTATGCAGGGGCAACTGGAGCCCTGATCCACGTCACTGGAGACAATCAGATGACGATTGAAGAGGCAAACCGCGTAGGTGAAATTGTCACTGAAATGATGGACAATGATGCTTTGGTCATTTGGGGTGCAAGGGTGAACCCGGAGCAGGATGGTAAGCTGAAAGTCACGCTTGTCATGACGGGAGTTGATTCGCCACAAATCTTGGGTGGATTTGAGACGATTGCGCCTCAGCTTTTCAACATTGAACCTCGATCCGGACCAGAGAGACACCTTGGCATAGAGCTAGACCTTTACCAGCTTGAAGGCTCTTAGCCACTACCTTTTTGTTTTCTCGCTTTCGGAGCCAGAATTTTTCTTGAGCATGAGGAATTCTTTCTTCAGCCTCAGCCTCCAAGGTATAGCCCTTCCAAAAGGCTGACATTTACGGTTGCTTATAGCATCGATTACTTCGTCAACCTTCAATTCTGAGTCGATGAGCGTATAGGCACAGCCTATTTGTGGTCCGTAATGAGCGTCGGTGCCTGCGACCTGTGCGATGCCGAGGTTTGACGCAAGCCGTTTGGCGTTTCTCACAGAGAAACCAAACGGGAGAGCTGCGGCGTTTATTACTTCGATGGCGTCAAACTCTAAGCTTGTGTGATTTCCTAGGCTTTTTTTGAAGAGAGCAGTTGGGTGGCAGGCCACTGCTAGGCCGCCTGCTTCGTGTATTCTTTCCACGGTTTCGGCTGCGCTCAGCCCTTTTGGAACGGGTTCGTGGATTCTAAGGGCGATGATGTGTCCGTCTGAGCTTGTGATCTCCATGCCTGGAATAATGAAGAACTCGGTCTCTTTCGCGATTTTAAGCGCGCTGTCAAGCTTATCGTGATCGGTGACGGCGACTCCGTCTAGTCCATTGTTCTTGGCGTAGAAGACGATTTCTTCTGGTGTAATGAGTGAATCTTTGGAATAGCAACTGTGAACGTGAAGGTCGACTTTTATGTGCAAATGTTCACGCCCAAGATTCTACGTGCCTGCCGACTGGGCGGCCCTGATCTTTTCCAGCCTTTCGTCGAGCTGCTTCTGGTCTTCTTCTACTTTCTTGAACAGTGGCTTCGGTTTGGTTATCCTGTGGTGTGTTGGTAATGGTGACAAGGCTTCAGTCCATTTCTGTTCGCTTACGCTGCCTGGCAGCTTGAGGGTTTTCCAGATTTCGTCTGCCGCGGAAGGAATGATAGGTGCGGAAACTACGGCCAGGGCTTTGACGATTTGTGTTGCCACGTAGAAGATCGTGGCCGCTTGTCCTCTTTCGTTCTTGATCAGTTTCCAGGGTTCCTTTTCGTTCAGGTACTGGTTTCCCATTCGGCCTATCGCTATTACTGTGTTGGCAGCTGCTTGCAGTTTGCAGCCTTCGATTTCCTCGGCTGTTTCTTTGACTTTTTCTTCAAGCTCACTCAGGATGCGTTTCGCATCTTCATTCTGTGATTCTGGTTCAGGGACCTTGCCATCAAACTGTGTGTTTATGAAGGTCAAGGTTCTGTGGACGAAATTACCTAGCGTGTCGTTCAAATCCGCGTTTATTCTTTCGATGAATAATTCCCATGAGAAGTTTGAGTCTTTGCTTTCAGGCCTGGACGCCATCAAGAAGTAACGCCAATAGTCCGCTGGAAAGAGGTCTAGGGCTTCGTCTATGAATATTCCGACGCGGTGGCTCTTGGAGGCTTTTTCGCCTTTGAATTGGAGAAATTCTGTTGCTGAGACATTCCATGGCAGGTTGAAGTCTTCGCCTGAGGCCAGAAGCAAGGCTGGAAGGATAATTGTGTGGAATGGGATGTTGTCCTTTCCGATGAAATAGTAGGATCTAGCGTCTTTGTTGAACCAGAATTCTTTCCATTTCTCAGGTTTGCTTTTGTTCTTGAAATATTCTATCGTGGCGGATACATAGCCCAAGACGGCTTCGACCCAGACATAGATTGTTTTGCCTTCTGATCTTGGGAAAGGTGCGGGGATGCCCCATTCAACGTCTCTGGTCACAGCCCTTGCCTTTAGCCCTTCCCTTATTAGGTTCAGGCTGAAGTTTTTCGTGCTGGTTGACAGCTGTTTATTACTATTAAGATAGTCAGTCAACGTCTGTGATAGTTTCGGCATGTCGAAATACCAATGCTTCGTCTTCTTTGCAACAGGCTTGGCCCCGCAGATGACGCAGTACGGTTCTATTAGAAGCGTCGGTTCCAGTAGTCTTCCGCAGGCGTCGCATTGGTCTCCGCGGGCTCCTTCTTTGCCGCAGTATGGACATTTTCCTTCGACAAACCTGTCTGGGAGAAATCGGCCGCATTGCTCGCAGTAGAGCATTTCGGTTTCTTGGACGAAGATGTATCCGTTTTCATATATTTTTGTCAGCATATCTCGGACGAATTCTTTGTGGGTGACGCTTTCGGTTCTAGTGTAATTGTCGAAGGATATTCCCCACTTTGAGAATAGCTCAACAACTTTTGCATGATTTCTGTCCGTCAACGTTTTCGGAGATATGCCTAAGCGAATGGCCTCCACCTCGATGGGTGTTCCATGCTCGTCTGAACCGCTTACCATCACAACTTCTTCGCCCTTCAACCTGCAATACCTAGCGAAAACGTCGGCTGACAGGATGGAGCCGACTAGGTTGCCGAGGTGCGGAGTGACATTTAGGTAGGGCCATGCAGATGTGACTAGCACCCTTCCCATTTTGACGTGACCTTCCATAGTCCATGATTGCCGTTAACAATTTGTGGGTCAATTACTTAAATAGCCTATGTTGTCCAGCAGATTGCCGAGTATTAAGTCGAGATGTCTCCTTATATAACACTTGGTAAATTGATGATCAACAGGCTGAAATGGTCTTGCCTTAATGTTTTCGTGCTAATCCGCTTCGCAATATAGCGCTGGCGCACGCGTTGAATCTGTATTCTCAGTGAGTATTTTGTCTTCAGAAAGTTTAATGCTGGTCGGTCTCACACGAGCTTCGTTTGAACTGAGAAGGTGGTGAAAGAACTATGATCGATGAAAATGAGGATTGGGATGAAGAGACAGAGTCGGATGATGAAGAAGGGTTGGAAACAGAACCAGAATGATGTCAAATTCGGCCCTGGGCGAAAACGCCAAGACGCTCGGATGCGAGTCCATTCAGCTTCCCTCGGATGCCTGCTTGTGCAAGCATTGTAGATGATTCAGCTTTTGCTTCGCTCGGATGACCTGTGGTATTTCCCTAGCTTCATCATCATTTTTATTCCATGAAACCAGCATTGCCGAGTAATGTTCTCTAGGGTCCTTTTTCAATTTATGGCATGATTAGCTTTTCAGCGTCGAGAAAGTACGTGGGAAGATTGATTTTTGAAGGCAGACTCTTCAGAAAAGGGCGTTGTGGAAACTTTCAGGTTCGCTGTTTCGTCTTTTTCAATACGTAAATGACCCATGGTGCGATCCTTGTTTCGTTGATCCATTTGTGGGGCTCATTCTCTTTTGCTAGCGGCTTGTAGGCTCTGACATGTTGCAGTTCAGCTCTTTTGAAGACCTCCTTGTAATGCTCATCTGTCCAGACTACGTCCTCTACCGGTCTCTTATCGTCTACTTCTGTTATGATTATTCTTACTCTGTCTCCGCTTTTCGCAGTTCTGTTCTCGGGGAAGTCCTTGGTGGAAAATGATGCCCACTCGTGCGTGTATATTTCAGGTGATGAGACCAAGTTGACTATTCTTCCTCCGCTTTTCAACAGCTTTCTGATTCCCTTGAAATTCTCGACCTTCTTTTCCATCGTAGGTATGTTATCGAACGTGAATGCAGACAGTACAAGGTCGTAGGCACCGTCTTCAAGCTGGCTGAGGTCGCCATCTTCTACGAGACGGTAGTCCCCTTTTGGGTCTATTTCTGTTGCCTTCTTTATCATGTCGTCTGCGATGTCGACTCCAACGGCATTGAACCCGAGTTCTTGCAGAAATCTTGTTGAACGCCCCGTGCCGCATCCGAAATCTACCGCTCTTCTTCCTTTGACGTGTTCAAATATGATTTCGGGCAAGTCTCTGTATGCTAAAAAGTACGTGCCTGGAAACTCTAGTTTAGCATAGGCTTCTGCACGCTTGGCATCGTCGTAAGAATTGAAGAACTCCACATTTACCCCCTTCCTTTGCTGTTAGCACGCGTTACTGATTGGTCCTTCACTGCTTTTTTGACGATTTCTTTCATTTTCGCCGCCGAGGCGTTTGACTTTATTCCTTTCGAGTTGAAACGGGTCAAGCATGTCTGAAAACCCTCTTTTCTGAGGGCTTCTGCCACACTGTGAACCGATGGGACAGGTAGGTTCAACGCATCGCAGAGCCTGTCCACCACGTAGTACCCCATAGGGGCTTCAGCTTCGTTCTTCGCTAGGGCCAGGATTCCTAGAATCTTCTCTCTCTTTCTCAGCTTTCTGTGCTTTGTCTCTTCTTCCATTAGTTGACAGAAATTCTCGTCGAGCGTCTTTCCCAGCCATAATGGTCCGCCTAAGGTAAGCTTCGAACCGCACTCGGGACATTTCCCAGAATGCTCAAAGGCAGATAACCCCGTGAAGCTTTCTCGGTGGAAGCACTTGAAGCAGTGCAGTATGAAACCCATGTTGTTCAGGCTTTCGTCGGCCATCTTGGCCCCGATATTCACGAGCGCGTAGACTCTGATATAATGTTCGGCGCTGTGGCTGAACAACACACGCAGGCCCATCTCATGCTTTGCAGCCACCGTCGCCAAGCATCCCGTTAGCAGTCTTACGGCAACTTCGTGGCAGTATTCTGTCCGTAGTGGTTTGCCGCCGTATTTTCTGATGCATGCTTTTGGGTGGACCCCGCAGAGAGGCGCCATGTCTGTTGCCGTCAGAGCTAGGAGACCGTGATCTCGCAAGGCTCGAACTGCAGAATCAACGTATGTCACGGGAGAACCGAAGGGATCCAAGTCTACGGCGTCGAATCTGTTGTGTGGCGCCGCATGCTCAGTCAGCAGGAGGTTGGCATCCTTGTTTTCCACAACAGCTCTGTCGCCGATGTCGTTCATTTGAACATTGTACAGGGCGATTTGAACTGCCTTCTTGCTGATATCGTTCATTACGACATTTTTGACATTTTGAACCTCAACGGCGAACCTTACGCCTCGTATCCCGCAGCTGGCCAGCGGTTCGCATACTGAAATCTGATGGTCAACCATTCTCTGATACGCTTGGAGGGCCAACACTGCAATGTCCCGGTTGAGTTCCATCACTGGATTATAGAATACTGGGGCCTTCGAAGGCGCATAGTCTGACGGGGATCTCACGAATGCCCGAAGCCTCGGTACCAAAAGTTTGGCTTCGCCTTCAGTAATCATTTCCGTTGGAAAACTGGGACCAGAAAGAGCTTCTGTCATGCTCTTGCTTTTCTCCAGGCATCATCGTTGACGATCTTTTGACTTTCTGATACGCTTCACATGTGCTAATATTCTTTTCTCGGCTGGGCACGTTTTACACGCTGGTTTAGAAAGAAAAGGCAATTCCTGACCGTGTTGGAGTTGTCAAAGTAGGGTGCACGTTAATTTTTCAACCCGAAGTCGACGGTGCAAAGCGCAAGGTTCCGATTTCTTTATGTGTGTGAGGTTACATGGTTTACAGAAATAAGTGTCGGATGAGGATATGTCCAAGAGGTTTGCTGCTCGATTGAGTCTATACTGCCTTGAGGATTGGTAGGGGAAAACCCTTGAAACGATTATTGTTGTTGACTGGGAGCCCGGGCGTGGGGAAAAGCACGGTCTTGTTGCATATCGTAGAGGCGCTTAAAGCACGCGGTTATCGCGTTGGTGGGATGGTCACGCGTGAGGCGCGGTCGAATGTTATGCGTGTCGGGTTTGAAATCTTAGACTTGTCCAGTGGACGGAACGGTTGGCTTGCTCGTGTTAACGAGCCCATTGGTCCGCAGGTGGGAAGATACCGAGTGAACATGCATGACCTTGATGGAATCGGCGTCCAGGCCATCTTGCAGGCTGTTGAAAGCTCCGATGTGGTTGCGATTGACGAAGTCGGCCCGATGGAGCTGTTTTCTGAGAGGTTTCGAGATGCAGTCAAAAAGGCTATGGAGAGCGGGAAACTCGTGGTTGGGGTCGTCCATTGGAGGGCAACGACCAAGCTGATTGATGAGTTGAAAGCGAATCCGGACGCGGAAGCATACGTGGTCACGCGTGAAAACAGAGAAAAGCTGCAAGAGGTCATCGTCGAAAAAGCAGTTGATTTTCTGGGGCATAGTCAAAGCAAATAGACTATTCTAGTCTTTCACGCGCGCTAAGATAAAAAGAGGGGGGTTTAGTAGTTTTCGACCCAAACTTCGAAGTAGCTTCTCGGGTGACTACATACTGGGCATTTCTCAGGGGCCTCGGCTCCCTCGAAGACGAAGCCGCAGTTTCGGCATTTCCATTTGATCGGTGCATCTTTCTTGAACACTCTGCCTTGCTCTATGCTCGTTAGCAGTTTACGGTAGCGGCGTTCATGGTAGGCCTCCACTTTAGCTACGCTACGGAATGTTTTGGCCACATCTGGAAATCCTTCCTTTTCTGCTATGTCGCCGAAGCCGGGATAAAGCGTGCCCCACTCGAGTTTCTCGCCTTCGGCTGCGGCCAACAGGTTCTGTGCCGTTGTGCCCGTCATGCCAGCAGGGTATGTTGCTTGGATCTCTACCATTCCGCCTTTTAGGTGGTTGAAGAAGAGTTGTGCGTGTTCTTTTTCGTTGTCGGAAGTTTCTTGGAAGATGGCGGATATTTGCTCATATCCTTCTTTCTTAGCCGCGCTGGAGAAGAAGGTGTACCTTGTTCTGGCTTGGGATTCGCCTGCGAATGCTGCAAGCAGGTTTTTTTCCGTTTGACTTCCTTCCAGTTTCATGTTCATCCTTCTTTTTGTTTTGTTATCAGTGAAGACAAGCATAAAAAGTGTTTTGAAAATGGGGAGGGCAGAATCATAAGCTAAAGTCAGCTGGGGCAGGAACAAAGTGTTATAGCCTTGAAGTCAAGATTTTCCTTTTGAGGAGTCGTGAAGCTTCCGATGCTTGTCGCCGGCGTGGATGATGCAGGGCGTGGATCTGCAATCGGACCGTTAGTGATTGCAGGAGTGCTCGTGGAAGAGACTGAATTGTATAAGCTCGTTGCTCTAGGCGTAAAGGACTCGAAGCTTCTGTCTCCACACAGGCGAGAGGTTCTTGCTCCCGAAATCAGACGAGTCGCAAAGGATTGTAACGTGGTGAAGCTTTCGCCTGAGCAGATTGACGATGTGGTTCTGAATGGTAGGAAACTTCGTAGGCTTAATTGGCTTGAGGCCCAGACCATGGCAAGAGTGCTCGTGGCGCTCAGGCCGGATAAGGCTTATGTGGATGCGTCGGATGTTTTGGAAGAGAGGTTCAAGAGGGACATTCTTGAGTGCATGTCCTTCAGAATACCTATAGTCTCGGAGCATAAGGCGGACAGAACATATCCTGTAGTCTCTGCGGCTTCGATAATTGCGAAAACTGAGAGAGACGCGGAAATTGCCGCGCTGGCAAAAACTCATGGAGATTTCGGTTCAGGATATCCTTCCGACCCGAGGACCATGGATTTTCTTCGGCGATGTTTCGCCAACCTGAAAGAGTGTCCTCCGTTCGTGAGAAGGTCGTGGAAGCCAGTTCAGAAGGCAAAAAGTGACGGTGAGTCGCGGCAGACAAAGCTCACGTAATGCTGTGGATCAAGTCTTCCGGATTCTTTAGGTTTGAAAACTCATCGCTTTGAATGCAAGGCATGCTCCGGTTAGCTAGTTCTTGTCCGTCGGTTATGAGTACAGGATGCGCCTGAACGACTCTGCATAAGCTGAGAATTTCATCGGCTCTCATTTCAAGATCTGGCTCCGCAGTATTAGCAACCCCGCCTATTATTCTCATCTTGTCTTGGGAAACGGTTATCACGAAGTCAAAAGGAGCTTTTCTGAACGCGCTGATTCCGCAATGGGCGAATTTCTGAAAAATTTTCGTGAGGAGTCTGTTTCTAGCGATTACCCTTTTTGCCTTCGTCAGCAGAAGACATTTTCGCTCTTTTGTTGATCTTTCAAAAACATTTACCGGCTTGGCAACCGGTATTCCAAGTGTGGACATCAAATTGTATGCGGCCGTGACTGATGCTTTAGCCATTCCCCGCTCGTAGCCATATATCGTTCTTCGAGATATGGCGCTCATTTCGGCTATCTTACCCACTGACAGGCCTAGTTCTTGTCTCCTGCGCCTAATCGCCGGTCCATCGATTTCAACGTAGTAGCCTCCTGGTCCCGCTTGGATGAGAGGATATGCTTTGCGGGAAACAATGTTCTCGAACGTTTTTTGAGTGACAGCCGAAACGTTGTATCTTGAGTAGACCGTATCCTCTTCCAACGGTTTTTCGCGGGCATTCTCGCTAATGAGTAGCGATGTGGCTGAAATGCTTCGCGATATTTCACTGAGCTCTGAGGAGTCGCCTGGGGAAAGGTTATCGATGTCTCGTTGGACTCGTATTAGAATCAGGTTTTCACCTTTTCTGGCAGCAAAATCAAAACAACTCGGCCTAGACTGGCATATCTGCGAAACAGCGAACCCTGACTCCTTGAGCAAGGCCTCAACGGCCTTTGCTCCCTCCCCATAAACCATAGAAATATCACTTGAGAGATGCAACATGGTGCGAGATATAAACACTACCTACAATTCAACCAGTGAGACGGGCCACAACCGATCAGACGACAAGCAAACTTTCTGACATCAGATTCTTCGTCAATGAACGCAATGCGGAACTGGGCTAAAATGAGAGTTTTCAATTCGTGCACAGCTTGTTGCCGTTAGGCATGCGTCTGGATTCTATGCGATGCTCAATTTCTCTTGAATGCGCGTGTCACCTCGTCAAGTTTCGATCCTAGGATTTCTATGTCGTCAACGTTTCCCAGTCCTTTCTCGAAGGCCTTGCGGATGTGGGGGATTTCCATGGGTTCAAATCCCATGATTCTCGAAGCGGTCGCATCTGCGGCGACCACGTCTTTTCCCGCGATTATTAGATCCATCTTGACAGGTGTTCCTCCTGAGGGCCCCCGTCCTTCCATTCCCACGAACCCATCAATCACCGTAAGCATGGGTTTGAGGACGGTGTTGATGTCAACTATGACTTTGCTTATGCCCCTCGCATGATACTTTCCCTTGAATTTGTCTGGCAAGAGGCCGAACATGTTCTTCATGCCCAATGTCACCTTCGTTGACATGTGGGTCTTGAGTTTTGCTGCGCTTATTATCGCGGATTGCGTGACAATGCGAGGAACTTTGATACTCTTCAGTGTTTCACCTTTTGGAATGTCGATTTTGACTCTGTCTCTTACGTGTCTTAGGTTGAGACATTGGACGTTGTTGCGTGCGCACATCTCCTTCATGCCTGTGACTTCGAAGGCCTTGTCAGCGCTGGTCATAGTAGCGTCTGACTCTACAACGTAGATCTCAACTGGCAGGTTTTTCAGCTTGTGGATTATGGCTTCGACTACTATCGGGTCTGTGGTTGCTCCAGAATCCCATGTCTCAACGGTTATGAAATTGACTTTTATTAGAACCTTATCCCAACTGGATAGAGCTGGCTCATAGTCTATCAAGTCTAGCGCTCTGAAGACAGGTTCGTGCCCTCTTTCCCCCTTTACGATTGCGACTTGCGACTTCAACATGGCGACTCTGTAAACATGACGAACTTGCCGAGTCTTAAATGTTAGTGCGCGCTACTATCATAATGTGTGCCTTGTCGTATGGTTCTAGCTGTACTGCCTGTTTTACCAGGAACCCACGTTTCTCAAGAACCATGATCTCGTTTTTGTAGACTTCTGACGGTTCCTTGGTTACGTCTATGCTCTGGGATTTCACGGCAAGCATTATCCAGCCATGCTTCTTCAGGAACACGTCAGCATTGTCCGCGAGGACTCTTGCCTGTTCTGGCTGTGCGATGTCGCAGTAGATATCATCAACCTTGCCTCGTATTAGCATTGAATACTTGTCAGGCACACGCGCATCTTCCAAGATCGGCGACATGTTAACCCTGTAAACGCATACATTCTCGACCAAGTCCCTTATGGACCTAGACGCAAATTCCACGCAGTAGACGTAGCCTTTGTCGCCTACTATGTCTGAAACGTGGCTTGCAGTCGTGCCTGAGGCCGCACCTAGATAGAGAACCTGATGGCTTGGCCGTATCGGAACCGTCTCCAAACCCCTCAGAATAGCAGCGGCCAACTTGCTTCTGAAGGCGTCCCACACGCGATATTCTTCGCCTGCGAAGCGGATGAGCCTTTCACCGTAGACGTCTCTGCCCGGAACAAGGTTTTTCGTGGCAAGCCTTTTCGCACCATCCTCAAGCACGACCTGATATATCGCGGGAAAGTCCAGATGCGGCTTAACTCTAACGTTCACGCCTAAACTTTCTCCGTTTCTCTCTTCTAAACTCGTCATGCCTAGGCTTATCTCTCACAAATTCTTCATGTCTAGGCTTCTCTCGCTCTCGTCTAGGCTCCGCGGCTTGAATCGGCGGCGGCTCAGCATACTTCTCCCGAATTTCGTCAATCCTCCTGTCCAGATCTGCCTTGAGCTTGCCGCTTACTCGTCCAGCTCCAAAAGCATCTATCCTCGCGGCTATCGCTAGTTTTCCAGCCAAGGCTCTGGCTATTTTTCCCCTCTGCCACCTCTTTGCCTCATGCAAAAGCGTGTGCTGAAAGATCATCCCATGCTTCGGCGGTCTCGTTCCGGTTTTTAACGAGCGGAACAACGCTTTTTCCGCGCCTAGCACTTGGATCGTGCTCGCAGGCCTCCTCGCAAGGTTCATCAAGCCTCCCGATGTGGCTATTAGTCGAGCCCCCAGTAGGGAGCCTGCGAGAGCTTTGATGTTGGGGGCGACTTCCTCCATAGTCTTGTCCATGTAGGTTTCCATGCCCTGCCTGAGATCATAAAGCCTGAGGATGTTGGCACACGTGTACTGAATCTGCTTCAGGTCGCCTTCGGTCAGGTCTGCGCCCATGGACTTTTCAGCCGTCTTCGCTATGCCCTCGGCCTTCGCAGTTGGGATGCCTTCTTCTTCGAGTCTTTCAGCCGTGAAATTGTCTTTATTGCCTAAATTGACGATCAACCGCGCATAAGTTTCATGCTTCTCGACCAGTCGGTCCAGCTCCGGAAAGTGGACGCCGTACCATTCCCTCACACGACTCATCAACAGGTTTATCGCTCTGTCCAAATCGTCGAGGCTCTGGATTGCCTGAGCGGCTATCAAATCCCTCTTTTCGACCGCACCTTTTACCCTGAGCTTTGCAATCTCCATAGTCAGGTTGTGCATCCACAGGCCGAACTCTTCCGCATCCTTCGAGAACCCCGTTTCAACGGCAAACTGTTCCATGCGGGAACGGATAATCTCTCCGGCTTCAGAAGGCTTCGCAACCTCAGTGTCAACGTTCAGTTTCTCTTTGACTTCATTTGCTAACGTGCCGTTTTCGAAAACGAAAAGATCATAACCATTGCCCTTGAGATCCTCAACGAGCTCGGTGAGCTCGTCAACGATCTTTCCTGTTTGAATACTCGCGAGGACATTAGCGACTGCTTCAGGCTTTCGTGGGAACAGTGTCTTCCCTACGAGCTTTTTATTCTCGTCGAAAGCCAAAATTCCGAATGAGCATTCAACTATCGTGGCCTTCATCAGCTCGCCTCAACAACACTATTTCTTGAGTCTCATCTTATTAAACAATCGCTGATACGAAGCAAGTAAGAGAGTCAGCGGCGTTCAGAGTGTTCCGCTCAAGCTGCCCACAGCAACGTGTCGTTGATAGAATGTTATTTATTAAGAGATCTTCTATATGCAACTTGAAAAAGAGGAAGATAAGTTGCAAAGAGCAGTGCGATTCTGCCTCATCTGCCCTGGAAAATTGGGAGGGCAAATGTTTTGAATCAGGATCGCCTAAGCGTGAACCTAGCGGGCTTGAGGCTTGCAAACCCAACGATGTTGGCTTCCGGCATCCTGGGCTATTCAACAGAAACGTTTGAAAGCATTTCTGAAGGTGGAGCGGGCGCGATAGTCACAAAGTCCATTGGGCTCATGCCGAGAAGAGGCTATGCCAACCCCACCGTTGTCCAAGTGAGCTGCGGCCTAGTAAACGCCATGGGACTTCCAAACCCTGGAATAGACGAATTCGCAAGCGAAATTCGCCGGGCCAAGACTGCCTTGAGAGTTCCGCTGATCGCCAGTGTTTATGGCTATTCAGAAGACGAGTATGCTTTATTAGCGAAGAAGGCCGTTAACGCGGGCGCTGACGCCGTTGAGCTGAACGTCTCATGTCCGCATGTCAAGCAGACTGGCTCAGAGATAGGACAAAGTCTTGAACTCTTGGCTGCAACCGTCAAGAAGGTCAAAGCCGTTCTTGATAAGCCCGTAATCGTAAAGCTGTCACCGAACGTGACAGACATTGCAGATCTCGGAGAGGTTGCGGCAAAAGCCGGGGCAGACGCTCTAACGGCTATAAATACCGTGAAAGCCATGGCCATCGACTCAGAGACAGGCATCCCCATACTGGGCAACAGGATCGGTGGGCTCTCAGGTCCAGCCATCAAGCCTATGGCACTCCGTTGCGTTTACGACATTTTCGAACAGGTCAAGATTCCAATAGTAGGTTGTGGCGGCATAATGAGCTGGCGTGACGCCGCGGAATTCCTGCTTGCAGGGGCCTCTGCGGTCCAGATCGGCACGGCAATAGCCATTACGGGCCCGAGCGTGTTCAACACAATCACGCGGGGACTGAGTGCCTATTTGAGAAAGAAAGGTTGTCAGAGCGTGAACGAGATTGTCGGCCTATCACATCGTAGATAACAGGCTAAGAATCGCACGAATTCTGAGGGCAGAGGCGGAAAGCCCAACCGTGAAAACTTTCACGTTTAAAGACAAACATTGTGCAAGGGCAAGGCCAGGACAGTTCTTGATGCTCTGGATACCAGGCGTCGACGAGATTCCTCTGAGCATATTGGATGCTGACGAAGATGGCATGATAGCGGCAGCCGTCAAAAAGATCGGCCCGGCAACTCGGGCACTTCACGACATGAAAGCCGGTGAGCCGATCGGCATACGTGGGCCTTTCGGCAATTGGTTCACGCTAAAGAAAGGCAAACTGCTGATGGTAGGAGGAGGAACAGGAATAGCCCCTCTGCTTTTCCTAGCCAAAAAGTTGAATGCGGAACAAGCTAGACCCACTCTTGTGCTGGGCGCAAAATCAAAAGAAGAACTGCTCTTCCTGGATGAGTTGGGGCAACTTTGCTCTTCAGGGAACTTTGTGGCCACCACCGAGGATGGCAGCTACGGCATGAAATGCTTAGTAACTGAGCCGCTGGAAAAGCAGATGTCCAGGCAGAGGTTCGACATGGTCTACGCTTGTGGACCGGAGCAAATGCTAAAACGGGTGTTTGATCTTGCCGAGAAGCATCGCACCTGCATGGAGGCAAGCTTGGAACGGATAATGCGTTGCGCAGTTGGGCTTTGCGGAAGCTGCGTCATCGGAAGATACCGCGTATGCAAAGACGGCCCAGTGTTCACAAAAGAAAAACTGCGAGAAGTCAAGAACGAATTCGGCGTGTCAAAACGCGATTTCGACGGCAGGAAAATATCCATCTGAGACTCAAATATTCATTATACGTTGAAACCTAGGAGCGCGGATGAAGTTTCGTTATTATATGACGACGGTCGCTTTCCGCTGGCTAAAACAAAAGAGATTTCATGTTCAACAGCATGATACCTATTGTTGTGGATCAAATGGTCACGCTGACCTTTTATGGCGGAGTGGGTGAAATCGGCGGAAACAAGATTCTGTTGGAAGGCCAAAGAACAAGAATATTCTTTGATTTCGGTCAGTCCTTCGGTTTCGGTTCAGATTTTTTCACTGGTTGGCTCGGCCCGAGAGCCATCAACGGGCTGGGAGATTACTTCGAGTTCCGCCTTCTGCCGAGGATAAGAGGCTTATACTCCGAAGAACTGTTAGCCGATACTGATTTAGCCTACGAGAGGCCCGATTTTGATGCTGTTTTCCTGTCGCATGCGCATTTTGATCACATAAACCACATTCGATTCTTGGACCCTAAGATTCCTGTTCATCTGGGCGTTGGAACCAAGCTGTTCCTTCAATGCATGGAGGAAACAGGTTCATGCGGCTACGGTGAACATCGATATCATACTTTTCGAACCGGGAAAAAGATAAGAGTCGCAGACATCGTTGTCGAACCCATCCACGTCGACCATTCAATTCCCGCAGCCTATGGATTTTTGATCGACACTTCCGAGGGCACAGTCGCATACACGGGAGACCTGCGAGTTCATGGTCCCAGAAAGGATATGACTGAAGAATTTGTGGCCAAGGCCGAAGAGTTCAAGCCTGACGCTTTGATCTGCGAGGGCACCAGAATGGTGGAGACTGAGAATAGAAAAAACTACTCTGAACAAGAGGTAGAATCCCTAAGCACTGAAATAGTGTCCTCGACCAACAAAGCCGTGTTCGTCACGCATTACAGCCGAGACATGGATAGGTTCAGAAGCTTCTACAACGTGGCCAAGAGATGCGGAAGAAGAATCGTGATCTCTCCGAAAACAGCATATCTGCTGAGCAGGCTCGCTGAGGATAAGCGCCTCAGTTTTCCCGACCCTATGAAGGACGAAAGCATACTCGTTTATTACAGGCGGAAAAAATCCGGCAGGTTTGACGAGCGCGACTACTACGTTTGGGAGAGAACGTTCATGGACAAGATGGTGACGCACGATTTCGTGAGCAAGAATCAACGCAAGTTGATCATGGACTTGGACTTCTATCAGTTCACGGAACTCATCGACATTCGACCGGAAACTGGAGGCCACTTCATTCACAGCATGAGCGAACCATTCAGCGAAGAAGACATTGAGGACGATGTCATGCACAACTGGCTAGACCATTTTGGACTTCACTTTCACCAACTGCATGCATCCGGACACCTGAACAGAAACCAACTCGCAGCCTTGATCCAGCAGATCAAACCCAAAAAAATCTTTCCAGTGCACACAGAAAATCCGCAGCTGTTCGAAAAAATAAGCAAGAATGTCCAGATAGTCCAGAGTGGAAAAAAATGCTCCTTATAGCCCATTAAGCTGCGTTCACTTCAAAAGATTGATATGCATGCGCCGTTCGCATGCTGGCGAAACTAGAAGTCGAGGAGGTTTTGCTGATTGGCATGCACTGTTCCAGTAAACTGCAACCTAAGCCTTATATTATTTATACCAACTGCGACAACATACAACAAGGCACATGTAGCAACGTAGAGGAAGATCAAGGTTGATAAAGGACCTGACCGCGTTTTATTCCAAAAACGCTCTGTGCATGAAGCGTTCTGAAATAAGAGAGCTCCTTAAAGTCACTCGACAACCAGGAATGATCTCTTTTGCCGGCGGACTTCCTGGGCCAGAAACCTTTCCTGTGAAGGATCTTGAGGACATCTCATGCCAAATTCTTCGAGAAAAAGGAGCATTAGCCCTACAGTACGGGACGACAGAAGGAGAAATCGCGTTCAGGGAAGAAATTGCAAAATGGTTGGATCGCGAAAAAGCCACAATCAAGGCAGAAAACATCTTTGTAACGACAGGGTCCCAACAGGGATTAGACATTGTTTCCAAAGTTTTCCTCGATCCAAGAGACACTGTAATAGTCGAAATACCGTCCTACATCGGAGGTTTGCAGGCCTTCTGCGCTTACCGCGCCAAAATGATCGGTGTACCCCAGGACGACGATGGCATGAGGATGGATCTTCTGGAGAAACTGCTAGGCAGACTAGCCAAAAGAGGGAAGAAACCCAAGTTCATCTACGTGGTCCCAGATTTTCAGAACCCCTCAGGCGCAACGATGTCGTTAGAGAGGCGCAAAGAGCTTCTACGCTTGGCCTATCAGTATGAGCTTCCCATTGTCGAAGACAGTCCCTACAGGGATCTGAGGTACAAAGGAGAAACTGTTCCAGCCATCTACAGCCTAGACAATCAGAAGCAGGTCATTGCTTTAGGCACGTTCTCGAAGCTGCTGGCGCCAGGGCTAAGGCTAGCTTGGATAATAGCCCCGGTCGAGTGGATGGACCGCATGATCGTGGCCAAGCAGAGCATGGACCTATGTTCACCGACCTACACTCAATTCATAGCCGCTGAATATTTGAAGCGAGGACTACTTCCGAGACAAATAGACAATATACGCAAGGTATACGGCAGAAAACTGGAAGCTATGCTGACGGCCCTTGAAACATACATGCCAAAAGGCGTAAAATGGTCCAAGCCAGAAGGCGGACTATTCCTCTGGGTGAAACTTCCGAAGAAAATGAGCGCTAACGAGCTTTTCCCCAAAGCCGTCGAAAACAAAGTCGCCTACGTCGTGGGCTCAGCTTTCCACTGCGACGGCAAGGGACAGAACGCCATGAGGCTTAACTTCTCCTATCCTTCAGAACAGCAAATAGACGAAGGAATTCAGCGGCTAGCCAAGATGATCAAAGAGAACATGTAGACCCAGAAATCAAGTCTGAATGAATCTTCCATGCAGAGTCTGTTAACTCAGGCGCTTTTGGCTTTTACGGAAAATTCTGTCAACTGTTAGCGCTTTTTCCTAATACGGATGCGGTAATGTGGGTTGAGAGCCCTTGGTCAGTTTTGGAATGGTTAGCTTGAGAAAATTAGTATGTTCCAAAACTTAGAACTAGCGCATAGGGTCGTGTACTAATGCTTGGTCTTAAGTATCCGCACGCCAACTGATCTTTGGTGATTCTATGAGGAAAGAGAAGATAGCCATCTTAGCTGCACTGATGACCTTGGCGCTGATCGGAGCAGTCTTCGCCACCGTTGCCGTTCTCTCTGGGCAACGTGCAAGCAACGAGTTAGACAGTTACACAAGCTTGAATTCTCCAATAAGGCTCACCAAAGTTGGCGACATACCAAACGAAGTCTTTCCGGGCGTTCCATACGCATTCCATGTTGTGACAGAGAACCTGAACCCGTCAGAATCCTATACGATCAAAATAGTTTTTGACATCTCACAACAAGGATGGGTTGTCTATCCGCTGACACCGATGCCGATGAACAACGCATCTATCGTAGGTCCCCCGGTTTCTACCCCGATTGTTCCACCGTTCAATTATAGCGCGTTTAAACAGTTGACTCCAGACATGGTTACGTTGACTTTTCGCGGCAAAACCGTTGACCTTGCCTACAATGAGACTGAAAATTCCCTAATAGGCTATTCAGACGCGTTCACAACAGACGTCGGTTACTATGACAGCTCAGCAGTAACAGTTCAGTTCAATGACGCAGCGCTCTCAGCATCAACAGGCAGTTGGACAGTAAGTATATGGGCGATCTTCGCCTAGTTTCCCCCTTTTTTTTGAAAGTTCCAAAATGTTAGCGCGCATGCTTTCTCCTAAAGTGGCCTAAAATGGTTTTACTCCTAAGTGTAGCCAAGATCAGCTTATCAAACAAACCCTTAATGGATTTGGACTGGCGGAAAGTGCCTGTTTAAACGGCACCTAGCCTTTTATAAGTTCGGTAACTTCAATGTATTGAGGGTACTCTCGAAGGTGAAAGAGTACGAGAATGAGATACGCGGTCTACCTTGCGGTTGCTGCTTTTCTGGTTTCCCTTCTCGTTTCCACGATAATCGTTCAAGCCAGCACGCAGATCCTTACGGAGACCAGAAGATCTGCCATAATCACTAGTCTGCCCCAGGAAAGCTTTGATGCGCTTGGTACTGCCCAAATGCTCCTTACACTAGAGGCTCTTGGCGGACTCAAATCAGTTGATCTAGAGCAAAAACTGAACCAGATTATTTCTGATGAGACTGTAACAACTGCAAGTGGAACATTGTGGAACTGGCCTGTCGCAGTAAGTTTTGAGAATGTGAGCTATATTAACGAGTTGTATACCCCATATCTCATTACGACCGTGCTACGGCAGTTCGGCGCTGAAAACCGAGTAAACAGGACGGCTTTGTTGAATCTTGTAATGGAGAGATACAACCAGACGGATGGCGCCTTCCACGAACAATCGTTCGAAGTGCAAGAATCTCCTACAGAAACAATGTCACATGCCTTTTGCACTTTTCCACTTGAGCAAGAAACGTATTACAACGGAGGATATGCCCAATCTAACATGATATCCACGTTTTTGGCTGTTTCAATCCTGGCCAATTTGGATGCCCTGGATTCAATAAACGTGACGAAGACGATAAACTGGATACTGGCCTGCAAAGCAGAAAACGGAGCCTTCAGACCATCGCCAGAAGGCGACTTCTTCTATTATAACTATAGAGGCTGGTATGTTGATGAACAAAACAGAACCGGCATAGCCTTCACATACGCGGCGCTTTCAACCCTTAGAACTCTTGGTGTCAGCGCCGAGGAAACGGTGGATGCAGAAAGGCTCAGAGCGTATGTAATGTCATGTGAGAAAACTTCGGACGGAGGGGTCGAGTTCGCCCCTTGTCCCCCCGTTTATGGATATGATTTTGGTGAAGATTTCCCCAGCACGTATTATGCCATTATGCTATTGCGCCAAATCGGTGGAGTCGAAAATGAACCTGCAACGGTTTCAGGGGTCGTAGCCTACATTAAATCTCAGCAAAATAATGCGCTTCAATTCAAAGATTCGTGGCCAATACCTCAGAGAGGCTCTGCGTACGGATTGTTCCCTTCGTTTGCTGAACCTTATGATCCGCGCATCTTAGAATACTTTGCTTCCTCCATTCTGAACATTACAGATAATCTACATGTTCTGGATGAAACTACTCCGATAGCTTCGAGGACTTTGGGTAACTTGCTGGAATTTTCTGCCTTAGTCTCCGTTTCGACCTTCGGACTTTCTGTCACTGGGATGCTAACCTACAGCAGTATCCATGAATGTAAAGAGAAAAAGAAGAGCAGACCGCCACCGCCGTCGTGACGGGTTAGCCTGAGTTGCGAGGATGATGCGATTGGAATTGGAAGAACATGTCTGGAATTTAGACGTAGCGCGCCAGAAACTTACAGTTAGTGCAAGCGTCGGAGACAGCAGAACGTCCATGGGCAAAGGTTATATGTTTCAGATGTTATGTTGCAGTGTTGCGGGTGCAATGTGATGCAAGGTGACCGCCAAATTCGGAGCTAGTTCTGGAAAGAGCCTTAAGACAGATTATCGCCCGCTTGAACTTGAAGAAGAAATACGTCAATATTGGCAGACTAATCTCGTACGCCAGAAGCTAGAAGAGCTTAGAAAGGGCAGCAACATAGGGGTTTTGGGTTATGTTGAGGGTCCGCCAACTCTCAACGGTGTGCCTCACATAGGCCACGCACGTGGACGGGTCATGAAAGACCTGCGATACAGATGGAAGACAATGCAGGGATACTACATACCGTTCTGGTCAGGGTGGGACTGTCAAGGTTTGCCTGTTGAGCTGGAAGTTGAGAGGCAACTTGGCGTCAAGAACAAGCGGGAACTTCTGGACAAGGTAGGTATGGACAGGTTCGTTCAAGAATGCAAGAAGGCTATAGAGAAATATCATACGCAATGGGTTGAAGCAGATAAGAAACTCGGGATTTTCATAGACCAAGAAAAAGCCTATTGGACCTACAAGGACGAGTACATTGAAAAAGAATGGCAGATCCTGAAACGGGCGTGGGACCAAGGCCTACTTGAGGAAGGACATTATGTCGTGGCCTACTGCCCAAGTTGCCAAACCAGCCTCAGCAGCACAGAAGTGGGCTACGAGGGTTCATACCAACAGGTTGAAGACCCGAGTCTTCACTTCAAATTCAAGGTTCACGATAGCTCGAACACGTATTTTCTGGTCTGGACAACCATGCCTTTCACGCTAATAACCGACACGATGCTCGCGGTCCGACCGGATGCTGAATATTCCAAAGTGATGGTCGATGATGAAACCTGGATTCTTGTGGCTCAGCGGGCAGAGGCGACAATGCGGGAACTCGGAGTCCAAAACTACAAGATAGTAGAAAGACTTCCGGGAAAAAGCCTCGAAGGGACGGGTTACGACTACCCTTTCAAAGACCTAGTTCCTAGACAACAAGAGTTGGAGGATAGTCATCCTCTTGTGCACAAGGTTGTTTGCGAGGACTTCGTAGATGTGGAAACGGCCACGGGGGTTGTTCATCTTTCGCCAGGAAACGGTGAAGAGGACTTTTTTGCAGCTATGAAACGTGGCGTTCCAATATTCGCTCCTTTCGACGATGAAGTAAAATTCACGCAGGACGGTGGGTTCTTCTGCGGCATATTCGCAAGGGACACAGACAAAATGGTGGTCGAAGAGCTTCAGAAAAGAGGACTGCTTGTCAAGGTCAAAACGGTGAAGCATGAATACCCAACGTGCTGGCGGTCTCACCACAAACTCATTTGGCTCGCGAGAAAAGAGTATTTCCTGAGAACGGACAAAGTGAACGATAGGATCTTGGAAGCTGCTGAGAAAGTCGCCTACTACTATGAAAGCCCAAAGAATCGCTTCATCGCCTGCTTGAAAGAGGGCAAACCATGGTGCGTATCCAGAGAACGAGTCTGGGGTGCCCCCTTGCCGATATGGAAATGCGAAAAATGTGGCGAGAAAACCGCTGTCTCAAGCAAGGCTGAGCTTATGGAAAAGGCCAAGGAGAAACCTAAAGGGTATTTTGAGCTGCACAAGCCTTGGGTTGACCATATTGTTTTAGAATGCCCCAAGTGCCACGGTAAGATGCGCAGAGAAGACTTTGTCTTGGACACTTGGCACAACAGTGGAGCATCGTTCTTCGCGCGATTCACAGAAGAAGAGTTCAAGCAGTACGTGCCGGTTGATTTCCTAACAGAAGCAATAGATCAGACAAGAGGATGGGCCAATAGGCTGCTCCAAGAATATGTAATATTCACGGGGAAAGCGGAACCGCCATACAAGGCTTTTCTCTTCCAAGGCTTAACCCAGGACGCGAAAGGCAGAAAGATGAGCAAGAGTCTCGGAAATGTCATAGAAGCCAACAAAACGCTGGAGAAATACTCTGCTGACATCTGCAGATTCTACATGTTGAGAAAATGCTCCCCGACCGATGCGAACGACTTCGACGTTCAAGAATTGGGCAGACGCACGTATCAGATACTGTCTACGCTGTATCATTTGAACAGGTTCTTCGCTCAGAACGCCGAGTTTGACGATTTCGACGCGAAGAAACAGACGCTTGAATGGGCGATAGAAGAGAAGAAACTCGCAAGTCCAGACTATTGGCTGCTTTCAAAGCTTCAAGAGACAACAGAAGCCTTCACTGCGAGACTGGAGGCATGCGAATATAATCCAGCTTCGGCGATGCTTGAAGATTTCGTCATAGAGCAATTGAGCAGGCTGTACGTTCCGATGGTGCGAAAGGAGCTCTGGACAGATGATCCAGCGACTCTTGAAAGAAGATGGGCAGTGTACGCCACGTTGTGGCATGTCCTGAAAACCGTTACATTATTGTTTAACCCTTTCACCCCGTATCTATGCGAGGCGTTGCATCAAGGAATCTACAGAAAATTCGATCCAGGACTCTCTGATTCAGTAAACTTCGAGAAATGGCCACAGGCAGACACGAAAATGCGAAGCGAAACGTTGGAAAAGCAGTTTGACACGTTGTTCAAGTGTGTTTCATTGACTTATGCTGCAAGGCAAAATGCTCGATTGAAACGCCGATGGCCATTGAGAAGGATGATGATTGTAGCCCCAGAAGATGTCTGCAATGCACTTCGAGGCGTCGAAGACCTCTTGCTGGAGCTTTCAAACGTTAAAACGGTAGACTTCGTTCAGAAAGCAAAAAGCGCCGCTGAGGAGGGTTGGGTCTCGGCGAACGAGGGTGAAATGCAAGTCTACCTTGATGCTCGAAGAGACGAAGAACTACTAGGCGAAGGTCTAATGCGGGACCTTGCTCGTAGAGTTCAAGCTTTGCGAAAAGAACTTGGCTACGTGCCAACCGACGTGCTTGAGGTCGTGCATGTAGCAGATCTTGAAGACGAGAGCATCAGACTGCTGCAGCCCTACCTTAGGGATATGGCTGACCTTGTCCGAGCGAAAAAAGTCCAGCTGCACAATGATCGGAAAGAAACCGAAGCAGAATGGCATGAGAGCCAACTAGACGACAAGAAGGTCACCATAGCAATCGTTGGGCGAAGTTCATAAAAAAATCTGCTGCATAACTATTTAGTGCTACTGAACTTAAGAGGTTAGCATCAGAAACCCTAAATCCTGTCCTGACAAGAGTGTTTGAGAAATGCCCGAGGCAAAGGGCCGGTAGATCAGTCTGGTATGATCGCCGCCTTCGCAAGGCGGAAGTCGCGGGTTCAAATCCCGCCCGGTCCACTTCTATTGAACACACACCAGTTTCCGTGAAGGAAGGAATTTTCAGAACAGTTTGGGAATTGAGGAAAGAAGGATACTCACCGTCTACGGTTGAGGGCTACGGCAACAAGCTAAAGGTCTTATCAAGGATTGCTGATTTGACTTGTCCTGAGTCAGTTCGTGAAGTCATCGCAGGGAAGAATTGTTCAGTTGCCTACAAGGAAGCACTGGTCTTTGCTTACTGCCATTATGTGAGAGTCAACGGTCTAGTCTGGAAGGCTCCATGCTACAAGCGTCAACGAGGATTGCCTTACATTGCGAGTCCAGAGCAGATTGGCAAAATCATTGCTAGAGCTTCAAGGAAATATGCAGTGGTTTTCAGTGTTTTGAGGGATACTGGGTTGCGTCCTGTTGAGCTATACACTTTGACATTGCAGTGCATGGAATTGGAGAAGGGAACTATCAACGTGAAATCCGTTAAAAATGGTCTACCCCGAATCGTAGCCGTGAAACCTTCAACGCTTGCCATGTTGAAGGAGTATGTTGGCAGAAGAACCTTGGGATTGGATGACCAGTTGTTCCCTGACCCTAGTGCGGCACGTCATGCGTTTGAACGATACAGAAATGATGTTGCTAAGAAACTGAAAGAACCGAATTTGATGAAAATCAGGCTGTATGATTTGCGGCATTTCTTTGCCACAATGCTCTATCATCGAACCAAAGACATTCTCTACGTCAAAGAACAGCTAGGTCACAAACGAATAGAAAACACGCTGGTCTACACGCACCTAGTAAATTTCGGAGACGATGAATTTGTCTGCAAAGTTGCACGAAACTCTGAAGAAGCCAAGACTCTTGTTGAACAAGGATTTGACTATGTTGCCACAAGCCCTGAAGGTCACATGCTATTCAAAAAGCTCAAGTGAAACCGATTGCTAGACTCCAATCTCGCGCGCGCTTCCAAACTAACTTTTCTTTTTAGCACTCGCCACACCATCTTTCTTCTGTTTATCTGGTTCTACCCTAACGCTAAGAGGTCCAATCCCAGCAAGAGATGGCAAGATGTGTGATAATAATTGCTCTGCACTAAGTAGCCGAACTTTACCGTTTGGATTGGTTTGTGTCCAACCATTCTTCTCTTTATGGTATCTTTGTATATAGCCATGTTTAGTTGTGATGTAGATTGTGCACTCATTATTCTTCAACTGAATTCACCAATCCACACAGTCACTTCGGTTCGGCTATAACTTTTCCGCAGAATCATAGGCGCGCGCTTAGGTGCTTCGCGGCTTATAGTGTATTCGCACGCTCGCGCGGAAACCCAGAACCCCATAGCCCTTCTTTTTTCTAGCGCGCGCTGTCTATAGCACCTGAGCCTACTAGTCTGTCTCTTTAACTTTTTTCTTAGCAGGGTTGAGACGAAACGCTTATGCCTTTAGAATGCATTTCTTGGTATTGAATGTTGAAAGCGAGGAATGTGTTTTTAGCCCCAAAAAGCGAGCTCCAAGAAACGCAAAAACCAAACACGGCAAAGGCATAAATTACCCTATTGAAATTGGGGAAGAATACGAAGTAGACATAGTAGATATGAGTCCAAACGGGGAAGGCATCGCCAGAATCAAAGGCTTTCCAATCTTCATCAGCAACGCAAAACCCAATGAACACCTAAAGATAAAAATAACAAATTTAATCAGCGGTTGCGCAGACGCCCAAATAATCCCATAACAAGCACGCGCTAACTGTTCATAACTATCCTTTTCAATGCAAGACTAGACGCTTCCGCAGACTTCCCGTCCATATACCGTCACCTGTTGATGAACAGGATGAAGCAAGTTCTTGCGGTTCTCAGTTTCTCTTGGTCCTAGTTTTATCTTCATTATTCTTTCTGCAAGTATCTCAAAGCTATCTACGAGTGGCGCAAGAGGTTTCTGTGTCGGGTCATGTTCATAGCCAATTGCGACAACGGCTTTTCTCTCAGGCATATTCAACTTGAGCAATTTCATGCAGTCGCCAGTGAACTGGTGTTTCCAATGTATGGATGGAGAAGATTGACGGACCAGTCTTCAGCATCCTTTCCATTATCTCCAAAAGGTCTAGCAATTTTGAACTCTAAAGCCCAAGAATCTCTTATCAAAAGGTCTGGACATCTTCTGGTTTCAACTTTTCCTTGGTATTCAATCTTTGAACCTAATATCTGACATATTCGATTCAACAAGAGCCACTCTGGAAATGGTCCGACTCCTGCTTGGTAAAATCCGCCTTTCGCCTTGGGAGCTCGCTCTCTGGATTTATCAACATCCACCAAAGAGTCTGCAATATCTGAGACGACTGTTTTCAACAAATGTATCGAGTCCATTGAATGATTTCAATGCTGGGACATTTATAAAATAATATGGCAATTCAGGTCGCCAGTCGTTGGTTGTTGGGGCAAAGTTTTATCCCACACACATTTTTCTGGAGAGAAACCGTTCCTGAGTGCGCGCTTGTTTCACGGTCAGTTTTATTAAAGACGCTGCTATTAACTCTTAATAGGAGCTGTGGGCAGTTTTGACGAAAAATTCAGACAGTGAAAACCATAGATTTCTTAATGAACGTTCTTTGCCGAAAGACAAAGAAAGTTCAGTAGCGGGTTCAAATCCCGCTCGGTCCACTACCAATTGGCGTCAAGTCCCATAGAGACCCAAACCACTTCAGGCTCGAATCCAATTGATTTCGCTAAGGTTCCAGCTAAGCCATTCTGATTTGATGGACAAAATGGAAATTGCTAGTACTGGCAGCCTGAATCATCCGGCTGTCCAATGGTTCATCTCTGGTCTCGATGATGTTCTCAAGGAAATAATTCGCCTTCTCGAATTTATCCCAGAACATTTGGTAGACCTCGGAGAGTTCAAAGGTCTGAAGGTTCACCTTTTTCATAGCTTCTAGGCAAAGGAGACTGAGTCCGGAGAATAACCAACACCGCCCTGACCCCTCTTGATTAGTAGCCTCCTGTGACTCTATGAGATTACTGAATGTGTAGTTAATTCGATCGACTTCTTTTCGACTCAGAGCACAGCTGCTATACCGTTCTGGGTCACCGCGTTCAGCGCAAGAAGATTCTTAGGGTCCCTATCAAAAGATGCTAAAAATCGCTTAATATCCTCATTCGTGACACTTTGCTTCATAATTTCCCGACCATTTGGGATACCTTAACTTAGGTATCGATCGAACTAAGTTAAAGTTTTTGAGCGCGCGCCTAGCAACTAAGCTATATAAGTGATGTTGAGAATATGGGATGCACATTCCAGATCTAATATTCTAGCGATGGATTGAAAAGGGTGGAAACAAGTTAGATGGCTAAGCAAATTTGGAGAGGTAGAGGCAGGCCTCTTAACAGCATGCCTTCATACAAAGATGGAAGGATTCTGGAGAACCTTGCCAGAATCGCGATGCTGCATAAGGTTGATTCGAGTGAATTCTTCAATGGCATTGTAGAAGCTTGGAATCACGACGGGTCAGAATGTGCGCAGTTGGCTATAAAATGTCGTAAGAGGACGAAAAATTCAGCGATTTTTCTCTTTACCAACGGTCCGGAGCGCGCGCGGAAGGTTATAGCTCAATTTCCGATATCGATTGCTATCTTGCAAGGAAAGGATCAGCTCGAAAGCTACACAGAAACAATTTTGGCCCGAACTTCCTCAGTTAAGAATTGCGAGGGTGTAAGCTCGAAGATTGGTGACTTGAAAGTCGGAATGAAAAAAGTCAGCCTCAAAGCAGAAGTGCTGGAGATTCCAGAATCTAAAATCGTCTACACGAGATATGGAACGACGGCCTGTATATCAAATGCACTTATCGAAGACGAAACTGGTTCGATGAAAATGAGTTTATGGAACCACCAGATCAGCATGGTGCATAAGGGCGACGTAGTTGACATCAAAAATGGCAAAGTAACATGGTTCGGCGGTGAAAGGCAGTTGCGACTGGGGAGGAGCGGAAGCTTAAGCGTCATCGAATGCGCGCGCACTATAAGAAGTGATCTTTGATGCCGAAGACTAAAGCAATAATAAAAATTCAAAACGTTGTTGCTTCTGCTACGTTAAACCAGAAGGTTGACTTGAACGCTGTGGTGAAGGGTTACCCAGGGGTTGAATATCGCCCAGAACAGTTTCCTGGACTAGTATTTAGGCTTAAGAGACCGAAGACAGCAACGCTGATCTTCAACTCTGGAAAAATGGTGTGCACAGGAGCAAAATCGGAGAAAGAAGCGCGCAGGGCTGTTATGGCAGTTGTTAAAGAGTTGAAAAAAGGTGGAATAATTATCATCAGCAAACCCGAGTTGAAGATTCAGAACATTGTTGCCTCCGTAAGCTTAGGCGGAAAGGTAGATTTGGAACAGGCAGTTGGCAAGCTTGCAAAAACCATGTATGAGCCGGAGCAGTTTCCAGGATTGATCTACAGGATGGACGAGCCTAAGGTGGTCATACTGATATTCGCAAGCGGGAACCTTGTTTGCACCGGAGCGAAGAAAGAACAGGACGTTTATGACGCAGTGCACAAGCTTCACGAAAGCTTAGAGGAACAAAACCTCATATTCTACGAATAAAACTTCATACGTTAATCGCCTAGCGCGCGCTGGTGCTGCTATTTGAGCGCGCGAGTGCACAATGCACAGCCTATTTCAGTCCCAACTTCTGGCTCTTTTCCAAGAGGCTGATGACTTCTGTTAGCCTCCTTGCCTTCGTCTCTTCTTTCTTGGCGCTCGAAACCCAACTGACAATCTGCCGTTTGTACGAGTCCGCCAACGTGCGGAAAAACGCATGGGCTTTTTCATTCTTTGCCAAAGCTTTCTGAATGAAAGAGGGAACAACAAGCTCTTTGCTGACTTCTCGGACCCTTGACCATTCGCCTCTTTCTTGGGCCTCTATGATTTTTATCATGCCGACTTTGGTCATTCTTCCCTTGCGGATCATCTTTTCTGCCCTCTTCTTGTTGGACTCAGACCAGGCGCTGGCGCCTTTGCGAGGCGTAAACTTCCGAGCACATCTACCATCATCTAGTCTCCTGATTATACTGTCCACCCAACCAAAGCAAAGCGCCTCCTCAACCGAAGCTTCGTACAAGATTCCGGGTTTTCCAGAGTGCTTCTTGTAGCAAATCAACCAGACTTCCTTTGCGGCATCATGATTTTTCTCCAGCCAGGCGCGCCAGTCGTCTCTGTTGGTGACATACAATTCACGTTTCATGATCATGCCTCGGATGATGTGCTTAACGCCTCATGACAGACGTGTAGATTTAAGAATGTTGGGACGGATATATCAACGCGTATTTTGGGGACAAAATGCCTCTGTTCATGGTTAACAAAGAAGTGTTTGAATGGATGAACACAGGCAAGGAGACTATCGAATTGAGGAAGCGCGCGCGCTCAAATCGACATATTGCCAGAGAAATGGTCGTCGCACATGGCTATGAAGATTTAATTCATCGTATCGCAATAGTGAAATGTGGTCTTAGTTATGTCAGTTAACAGTGATGACGACGAGGAAAGTGGCATTGAACGACAATCATCAAAAGGGGAACGAGGAGCAGCGCGCTGAATGCTCGAAGATACGTGCCGTTATCACTCAGCTTCTGCAGGAATTTAATTCTGCCGAGAATAGCGTTGAGGCGGTATATTCCGGGCGAAACACTTCAAATCCGAATGGAACAAAAACTTATGCGGATGCCGCACAGTCCATTATCGCATTTGAACCTGTTCTGCCTCGCTGAACTCATTCTTGCCTTTTCATCATTTCAGACATGAATTCAAAACGGGTCGGATTTTCATTTTGGCATGGATATGAGCAAAATGTTATTCTATAGGATATTGCCACAATACTTTGTATAAGTTGCCCTCGCAAATGTTTACTTTGGGAGAAAGGAGAAAGGGCGGAGAGAACGGTATTGGGAGAAAGGAGAAAGGAAAGGAAAAAGACCGTTCTCCGCCGTTCTCTCTTCACCTAATCAGAACGTGATCATTTTTCTATTTAACCTTTGGCTTGCCATTTTCCCTAAACATCTTTCATGACCATATGCTTAGCATGACAACTTAATAGATGGACCAAAGATGCCAATTAGATTCAACGCTTTGAAGTGGTCACTCAATTGAGCCTCCCATCTATATGAACAGGCCACTGAATGAATGACAAGAATGCGCAAGTGTGCTTTAGGTGGTCTTCCAACTCAAAACCAGGGTTGCTGCCCATTGAATTCTAGGCGCGCCACACAGAACTGACTTTCCTTAGCTAGGTAAATAGCTTCTTCCAGGAAGCTTGGAGCGGGCCCGGAGGGATTAGAGCGCGCGCTTGATGACCGTATTCTTGAAATCTGTTTCAAGAAAATTCTGATCGTCGACTATTCTATTGCCGTCTATCAGATCGCCATGCATTGCAAGACCGAGTTTTCTTTGCGAGATGGCCACTTTTTCAAATTCTCGTTGGCATTTCTCATTGCCCAAAATCCTAGAACTTGCCACTACGAGCTTTAGATTTGCATCAGAAGCCTGAATCATTGTCATATCTC
This sequence comes from Bathyarchaeia archaeon, assembly GCA_050008435.1. Taxonomy (GTDB): domain Archaea; phylum Thermoproteota; class Bathyarchaeia; order Bathyarchaeales; family Bathycorpusculaceae; genus DASPTR01. The sequence goes on from JBEKMQ010000001.1 coordinate 69,487, forward strand.
TATAGAAGTTCTGAAGCGAATCGGACCAGATTACCTCAACATAGGTGAGCGCGCATGCGTGTTCCTAAAATGGTCAAAAATGGCACGGCACAAATAGGCAGTTGAACGCTTTGGCTGTTGAAGCGCGGAAACGGGGAATTCCAGTTGTTGTTGAAAAGAGACCTTTGGCTAATCGCGGGAGAGGGGTTGCCCATGTTTCTGAAAGAGTAGCTGTGTCGTGGAGACATGAAGTTGTCACTGTAAGAGGTAGCTGTCAAGACCGATACAGAGACCTTAAGACGGGTCGTTTCGTCAGGAAGCCTTAGAGCGCGCGCTGGCCTTGTATGTTATCTCCATTATAGATTGCATGTCAGGATGACGAACAAATATAACGGAACAAGCGCTGTTTTCGCACAAGTACTTGGCCTTGCGCGTGCTCTTTTTCAACGGTTTCCCACATTCTGGACAATTAACCATCTTCAAATTCCCTGTTGGATAACTAGAGAAGATGATGTAAAAATGTTATGAATCTCGGATAGTGAAGGGGACTCTGTTTCTGCTAATCGAGTTTGTGTGTGTTTGTGTCTGTTTGCGTGTGTGTGCGTGTGTGTTTTTTTTATTTTTGTGTTTTTTTAGAGAGAGTGAGTGAGAGAGTTAGAGAGAGTTAGTGTGAGAGAGAAAGGGTGAAGTTTTATCCAACCACCAACCAACCACTACCACCGCCCACACCACAACCTCTGCCTATCTGCACTTCTGCCACTGCACCTACCACTCCTCCTACACCTACCTACCTATACCTATACACACCACACACGCACACGGAGTGAGTGTGAGGGTAAAGCGCGCGCTAAAGTGTGGCGGGCCCGGAGGGATTTGAACCCCCGTTCTCCGGCTCCGAAGGCCGACGCCTTAATCCTGGCTGGGCTACGGGCCCACCAACAGCAATAGTCACAGAATGATTAAAAGCGTTCCGAAAACCCTTAAAAATGGTTCAACAACTTATACTAGTTAACATCACCCATGGGCCGGTAGCTCAGCTTGGCTTGAGCGTTCGGCTGATAACCGGAAGGTCGAGAGTTCAAATCTCTCCCGGCCCACTTTTCAATTCTTTCCCCTGTTACAAATCATTTCTTAGGTGTTAGGTGGGTTTTGGGAAAAACGTATGATGCTTCGGTGTCGTATTCAAAGCCTGCCTTTCTAGTAGGATTGCCTCTTTTGCGTCCTTAGCAACTCTTGAGGTGCACTCGTCTTTGAATTTGATCAGCTGAACTTAGACCAGCGTATTCTGTATTCTGATGTGGCCAAGCAGGCTGGGTCTTCATCAAAAGCCATTGTATTGTGTGAGGCAATCGGGGTTCTTTCGAAAGCTATAAGAACTGTAACTGCCAACTAGTGCAATGTCATTTAGTCAAAGAGTTTGTGAGAAAATTGAAAACAATCGCTATAGTTTGTGTAATCCTATGCGCAGTGATTCTCGTATCGGCAACTAATATGCCCATGGCACATGCTTCGATAGCAAGTTACAACTGGATTGGCGCGATAGCTCGAAATAGTCCAGATAATTTCTACGGCGTGCTGATAACGGCCTATGAGGAAAATACGACTGCAAACTTGGTGGTGAACGTATACAACGACCGCCACTTCGCTGATCAAATAAATGTCTCCGCCGTAAAAGTAGGCTTTGACTGGGGCCAAAACTACACTTCAGTAGAATGCAATATCACCAACCCGTTTGTCATACCGTATGGCCAATCACACGTCTTCAGCGTAACCTTCACAGTTCCATCGGTCCTACTGGCAAACAACTTCGTTACACACGGTTACACCATCTACGTGGAGCAAGTGAACAGCACAAGTGGAAACGTGCAAATACTACAGCCAACCTGGACGCAGAGCGGTGACGGTTTCGCGGTGTTTTCTTCCGATCAGGCTGATGCCTACAACTCCAAAAAGCAGATTGAAGCATACCCGTCCACCACGACCATCAGTGGTTTTCCCATCCTCACGGCGCAAGCAAGGGAACTGATAGTGCAGTCGAACGTCGCGAAGACACTGGCAGACAATGATTACATGCAAGGAGATTTCAGCGGCGCCAAAAAGTATTACGGAGACTCGCTGAACTACATACAAGAAGCCTACTCCAACGACACACAACAATGGTCCACTATCGAAAACGCTCTGACAGCTCTAATACAAGGCGGGGCCGGCCTACTCATGTTCCAAGGATACGCTTGGCTCTTCTTCGGCATCGGCTTTCTACTGATGAGCATCGGCGTCCTCGTATACTTGACAAGAAAAAGACCAAAGCCAAGCCCGTAGCTGACAGATCACTTGCCCATTCTACAGGTCCGCGACGATTTCCCAGCTTTTTCAATCGTTTTCGCGCGCCTTCACCTCGTGCCTCTTGCCCTTCACAGCATGAATCGTGATTGAGGAGTACTTCCTTTCTAAGAAAAAATCCCAGTGCTTGCTGCGGCGGCACGTGCTAGTTCACTGTGAGGGTCTTCTCGACTTCATGCGGGTCAGTTGTCGGGGCTTTGCAGGCAAAGTCTTTGCAAATGTACGCTGTTGTCTTGCCCTCAATGGCCTTCATATTTCTCGTGAAACCTGCCAGCTTCTCCAGCTTTGAGTCTCCAGCCGTCTTGAACAGGACAATCTTGTTGGGAAGATATTTCGTCCATACGGAGTCCAGCATGGCAATCATTTTCTTAGAGTCTATGTCACCGATAAGGACTATCTCGTATGAAGGCCCGAAAAGAAAATCAAGAGACGCCAGAAACATAGTATCGTAGAAGGGCGACTGCATCACCTGCGATGAAAATGCTTTGACTAGTCTCTCAGCCTTCTGCACGTAATCTTCGTTCCCCGTCATTCGTGCGAGTCTAAGCAGATTCAGAAGCCCCACGGAGTTGCCTGAAGGCAAAGCACCATCCCGAACTTCCTTGTATCTTGTCAGAATTTCTTCGCTGTCATCACCCGTGAAGAAGAACCCGCCATTGTCTACGTCCCAAAAATGTTCATTCGCCATTTTCTGAAGCCTTATGGCCTCGCTCAGGAATCGTACTTCAAAAGTCGCTTCATAAAGCTCTATCAACCCCCAAATGAAAAAGGCATAGTCATCCACGTTGCCGGGCACGCCTGCTTCTCCATCCCTAAACCTGTGTAACAGTCTTCCCTCAGGCGTCTGCAAATTCTCAAGTATGAACTCTGCAGCTCTCGTGGCAGCCTCTCGGTATCTAGGTTCATTGAAGGCTTGAGCGGCGGTTGCCAGCGTAGCGATCATTAGCCCGTTCCAATCTGTAAGAATCTGGTCATCTTTCGCTGGAGGAACTCTCATCTTTCTCGTCTCAAGAAGAGCTTTTCTTGCCTCCTCCAGTTTGTCTTCGAGATCTTGAAGGTTCATGCCGAGCTCAGATGCCAATTCTCTCATGGGTTTCTTCAGATGCAGAATATTTTTCCCCGTTCTCTCCTGAAGCAGCTCGTCCAAGTAGTTTCCTTCAGTATGGATGTTGAACACCCTTTCGACTAGAAAAGAAGCGTCGCGGAGTTTTTCTCTAACCTCTGCCTGGGTCCATAAGTAGAATTTGCCTTCTTGATCTTCGCTTTCGGCATCTTCGGCTGAATAGAACCCTCCTCCAGGATGCGACAGACTTGCAAGAGTGTATTCGAAGATTTCCTCTACTGTTCTACGGTATTCTTTTTTGCCCGTTGCCTGATAGGCTTCCGTGTAGACCAATGAAATAAGGGCTTGATCGTGCAGCATCTTCTCAAAATGGGGAACAAGCCATGAGGAATCGGTTGAATACCTGTGAAACCCGAGGCCCACTTGGTCGAAGATTCCTCCGAGCCTCATCTTTTGCAGTGTTTTCTCGACCATTCTGAGAGCCTTCTGGTTTTTTCTCCGTTTCCAGTACCTGAGCAAGAAAAGAAGATTATGCGGAGTCGGAAACTTTGGGCGGTTGCCGAATCCACCGTTGACCAGGTCGAAACTGTCTTCTAACCCGATGAAGGCTTCGTCCAGAATCTCTTCAGTCAGGTCCTGTCCGTTTGCTTTTATCTTGTTGAGGTCTGCTAGGTTCCTAGTATTCTTCAGAGCATCGTTGAGCAGTTTCTGTCTATCATTTTGCCATGCGTCGGATACTTTCTGGAGAAGGTCGATCAGGCCTATTCTTCCGAACATGCTTTCTCTTGGGAAGTATGTGCCCGCGAAGAACGGCCTCTTTTCAGGCGTCATCATGATGGTAAGAGGCCAGCCTCCGCTTCCTGTGAGCATTTGGCAAACGCTCATGTAGGTGCCGTCGATGTCGGGTCTCTCCTCACGGTCGACTTTTACGGAGACGAATCTTTCGTTCATCAGACTCGCCACTTGGTCATCTTCAAAAGACTCCCTCTTCATCACGTGGCACCAGTGGCACGTAGAGTAGCCTATGGACAGGAAAACGGGCTTGTCCTCTTTCCCTGCCTTCTCAAAGGCTTCTTCACCCCACGGATACCAGTCCACAGGGTTGTACGCATGCTGCAGCAGATACGGGCTCTTCTCGTTTATCAAACGATTTGGTTTTCTAGGACCGCTCATCAATCTTCACCACATCAATGTCCATCATCTGACATCAGCTTCTATGGCTTCTCTCACAGGTCTCGAACATGGAAGCTTCAGTCTACAGCTCGATGCTCTGCCCTTTCGCTTGTTTTTGCTTGCATTCCTCGAACACTTCTACCGCACGGCGTATATGCGGGATAGTGATGGACCCGCCGACGATGAGTGCAACGTTCAACGCCTCGAAAAATTCAGCCTGGCTGACGCCTTCCTGTATGCATCGGAGGACGTGATAAGTGATGCAGTCGTTGCAGCGTAGGACGGTGGAGGCCACAAGGCCCAGTAGCTCTTTGGTCTTCGCGTCCAAAGCTCCCTTCTCGTAGGCCCGGCTGTCAAGAGCGAAAAATCTTTTGATCCCAAGGTTTCCGCTCTCAAGGATGCGCTCGTTCATTCGCTCACGGTATCGCCTAAACTCTTCAAGAGTATCCAAGGCTATCACGCGATAGTCTTAGTCAGACGGAGCCAAAAGGCTTTTTCCCTCAACGTGCGCATCCTGACGCCGACTGGGGGGACAAGCTTTACTAGTCGTTTCGTTTTTCAGTCAACCAAACAATTGACTCTTAAGGTGGTCGAGTGCGATGGACGTGCGGGAGTTGCTGATCCTCAGGCTGCAGCGTGCAATTAGGAAGTTGCGCATAGACAGGCTGCTTCGCACTGGAGGACACATGTACGCGTTCAACGATTATTTCAAGGGCTTCGACAAAGTTGAGGCCGTCAGAAAAATATTCGGCGAAAAAACCGAAGAAGTGCTCGCTAACTTGAAGGTCGAATTCACCTGGTTCAGAAGCTACATGTGGGTGAGCAACGTCGACGGCCACATCACCATCAGCGCATACTACTTGAACAACGGAGACAAGACCGACGTGTACCTAGACCTGATCCACGAGTTGGTCCACGTGAAACAGTTCAAAGAAGGAAAAGAACTATTCGACACAAACTACAGCTACAGCAACAGACCCACGGAAATCGAAGCCTACCGACACGCAGTCGACGAAGCCAAACGTCTAGGACTCACCGACGAGCAGATCTGCACGTACCTCAAGACCGAATGGATGAGCATCGCCGACCTGAAGAGGCTCGCAGACGCCGTCAACATCAAATGCGTAGCAGCCGAGACCGAGCGAACGAAATAACCATACAATCTCCATTCAATCACACGGGAAAACTCATGCTCAAACCCCGAAAAACCGACCTAGGAGGGGGGGTATCAACTGTTCGCGTGTTTTCAACCCAACAGTTGGGCAGGTCCAGTCCCGCCATCAGCACACACGACACTTCATGCCGAAAACTCAAAAATCGACCGGGGAGGGGGGAGGTGCGTTTTAGGCGTGTTTTCAGCCCTAAACCGCAGGTCCGCCTGCGAAATCAGTGCAAGGCGGTCGCACACGTGAAGATCGAGTCTCGACGCATGACAAGAATATATCGAAGCCTCCGGTGTAAGTATGGCATAAGCAGACAGGCTGAACAGGAAGTCTGCCCGCATGAGCACACTCATAAGCAAATACTCGACGCTGCTGATCATACTGCTAGGCATAATGCTAAGCTTCCTGCTGCCTAACGTTGGCCTGCTGTGGAAGCCTTACCTGCCATACTTACTCATGCTCCTCATGTTCTTCGTCTCGCTGACCATAGAACCCAAGGAAATCGTCGGATCTCTGAAGAACTATCCCGTCATCGCATTGACCCTGTCGATGGTCTTCATCGTCACACCATTACTATCAATACTGGCGAAACCATTCTTTTCCTCAACCGCATATGCCGGCATTGTCTTGGCCTTCGCTGGGCCAGCCGCGATAGCGACAGGCTTCTGGTCCACAGTCTTCAACGGAGACGTCCCAGCGGCCCTAGTCATAAGCACGGTTACGAGCTTGCTGGCCATAGTCACCATGCCGTTTACGCTGCTCCTGGCCTTGGGGACGACGGTCAGCATCAACGTCGGATGGATGATGCTCTACCTGTCAGAGATGATTCTGATCCCTCTGGTAGCATCGTTTATGCTGAAGGCAATCGTCAAGAAGAGCCTCAGCCACCTGAGACAGCACACTTCACGGGTGAATTCCCTCATAATGATGCTGCTCATCTGGGGTTCAATAGCCCCCGGAGTCGCAACAGCCGAGAAAGACGCAGCAGAGTTCGCATGGCTCAACGTGTTCATGCTCATCACGCTGGGAATTGCTTTCTCCACGGCTTACCTGTTCGGCAGAAAATACGGCCAAAAACCGGCAATAACAATCGGAATCGCAGCCAGCGTGAAAAACGCCGCACTTTCACTTATCCTAGGCGCAACCATGTTTGGAGCTGTCGGACCGACTATCCTGATTCCTCTGATTGCAAACCTAATAGCCCAAAACGTCCTGCTCTTCCCCCTGAGGATGATTCTCAAAGAATAATCAAACACCGATGCCTCGGTAAAATATCCGGAAATCGCATGTGGGAAAAACAGCGAGAAAAAAATCACAAAAGCTAAGAAAAAAATATAAGCGACGGTCTATTTCGTCATGCTGTTTGGTGCAAGTAATGAACGTATGGAAACTTCGCATTTCCATGGTTGCAACGTTAGCCATAATAATCGGGCTGTCAACATTAGTGTTCGCAGTAGTTCTGTTTCTGTTCAGCACTTTGGATCTGATAACGCTAGGCATCCTGGTCGTTGCCTTCAACATCGGCCAGTGGCTGTTATCGCCGTACCTAATCGATGCTCTTTATCACACGAGAGAATTGTCGCAGCAAGAGAATCCGCAGCTTCATCAAGTAGTCGAGGACCTCAGCAGAAAGAGCGGGATAAAGACGCCGAGGCTGATGCTCGCGCAGATTCCGATTCCGAACGCGTTCGCTTACGGATCGCCCATCGCCGGAAACCGGGTTGCCGTCACAGACGGAATATTGAAAACGCTTAATCCAGGCGAGGTTGAGGCCGTTCTTGGACATGAACTGGGACATTTGAAACACAGAGACGTTCAAGCGATGATGTTCGTCTCGCTCTTGCCCGCCTTGTTCACCTACATAGGCTATTCGCTTATGCTCTCAGGCGCATTCGGGGGCAAGCAGAAGAATCAAGGCAGCGGAGCGGTAATAGGCATCGCTTTCATGGCCTTCTCTTACGTTCTAACGGTTTTCACGCTGTATCTGAGCCGCCTACGAGAGTACTACGCAGACAGACATAGCGCCAGCATAGTTGACGGTGGAGCGCAGAAACTGTCCACTGGACTTGCAAAGATAGTCCAAGCGACCAAGAACATGGGAAGATTCAGAAGGGGAAAACGGAACACGAGTTCCTTCAAGGCCCTATTCATCGCCGACCCTGACCGAGCTGAAATCGACTCTGCCGCAATTTCAACGATGGCGCATTCGGGAGGAGACCTACAGCTAGTCCAGGAAATCCTGTCAAAGAAACTCACAACCACGGATAGAATAATGGAGATATTCTCCACTCACCCCAACATCATCAAACGCCTGAAAACCCTGCAAGAACTGGCCCAATAGCAAGCCAGGGAACGTAGCAGCATCAGGCGCTTGGCTTTTTTTTCAAGCGAAAACCATTAAAGACTATGAACAACAACTTAGCTAGTCACAGCGTGATGCCCCATGGCAAGCCGAGAACTCATTTCGGAGATTGATAAGCAAAGGGAAACGATGGTGCAGACTCTCATGGACCTGATCCGTATCCCCGCCATAGCCCCTGAGAACGGCGGGGAAGGAGAACTCAAGAAGGCTGAAAAGCTTGATGAGACTTTGAAGACCCTTGGTCTTGACAAGATTGAGCGCTACGACGCGGCAGACAAGAGAGTTCCATCTGGAAAGAGACCAAACATCGTTGCCTATTTTAACGGAAAGAGCAATGAGAAACTCTGGATAGTGACCCATCTTGACATCGTTCCGCCGGGAGAAAAATCTCTGTGGACTCTGACGAAACCGTTCGAGCCGACCATCAAGAACGGGCGAATCTACGGTCGCGGCAGCGAGGACAACATGCAGTCGATGATTGCCTCCATCTTCGCAGTCAAGGCACTGAAAGACACGGGCACAGAACCTAAGAGAACAGTAGCCTTAGCTTTCGTCGCGGACGAAGAGCAGGGAAGCAAATACGGAATTCAACATCTGATAAAACAAGGACTTTTTAAGCCGAAAGATTTGATAATCGTGCCGGACAGCGGAAATGAAGACGGCAGCTTCATAGAGATAGCCGAAAAAAGCGCACTGTGGTTCAGGCTTCGCACGATCGGCAAACAGGCGCATGCCAGCAGACCAAGCACCGGGTTGAACGCGCATCGCGTCGGGATGCAGTTTGCTCTCGAACTGGACAAATTGCTGCATGAGAAGTATTCAGACAGGGACGAGTATTTTGACCCACCTGAGACCACGATCGAACCCACGAAGAAGGACGCGAACGTTGATGCCATCAACATAGTTCCAGGGGAAGACGTAATCTATTTTGACTGCAGAATACTGCCCCGCTACAACGTTGAAAACATCGTCAATGACGTGAACAGGCTGGCAGAGGAATTCAAAGACAAGACAAGAGCCAGCATAGAATTTGAGCCCGTGCAGAAGACCGTGGCTCCCCAGCCCACAGATGCGCATGCCCCAATAGTCAAGATGCTGAGGGAAGCAATCAGAAGCGTGAGGAAAATCGAACCCAAAGTTGGAGGAATTGGCGGAGGAACATGCGCAGCCTACTTCAGGAGAATAGGCCTTCCGGCCGTGGTCTGGAGCACCATAGACGAAGTGGCTCATCAACCGAACGAATACGCAAAAATAAACAACATTGTCAACGATGCCAAAGTCTACGCCCAAGTGGCTATGATGTGACTCTGAAAACGGCAAGAATACCCGCGCGCACTGAAAACCTTAATCTGCCGACCTGCATGTTCGCAAGTGGAAAGACTCGCAATCTCTGCTCCAATGCTGGTTTTACTCTGCCCTACGACTGCGGTCAGAAACGTCAGCTTTGACAACGGAACTTGGTGCTGGCATTGCCATTGTTTTCTCGATGCCCTGATAACCATTTCAAGCATTTCATCCTGCTGTTGCGAGGAAGAGCGCTTAAATAATGTTCACATCAAACTAACGTTTCGTCAGAAGGTCAGGATTAATGAAGTTAGCCTCCGGAATAATTTCGCAGGCCATCAAGGACAAGCGGAAGTCTCTGTTGGAGACCGAAGCCAAAATCATCTGCAAAGAGTACGGCATTCCAGTAACGCGGTTTGAGCTGGCCAAGAACGAAGACGAAGCAGCCCAGTTTTCAGATGCGATCGGGTACCCCGTGGTCCTGAAAATAGTTTCACCAGACATAATACACAAATCGGACATCGGAGGCGTTATGCTCAACCTACGAGAAGCCAAAGAAGCTCGCAATGCTTACAAGCAGATTTTGAGTAACGTGAAAAAGCATAATGCCAAAGCTCGTATAGTCGGGATACTCGTAGAGGAAATGGCTCCAGCTTCAACTGAGGTCATCGTGGGCTCAACTAAAGACCCTCAGTTTGGCCCAGCATTGATGTTTGGACTAGGCGGAGTGTTCGTAGAAGTCCTAAAAGACGTGGCTTTCAGGATCGCGCCAATATCCGAGGGAGAAGCCTATGAGATGATCGAAGGAGTAAGGGCATATCCTCTGCTTAAGGGCTACAGGGGCTCGCCACCAGCAGACATAAACGCAATCGTAGAAATTCTCTTGGCCACATCAAGATTGGTCACGGAGCATCCAGAAATAAGAGAGCTTGACCTGAACCCGATAGTGGTCTATGAAAAAGGGGCAAAAACAGTCGACGCACGAATGATTCTAGAATAGTCGTAGAACGTCTTGCTAAACGACCTTAAACACTTGAAAAGAAACCCCTAGGAACGACGCCTTCAGGATGAAGCCGACTGTATTCACAATTGATCATGAGAAAAGAGGAAGAATAGGCTTGTCAGAACGAGAACAGATCGAAGAATTGAACGAGCAGATTTCATCTTTGAAAGGGCAGAGAGACAAGCTTGAGGCTGAGGCAGGTGAGTGGGCAGAGAAGCGAGACAAGCGAAATGAGCAGTTCAAGAAGCTTCGAGACGAGATATACGGACTCAAACGTGAAAGAGATGAAGCCAACGAAGAAGCTAAAAGGCTGAAGCTAAAACGGAATGAGGCGAAGACAAAAGTGCAACAGAAAATCCAGGAGCTGAGGACTCTGCGCGAAGAATTAAGAGGTGCGACAGAGAAGAAGCCCGCAAGGTCGCTTCAGTCCCTGCAAGAACAGTTCGACAGCATCGAATGGAAGATCCAAACGACTCCTATGAGCCTTCAGGAAGAGAAGGAACATGTCGAAAAGTCCAGGCAGATTGAGGCCCAACTAAACATCTACAGAAAATTGCAGCGGCTGAAACAAAAAACCTTGGCTACGCAGGCTGAGATCAAAACCCTAAGAGCCGAAGGTCAGTCCTATCATGAGGAGTTGACAAAAACGGCCCAGAAAAGCCAGGAACGCCATGAAAAAATGCTATCGAAGATAGAAGAATCGAAAAAGGTCAAGGCAGAAGCCGACAGCCTGCACCAAACCTTCGTACAGACAAAAGAAAAAATAATGCCAATTCAAGAAGAGATCGCAGCGATTTTGGACAAAATGAGACATCTCAAAAATGAAGTTCGCCAGAGAGAAGAGGTGGAAAAGATGCAGACTGAGCGGGCGATTCTGAGCGAGCTTGAAAAACGTGCAAGAGAGAAACTGAAGCGACGAGAAAAACTCACATGGGAAGAATTCCAACAGGTCGCCGAGAAAGGAATGGACGCAGGCGACTCAAGCCAATGAGTGGCCGCATACGCAGTCGGCTATCATCCAGCCTGAAGTATGATGATGGAAATGCGTGAGCGGCGGACGTTCAGTTCGAGTGGAAGAATCTTTGGATTGACCTAGGCTTCAGCCAAAGCCATATATCCGGAAGAATTCGGATCTACTACCAAGAGGAACAGAGACCCATGAAGGCTAATCAGGTTATCCAAACCATGCTCGAACACAGGTCCATCCGAAAATACGCGGAAGAAGCACCCACAGACGAAATTGTGCAGATGATCGTCAGAGCCGGGCAACAGGCCCCTTTCGCTTCGCAATATTACAGCATCCTGCTTTCAAGGGATAGAAAACACAACCCGTTCAAAGCGCCACTGTTGTTCACGATATGCGTCGACTCTTACAAGTTTGAGAGAATAATGGAGAAGCGAAACTGGAAGTTGGTCACAAACGACCTTACCCTATTGTTCTTCGGAATCCAAGACTCGGCCTACATGGCGGAAAACATGGTCATAGCGGCAAGAAGCCTTGGACTAGGAAGCTGCTTCTTGGGAATGGCAATGTTCAGAGCTGACAAGATCGCAGAACAATATGATCTTCCGCAAAGAGTATTCCCCCTCGTTCAGTTGGCCATGGGATACATGGCTGAAAATCCTCAGACACGGCCAAGATATCCAGTTGAATTCACTTTGTTCGAAGACAAATATCCAAAACTTGATGACAAGGCTATTTCAATAGCCATGAACCAAATGGATCAGGGCTACCTGGCACAAGACTACTACCGCAAGGCAAGAGCGAAAATACCGTTGGAGGGAAGTAGAAAAGAAACATTTACCTACGACGACTACAGTTGGACTGAGCACATATGCAGGAAATGGGGACAATGGTACCCAGACCCGAAGGAACTTTTGAGACAGCTAGACAAACGAGGCTTTCACATCATAAAGAAACGTGAATAGAGAGCACGACAATGGGTGAAACAGATAGGACTATATAACAGTCGGTATCAACGTAAAGTATCGGAATGAATTAGGTTGTCCACAGATTTTTCTTCTGTTTTTGCGAGACTTGTCCTATTTTTCGAACCAATATCGCCTCGCTTCATTTCTTTTTGGTTACGAAGAAGATTGAAAGAGTGGAAGAGAAAGGGGTTCATTGACAGTTACAGAATCAGAACCCAAAGGATCGGCAAGTTTCACTATAGAATCGATGTCGATCTGGACCTGATGCCGCGGCAGGCAAGTTCCATGCTGGAGGACACGTTGATTCGGATACTGAGAAGGATAGGGAGGTGATATGATGGTTGAAGAGAAGAAGGGTCACGCGAAAATCACCATAGAGTTAGAGCTAAACGAGGCTTTGATGGACATAATAAAAGAGAGCATGAAGAACATGCCTCAAATGGGTGGAATGATGCGAAGGATGATGCAACGCAGAAGCGAAGGGAGTGAATAGTGCAAACCCAACGAGGTTCTAAGGCTTACGTCCAATTTTGAAGAGCTAACCATATTTAGCGTGGCAACTCTCTGGTTGGCCAAGGACCAGACTAGAGGAAATTGCGCAGAAAAATTCTTTCAATCGCGAAAGATTAAAGTGAAGCATGTTCTGATTATACGAGATTAGAGAATAGCATGGCAAAGGAAGAGTTGGCAGAAGGCGAACAGAAACGAATCATTGTTCTGTGTGTAGACAGGGACGGTGATATCGGAGCAAAGGCTGAGGTTAAGACTCCTGTTATCGGAAGAGAACAGAACATTGACGCAGCCGTGAAGCTGGCCCTCAGCGATCCCGAAGAGCCAGATGCCAACGCGATGTTCGAGGCAGTTCGAATATACGATCATCTGAAAGAGGAAAACAATCCTAAAGAAGCCTTTGAAATAGCGACAATATCCGGGTCTGAACTAGGAGGGGTCGGAGCAGACAGGAAAGTGGTTGCGGAGCTCGGCGAAGTGCTCCACTCTTTTCCCGCGAAAGAGGTCGTCCTAGTCGTTGACGGATACTCAGACGAAGCCGTCCTTCCACTCGTGCAGTCCCGGGTGCAAGTCTCATCGATAAGCAGAATAGTCGTTAAGCACAGTGAATCAATCGAGGAAACGGCCGCGCTATTCTCTAGATACTTGAGAACGATCATGGATAACCCACGCTACTCGCGTTTCATCCTAGGCGTCCCGGGCATACTTGTATTAATCGCAGGTGTCCTTTGGCTGTTCAACCTTCTCTCGATATTTTGGATAGTATTCGTTTTCGTCCTGAGCGCCATCCTGGTAGTGAAGGGCTTTGGGGCTGACAGAGCGGCCAAGAATTTCTACACGTGGATAAAGGAATACTCCCCTCCACCCCTCAGGGTTCAAATCTCCAACTTCTCCATACTGGGCGGCACCTTATGCGTAGTGCTAGGCGTCTACTTAGGCTGGGCAAATGCTGCGACTTTTGCAAAAACAATCGCGCCGCCGCCTAACCTAGCTGGCTGGATAAACATTCTTCCAAAACTCGCTGGCCATTTCATCGAAGACGCAACGATACTGATAACGGTGGGCATTTGCGTTGCCTTGATAGGAAGAGCCATACGTTGGTATTTGGAACACGACACAAGACTACTGCGGAACGCGGCGCTGATCGTTACTGTCGGATGGTCAAGCCAGATATTAAACGAGGCCTCTGTCTTGTTGAATAGACCAGAAAGCAGTTACGACAAGCTCATTTTCACCGTTGTCGTAGGCATACTAATCGGGGTCGCCTCGGTCCTGGTCATATTCGTAGTTCATAGGTCTTCAAGGAGCTTCTTCCGCGCGACGAAAGAGCAGGCTGAAGAGTTTGGAGAAGGCTAGTGTCGCGATAATCGGAGGCACAGGCTTCGGAGACATATCTCAGAATGCAAGAAGGGTGCGTCTGAGAACACCCTACGGTGAAGCTTCCCCCGTTTTCGCCGAAACCATGGAAAACAAGAGGGTGATTCTTCTTCTCAGACACGGAGAAGACCATTCAATCCCACCGCATAAAGTGAACTACAGGGCAAATGTGTACGCGTTGCATAACACTGGCGTGAAGAGAATCTTGGCCACTAACGCTGTAGGGGCCATAAACCGTGATCTCAAACCTGGCGACATAGTTGTTCCCAACGATTTTGTCGACTTTACGAAGCTTCGCCCTACTACGTTCTATGACAACTCGCCCGTGACACATATTGACCTTTCAGAAGCGTACTGCCCAGAGATGAGGAAACTGCTAGTCGAAAACGCGAAGAAGCACGATTTGCGCGTATGGGAGAAAGCTGTTCTCGTCTGCACTGAAGGACCACGCTTTGAGACTCCAGCTGAGGTTGAGCTTTTTAGGCGGCTGAGGTGTGACATCGTAGGGATGACTGGCGTTCCAGAGGTTGTGCTTGCACGCGAACTTCAGATGTGTTATGCGAGCATATGCTATGTTTCAAACATGGCGGCGGGCATGCAGCAGCGACTAACAGCTTCTGAGGTTTCAACGGTGTCCAAACAGATTCTTCCAAAGTTGAAGGAAGTTTTAATTGAGACTGTGGCAAGTCTACCTGATGAACGTGGAGAAAACTGCAACTGTGCCCACTCATTGCAGGATGCGAGGGTCAGATGATGTTCAAAACTATCCTTTCGGACATCGGCGCGTACAAAGTTTATGAAAAGTGGTTGTGGCGACAGGTTGAGAACGGCGCCAAACCCGAACACATAGCCATAATTCTGGATGGAAATCGAAGATGGGCGTTTGATAATGCTCTCAACTCATGGTCAGGACATGAGAAAGGCGCTGAAAAAATTGAGCAACTAATCGATTGGTGCATAAAGCTTAAAGTCAAATCGATAACTCTTTACGCTTTTTCCACTGAGAACTTTGGGCGTTCAAGAGAAGAGGTTGCAGAAATAATGCGCATCGCTTCTGAGAACCTGCGGAAGATATTGACAGATGAGCGCGTAATCAAACATAGGATCCGAGTCAAAGTCATCGGTCGAATCAACCTGTTGCCCGAGGATTTGCAGCAGATCATACATAACGTTGAAAAGGCGACTCAAGATTATGATGGCCACTTCCTCAATTTTGCTTTCGCCTACGGGGGCAGAGCGGAAATCGTGGACGCTGCGAGAAAAATCGCTGAGGATGTCCATGCTGGAAGACTCAGCCCAGAAGAAGTTGATGAAGCAACGTTCGAGCAGCGCCTCTACACGGCACATCTGCCGAAACAGGACGCTGATCTGATCATCAGGACCTCAGGCGAGGAGAGATTGAGCGGATTCCTCTTGTGGCAATCTGCCTACAGTGAACTCTGCTTTCTCGATGTCTACTGGCCCGATTTCCGCATCATAGACCTACTGCGGGCCGTAAGGACTTTTCAGAACCGCAAGAGACGCTTCGGCGCCTGAGAAGTCAAAGGACTAAGCTCTCTTCCTGGCACTAACTATCGACAAAACGTCCCTGTCCTTGAGTACGTAGTCTTCTCCGACTCTCTTTTTTTCTCTCGCCTCAACAGCATAGATGAAACCTTCGCCGAGTTCTGTATGAATAATGTAGGCAAGTTGACGCGCGGTCGTTCCATAAGGCACAAGATACACGTCTGGAAGCACTCTTCCGTTGTGGTCTGCCAGGTGCTCCAAGTCCTCTACTGGATACGTCGTAATCATGTTCAATAGCTTGCAGAAAGCGGTGTTTACGGCTTCTTGAACTCCGGTGGATCCAAACTTGAGAAGGATCTTCTCTCTGACAGTTTCCAGTGCCTTCAGTTGACTTTCGCTGAGTTTTTCCGGTTTCAGGATTTTGAAGTTGCAGTCTCCAGGCCGATAGTCGATCAACTGCTTTTCTGCTGCCCTTCTGAGAACGAGTTCGGCCTCTGCACAGCATGGAATGACAATGTAGTCTGATTTCTTTAGTTTTTCAAAGTTTTCCTCGGCACACGGCATGTCCATCTTGTTCGCTGCTATTATCATCGGCTTAGCTATCTGCCTCAATGTGTCCACGAATTTCAAGAAATCGTCTTCACTCCAACTCGTGAGCTTATCTGTATTCAGCCCAATTCTCCTTGTTGCTTCGATGATGTGATTTCTCTTTATTGACAATCCGCTCAACCGTTCCTCAAGCATCGAGAAGAGGTCTTTTGATTCGGCTTCAACTGTCCTGGCGATCTTCGGCCAGTCCTTTTTCAATATGTTAGCCATCCACATCGTGATTTCGCGTTCTAAGAATCTGACGTCTTCAAGCGGATCATGCTCCCCAGGCTTGCAGAGTCTTCCTTCGCAGTCCGTTCCTCCAGAGGCGTCCACGACATGAACCAGTGCGTCTGCCTTGCGAATCTCATCCAGAAACTGGTTTCCCAACCCTCTTCCTTCCCAGGCTCCTGGCACGAGTCCTGCGCAGTCGATGAACTCCGCGGGGATCAGTCGCACTCCGTCCATGCATAGCGAGTTTGCCGGATTGTCTTTAACGTTGAAATCTCCGTGAACACATGGGCTTCTGACGTATCCCACTCCTCTGTTCGGCTTTATCGTCGTGAACGGGTAGTTTGCAATCTCAGCCGGCGCCAAAGTTGAGGCACAAAAAAACGTTGATTTGCCAGTGTTAGGCTTTCCGACGATGCCAAGCATTTTTGAATAGGATTTTTGCATTCGTCCCCCTCAAAACCTCAATTATGGCTCGCAGGCGGCAGTTTTACCCGTTCAATACTCTACGACCGTGGCTCTATAACGTTTTGCTACGCTCTGCAACTTAACTCATGTAGCCTGCGCTTACGGTTATTCATTAAAGTTACCTCTGAGCGTTTGAGCTACAGGTTTTCTGTCATAGAGTTTTGTTCTGGAAAGAATATTTGCCCTATGATCACTATTATCTCCTAGCGCGCTACTGTTGCTGGAGTGAGGCAACAAACCTTTTTCGTGAATTGGCACAACGTGGAAAAAACATTATAAAAGTCTTAAGATCTATAAAGCGTGAATCATCTGTCAATGGTCGTGAAAGTGATTGGTTTCGAACTTGACAAGAGAAAATCTTGTTGAAATGTTCAGAAGAATGGTTGAAATCCGTCTGTTCGAAGAGAAAGTCTTCGAACTTTATGGTCAAAACCTTGTTCCAGGCACGATCCACCTTTATGCTGGAGAGGAAGCGGTCGCAGTAGGCGTTTGCAGTAGGCTGAGAAAAGATGATTATATCACGAGCACGCACAGGGGCCATGGGCATTGCATAGCAAAGGGCGCCGACTTGAATCGAACCATGGCTGAAATCCTGGGTAAGAAAACTGGCTATTGCAAAGGCAAAGGCGGCTCGATGCACATAGCAGACTTCAGCATAGGGATGCTGGGCGCAACGGCGGTTGTGGGTGCAGGGCTTCCAATAGCTGTCGGCGCGGGGCTTTCGGCTAAGCTTAGGAAAACGGATCAAGTTGTAGCCTGTTTTTTCGGCGAGGGTGCCTCAAACCAGGGAACGTTTCATGAGAGCCTGAACATGGCATCTACGTGGAAGTTGCCAGTCATTTTTGTGTGCGAGAACAACCTGTATGCGATGGGAACTCGACAATCATGCGCTATGAACATAGAGAACATCGCTGATCGAGCCTTGGCGTACGGGATTCGAGGGGCGAATGTGGACGGCAACGATGTCTTAGCGGTTTACGAGGCCACATATGAGGCTGTTGAAAGAGCGAGGAGAGGGGAAGGGCCGACGCTTATCGAATGCAAAACTTACAGGCATAAGGGGCATTCACGAGTTGATCCTGCGAAATACAGGCCTAAAGAGGAGGTTCAAGAATGGCTTCGAAGGGATCCTGTCAGAGGCTTCAGGGAATGCCTTGTTCGTGAATACTCCTTCAGCGAGGCTGAGCTTCAGTCGGTTGAGAAAGAGGCAGTAGCCAAGATTGATGTTGCAGTCAGATTTGCCCTTGAAAGCCCGTTTCCACTGCCTGAAGAGGCTCTGGAGGATGTCTACGGTTGAAGGAGGAACCAACATGAGAAGCTTGTCGTACCGTGATGCGTTGCGGGAAGCGTTGAGGGAGGAAATGCGTTTGGATCCTTCGGTTTTTCTGCTCGGAGAAGACATTGGCAAATGTTGGGGAGGAGCCTTCAAGGTTACTGCTGGTTTGGCTGAAGAGTTCGGCGACGAAAGGGTTAGGGATACTCCTATATCCGAATCGGCCATAATCGGGACAGCCGTCGGTGCCGCGATCACCGGCTTGCGGCCCGTCGCAGAAATAATGTTCGGGGACTTGACTGCCCTAGCCATGGATCAGATTGCCAACCAGGCAGCGAAGATACGTTACATGTTCGGGGGACAAGCAAGATGTGCACTGGTGATCAGAACGCCTTTCGGGGCAGGCGTGAACATAGCTTCACACCATTCACAAAGCCTGGAAGCTTGGTTCATGCATGTTCCCGGCTTGTACGTTGCGGTGCCATCAACGCCGTATGATGCGAAGGGGCTTTTGAAAACGGCCATACGCGGTAATAACCCAGTCTTCTTCTGTGAACACAAGCTATTGTATCCCATCGAAGGTGAGGTTCCTGAGGAAGACTACACCGTTCCATTCGGTAAGGCAGACGTTAAGAAAGAGGGCTCCGACGCCACGATAGTGGCCACTTTATACATGGTTCACGTAGCGCTTAAGGCTGCCAAGTCTCTTGAAAAGGAAGGAATAAACGCTGAGGTCGTTGACCTGAGGACTCTGACTCCCTTGGACAAGCAAACGATAATGAGGTCGGTCAAGAAGACTGGAAGAATAGTCATCGTGAGCGAAGACTGCAAGACCGCAGGAGTGAGCGCTGAAATCGCTGCCTCCGTTGCCGAAGAAGCTCTGGACTACTTAGATGCGCCGATAAAACGTTTGGCTGAACCTGACACTCCTATTCCGTTCAGTCCCCCTTTGGAGCAGTACGTGATTCCGAACGAAAAGACGGTAATCAAAGCAGTCAAGGAAGTCATGTAAAATGGTCACAAAGGTGGTCATGCCTAGGCTCAGCCTGACGATGAAGGAAGGCTCAGTCGGCAAATGGTACAAGAAAGAAGGTGAAACCGTAGAAAAGAACGAGCCGCTAGTGGAAGTCATTTCAGAAAAGGCTACGTACGACGTTGAAGCCCCTGCCTCTGGGATACTCCGAAAGATTTTGGTAGAAGCTGGTTCTGAAGCTCAGGTAGATCAGGTTCTGGCTGTCATTACAGGGTCTGATGAGCCCTTTTCAGAAGTAGAAATGGGCGCCGAAAAGATTGAAACAGTTGAGGAAGAAAGGGCCGGCATTTTGGCTTCGCCTGCGGCTAAACGTCTTGCAAGAGAGCGCGGGATCGATTTGTCCCTTGTTGAGGGTAGCGGACCGGAGGGACGGATCGTTGAGGCGGATGTTGAACGGCTACTCGAGGAAAGTCGCGGAACACTGCTGAAGGTAAAGGAAACGTTTCCCCTTGTTGGGTTCAGAAAGACTTCTGCCGAGCGTCTTTCTGAGAGTTTTAGAACAGCACCGCACAGCACTGTGATGATGGAGGTCGATGCTTCCAAAGCCATGATCCTGCGTGAGCGTCTGCGAGTTTCCTATTCTGCCATCCTTGTGAAGGCTGTCGCAAGTGCGCTTGCTGAGCATCCAAGAATAAATTCCTCTTTGGAAGGAAATCAGGTGAGAGTCTTCGAGGCGATCAACGTAGGCTTGGCGGTGGCAACAGAGAATGGCCTGGTTGTCCCAGTCATACAAGATGCGGCAAAGAAGACCTTTGAGGAAGTGGAGAAGGCTGTTGAGGATTTGACTTCAAAGGCCAAACAGGGGAAGCTGGCTAAGGAAGAAGTTTCAAACGGCACTTTTACGATCACAAACCTTGGAATGTACGAAGTTGATTCTTTCATTCCTATCATAAATCCGCCTGAAGCAGCCATCCTTGCCGTTGGAGCCATCAAGGAAAAGCCGGTCGTGATTGATGGGAAAGTGGAAGTCAGACCCATGATGACTCTGAGCCTAACGTATGACCATAGAATCGTGGATGGAGCTCCTGCGGCCGAGTTTCTGCGGAAGATCCGCGACAAGCTTCAAGAGTCCGAACCTTGATTCTTGGCCTAGCCTTTTGGGATCATTGCCTCTTTGCGATTTCGGAAAGTCTTATGTGTTTGATGGCTGAAGAACGATTGAGCCGCGATGAAGACCGCAATGTACTATGGACCACAGGACGTGCGGATAGAGGAAACTTCTGTGCCGAAAATAGGCGAAGATGAAGCCCTAGTGGAGATGAAGGCGTGCGGAGTGTGCGGTTCAGATCTGATGGACTGGTATCTCAGCAGCAAGGCTCCATTGGTTCTTGGGCATGAACCAGCAGGGACTATTGCCAAGAAGGGTGACAAAGTCGCGGGTTTCGAAGTTGGCGATAGGGTTTTCGTGCACCACCATGTGGCCTGTCTGAAATGCCATTACTGTCTACGTGGGGACTACACTCTGTGCGAACAGTTTCATGAGACGAACATCAAACCTGGCGGGTTTTCAGAATACTTCAGGGTTCCAGCACCGAATCTTAAGCTGGACACCTTGAAAATTCCAGATGCTATGCCTTACGAAGAGGCTACGCTTATTGAGCCTATCGGCTGCTGCATACGAGCCATAAAGAAGTGTGACTTACAGGCAGGCGACACAGTAGCTGTAATCGGCGCTGGAGCTACAGGCCTTATCCACCTGGCTTTATCGAAGCTTTTCGGAGCTTCAAAAACGTTTGTCAGCGACCTGTTTGAATACAGGTTGGATGCCGCCAGAAGATTCGGTGCAGACGTGGCAGTCAACCCTGAAGATGAAGATTTTGTAAGAATCGTCAACGCTGAGACTGAGGACAGAGGTGTTGACGTGGCCATTGTGACTGCGCCAAGCCTGCAAGCCTATACAACGGCCATGAGCATTTGCCGTAAAGGCGGTAAACTCTGCGTTTTTGCGCCCACTACCCCTGGCAAATACTTGCAAGTAAGCCCTAAGGAATTGTTCTTCAATGAACTCAAAATAATTCCATCCTATTCGACTTCTCACTTGGAAACGAAAGAGGCCTTGGAAATGATGACGTTTGGAGAACTGAACGTGAAGGATCTGATAACTCATCGCTTCAAACTTGCCGAGACGGCAAAGGCGTTCAAAACAGCCTCAGAGAGCAACGAGAGTTTGAAGGTTATCGTGCTGAATGAGTGATGCAAAATGAAAGCCGCTTTGCTTTATGGCGTAAAAGACTTGAGAATTGAAAATGTTGAAGTGCCCAAGCTCGAAACTGGCGAGGCTCTGGTAAAGGTCAAGGCAGCCACAACATGTGGGACTGACTTGAAGATCTTTCAGAGAGGCTACGTTGAAAGAGTCATTAAACTTCCCACGATTTTCGGGCATGAATGGGCAGGAGACGTGGTTGAAGTCAGCAAGGGCCTAGACTGGCCGACGAAGGGGATGCGCGTTCGCGCAGGAAACAGTGCTCCATGCTTGCATTGCACAATGTGTCAGAAGGGCAAGTACAATCTGTGCGAGAACATGATTTGGCTTTGGGGAGCATATGCAGAGTACATCAAGGTTCCGGCCCGCATGGTATTCGTGAACATGCAGGAAATCCAATCTGGAGTTTCGTATGAAGAAGCAGCCATGACTGAGCCGCTCGCTTGCGTGCTCCATGGTATTGAGGAGGCGCGTGTAAAGCTTGGTGACACGGTTGCAATAATCGGTGCAGGACCGATTGGACTCCTGCATCTTCTGACTGCTAGGAGACTGGGTGCGAAGAAAACGGTGCTGATAGACATCGTTGATGAAAGGCTGGATTTTGCGAGAAAACTAGGTGCAGACGAGACCATCAACAGTAGGACCGACGATGCTGTTGAGAAGGTTCGAAAGCTGACAGACGGGTACGGTGCAGACGTGGCGATAGAGGCCATAGGGCTGCCTGCCACTTGGGAGCAGGCTATTAGGCTCGTTAGGAAAGGCGGAACCGTGCTCGAATTCGGGGGAAGTCCTCCTGGAACCGAGATCAAGCTT
This sequence comes from Bathyarchaeia archaeon, assembly GCA_050008435.1. Classification (GTDB taxonomy): domain Archaea; phylum Thermoproteota; class Bathyarchaeia; order Bathyarchaeales; family Bathycorpusculaceae; genus DASPTR01. The sequence continues at coordinate 91,788 of JBEKMQ010000001.1, forward strand.
GACACTGAGATGGTTCACTATGGAGAACTCACTGTTCTGGGTGCTTTTCATGCGACTCCGTTGCATTTTAGGCAAGCCTTGGACCTGATAGCGTCAAGAACGATTGATGTGCAGCCCTTGGTTACGAAGAAGATGAACCTTGACGAGATCAGACAGGCATTTGATCTGCTCTTGACTTCGAAGACGGAGATCAAAATAGCGATAGCCCCCTAGTCTCCTGTGAGCCCTTCGCGTCTGCCCTTTCCGAGAGCGCCTTGCATTTGGCGTCAACACGAACCGGAAGACGAAGACTGAGCAACGCATGCCTTGGACAAGCCCAAGGCCCTCCGTGAAAAGTCAAGGCAGAACACTGTAGACAGTGTCCGTGAGACGTTCAAACAGCCTGCCCAGTACGTTGTATCCTCTTCTTCCAAGATATTTCCGTATGTAAAACTGGGTCATGCCCTTGAAAATGGCGAATTTCAGCTTTGTCTCAGAAAAATCGGAACGGAAGAGCAATTTATGCTTTACGATGTGAAAGCCCTCAGGCTCCTCCCAATCCTCGCAAAACATACGGTTCTTGACCCTCTCGAATAGGGGTGTCCCAGGAATCGGGTAAGGAAACGTAAAAGAGAGATAGTCCAGCGGAAGCGAAGACCCAAAATCAACCGTGTCCAAAATAGTCCTATCGTTTTCACCAGGGTAGCCAAGTATGAAAAACGCGCCAGTCTGAACACCAACCTTCTTAAAGATGTTAACAGCCTCTTTGGCCTGTTTTGTTGTTGCTTCTTTCTTCATGAGCTTCAGTATTGAATCGTTCCCAGACTCTATTCCGAAGAATACTCGTACGCATCCGGCTCTCTTCATGTTCTTGGCAACTTCCGAATCGACAGTGTCAACTCTTGATAGGCATTCCCAGCCAACGTCAACGTGTCTATTAGTCAATTCCTGGCATATGTCAAGCAGCCTCTTCCGGTTCAACGTGAAACAGTCGTCGGCAAACCACACTCTCTCGTAGCCCAGCTTCTTAACCTCTTCAACCTCATCCGCCACGTTCGCGGCGGACCTCGACCTGAACCTGTTGCCGAACACAGGCCTGCTGCAAAAATCACACTGAAAGGGGCAGCCTCTCGACGTCATCACCGATGTCGTTGAGTAACCGAAACTCTTCGAGTAATATTTTTTGTAGGCTTCATTGTCAAACATTTCCCTAGCGGGAAACGGGATTTCGTCAAGATCTTCGATAAAGCCTCGAGCAGGAGTAAGCCTGACTTGGCCTTTCTGCTTGAAAGCGATTCCATAAACGCTTTCTAATCTGATGCCCTCCTGCACCGCTCGAACTAGGTCAAGCATGGTCTGCTCGCCTTCTCCGACGACGACAACATCGAAAAGGTCGAGAAAATCCAAAGGATCCGACGATGGAAGTGGACCACCAGCAACAAGCAGCTTGACATCCTTTCTGAGAGCATGAGCCATTCGAAGGGCCTTTTCCTTTATCGAGAACATGACCTGAATTCCTACAATGTCTGGGCGCGAAAGCCTGATCTTCTGCAAAGCCGTGGCCTCGTCCAGAAAAGTGCAATCCACCAACTGGACCGAAACGTCATGCTCTCTCAGACATGCGGCTATGTAGCCCAGCCCTAGGGGCGGAAGCCTGAAAATTGAATTGTCGTTCGAAGGCCGAAAGTACGGGTAGACCAACGTCACTCTCGTCAACCACGTCACGCACCTATGATCTCGATTGTATACTCGAAAACATCACTGTCACCGTTGACTTCATAGTCCAATCCGACCCAATCTAAAGAATTTTCAAGAAACTCCCTTCCCCTGCGCAAGACACAGTTTTCCAGTCTCCACAAACGGAAGCCAAATCCATTTCGTGGAGCGACCAGACTAGCCCATGTAGCATCTATTTCATCCCAAGCGCCTATTCTTTCATCACTCAGCTTCGTTTCCTCAGAATCAACGTACTCCCTGAAGAATCTCGATCCCTGCTCGTTCAGCATGAAAATCTTTCGTATTCCCTCACTCTTCAGATGCCTAAAATTGACTTTCACTCTGATGCGATTCTTGTCTATCAAGTAGGTCACTATCACTCTGCCATATGGAATAGTTTCAACGAAAGCGGTGTCTATGTTCATTTGTCCAGTTAGCTTCTTGAGTTCCAGAAACCGTAATTGCGGATGCCTCTGATAAAGGCTAGCCAAATACCCAAAAAAATCACGTACCCTGCGATTTTCCAGCGTCACATTTCTAAATCTGTTCCTAGCTGTTCTGTCCATCACAAACTCTTTCCGAATAATCCAAAACCTGTCATGATGAGAAAGAGACGTTTTTGAAGTCCCTGAAAAATACGTTTCATCTGAGCAAACGAGAACAGGAAGCCCGAAGCCTGCACCTTCTCCTACCATCTCTGTTCCGTTTCCAACGAGTATCAGGCCTTTTTGCAAATAGGCTATCTTCCAGTTATGCGGTCTGGTGTCTGAATAGACACGCAGACTCACACCATTTGCCATTGCAGAAGTGTGCGTCTTGATCGGCAAGAAGTTGAGACTGGACTCATCGTTGGACGGTGATGCAGAAGACATCCGAAGTCCGCCTTCTTGTTCCTTGAACGAGGCTATCTCCATTTAGCCTATCTAGTTCTTAAGTTTTTGAGGGTAAGCTACATGGTTTCTGAGATGAAAGCAACGTGTGGAAGGGCTTTGGGCAAAGATCGCAACAAGAGCTGACAACGGTAGATTCTTCTGCTAGGAACGAAGGCTAGGTCATGTGCGAAGCTTAATATTCAACCATTGTGAATACGCAGTCTGGGTGGAAAATCGTTGGAAAACCCAAGATTGTTCAATAAAATTCTAGTTCCCACGGATGGTTCTCTCCAATCCGTGGTTGCTCAGGAACTCGCGGCACTCTTGGCCACGAAGTTCAGATCGCAAGTGACCGTTATTCATGCTGTCTACCACGAATTGTTGGGTTTACCCTTGGCAGAATCTTGGCCGGCAGAGCATGAATACGTTCCTGTAGGAGCGGAAGGCGTACAACCAATAACATATTTGGAGGGTCCGAAACGCTTTGAGCGGACTTTACCGCAGGGAGTCAGTGACGAAATTAGGGAGTCGCTGAATGAGAGGGGAAAGGCCATAGTCGCTGATGCAATGGCTCTTTTCGAGAAACAAGGCATAGAAGCCAATGAGAAGATTGAAAACGCTGATCCGACTGAAGTCATATTGAACGAGGCTGAGAGCGGAAACTACGACTTGATAGCAATGGGGTCTAGCGGTGAACACGAACAAGCACTGCATTTGGGAAGCGTAGCCAGAAAAGTATCATTGCATGCTAAGACTTCCGTGTTGATCGCCAGAGAAAGAAACAAGATATCAAAGATTCTCGTTCCAATTGACGGTTCAGCGGATGGTCAAAAAGCTTGGGAATGTGCGATGAATCTAGCTCAGAAAACAGACGCAAAAATAACACTGATGAACGTGCTGGAACCGCACCTATTTGGCATGAAACCAAAACTGAGCAAAGACATCGGAAGTCAGATCTTATCCCACACGGCCAGCCAAGCTAAAGGAGTAACGATTGATCAAAAACTAGAATCGGGCGATCCTGCCAGAACAATAATCAAAACTGCAAAAGACGGAGACTATGACATCATCGCCATGGGCAGCAAAGGACACGGCATCGTAAGGCGGTTGATGCTTGGAAGCGTAAGCGACCACGTTGTTCACTACGCAGATCGGTCCGTTTTGCTGGTAAAATAGAAAACAGTAATAACACAACGCAAGCTGGACGCACGCTCCGGTAATTAGAATCCGAATGCAAAAATGATCCAACTGAAGGTCTGGCGGGCGAGTTCATATCTCAGGCTAGTGTGAAGTATATGCGCCTGTTGTTCTTCCCTTTGTTCTCCATCTTTAGCAGTTTGATCTGGCCTACTTCATTCAAGTTTCGGACATGTGTACCGCCGTCAGCCTGTTTATCCAAGCCGACGATCTCCACGATCCGTAGACGGGGAATCTCTGGCGGGAAAGCTTCAGCCATCTTCACAATGCCCGGGATCTTCAGCGCCTCTTCTCGGGGTAATTCATACCACCGCACAGGCGTATCGGTACGCAGCAAGGCATTCGCCTTGCCCAGGTACTCCTCCAGAATCTGCGGGTCAAACTTTTCTAGGCTGAAGTCAAACCTGACCTTATCCACCTCAAGCTGATTGCCTGTCACTAGAGCGCCGGTCCCAACACACAACATTGAAGCGAACAAGTGTGCAGCGGTGTGACTTCGCATAAGCTTGTACCGCCTGTCCCAATCCAAAACACAATGAACGGTATCACCCGCCTTCAAACCCGGATGATCGACCTCATGACTAACCTCCCCAGAAAACTTGGCCACAAATACAACATTGAAGACCTCGTCACCCCGAATGATCTTTCCTGTGTCATGCGGTTGACCCCCACCTTTAGGATAAAAGACAGATTCGTCCAGCGAAACGTACTTGTCATCTTTCACGGAAACAACGGTCGCATTACATTCACGCGTGTAACTGTCCTCAAGATACAACATCTTCGTCACAACGGTCACCTACGTACAATTACAAAACCGAGTGGCTTAAGACTTGCCCAATAAGCATAAACAGTGGATGCGTAGCTTTCTCAGCTAGCCGCTAGCTTAGCGCGCTCGAAAATCGCTCATGCCGATATTGGCTTTGACACATGGTTTGACAAGCACTTCAGCGGAAGATTGATTCAAAATCCATATTCTCACTTAACAAGCTACTTAGCCAGAAACCATGGCCAATTACCAAGCAGACAGACCACAGGTGGTTTAGGCATGTGTCATGATATGAGAAGGTATGAAAAGATTGCAGAGGAAAACAGACGCCGCCAGAACGAACAGAAAATCGATTTCATCATCGACGAACCTGAGAAAATCGTAGCCATTCCTGAAACAAAAGACAAAGGACGCCAAGCTAAGACTTAATGATAGTTTCTGTTCTTGCCCTGAAGCGGGCGCGCTCTGCGAGAACGAAACCGAAAAGGGATTGCCGAAGTTTCTAAAGAACTCAAAGATGAGCAATCAGAGATATTTGGAGAATGAGCCGCGCCCCTAAGAAAAGAGAACTAGACTAGCTCTACAAACAGTCAATGTATCGGCCATAGAGTAGAATGCAATTATCTTCCAAGAAGTGTGGAGCAACTGGTAAATCGGATAGAGGAAGCCCTAAAAGCGCGCTGAATTAGGTTGCTTTGAAAAACTGACTGAGAAAATGCCACAAACATGTTGCAGTTAAAGCAGCATTTACCAACAAAACTAGGGCTAAGCGCCTGAGTGCTCCACTGCCTGCATCTTTAATACGGCCTGTGCTTGTACGTAATGCCAGAGGCCAAATGGCAGAGATTGCAGGGTACGTTCTTCGAATTATGTCGGACTACTGGGTTAACCACGTTTTCGACATGGCGATCTACTACACGAACCTTCGCAGGAAGTGGAAGTCTGATCAGAGCATAATCTTCATACATAAGACAGAATCCGGAGACTCTGTCGTCGGTTATGGGGTAATAGAAAATGTCTGTCAACAGAATGAGCTTCCCGAAGAAGAAAGACTTGAGCCTGAGAAGTGGAAAGAAGCCTTAGTCTTCAAATACGTTATCAAGTTTGAGAAACCACTGCCGATCAAGAAAACATTTCTCAAAGAGCCCAAGTTTCGAGGGAAGTTCCTGCACGGACTAGCACTCAATGGGGAGCAGTTAGACTCAATCCTGAGCCGAGCCAAGTCACCGTCGAAATAGCACAACAAAGACGATGTGACCCCAAGCCTAAAAACGCCAAAGAACAAGGGACTGACTAATCATCACGGTGAGCCCACATGGCTCTTGTATTTATGTTGTACTAGTAAACAGTAAAGCTTAAGTCTCTCAAATAGTGCGATACAAGATGTAAACAACTGTGTGATGATGTGAAATGGGAAATAAATTGTCAAGCAACGCGTTCCTAAGAGGTTTCGAACTGCTTTGGAAAAGCGGCCCCAAAGTGACGTACAAGAATCCCGACGTTTGGCGCCGCTCTTAAGGTTCTACCGCTAGGACGCGGATATTGGGATTGGACAAGATTCAATCAGAGTTTATGAGCCTGGCCGTTCTGGCGAGCGTAGTATTGTCTTACTATGCCGGCAGTCAGCGAGATAGATCCTACAGCCAGCAAGTAGACTAGCGGATAGATGAATATTGAAATCATGGTCTGGTATGTTGTTCCTGCAGGCAACTGCGGAGAGAAGAAAACCGCGATCCACATTACGACGAAAGTTGCGATAAATCCTGTTCCTACACCAACAGCGAGACCGTTGACAAAAACGCTCTTTTTCTCTTCATCGCCTGTTTGACATTTGGGTTTGTTGCTTTCATTCTTTGATTTTCGTTTTTCTTTTATTGTTACTGTCGGTTTGTCGGCGGAAATCTGTTCTGCTTCACTGTCGATTTCCAACCGTGATTCTTCATCATTCTTCAATTCCTGCTGGGCAGACAGTTCTTTAGCCTTCATGCTGGTCGACCCAAGTTCCTGTTATCCCTCCATCCAGACGCTATTAAGATTATTCAATTCTGGATTTTGATGGAGAATAGAGATTTACGCTCTAGATTAGCGCGCTCAATAATTTTCAACGATTGCTCTCTGCCTTCAATCATGATCGCACAATACATCGATTTGACGCCAGAAAGCTTGATTTTTGCGGTATACTCGGAGGATGTGTCACGTTCAAGCATGATTGATCTCTTTGGAAATGTGACTTTCAAGCTTTCTGTGTTCGATGAAAGGACTTAAATGCTGATTTGGGTTTATGGCATTGTTATTACGGGGGAGAACCTGTTTGGTTAAGTTTATTTTTGTCACGGGCGGAGTGTTGAGTTCTGTAGGCAAGGGGATCTTGACTTCCTCAGTGGGCAAGATGCTTCAAACTAGGGGTTTGAAGGTCACAGTGGTGAAGATTGACCCATACGTGAACGTTGACGCAGGCACCATGAACCCATACATGCATGGCGAAGTATACGTGACTGATGATGGCGGTGAGACTGATCTCGATCTGGGCTGGTATGAGCGTTATCTCGATCTTGATCTTAAGACCGAGAACAACGTTACGACCGGCATGGTCTACAAAGCGGTCATTGAGAAAGAGCGCAGGGGAGACTTCTTAGGTAGATGCGTGCAGATCGTGCCTCACATCACTAACGAGATTAAGCACCGCATTCGTAGCGTGGCAAAGGGTGCTGCCGCAGACGTTGTCTTGACCGAGGTAGGAGGCACCGTGGGAGACATTGAAGGTCAGCCTTTTCTTGAGGCCATCCGGCAGATGCGCCTAGAAGAAGGTCTCGAGAATACTCTGTACATCCACGTAGCTCTGGTGCCGGTTCTGGACGTTACAAAAGAGATGAAGACAAAGCCCCTTCAGCACAGCGTTAACGAACTGAGGCGCATTGGTATTCAGCCTGACATCATCGTCGCTAGAAGTCCAGAAATGATAGATGCTGAATCTCGAAGAAAGATAGCGCTGTTCGGAACAATCCCTGAGGATGCAGTTTTCTGCTCCTACAATGTTGAATCGATATATCAGGTTCCGCTGATCTTGGACGATCAGGGAATGGGCGATTTCATATGCAGAAGATTCGGTTTCGCGGACAAGAAGAAAGACTTCAAAGAATGGAAACAGTTCGTCGACGCGATCCTAAACCCAGAGCATGAAGTGAAAATTGCTCTAGTAGGCAAATACGCAGGGCTTACAGATAGCTACGTGAGCATGAATGAAGCACTGCGCCATGGTGGGGCTGCATGCAAAACGAAGGTTTGCATTCAATACTTAGAGGCCGAAAAACTCGAACAGAACCCAAAAGCCGTAGAAGCCCTGAAGGATTTTGACGGAATCTTTGTACCCTACGGCTTTGGCCCCCGAGGTACTGAAGGGAAAATAACAGCCATAAGATTCGCAAGGGAGAACGACATTCCATTTCTCGGAATATGCTACGGGTTCCAACTCGCAGTGGTCGAATTTGCCAGACACGTTTGTGGTCTTAATGACGCAAACAGCACGGAGATCAACCCTGGCTCTTCAAATCCGGTGATTGACCTGATGCCTGAACAGAGAGGAATAGAAATCAAGGGAGCAACGATGCGTTTAGGGGCACACAAGATAGTTGTCAAACTGAACACTTTAGCGTGCAGTTTGTACAAGAGCGAAGAGATCTGCGAGCGCCATAGGCACAGGTTTGAGGTCAACCTTGATTTTCTTGAAAGGCTTGAGAAAAATGGTCTGGTGTTCTCAGGCAAGAGCACGGACGGTCGCAGGATGGAGATCCTCGAGCTTCGAGATCGTTTCTTCTTCTTCGCCTCTCAATTCCATGGAGAGTTCAAGAGCCGCCCTGGAAAGCCTGATCCGGAGTACTACGGGTTCATCAAGTCATGTCTGAACAAGAAACTCTGTAAACCCAAACCGGAGTTCTAGCAAGCTGAGCACTTGTTGAGAAGACTAGGATGATCGATGGTAAGGTCTAAGAAGCTCTTCAAGCGTGGAGAGCATCTCTGGCACTTTGAAGACGATATCCGTATAGCTCAATATTCCAACGAGCTTACCGTTGTCCATGACTGGGAGCCTTTTGGCCTTCTTCTTTGCCATGAGTCTGGCAGCCTCTTCGATGCTTGCCTCTTCATTTATCGTCACAAGAGGGCTTGTCATAACATGCCTGGCAGTGAGAGTCTCCGGGGCCAAGCATGGTTCGACTTGCCTTCTGAGGATGTCACGTTCAGTTATGATGCCCACCGGCCTTTCGCCTTGAACAACTATTATCGAACCTATGCCGAACTTGTTCATCGTGGCCACTACTTCCTTCATCGTGGTGTCTGGACGCACGACCTTAACATCCTTTGACATGACATCTCTCACGATAACTATTGTAGCCATTCAACCACATCTCCTAAACCAATGTATACTCATTCTTCATTTACAACCATTTATTGCTTTTGCGAATCCAAGATCTAGGAACCATATGTTTGAGCTCGCATGCCTCAGAATCGTTTATATGCAGTGGATCGAGTATTAAAAACCGAAGTGGAACAACCATGAGCAAGTCAAGTGACAATTTGAAAAGTGTTTTTGCAGGGGAATCCCAGGCGAATCGTCGATACCTGGCCTTTGCCAGAAAAGCCGACGAGGAAGGATTCACGCAGGTGGCGAAGCTTCTCAGAGCCACTGCCGAAGCAGAGACGGTTCACGCTTTGAATCATCTGCAGATAACAGGCCAAGTCGGCACAACAAAAGAGAACGTGCGTGCCGCAATAGCGGGAGAGACTTTCGAATATCAAAAGATGTATCCAGAATACTTGCAAACAGCTAAAGCAGAGGGCAACAAGCAGGCTGTCTGGAGTTTTGATGTCGCCAACAAGGTGGAGCAAGTTCATGCAAAGCTGTTCGCAAAGGTCGAAAAACAACTTGAGACCAACCAAGAACTGGCACAGGTCGATTATTACGTTTGCAGCGTCTGCGGAAACACTGTTGAAGGTACCGCGCCTGAAAAATGCCCGGTATGCGGAGCACCGAAAGAAAAGTTTTTCAAAGTAGCCTAGCGCGGGCACGTATGAAACAAAGTGGTTCTTCGGGCGCTCCAGATTTTGTCAATAGCCTAGAAACGGCGAATGGTTATGCTGAAGTATGGCAAATCGTCAAGGATACCGTCAAGGCATCTCTAAATAGACGCAGAGACAGAATGATGCTCTTCCTCGATGACTTGCCCGTGCAACTCGGCGCCTACCACCCAATCGGAACCAACAACATCGTTCTCAACAGAACGCTAGTGCAAATCGTTGAGGCCACCGTCGAGTCAAAGCGAGTGGTCAACGCCTTAATCTACAACTTACTCCTGCATGAATACTTGCACGCCTTGGGAGAGTACTCTGAAGAAGAAGTCAGAAGAATGGTCTACGAAGTAGCCAAACGATGCTTCGGCGAAAAACACGTTGCCTCGGTGATCGCGAAAAGGAGCCCATGGGCCCTCCTCAGCGGGATTCCTATACAGGCAATCAACGCACCCAAGCGTGTCATGGAAATCGTGAAGAATTTCGAGGAAACAGGAGAGTACGTCGTCTGACCCGATCTTCCCCGGCGCGCACTAGGAAAGCATATACGGGCCTGAAAAATTCAAGGTAGCCGATGCCTTCGCAGTTTGTTTGCCTTTGATTCTGGCAGTCGTGTCAGCCTGCCTGAGTTTATGCGACTTTTTCGAAATGGATGACGTAAACAAGCTCATTTTCGTCCAATTCGCCACAGGTTTCCCGCCACCTCTTCTTGAACTCTTCTATCGTTTTGTAGCCTTCTCGCTCTGCGTCCTCTTTGTCGAAGTATTTCAGCTTCTTTCTTTCAACGGATGTTATTCGTAGGTCCGCGAAGCGGGGTTCTCTTATAACTGCGTGCACGATAGCACCTGCTTTGATCTTGGGATCAGGGATCGTGGTCCTCGACGTCTGCGTCTTCTCGCCGTCAACTATAGGCTTCTTTTCATGGGCGAAGAATTGTAGTTCGTATGGAGCTTTAGCGACTTCTTCCATGACTTCTTCGACGGGTCTTTCCGGCTCACGAGTCAGCCTTTCGATGATTTGGGCTCTATCTTTAACGGGAATCCGCTTCTCCGCCAGCTTTCTTATTATTTCAACCTGTCTTTCGGGCTCCTTAATGGAGCGTCCAACTTTTAGGGCTGTTGCGTAGTCGATTTTTCCTTGAGGCACGCTCCCGGAAATTGTAGATGGGGCAACGAGCTTTTGAACCTCCTCAGGAACCACTTCGGCTGATCTGAGCCAAGCAGATATTGCATCGGCGCTGACGCCGATTCTGTCCGCGATTGCTTTTTGGTTCGGATAACGATCTGGGCAGTTGTCTAAGAGGTATTTGCACACGTTACCTTTTTCAACGGCGCTCAGTTCTTCTCGTTGGACGTTCTCAATAAGGTTCAACTGAACTACCTCATCGTCGCTGAATTCCCTGACGATTGCAGGCACTTTTTCGAGCCCAGCCTGTTGCGACGCTCGGTATCGTCTTTCACCCACCACCACCTCAAATTCCTCAGCAACTGGCCTCACGATTATCGGTTCAAGCAACCCAACTTCCCTGATGCTTCCAGCGAGTTCACTAAGACGTTCCAGATTAATCTCTAACCGTGGGTTCAGCTTGCTAGGCCGGATCTTCTTCAACTCAATTTCCATAATCGTCTCAAACATGAACTTTCACACCATCTTCTCCTCTGGTTCATAGTCCAACCTGTTTCTATTTAAGAATTCCAAGTACGATTGATATTCGGCGACCGTAGTTTAGGCAACAAGGTCCTACGAACACATTTGCTAGGCTGGCTCTTTGAATCCTGTCGAGGCTACTTCCAAGAATCTCTCGCAGGAGAATCCAATCTCTTCAGTCATCATCTTTGCCGTACATCTCGTCAGGCGCCAGTGTACATTGCTGCTTGCCTCGAAGCATACAGCGAGTTGAGTAGCACAAGTGACATGCGTCTGCGTAGAACTCATCGTGGGGCAAGCCGAACTTTTCGACCAGGGCGACTGGACCGCCGCGAATCAGGGCTTCAAGAACCGCATTCTCGTCAGGCCTGTATTCTGTGATTATTCTAGAAAATGGCTTTTGCCAAGCGTTGCCTATTGAAATCCCCTGGCAAACATGCACATGCCCGAGCGGGTCAACATGAACCCTTTCCGGACTTGCAAGGTTTTCGTAGGGACACTTTGTGAATTCCTTCCAAGGCTTCTTGATGGCCTTCTCCGTGAGCTTGACGGCCGCTCTGCCCTTGTACATCAGCTCGCATAGGTCTACTTTTGCTCCTTCGATCTCCTTGACGCTTGCCGTCTGCGTTGGGTTCTTGATGGCGATTATGCCCACTTTGAGGCCCAGCTTGTTCGCAGCCCTTGTTGCATTCTTGACTTCGTTGGTCTCCCAGTTGTCTCCATGGTATAGGTCGCTGCTCAAGGTTAATTGCACATTTTCGGCTACGGCCAAGGGGGCCAGCCATTCCTCAGCGTTTTCTTGGCAGGTTGCCCAATAGCAGTTCGTCAGGACCTCAACATGAAATCCCCTTCTCACGGCTTCCTGGACCGTTCTGACCATGATGGGATAGTGCAGGAACGGTTCCCCACCCTCGACTGAAACGTACGTCACGGTTCCAAGCTTCAGTGCTTCTTCCAAGACTTGTTTCACCTGTTCAATGTGGAACGCACTTTTTCCCTCGGGCTTCCCAAACACAAAACAGTGGTCACATTCCAAATCGCATTTGTAACTCAGAAGAAAATGAACACCCTTAAGCATCATAGCCTTCCACCAATTCAATAATAGTACCATAACACAGTTAAACCTTGACGTCAAACACCAGATCACGCAACACGAGTATCGAACCACAGAAAATCCAACCCGAAAATCCAAAAACCCGAAAAAACCCACCTAGGAGGGGGGTATCAAATGTTCGGATGTTACAACATCCCAAAATACAGATAGCGCACGTTAGCTTTCCTAAACCTGCATAGACAGACAGTGAAAATCAAGATCAGAAAAACCGACCGGGGGAGGGAGGGGGAGGCCGTCTCTCTCTGTCCACGTGATTTCGACCCGACATTTGATGGTCCTCATCGAACAGGTAAGCCGCCTAGCCCAAGATCAAAAAAACGGCCTAGGAGGGGGGTATCAACAGTTCGCGTGTTTTCAGCCCAACCGTTGAGTATGTCCAGTCCTGCAATGAGCACACGCGGGATTTCACATCCGGAGACCCGAGAAACCCGTCTAGGATGGGGGAGGTGCGCTTTAAGCGTGATTTCAGCACTAAAACGCAGGTCACCGGACAAATCTATGACTCATGCCACTGAACAACGGCAACGGTCGAGACCTCGGAAAAAGGAACAGGGCTATTGTACACTGAAAAGCCTAAATCATGCTTCACCCATGTCTTCGATTGCGATGCCCTAGATGACCATGACCATAGAGACTGCTTCGATGCGACATTTAGACAGGCTTTACGAGATCGAAAGAGAATGCTTCAAAGAAGAGGCTTTCAGCCGGCAACAAATAGCGAACCTGCTCATGGATTACAACACGATAAGCCTAATTGCCATTGAAAAGAGTAACATCATAGGCTTCATCATAGGAACAATACTCTTTGAAAGAAAAGCGCTAGATGGGCACGTGCTCACGATAGACGTCACATCACCAAGTCAACGAAGAGGAGTCGGACGGAAGTTGCTCCGAGAAATCGAAAAAATCTTCGCAGAAAAAGACGTCAAAACATGTCATCTTGAAGTCAGAGAAGACAACATCAAAGCGTTGAGCCTCTACAAAAATGCTGGCTATGAGACAATCGGAAAACTGAAGAACTACTACGGAAAGGCTGATGGGTTGTATCTCCGCAAGAACCTAGCTCAGCTTTAGAAGCTTCAACTTGGTCCTGTCATCAAACACCCTACGCAGGTCTATACCAGTCGCTTCAAACAGCATGAGTTCCGCAGTCGGCCCAACATGTGACTCCTTCATAAGGTGACCTCCGAATGCCTCACCCTTCTCATTCGACACAACAAGATGCGAGTGGACCACCACCTCACCCTTCTCGTCAAGAGCAATGTTACCCGTGCACGAAGCAATTTCCAAGGGACCATCAAGACGAGTATACACGTATTCCTGATTCCTATAGCAGCCCAAGACAACGTCCCGCAAAGCCCCAATCAGAGTGAACGCTGCCGCCCTCATGCCATTTTCCTCAGCGCTCTTCTTTATCATTTCAAGAAGATCATCCCCCTCAGCCAACCGCACAAAGCAGATACGACCAACGTTTGCACTTAGCATTTCAACACGTCCTCCGCCTAGCCACTACGTTCTAAACCTTGATAAGCATTTTAAGCAGACCAAAGGCCGCGAGCGTTCAAAAAGCATGGGTTGGAAACCGTAGGCGGCGTATCCCCCACACACAAAGCGACGACGAGATGAACAACCCCGTTATCGCATATTCAACACAAATCCTAAAAAGCCAGATGGTACATACGCATGATGTCGTGGTGGACATTTGACAGGAAGCAAAGGAAGGGAGAAGAAACTCGTGAAGGCCATAGTGGTTCTCATCCGCAACACAACATGGAGATGCGGTAGACTGGAACGGCTAATAGTGAAACATCTGCACAACAAACGCGCAATGCTCGGCACCCCACAAATGCCCGTCAACGATATCCTTCTAAGCTTGAAGCTCACAGGCAAGAAGAAGAACGAGTTTCTAGATGCCTTGAAGAGGCTCGAAAGAAGAAACATAGTAAAAATCCTCAAGTTCACAAACTGATTCTGCGTTTGAAGCCTGTCTCTTCACGATCGAGCTAGGAGTTCTTTCGCATTTCCAATCCATTGCGCAGTGAATTTCGCCGAAATCTTCAATTTCTCCGCAAGATCCTCCGCTGAAGCATTTGCCAATTCCTCCACACTGTGTATGCCCAGAGTCTTCAATTGCTCTGCCCGCCTTTCTTTCACACCCTTAACGGCCGTAAGCTCTATCTTTGCAACTTCTGCACTTACAGGTACAGGTTCAACGCTTGTCTCGGTTTTCTGCTGGCCTGCAGCTTCCACGGTTTCCGCAATACTCGGTGGGGGGCTTACAGCCAGAAGGGACGGAGGAGCCTGCAACGTTTCGGCCTTCGTTCTTGGTCGCTGAGTATAACCCAGACCGACGAATAGAAGTCCAAGTACCACCGTTGCCACGACTGACAGGTTCCTTTCAAGCTCGCTGAGAACCACGAAGGATATGATAGTTATGGCAAAAAAAATCAATGCCACAGTGTATAGAGCATAGTCCGAACGCATATGATTTTCTCCCGCATGGTTCTATGTTCTGCCGAAGAGTTTAAAAGATTTTCTGCTTTGAAAAACGAAAAAAGGGAATTTACCGATTTTGCCGTTCTTTCATCTAAGGAGTTCCTTTTCTGGCGGCATGGGCTTTATCAAGCCTTGTTTCATGAGCAGCTTCGTAGATTCCCTGGCATTCTGTATTATCGCCACGGCCCTTTCGTAAAGCTCTTTCTTGCTCGGTTTGACCCGTGCAACTCCTTGCTCTATAGATTTCAGTGCGCAAGCCACTGCTTCACGCGGATAGACTTCCCACTCCTCCATCCTGGGCAGAATGTCTTCCTCGTTCATTCCACGTTCCTCAGCGAATTTTGCCAGTTCCTGCGCAGCTGCTATGCACATGTCATCAGTCACAGTTTTAGCCCTGACGTCAAGGACGCCGCGGAATATCGCTGGGAACCCAAGGCTGTTGTTGACCTGGTTTGGAAAATCGCTTCTACCAGTGGCCACTATGCGGGCTCCTGCCTCTTTTGCTTCCCACGGCCATATCTCAGGTATCGGGTTCGCGCAGGCAAACACTATCGAGTCGTCGTTCATGGTCCTGATCCATTCCTTCTTTATAGTGTCTGGTCCAGGCTTTGAGGCGGCCACGACTGCGTCCGCACTCTTAAAGGCTTCAGACACGTCGCCCCTTCTGCCTTCCGCGTTAGTTTTCTGCGACAGTTCATACTTCCATGGGTTCTCTTCTTTGGCTATGTCCTTTCTGCCTGGGTAGATCAGACCCTTCGTGTCGACAAGGAATATGTTGCCCGGCTTGACTCCCCACCTTATCATGACGTACGCCGTTCTAAGGTTGGCTGCCCCTGCTCCAACTAGGGTTATCGAGCTGTTCTTCGGGTTCTTGCCCACTATTTTGAAGGCATTCATCAACCCTGCAAGGATGACTGTGGCTGTTCCCTGCTGGTCATCATGCCAAACTGGAATCTGCAAACGTTCTCTCGCCTTCTCCAAAACGTGAAAGCATTTCGGTTTCTCGATATCTTCTAGGTTAATGCCACCGAATGTCGGCTCAATCAGCTCGCATGCCCTGATTATCTCCTCCGGATCTTTAGTTCTTAGACATATGGGAAACGCATCGACGCCACCCAGGTACTTGAACAGTATGCCCTTTCCTTCCATAACAGGCAGTCCTGCCTCTGGACCTATGTCACCCAACCCGAGCACGCGTGTCCCGTCTGACACTATAGCCACGTAGTTCCAACGGTTCGTTAGTTCGAAGGACTTGTCACGGTCTGCTTGGATTTCTTTGCACACGGCAGCTACGCCGGGAGTGTACCATATCGCAAAGTCCGCGGGGCTCTCAATTGCGCATTTTGGCATCACTTGAAGCTTTCCCCCATAGAATCTATGCAACGGCGGTGCCAACATTGAAGGTTTCTTGGCCTTCGCAAGTAACTCGTCTACTGTCGGTTTTCTTTCTTCTTTCTTTTGTTTAGACATTTGATTTTCTCCCCTTAACTAGGGGTTGATGTTTTGAGCCTCAGATTTTAAAGGTTGTGGTGGGTTTCCCGGAGAAGACTTCAATCTGCGAAACTCAAGAATCAGTTCGCATGATCTATGGAATGTGCGCGAAAAAGAAGGAGAGAACCTGAAGCTGAGATACAGAAAGATTCCGTGAATCAGATAAACCGGGAAAACTTGAAGATAGTTTGCCTACTGTTAGAAGAAAATAATTGGAGGTGTGTTGGCGTCAACTAGCTTTTAGTATCTTCTTTGTCTGTAGCCGCCGCCGCCTCGTCTGTCTCGACCGCCGTAGCCTCTGCCAAAGTCTCTTCCTCCGCCTCCTCCGAATGAGCGCCTGGGTTGCTCGTATACTTGGTTTGACATATTATTCTCCTTGTTCACGTCGCCCGTCAAGGGTTGCTCAGAAATCTCGAGCGTGCCGTATCTTCCGATATTCAAGCGCATGTTTCCTCTGAACAGGTTTACGTAGCCGTTCTTTACCAGTATGGTGTCTCCATCGTTTACTTTCTCAATGTTGTCATCCCAGAGGGTTAGGTAGACGCAACCTGTTTCGTCGCCGACCAATGCATCACTTACTTTATGGGCTGCACCGTCTCTTCCCGCCGCGATGCTTCTGACTTCGCTCTTCGAAACCACTTTGGCCAAAACGTTCACTGCCCTAGACTGAGGGTTCAGCTCTTTCACTTTAGCGTCCACTGGCTGTCGAGCACCTGAAAATCCTTCAACTGCCAAATTCTTTCAACACCTTACATTTTGACAACACAGATAGCACTACCATTAACACTTAAGGTTTTTGGTTGCAAGTTTTCTGTGTCTAACTGCCGCATCCCGAATGTGCCAGGCAGCGCGCCGCGACCAATCATAGATCATATGTCGACATGATCAAAATCGTCGTCAGGCCCCATGGATCAGTGTTCTGGGCGTGCATGTGAAATTCCTTTCAGAAGCAAAACACCCTGAAACACGCTACATCTATACAGAATTTGTACTAGATATATCCAAATATTGTACTACAAGTCTTTTAAATCTCAATAATGTGCAACCTTCCAAGGCGCGCGCTAGATGAGATGCTGAGCACTACGAGAAATATAAAGAGTAAGACGATGAGCTTCGTCAAGCAAAGAGATGAACACAGTAACATTAGCAGTCGTTCTGCTTACCACATGCTAGGCTTCCAACGTGCACAATTCTCCACCATGATTGATACGGCAGCACTATCGATAGGAGAGATGAGACCTCTTTGAAGCTTTCGAGGAGTGCCTTAAAAGAAGGTTTTGTAAACTCCATAAAAAACCTGGATAGATTGCGAATCAAAACAAGCCACGGTTCGCTACTTGCATTCGGAGCATTGTTGCTAGTTCTTTTCATAGCTTTTACCATTCGTATTTTTCCCCTCCGGTGGGAGATTGGAACAGGTGGGCTACACCTATCGGAATTTGACGCGTTCTTCGAATATCGCATTGCCAGCTATATGGTGAACAACGGGTTGTTTTCGCCCTACTGGCCGAAACTGTGGATTGAAACCCAACTTTGGCACCCCATGGGAATCAACATGGGATCTCAATCATTGCCTTCAATACCCATGACTGGAGCTCTTCTTTACGATGTGGTTAGGGCTTTGGGCATCAACATAGATCTCATGAGTTTCCTCGCAATCCTTCCGCCCATAATGGGAACAATATGCGTTTTGATTCTTTATTTCATCGGAAAGGAAATTGGAGGGAAAGCTGTGGGCCTACTTGCGGCTCTCTTTCTAGCTCTCGACGCGTCGTTCATTGAAAGAAGTAATCTGGGCTGGTTTGAGACTGAGACAAGCATGTTTACCTTTTTGTTGTTTTTCTTGCTCTTTCCGAGAGCAATCGATGATGAAAAACCTATCGGTTCGACAGTCAAATATTCACTCGCCTGTGGAGCATGCTTGGCCTATTTCATAATGGGGTGGGGCGCAGCATATTACTTGGTAGATTTGACTGTGCTTTTCGTCTTCGTTTTGATCCTGCTGAGAAGGGCAACTAGACGCGTTCTCTTGGCGTACAGTTTGACCTTCGGGTTAGGGCTATTAATATCGATAAATGCTCCGTTCTTGTCTGTAGGGTACCTGACAACCTTTGCAGTCCTACCAGCGGCAGGCGTATTCTTGCTACTCTGCCTGAACGAGTTCATACGCAACTTAACCTCGGCGAAGGAGAAACTCGCTTTGGGAGCGACACTTTTGGTTGTGCTTGTCGGGAGTTTCACCGTTATTTTCGCCTCGGGACGCGTAGGCAGCATAGCAGGGAAATTCCTTACGATTCTGGACCCACTCTTGCGAAGCTCGAATGCTCTCATAGCTTCTGTTGCAGAACACAGAGTAACTGCCTGGGGTTCAATCTATTTTGAGTATGGCATCACGATACTGTTCTTCATGATTGGACTGTTTTTCGTTTCAAGAAATCTTGGGAGCAACCGAAACTTGTTTTTGCTGCTCTTCGGTTTAACCGGGGTATACTTCTCGGCTTCTATGGTACGTTTGCTTTTTCTCTTGGCTCCGGCTTTCGGGCTTATCTGTGCCACTGGAATAATGGGAGTTTTGAATCCATTCGTCGTCTTGTTGAAAGAGCCGCCGAAAATAACGAGAAGAAAACTTGGCTTGGATCATGTTGGCAAGGAATTTAGCGGCGTCGCTATTTTTCTAATATTTCTTATTCTGATGACAAACCTTGCCTTCTCGCCTCAAACTGGAGGCGTACCTAACGTGTACAGGCAAGTCTATACGCCATTGACCATAACCGCATCCAGTCTTCCGATCATCCCCAACCAGCCAGTCCGAGAGTGGATGGACATGTTACAGTGGACGAGCATTAACCTGCAGCCGACCACCGTTGTTATGAGCTGGTGGGATTATGGATTCTGGTTAACGATGCTGGGTAACGTGACAACACTCACAGACAATGCGACCATAAACTCAACATCGATAGAAAACACTGGCTATGCCTTTATGGCCAATGAAACGCAATCATTGAAAATGCTGAGGAACTACGGTGTTGACTACGTTCTCGTGTTCATAACCATAGGCGCGTCCACATCCTCAACTACAGGGGCAACGACAGCAGGCTTTCTTGGGTACGGCGACGAAGGAAAATGGGTATGGATGGCTAAAATCTCAGGAGAAGCTGAAGACAGGTTCACGAGCGAGGGCTACATGAACCCGAGTTATTCGTGGACGAATGAAACTCCATTTATGAACACCACCTCAGGAGCGTGGACTGATTTCGGCACGAACTCAACGGTATATAAATTGATGAGCTGGGGAAAACAACGCTGGTACGACGTTGGTGGCGGCGGGACAGCGGGCGGTCTTACTCTGGACCAACCTGGCGTCGAGCCAACATACTTCAAAGAAGCCTACTTCGCCGGGGAGACCTTGACCCTCAATGCGGCGCAAACCAATTACGGCGCCGCCATTATTCCACTAGTATGCTTATACAAGATCGACTGGCAAGCATTTGAACACGACTATCCAGGCCAATGAGAGTGCTTTCAGACTGTCGCACCCAAGAAACGAGGCGTGGCCAAGGTCGCATAGAAAGCTTAAGCCTAACCTGTTTTCTTTCTACGTCCAATATTGCAGCACTGAAGCGAAGGACCTAGTTTTGAGTACCAAGGACCCTCATTGCGTATGAATCTCGTAGCAGACAGGAATCCTTCCCCGCGCTTTCCCTTGCTTATTCGTCAATCGATAATACGATCAGTCTTCCATATGAAAAATGGTATTGATTCGTTGCCCATCGACTCTTGTTCCAGCAAAAAGTCTCAGAATCACTCCCCCCATACTTGCCCTTTCTTAATGCTGAAAAGGGCGTGGAGTTGTATAAAATCACTTCGTTTCTAAAGCTCTTTGTTTGTTGTTTCGTTAATTTGCCGTTCCATCGAATGACCACGGCAATAGACTGACGCTTTCTTGACGCCCGGGACCTTCGAGGCGGCATTCTTTATGTCCAGAGCTAATTTGAAGGCAATGGGGCAGAATGGGCTTGAGGGAACAAACTCCACTTTCAAAACTCCAGGTTGTTCCTCTTCGACGTTTGTAATCATCTGCATATCGGCAAAGGTCATGCCAGTCTCCGGGTCGACTACTCGGCCCACTGCTTCGCGGACTTTGTCCTCGAGTTCGGTCAAGCCTTTCATATCCTTATTTGCTGAATAGTCTTCCTCGAACAATATATAACTATTGCAATGAAGTCTGATCCACACATCTGCATCTTGCCAGAGAACAGTGTCTGTGCTTCGAGTTTCTGAGTCTTGCTCACCGGAAGAAGGATGCTGCGGAGAGAATGGCTCATCATTCTAGGTTGTTGCCAGGCTCCTGAGTTTTCCTCTTCAGATACATACGCCGACTCAGTGTCATAGTTCTCGGGTGTGAAGCCCTAACCTCGTCCAACCTTGATAAGCTGGTGTTCTGAGGAGCTCTCATGACGGCTTGAGGGTCGGTATATGCTTCATCGCATATTCTGCGCACAACTTCGACGAAACGGTCAAGCTCTTCTTTTTCGAAAGATTCGGTAGGTTCGATCATCAAGGCTTCGTCGATGATCAGTGGGAAGTAAACTGTTGGAGCATGAAGCCCGTAATCGAGCAAGCGCTTAGCAATATTCTGCGCGGAAACACCAGTTTCATTCTTCAAAACCTTTGCACTGAACACGCATTCATGTTTTCGTAGCTTCTCGCTGTCATACGGAAGCGTTAGTCCCCTGATTTTGCTGAGTTTTTCAACGAGATAATTGGCGTTTAAAACGGCGATCTCTGCTGCTTCTTCAAGTCCTTCGCAGCCAAGGCTCAAGATGTATGCATATGCTCTCACCAGAACGGCAACATTTCCGAAGAAACCCCCTATTTTTCCAACACTACAAGGCCTATCGTACCTCAGCTTGTACGTTCCGTCATCGAAGGCTATGCTTGGAACGGGCAGAAACTCTGCCAGCTCTTTGCAGACACCTACAGGTCCGGCTCCGGGGCCACCTCCACCATGCGGGGTGCTGAATGTTTTGTGGATGTTTATATGAACAATGTCAAATCCCATGTCGCCAGGTCTGACCTTGCACAACAGTGGGTTAAGGTTGGCTCCGTCGTAGTAGAGCAATCCGCCTGCTTCGTGGACTATTCTCGCTATCTCGTCAATGTTCCTCTCAAAAATGCCTAGCGTGTTAGGATTGGTCAGCATTAGGCCCGCTGTTCTCTCGGAAACTGCCGCTTTCAAAGCTCCCAAGCTAACACACCCATTGTCATCTGATGGAACTACTACCACGTTGAATCCTGCCATGGCTGCGCTTGCGGGATTTGTGCCGTGCGCTGAGTCAGGAACGATAACTTCACTCCGTTTGAGCTGTTCTTCATTTGACTGGTGATATGCACGCATCAACAGCGTCCCGAGAAATTCTCCATGAGCGCCCGCGGCTGGATGAAGGCAGACCTCAAACATGCCCGTTATCTCAGCTAGCCAACGCTCAAGTTTGTAAAGTATCTCAAGTATCCCCTGCACCGTGTTCTCGTCCTGGTGCGGATTGAGCATGCCGATGGTTGGCAAGCTTGCGAGTTGATCGTTGACTTTTGGACTGTACTTCATGGTGCAGCTTCCAAGCGGATACAACCCAGAGTCGACTCCATAGTTCATTTCTGATAATCGGATGAAATGCCGGGCGACTTCAACTTCCGAAAGCTCGGGAAGATCTAGCCTAGTTGATCGACGCATGTGGACAGGGACGAGCTTATCGATGTTTCCCACAGTCTTCACGATTTCATCTTCGGCCAGAGGCAAAATATGCCCTCTCTTGGGACATTTTTCATAGCCCAGAAAGGGCTCTTCTTTCCATTTTGCTTGCTTGAACAATTCGGCCTATTCTCCTTCCAAGATTTTTCGTAGTGCTTCTGCCAATTGGTCAATCTCCAACTTTGAATGGACTTCAGTTGTGCAGTAAAGTGCTGTCTCACCCAACTCTGGGAACTCTTTTGAAATGTTCTTGCCGCCGTGTACGTGATACTTCAGAAGTCTTCCATTAACCTGATCGACACTCATTCCTGCTTTGTCGAAATTGACGGTGAACTCTTTGAAGTGAGTTGATGTGAAAATTGGAGTTCTGATCCCCTCTAATCCTGAGAGTAGCTTCATGGCGTAATGGGCTTTGTACATGACCGTTTCGCCGAGTTCCTGAAGGCCTTCAGGTCCAAGCAAAGCCATGTAGACGGCTGAAGCCACGGCGCATAGAGCTTCATTGGTGCAGATGTTCGAAGTTGCTCTTTCTCGTCTTATGTGTTGTTCACGTGTCTGCAAAACCATGCAAAAACCGTTTTGGTCACCGCTCTGCGTCTTGGTCATACCGATTATCCGACCAGGCATCTGTCGAATCAGACCCATGTCGTCGCGGCAAGCCATGATGCCCAGCAATGGACCTCCAAAGTTCATTGCGTTTCCAAGCGGCTGAGCTTCTCCGACCACGATATCTGCACCGTATTCTCCTGGAGGTTTTAGAACGCCCAGTGAGGTCGGGTCGACGCCGACTACGAAGAGTGCACCGTGTGAATGCGTTTCTTGACTGATTTCGTCTGTTTGGGTCTCGATGAAACCCAAATATGAAGGATCTTCAACATAAACAGCTGCTGTCTTGTACGAGAGTTTCCTCTTCAAATCCTCAACATTTATTTCGCCGCTTTCTGCATCGTATTCCACGTTCTTGACTAGAATTCCAGCAGGTTCCGCGTAGGCTTTCAGAGTGGCTAACCTTTCTGGATTTATGATTTTCGGGACTAGGATTTCGTTGCGTGATTTCACACGTACCGCCATTCGCGCAGCTTCTCCCAATGCCGAGGCCCAATCGTACATTGAACAGTTTGCAACATCCATATTTGTCAATGAACAAATCATACTCTGATATTCAAAGAGTGCTTGAAGCATACCCTGTGATATCTCAGGTTGGTAGGGTGTGTACGATGTCAGTAGCTCGCTCCTCTGTACGATTTCTCTGACAAGTGCTGGGATGTAATGTGGCCAGCAACCGGCACCCAAAAAAATTGGCATGTCGTTAAACGACCTGTTTTTAGAAAGCAGTGTTTCAACGTGCCTTCTGACTTCATATTCAGATAAACTCCTAAGCGGCAGATTTAACGACTTCTTCAACCGATACTTGATGGGTACGTCAACGTAGAGCTCTTCGATTGATTCTACCCCTGTCTCGCGTATCATCTCTTGTTTGATTTTAGGGCTCGAATTAGGTATGTATGGGTGGCCATGGTTTCCCAATTGATTCACCGTTAAGAATTAAAAGTATGAACTTGTTACGTTTCTTAAACTTTTTCAAGCGTGGACTGTTTTTCAGACTTCAGACTTCGAAAGAACTTCAATAATGGTCTATAATGGTTATCGTGTTCTCCCCAATCGTATGATGCGCGTAAAACTGCAAGCATTCGTTTTCGGTTGGAATATCGCATATTACTTGTGTGAGGTCATGGAGGCTAAAGGGGAGTGTTGCAAGTATCTCACGGATTCGTTAATGGATTTCTCGTGTGTTCTGGCTGAATGGGTAAGTGGTGGATTTGCAAGCAAACGTTATTTAGATCAGGGCCATATTCAGCCTAGGAGCTATGAACACGACCTTTGCTGAGTTAAAGAGTCTTCGTTCACATTTGGCTGGGAACTCGTATGGCTGATGTTCCTCATGAGAAGAACGCTGATCAGACATTGGAAAAGGATGCTCGTTCAGCTAGCAAATTGGGAATCGTGTTTTGTGCAATTTACTTGGCAGTTTTATCCGTTCTCTGCGTGCGCTTCAGTGTGATTCCAGGACCCGAGTTTTTTGTTGCCTGTTTCTTGATATATGCCGCGAATGCAAAGTGGACTCGGCGCTTCGTGAAAGACTGGATTCCATTTTTTGTTCTATTTCTATCCTTCGAAGCTATGCGTGAAATTCCGTTTAACGCGTTGGGGGTCGTCCATGTTAACCAACTAGCCAGTGCTGAATTGCAAATATTCGGAACGATTCCAACTCTTGTTCTCCAACAGTTTTGCCGAAGCAGTTTTCTTGACTATCTTGGAGCTTTCTTTTACTCATTGCACTTCATAATTCCCACAGTGTTTGCGTTTGTGCTTTGGAGGTATTCTCCCAAAAACTACGGAAAATATGTTGGTGCCCTTCTGGTGGCCTCATACAGTGCCCTTATAACAGCTTTGTTGTATCCCACTGCGCCCCCATGGTACCAGTTTTACGCGCCCGGGCCGACCCATGTCATCCGTATCCTTTCTCAAGTAGACGCAGAAATAGGCATGCCATTGTATCGTACCATCTTCAATCTTATTGGGTCTAACCCTTTTGCAGCGTTCCCAAGTCTTCATGCTGCATATCCTTGGCTGGTTTCCCTGTACGCCTTCAAGATCAAACGCATAAAGGCGCTACCTATCCTTGTGTTGCCCGTGGGAGTGTGGTTCAGTGCGGTCTATCTAGGCGAACACTACGTCATTGACGTGATTGGTGGAGTTGCCTATTCGACGTGTGCCTTCTTTTTGGTCGAGGAATTGATTCCGCGACTGCCCTGGAGCAGGGTTAAAAGTCGGCTTAGGAGTGTCGTTTCAAAACAGGATTTTTCTTTGAAATAAAGTCTTTAATACTATGATGTAGCTTGTTTTTTTGGAGAATGATTGTATGGAATATGACTACGAGTCTTTGCTTAAGAGGGCGCGGTCCACGATCCCTGATGTGGCATCAAAGCGAGAGCGTCTTGAGATTCCTCGGCTGAGCCATAGTGTTATAGGAATGAGAACCGTGATCTACAATTTTAAGGAAATAGCCAGCGCCTTAGACCGTGACCCCCAGCATTTGGTCAAGTTCCTTTCTGGAGAAATGGCGACAGCAGCGACCATGCAGGAGTCAAGGGCAATCTTTCAAGGAAAGTTTCCACAGGACACCTTCGGGAGACTGCTGCAAAGGTATATGGAAGGTTTTGTAGTCTGTCCAATATGCAAGCGCCCAGATACGAAGATCGTAAAGGAGAAGCGGCTTTCGTTCTTGGTTTGTAAGGCATGTGGGGCCAGATCAGCAATTAAGCAGCTCTGAGAGCGGCAGTAAATTGGAAGCTTACATGAAGTTGAATAAAGTTGGAAGAAACGTACTTCTGGCTGTTTGCGATGCTGAAATAGTGGGGAAAACCCTGCATGACGGGAAAATCGTCTTTCAAGTGAAGAAGGACTTCTACAAGGGTGCCAGAGTAGACGTGGACGAGGCAATGTGCATGATTGAAAACTGTAATATAGTGAACTTGGTCGGCAAGAATGTCGTGAGCAGGGCTATTGAAAAGGGCTACGTGCACCCGGAAGCCGTGCTGGACATCAAAGGTGTGCCTCATGCTCAAATCGTGAAGCTCTAGCACAAGCAGTGGTTACGCGTTGCATAGAAAGATGAAGGCCAATAAGAGCATGAACAGAGCGTCTGCGTTGACTCTTGAAAGTTCCGTTGAATCGAAGAGATCCGTGTTTCTCTCGGATGAGCATAGCTTTTAAGGAAGAGCAGCCTTTCCCTAAAGGTCGAAGTCTGTTTGAGGTGCTCTGTTGGGTAAGAAGAAAGTCCTGAGTGAAGGAGACATGAGCGAGATGGTTCTTCCATCTGCTAGCGATGTTTTAGGCGTGGCAACGAAGCTCTTGGGTTTTGACCGTGTGATGGTCAAATGTCAAGATGGTCGTGAACGTTTGCGTCGAATTCGTGGTAAGATGAAGAGGCGTGTTTGGATCCGAGTGGGTGATGTTGTCCTTGTCTCTCCGTGGGATTTTGAGTCGGATAAGCGTGGAGATCTGGTTTGGCGTTATACTCGTGCTCAGGCTGAGGATCTTGGAAGGAGAGGCTATATCACCGTCAGTTAGGTCCAGCATCACAAAGGACGGATTCTAACAGGTGTCGTTCAGAAAACGCGTGGATAAGAGACTTCTGAAGAAAGAAAAGGCGTACGAAACTGGACAGTTGATGAAGGACAAAAGGAGCGAAGAATTTGAAGTCCTAGAGGAAGTTTTCGACCGTTCCACGCTTATGGTCATATACGATTTTCTGAATGCTGGCGTATTGAGCGACATCTACGGCGTAGTAAGCGCCGGAAAAGAATCGCGCGTCTACTGGGCGAAGGACGCAGGCGGACGAGAACTAGCTGTCAAGATCTATCTGACTGTCTCAGCAGAGTTCCGTAAGGGTATGCTTCCATACATCGAGGGAGACCCTAGATTCAGGGGCGTCAAGCACGATACCCGTTCGCTCGTCTTCACTTGGGCTCGGAAGGAATACCGGAACTTGGAGCAGGCAAAGCGGGCTAGAGTTAGGGTGCCTTGCCCCGTCACGGTCAGAAATAACGTGTTGATAATGGAGTTCATCGGCAAAGATGGGAAGAGTGCCCCGTCACTGAAGGAACAGTTACCTGCAAACCCCAACAGGATCTACGAAGAAATTCTTGTCTTCGTGAAGAGACTCTACGTCAAGGCTGAACTCGTACATGGAGACCTGAGCGAATACAACGTAATGATCTGGAAGGGTCACCCTGTAATATTCGACGTTTCGCAGGCAGTCTCCGTTGCGCATCCAATGGCTGATTTTTTTCTGCGTAGAGACCTGACTAACTTGAATAAGTTTTTTAGTCGGTTAGGCGTAAACGTTCTTCCATTAGAAGAATGCCACAGGAATGTAACAGGCCATGGGGAAACCTAACACGTTTGTAAGAATACCGGCAGAACGGGTCGGGGTCTTGATCGGGCCGGATGGCGTAACGAAGAAGAACATTGAGGACAAACTTTCAGTCGAGCTTCAAATTGACAGTCAGACTGGCGACGTTGCAATAGACCTGTCGGAAAAAGCCGCGGATCCATCCATGCTTTTCAAGGCCAGAGATATTGTGACCGCACTGGGACGGGGATTCTCACCCGAACATGCTTTTCGACTGGTTCGAGATGACGAAGATATCTTGGACATTATAGACTTGAGAACGGTCTTCGGACGTTCGGAAGCTGACATCAAGAGGATCAAAGGAAGAATAATAGGGATGAACGGGAAAACCAGAAGAATAATTGAGGAGTTGACCGGCACCAATTTGGCCGTGTATGGTCACACTGTGAGCATAATCGGCTCGATCGAACAGGCAGAAGTTGCAAAGGAGGCGATACAGATGCTCGTCAAGGGGAGCATGCATGCTACCGTCTACAGGTTCTTGCATCGGAAACGACGGGAACTCAAAAAGGGAATGTTGGAACTCTGGGAAAAGAAGCCTGAAGAAAAATAGAATGCTCCATTCGGAAAAATCGATAATAGGTCAGATTCTTAGCATGGCAGTTTAGATAACCCTGTGGAGTGTTCTGAGCGGATCAACATCGCAGATGGCCTCAGTCCGGCACATGATGAGACAGAGAGACGGTCGGAGGGGGGTATCCCCCCCCCTCAATGCCTTTGAGTGGCGAGCTCTCGCACTCAAGATCCAAATCATCTGGAATCATTGGGGCCAGAGTCGTCATTGCCCACCAGTTAAGCTTTGTGGGCGGCTCGGATAAAAAGATATACCACTCTAGCGTTTTTGTTTTTGGGGAAATGTTGAAGCATATTCGAGTCGTTCCGTTGGCTGCGGAGAGTCTTGGCGTAAGGTCGATGTGCACGTATGTTGAGAGTTCCGGTCTGAAGATGCTTCTAGATGCTGGAGTTTCTCTCTGTCCTTGTCGCTTCGGCTTGCCGCCGCATCCTGAAGAGTTCAGGGCGATCGTTGATTGTCGTAGAAAGATTGCAGAGGCGGCTGAAGAAGCCGACGTTGTTACGTTGAGCCATTATCATTTTGATCATCATACGCCCTCCTATGAGGATTGGTTGACTCTGTGGACGGAGGAGACTGAGACTGCGAGACAAATCTACGACGGGAAGGTTGTTCTGTTGAAGAACCCTCGGGAGATGGTTAATTATAGTCAGAGGCAGAGGGGATGGATGTTTCAGAAAACTGGCGGAAGCTATGCGAAGAAGCTTGATGTTGCTGATGGAAAGAGCTTCAAATTCGGAGACACGGAAATCAGGTTTTCGGAGCCAGTTTTTCACGGGCCTGAAAACTCCTTCCTAGGATGGGTTCTCATGGCCACTGTTGAGTGCGAAGGAGACGTGTTCATGTTCGCGCCTGATGTTCAGGGTCCGATTTCGTCCAGAACACTCCAACTGATAATCGATGGTAAGCCGGAGTTGCTTATGCTGGGGGGGCCGCCGTCCTACCTGATCGGGTTCAAAACCGATGAAAGGCAAGTTCAGACTGCACTGAACAATTTGGAGAGAATCGTTGAACGTGTTCCTACAACAATCTTGGAGCATCACTTCTTGAGGGACGAGAACTGGAAGGAGCGATCAGCAGGAGTTTTCTATCAAGCCTACGCGTCGGAGCATACTGTTTTGACCGCCGCTGAATTCTTGGGGCAGCCGAACAAGTTCTTGGAAGCGTCAAGAAAGAAGCTTTTCAGCGAAGACCGGCCGTCCGCTGAGTTTGAAAAATGGATGAATACTAGCTTGGAAGCTAAAAAGCGTTTGAAACCCCCGGTTTAGGTGAGAGTCTTCAGAAGCCTAATTTGTTCTTAGCCTGCAGTTTTGTTCGCCACTATGGTTCTTTCGTCTTCTCTCATGTGCTCGAGCATGTTGTCAGTCATTTCCTTCTCGTTTGTGAGGGCGCCGATTGCATGATGTGTTCCGCCTGTCAGTCGGGCTATTTGCTCTGTGACTGAGAACCCGTATGATTCTCGGCCATAGATGTGAGGGTTCGTGTTGACGACTATTACGTGGATGTTTTCGCGTTTGACGACTCTTGACATTGAGAATACGTCCTTGACGGCGAGTTCCTCGTATTCTCTGACTGCCGCCAGCGATTCGTCTATCTGGCGAACTTGGCCTGTTTCGATGCTCCTCTTCAACGGGATGTTCGCGCTGCCGTCGGTGACTATCACCATGACAGGCATGGTTGAAGGGTCTCTCTGTGTGGTCTGCTTTAGCAGTTCCAACCCTTTTTGCATTCCTGCCGCTAGAGGAGTGAAGCCGCTGATGCGCATGTTCACGAGCTTGTTTGCCACGACTCTGAGGTTTGTTATGGGATGCTGAACAGTCACGGCGTCGAGACCTTTTAGGGCCACTATGCCAACGCGGTCTCTGCCCCGATAGGCGTCGCTGTGAAGTCTAAGGAGGGCTTCTTTGACGGCTTCGACATTGTACAGCATAGACCCGCTGAGGTCGATGACGAAAACCATGGTCAGTGAAGCCCTGCCTGATCTCAGGTTCTCTCGTATGTCCTGAAGCGATATAGTCAGCGCCGTGCCTGATGGTTTTTCTCGGTCTTTTTGCCAACGTGCTGCTTCTCGAATGGTGGCTGACAGATGAATGTCCGCGGGTCTTCCCTTCGGAATCTTCCATCCGTATGGTCTTCCTCGACCGAGAGTTGTGACCAGTTGAGGACGCCTGCCTGTCAGTGCGGTCCTCTTCTTAGTTTTGGTCTTCGTCATCCCTAGGAGGAACTTTGAAGGAGACGTGACCCTTTCTCTCAGGCTGCTGAGCAGTGGAAAGCCTTGGGTTACTGCCATAGTGCTTGCTACTTCGCTGACTGTGGGATACGCTTTTTTTTCGCTCTTTTCGGTGCCTGCCTGTGTACCGTGCGTTTCGCCTTTTAGTTTGTCGCCGCCGACCTGGATGGAATCTGTTGTACGTGCGTTGTAGGGGCTTTTCTTGAGTCTTTTTCCTATTCCCCAGACTCCGCCTGTGAATCGACCGAGGAGGAAGTTAAGTCTAAGTTTCAGTTCTTGCAGTTTTTCGGACCGACTTTTCTTCTTCGCTTTCTCTTCTTCGTCTTTCGAAGCGTCTTTCTTGACCCAGAATACGCCTTTTCCTTTGAGCGATTTTCTTTTTTCCATTTCTTCTTCTGTTTTTTCTCCGGTTTTTTCAAACTTGGGGAGGTTCTTTGTAGAGGTTTGGAATACTTGGGCGATTTCTTGAGGTGTCGCGGCTTCGATGAATCCGCCTTGTCTTGTTCTGTGGCTCAGGGCCAGTTCTGCGGCTACTAGGACGTCGTTGAATGTTACTTCGGTCCTGTTTTCGGAGGCGGCGAGGGTTGATGCTGACTTGGCGATGACTATGTCTGGTCTTAGTCCGTCGACTTTCAGGTCTAGGCAGGCTTTTGAGATGCTTTTCAGTACTTCCTCTGGGAGGGTTATTTTGCTCAGTATGTTTCTTGCTTGAAGTATTCTGTTTCGTGTTTCTTCCTGCAGGGGTTTGTATTTTTGGTAGAAGTTTTCTGGTTCGGCTTCGAATTCCATGTTTCTCTTGATTATTTCAACTCTGTCTTCGATCGAGGTTATGCTTTCGACGGTGATGGATAATGGAAATCGGTCTAGGAGCTGTGGTCTGAGTTCTCCTTCTTCGGGGTTCATGGTGCCTACGAATATGAATCTTGATGGATGGCTGACGGAGATTCCTTCTCTCTCGACGACGTTCCATCCGGTTGCTGCTGCGTCCAGGAGGTCGTCTGCGATGTGGTCGGGGAGAAGGTTAACTTCGTCGACGTAGAGAACGTTCTGGTTTGCTGCAGCGAGAATTCCCGGCTCCAAGGCTAGTATGCCCTGCTTTATTGCTTTTTCCACGTTGAGGCTGCCGATGAGTCTGTCTTCGGTTGCGCCCAGGGGCAGTTCGACTATGGCCATGTCCCTTTCTTCGGCTGGTTCGGTCGGGTCTTCTTTGTGTTTTTCGCTGCAGACGGGGCACATGTTGGATGGGTCATCTGGGCTGCAGTTGAAGGGGCAGTCTTTGATGACTCTTATTTTGGGCAGGATGTCTGCCAGCGAGCGTACGATTGATGTCTTTCCCGAGCCCTTCGGTCCTCTTATGAGTATTCCGCCTATCTTGGGGTTGATCGCGTTGATCAGAATCGCCAGTTTCAGCTTGTCCAACCCGACGATGGCAGTGAACGGAAAGACCAGTCTCTTCTTTTCCATCTGCTTGCAGCTCTTACGGTTAATATGAGTCACGCTTGGTCTTTTAGTCTTTACCCCATCGTGCGTCGTCTCTTCTCACGCTTGGGCTGACGTGTTGGTCTCGGGCTTTGACGTTGAAGAGTGTCGGCAGTTGATCTGCCCTCGTCTGTTTTTGATGCTTGTTCTGAGCTTTCATCGGGACGCTGAAGCCTCATGGATGACCTGCGTTTTAGGGTTGAAAACACGCCATAAACGCACCTCCCCCCTCCTAGGTCGGTTTTTTGGGTTTCCAGCATGAAATGTCGTGTTGCTGATGGCAGGAGCTAGGCCTACTCAAATGTTGGGTTGAAATCACGCGAACATTTGATACCCCCCTCCTAGGTCGGTTTTTTGGTGTCGAGCCTGAAGCCTTAGGTATGCCTATTGTTGAACTGGGTCGAACTGCAGCTTCATATGGTGGACGCTGCGAAAATGTGAACCGTCCGTCGGCTCTTCTGGACTCAGCCTGCGCACTTAAGGGTCAGGGAAGGTTGGCCCGCACTTGTAGGTTGAAAATGGCAGAGCATCCATGCCTCCTTTCCCGGTCGGTTTTTTCTGAGCTTGAGCCTGAATCCCTAATCGTGCTGCAGGGTCATCTCGCATCGTTCGAGGATGGCAAGTTCTAAATAGGCTTGTCTGCAAAGTTCGGTGGGGGTTCATTGTGGATTACGTGACCGTGCTTGGTTTGGCTGCTGGGGCGCTTACGGTTGTGGCTTTTTTTCCTCAGTTGTTGAAGGTTTGGAGGACTAAGTCTACGAGGGACATATCCCTAGGGATGTTTTCCATATTCTGTGCTGCTGTCTTCCTGTGGTTTGTCTATGGCGTGCTGATAAACAATGTGCCTGTTATTGTTGCAAATTTTCTGGTGTTTGTTCAGGCCTTGATTATCGTTGCGTTGAAGGTCAAGTATCATTAAACTTTGGAGCAGACGGCCTGAAGAACAAGAAAGATGCTGAGTATGAATGGAGCGTTCTTTCGTCAAAGTTCTGGTGAGGGCCGGGACCGGGATTTGAACCCGGGCGCTAGGCTCCACAGGCCTATAGGCTACCAAGCTACCTCACCCCGGCCACTTTTTGGAAGTCTCCGACTACTGGCGATGTTGGCTTTCTCATTCATTTGCGCTTTCTCAGGAATATTAGGTTATCTTTGTTGCAGACGTACTCGAAGCCCACTTCTAGCAGTGCTTTGATTTCTTCTGGTTTCTCAGTGACTTTTACGGTGAACTGGTCGTTGGCTCCTGCCTCGAAGATGGTGTGTTCGATATTTATGTAAATCTCGGTGGATTTTATTGACTTGTGGCCTAGAAAGTGTTGGACGTAATATGGATCTTTCGTCTGGTGGTATAGCATTGTCGCTTTCCAGTGCCTGAAAGTGTGAAAGTGTATTCTTGGCATTCTGGGGTTTTGTAGCGTGGCTGCGAGGCGTTTTCGGGTCTTAACGAGGGTAGTTTTCATCGATTTCAGAGAGCCATTGAAGACTTGTTCGCTGTTTCTTGGTAGTGCGTTTATCATTTCTATTAATGTTGGGCTGACTTTCCACATTCTGGGGTTTGAGCCCTTTTCGGGCGCGTTTAAGGTTGTTATGTTTTTCTCGTGGTCTATGTCGGTCCACTGGAGTCTTTTTGCTTCTCCTGAGCGCATGGCTGTTTCTTTGAGGGTTTGTAGAAATGCCGCGTTTTTCTTGCCGGATGCGGCGATCAGTGCGTCAAGCTCTTGTTCAATGGGTATGAATGGAAATTTCGTCGTTACCTGGCATTTCGGTTTGGTCCATGTCATTTCGTTGAATTTTAGGAATAGAGTGTAGGCGCTGATTGCGTTTCTCTTTCTGCTCTGGCTCCACTTTTGCTCTTTCGCTAGAGCGTCTTTGACGCTTGTTGGGTCTGCCAAGTTAGCTCCTCTTGTCATTAATGCTCTTAAACAGCTGCTAGTCATGCGGATTGTTTCTGCAGCATAGCCTTCTTGCCGCATCGTCCAAGCGAGTTGTACAAGCTTCCCTCTGATGTCTTCCCGTTTTTCCGGAACTTCGATGTTTTCTTGTTCCGGATCCAAATTTTTCGCTCCGCCAAAGGCGTTTTCTATTGCGCATATTTGGCGAGTATCTACTTTCTCAAATCCGCTTGCCTCCTAACTGTACCCAAAGGAAATCTGTAGCGTGCTCCATGATGCCGAACTTCTTTGCACCTATCTCGTTTTCAAATATGCGATGCATGCGCTCCTAATGATGTCTGTCCTGTTCGTCTTGAGGAGCTCAGCTACCCTGTCGAGGCGTTGAACCAACTCCTTTTCTAGCTTACATTCTACTCGCTTCTTCGCTTCCGTCACCCCAAACGTCAGAAGCAAAACGAGTTAGCGCCCACTTCCAGCCTCGCTTCTCGAACAGTTTCTCTCCAGTCTCTTGTGTTAGACGCTTGTTCCTACGCAATATCCTGGGCTGACTTGGCGCCTCAGTTGAATCTGTGGAAAAATCTTAAAGGAAAAAGCCTTCAATAGCCACGTAGATCGGAGCCTTTCTTGTGGACTCGATACTTTTTCTCCTAGCGCACTTGTGCGGATGACGTCGCCAATTGAAGTCGGAATTCAAATCTCATTCTTGCGCGCATGCGTGTTCCTTAATTGGTTAAAAATGGTATTAATTCCTCTTTTGGAATTCGGAGGCAGATTTGAGGCCCATATCAGTTTTGGCGCCGGCGATCTGCTGAAACCTCCATGATTTACCACCCTTCAACACGACCAATAGTTGCCTATCAAACAAGCCCACATTAGGCGCAGATGAGCAAAAGAAGAATAAAAACCATTTTAGACCAATTAAGGAACAGGCATGCGCGCTATAGACCCTCGACATAAGGGCGAGGCCGCTGACATTATCAAAAGAAAAAAGGGGGTTATGGGTAATGTTCGCCGAAGTGTTTGGCTACGAAGGCTATGTCTTTGCCGTCTATTTTGCTACGGTTGAACAGGTCGCAGTTCACGTTGTAGATAAGGGGAGGCGAGCAACCAATGTATGAGCCGAAGCATTTTGCACAGACTGAGATGTCTTTGCCGTCGCATTTGCCGTCTGGGACGAAATTCCAAATGTTACCTGTGCCGCCGGTTAGGTCTCCGACTATTGAAATGGCGACTCGGCCTATAGTGAAGTTGTTGTTTGCAATGTTTGTTTCACTTGGGACTGGCCAAGCGTAAGCGTTCAGAGTGTAGTTGCCCAACGCGAAGCCCGTTGAGTTCCACGTAAACGTGAGCAGCACCTGGTTTGTCGGGCTAAGGCTGCTGACCTGTTGAGAGCTTATCACTGTGCCGTTTGCGTAGAGGGTTACCCAGAACGTTTCGGCATACTGGCCCTTGTTGAAGGCCGTTACGGTCACGTTTCCCGTCAGTCCAATCATAACGACGTTCTTTGCCGTTACGACGCTTGTGACTGCGATGTCGTGGCCGGCTTCAGGCGCGTAGGGTCTCATGAGCGGATAATTATCCTTGTTGTTGCTGTCGATTAGATAGGACGTGTTCCAGATGCCTGAGCTGTCGATTTGTCCAGCATTGGGATATTTCGCTTGGTAGTCGCTCCAGAAGTTTCCGCCTGAGGGGTAGCCGTTGTCCCACGTGTTGCTTCCCGTTGTGATTATCTGCAGTGGGGCAAGGAAACTGTTGTGATAGATACTGTTGCTCATAGAGTTTGTCATGTTGATGAGTATGTTGTTTCCTGTGATGGAATTCTCGTATATTATGTTGTTGTTGGATGCTATGTTAATTGTGACGGCGGTTGGGGAGCTGATTATGTTGTCGTATATGCTGTTGAACGCTGTGGAGGAGGTCAGGTTGATTGGCGTTGGCGTGTTTTGGAATATATTACCATATATTGTGTTGCCCGTGGCGCTGCTTCCTTCGAGCACTATGCCGTTGCTGCCTATGTTGCTCATTATGTTGCTGTAAATTTTGCAGTCGCCCGCGTACATTAGTATGGCTTCGTTGAAGCTTGTGATCTCAATTCCTGTTACTATGACGTTGTTTGCTCCAGAATACAGTGTGATCGCTATCCCTGAGCCGCCCCCGCTAAAACCAGGCGAGTCTGTTTCACCTATAATCGTTAAGGTCTTATTGACCGTCAGAGATTCGTGATAGGTGCCTGCTGCCACTATCACGTTTGATCCAGGAGTCGCAGCATCGATCGCTGCCTGAACGCTAGTGTAGTTTTGACTGTAGTAGACGGTGCCGTTTGATACGACGGTCAAAGTAGTCGTGCCGCTGCTCGATTGATAGTTTGAGTCTCCACTGTAGTATGCACCAATTGTAATCGAGCCCGGCTGACTGTCAATATATAGAGTTGAGCAGATTCCTGAGGATAGAATACCGATAGGTGAGCTGAAGTTGCCCGTGCTGCTGCTCGTGCTCCACGTGACTGTCCCTGTGGCGTTGAATCCAGACACGGTGGCCGTGCAGTTGACGAGAGAACCTGCGATAACGAGGGTTGGCCCGATACTGATTTGCGTCACTGTTGGCATCGTGCCGGTCCAAGGCTGCATCAGCGGATAATGGTCAGAGTTGTTGTCCAAGGGGTAAGGCGTGTCACCTATTCCGTCGCTTCCGGTGACGTTTTGATAGGGACCGCTGAACAAGTCTGTCCCATGGTAGTCGCTCCAGTAGTTGCCGCCGGAAGGATAGCCATTGTCCCATATGTTTGACGCGTTGTACATGCCGGCTTGGCTTAGGCTGTTGTTTATGAAATTGTTGTGGTATACGGTGTTGAAGAAAGATGAGTCGAACAAGATACCATAGTTGCCGTTTGCTGATGCGTTGTTCTCAGTCAGAATGTTGTTCGAAGAGGAGTCGACCTCAATGCCTTGATTGACATTTGATATTGCATTGTTCGCGCTGACTGTGTTGTTGTTTGCAGAGTAAAGCATGATGCCAGCTGCATTGGCTGATGCAGTGTTTCCGCTGATGAAGGTGTTCGAGGAGAAGCTTACATAGATACCATCTTCCCCGTTTGCTGATGCGTTGTTTCCAGTCACAAGGTTGTTCGAAGAGGAATAGATCATAATACCATGAAAGCTGTTTGATGTTGCTACGTTTGCGTCCACCTTGTTGTTTGAAGAAGTGTCGAGACAAATGCCGTAGTAATTGTTGTTTGAGGCTGTGTTATTACTGATAACATTGCTTGAAGAAGAGTAGAGATAGATTCCGCAGTTGTTGTTGGTCGAAACCGTGGTCCCTTTGATAATGTTGTTCGAAGAATGAGAGAGAGCGATTCCGTTAAATTGGTCTGTTAAATTGGTGCCGTTGATGTTGTTGTTCGAAGAAGCAAAGAGAAAGATTCCGTAAGTGAAGTTCTGAACGTTAATGTTTTTGATTGTTACGTTGCTCATGTAAGCTAGATATAAGCCGGATCCGCTCTGGTTTCCTGTAATTGTGTAACCGTTTCCGTTAATCACAGTGTTGTTTTTTTGGATAACGATTCCGTAGTAAGTAGGGTAGCTGACGTTGCCAGTGAGCGTGTATGTTGCGTTGTCAGAAGTTGTGATCGGCGCTCCCGCTGGAGTTATAGACCCGTTAGCGTTGATGTAAACGACCTGCG
Source organism: Bathyarchaeia archaeon (assembly GCA_050008435.1). Lineage (GTDB taxonomy): Archaea > Thermoproteota > Bathyarchaeia > Bathyarchaeales > Bathycorpusculaceae > DASPTR01. The sequence continues at coordinate 128,705 of JBEKMQ010000001.1, forward strand.
CAGACGCTCCAACCAATTGAACCTTGAACAAAAAAACAATCGTGCCCACCAAAAGGAGGGCTATAATTAACACGGAAGAGATCTTTCTGAACACTTTCTTTTCCCCTTGATGAGTTCTCTCACGCACGTGCTAGGCTAGATGAAATACTATGGTTGATGCGAGAGATAAAACTTATGGGCAAATGTTCTATGTCACCTGTGGCACACGCCAGAAAAAAAAGGGCGCGCGCGCTGCATTCTAAATGTAGGCATAGAAGATAGTTCCATAACTCTTTATTATAACATGGTTGGAAAAAGGCTAATCGCTAGTTAATTACATATTCTGAAGCCAACGCTGTTTGTGTTGGAGGCGTTTCACCGCCTAGCCTCAATTGAAAGGCAGAAAGAGAAAGTCGTTTAAGGAGAAAGGATACGAATGAAGCGTGCGCTCCCTATCCACTTGGTCTTCTTCAATCGTTTACAGTTGCACATCAACTGTAGTTTTATGATAGTCTGCGACCAAAGCGACCCCGAAAAAGCCAGCAAAATAAATGTCTAGCTATTATGTGAAAAGATTAAGTAATTATTTTGCCATGCACGTTCAGACAAACATCTGCGGCCGCCAAGATGGATGGTATAGCTTTCTTCTTCTTGCCGCCCTGGTTGCCCATGACCTTCTTGCTCGCGCTAATTCGCTCTCGCGGCCGGTTTGAAACACGCCCTACTCGACTTTCACTGAAATCCTTCGTTGTATATCTGCTCCATATTTATACTCAAGTTTGTTCCTTATACTTTCCACTTCTATATCTAGCTTGGATTGGCGCACCAAAGCTAGACTTGACATGGTCCTATAATGCGCGCGCTAAAACGGCCAAGTCAAAGAGACAGGCGAGACAACTTTGGTGAAGCTGAGGAATCCTCATGTCAAAGGCTACAGGGCAGACAAGAAAGCCTGCATGGAAGACATCGGACTCAATCAGGTAAGCTAGGATGGCACGAGTAAAATGTCGCTCGGTGCTCGTTCCGAAATTGGCTAAAATGGCTTTATGAAAGACGGTTTAGATATACTGCGCGCTACTCTCAGAAGACGCGCCAGCATAGTGTAAAGGGCGGGTGGTCCAAAACGCGCAACACGTAAGTACTTGGAGGTATTTAGTCTAGGTTGAAGGGGAAGTGTAAATGAGGAGGCCAGTTTTTGGAGTGACGTTTGCTGGAATGATGTTAACGCTGCTTATGATCAGCACTCTGTTTCTGGCGTTTAACGTGCGGCCTGCAAGATCATCACCCACAACCATAATTGTCCCAGACGATTATCCAACGATACAAGCAGCGATCGACAATGCCTCCGCTGGAGACACGATTTTCGTCAGGGCAGGAACGTATGACGGCCACATCGAAATCGACAAGCCGCTCACTCTCAAAGGAGAAAACAACCAAAACACCACTCTCAGATTGCAGGGCGCAAGCTGGGGTGGTATAATTGGGATTCATGTAATTGCAAGCAACGTTACCATAAGCGGATTTCATCTGATTAGCCCAAAGTCAACGGGTGGTAATTCCGTGATGCTCATAGTGGTTGATGGGAGAGCAGCGACGGCTGACAACTGCGTGATCATGGACAATGTTCTTGAGGAGTATTATACGGATGCTCTCACTCTCTTCGGTTCACACGGCGATGAAGTGGTAGATAACGTAATATCGAGTCAGGATGGATCTTGCACGTACCTAATGTCCTCAAGCAACTGTCTGCTAATGAACAACACTCTCTCAGGATCAGAATGGACAGGCATTTTTCTTGATTTTTCTTCCAACAACACAGTTTCGAACAATTTCATAACAAATCAGATCGACTCACTAGGGTTAGCATGCGGAGCAATCACTATCGGCACCTATTCTGGCGATAATACTGTGATGGGTAACACGCTGGTGAACAATGATTACGGTGTGAGCTGTTGGGGCTATACGCAGAACAACGTCATCTACCACAACAACTTCGTGAATAATACGCAGCAAGCCTACGACGAACTTAGGAGTCCCCAGCCACCTGCGAATTTCTGGGATAATGGCTATCCTTCTGGTGGGAACTATTGGAGCGACTACCATGAGAATGACTCGTTCAGTGGGGCTTACCAGAATGTGACTGGTAGTGACGGAATCGGGGACGCTCCGCTCGTTATTGATGCTGTTAGTAGTGATCGTTATCCGCTTATGAGCCCGTGGAAGAATCCTGTTGGAGACGTGAACATGGACGGCAAAGTGGATGGGAGAGACATAGCCATAGTTGCGCGGGCTTTTGGATCAATTCTTGGAGACCCAAGATGGAACGCTCTGGCCGACGTGAACGATGACGGAAAAATAGATGGAAAAGACATCGTCACAGTGGCAAAGCTCTTCGGCAAAAGCTAAAACGCGACTTCACACGTCAAAGATCAGTTACTGTCGGCTTGTCCATGAAGACAGATTAGTTTACTCTGCCCGCAAACATGAATGAGGTTCTCGGGCGCGTTAATATTAGTAAGAATTACCCGTTTTCAATCTGGTGAGTGTGTGGCACGACTGAAGTGTTTGAACTGTGGTAGCGTATTTGACAAGAGGGCTCTTGTGGCGTACGCTGGTGTTGGTCCCACTTACGCGGGCGTGGGACTCGGTTGGGGACCAATCGTGTGGCCAATCCTGACAAACGAACAGAAACTGCATGTGAGGCTTATCATAGAAGATTGTTTCACAAACCTTATATTTGGAGTGGGTTGAATCAGGGTTTGTAGAAGAGAGTTAAATTGCACGGGAAAACTGTTTCTATAACAATGTTGGCTTTGCTTATAATAAGCACGTTGGCATTGGCGTATAACATTCAACCAGTTCGGGCAAACGGAACGATTTCCATAAGGGCTAACGGAAGCATTGACCCACCAACACCGAATATTACAACCCTTGACAACACGACTTACACGTTCACTGGCAACATCATCGGTGAATTAATCGACGTTGAGAGGGGCAACATAGTAATTGACGGGAATGGCTGCAGTGTTCAAGGCATCGGTAACGGGAATGGCTTCACGGTAGATCACGTAAACAATGTAACCATCAAGAACATGAACATAGCGAACTTCAGCAGCGGCATCTCCATCGAGAATTCTAATTCCACCTTCGTGACCGAGGACAACATAACATATTGCAGTAATTATGGAGTCTCGGCGATTTTTTCCAACAATAGCACAGTCTCAACGAGTAATGTGACGAGCTGCAGCTACGGCGGGGGCGGCGCTGGCATCTTCTCGGATCTCTCCAACTACACAGTTTTCAGTTACAACAATGTGTCTGACAATAATGTGGGTGGCATCAAAATGTGGAGCGGACTATATAATGCAATTAATGGCAATACTGTAACAGGCAACAACGGTACAGGCATCGACATACGAGGCCCATATAATGCAATTAATGGCAATACCGTAACAGGCAACAACGGTACAGGCATCTACATACAAGGCTCATCGAGCGACTTGATAGAAGACAATACTGTAATTGGCAACCTTGGCGTTGGCATCTCCATATCAGGTTCTCCCAATGAAGAGATGAACAATAACACTGTTAACGACAACAATAATGGCGTATGGCTCGACACCTGCGATAATGCCCTCGTGAACGGTAGCATCTTATGTGGAAACCACGGAACTGGCATCATATTAGAATCCTCCGAATTTGGAAATGTGACCAGCAATCAAATACTAGACAATACTGTATATGGCATTTGGTTGGATCAGTCCAGGGAAGGTAGCGTGCAGGGTAATCGATTAGAAAACAGTACAATTGGGATTGAGATGATCGCCGTGCGCGATTTCTTCCTAACAGACAATTATATAGCAAACCAAAGCGACTGCGCGATTTGGATGGGCATCGCCTATGTACCTTCATACAGCAATTCCATTTATCATAACGAGTTCGTCGACAACAAGAACCTTGTTCACATCGAAGCAAATTCCGGTGCGTCGTGGAACGACGTCTATCCTTCTGGTGGGAACTATTGGAGCGATTACACTGGCAACGACACTGAGAAAGGCCCCTATCAGAATATAACTGGCCAGGACGGAATTGGCGACACGCCGTACGTCATCGCCGCCAACGTCTATGACTATTATCCGCTCAGCCCTTTCACGCAGCCTTCTCATGATATAGGAATACTCAACCCAGAACAGTGGAAAACTGTAGTTTTCCAGGGCTTCCCCTTATGCACGTATGGAAGCATAATTAACTATGGCAACAACGATGAAAACGTTAGTATAATAGCATATGCCAACGGGGTTCCATTTGATAGCAAGAATTCCACGTTACAGGCTAAAACCTGGAATACTACAGGCTTCACTTTTACTTCTAGCTTTGGCTGGAACACTACGGGCTTAGTAAAGTACGTCAATTACAGTCTGAGTTTCTATGCAAGCCCCGTTGCAGGTGAGACAGACAAAGCGGACAATAACTTTACTGGTGGCTGGGTTTTCGTTTCGATAGTTGGCGACTTGACAGGAGGCACATCTAACGTCTGGGATTTCGTTCCGGACGGCAAGTGCGACGGCAAAGACGTTTCCGTAGCCGCAAGATGCTTCGGCGGCTATCCGGGATGCTCACCACCACTCATATGGAACGCAAACTGCGACATTACTGGACTGATCTTTGGCCTTCCAGACGGCCAAGTAGACGGCAGGGACATAGCCCTCGTAGCCAGACACTTCGGAGAATACGACCCATAACCTCATCTTCTTTCTTTTTTTAGGCTCTGACTCTCCTCTGAAAAACAGGGTCACATTTCAATCAGGGCGTAGGCGCCTTTTTCCTCACGTTGACGTCAAAATAGTTCGCTAATATGATTTAGCGCGCTTAGGTTTCTTGAAGCATTCTCTCTCCGATGTGCTTCGTTTCCCTCCCAGCTAAAGCCCGATATATTGAGATGGTCTGGGGACTCTTGCCGCTCCAATCCTCCTGATCCTTCATGCTCGTGTCAGGATGCTCGGCCTGCTTGGTCAAACGATTCAGGACGAAGAAGTGATTGTAGAGTAGCGGATCAACGGCTTTGAGGATGCTCCACCAGGTGACGTCGGTGATCTGCCAAATGCTACCTTGCGCTGGAGTCTGCGCCAATTGCTGCACTATCAAGGCAACAAAATCAAACGCAAGTGGAATCGATATAGGACCCTCACGCTTCCCATGCTTCCGAGCTACCTGGCGAACGTAGAGGAACTGGTCATCCTTCCACATCTGCTCCTTCTTCAAGGCTGGAAAGGCAGGTGTGTAAACGTCGACAGGCGGTTTGCCTCTAGGATGCAAGTGCATCAAATGCGCGCGCGGAATATGTTTGCTGAAAGACTATTCCGATTTTTGAAACCATACTTTTTGCCTAATCCGAGGATATCCATTCTCGGGAGAAAGGAGAAGACTCTTTGACAACCTGTAGCGCGCGTGCTAATAGTGATACTAACCAGTCTTGGAGAGATCAATAAGAAGGCATAAACTGTGAATAAAGAAAATATTACTGAGTTCCTAAAATGGCTAGACTATCAAAGAAGAAAGACGGGTAGCGCGCTAGCGCGTTGATTGACTTGTTACATTTCACCATTAATTCCAACATTGGGCGCTACGCCGCGGCGAAGGGTTCTCATTGAACGGCGCTGATTTTTTCCATGGACCGTTCAAACGGGACCATATGGCCTGCTAACGGGTACTTGGAACAAGGGAAAACACGGGTTCACTTTAACTCATCTCTCCACGCTGCTGTGATGTCGGAGGAGGGTAGGTCTTTAATTATACTATTCAAAGACGCGTATAGACAGAGGCATTTGAGGTGGCGCACAATCGCCGGTACACGCTTTCGAAGTCTGTTTGTAAACGGTTGAGACTGAGAGGCGTCGCTCTTTCATGCGTGGGCTGTGGCAAACCTGTCGAGGTCGGCCAGAACGTCATAAGCAAAAAGGGCCACAGCAGTGTGCCAAGCAAACTCTACCATTCCAAATGCTACGAAAACCTCTTCAACTGACAGAAGGCAGAATGTGTGGCAATCAAGCAGAAGGGAATATTCAATTATCTTCAAAACGAAGGAGTGGACCTGAAAAAAGAGAGCATTTTCGTCACCATAACCTTAAACAAAGTGCCAGAAAGCCTGATCAGAGAGTTTGCATTGAAGGTTGCTTATCAATATCCCAGCGGCATAGGCGAAGCAATACAGGAACTAATGAAAAACGCCATCAAGGAATAGCGGATATGCCCGGTTTGGGGGTACTGTTTTTTGCCATGCGCCCTACTATTCAACATTCCCAGAAACAAGGGCGTGCGCTAGACGCCTATGAGCCGTCTCAGGTTTTCTTCGCTTGGGACGCCGCAAAGCGTTTTGTCTTCGTAGCAGACCGCTGGCGTCTTTATTCCCTTCATTCTCCACTTCAGCCTCTGTAAGTCACTCATTACTCCTAAATCTACGACTTCATATTCCAAACCGTTACCTTTACAGTAATCTTCGACAGATGTCAAGGCTTTTCTGTCCTCGTCGCACAGGTATCGGTTTCCCAAGAGATTTGAGACACTTCCAAGGCCTTGATAAGCAGTTTTGCTCGCCCCAGCACATGCATGTCTTGCCCCTTCAAAGTCAACAAATTCAAGCGTAGAAAGCTGAAAGCTGCGAACGTAAACCTTCAATTTATCCAATAAGATCAATAGGAAGTTATACGAAACTGGTTACTTAAGATTTTGCTTTGCCGTAGCGCGCGCGAACGCCGACGTTTTGGCGCGCTGCAGATGAGCGTGATCATGGAAGATTTTTTCACAAACTTTTTATCGGAACAAGTTGAATTAGAGCATAGAGAAGGGAGTTGAAATGCAAGGGAAACCCGCTTCTATAATATTGCTATCTTTACTCTTGGTGAGCACCACAGTATTGGCGCATAACGTTCAACCAGTCAAGTCCGATTATTTTTGGACCGAAACCATTTACATACGGGCCGACGGAAGCATCGACCCGCCAATGGCGCCGATTTCCAGCGTTGACAACGTGACTTACACGTTAACAGACAACATCAGGGAAAACGTTCCAGTCAATTCCAGCGCAATCATCATACAAAGAGACAACATCATAATAGACGGGGCAGGCTACACGCTGCAAGGCACACAAGCTTTGAACTCCAAAGGAATAGAGTTGACAGGAAGAAGCAACGTAACAATCAAAAACATGGAAATCACGGCATTCTGGGACGGCATCTGGCTCAATTCTTCTTCTAACAACACTGTAAGCGGAAACAACATAATAGACAACAACGTCGGCATCTATGGCTATTCTTCTTCTAATAATAACAGCGTATGCGAAAACAACATAACAAACAATGGGGATGGCATAATTCTCGAGACTTATTCTTCTAATAACAGCGTGAGCAAAAACAACATAACGGCAAACAACGCTACTGGCATCTATCTCTATTCTTCTTCTGATAACAGCGTGTGCGGAAACAACATAACAAACAACGAGTATGGCATCTATCTCTATTATTCTTCTTCTGATAACAGCGTGAGCGGAAACAACATAACAAACAACGACGAGTTTGGCATCGAGCTCTATTATTCTTCTGTTAACAGCGTATGCGGAAACAACATAACAAACGATGGGGATGGCATCATGCTCCTTTATTCTTCTAAGAACAGCGTGAGCGGAAACAGCGTAACAAACAACAAGGAGGGCATCTATGGCTATTCTGCTGGTGATAGCAGCATAAGCGGAAACAACATAACAAACAACTTGGATGGCATTTACCTCGGTTCTTCTTATAATAACAGCATAAGCGGAAACAACGCAACAGAAAACAGCCAAGACGGTATATTTTTCTACAGTGCTTCAAACTTCAACACGATTAGCGGAAACAACGCAACGGAGAACAGTCACTATGGTATCTGCATGATCCATTCTTCAGACAATACCATCAGTGGAAACAACGCAACCGCGAACGGGTATGATGGCATATACCTCGACTGGTCTTCAAACAGCAACATCAACGGAAACAACGCAGCAAACAACCTTGACGGCATCATGCTCTCCGATGCTTCAAACAGCAACACCGTCAGCGGGAACAACGCTACAGCAAACTTTTATGGCATCGCTCTCGAGTTTTCTTCTTCAAACAACAAAATAGCTGCAAACAACATGGTACACAACGGCTATGGTCTTCAACTCCTCAACGCCTCATACAACACCATTTACCACAACAGTTTCACTGGAAACAGTGTTCAGACTTCCATCGATTCCGCATCGCTCGGCAATGCCTGGAACGACACGTATCCTTCTGGCGGTAACTATTGGAGCGATTATGCTGGTGTGGATTTGTACAGTGGTCCTTATCAGAATCAGACAGGCAGCGATGGGATAGGCGACACCATTTACGTCATCGACAGCAACAATACGGACCATTATCCACTCATGCAACCTTGGGCTGGCCCGATGCCAACGCCCACCTACGTGCACGACGTTGCGGTTACAAACGTTACCGTGGTCGTGCCTCACGGCGCGGGCAATGCGGAGAATGGCCTGTGGGTCTTTCAGGGGCTGCCGGTCTACGTCAACGTCACAGTTTTGAATAAGGGAGACTTCGCCGAGAACGTGAATCTCACGCTATACTACAACATGACGGCCAACGAGATAATAGGCACACAAAACATAACCATACCCGTAGGAGAAGGCGAGACAGCATCGTTCGTGTGGGATACCACGGGCGTGCCCTACTTCCAAAACTATACGATAACGGCAGTCGCAACCATACCGCTGGACATTAATCCTGCAGACAACACTCTAGCCTGCGGACCCATAAATGTGAGAATCATGGGCGACATTAACGGCGACGGAAAAATCGACGGCAGAGACATAGCCACAGTAGCGAAGTCCTTCGGATCCTGCGGTCCAAACTTTCTATACCAGGGCTCAGCGCCGTCTCCCACTTGGAATCTGGACGCAGACTTGAACGGCGACAACAAAATCGACGGCAAAGACATCGTGCTACTCGCTAAAAACTTCGGGAAATAAGCTGGCTCTCCTAAACACCCATTTTTCAATGGGAAGATGCTCTTGAGGTTCAACCCAAACAGTGCGCGCGCTGTCTGTATACGAAAGCATCAACAGGACTCACCGAAAAAGGGGAATTGTGTTCTGAGAGAATCACCAAACGGTCGGGAATGCCTCAACCTGGCAACTTTCTGAGTAGCTCCGCTGCTTTCTTGAACCGCTGGTTGCATCATTTTCTTTTTCGCAAGTCGACCATGCCGCCTTTCTGGCATGCATACTCGAATCCGGCTTCTGACAGTGCTTTGATGTCTGCAGGTTTCTCTGCGACTTTGACGGTGAACTCGTCGGACTGGTCCTCGAATAGTGTGCGCTCGATGTTGACTTAGATTTCAGTGTTGCTTGGACACTTATGGCCCAGGAAGTCTTTGACGCAATGAGGATCACAAAATCGGGACATAGTGCCAGTCAAGGATGAACATTCTTGAGAGCCCACGAGTACAGCCTTACCGCGCGCATTTCTAGAGCGGTCTACAACATTTGATGCATTTTTGGGTATCATGAAGAATTTCAATTGCCTAAAGCGAACGGATTTATGGGGAGGCAGGTGTGCATTGTCGGCTTGAATGGGGCAAGCTTTAAGGGTGATGGCTCATGATTTCTGATGAAAACGGGATTGCAGTCAGAGACTTGAAGCTTGATGAATCCGGGCATAGCCATAGAAACGCATGATCTGACCAAGTTATTCAAGTCGAGGGACGGTAATTCAGAGCCTAGAAGCTCCCTTTTCAATCGGAAAGAACCTAAGATGGTGACGGCGATCGACCATCTCAACTTGGAAATCAGAAGAGGCGAATTGTTTGGTTTGCTCGGGCCTAATGGGGCCGGAAAAACAACGTTGGTGAAGGTCCTGTGCACGTTGCTGCCTCCAGATGAGGGGAACGCCTTTGTGAACGGTTTCGATGTTGTGCGCGAACAAATGAATGTTAAGAGGTCGATAGGCGCCCTTTTCAGCGTGGGTGAGAGGGGTGCGTTCTGGAGGCTTAACGGCTACAAGAACCTTGAGTTCTTCTCAGCCATCTACAACGTTCCGAAGAGCAGAAGGCACGAGAGAATTATGGAAGTTTTAGACTTTGTGGGCTTAAAGGATAAGGCCTTTGAACGCTACCAGAGGTATTCGGGTGGGATGAAGAGAAAACTGGCCTTGGCAAGGGTGTTACTTCCGGATACGCCCATTTTGCTTCTTGACGAGCCGACCGTAGGCTTGGACGTGATATCTTCTAGGACTTTGAGGGAGTTCATAAGAAACGACCTTATCAGAAAAGCCGGCAAAACAGTGCTGTATACGACGCATTATGTTGAAGAGGCGTCTCAAATCTGCGACAGAATAGGCATACTGAACAGGGGAAAACTTGTCGCTTGTGATACCCCTGACGCCATTAGGCGCGTAACAAAGAAGTGTGAAGTCGTTGAAATAAGATTAAAGTCCATCACGGATGCCCAAATAGAAGCCATAAAAACCATGGACGGCGTGGTCGACATGGTAAGTGAGGTGGAAGACCCCGTGCTCGGCCAACGGCTTTTGCGCCTCCACCTTGAGAGCATAGGCTCACTGCCGATGGTCCTCGACTTTTTCTTCAAAGAGAAAATCCAGTTGATTGATTTGAGACGAGAAGAACCCACGTTGGAGGACGCCTTCATAGAGTTAACTGGAACAGGCTTGGAAAAATGAAGTTACAAGAAGTCGAAAAAATCTACTACTTCATAAAGAGAGACATGACATCCTTCTCTACCTATAAAACAAACATGGCTCTCATGGTATTAGGCGCCCTCTTCGGAGCGCTATCATACGCATACTTGGGCAGCAACGCAAGCATGCAGAGTGTCCTTGAAATGTACCACATTTCCTTCAAAGACTACTTGGTGATAGGCGTCGCCTTCAGCACGTACATAGGCCAGGCCCTTACGCTCGTTCAGGCTACCGCTACTCCCTGGCAGCTTGAGGAAGTCTTGGTTTCTCCGACGCGCTTGGGCACTTTCATTATCGGGAGTTCCGCTTGGGGGTTCATATGGAGCACGGTTGTCGTGGCTATATACCTGGCTGTAGGTTCCCTGGCCTTTGGGGTCGCGCTCAGTGTCAACCTCGTCGGGACACTGCTCGTATTAGGGTTGGGCATAGGCACGCTCGTAGGCTTCAGTATGATAGGCGCCGGCATATTGATAGTGGTAAAGCAAGGGGACCCTGTGACGTGGCTGATGGGCATACTGACAAGCGTTTTCGGCAACGTTCTTTTCCCGCCTCAGGTGATGCCTTACCCGCTTCGGGTAATCTCCTACTTCGTTCCCCAATACTATTTTTTTACATGCATCAGGCTTATGATGATCGGTCGGCCCATACAAACGATTCTGCCAGAACTCCTCACTTTAACCCTCATGTGCGCCATAATTCTGCCATTAGGCTATCTCATCTACTCATGGTGCCTAAGAACTGCTAGAAAGAATGGAACCCTATCATGGTTCTAAACCTTTTTGGGGAGTTAACCTCTACGGGATGCGTTCATCTTCACCATTTCTTCTTAAGGGGGCGCGCTAAGGTATTCAAAGTCGAATTCAAGCAATGCCTTGACGTCTCCCGGTTTCTCAGCTACTTTGACAGTGAAGTTATGTTTTCAGATTCAAATAGTGTACGTTCTATGTTTATGTATAATTGAGCGCTCGGTATGCTCTTGTGGCCTAGAAACTGCGCGCTAAACTGGAATGCGTGATTTATCCGTCAAAACGTAACAATTTGTGTAACAATGCTGTAACAATCGCCTTTTTTCGACTATTTCAGCAAGAAACAATGGAACTAATGTTGAGAAACATTCCTGTACAGTCGCAGTAGGGCACGCGAAAAGCTTAACTTTGACTCTTGTTGAATATACATGGGGAATACGTTGGACTGGCCCTAATCCTTCTTAACGATTTCTTGCATCTTGTAGCTAGCTTTCCGATCATGGGCGTTCTCTCCATGGGAGGGAGTTAGCTTTGACAGTAGTTTCTAGAAAAGAGGATTCGATTGACCCGTTCGGAACAAGCTCAGTCGAGGACTATGAACATCTCTACAAGGAATTCGGTATCGAACCTTTCGGTCCACTGCTATCAAAAGTCTCGAAACCCTCATTATACATGAGACGTGGGATAGTTTTTGGACATAGGGATTTTAGCAGAGTATTAGATGCTATGCAAAGCCACAAGAAATTCGCGGTCTTGAGCGGCATAAAACCGACTGGAGAATTCCATCTAGGCACGCTGATGACTGCCAAAGAGATCATCTATTTTCAAAAGCACGGGGCTCAGACATTCTACTGCGTCGCTGACATAGAGGCCTATGAAGACAACAAGATTTCTCTCGATAGAAGCGAGGAGACCGCGATCGGCAACATTGCGGACATGTTTGCCCTTGGGCTTGATCCGAAAAAGACCTACATTTACCGGCAATCTAGGGAAAACAGAGTCAAGGATTTGGCCATACTCCTTGGAAGACCAGTGACGTTGGCTACGATGAAGGCAGTCTATGGTGAACGACGAATCGGTTTATATTTGTCAGCTTTGATTCAAGCTGGAGACATTTTGCTGCCTCAGCTTGAAGACTTCGGCGGACCCAAGCCTACGGTGGTTCCTGTAGGTATTGATCAAGATCCGCATCTTCGCTTCACTCGAGACTTGAGCCAAGCGTTCAAACGGAAGTATGGATTTGTCCCTCCATCCTCAACCTACCACAAGCTCATCAAGGGACTGGATGGTTCTCCGAAGATGTCAAAAAGGCTAAGAAACTACTTTACTCTGCATGATAAAACAGAAATCATCACCAAGAAAGTGTCCAATGCTTTCACCGGCGGAAGAAACAGCATTAGGGAGCAGCGTGAACTCGGTGGAGTTCCAGAGATTTGTCCCGTATATGAAATCTGTCTGTTTCATTTTGTTGAAAGCGACGACGCGATCAGGAAAACATATGATGCATGCAAGACTGGAAAGATTCTTTGCGGGGAACACAAAAAGCAAGTCATTGATTGTGTTTTGAAATTTGTGAAAGAACACAAGAGAAGAAAGAGGAAGCTCCTAGACAAAGCGAAAGCTGCTGTTCGAGCGTCTTAGTGCATGCGAGTGTGAGAAACCCAGCAAATGTAACAAATTGAAGTGCGCGCGCGATAGGCACCTCACCCTTAACCGTGAAGCGCTAGGAGCCCGATCTTCCTTAAATTTGTCCGAGTTTTCAAATATACCTGTATCGATCAGGATTCTAGGATAAGGCAGAATCAGGCTTCTGTTTCTTTCTTCAATTTGCTAATCAGCTTCTCAATATGCGAGAGCTACGCTAGCACGCGTAATGAAGAAGGGCGAGATCTGACACGGTTCGTATACGAAAGCATCAACGAAAGTACGCAAAGTGCGCGCGTGTTTGCTTAGCTATTTGACTTTGTGTAATCGGTATCTTTCAATGTACAAGTCCACTTTTCCGGAAGTATCTACAACAAACTCTGCCGCTGTGCGAGTGCCAGCCATAGGCACGTAGAATTTGAGATTTTCAAGTCTGTCGCTTTCAGGAATCAACGCAAGACTTTGCTCAGCCAGCTTCTCCTTGACTTCCATGAACAGCAACCCGCCTTTCCTCACAACCGAGATTTTCACAATTCCCTTGTAGCCTGCATACTCGCCCACAAGCAATGCCATTTTCTTCTCAATCTCAAAAACTGGAATCTCCTTCAACGGGTCTCTACCCATAAGAAAAGCCAAGACCACCGGCGGAATCAGCGACATTGAATCGGCACCGCCCACGTTGCACGCATACACAACTCCCAAATTCAAATCTGGCAAAAACGACAAATTCGCGCTCGAAACTCCAGTAGAACCGCTATGACCAATAAGCATATGTCCAAAGAATTCATCCTCCATGTGCCAACCATAACCATACCACATTTTCCCAAAAAATGTGGCCCAATTCGCCTGTACATGTGGCTTATGCATTTCCTGCATTAGCACTGAATCTAGAAGCTTAGTGTCCTCAAAGACTCCATGGTTCATGTTTGCGATAAGATAATTCGTCAACTCCATAACAGAACTCATTAACCCGCCATCTGCATAAGATAGCCTGCTAATCGGGTGTACAGTCGGCGTCGCCACAACCGTTCCTTCCTTCTTTTCCATGAAATACGGCGTCATAACGTCCGAGTCCTTCTCAAACTCATCCTTCAAGAACGTAGACCTGTTCATCTTCAAGGGTTTCAATATCATATCTCTAACATAATGCTCATATCGTGTCTGACTGACTCTTTCAACGATCATTCCGAGAAGCTCATACCCCTCGTTAAGATAGAAGAACCGATTCCCAGGCTCCGCTGCCACCTCCTCTCTCGCACCGTTAACGTGCAGCATCAAGTCCTCAAAGCTGCTGAAGGGCACCCACTTCTCATCGACCCCAAGATGCCTAACGATCTCAACATTCGCCCCGCCCAAGTCTGGAATACCTGAAGAATGAGTCAGCAAATTATGAATCGTAATCGGGTTATCTTCTTTCCCCACTTTAAACTCGGGCAGATGCTTGTTAACGGGGTCTTTCAGGTTCAGCTTTCCCTGCTGCGCAAGCTGCATTATCGCCAGTGCCGTGAAGGACTTGGTGCATGAACCCACTCCGTACAGCGTGTCAGGAGTGGCAGGAGCATTATCCTTCAAACGCCTAGCCCCAAAACCCCTAGCATAAGTGACCTTCCCATCCTTCACCACAGCCATACTCAACCCAGGCACATGATCCCGCAGCATCGCCTCTGCAACCAAACCTTCAAGTTTTTCCGCAAACTCACCAGAAGACATAGAAGTTTCACCGTCTAATCCTTCATATAAGCTCAAAATACGGATAAAACTTCCGAAAATCATCTCGCGCATTCAGTCTGGGAGAGTTCTGTTCGAGAGCTACTCGTTCTCATTTTGCTTGATTTCTTCCAGCAGCTTGATTCTCAAATCGTGGCGCGTGTCGTTGGTGCCCAGCTTACTTGACGATGCCTTCAAGGTCTTTGAGGAAGCGTTCGTACTGTCTTATGCCGAGTTTCCAGAAGTTCGGGTCAGTTACGTCGAATTCAACCATGTCGCCGATTTTCCTTGGGGAGACGCTGCTGCCGGCCGATAGAATTTCTTTGAATTTTGGCACGAATTCTGGGCCTTCTTGAAGGTATTTCTGGTACAGTGCGTAGACGAACAGTTGAGCATAGACGTACGGGTAGTTATAGAATCTGAAGTTCGACATGTAATAGTGCGGCGTAGCGGTCCATTCTGCTCTCGTTTCGTGGAACCAGTTCACTGTGTTCGCATAAATTCTTCCTCTAGCTGCGGTCCAGAGTTTGCAGATGGTCTCAAAGTCTAGGAATTCTTCATGTTCAATGCTGTCGTAGAGGCTTTGTTCGAACCATGCTCTGGACGTCGTTTTGAAGATGACATTTCCAGCCGAATCGAGGACTGAGCAGAGTATCATCTTCTTCTCTGTGTCCGATTTCGCTTCACTGATCAGGAGGTCCGTAAGGAGAAGCTCCCCGAATATCGATGCGGTCTCCGCCACTATCATCGGGATTCTCAGATTGAAGATGGTCTGCTTCGGCTCAGAGTAGTAATCGTGAGTTGCGTGGCCAAGTTCATGTGCCAACGTGTAAACGTCACGTAAAGTCTCGTTGAAGCTGCTTAGTATGAAAGCGGATTTGCCGTTATACCATTTCGCGCAGAAGGCACCGTTCTGTTTGCCAAAACGAGGCGAGGAATCCAAGTGATGTCTGGCGTACATGTCTCTTACTGCTGAAGCATAGTCCTCGTCAAATTTGCTGTAAGCTTTCGTGACCAGTTCCCTTGCCTTCTCGAACGTGGATTTTGTAGATTGCGCGTTCGGCAGAGGGGCAATCAGGTCATGGCAGCCGAGCTTCGGCAGTCCCATCAGTTTGGCTTTCAGATTGAGATACCTTCTGTAAAGGCTGCTGTGATCCTCCACGGCCTGCAGAAGGTTACTTATTACTGGTTTTATGATGTCGTTCTCTATCAGGCTGGCATGCATTGGAGAATCGTACTTCCGTCTTTCACAAACATTGAGCCAGTCGTTACAGGTGTTCCTCAGTGCCGAGGAGAATATTTCTCCGTGTTCGCTCAGAAGTCCATATACTGACTTGTAGGCTGATTCACGCGTGGCCCTGTCGGGGTGAGGAAACAGTCCGCCGACTTGGCCGAAGGAGAGAGTCTTCTTCTTGCCCTCCACTTCGACTTCAAACTTGCGTGTGTTGAGCCATTTGCTTTGGAGCTCTTCCCAAGCCTTTATGCCGTATTGGTCTTTCTCAATAATCAGCTGCTCCTCGACCTCAGACAGAAAATGCTCAGCGCTACTCTTGAGTCTCTCAAGGGTATGCTTGTAGTTGGCGAGTGCCTTATCGGAGATTAGTTTGGGATTCTTGGTCACCAGGGCTCCGGCTTCCAGTTCGAAGAAGGCCAGCATCTTCCCCAGCTCTGCGTCCATCTTCATCGTCTTATCGTGAAGCGACTGTGTTTCGGGCAGGGTCATGTTAGCTGCAAATGACAAATCAGAAAACGTTATAACGTCGGCAAGCTTGGCCTGAAACGCTTCGAATTCCCTGGTGCATTCTGCAAGTTGCTCAGCCGACAAACTTGCGATTTTTCCTCGATATTTTTTTGCAAAATGCTCCGCCATCCGGCCGAGATTGTCAATGGCTTTTTGAACAGACGGATCCTTGGCACTAGGGAATATCTCAGAAAGATCCCAAGCAATGTCTGTTTTTGTCAAAACGATCATCTTTGCTCTATATCACGCGATTTGATATTAAACATTTAGTGCGCGCTGTCGTCACTTGCAAGAAGGCGTGCACCTTATATCTTTCAGACGGCGAGTAACCTGTAGGGGAGAAAGGGGGTTCGAAAAGATGATTAAAGCAACGTGCATTATGCGAAGGACTGGTTTGCTCATCGTTTTAGTATGCGCGCTAGTCTCACCCACGCTCGTTGGGTACGCCTCACCCTACACGAGCGTAGACGTAGGCACGGCCTACGGCATGATAACAGGCGGCGTTTTTCACAACCTCGTGATCCTAGACGTTCGAACGCAGGCAGAATACGACAGTGGCCACATATACGGTGCAATGCTGATCCCGGTGACTGACCTGCAGGCGAGGATCGGGGAACTGACAAGCCACATAAACGACCCCATATTGGTCTACTGCGGGTCAGGAACGCGAAGCGCAACCGCCTCAGGTATTCTCGATTCAAACAATTTCACGAGGGTCTACAACATGTTGGGAGGCCTTAAGGCTTGGAAGACCGCGGGGTACCCCACTTGGATAAGCACGATCCACGATGTTGACTCAGGTCTTAATTACGACACGATCCAAGCGGCCGTAGACTCTGCCCTAACATTGAATGGTCACACGATCCTCGTCGATAAAGGCGTATACTACGAGCATGTAACCGTCGTGAAAATGCTAACGATCCTCGGAGGGGACCCAAGTAGCACGGTAATCGACGCTAACGGAACGGGAACCGCGATTTCTATCAAAGCCGACAACGTGACGGTTGAGAACTTCACCATACGAAACGGCGCAGAATCTGGAGTACATTTGAACGGCGGGAATTACGCGCAAATCCAGAACAACAACGTCACGAACAATTATTGCGGTGTAAACATATCATCATCTTACAACACAGTTTTCGACAACAAGATAGGAAGCAACCATTGTGGCGTGCTAATAACTGAAGGTGACAGCACCGTCTTCGAGAATAACATAACGTCCAACGACTATGGCGTCTGCCTGAACAACTCGCAAGTTTCAAGCGGCAACCTCGTCTACAATAACAACCTCCTGAACAACACCTACCAGGCGGCAACGAGTGGGGCGTCAGGCCTTTGGGACGACGGATACCCCTCGGCCGGAAACTACTGGAGCGACTATAATGGGACAGATCTTTTCAGCGGAGCATTTCAGACCCAAAAGGGAAGCGACGGCGTAGGAGACACGCCGTATACGATCGACGCGAACAATACGGATCGTTACCCGCTGATTCGCCCATGGCTCTGGGGCCCGCGGAATCTGACGATCACCGCGGCCGAGGGTGGAACGACAAGCCCGGCCCCTGGAAGCTACGCGTACAACACGACATCATACGTTGAAGTGACAGCGATAGCTTACAGCGATTACACGTTCGACCACTGGGAGTTAGACGGATACAACGCCTCTGAGTCAAGCCCGACGGGTATAAGGACGGACGCAAATCACACGTTGAAGGCCGTGTTCACCCTAACAAAATACGCTTTAGAAATCACGTCTACCCCTGGCGGCAGCACCTATCCCTCGGCAGGCACTTACGTTTTCGAGCCCGGCACAGTAGCCTCCGTGGGCGCACTCTCAGATCCTGGATGCTATCTCGATGGTTGGATGTTTGACAACACCTATGCGGGAATATTCAATCCCTTTAGCGTCGTGATGAGCGAGAATCACACCGTACAGGCCGTGTTCAAGCAACTAGACGTTGGGCACAACATCGCCATTAAATGGGTTGCTTCAAAGAGCGTCGTCGGACAAGGATTCAACCTGTCCATCCAAGTGACCGTAATGAACATCGGTAGCTACAATGAGAGCTTCAGTGTTACCGCCTATCTCAATTCAACGTCGATCACGTCTCATGATATAACACTGGACAGCGGATCTTTCACGACAACGACCTTCACGACGAATATGTCAAGCTTTTCCATGGGCAACTATACGGTATGGGCCCACTCATGGCCAGTATTAAACGAAACTGAGACAGAAGACAACAACTATACAGGCGGTTATGTCATTGTGTCCGCTGTCGGCGACCTAACAGGCGGAACATCAAATGTCTGGGATTTCATACCGGACGGAAAAGTCGACGGCAAAGACATCTCAGTGGCTGCAAAGTGTTTCGGCTCCTACCCAGGATGTGCGACACCGTTGATTTGGAACGTCAACTGTGACATCAACGAGGACGGCAAAATAGATGGCAGAGATATATCCACAGTAGCAAGACACTTTGGCGAACACAATCCATAACCCACTTTTCATCCATACCCTATTGGCAAACCAAACGGTAGGCCCAATAGGCTAGCACTTGCGGACCCAAATTCAAATTCTAGCGCGCACGGCGCCAAATTAGCCCCAGACGATTTCGATAGTTTCCTCTTAGGAATTCTTCTTATCTTCTAGAATCGTGAGGACCTCTTACCGACCTGCGTTCATTACCTCGGCAGAGCAGAAAACCTTATTTACCCCCTTTTCCTATTTGGGGAAAATGGGTATTTGGGATGGCAGAAAAAAGATTAGTGTGGGCCGTAAAGATTGACGAACGGGGGAGAATCACAGTACCCAAAGATCTCTTAGACCTATTGGGTATGACATCGAAGGACACTCTGGCTTTTATAAAAGAAGATGAAGGTCCAATATATTTAGGAAAGGCTCGGCTCCAAGTAGAGATTCCTTTTGCCAAAAAACATGAAGCGGAATCACAAGCCATGCAAAACCCCGAAAAACGTGGAAAGACCCCTCAGGGGGAGACAATTTGAGCAATAAGACTCAGGGTATCCGAAAAAAACTTGAATCCGCGGATGGCCTATTCAAAAGAGGGATGTTTTCAAAAGCAGACAAGATCTACAGTGAAATATCTGCAGAAGACCCTGGCAATTTCTGCTCTGCTCTCCGCCTTGGCCACCTCGCTTTGCTCTCCAATCGTTTAGATGACGCCCACAAGTTGTTGGCAAAGGCAACAGAACTTAAACCGGAGGACACTGGCACAAGAGCTTTGCTAGCAGAGGTCTTCTATCGCCGCGACAATTTCCACGACGCAGCAGTCTTACTTCGAGCAATTGGCAGAGAAGCCAAGGCAAAGAAGCTGGAGAGCTTTGGACATGTCTCACCCTACAAGATCGAAGATACGGCAGAATCCGTTGGTCTGAAATTCATAGTGACTGACCCATTACCAGTTGTTGAAGTGCAAGTCAACGACAGTAAACCAGTGAACTTTGTCATTGACACAGGGGGCGCTGAGGTGGTTATTGACAGTGAATTTGCCGAAGAAATAGGTGCAGAGCATTTCGAATCAGAAACTGGCACTTTTGCTGGAGGAAAACAGGGAGGCTTTGAGCATGGTCGCGTGGATTCCATTATACTCAATGATGTGGTTGTTAAGAATATCCCTGTGAACATAATGGGTGTTCGCCGCTTCTCCGAGCCCATATTCGGAGGAAAAAGAGTGGATGGCATAGTAGGAACAGTTCTTCTGTATCATTTCTTGGCCACGCTAGATTATCCCCAAGGTGAATTGGTTTTGCGATTCAAGACTCGAGAAAGCCTGAAGCGCTTCATGCGGACGGCAGGAGAGCATAAGCAAGTTGTAGTTCCGTTCTGGATGGCGGGCGATCACTACATGGTTGCCTTTGGCACTGTGAATAGAACTCAGCCGATGCTCTTCTTTGTAGACACAGGCTTAGCGGGTGGCGGGTTTTCCTGTCCAGAATCTACTCTGAAAAAAGCAGGTATCCGACCACAAGAAAGCATGGCAAGTGAGGGGATCGGTGGGGGAGGAAAACTCAGGTTCATCCCATTTATCGCTGAAGAGTTAGCCCTAGGAAAGGCAAGAGAACAAAACATTCACGGAAGTTACGAGGGCGCTTTTCCTCTAGAGAACGCATTTGGGTTCCATATCGGAGGCCTTATCTCTCACGAGTTTTTCAGACACTATGCATTCACCATGGATTTCACAGGAATGAGATACTATCTGAAAAGAAAAGGCAAACAGACTTAGCAATCTGCCAGTCAACTAGAGCGCGTCCCATTATAAGAGCGCGCGGCCACACGCAGAGATAATTCAAACTTGTTCGTTCTTTACTTCATGACTTTTGATGGCAAAAAAATCGAAGGAAGTTTCCAAGTGGCACTCATACGGTCTTGTGAAAGGAGATCGTGTCAAATGGGCAAAGTACTTCCGTAAGATAGAGCTTTCAGAAATCAATGAATCAGAGCGCGCGCTGGTTGATACAAAAAAAGGGTGGGGTTTACGGGTTGTGTTCGCCGAAGTGTTTTGCTACGAGGGAAACATCTCTGCCATCTACTGTTCCGTCTGGAAGGCCAAACGTCAGTCCAGTAATGTCGCAGTTTGCGTTCCATATCAGCGGTGGTGAGCACCCGGGATACGATCCGAAACACTTTGCCACTACGGATACGTCTTTGCCGTCGCACTTGCCATCTGGAACGAAGTCCCAAACGTTGGATGTGCCGCCTGTTAAATCGCCGAGCATCGGTAGTATTACCCAGCTATCTGTGAAATTGTTGTCTGCCGTGTTTGTTTCTCCTGGCACCGGATCTGCGGATGCGAACAGCGTATAATTGCCTTTCGCGAACGTAGTTGTATTCCAAGTGAGGGCTAGATCGGCTGAAGTTCCGTTGTTCAGTGGAACGTTTATGAAATTGCCGATTGCGAATGACCCCGTGCTGTTGACGGCTGTAACCGTGACGTTTACATTTTCAGAAAAGTTGCCGTTGTTGGCAATTGTCGTTGTGACGTTTCCGCAGAAACCTTGGAATATGACTTTCTTAGGTGAAGTGACGTTGGTGACAGCTATGTCATGTATGCCTGAGGGTGAGGTTGCTACGGCCATCCTTATGAAAGTGTGCCATGATGGGTTGAATCCCATGGTTTGAAGGTAACCAACGAGTTCCCAAACATCCTGCAGTGGCCCATAGGGTCCTGGGCCTGGTCCCAGCCAATCTGTTACCTGATAAGCGTCCTGCGAGACGTATTGAGTGTCATTGTGGACTGTTGCAAGATGAGGATAGGGATGTGGGACAGGTTCGCGTCCTCCTCTGGGTGCTGTTCCAGCTTCGAAAGCGTCTTGATATGGGTCGCTTATGAGCACTTCGCCAGGGTTGAGTGTTGCGTTTACGCCTGCGAGAGTTACGCAGTGGCCGTTCTCGAGGCTTGGAATTGTCATGGATGAGTTGCTCCAGACTCCCGGAGCAATCTGCTGATAGAATTCGAGGCAAAGCTCAACGCCCTGACACTGTTCAGTCTGATTATCAATCCAATTGAACGTTGGGAAGGAACTATTATGTACTTCGAAAAGTCCAGCCATGCCTTGCATCGTTAGGTATTTCTGAATGCCTTGTTGAATGTCCGTCCAGCGCGTTCCAACATGATCACCGCCTGATGTTAGGCCGTCTGTGTCCATCAGAACGGCTAGGGTATGCACTAGAGGATCAACGTTTCTGGGATCATGGTCGTCCCATGGGCCAAAGGCAGGCACCAAATTGAAGTGGTCGCTGATCGTTGGAGGAGGAACCGGTGCTGGATTGAATAGTGATTCGTATTTTGAGTCAAGCCACCAAAGCGAGTTTGCAACTGCAACTGGAGCACACCAGGTGTAGGCTCCCGCCCCTGGGCCCCATGCGTCTTGTTTCTCATCAAAGTCTGGCATTCCGCTCAGAGCGTAATCCGGAAATGAGGACTTAACGTATCCCTGCCACTGACTTGACGCTTGTGCATGGTTAACGAAGAGCACAGTAGTGCTGGTTAACAGTATTGCCGTTAGAATCAAAGACAGAGCATTAAACCTATAGTTTTTCGTTTTCATTTTCCTTTCTCCTTTTTCCATTCCTGGCTGACAGTGATCCCTGTTTCATCGGGTTCACTGTTCTCTCCAGAATGCAAGTACTATTATTGCGCTTGGAGTTTATAAGTTTAACTAGAAGAGAAAATCAAAACATTTAAATATCGGAAATCATGCCGAACGAAAAGCCTCATTTCGGCCTTCTTTCGTTCCATGAATTTAATGCCAATTCCTGTTGCCGGAGGAGACACGCTCGTATTGAAGTGTTATCTATGGTGTGCCTAGCCAAACCTGTCCGCGAGGACACCATGGATAAACTATGATTCAACACTAGCGCCGATTGCTGTAGTGATATCTGTCTCGGAATATGCTTCGTGAAAGATTATTCCAATTTTTGAAGCCATGCTTTTAGCTAATCCGAGGATATGCATTCTCGGGAGAAAGGAGAAGGAAGGATGTTTGATAAACTGTTTTCTGATGCTTCATCAATGCTTGTGCTCACGTTCTGGTCCATGTTTGCCTTGATAATCATAATCAGTGCGTGGTGGGCGCGCCAAAAATAAAAGAAGGCAAAAACAATGAAACTGGGCAGACTAGTTAGATACCGAAGAAAGAAATACTCTCAGAAGACACTCGTTGAATACGACGAGAAGCTCCAGAGGCACTGGGAGAACATCGACGATCACATGTTCGACCGCGAAACACGAAATTCGACGCTCAAAAACAGAGAATTCAGCCCTCCTTCAGGCACACTTTTCGAAGCAATATACAAAGAACTAAAACACAAAGAAGAACGCGAAAAGCAAAGTCACTCATTTTCCAAAATACTCTCTAGACTCCGAAAATCGGGCTAAGAAACAACTCACTGGACTCGAACAAAATAGGTAAAACTCTCCAGTCAACAAAAAGAACTCCATTTTCGATATTTCCAACTCCAGTTGAATAAGCAACCTTTCCGTACAGTGTACGCTGACGGCTCTTCGGGACAGCAATCTTTGCCATTTTCACGGGAGTGCTAGAGACGAATGAGTGCGTCATTGGCCTGTGAAAGAAAAGGAACCGAGGAACAGTCGGTGATCCAACTCATATCGTTCAAGCTGGCTCCATGAAATGAGAAGAGGGAAAAACTCAAGTAGTTGACATCGCCTGCACACCAGAAAAATTATAAGGTCCAAAGGCTTTGACAACAATGTGCCATGACTTTATGTCGGTTGCTGAGACAAAACTCTCTCCTTTCTTTTCTCGCGCGCCTGGTAAGTATGAAAAGGCAGGTGGAAATACATCCACGTCTCGTTGAATGGGTGTCGAATGGGACCTATGAGTGTTCTAAATGGTAAAGAGTTGGAACGAGGAACAGCGTGAGTATGCAAGAGGGCAACAAGACCGTTTCATATTCTGTTGAAACTGAGATCACCGCAAAACACATTCAAGAATTGATGGACTTCATCGAACAGAAATACGTAGTAGCCCACCGAGAACGATTTGTAGATGTTTCCAAGACGAGCAATGCGGAAAATCCTTCCATCGCTTTCACTCTCTTAGATGCGGCTGGAAAACCGAATCTGGCGGTCCAAATCATAGGCCAGAGACCAGTTAAGGTGAATATCGCGAGGCTCACCGATGCGGTTCCTGAAAAACTAGTGGAAGAAGTCAAACAGGACATCGTCATTCTCGTAGGGTTCTTTGAAGAACAGATGCGAAACACCACGCTGTTTTTGGCTTGGAGGGAGGGCGAAGAAATAGTACCAGAAAAACTTACGGGAAAAGAAAAGAAACCGATCAATCGATTATTCCTTGAGACTCAGATTCTCCTCTCAGTCGTTTTCATCACCGTCGGCATCGCGCTGTTTTTTGTGATAGGCTGGCCAGCCCCGATCATACTCTTAGCTATGCAATTGATACTTGTGTTCTATTCCAGCAAGTTCATCTCAAGAGGCGCAGACTGGCACATCACCGCGAACAATCCATACATCCACTTGGTAGAGTACCCTTTACCCATCAAGGAACATGAGGATTTCAGGCAGAAATACTCAAAAAAAGAACTGCAAGCCATTAAGAAGCAGATATATGAGGAGACGATAGCCAAGAAAGGAGAAATTGACTGTGAAACCGTGCAAAAAGTACTCGCAACTCACGGGTTTGAATGTAACCCGCAGGATTTGTCAACAAGAAAAGTGAATGTTTATCAACTCGTAAAAAAAGCCGCCGAAAGCTTCAGCTTTCCCATGCCTGAAATCGTCGTATCCAACACGATTATTCCGAATGCTGCTGCTTCAGGACCAAGCCCCAGCCGGGGCGTAGTTCTCATGACGACGGGCCTTTTCGTTCAGCTTTCGGATGAGGAGATTCTGAGCGTTCTCGGACACGAGTTCGGCCATCTCAAAGGGCATGATCCTCTTCTCCTCTACGGTTTGACAGGTGCCGAATTCCTCTTCAGGTTCTACGTGCTTCTTCCATTGTTTCCAACAATCTTCTTTTCCTATTTCTTCCTCTTGTACTTCTGGGCAGTCATGACTGTAATATTCTTTATCGCAAAATTCTTTGAAGCGAGAGCAGACCTGGTTTCTGCCGTCGTCATAGGCTCACCAGAAGTATTGGCTAGAGCACTGGAAAAAATAGGCTTCAAAAGATTGCTGTACGAAAGATCGTCCAGTTTTCGCTTCCAAGAATGGCTGAGCCTCGAACCACATCCTCCAATCTACTTCAGAGTGAACCGGCTAGAGAAACTCCAAGCTCCAGTGAAAATAAAGCACCCTCTGGTCCAATCTGCCAGGGACGTCATAAAGGGATTCTTTGCGAGTTTCTAAAAAGCACACAAAGACTGCCTTGCGACCAACCAAGCTCAGCCCTGATCACCTGGTCTCGCCAGATTCCAGCAAGCGTCGAATTGCGTCGAACCTTATAAAGCGATCCTTGAGAGCCCTATTTTCGACCTGCATTGAACGTTTGAAAACCATGCTGAGAACGAAAGACCCATCGTGCAAGTGATCGAGCTTCCTGCCTTGTATGATAACTTGACCCGAGCGAACCGTTCAGATCGGCGAAAAAAGACCGAATGGATCGCGTTTAACGAAAAAACGTAAAACACGCGGATACAGTCGTCTGAAAATGAGTTGAAGTTTTAAATCGGCCGGTAAGCGTGACGTTCAAACAGGACGACGCGGGGCGAAATGGTGAATTATAGGTCGGTGCAGGCTCAGTTTTTCCAGTTATGGCCTCTGTTTAGCGATTCCGCGATGGTCAAACTACTACATCTGCTTTATACCTCATTCATCGTGCTTCTGTAGGAACGTACGTTCGATTCATTGCTGCAGCGAAAGCATGAAGAAACTCGTATGTCTTGAGCATGATGGAATTGGGTCGCCATCCGAACAAACCCAAAGCACCTGTTAAAAAGAGCGCTCATAACAGCCTTCGCTAACTAGCACCTTCTTCCACTGAGCTTCATGACTGGAACGTCGCTTGCATCGAAGATAGGGTGAGCGATTGAGGGTTTTTCTCCTTCTTGCTCACCAAATGAGCTAATATATAGTGCACTCGTTCGACGGGAACAAGATTCAATGCAGCAGGTGCGTTTCTCTTCTTATTTCTTATAGTCGCTACCGACAAAGGGAACTTGTGCGAAGCTTCGGATCTGTTCATGGACCTATAGCCCAAATCTCTAGGCCCTCTTGGCGAAATGTCTCGAAGCTTATTAAGGTCGTCTCATGTCGTGGCTGCCCTAATGATTGGGCCGGTATCTCCAGGCAAATAAAGGATAAGAACAATCGAGTTCATCGCTAGCTGACAGAATTGAATGGGCGGGTGATCGCGCAAACCGTCAATAGAAAGGCGAAAGCAAATCGAATAGGCCGAATTTGCATCAAAACTGCAACTTTCATCGCAGGCAGCGCTGAAAAATAATGTGAATTGTTAAATTTCTTCATGAGGCACAAGGTCAAGGATGGTCTGAGCGCTACGAAGCTGAAAGATGCTTTGCAAGTGAAGTGGTTTTGTTCTTGTGCTTTCACGGTTGCCGGGCAGGCTTACGGATCACCTAGTACTTGTATGATTACCGTTCTTTTTCTTGCGTGTACATCTGTTTCTACGAACAATATAGATTGCCATGTTCCAAATTCCACCCTTCCGTCGACGATGGGAAGAGTCCTGTCAGGGGGAAGGAGTAGCGATCTTAGGTGGGCGTGCGCGTTAGACGGGTGCTTGTACGCTTTGTTTTCGGGTATGATCTCTTGAAGCCAATCTTTTATGTCATCCAACAAGGCTGGCTCATTTTCGGTCAGAATCACTATTCCAGTAGCATGGGGAGCAAAGACATGAACCACACCGTTCTTTACACCAGATTTGGAAGTTGCTTCCAAGACCTTGTCTGTCAAGTCGACAAACTCTATCTCACCCTTCGTCGAGAAGCTGAAACTCACGTTGAAAACCTTGAAGCTCGACATAGGAAATCCTACTCCAAAACCAGCGTCATTATCACTTCGTCTATGTACTTACCTTCTCTGAAAAACTTGCGGGGAATACGTCCTGTCTGAACGAACCCGACCTTTTCATAAACATGAATGGCCCGTTTGTTGCTCTCGAAAGCCGAAAGGGTCAGAACTTTCAAACCCATTTTGCGGGACTGTTCTATGAGTGTCTTTATCATCTGCACCCCTATTCCGACGTCTCTGTAACCTTCTTTGATCGCTATGCCTATTGCGCCGACATGACTATCGTGACCACCCTGTCTTCTGTTAATCTCAGAATTCGCAACTACCTTGCCATCCACCTCAGCCGCCAAATAGAAAACTTCATCCTTCTCCAGGCGGCTAACCGCTCGCGCAAGCCAATCTATCTCCTCAATCTTGGAGACCTCCTCAGATCTGACGATATCTGCCCCCTCCGCAACAAGTGCATTGATCATCTCAAGCAGATCATTCAGATCCTCCCACTTGGGAGTCCTCAAAACCACCTTGCGCCCGTCTCTAGCACAAAACTCGTGAATAACTGTTCCAGCTTTCATAGCTAAGAACAAATGCCATCGCCCGACTTTAACGTTTTCCAACTGCCATCAACAGTCAGCCAAGACTTCAAAAGCTGTTGATGCTTTTGTATACAGCCAGGATTCGGACTCCCAAACAGGAGCTATCACCAGAGGAGAAATGATATTTTTTATCGCCAAAAAGGCCCTCTTTTCCAGTCTATTCCTGTTGAGTGCTAGACATTGCAGTCTCTAGACTAGGCCAAACACTGCATATTTCGAGGATTATCATATTGCATTCTGACTGTTAGGTGATTCTGGTTGTATTAGTAATACGCGGCTCAAATCCGTGTCACCAGTCCTCACTATGAGCAAAACTTCAGCAATGGTTGTATACAGAAGCATCCACACAAGTCAGAGCGACGACTCGATCTCAAGCGGAAAAGTCGAGGTTAGCCGGAGACGATCGCCCAGCCTACGCTGCTTTTGGGGGGTGATAGCAGTTTTAAGTGGTATTAGGCAGAGGAAAGGGCAGACTGAAGCGCGCGCGCCAACGATATACATAACCTATGACCATTATGAAAGACCTCAATGGGTCTATTTTGGTATTGGTGCGGTTCTTTCGTCACTAGCTGTAATTCCGATTTTCAAATCGAAAAAGTAAGCCTAAGCCATACCGCACAAAAGGCTCTAGTCAAACCTAAAGATATGTACCAGTGAAGATAGGAACTTTGATATTATCATAAGAACTTGGTGAATTACCATAGGCATAGTCATTTGCTACTGGATATTCAAGCATTGATTTTGGATATTTTACCTTTTTTCTAGCATACGAAAGTGTAACTACAGATGGTCATTCATCACCCTAGTTTTTGTAGCTCAGATAACAATCGTTCTCTATAATCTGAGGTTCTTTTGTCTAAAGGAGTATTATTCTGTCTTATCTACTGACTGGTTAATCCTTCACTCCATAGATTACCGTGGCCTCATATAAGTACCTACGATAATCTCCATGCGAAGGAAAACCCTTGTTTAGCATCCTTAAAACTGATAAAACTGGTTGAACTATTAATGGTCATAAGTTGCATGTAGGAACTTGGACGTCAGCGAGAGCCATCGGAGACATGCTAACGACGATCAAATCTGTCAATGTTATCAGTTCTTCCATATTATAGATTTTGAAATAACCGCTTTAATCGGTTACATACATATTCTCAAACATACAAAGCGAGAGGTATCAGACTTGAGCCCCAGCCAATTTGGAGAAGAAACCGAGACTCTTGAGCGAAACGTCAAGGGTGGAAAGACCAGAACCAAATGGGACTGGGGCAATTTCAGCAGCACCGAAGGTTTTCCTGTTGACGATAACATGATCAACTGGACAATAGGCCAGGATCAGGCGCTAAAGGAATGTTTCCTTTGCTTGGACGAATGGGTGCACAAGCTCAAGTGGCTTGAGGAAAAGAAGTGGTACGAGAGCTGGGGCAACGTAGATAAGAACAAACCTTCCGCAAAAACTGCAATAAGCCCTGGACCATACCTGCTCCTCTTAGGCGATCCTGGAACCGGCAAGTCCCTAATTGGCAGGGCCTTGGCTGAAAAGCTGACTCAGGTTTACAAGGAAAATGGAATAAAACTTTTTGATGTCTTATGCTGGAAAAACCCGACCCTTCCCAGCGAACCTAAGATCTCAATGCACAAGGCGGGGGAAGCGAAAAAAGTTCTTCAGAAAGAGCAACTCAAAGAGCTCAAAAGGAAATTCACTACGAAAGTCGGGTTAAAGGCACTGCAAGCTTTCTTAATTGCAACAGGTTTGCTCCTGATCGCTCTCGGGTTCTACTTCATGCTTCAAGCTTGGCAAACTTGGAACTTGAATCCCAAGACTGCAGGAGAACCTCTGCACGACTTCTACAACGGCAGTTTTACAGACTACCTTATCGAAAAATTCGTCGGATTAGTACCGCTGACTTTCATTCCAGGCGGCAGCCTGATATTCTTCGGCATCTTCATCTGGTGGCTCTCCAAACTCATGGGCGGAGGAGGCCTAAAAGGCATCGGAGGTGCCCAGCAGAGCGACATTCCAAAACTAATCGTCGACAACAGTTCAGAGCGTGCACCTTTCATAGACGCCACAGGCCACAGAAGCGCTCAACTCTTCGGCTCAATAGCATGGGACCCATACCAGACTGGAGGACTTGGGACTCCCGAGCACCAAAGGGTCAGTGCAGGCGACGTTCATGTTGCTTCTCTTGGAATTCTGTACATCGACGAGGTGAAAAACCTCGATTCAGAGGAAGCGATAACCTTGCTAACGGTACTCGAAGACGGACAATTGCCAATTACTTTGAGAGGAAGATTAAACGGAGGAGACACGGCTGCCATGGCAGTGTCAACCGAACCGGTGCCAGCCATAACTTTTCTCGTGGGAGCCGGAAACTTTGACAGCATCAGCCAGATTCACCCTGCGTTGATGGACAGAATATACGGTTATGGCAAAGTTGTGAGGATGAACAACGACATGCCTAACACGGTGGAAAACAGGCGCAGATACGTGCAGTTCATATCGCAAGAGGTTCAACGCTTCAATTTGATACCGTTCAGCAGGAAAGCCTGCGAAGAAGTCGCAGAAGAAGGAAGACGAAGAAGCAACAAGAAAGATGCCTTAACGACGAGGTTCAGACCTTTGATTTCCATCATTAAGACAGCGGCAACCCTCGCGATGAACGAAGGCTGCGTTGTTGTTGAGGATAGGCACATAAGAGAGGCAGTTGATCAACACTGCAAGACAATTCAGAGACAAATAATGGAACACGACATGAACGAAAGAGGCAAACTATTGGAAATAGAAGCCAAAGGGGTAATCTTGGGACAAATACACGGCTTAGCCGTGACGATGGATCCATACAGCGGTGAAATGACCGGGAACGTGTTGAACGTGAAGGCCCACATGATCAATCGAAGTAAGCTTCCTAGGACCTATCCGATCAAGGGCTACTACAAGGTAACAGGCGTCGCTAAAGGTCAAAGCTTCATCTCAGATAGCATTGCAAAAGTCAGAAGCGTTATTCTCCAGAAATACGGCCTTGACATAGCCCAAGATTACCTAACACACATTGACTTTGCCCAGTCCTACGGAGTAGACGGACCTTCCGCAGGCGTGACGATGACGATTCTGTTGTGCTCGCTCATAGAAGGCAAACCGATAAGGCAAGATGTGGCTGTCACCGGCGAAATAAACTTGGGCATCGGAAACTCTATTCAGATAACGGCCGTAGGCGGCGTTTATGAGAAGATCAAGGCCGCGGAAGCATGGGGCTTCAAGAAAGTGGTTATTCCACAGAAGAATTACGAGCACTCGATTGACATAAAGGACTGCAAGATTGAGGTAATTCCGGCCGCAACGCTAGAAGACTATTTGAAGGTGTGCCTCGTCGACAAGCCGACTCTTGAAATCCCATTGCAAGCTTATAAGCATAAAAAACCCTAAAAGCCTCAGGCTCAAAAGAAGAGCCCTCATTTCTTATATCCTTTAGCCAGAGGCATTGGTGGGCCGATGAGAGAAGTCGACAAAGCTGAGATTCGTAGGTGGCGCAAAAGAGGCTTTTACAGTGAGAATGTTCTAGTCAAACTCCTCCGAAAGAACGGTTTCAATGCGGTTCGCATTCCGGTCAGCAATCCAAGCTTGAACCCGCTGCCGGATATCATAGCCAGAAAAGGCCTAAACATCTATGCTTTCGAAGTCAAGAACGCCACTTACTATGCCTATTTCCCAATACAACAGGTTGACAAACTCTTCAGGTTCCTTGATGAATTTGTCCCGGCAAACAATGAATGCAAACATGCAATTTTGGCGGCACATCTAGGCAAGAAATGGATCTTCAAAGAGGTCCCCTGGAAAGACTGGGAGAGAAAAAAACTCCCAGAAAAGGCGAGAATACTTAAACGGGACAGGGGGAACTTTGAATTGGGGAAGCCGCAAAGTGAATAATGAGGAATTAGCTGTTTTCGGTTCGCTCTTGTGCAAAACATACCTAGTAGGCGATATCCAAATCGAGGTTCTGAAGAACGTTGATGTTAGCATAGAAAAGGGTCAATTTACGGTCATAAGTGGGGATTCAGGCTCGGGAAAGACAACACTTCTCAACATCATCGGGAGCATAGACAGACCTAGTAGCGGGAAAGTCGTTGTCCTGGGAGAAGATTTTAGTGCGAAAGATGAGGATGCTCTGGCCACTTTTCGCTGCAGTAATATCGGCTTTGTATTCCAATCTTACAATCTCATTTCAACTTTGACAGTAGCTGAAAACGTTGGATTTCCAATGGAATGGTTGCGAAAACCTACCGATGACGTGGAAAAACGCGTTCAAGAGCTGTTGGCCATGGTCGGCTTAAACGTTCGAGCTGAACACTTTCCCTTCCAATTGAGCGGAGGAGAACAGCAGCGTGTTGCTTTCGCTCGTGCCTTGGCTAATGACCCGCCCCTACTGTTGGTCGACGAGCCGACTGGAAATCTGGATAGAAGAACGGGCACTCAAGTCGCTGAAATACTCACTGCTTTGAAGGCTGAGGGAAAGACCGTTATCGTTGCGACCCACGACGAAGGAATAGTCAAGTCTGCCGATCAAAGGTTACATTTGGAAGAAGGAATGCTGACAAGTGTCAAGCGCTGAAACGTTTTTCCCAATAAATGACCTTATGAGGAGAAAATTGCAGACAGGCTTGATCATCGCAGGGGAGGCTCTTTGCGTCGCCTCAACACTCTTCGTTCTTTCGCTGAGCAGTAGGGCAGGGTTCGGAGCACTGGCGACCAATGAGAGCAAGCTGACGGCAGGCTTCGCTGCTGTCTTCTCGCAGTTCGTCATACTCGCCGAAATTCTGGTCTTCGCCGTCGGCATAGTGACCATCTCCTTCCTGATGCATACGATGATGTCTCAACGAACGAAGGACATCGGATTAATGAAGGCTGCCGGGTGTCCCAACGATGTGGTTTTCAGTTATTTCATGAACGAACTAGTCATCGTGACTCTTGCAAGCTGTTCTCTGGGCGTGATCCTAGGAATAACAGCAGACTACGTGTCAAGCAACCTTCTCGCCAACTTTAGTTTGCAGGCTACTCAATGGCAAATCAACCCTTTGGCGATCCTAGTCACTTTTGCTTCATTCGCGCTCTTCTCATTGATCGTAGGAGTAAGACCTATCTTGGCTGTAACCAGAGTCAGCCCGGCCGTGGCCCTCTCACCTAGTTTTTCTTTCGGACTGAGCAGGGAGTCCGATTTCAAAGGTGTTGCCAAGGCAGGACTCACGGCAAAAATAGCTATTCGAAGTCTGTTCCGTCGCAAGTCCACCAGCTTCCAAATCCTCCTATGTTTGACCATCGTCTTTATTCTGGTAACCGTTTCCGTCGCAGGTGGAATAATTGCCAATGAAACCACTGCAAACTGGGTTGAAAGAGCTGTCGGCAAGAAAGTGCTCTTAATCGCCCATTCTGAAATGACGACCCAGTATGAGTCATTGCTCTCGAGATTCTACACTGGTTCGCCAGAGCCGCAGTTCAATTACACTGACCCAAAGTACCTTGCGTCCGACCAGCTACTAGCCAATTTAAGCCAAATGGCCGAAATCAAAATTGATCCACGCCTAATAGTAGAGACGCAAGTAAATGAGGTTCAAGGTTTCATTCTTGATCAGCAGACGAGCGAGACGACTACCGTTGGAGACCATCGAGAAGGCAAATCATTAATCGTTGGGGTAGAGCCGGAAGACGTGCTCAGTCAGTGGTTCTTGAACGGTAATTTCCTAATGGAAAATCAAAATTCAGACGCTGTAATCGGCGACACTTTGGCTGCAGAGATGTTCTCTCAGCCTTTGAATCAGAGCTTGACGTTATCAGAGCATACTTTCCAAATAGTAGGCGTCTGCTTGGATCCTATTAACAATGGGAATGTGACCTATGTTCCGCTCGAAGCCCTTCAGGAAATTATGGGCATATCGAAACCGAACATCATCATGGTCGAAATCGCTGACCAGACTAACCGAACGAAGGTGGTGGACGAATTGAAGAAAACCGTTAATGCCACTGATCCTGAATTTGAGGTCTCCGAACTTGACGAGGTATTAAACAAGCAGTCAGACTTTCTCAATTATCTATGGTCTGAAGTAATGCTTCTGCCACTTCTCTCATTGGCCGCCGCTACTCTTTGCATGGTAGGCTACGTCACGATAGTGATCGATGATCAACGCGAGGAATACGGAATACTGAGGGCCGTAGGAGCAAGACCCAGAACAATCGTGAAAATTGTTATGACCCAGAGTTCGCTCATTCTGCTCTCGAGTTGGGCAGCCGGACTTGCTCTAGGAATAATAACCACGGTGCTCATATTGATCCCTGAACCATTCTTCGCAGGCAGCACTGTCATGGAAATATCCGCATGGCTCCTAGCGGCTCTGGCCACACTGCTCATTTCAAGCCTGTATCCCGCCCTAAGGTTTGCGAGAAAGCCAGCCATCAACACTATGCTTCACCACTGAAAAGTGCTCTAATGAATCTGCATAAGCGGGGAGCTGGCCTAGAAAGTCTTGAAGTTGAAAAATCGAGACGACAGGCACGTTTTCGAACAGTTTGACACCGTTGGCTGTCAGTGAAAAGACAGCAGGGACCGCTTTGGCAGAGCTCCATGATGAGCATCCGATCTTTATCGTCGAATCTTGCAGACGCTCGGCCAAGGCTCTTGCCCTCTCTACCTGTTCCCTAACCACGCTCCTTAACGTCGAAGGGCTTATCCCGTGAAGCCAGTGCTTGCAATCGGCACATATTACCAGAGGCTTTCTGTATGCGACAATATCTATCTCCCATCTTCTTCCAGCATGTTTAAACCTGAGATTTCTAGCGGCAACGTAACCGTTCCTTTCCAGAATGAGGGCCGATATGGCTTCAAACTCCTTCCATTGAAGGAGACCGCTAACTCGTTCAGAGTCGGCTCCAAGGTTTATCGCCTGCACTGCCAGTTTCAAGCGGTTGATGCTGTCAACCTCGATGAATCCCCCTTGAGAATAAATTAGGCCTTCATTTTGCAACCTATCTAGCAACCTTTCAGCCAATTTTAAAGGAATTTTTGCTTCTTTATTTATTAGTTCATGTGAAACGGGGTCACCCTTGGTCAGTTTGAGAACTGCAATAATCAGATTTCTCTCAATGACCCTTGCATGATCTTCGAGATTATGCATGAGAATGCCTAAATCTTGGCCTTTGATTCGTTGGCTTAAAAAGCTTTCTTCTCGCTGTAATGATGATATCGTGTCGCAGGGTATTTCGATCTCGCCAACTTGCACATATGTTCCATTTTGCTAGAATATGTCCGAAAATATTCGTCATGCTGCTGATATGCCGTCGGAATGCTTCTTGAGTTCACTAGCCAAGCATGATTGATCCTTTGAGCGATGGCCAGACTAATCTCACATGTCCGTGCAGGCGAACAAAAAGAAACCGTAGAAATGATAATAAAGAGATTCTGCCAAACGTAAGGATTCGGACGTGCGCTGAGAATGTCGGACGCATATACTTCTAGAACGTCAAAATCCAGATCATTGCATGAAAGAGCCAAGCGAGTTCTCCCAGCCGGAGTTTCATATGGGATAAGATATTTTGAACCGTATCCTTTCTACACTGCGAAGGCGCAGGGTAGTAGACTCTACGACGTTGATGGGAATGAGTACGTGGACTTCTGGTTAGGACACACGGCACTCATATTGGGTCACAGCCCGCCTGAGGTCATCGAAGCGGTCAAGAGGCAACTTCAGAATGGCACCCAATATGGGACATCCCACCCAAAGGAAATAGAACTCGCCGAACAAGTGGCTCAAATGGTTCCAGCCGTACAGATGATTCGGTTCACGAACTCGGGAACGGAGGCGAACATGTACGTCGTCCGACTAGCACGCACTTATACGGGAAAGAACAAGATCGCAAAATTCGAAGGCGGATGGCACGGCGGCTACGATGCCCTACAAGTAGGCGTAAAATACCCATTTAAGCTTCCTGAATCAGCTGGGTTGACAGCAGGCGCCACAAAAGAAACGATTCTACTTCCTTTCAACGATGCCATCGGGGTCGAAGAAAAACTGCGCAAAGAAAAAGAAGTGGCCGCAGTGATAGTTGAGCCCGTTCTTGGAGGGGGATGCATCCCTGCGGAAGGCACATTTCTGAAGGCCTTAAGAGAGTTGTGCAACGAAAGGGAGATTCTGCTAATATTCGATGAGGTGATTACAGGTTTCCGATTAGCTCCGGGCGGCGCCCAGCAATTCTATAATGTCGTTCCAGACTTGACTGTTTTCGGCAAGATCCTTGGAGGAGGCTTTCCAGTGGGCGCATTCGGTGGTTCGAGCGAAATAATGAAAAGAGTAGATGCCTTGACCTACAAACGTCCATACTTCTCTTTTCATGGGGGAACCTTCTCGGCAAATCCGATAACGATGACTGCTGGGCTGGCCACCTTGAAAATACTAAGAGACGGCCGATTGATAGATAGGCTCAACACGTTAGGGGAGAAAGTAAGGGAGCGACTGAAGAAGACCTTCGAAAGAAACAGCGTGGCGGCACAACTCACAGGAACAAGCTCACTTTTCAACGTTCACTTTACAGAAGAAAGAGTGAAGGACGCTAACGGCGTTTCCAAAGCAGATAGGAGCAAGCAGATCGAGTATCATTTAGATTTGATTCGGAACGGAATCTTCGTCTTGCCCACACACACTGCAGCTTTGAGCTCAGCTCACTCTGAGGCTGACATAGAGAAGTTGCTCTCAGCAACGGAGGCATACGCGACATCAGCTCAAACCGGGAAATGACAGACAAGAAGACAGGAAGAAAGGCATCATCGAGAACGTTGATCAACTTCTCAGCAGAATCGATTGTTGAAGCCTGAGGTACGCTCAAACCTGCATGTCGATTGTGATCAACGTCGTTCCGGATGCGCATGTTTCAGCATAGCCTCGGCTTTTCTCAAGTCTAAGATCGTGTTCACGTTGAAGAACGTTCTGAGCTCGGGGTCAAGCTGTCTCAAGACAAGCGTGGAAACGTAGCGGATTCCCTGCAGCTTATCTACCATGGCCTGCATGTCCAGTCTCCCATCATCGAGAGCATCGTTAGACGCTGCTTTTGCCACTTCCGTGCAGTAAACGGCCAGTAGAGGTTCGATGTAACCGTTCGGCCATCGAGGAATGACTGCATTCTTGTTCATGCTGAGATCGAGTAAGAGTGACAGAATACTCTGAGAGACGAATGGGACGTCGCATGAGAGGACTAATGAGTATTCACCATGAGCAGATTCGAAGCCTGTCAAAGCGCCGACGAGCGGGGTCTTCATGTCCCTCTTATCGATGACGACGCGAATATCAGTGGATGTATGTTTTCTGTAGTTTCTTTCTTGTGCGTGTGAGCTTACAACCAGTACCGTTTCATCGACGAGATCATCAACTGAGTCCAGAACATGTTTAAAGAGAGGCTTTTCTCCCAGCTGAAGCAACCCTTTATCTCGTCCCAATCTTGTGGAAGAGCCGCCTGCAAGGATTATCGCCGCACTACTCAAAAGTCCATGTCTCCCGCTTGGATTTGAGGCATTAGGGCGCGTATCTGTTGTATAAATGTTTGCGCGGAATATTACGAGGTTGGAAATAGAGCATATTACCGTATTGGTGACTATCTCTTTTAGGGGAGTGAAGAACACGCATGAAATTAAAGAGCTGAGCCGCATTATCTGCAACAACTGTGACGAGAAAGAGTACGAGAAGTGTAGAGGTTGCAGGATCTATCAGCTTGTCAACAGGATAGCTGACAGATAGTCGTCGGCCCGGATCACATCTTGTCTATTTCGTTTGCCATTCCATCCAATATTCTTGTGAATGGATGCTCTGGCTTGTCTTCGACGAAGATTATGTTGCCTTGAGCTCTTAGGACATCACAGAAACATGGAATTGCACCCAGGAGCGGAGCATGGTAGATATCCTTCACCCTGGTTTGCATCGGCTCTTTTCCTGCTGGCGTAGACCCTTCCAGAACCTTGTTGAGGACTATTTCCGTTTTCTTTTCAAACAAGTCATAGAGTTCGCGCAACATGCGTTTTGTTCCATCGACGTCAGACTTGTCGAAGGTCGTTGCGACGATCACCAGATCAGCGCTCACAATCGCGTTTATGGACGAGTACTGCAATCCTGGACTCGTGTCCATGACGACGTAGTCAAAGGACTTATCGCTCAAAAGCGAGTTTCTGAGAGCCAACAGTCTTCCTAAGGCTCTCATTTCCCATTTTCTGTCCTTGGCAGACATGTCTCTGATCGCTTCCGTGGCTGGATTAGCAAGCGCGATGAAAAGCTTTCCTCCATTGTGAATCCTGTCGGTAAAATCAACCAGTACTTTGTCAATTTCGCAGACGCCATTCAGGTAGTCGTTCAGCCAACAATCTCCTTTCGTCACGTCCAGAAGAGTGGCAAGACTCGGGGCTCGAAAGTCAAGATCGAACAGGCAGACTTTTTTTCCGTGTTTCACAAGAGTCGCGGCTAGGTTGAGCGAAAGGAGGGTTTTTCCAGTTCCACCCTTGTATGAATGCACTGCTATTATCTTCCCCAAACCGATCACCCTTTACCGTTCCTCTCAACGTAGAAGTATGCCTTCCTTCCGTCTCTTTCCTTCTTCAAATGGCCCATAATGACGAGTTGGTTGAGGTATGCACTTTCGACGGCTCTGGCTCTCCGCGTTTGCTGAGCAATCTCATCAGCCGTTGCGCGACCAAGCCGGCAGAGTGTCATAGCCGTTTTCCTCAGGTGGTCGGGCATTGACAATAGGGTCATGACATCCAAGGGAGCATCTGTAAGTGGCAGACCAACATCCTTGTGGTCGTGCTTCTGCAGTTCGATCATGACTTCCATTTTTTCGTTTAGTCTTTCCAAGTTTTCTCTGATCTTTTCGAGCACTTGGAGAGGTCTTTTCCCTAGCGCTTCCTGACCCGACACGGCGTTTTCCTCATACTGTTTTACGAGTGTACAAGTAGCTATTCTCACGTCGCATGTATTAAGGCTTGCGAAACATTAGTAAGAAGACCATCTACTGATTCAAAAGATAAATGGCGAGTTAGTGGTGAGGTTCGCTGTTAAGGGCAAATTTTGACCCAATAGTTTTATTATAAATGTCTTTCCTTCCCTGAACTTCACCGTTGAGACAGAACGGAACGCCTAAGCGACGGCAATAATACAATTGAAAAGATGGTGGAAGAGTGTTTCTTGTTTTAAGCGCGTATCTAATAGGGCACTGGAATCCTGTTTCTGGCTTCTTCTACGATTGGAAGGACTTGTTTCAGTTCTCTGAAGTATTTGAGGACCGTTATGCCTCTTTGAGTTATGGCGTATACGATTCGCCGTTTTCCGACCGTTCTTTCCTCGACGAGGTTTTGTTTTATCAAGAAGTCTAAGTACTCTTTCAGCACGCTACAGTTAACGTTAGCCTTGTACATTATGTGAGTTAGCTTCAGCGGACCACGATGGGCCAGCACCTTGAGTATGTCTATATACATTTCGAGCTTAGAGCGCCTCATCATCAAACCTCTTTCGCGTTACATTCACCCTTTATATATAAAGCTTTTATGGATTCAAGCTACGTCTTCTTCGTAATTAGCCAATGTTAATAGCTTGCTTTCTTCTGCACTCGCGTTAGCACATTTATTCTACTTTGGAAGGCCGTAACCAGGTCATCTAGCAATATTCGCTGCAATTCCGTCGAGAGTCCCTTGAGGTTTTCTTGAAAAACGTTGGCCATTTTGTCTTCTAAATCTTTTCTCTCCTTAAATGTGATGATTTTTCTCAATTGTCATCCTCCAACGTCAGTGCGGTGAAATAGGTTACTGGTATTTAACTATCTTATGAACCAATAATCTGAATCGAGAATACACGTTCTTGAATAGGCCGGAACCTGCCATTCGACACAAATTGTCTGCGTGATATACGTTAGACCGGATTTGCAGTGTTTGGCTAAGAATTCAAGATTCATAATTGATTTATCCTTGAAACATGGATTTCTCTGAAATGGCGTGCCGTATGCGAAGATCGAAGCTCGAGTTGTATCAAGACATTCTTGAAGGTCTGAAGAATAAGCCCTTAAGTATCGACCGCTTATCGTATGAAACCAGCATGGACTGCGCCGCTCTTAACCAAAGGCTCAATTTCTTGATACGGAACGGCCTAGTTAAAGAGAAAATTCTGAACAAAGGAACGGTTTTCGCCGTCTCTGAACGCGGCCTAGCAGTCTTGAAGGCCTTAGACATACAGAAGCATCTGGAGCAAGTCAAGAATGCTATGATGGTCGTTGAGGGGAAGATGCAGCCCGAAATAACCATTCCAAAGCGACAGCGCAAGGAATGATGAATCTCGCCGCTGTTCACCCGGTCAGGGACTTCATGACTTAACGTTTCCGTCTTGTGACCGTTTAAGCATTGGTTATTTTTT
The DNA here is from genome assembly GCA_050008435.1 of Bathyarchaeia archaeon. Lineage (GTDB taxonomy): Archaea > Thermoproteota > Bathyarchaeia > Bathyarchaeales > Bathycorpusculaceae > DASPTR01. The sequence continues at coordinate 168,782 of JBEKMQ010000001.1, forward strand.
TTGCCAGATTAGCCCGTTGCACAGCGGACTGCTGACGCAGCTGCCAACATGGTCTGATTTAACGGTGGGAAGATTTTTATTTTCGGCTTGGTTAACGTTGAGTGCCGGATGATGAGAAGGCATTAGGTTGACGTTCTGGATGAAATCTCAGAGTTACACGGACGGCAAAGGATGAGATGCTTTAGCGCGCGCGCCTAGAACGTACTTAAGCGGTGTCAGAGACACAACCCACTTAAACATGCCCTCCTCGCCTGGAACACTAAGTTACCGTTCTGACCTGCACTGGGACAAGTCGACAGGCGTCCTCGTTGAGATCATGCAAGAAACCACCAATCAGACAGGCGGATACACAACGACGTGGTCACTAGACACCCAAATCATCAGTTCAGATGTCTGGACAGTGCCCGAGTTTCCCACATGGACCCCAGCACTGCTCATACTCATCGCGCTCACATCAGCCACCATGGTCATCGCTAGACAAAGACAACTCAAAAGACCCTTCTCCTAAACCCTCCTTCTTTTTATAGCGGGCTCGAGAATTGACTTCCGTTGATGCTTTTGTATACAAACAGCTTTCAACGTCACGACTAGGGATAAAGTGAAGCAAATACCCTAGCGCGCGACAACCAGACTCGAAAACCCATTACCCTATTTATCTTTTCATCAAAAATCCGCGTAGGGTTTTGTGACAGACACAAATTTAAATAGAAAATCGGCAAATCGAAGTTTGAGGCTAGAATAGTGCCTAAAAAAACCAAAGGAAATAAGAAAAAGACCGCAAAGAAGTAAGAGTGGAAAATCACCTAAAAGCAGAGATCCCACTCATTTTCTTTGTTAGAAACAGAAGCCTAGCTCACAAAAGACAATGAATAAGCATGGACACGCAGGCAAAAGTGAACGAAATACGCGGAGCCGAAAAACAGACTGAACTTTCTTGGAAAGAACCTTCACTAGGAAATAAGGTTTATTGGCTTGTGGTCAAATCTATCTCATGCAACCTATAATTCTCGTAACGATCTATCCATTTGAGAGCAGCCTTACACTTTTTCATTCTTCACAAGCTCCCTGTACGTTTTGCACTCAGTAAACAGGCCACCCCAACCCGCACGCCCACACGCTCCACCCCCACGACAACCACGCAACTCCGTCATATTCCCCACGCTGACGCTAAACTCACACTCACCCATCAAAAACCCCCTATTTGTTTAACACTGATTATAACGTGTGTTTTTAAGCTTTAGAGCTTTTTCTGTGTAGATATGCGACTTCTGAACATAGGACAGAAAAAACGGGGACACGTCTTCTATTTTGTCCAGATTTGCAAGAGTGCCTGTAATGCATCTGCTTTCTGGAATTGAGAATTGAACCTGTAAAAGCGAATCCTTGAACCGTAGGGTGTCATTTCCAGAATGCCTTCTTGCTGCAGGATTTCCAGATGCTTTCGAACACAGGCATAGTTTGAGCCGACTTGTTTTGTTATCTGAGTAGTGTTAAGCTGTCCAAGCTTCAACATCACTTTCAGAATCTTGATTCTGGTCTTTGAGCAAAGCGCATCTTCGAAATCCACTGCGCCAAGCCCAGACTACCGGTTCTGTGTGGGTCGGATAAGAGGTGAGTGTTGAAACGACTGGTCCGGAGAGTGGAGAGAGTCGGGTTGAAGTGAGCACTAAAAGCAATATGAAAGCATTGTCAGAGGCGCTTAAGATTCAGCATGGGCGAACCAGCATCAAAGCTTTTTAGTACATTAGAAGGTAATACTCGGCCATGACTGTTGAAAGGGAGAAAGTCTTGAAAGATTTGGAGTTGAGGCTTGTTTCTGAGCTTATGAAGAATAGTCGCAGGAGCGATAGGGGGCTGGCAGCGGCCATTCATACTTCTCAGCCTACAGTCGGCAGAACAATCAAGAAACTTGAGAAGCAAGGCTTAATCAAAGAGTATACGATGGTTCCTGACTTCACCATGCTGGGGTTTGAGCTAATGGCATTAACATTCATCAGCATTAAACCCACGCTGGAACCGACAGAAGCTGACGAGGCAAGGAGAGTAGCTCAAGAAAAGGTGAAAGAATCTCCTGGAAATATCATAATGCTTGAAAGAGGCATGGGGCTGAATCATACTGGTGTAATTATCTCGTTCCACGAGAACTATTATGATTACCTACGGTTTGTTCAGAGATTCAAAGAGGCTCAGACAACTCAAGCCTACGTTCATGAGAACGTTGAAAGCTTCTTGATAGATCTGAAAGACAAAATACGCTATCGTCCTCTGGCATTGTCAGCACTTGCTGATCATGTATTGAGAATGAACAAGAATAAGGAATAGGCGCGCTGTTTCTTATTCCCATACTTCCAGAAGCTTTCGGATCGCTTTGGCTCTTGATGATTTCTGAGAGCATGGTCAGAAGCCCCTAGTGCGCGCACTAGCCGGCAACCTTGCGAAAATTGAAATAGTCAAATGGCTACGTATTCTCGGTGTTGACAAGTGAATAGAATGGCAAAAAACATACTTAAGGACCGTTACTCTGGCAATTCTCGTTGCATCTATGGTTTTGCCTACGCTGGTCCGAGCTGTAGATTATATTCTTGGAGTCAAAGCTGGAGATTGGATAAAATACGGTCAATTTAGCCTTAAATGAACCGGAAACGGAACTGAGCCCTCCTACATCACCAAAGAAAAGAAAGTTGGTTGGACAAGAATAGAGGTTCTAACCATAAACGGCGCAAACGTTACCTTGAACGCGACTGTTCAATTCAACAATGGCACCCAGATTTCTCAAAGTATCACCGTGGACGTAAGTGGATCAGCTCATATGTCGAGCTTTTTCCTCATTGCAGGTGACCTCAAAAGCGGAGATCAAGTGACAACCCAGTCGAATTCGCCCACGATAAATCGAACAATTACAAGAACTTATGTGTCGGCTAGCAGAAATGTGAACGTAGTCAATAATACAGGAGTCTATCAAGGCCAAACGACGACGACTCTTGTCTATTTTGATCAGAACACTGGATCCATGGTTGAAATGTACACATATCAGCCTGACTCCAGGAATCCAGGTGCACTCATTGAGACTTCGCTGAAAGCAACTGAGACTAACATGTGGTCAGTGGATCTTCTTGGATTATTGTCAAATAACCTTGTCTACATCATGGCAGGCATAGCTGTGGTCATAGTTGTCATCGCAGCCGCCATCGTTCTCAGAAGAAAGAAGCCCCCACCGCCTCAAGCCCCAGAGGCTACTCAAACATCCACAGCAGATACGAAACCAGGGTAACACTTGCTCAAAAAAGCTTAAGATCAGTTTCCCCACTTGTGTAATCGTATTTGGGAAGGTCTATGTCGAAGTCTCCACGAGAGTTTGATTTGGCTGTACTTGAGTCTGAATTGAAAGGCAAGACCCTGCTTGTTTATTGGTACCTTCTTCGAGAGCCCACGCATATGGTAGGCATTCGTGAAGTACAGCGTGCTCTCGGCTTCTCCAGTCCGAGCATCGCGGTTCATCACCTTGAGAAGTTGCATGACTTGGGACTTGTTGACAAGAAGGGAACGGGCGAATACGTGTTGGAGGAGGAGGTAAAGGTTGGAATTCTGAGGCTCTTCGCTCACATGGGCCGTTTTATCGTTCCTAGATACTTTTTCTATTCTCTTTTGTTCACTACGATGTTGGCAACTTATCTTGCGGTCTGCATGATAGGACAGATTTTCCCCAGTTACTACGCTCTGGTCTTTGGGTCTATTGGCACGATCGTCTTCTGGTTTGAGACAGTGAAACTTTGGAGGGCGAAGCCTTTTTGATTGTTCTAAAATGTAGACTTAAAAGATTCTGCGCATATGCTTACATGCGGAGGCAGCTAACCTGAGAAGGATCGTGGTCTATTCAATGTTCGCTGTTCTGGTGGGGCTCCTACTGGTGTTAGTTCCGCTTGTAACACTCAGCGTAGGGACCGAAGATCACTATCAGCCTGGTGCGGTGCTTTCCAGAGGGATCCAAAAGCTGGATGGTTCGAGCTCACAGAAATCAAAGTCTGATACTTCTACACTTGAGAGCCTCGCCGTATGCTGGGCAATAGCGGTCGCTGGGTTCATGTTTTTTAGGAGAAGAAGACCTCGATCCGAACGCCGCTATATGTTGGGGCAGTGGCCGTACTAATTTTGGTACGGTACTGTTCTAATACATAGCATTAAGCCTGCCTTCTTCATCTATTACTATGTGGACCGTGCGCTGAAAGTCTTGGACCAGCGTGAGGTGAAAAAAGAATGGTCGTAAAACAGTTGCAATCATGTGTACAGGAAGAAGGGTTAGAAGCCAGCGGAAAGGCCTCGAGAGCTTATCCTCGGGATCAGGGCCGGAGCATGATCGTGACTGTTCAAACATGCTGTCGTTGTGGCAGAACCTTCTTGCTCAAACGTAGGCACCAGCGTTGTCCGCGGTGTCAAGGCGTTTTGATAACGAAGACCGCCGTCCTTAGAGTCTGATGTGATCCTGTCTCGCGATATTCGCCTCAGTCTTCATGCTCTGTGGCCTTGCGGGCGAATGTTATGTATCCCGTGTGTGCCGTCATCAGCGTCTGCGGTCGAGTCCTCCCTCTTTCGACTTGCATTCCACGCATTAAGCATTCGACGGTTTCGGCGTCCACGAACCCGTGGTCATTGAGGGCCTCTGTCGTGTTGACGATCTGATCTATCGTCGGGCTGAAGGACACTATCGTTCCTGAAGGCTTAAGCGCCTTGTAGGCATGCGGAACGACGATCCACGGAGTTGCCAAATCAAGGATGACTCCGTCAACGCCTGTCTCGTCTATCCCCGCTGTTATGTCCTTGCTCTTAAGCTCGACACAGTTTTCTAGTCCTGCACGTTTCAGGTTCTTCTGGGCGATTTCCAAAAACTCTTCTCGGATTTCATAGCTGTACACTTTGCCCCTTGGCCTCACGTAGAAGGCCAAGGACATCGTCAACGCGCCCGTTCCAGTTCCAGCCTCAACCACTCGGCTTCCGGGGCCGATTCCGCTGAAGATGATCATGAGCGCGATATCCTTCGGGTAGGTTATCTGAGTCTGTCTGGACGATTTCATTATGTAGTCCTGCAGAAGCGGCTTCAGTGCTATGAACTTGAAGCCTAAACTGCTGACGATCGATGAGCCATATTCTTTTCCGAGTAGATCGTCAAATTTTACGTAGCCTCTGTGCGTGTGGAAGCTCTTGCCTGCCTCCACTTTGACCATGTAGGTTTTTCGCTGTTTGACGTAAAGCAGGACATAGCTGCCCTCGGATATTCTCTGTCGACTCAAGGCTTCTCACTATGGAGTGTACTTGAAAGGATGTTTTGCCCTATCCTTGTTCTCTAGAAGCTCGTCTGCGCCAGGCCTGCCTTCTATCGTCTTGCGGATCGCATGGCGCATGGCCTTGTAGTTGTTTATGTATATCCGCTGTCTGTCCACGGCAGATGGATGAACGAAGACGTTTGCGATAATGATCAAATCGTCAACAGACCCTTTCGGGATAGTCCCATCTGCCATGCTATCCACGACAGCCTTTGCCACTGCGGTCTGAGCCGGTCCGTACACCATGCTTGCCTGACGCATGTTGGTGATCGTTACAGTGGGCACGATCAAAGTCATGGGCTTCACAGCCAAGTTCGGCTCCAAGATGGCGAACAGAGGCTCGTGACCAGCGGCAGGTGTTGCCTTCGCTTTTGCAAAGGCTTCGCCCATAGGTCCATTCTTCTCACCGATCATTAGGTCTATGTGCGCCACTTCACTGCCTTGGCCGGCGAGAGCCTCGCCTACTCGGAGCTTGAAGTCCTTGATAATCTCGGGGGTCATATCGATGGCCATGAAGCGCTCTTCTATTCGCTTTTCTTCCATTTCGAACGTTATGGTCTTTGCCTTTATCTTTCCCACTTTTTCTAGGTCTAGACGCAATTCTTCTCTCGCTTCATAAGTTAATTCGCCACCTACGCTGAGGGGCATGCGGACAGGCCCGACTTTGATCTTCATCATGTTTAAGGCTGCTTTCGTGCCGACGGGTCCGCTGCCGGCGATTATGCGGGCTATTTTCTGTACCTTGTATTGCAGTTCACGGGCTTTATCAATGTGACCGTTCTTTACGGCATCGTAGATTTGGACCCAAATGTCAGGAATCACGTTTGCGCTCGCAAGGATAGCACCTGAGCATCCTGCAGCTAATGCTGCTACGACGACCTCGTCGTGGCCGCACAGAACGTTGATCTTGTCCCTGACTTTTTCCAGAACGGCTAGGATGAAGCTCAACTGTCCACTGCTGTCTTTCACTCCCACGATGGTCGGAATCTGGGCCAGGTCCTCAACCATCTGCCATGGCAGCGGCAGACCCGTGCACTGTGGAATGTTGTAGAGGATGATGGGCAGATCAACCTTGCTGGCGATCGTGTCGTAGTGCTCGTAGATTCCCCGATCAGCAGGCTTAAGGTAGAACGGGGTGACGATCAGTGCGGCCGTGGCGCCGACGTCTTTCGCGTAGCGCGTCATGTCAAGCGCTTCATCTGTTCCGCTTGCTCCCGTGCCTGCGATTACGGGCACTTTGCCGTTGACCTCGTCGACAACGATTTTGATCACGCGTTTTTTCTCTTCATCCTTCAGGTTCACGAATTCGCCTGTGGTCCCGCATGGAACGACGCCGTGAACGCCAAGGTCGAGGCAACGATTGACCAGCGTTCGCAGTCTTTCTTCATCGACGCTTTTGGCGTCGTCCGTGAAGGGCGTTACTAAAGCGGGCATGATTCCCTCAGGTTTGTACATGACGCAAATTCACCTCGGCATTTAGCCTTACGAAACCATATCATTTAAGCTTTGAAGCTGGGGGTCAAGGATTGAAACGTTCAAATTACAGCAGAAGAACGAGAATCCAATCCAATAAGTTAGCCCGCGCCATCTTAACTTTGGTTCTTGCTCATAGCCAGCTTGAGCTGAGAGCAGAAAGAACGGTGAAGGCATCCCCTTTAGCATTAGGTGAAAATCCTTAAATTTCATGTTAATGAACTGACTACCGTGGCTGGCGATTGTTTTGGTCGACGCTAGGGAAAAATTTAGGATCAGCGAGAAAAGGCTGAAAGAGATTAACGAGTTCTTGCTGAAGGAGGACAATCCCTTGGTTGATGATCTTCTCAGGATCATTGACAAGTACGGAGGCGTTGAAGAGATCAACCGTAAAGGGAATGAGTCTGGCAAGCTTGAGAATCTCCTGAAGAGGCTTGAGAAGAAAAAGTCACCTTTCCTCAACAACCTCGAATGGCTCTCCAAGCAGCGTGACAAGCAGGCTTTCATCAGCATTTCAGACTACCGCAGAAAAGTCTTGGGTAAAAAGGCCGATTCGACCAAGTTTGACGAGTCCTTCGCGGTCACACTCGAGATCAGCGCGTTCAACTTCTTCCCTTGGCTCATCGAAGAAGCAAAGAGGTCAATCGCCAAGGAGGAACTTATGCCCAGCCGGTACGTCCGCGTCCGCTCCATGAAGGAGCAGGTTGAAGACGACGACATCATTGCCTTTGCAGCCGCTATGCAGATCATTGGCGCATCATACGTTCAGACTCTCGACACGAAGGGCACGTTGCCTGGCGCTGATGGCAAACCGATAAACGTACACTTGGGCGGGCCTGACACGATAACAGGCTATTTCGGAGGGGTCGGTGAACCGAACGAGTACGCTCTGAAGTGGGTGGATGAATACCTTCACTTTTACACCGAGTATGGCTTAAAGCAAGTCTTGAACACCAACATGGGCACTGTCCTGTTGGGCTACCTATTGCGAAAGCTCGGCGTGAACGTTGAATTCAAGATCTCCGTCTTTCTAGGCACGGACAATCCATACTCGATCTTCTGGACATTGTTGGCGGCGAAGCTGTTCAGCGCAGAAGACGGCGCTACCCCGCTTATAGGGTTCAACCTGTCAAACTCGGTGAACAATAGAACCATCGAGCTTGCTGCTTATGCCAGGAAGGCCCTCGGGTTTGACGACATGATACGCATAGAGCATCATATCACAGAAGCCTACAAGAGCATAGTGAGACAACCCTATGACCGCACACAGGAGCTAGTGGAAATCGCAGACCATGTCAAGAATATCGGGGCCAAACATGAAGGCGGCATTCCTGAGATCGAAAAAAGCCGTGAGCATCCGTCTGACATACTGGATTATTTCATGTCCAAGAAGGACATTATCGAAAAGGGACTCATGCCTGCACTCTTGGCAAACTATTTGGGGAAGCATGAAGCATTGAATAGAACGGCTAAAGTTCTTACTCAACATGGGCTAAGCGTCATTGCCGCTCAGAACCTGCACGCGAGGTAGGATCTTCACGATCACCAGTATTGTTTGGGTCTTCGCAGGATCAAGTACATCGTTGTCGCAACGAAAACGACTGTGGTCACTCCCAGCACCGCTGCTACTGTTCGAGTGTTGTCGAGGTCGCTTGCGTTTGCTTGAAGCGTATCATTAAGCTTCTTATCAAGCGCGGTGTAATTTAGGCTAAGCTGTTCATAATCCTGAAGAAGTTTATCTAAGTAGACATTTTTGATGTCTGTTAAGGGAAAATCGGAGACGAATCCATCATTGTTTATCGTCGTTGTCGCCAATCCAGCTGAAACTACTATCAGGTGAGCTAGGGTTATCTCTCCGTAGGCTTTGCCTATCACCCAATCAGGCACCTGGAAGCTTGTTAGATTGAATGTTCTTGATGTGTTGTTGAGCCAGAAACCAGCGGCATAGGTTTCTCCCATCAAAGTCCTATCTGTGCCGTTCAAGAAGCCGAAAATGCTCAAGCTAAAATTCTTGACGTAAACCTGCGCCTCAGCCTCTCCAGTGAGAGTCAGCAACACTGTTATGTTGTCGCCAGGCGACGCCTCTATGGTCGCGTTGGCTTGAATCCTTAATCCAAGGGCAGTAGAATCATAGAAGGGGTGCATAGTCACTTGCGATCCTTGCGCTTTGACACTTCCGAAGAAGCCTAACGCTAAAATTGAAAAGGTCACGAACGTAACAACATGCATACGCATTTCCATCCTTTTCACCTAGGGCCGTCAGAGCGTCTGATCTGTTGTATAGTTTTGTTTTTAAGTTTTTTCGCTGATAATAAGGCTAAAGTCGTCAAAAAGGGACTTTTCGAAGTCGATTGGGGCAAAGAGGGACTATCTGAACGAGCGGATGAAACGCTGATACATGTAAACGAAGTAGAGCATGGAAAAGGATGTGAGGCATATTTCAAAAGCTAGAATAGCTGGATTCTTCTCGACGGCCATGAAGTAGCCGTGTTGAAGTATGTCGGTGAAGACGAGAATTTCAAGGAATAGAGCGCCGCCTACGCAGCTTAATCCCAGGCTGTGGAAGATTATGCGCATTCGGTTGTTGGCTCTTGGTGCTGCCATCGTCTTCATCTGAAATAGCAAGAGTCCATACGTCCACTTATACGTTATTGATCAACAAGTATGACATGCCCTAATAATCCACTCTACATATCAACGTTAACGGCTTCAAGGCAACACGTAATCAACCATCAGCCTAGCACACTACTGAAGCTACCGTCCTTTGCGCTTCTAAGAACAAAAACTCCGAAGTCGCGGCACCTACCGATATAGCTATTTATTTAGACGAAACGCAGCTCTATACCTTCAAGCGAGAAACTTGAAAGAGTACCTGATCGGCACGGGCGGATGGGCATATTTCAATGTTCCAGGGCTTCGTTCTCTGGTCGCCTATTCCAGAGCGTTCAACTTCGTGGAAGTAAACTCAACGTTTTATCAGATTCCACCCCTGAAGCAGGTGGAAGAGTGGAAGAAGCTCGTCCCCCCGGATTTCCAATTCGGCGTAAGGGCTCACCGAACCATGATTCAGGTGACACCAAGGTGGAAACAGAAAGCTCTAGATATCTTTGAAAGAATGAAGCAAATTTGCGATGCATTAGGATCTGACTTTCTGCATCTGCAGCTTCCCGCTTCATTAAAGCTGACTCAACAGTGGATCGATGAATTTCGAAGCTTCGTTTCTTCAATAGACCTTGGTAACCTGAGGCTTGGGTTGGAAATCAGAGGAGTTCGACCTTCGAAGTTGCCCGCTGAGCTGTTGAGGTTCATGCAAGACCATGATATTGTACACTGCACAGATGTTTCAAAGGGTGAAATGCCAGCTTATGATTCTGACGTTCTTTACACGCGGCTGTTCGGAAAAGGAGAACATAACGTTTACCAGCCAACTGATGAGGAACTGACCGAAATAGACAATAAAGTCTCGAATTCAAATTCACAGAAGATAGTCATGAGCTTCCACTTTGTCCGAATGTACAAAGATGCTGCAAGATTGAAGATATACGAGCAAACGGGCAAGTTCCCCAGAGTGACACGATCAACAGGCCTTTCATCACTCGGGGAAGTGCTCAGCGAGGATGCCCTGTTTCCAACAACGAAGCAAGAGCTCATGCGCAACCAAGGATGGAAGATTTTTGACCTGAATGAAGACAAGAGAGTACATGCACGATATCTCCTGCAGAACCTTCCCGAGAGAACATACTCAAACCTAGATGAAGTAATTCGAGACCTCAAGTCAGAACTTGGGTGACTAAGATGAGCGGAAATGAGATCTTGCTCGGCACGTCCGGCTGGAGTTACAAAGAATGGATAGGCCCATTCTACTCGAAAGAAGACAAGAGCATGCTTAAAGCTTACGCGAAGATCTTTAAGACTGTTGAAATTGACTCTACATTCTATAGGTACCCATCAAAGGGCATGGTCATGGGATGGACGAAATACTCGCCCGAAGGCTTCGTGTTCACGGCGAAGCTGCCTCAGCTGATTACACACGAAAAAAAGCTTGATTTAAATCAGGGGGTCAAAGAGGACCTAGACAAGTTTATCGAAATTATGGAACCTCTTTGGCTTGGCGGTAAGCTCGGCTGCGTACTTATTCAACTTCCACCTCGGTTTACGTTTCAACCGGAAAAACTTGATTCATTCTTCAAGATACTCCCCACGCAGGTCAAGTTCGCCGTTGAATTCAGAGACCATTCATGGATGAGACCGGACACATGGACAATTCTGCAGAAGAACAAAGTTGCCTACACGATTGTTGATGAACCACTCCTTGCTCCGGAAGCCCACGTCACATCGGACATCGCATATTTCCGCTGGCATGGCCGCGGCGACAGACCCTGGTACAATTATCGATACAAATCTAATGAACTCGAACCCTGGGTTCCGAAGCTACGCGAAACCAGTCTAGGTGTCAACAAGGTGTTCGGCTACTTCAACAACCATTATCATGGCTACGCCGTCGAAAATTGCCTCCAAGTTCTAGAAATGCTCGGCGTTCAAACACCACAACAGGAAGTAGCCAAAAACAAGGTGCAGCACTACCTCAATGATCGAGAGAGGACAAAAGAGGTCAGACTCGAAACTTTCGCTGAACCGACCAAAATGAGCTTTGAAGAACTACTAAGATATCTTACGGCGCCTGGAAGACTTGAAAGGGCGAGGGACATAGGAGACAACGAACTCAAGATCCACAAGGAAACTTCTGACCGGGTCGAAGCTGCCATCAGAGACTATCATATAATGATAGATCTCAAGGATAACATCATCTCTCACGATTGTGCTGACTGGGGCAAAATACTGCAGACCAAGAAGCTCTGCAAGCACGTAGCAAAGTTATTTCTTGCAATGGACAGAGAAGAGGCCACAAGAATACTGAGAAGCCTTTACACGCAAAAGGAAACGTGGCAGTTCAAACCTCACGGGAACAGGTAAATGCATATCGCCTCACCTTTACTTGCTTCAAAGGCTTGCCTTCCTGCAGATATTTGAAATAGCCAGAACTACGTGCGGGAACGTAAAGACACTGAAGACTTTTGTGTACTTTGGGTTTGCGGCCTTCCTCACGGTTTCAACTTGTCCCCCAGCCTTGAGGTAGCCATCTATGAAGGCATTGGCGATGGCTTCAATGGTACGCGTGGGAGCAAGTGGAGGAATGTCATGTCCCGCGTAGTACAAGAATTCAGCAACGTCCCAGACCTTGTCGCCGCCCTTTGATGTCTGCTCGAAGTCCATCAGCCAGATCTCGCCCCGTCCATCAATCATAAAGTTCTCCGGCTTGGTGTCGCCCAGAGTCACTCCGAGAGCGTGCACCTTAGCAAGTCTCTTGCCCACTCTCCCTATGGTCCTGAGATCTTTCGTCTGTTTCTTGCCAGCCTTCGAGCCTGCTATTCTCTTTATGACCTTACTCGCAGTCTCTCCGGACACGTATTCCATGAATATCGAGCGTTCGTCAGAGTTTACGTACAATAACCTTGGGACTTTGAAACCGTTTGAATGCAGAAATTGATTCATCGAGCATTCTCTCTCAAGCCTTGAACGACCCAAGATTGAGAATGTTCTGGTTCCAACACTCCACAAGGCGAGGGGGAACCATTTGAAACTTGACCAGTCTCTAAATCTCTTGACTACGAGTTTTCTTTCGCCAGCTTTCGTGGAAGCCTTGATCAGAAAAACGTCATTCAAGATTCCGCCGATCGTCTGAATCTCGATCTTCTCGTTGCTTGGCACCGAAAGGACTTTTCTCGCAGTTGCCTCGATGCCAAGTCTGCCGCTTAAAGGAACCAACCCGGAAGCTGTGGGGATAAACACGTATTTCTCTGGGGCTTCAAGCTCGCCTCTTGCCAAAACATCTTTGCCGTGGCTCTGAAGCTTGAATAACGATTCCCTGCTCTCAGAAATGACATTCAAAATCATGGGAAATATCCCAAGGGCTGGCGCAAACAGTGCACGTGGCAAGCCCTTGGACAGGTTAAGCAATCTCTTTCTTGCAGTGCCTGCTGAGGAGACGAAATGCTGGGATACCTTCACGTAGCCGTCTAGACAACTGATTGATCCCTCCGTCTGCAATTCCTTTAGTGCTTCCAGATATCCAGACAATGTCTTTTCAGTCTCACTTGTTCTAGGGCCTTCTCTCAGAAAATCAGAAACGTCGCGGACCATTAAAGGAAAAAGCCTCGCGCGACTTAGAAGAGCCTGATACATGAAATATTCTGGTTTTATGTAAAACTCGTTAGAAAGCGTTGGGAAATCCAGAACAAGGTTCTCTAAGAGTTCGGAAATTAACCGTTTCTTTAGTTTGACTTCCTGAACGTGGAAGTATGTTTCGTTTACGAGAGGATTGTACGGCAAAATCAATTCCCAAGATAGGGATTCCCCGAGCAAGCCTCGATCGACATCTCTTTCGAAGACCCACTCGTCAACTGCTAGGGTGACGACATTCCTTCCCAAAATATTTCTTACATAGTTCATTAGTTTCGGCTGAAAATCATGGATAATCAGCAATGTCTGGATGACTGCCTTTTCTGTCGCTAACCCCGAAGCACCACTGCGACAAATGCAAACAGCTTTGATATGGCTTGTTCCTGCTATGTGCCTACTGAAATCGAGAATCTGTTCAGTCAATTTTTCGTTTTGTCGATGTTCAGGTTCGGGCAAGCTTCCACCGTTAGCAGGAGATACAACTAGGAATATCATCTAATGCCAGTATGAAATATAGTTAATGCTGTTTAGTCAAGCAGTAAGGCTCCAAAGTTGTCTTTAACCCGATTGTTGAGTTCTGGTCCTTCAGCCGCGAGTCTGATCAGCTTGGAAAAAGAGACCTCGCAAAAGGTGTGATCCAGAGATTATTTGCGTTCTAGGATTTTCATATAGGCGAAAGCTGCGGTAAATGTGAAAATGGCTGAGAATGCTGTAATGTAGAGGATCGATAGATAGGAGAAGGAGAAAAACTTGGGCAGCAGCATAGATCGTATCATGTCAGAAGCTCCGCTTAAAGGATTGATCTCGGCCAAGGTGGCCAATGCAGTTCCTGCAGTCTGAATTACGCTCAGTGGATAAAAAACCGTGCTGCAGAAGAAAAGCACGTAGTAAACCGCTCCCCTTGCAGTGATGAATGTTTCGAGGCTCGACGTAGAAACGGCGATCGAGATGCTTAAGCCAGAAATGCCGATAGCAAGCAGGAAAAGAACTGCGAGGATCAACAGTAATTGCCATATTGTAGGGAAGCCAACGAAAATGAAACACGTCAGCAATAGCGGTGTCATATACATCATTCCTCTGAGTCCGCCTGAAAGGACCCGTCCGATGGCCAGTTCCAGCCTTGTCATCGGCAAGCTCAGCATGTAGTGGTGCACTTCCCTTCGACGTTCCATGTTTACTTCGCGTCCGATCATGAAAGCCGAAGCGAAGAGCCCGGTCACGGCCAATCCAGGTGCGAAGAAGTTGAAGTAGCTGCCGCCTATTCCTGCCTTAACACCACTTCTCAAGATGGTATTGTAGACAAGGGCTGAGATGAAGAGGTCGGCAAGGTTCATGCTAATTAAACCGACAAGCCACCATTTGTAACGGAAGAAGTTTCTGAAGTCGTGTTCAATCATTCGAATGATACCTTTCATCTATCGCCAACCTCCCCCTTCGATCATTCTTTCATAGATCGTGACTCCTAAGAGCGTGAAAAGCCCAAAAAAGACGACGATCCCCAAGAGAGGAAGCAGGGGGTTCTGGATATATATTATTTTTTCTAAGCCTGTGCCCCATCTGAAAAGGTCCGCGGCATAACTTAAAGGGTTAAGACCGGCTGTCCAACCATAAAGTGGGTTGGTCTGCTTGATAATTACCAATGGGTACATAGTCGTGCTCAGACGCACGATCAATGCGTCTAAGACGCCCATGAGAATATCGAACCTATCACTCGATTTAATCAAAACTGCAATTGCAATGCTCATGCCTGAAACTCCAAATGAGAAAAGAAAAAGGGCAAAGAGGGCAATCGCAAAGTTCAACGGGTTTACAGCGCCAATCACAAACAGTGATACCGCTACGAGTGGCCCAACGTATATGAAGGCTCTGAGTCCTCCGCCTATTGATCTGCCTATGACGAGTTGCCTTCTAGAGATGGGCAGGCTCAGAAGGTATTCGAAAACACCGTGCTCGGCTTCTTCATAAATGTCGAAGCCAATGAATATGGCGGTCGAATAGAGCGTCATCACGGACAACCCTCCCACGTAGTAATCGAAGTATTTTGGGATGTTGACCATATTTGCGGCGATCACTCCAAACAGGAGTACTTGTGAAACGAACCAGATGATGCGCATTATGACTAGGAACTTGTACTGAAAGAAGAGGCGAACGTCCCTTTCTATCACGAACAGAGTCTTGTTCGTTTATAATTCACCCTTCATCCTTCTGGGCCTCCTCGATCGTCAGACCCGTGTAGTGAGCAAAGACGTCGTCAAGACTTGGTTCGCTCATACGTATTGAAGTGATAGGCACGTTCTTCTTCGAGAACAAGCCGATTATCTGTGGAACAATCTCTTCCACTTTGTTCAAGTAGAGTCGGAGGCTGTTCGGCTTAACCTGCATGATGTCCACGACTTCCTTCAGGCTCTTGAGGTCTGCGATGATCTCTGCTGAGGCGTTCTGTCCCAGCTCAACGTCAACTATGTCACCACCCACGATACTGTCTTTCAACTTCTTAGGTGTGCCGCAGACCAGGAGCTTGCCCCTGTGCAGTATTCCAACGCGATGTGAGAGCCGGTCCGCCTCGTAGAGCTCATTTGTGGCTAGGATTATAGTGCTTCCCTCATCGCGAAGCTCGAGAAGCATGTTCCATATTTTATGTTTGCCCACGATATCAATCTGGGCTGTCGGCTCGTCGACGATCGCAACCTTGGGTCTCTGGACCAGAACTTTGGCCATCTCAACCCGCTTGCGCATTCCTCCTGAAAGCGCATGAACATTCTTGTGCCGGGCATCCCACATTTCCACAGCATCCAACACCTCTTTGACCCGTCGCTTCCGCTCTGACGTTGACAAACCGCACACCTTAGCATGCCAGTTGACCACATCCCACGGGGTGCTAACCCACAACATCTTGGGTTCCTGAAAGGCAACACCTAGAACACCTCGGACTTTTTCAGGCTGCTTCCGTATGTCATATCCACCAACGAGAGCCGTACCATCTGTGGGTTTGATAACAGTTGCAAGCATGAGAATCGTGGTCGTCTTGCCTGCGCCGTTAGGCCCTAGAAGCCCAAGAATCTCGCCCTCTTCAATGTCCAAGTCCAGATGGTCGACAGCTACAAAATCTCCATATTTCTTTGTAAGGTTTTGGATCTGGATTACGGGTGCCATTGCTACACCATGTGTGTTGAACCAGATAAAATGACTAGACCTAGAAATAAGATTAACTGCTTGCCTCACAAGATCATGACTTGCTCAAATCGCCAAGTTCAAACCATCGAAAGGCATTTCATACCGCGGAAAAATCGACGGAAATCCGCTCGAACGCATTAGACGATAAAAAGACATGCGCTGCTCCCCCAGCCCAAAATGAACAGCCTCGGAACACAGATGAACATTCTTAAAAACTTGTGGACGCAATACGTTTCATGATTTAAAATGAAGAAAACGGAGCTTGACTTTGTCGATGAGGACAATGTGAGTTTTCTGACTGATTTTTATGAGTTGACCATGTGCGCCAGTTACTTTGAGAATCAAACGTTGGAACCCGCGAATTTTGATTTATTCATAAGAAGACTGCCGCCGAACAGGTCATACTTCATGTTTGCAGGTCTAGAACAGATACTGCTGTTTCTCAAAAACATGAAGTTTAACGAACAGCAAATTGCATACTTGAGAAAGCTTGGGTTCAAAGAAGATTTTCTCGAATACTTGAGAAACTTCAAATTCACTGGTGAGGTCTGGGCTGTTCCCGAAGGAACTATAGTCTTTCCTGACGAACCCTTAGTCAGGGTGACTGCTCCGATAATAGAGGCTCAACTCGTTGAAACGTTTCTTCTGAACACTGTCAACTTGGAAACCATGATTGCAACAAAAGCTTCGAGAGTTGTAACTGCTGCAAGATGCAGGTCAGTGACCGAATTTGGCCTCAGGAGAACTCAAGGAACTGATGCTGGAATGAAGGCGGCCAGATGTAGCTATCTAGCGGGATGCGGTGGAACCTCTAACGTGCTTGCAGGCATGAGATATGGGATTCCAGTGTTCGGAACGATGGCACACTCGTACGTCATGTTTTTCGAACGGGAAATTGACGCTTTCAGAGCGTTCGCCAAGGCCTTCCCTGAAAACTCCACATTCTTGATAGACACTTATGATGATTTGAAAGGGGCAGAAAATGCTGCCAAAGTGGCAAAGGAACTTGAGAGAGAATGTCACAAGTTGAGCGGCGTCAGACTAGACAGTGGAAACCTAGTGTACCTGAGCAAGAAGGTCAGGTCCATCCTTGATGAGAATGGACTCGAATACGTAAAGATATTTGCAAGCGGAGACCTAGACGAGTACAAGGTCGACGAACTTCTTAGAAAAGGGGCAAAAATAGACTCATTTGGAGTCGGAACGAGAATGAGCACTTCTTTTGATAGGCCCTACGTTGACGTTGTCTACAAGCTCTCAGGCAAAGTTGAAAATGGAGTCTTTGTTCCTGCTATGAAACTAAGCAAGGGAAAAATCACTCTCCCGGGAAAAAAGCAGGTCTTCAGGCTAAAGGACACCGAGGGGAACTATGTCCAAGATGTTATAGGATTGTCGAACGAGAAGGTTGAAGGAGAACCTATTCTAGCAAAAGCCATGGAGAACGGCAGTATAGTATTCAGACTGCCTTCACTCGAAGAAATAAGAGAGAACGCCTTAAGGAATCTGTCTCAGCTTCCTTCTAAATACAGGAAATTGAGGAATGCGCCATTATATCCTGTAGAACTCAGCTTTCAACTCAGGAAAATAAAAAAGGCACTCACAGATCAGCTAAGATCTCTCGAAGGCCTACCTTGACAAAAGGCTCCATTCTACCTTCTCAGCCTTTTCCATCACTGTTTGCTCGTCAAACGTCAGAGTCTACTTGAAGAGGGCCTGTACTATCATATTTTCCCCATGCACGAGCAGAATGGAATGACAACGGGTTGAGATGTCAAGATTCTCCAAGAATCGTTTTTAACGTAGGGAACCCATACGCGGCAAAGCAGTTGAACATCTCAACTGACGGCGACTAATCTTGCACCTGCATGGAGTGAGGTTGCAAATGGGGAAGGATGAAAGGGTTCAGATCTAGATCATGGATCTTGCGGGTTCTATCTTTTTGAGAAGAGGACGAATGGTTGTGTGTTGGTTGGCGAATTCTGTCATTCCATCTTTCGCGAGTCCAGGATTGTTCAGTTTCTTGCATATGAAGTTGAGCGAGTCTTCCGTGAAGTTTAGCAGGTTTTGGCCTTCAGTCGTGAGCATATAGACCTTTCTGGGTCGCTCGCTGTTCATGTTCCATTCACTTTTCACGTAGCCTTTCTTTTCCAGAGTCCCAAGTAACGGGTAGATCGTGCTAGGTCCAAAGTAGACTCCGAAGGTTCTGCGTATCCTCGTGATTATTTGGTAACCGTGCATTGGGGTTCCGTTCAGGAACTGTAGAACGATAAGGTCAAGTAACCCTTTCATGAGCTTGGCTTGAACTTCTCTTGTGTTATTCATCATCTTTATTTTCCCTCTGTATCTGTGTTCTACACGGATACGATATGTCCTTTTCCAGACATATCTTGAGTCTCTATATAGCATAAACACCCATATAAACGTTCATGCTTACCCAAAGCATAAAGAAGCATAACAAAACATAGCCCTTTGCTTGAAATCATGGATCGCTTATATAAAGAAAAGCACAAAGAAGCAACTAGGTACGTACCTGTGAGTGAGCCGAATGACTGAGAACATGAAAAACGGAATTGTACAACGCATAGTCAGAAACTTGCTTGACATTCAAATATTGAAGCTTACAAGGGCTCAGCCTATATGGGGTTACAGGATAAAACAAAGGGTTGAGAAAGACTTTGGTGTCAAAATAAGACATGGAGTGTTGTATCCGTTGCTTAACAAGATGGAAAATGAAGGTTTGCTCGCGAGTCACAAAGAATCCATAGGTAGGCGCATCAGGAAAACATATGAAATAACGGAAAAGGGACTAGGGCTTGTCAGCATATACGACGAGGTGCTGAGGGAACAGATGCAAAAGTAAAGCGCCTTTGGTTGAAGCATATGCTATTATTAGAGAAATCCTCCATTTGAGGACGGAGACAAGTATGGAAAAGAGTGAGAAGACAAACGCAGAGACCTCACTTGACCGAGCAGATAAGATCATCAGGCAAAGAGGAGAAAAAGGATGGCTCTTGGCCCAAGAAATGGTGCTGAGCCAGGAAACAAATAGTCAAAGACTTCACGAAGCCATCGAATATGTTATGTTGGTGTATAAGCCGGACTACTTCAGACCCGCGGTCGTTTCATTGTGCTGTGAGGCTGCAGGAGGTTCAGTTGAGACCACAGTGCCAATCGGGGCCTTTCTGATCTTACTCGGCAGGGCCATAGGGATTCATGACGACATAATTGACAAGCTCACACTAAGGAATAGACGCCAGACTGTTTTGGGGAAATTCGGGCAGGACACCGCGTTGATTGTCAGCGACATACTATCGTTCAAGGGGTTCACATTGTTGAGAAAGGCCTTCGAGTCGGGCATACCTCAAAAAAAGGTGATCAGAGTCTTGGAAACGATTGATCAGGTGTGGTTCCAGCAAGGCGAAGCAGAAATCCTCGAACTCCAATCTAGGGGCCAGACAGATGTCGCTCCCGACCAATGCCTTGCAAAGATCAAGATGAGAGCATCGGAACTGGAGGCAATTGCTCGAATAGGAGCAATCTTGGGACACGGTTCGCAGAACACAATCAACGCTTTAGGCGGCTGGGGCAGGTCCCTCGGAACAATGTCAATACTCAGAGACGAAATAATCGATATGGCAGAGTTGAATGTCTTGGAACATAGAATAAGAAATGAATCTCTTCCATTGCCCCTGATCTACGCAATACAGAATCCAAAATCAAAGTCCAGGATAATCTCATTAATCCATAAGAGCAGATTGACAACACGTGAATTGACCGAAATCTCAAGATTATCACAAGAGACCGGCGGGACAGATTACGTTGCTAGCCTCATATCGAAGATTTATGAGGACGCAGAACTTGCTCTTCGCAAATCCAAAATCAGAAATGATGGACTCGTAATACTATCCGCTTCGCTAATGATAGACCCTCAGAACTTGAACTCAACTGGCAGCCTAAGTTCCCCAGTTCCATGAGGACCGAGCAGGGATCTTAGTTTTACTCTTTTTTGCCATATACCTTCCCCGAACTGTATCTGTGTTCAACAGCTTATTTAAGAGTTGTGTTCGACACTTCGACACTTCGACACTTCAAAATTTCGAATCCGAAATATGTATTCTTGGTTCTCAAGCTTAATGTGAATGATACAAACTCAAATAGATATGGCCAAAACGCAGTGGCAACAATGTTTCAAAGACTTGGAGGCAAATTCAGCTACCGACCTAAACAAATAACAGCGTTCGCTCTTTTGTTCAACACTATCACATGGTATTTTATTGGACGACTGATGATAACGAAGATGAGCGAGGGTTTTCCTAACGGAAGCTTTGAAACTCTTTGCTTACAACTGACTTATCCGTCTGCTATCATAATATCCGCTATAGTGGGATCGATTTTTCTAATTAGAGTCCCTAGAGTCCGCTTTTTCTGGGGCTGGATGCTCATCGGAGTCTTTACATCACTTTGCACTGCGATCCCTACGGAATCTTCGTTGTCAGCGTCATTGGCTGTTGCAGTCGCACTAGGTGCATCAATGGGGATCGGCACAACAATTTGCTTCAGCTATTTTGCAGAGTCTATATCGATCGGAAATCGAGGAAAAGTCGCAGGGTGCGTGCTGTTTACTACATTGGTCAGTTCGCTATTCGCTCAAGCAATAATACCCTTATCAAGCATGGCTTTTGGGGCTACGCTGTTATCGATCTGGCGAATTTGGGGTCTTCCTTTCCTGCTGCTTGTACCAAGAGGTAAACCTACAGTGATAGATGACACGAAGACTCCGGCATTATCTGCAGTTGTGCATAACAAAACGTTTTACATGTATTTTATTGCTTGGCTCATGTTTGCCTTCGTAGATAGTCTTGGAGGAGTGATCTTGGCACCAATCACAAAAGGGCTTAGCCTCCAAATCAGGCTCATCGAACCTCTAGCCACCAGTTTCTCAGCAATTATTGCGGGGACGCTTTCCGACTGGATTGGACGAAAGCGTGTGCTGATTTTTGGCTTTGTTTCTTTGGGGATCGCCTACGCAATTTTGGGATTGTTCTCAGGAGTTTTGGTCTCGTTGTTGTTCTACTTTGTAGCCGACGGCATAGCTCTAGGATCTCTCTGGGTGCTGTTTGTGATGGTCCTGTGGGGTGATTTGACCAGTAGTGGATCTGAGAGGTTTTATGCTGTAGGTGAAACACCGTTTTTCTTGACCGGGATATTCTCTCTTATCTTAACACCATACGTCTCACTAATTCCTCAGAATAGCTCCTTTTCATTAGCTGCTTTCTTTCTGTTCATATCCGTGTTGCCTTTGCTTTAC
Source organism: Bathyarchaeia archaeon (assembly GCA_050008435.1). Taxonomy (GTDB): domain Archaea; phylum Thermoproteota; class Bathyarchaeia; order Bathyarchaeales; family Bathycorpusculaceae; genus DASPTR01. The sequence continues at coordinate 190,295 of JBEKMQ010000001.1, forward strand.
GCACCTGAGACTCTGCCTGAAAAGAATATCAAAAACAGAGAGCTCGAACAATACGTTAAAAAGGCCAAGAGGATTAAGGAAAAACACACTTAAGCATGAAAATCGATTTCTTCCGTTGAGAACGACATGTTCTTTCATGTGATATTGACTGGAGAATGTAATTCCGAATGCAAATACTGCTTCGGCGAAGCCATGGAGGACATGGACGATGACTTCACAAGTTTCGAAGTCGACTATTCCCTGAGCCCGAGAATAGCTTACAACATCAAATTGCTTGAAGCCTTCTGTAAGCGAGATCCTGACTGCGTGCTAACATTCTATGGTGGAGAGCCTCTGCTTTGCACGAATAATATCAAACAGATAATGGAACGAGTAAGAGCCCAACACTTCATGATCCAGACGAACGGATTGCTTCTAGATCGACTCGAGCCAAATTACGTTAATCGCTTCCACACGATCTTGGTCTCCATAGACGGTGACGAGGAACTGACGGATTACTACAGAGGAAAGGGGACATACAAAAAAGTGGTTTACAATCTCAAACTGATTAGACGCAACGGCTTCCGCGGTGAACTGATCGCCCGGATGACAGTCATGGAGCAGACGGATATTTACAAGCAGGTTACTTGGCTGCTTGACAATGATGAGTTTTCATTTTCTTCTATTCATTGGCAGCTTAACGCGGGCTTCTGGAAGAACGATTTTGCCCGGAGAGATTTCAAGAGGTGGAGCAAAGAATGCTACGACCCAGGAATCAGGAAACTTGTCAAGTTCTGGGTCGACAAGATACAAAGCAACGGTACTGTCTTGCGGCTTTATCCAATCCTTGGAATCGCCCAATCGTTATTGACTGGAGAGGAGAGTCTCATGCGTTGCGGCGGAGGATGGACTAACTATGCTATACAAACAGACGGCCAAATTATTCCATGTCCAACCATGTGGGGGATGAAAGACTACTATCTGGGGCACATTAGCAACGCTAACCCTCTCAAGTTGAAAAAGGTCTGCGTCAACAAACCATGCTCCAACTGTAATGTTTTCAACGTTTGCGGTGGCCGCTGCCTGTACGCTAACATAGTCAAAAGATGGGACAGCATCGCATACAGCTCAGTATGTGATACCGTGAAAAACCTGATAGCCTCCATAAACGAACAAATGCAACGCGTCAAAAAGCTCATCAAAAGCGGAAGGATAAGTTTGTCAGATTTCAACTACATGAAATATAATGGATGCGAAATAATACCTTAGGACAGAATGATTCTTTATTAGGCTGGGTTCATTAGATCCGTGTTGGTGAGTCATTTGTCTCTCACTTTACGAGACGCCCAACATCTTTGTTGGAAAAACTTTAGGAAAATCAATGACATGCTTGATGCACAAAGGGGAAAAGGCTGGACACCCTTTGTGATGATCACTGACCTGCTCGAAGAGGCCGGTGAAGTCGCCGCGGTCGTGAAAGGGCTGGAAGGGTTCAAGCCTCCCGAAAAACCTAAGACAAAAGAGATGCTGGCCACGGAACTTTCAGACTTGCTCTACATAATCTTTGTTCTGGCCGAACATTATGGCATAGAGGTGGAGGAGGCTTTTATGCAGACAGTGAATGATTACATTCTGAGATTTGTGAAATGATAACTTCTGCCTAAAAAGCTGGTCCTCTTCAGCACTTGCGATCCATGCTTGGCTTTGCATAGGATTTTATCTCTTCAAAGAAGCACCCATACTTTGGAGGCCCGATGGATGTCATTACGGTAATATGTCTCGTGAAATCGCCTATCACACGCTTATGGAGTGTATTGTCAGTTTTCGATATATTCGCCATCTCATAATCCTGTTTTTATCCTGTGAATTCCCTGTTTCTGATGTCGAGACCCTGAACCTTGGTGGATAGAACGTAGTGAACCTCTATTACTGTGAATCCTGCAAGCAAATGATGCTGGAAAAATGGTCAGTCATAAAACACAAGCTGCGCCACCTAACTCACAAAATCAGACTGCTGAAATACATGGGGACGTAGCACATTTTGCATAGATCCCGCTGAGCTTTTCTTGTCTAGGTCTGCAATGAATAGTTGCTAGTCTTTAGTTTTACGCCACTTAACTCGGCCGCCGACTTTTTCCACTAGACCTCTCTTTTGCAGAGTTGTAAGGCTGCGGTGAACTGAACTGTATTGCGGCGACCTGTAACTTATATCCCTCGCCCATAGAATCTCGGCAATGTCTTTCACAGTTAGCAGTTCATATTTCTCTAGGACTTCCATGATCTTTCGTTGGTTCTTGCTGATGCGTAAGTGTTGGACCTTTCGAGCCATGTTTTTCACATCAGCAGATAAGTGCCTGTGTCTTCTACTTATAGAATCATAAATGCAAATAAAAACGAAGTTTTAAGGATGCGAATATGTGGAGTTTCATCACAACTTCTGCTGATCTACTGCATTTGTTAGTGGAATAATCCTCTATAAGAGAATCATAGAAAAAAATTCTATCTATTTAACGCACGAACAGTTTTCACAGTGGCCCAAATGACAGGATCTGAAAGATATTCTACTGTGTCCCTTCATAGGAAGATACTATTAGACTGCTTGGTTCTTTCCATTCTTTTCTAAGAATACGATGCGTGCATTCACCTCCCCATTATCCTCTGCAGCAGAAGGTTTTTTCCGCGCGCTCCTGATGCCGCTTCAGTCTCGCAGGATTCGACATGATTGGTCTTGGGGTTCATTTAAACGTACTCCAACAAGCAAGCTGCTGCTGAAAACCCCCACCCGTAACCTAGCATCAGCACGGTGTCGCCTTTTGAAAGTTTGTTACCTGATATTATCCTGTTCAAAATGAAGGGCAAACTTGCGCCTGCCAAGTTTCCGCATTCTCTCAGCACCCCGCGGGATTCTTCGAGTTTTTCAGGCTTTATGGCGTGATGTTCAGCTAAGAGATTGAGGATCTTTTCGCTGCCCGTGTGAACAGCCCACTTCTTCGTCGTTTTGATTATCTTGGAGTCTTCTCCAAGCAGTTTGTCAAGGACCATGGCAGTGTAGTGAGCACCCAGTTCTGGGATTTCTTTCCCGAGATGCGAATAAAGCCCAAACGCGAAAAGGTCATTTAGCGTCGTAAGCCTTGCATAGCCCGCTAGGTAATCTTTCTTTCTGACGTTTGCGACTTCAGCGAGTCCCCTCACGGACATTCCATGGCCGCTGTTTGCCACGATCGCCGAGGCGACCCCGTCCCCGAATAGGAAGAACTGCATGGTTGCAACCCATTTCCTCAACTCCCATTGCCTTCTAGCCTGGTCTCCGATCTTGTTGATCTCGTTGATTTCCATCACATCACTCATACCGCGCACTTGGTTTTGGAACCAATAGGAGCTGACTCCTGAGACGCAAATCAAGACATGATCATCTGGATGCAGAGCAAGATGGTTCTGTGCAAGTTCCAAGGCCTTCGGAAAAGCCGTGCTTGCTATGCCTTGGGCGTTGACGCACTTAACGCAGGGATCCAAACCGAGGTTTGGAATCAGGAGCTGGCTTAGACCCGGACTTAGAAAGGGGCTGACGTCATAGGTTGCCACAAGATAGTCTATGTCTTCAAAAGACAGGTTGGCGTCTCTCACGGCCTTGCTACAAGCAACTGAACAAAGACCAAGAAGTTCTTTTTCGTCTAAAACTGTCTCTGTTCGCGAAGCCGGTTTCGGTTGTTCTATGAGACAGCGTCTTACAACCCCTAGGTGCAAAGCATTTTCTCTAACACGCTCTGGAAGAGAACACGGAAAAGATTTCAAGAGTCTATCTGTAGAATAACATTTTTTTGGGAGGGCAGTTGCCAATCGCAGGATTTGCATGTCACTGATGTTGAACGAAAAATTATAAAAGGATTCGCAAAGAGGCAACAGTAAAACAATCGTCAAGGAGCCTGCAAGAGGGGAGAGCCTACCACGTCGGATGGCCGCAGTTGAAATTGGCGTCTGAGGAGATCTGTTTGGAAGAGGATTGACTGGAACCGCAAAAAGCTTATAGTTGTTGGATTCACTAACTACATCTTTCAAAATTGAGGTGGAAAGTTGAAGAAAGTTGGAATAATCGCAGGCAGCATATCACGGTTCGATAACCCAAGACACACACTACAAGAAGAGATGTGTGCAGAAGCCGTCCGAATGATTCTGAACGATGTTCCAAACCTCGAGCTCGGCGATTTTCTTAAAAAGGGCTACGCGTGCTGCTACTCATACTTCAGCGATATCCTTGAACAGCAGCAATGCATGCATTGGATAATTAACGACTACTTGGGGCTGAGCGGCGTCCCATCGTACAGGGTGGAATCAGGGGGCGCGACTCCTATCGACGCAGTGATCAACGCGGCATTGTGGATCCGCTCAGGCATGTTTCCCATGGTTCTAGTCGTGGGGTGGGAAAAGATGAATGAGCTTCCGATCCAGAAAGTCAACGAAGCCATAGCCATCGCGGGTGACACAGACTGGGACTTCGTCTCTGGCTTCACCTACAATGCATTCTACGCGACGATGGAAGCAAGGCGCATGCACGTTTACGGAGACACTGAGGAAGACTTGGCTGAAGTTGCTATGATGTGCCACAACAACTCGCTGGAAAACCCTTACGCTCAATGGCCCGCCCAGCACGGTACAGGCAAGATTACGTTAGAGGACGTCTACAAGTCCAGACTGATATCTTGGCCTTACAGGCTGCACGAATGCGCGATGACTAGCGAAGGTGCATCAGCTCTCCTATTGGCCAACGAGGAACTGACCAAAAAGTTCACGGATAATCCCATTTGGATAAGTGGTGTAGGCTTCGGCTCGGACACCATGAGGGCCGGAGACCGCCCGGACAACCCAGCTTGGAAAGGCTTGTATCCAGAAGACGAAAAAATCTGGCCGAAGAACATTGCGAAACCCATGTCACCCTACCCGGACCTACTTAACTTTGGGTCGCTACGAGTGTCTGCAAGAATGGCATACAAGGACGCGGGAATAAAGAACCCCCGAAAGGAAATTAGCCTAGTAGAGATCTTTGACCCCTACGCAGGCGTTGTTTTGGCAGGACTAGAAGACTTCGACTTCTGCAAGCGAGGCGAAGGCAAGATGATGGTCAGAGAAGGCGTGATACAACCTCACGGAGAGCTTCCATGCCAACTCAGCGGCGCCTTGACAGCACAAGGACACGCAGTCGGGTCAACGTCGATCGCCCAGGTCGTCGACACCTATTGGCAGCTGAGCAACCAAATAGCCAAGAAATGGGGCGCACCGGCCAGACAGCTGAGCAAACCGAAGAAGGGTTTCATACATGGGCACGGCGGCACGGGATGCCAAGCCGGCGCTGTCGTGCTGGAGGCGTGATGAAATGAAGCAACCAGGACCTGAAAAAACTCTGAAGGAAGTAGCGATCGACGAAAAATCGTGGAACGAATGGGAACGCAAAGGCGGCTGGAGACCTGAGGGATGGAAAATAGTTGAAATGAACGATGGACCAACCCTGAACGAGATGAAACCTGAAAAATTCCTCATCGTGCACAGGCCTCACGGTAGCATGTTCCATCACAGCTACGGCAAAGTCTCAAAATTCTTCATGGGGCTCTTCGAAGGAAAACTCTACGGCACAAAATGCCCAAAGTGCGGACTCGTATACTGCCCTCCGAGGGCACACTGTTTTAACCCAAAATGCAGGCTGGAAGAAACCGAATGGGTTGAGCTGGCAAAGAAGGGAGAGGTTCACTCATACACAATCATGGTCATTGCCTGGCCTTCGATGGCCCATCTGCAACCGCTAGTCGGCGCCATGATCAGAATCGACGGGACAAACACATGTCTCCCCATGACGATGAGAGAGATAGACCCGGAGAAAGTCAACATAGGCCTAAGAGTCAATATACACATCGAAAAGCAGCCGAAGGGGGACCTACTGGACGTTTACGCAATCCCCGCAGAGGAACCAGTAGCACCGAAGCGAACGCCCGAAGAACTGAAACGCTTCAGAGAAGACATGGAAAAAACCCGAGCCTGGGTCAAGAAGACCTACGGCACAAAATGACTCGTAACTAACAGCCCACAACAACATCTCTTTTTCAAAATTTCTCATCAACAGCTTGCACATGAGAAACTTTTACTATTCAAGATTGAAGGTTTCAGATAATCAGGTTGCAGCAAAGGCGAATATGATCTACATGATACGCGAGGCTAGGCATGTGGGCATAGCCTCAGGCCTAGACTCAATTCGCTACTATGCCATAGACATTGACATAAGAAACTTGAGCGATTATCTCATGCTGAAGAGCCAAGGCGTCCAAGGCCTAGCGAAAGATTTAGGCTGGCTCTACGGATACTTTGACCCTGGAGTCATAAGGAACATGCCTAAACAAAACTTCATACTCATATCGAAGACTGGAGCTTTGGGCTTAGGCCAGTTTCCATATCACACCTGGCATAAAGAAGAGAAGGAAGACATACTCACAAACGTAGGCCTCAAAGTCGAGTACGGCGAAGTGCTTGAGCAAGGCGAGAACAAAGGCTTATGGAACAAGGTAGGCGACCGAGAACATGCTGAGATAATCACGCTCTACGTTGAAGGCATGGGCATGCAAAACATAGCCACGCAGAAGAACAGAAGCACAAGGACCATTCAGGTTGACAAAGTAAACCACAACAGCGCAGTCGCGAGAGCTGGCTTCTGTGCTGCATGTAAACGAGCCGGAAGCACACAGTTTAACCATGAAGCCATAAGACCAAGAATCGAGAAGACCATAACCCTGGCATCTGAGAGCATGGTAAAAAGCCCCTAGTGCGCGCTGCGTGTATGTTCGAATGACGCACGCGTGCGTAAATAAGCAATACGACATAAGAATGACGTAGGTTTTGAACTTGCCCAAGGAGACTTCTGGAAATTCTCGTTCAGTGCTTTGGACAGGTAAACCATGGATATTTCCCGGTTTGCTAGCTAGGAGCATATTGATTATTGTGGCTATAGTTGTAGTCTCCTGGCTCGAACTCTCTCTCAACGTAACAAACGTGCATCTTCTGAGCCAACCGTTAACACTGTGGACGGGCTTGGTGATTTTCTTAACATGGATAGTTAGCTTGGCGCATCTGCTATCGCTAGCAGTTTCAAATACCTATATTCTCAGAAATGATAGTCTGGAAGTAAGGGTTGGAGTCTTATCCTCGAAATCATTTGTAATCGCTCCTACAGGTTTTTCAGATCTGGAAGTTATAAGATCGATATCTGCAAGATTCGTGAATTCTGGAAACATAATTATCCGCACTCAAGGCGAGCGCGACATGAGAATGGAAAGAGTCAGAAACGTATTGAAAGTCGCTGACCAAATAAGGGAAGTTATGTCGAGACCAATCGTCAGAATTAGCGCGGGTTCCGACATATTGATGACGGAACCAAGAAAAGAGGGGAATTGACCTTCCTTAGAAGGCTCGTCCTTGAGCGCGGGGGGCTAATGATTGCCCTTCTTATTCGCCGGTGTAGCATGCACGGTCCGTGAGAAGCGTTGTCACCGCACAAGTGAGGCATACGCAGACTTTGCATTTTGGACAGTGCCGGCTTGCACCCGTTATTCTTCCGCCGCAGAGTATGCAAGTCTTTTCAAGGCAATCATCAGATATGACCGCTCACGCTCTTCTAGTCAGCATATGTTGTTTCTTACTCCCATGCTTCCAGAAGCTTCTGGATCGCTTTGGCTCTTGGCGATTCGGTGAACCTGTAGATGCGGCTTCTCACTCCCAAATCAGAATGTGCTAGGATTTCCTGCTCTTCCAACAATCTCAGATGAGAGGATATGGACGTAAAGTTTGAACTAACCTTTTTGGTGATCTCGCTTGTGTTAAGGCGCTCGAACTTTTTCAAAGCCTTGAGAATCTTCATTGAGGTCTTAGAACATAAGATGTCCTCAATTTCTAGTGTTGAAAGCATAGTTCTCCACGATAGGAGGGGCGAGCTTTGAACCGTATAAGCAGTTTGCCGATACATCATGCTTGAGCATTGGAGAGACTTGGGTTAAAGTGAAATGCTAAAGAAGCGCTTAAGATTGATCCTGTTCTAATAATAGAAGATGATAAGGCTTTTACATGCATTATTACTTACAACATACCGAAACACATTAGAAAGCAAAAAAGAACTAAGGAAAAGGAAAGAATGAAATCTTTAACACGTTTCAACATTCGAACATTGCTTACTAGCCTACCAAATAGTCGTTCAAGAAGAATCTTCATCCTCGCCTTGACGGCCAGAGGCGGCTTTCATCTTGAAGGGTAAACCTCTAGTTTCGATAGTATCCGCAGGCTTGTCAAAATTCGGCAAACTGGAAGGCTTGTATGCAAGAGAGATCTTTGCGGAAGCGGCAAAAGAAGCCTTCGACCGCTGCCCAAACCTAAATCCGAAGAAGGACATCAAAGCATTGTTTGTAGGGCACATGGGCGAGTCCTACGAACATCAGGGACACACTGGGGCAACCATGGCTGACTGGTCAGGGCTTTCACACGTATCTGCCACTCGAACAGAGGCGGCTTGTGCGTCTTCAGGCGTGGCACTCAGAACAGCGATTCAAGCTGTACTTTCAGGCCTTTCAGACATCGTAATGGTCGGCGGCGTCGAAAAGATGACGCACAGGACGACGTCCGAAGTAACTGAATACTTGGCTATGGCATCTGATTTTCCATTTGAACAGTGGCAGGGCATAACTTTTCCAGGCTTGTATGCGCTGATGGCCACGGCGCACATGCATGAGTACGGGACGACTGAAAAGGACTTAGCCCTTGTCGCCGTGAAAAACCACTATCACGGAAGCATGAACCCCAAGGCTCACATGCAGAAGGAAATCACACTTGAAACCGCCATATCCTCGCGAGTTGTAGCCTGGCCCCTCAAACTATACGATTGCTCATTGATAACTGACGGGGCCAGCTGCCTGATCCTGACAAAACCCGAACTTGCAAAGAAATACACTGACATGCCCGTGCAGATCGTAGGAAGCGGCCAAGCAAGCGACACGATCGGTCTCTACGAGAGAGACAGCTTCACCTCCCTTGCAGCAGCCAGAATCGCGGCCAAACAAGCTTATGAAATGGCAGCGGTGAAACCTGAAAACATAGACGTCGCTGAAGCCCACGATTGCTTCACGATCGCCGAGATAATCGCTTATGAAGACCTAGGCTTCTGTAAGCCCGGAGAGGGCCGGCGCCTCATCGAGAGTGGAGAAACCAGGCTAGGCGGAAGAATCCCTGTGAACACGAGCGGCGGACTGAAGTCGAAGGGACATCCGGTGGGCGCAACCGGAACAGCCCAGGCTTACGAGATTTACTTACAACTGACGGGACGAGCAGACAGAAGACAGGTTGCAAATGCAGAGATCGGACTAACTCACAACGTAGGTGGCTCAGGCGCAACCGCGGCAGTACACATTTACAGGAGGGCCTAAAATGACTGCACAGGATCCTTTCACGATAGAACAGCTCTTCAGATTCATGAACGAAGGGAAACTGATGGCCGGAAGGTGCAAGAAATGCGGAAAAATCCACTTTCCACCTAGGCAACTGTGTGACGAGTGCCTCTCAAACGAATTCGAATGGACACAGATTCCGACTGAGGGAAAACTGCTTACTTACACCATCATTCACATTGCGCCTACGCAATTCCAAACAATGGCACCCTACGCAATTGGCATAATTGGATTCGACAATGGACTAAGGATTCCCGGCATGATCAAAAAAGCACCCTTTGCCGAGATAAAGATAACGATGCCACTGTTCATACATTTGGAGCCCTGCAGCGGGACGGGACAATGGCCACAATGGCCAAAATATCATTTCGAACCCTCGTGATTTTCCCCCATACCTTGACATTTTCTATTTCCTCTGAATATGCTGAAGAGCATGATATTCTCGCTTGTCGTGCAAACATACTCAAATCCAGCCTGAAGCAAAATTCCCTGTGTAGATTTGTGGTCAATGTAGGGTCAATTCTTCCAAGTTGATATTTCTCACTGTTCACAGTAAGACTCGACCAGAAAATCTTGTGTGAATGGAACCGGGCTGATTTTCGGTTAGCGCGCGCGTCTTTTACTGTAGGTATTGTGAGTACATTATGTAGCCGATTGCTGTTAAGGCTGCGCTTGTGGCGAAGGCTAGGCCCCAGATTATTTTGCTCCAGTTGAATATTTTGTGTCCGTCGAAAATTCCGAATGGTACGAGGTTAAATGCGGCTATGTAGCCATTGAAGAAGCCGCCGAAGAGGAAGATTGGGGAATATGGGCCCGATGCGAACGCTGTGCCGAGGAATAGTATTGACAAGGCGATGTTGATGATGGGTCCAGCTATGGATATTTCTCCTATTTCTTTATTTTCGGCGGGTCCCGCGATCATAACGGCGCCTGGAGAAATGAATTTGATTGGCAGAAACGCAAAGATTAGAGTCATAACGGAGCCCCAGAGTGTCAATCTGAATTCTGACCAGAGACCCTTTCTCTGAGCGGTTATTTTATGTGCCATTTCATGAATGAAAAAAGATACGGTTAGGATGACGGTGAAAGCGACGACAGAGATGGTCAAACTAGGCTGAGATGAAATGGTGCCGTAGAGAACGGATAACATTCCGACGGCAATGACGAGCAACGCGGCTATGGTCAAATGCTTGACTTCTTTCGGGCTGAAATAAACTCGTCCGTTACGTTGCCGAGTTGATCCAAGGGTAACTCTGTACTCATACGTGGCCGGTCTAGAAACAACATTGCCTTCCTCCTGTTTCGGTGCGCGGGCAAGATGCATCTTTGAACAATTGTGGTTTTCTGGCAAACGATGAGCTGGGCAGAATTGGCCGTTGCAGTATGGACACTGGAACGGTAAGAATGTTTCTTGGCCACATACTTCACATTTCATGCGGGAGAAGCGCCCTTCCTTGCTTAAGAGGAGTAATCGTTTATACGTTTCCCTCGAGACCACAGTGAGAGACCGCGCTTTTGAACCCTTAACGTTCGCGCGTGCAAACACGACATCCACTTGTTTTCCAGCAATGGTCGACGGAGGCACGCAGAAATGATGAAGTTTCCACTGAGCGAAGAGGAAAAACAGACTTCCCAGAAGCATTCACCATAAGGAAAAAACCTTCAATTCGTTCAGGCCTTGAACCAAACTAAACCTAAACCCCATAAAAGCTACCATGCAAAATCTATCTCAAATGTCAGAAAAAACCTACCTAGGAGGGGGGGTATCAAATGTTCGCGTGTTTTCAACCCAACAGTTGGTTAGGTCCTGCCATCAGCAAACACGAGATTTCATGCTGGAAACCCGAAAAACCTACCTGGGAGGGGGCAGGTGCGTTTTAGGCGTGTTTTCAACCCAAAAACGCAGTTCAACCCGCATCGATGATCAACCTATGAGCGGCTTCATGCTGGAAACAAAAAAAACTGACCGGGGGAGTAGGCGTATTTTCGCTTGTCTTCAATCGAAAACTGTAGTCAGCCAGCTCAGGTCCAAGCACATGAATGAAAGCCCATAACAAGCTACGAAAACCGACGGCGAAAACTGCCTTCTGCCACTCTTTTCATAATCAGAACAGCGGTCAACGCATTATTCTGTCCATCAGATTCATAGAAGCCCCCTCAAACCCGGCAGTTCGAGCGTAAAGTTTAAAGGTTTAATGTCTCGTTTACCATTCAACCATTCTTCGAGCCGAGGTTTATCGTTTGAGCCGCAAACTAGAGAGTCTGGAAGAGCGTAAGGCCGAAGTTCTAATCAAGCTAAGAGGTTACAAGCTTATCAAGAAACGGAAGCATGACGACGCCATCGGCTACATCGTCGACATGCCCAAGGAAAAAGAGAAGGCATTAATCTGGTGCGTCCCCGGCGAGACCACCGTGGGCATAGCATCCATCAACCGGCTGCAGAAAGCCATGAAAGACGTAGAAATAGACCGCGGAATAATCGTCACAGACGGAAGATACACACACGCTGTGAAGCAAGGCGCCAAGAAAAGAAAGATCGAACTCTTGCCCAAGACCTTTCCAGCATTCGACCTTTTCGAGCACGCGCTCGTCCCTCTACATCAGATCCTAAGCGAAGAAGAGAAGCAGGAATTACTCTCTAAATACAGAGTCCAACCATACCAGCTACCCCAAATCGGATCATCGGACCCAGCCGCCAAAGCCATAGGCGCAAAACCCGGCGAAATCCTACGCATAAAACGAAGAAGCCCCACTGCAGGAGAACACGTAGCATACCGCTATGTCATCGAGTAGTGGAAACACATTTCGGTTTATCTACGAGAGCTCTTCACGTTGAGTGACCGGAGCTTTCCAACTTGAACGAACCTTTGTCTTCGCTTGATGCCATGATGCTATTAGACTTGCCTTTTGTTCTCCAAAGCTAATTCGTAGAGGATAACTAGGGCTTCTCCTAAGGATATGGTGAGCCTTGCCGCCAACTCTTCAACTCCGATGCCTGACTTCTCTTGCAAGATGTTCTCTCTCGTGTAAGCCTTGTGGTTAGGATACATGGTCAACGTGTGCACTGTTTCGACGAGTACCAGCCACAGCTTTTCTCCAGTGTAATCCTCAAAGGTCATGATGCATCAATAGTATAACGCATAAGGTTGGATATTCAGTTTCCTTTCATTCCTTGTGTGTAAACGATGCGATCGACGCCTTGGTCCCGTTCAGCAAACTGCGCAACCATCAGGCATCGCACGCAAGGAAGCACAAGTGCACAAGTGCACAAGTGCACAAGTGCACAAGTGCGATCCATCATCGTTGAAGAAAAGTATGTCATAAACAGGTATAGGTTTAATCAGCCAGCATACTTGTTCCTAAATCAGAAAGCGAGTGGTTTGGCCTGTTTTTCTGTTTTTACGATAATGTTTGGATCATGCTGTACACGGAGGGGTAGGCTGTAGGCACACGCGTATAAGCTTCCGTCATAAACATCGTCAATGAACGATGAAGCCCGCTGCCAACGCGAGAATCGCGCGCGCTAAGACGAAATCCTGTTCGCAATGCTTGAAGAAATAATCTAAGAACACACGCGCGCCGTATTCCTAGATGCGTAGAATAACGTTTTCAGCACACGCCCGGGCTATCTCTGCATAGCCTGTGATAACCTCTCTCGTGTAGGGTTTGAGCATTCTGAAGCCTTCACTAAGAGTGTCTCCCGGCACGAACTGCTGCAGCGCGAAATTCTTCACTCCCTTGAGGACCTCGCATATTCTGTGTATGTCAGCCGTTTGCACCAAGCCTGGAACGACAGTTGTTCTGAACTCGTACTCCACTCTTCCAGTTTTCAGTATTTCAATCGCCCGCAGGAGTTCCGTAACGTCTTCTGCCCCCAAGTCCCCGTATCTTTCAGGGGAAGTCTTCACGTCCAAGGCGACATAGTCTAGGTACGGCAGACATTCCTCCAATGTCTTCGAATCCAGCCCGTTCGTGTCCAGCTTGAGGGCAAAGCCTCTGTCCTTGAGTTTTTTGAGGAATTTCGGTATTTCTTTGTGGATCGTCGGTTCTCCACCTGTGATGACGACCGCATCTACATACTTCTTTCGATCCTCGAGAATTTTCGTGGCTGTTTCTTCGTTTAGGAATGGTGGTCGGGGATCAACGACTATTCTCCAGTTGTGGCAAAAAGGGCAGCGCATGTTGCAGCCGGGAGTAAACAGGACCGAAGCCACTCTGTTCGGAAAGTCTGAGAGACTTGTTTTCTGCAGGCCACTGAATTTCATGAGGTTTAATCACTCAAGCAAGGATGGGTGAAGCTTGCAAGACCGCAGATTTGTCGAATGTTCGACGGATGGCAAATTCCGCCTGCTTTCCGTCATTCCATTGGTCAACTGGGCGAAGATAGCCTACGACTCGAGAATAGACTTCGCATTTGGCTCCGCACGTTGGGCATTCTTTGTGTTCGCCGCTCACGTATCCATGGTTTGGGCATATGCTGAATGTAGGCGTCAACGTGAAGTAGGGCAAATGTGAACTCCAAGACACTTTTCGGATAAGCTCAGCTGCAGCTTTCCACGAGTGAAGTTTTTCGCCGAGAAATATGTGAAACACTGTGCCGCCCGTGTAAAGAGTCTGCAGTCTGTCTTGATGCTCCAGCGCCTCGAAAAGGTCGCCTTCAAAATCAACCGGCAGCTGCGAACTGTTCGTGTAGAAGGGCTCAGCACCGGTTTTCACGTTCTCCTGGTTGGCCACGATGATGTCTCGGTAATTCCTCTTGTCTATTCTCGCAAGCCTATAGCTCGTTCCCTCAGCAGGCGTCGCTTCGAGATTATACATGTGGTCAGTCTCTTCCTGAAATTCCACAAGCTTTTTGCGCATGAAGGTGAGAACCTCTACTGCAAAATCGGTCCCGTCGAGCGAAGCGATGCTGACTCCTAACAGGTTCAAAATAGCCTCGTTCAGGCCTACGATGCCGACAGTTGAAAAGTGATTGCGCCAATACTTTCCGTGCTGTTCATTGACGCCTCCTAAGTAGCGCTTCGAATATGGGTAGAGGCCAAGCTCAGTGAAGCCCTCCAGGACCTTGCGTTTTATCTCCAAACTGTCTCTTGCAATCTCCATCATATGGCCTAGCCGCTCAAAGAACTCATCCTGGTCCTTTGACAAATAGCCGATCCGTGGAAGATTAAGCGTGACAACCCCTATCGAACCCGTAAGTGGGTTGGCTCCGAAGAAACCTCCGCCGCGCTTTGCAAGTTCTCGATTATCAATCCTCAGGCGGCAACACATGCTTCTCACATCCTCGGGTCTCATGTCGCTGTTGATAAAGTTGGAGAAGTATGGAACCCCATACTTCGCGGTGACCTCGAAGATCTTCTCAGCCACTGGTGAGTCCCAGTCGAAATCCTTCGTAACGCAATAAGTCGGTATCGGAAATGTGAAGACCCTGTTTTTTGAATCCCCTTGACTCATGACGTCTGCGAAGGCCATGTTGAACATTTCCATCTCGGCCTGCATGTCACCGTATTTGGCGTTCATGACTTGACCGCCGATGATCACATCTTCATCTTTCATGAAATCTGGAACCGTTAGGTCCAAGGTAACGTTTGTGAAGGGCGTCTGGAACCCCACTCGCGTAGGCACGTTCATGTTGAAGAAGAACTCCTGGAGCGATTGTTGTACCTCTTTCTGGGACAAACCGTCATAATGAATGAACGGCGCCAAATACGTGTCAAACGTACTGAATGCCTGTGCCCCAGCAGCTTCGCCTTGCAGCGTGTAGAAAAAGTTGACGGCCTGCCCCAGCGCCGTGCGGAAATGTTTAGCAGGCTTGCTTTCAATCTTTCCGGACACTCCACCGAACCCGGCGACTAGTAAGTCTTTGAGATCCCAGCCGACGCAATATGCACCTAGGACGCCCAAGTCATGAATGTGCATGTCTCCTGAGAAATGTGCATCGGCGATGTTCGGCGGGTAGATCCGTGTGATCCAATATTTGGCAACAACGGTTGAAGACAGATAATTGTTTAAGCCCTGCAGGGAATAGCTCATGTTCGAGTTTTCTTTCACGCGCCAATCCTCGATGTCCAAATATTGATCTACAAGGTCTGCGGAGCTCAGAAGAGAAGCCAGTTCCCGCAGATCTTGATGTTGCTTTCTGTAGAGAATGTAAGCCTTAGCTGTACGCGCATGTCCGTTTTCGATCAGCGTTTTCTCAACTATATCTTGAATTTCTTCGACCGTTGGGACTCCGTCTTCTCCAAAACGTTTTCTCAGTTCTGAAATGACTTGGTCGCTTAGCTTTTTAGCCTGTTCTCTGTCTTTTCCTCCGACTGCTTTGGCAGCTTTCCAAACAGCGTTCGTTATGCGTTCCTGATCGAACGGTTCTAATCTTCCTTCACGTTTTCTGACAAACTTCATGTTCTTACCTCTTTCAACAATTTTTGAAAATCTTCAGGTTCCTCAAATTGCTTATACACTGAGGCAAACCTGATGTATGCCACACGATCGAGCCTCTTCATGTACTTCATCACGAGGTCTCCGATCTGCTGGGAGCTGACCTCTTCCTTTCCCAGTGACATCAAATCCTGCCTGATGCGCTCTGCTAGTTCGTGGATTTGATCCATTGTCACAGGTCTTTTTTCGCATGCCTTCTGCAAACCTCGGAGGATCTTGTTCTCGTCGAAACGTTCCAATCTCCCGTCCTTTTTGTTTACCATCAGCTCGATCGTTTCCACGTACTCGTAGCTCGTGAAGCGCCTACCGCACTCCGCGCACTCTTTTCGCCGCCTGACAGTGTTGTCCGGCGAATCGCGCGTTTCGAGAGTTTTGAGGGTTTGAGCCCCGCAGTAAGGGCACTTCATAGCATCATCCTTTTGCACCAAACAAGCCTGTAGTGTTTGAAGATCGAAGTAGACGCTGTATCTAGTGTTTTACTATTTAAATCATTCCTACAGCAATATGGAAATTACTGGTCAAACATTCTTGGAGTACATGCCGAAATACACACAATTGTCAAAAAATAATCATGGCAAAACTCCTTTAATTGAACAAAACAAGTCCAATTCTAGTCAATAGGAACTGGGTTTAAGATTTTCTTTGAACAACTCTGCCAGCAAGTTTTGCCGCAAGCACCAGCAAACCGGAAAAGCGGGCGGCAAACAATTGGGAAACAGCAACGTAACGAATGCGAGGAAGACTGAAAGTTCTACAGTGGGGGCATCAAGATTATCAGTTTGATATTCTTGGTAAGAAGCAGAAGATCTAGGGTTTCTTGTTCTTCAAATCATCCACGGTCAATTCTTTTACTCGTGTCTCTATGAATTCTGCAACCTTGTCTTGGCTGTATTGTCTTTCATCTTCCTGTTTTTCGAGTTGATCTTTGATGGTTTCCAGAACTCTCTTGACGTCGAAGGGTTTCATCACGTATGCATCTGCTCTTCTGTTCACGGCATCTATTGCATTTTGTAGAGTTGGATATCCTGTGATGATTATCTTGCGCATTCTGGGGGTTGTTTCTTTTAGCTGCGTTAACAGTTCAGTGCCTTCCATGTCTGGGAGCCTTATGTCTATCAGAGCCATGTTGTAGAATTTTCTTTTGGTGGCTTCTATCCCCTTCTTGGCAGTTCCTACGGAATCAACCGTGTATCCTTCATCTTGGAGTATGGCTACTAGCACCTTTCTTATGTTTTCGTCGTCGTCAACGATGAGTATTCTCGCGTTCTTATCCAAGCCTTTCACCTTTATGTTTCTTCAGCTTTTTGACAGCGGCGGCGTGTTCATTTACATCATCAATGTTCTCTTTCGTTGGCATTCTTGAACCTCTTGACGATAAAGACTTCATTAAGCCTTGATAAATCGTTTGTGAAGCTGGAATCTGTATTTATGGCCTGCTGCTAGAACCATTAGAAGCTCGAGGGGTTCGGGCGATTAGGTTTGCTTCTTCGTTCTGGAGTAACTCTGCTTGGCTGCAGTAACATAGTCAACGAAGGCAAGGTCTTTGGTTTCGTTCCATTCGAGTGGTTCTTCGATCTTCTCGTAGAGCTCCTTCATTATGAGGATTTCTAGGTATGTGGCTCCGCTTGCCCCGAAGATTTTTTCAAGGCCTGCTTTGAAGCTATCTAGTTGATTGGGGATTTCGCCTTTTGTTATTCTAAATTTCTCTTCAAGGTGGAAATAGATCGCTTGTCTGGCAGAGTCGCCTAGGCACAATAGCGCTCCGTCTACGGCTTCTGTGAGAAGCTTGTCGAATGGTGTTCCTCTTTTTGCCAATTCCTAAATTCCCCTGGAAAAATCACTGTGTGGTGTTGGGCTTTCGTGGATAAATCTCTTGTGGATATTTAACCTAGGCAGTTTGCACTTCAGCTTGCTCATGCGCTGCATGCGATAGGACAATGGAGAGTTTTTGGTATCGTGAATTCATATTTTGAATTCGCAAGATCTATTTGAGGTTTGATCCAAGTTCTTTGCTCGCTTGACGCGTCGGGCGGTGTTGTGTGAAGGTGGAAACGGCGACCTTTATCGTTCGTGTGGTCTGTATGACCTTGGCGTTCAGTTTCGCGTTTTTGTCCTTCCTAACGGTCGATGATGCTTTGAAGAGACAGTTTGCGGTTATGGCTGCGTCGCCGCTGGTCGTTGGAATTATGATACTGACTTTCTTGTGCGTCTATTGGAATATGAAGCTCGCTTGATCATGCGCCGACTGATTGGATTTCAGCGAGGATGAATGCGGTTGAATAAACGTTAAATGGTTTCTTGCTAGAATATGCCATCATGGCTGTGCTTGTTGACGATGTGGGAAGTTTTCCGTTGCCTTTGCGCGTCAATAGGAAGCAGTTTGATGAGGCGTATGTTCGGGCGAGACGTGCCATACGTGCAGGGAAAAGTGCGAGTTTGGATTCGTTCTTGTCGGAGAATTTCTACAGTGTCGTGGTTGAGTCTTTTAGGAGGAAATGTGCTGCGGGTTTGGACGTTGTTAATTATCCGCAGCTTTATGATATGCATGGTCAGTTGACGGATGTGATTTCTGTTGCGATGGAAAGGGGAACGTATGTTGTTGATGCGCAGGATGCGATTATTCCTGAGGTTTTTGTGATCGGTGAAGAGGCATCGAGGCTTTATGAGGAGTTTGGGAAGAAGATTCTGCTTCGAGTCTGCGTTGCTGGTCCTCTGGAGCTGTACTTGAGGTTAGTCGGAACCGTTCCCTACGAGGATATTCTTCTTATGTTGGCTGAGACGGTCAAGCGGTTCGCGGAGAATTCTGTTTTGGATTCGAAGTATGTTAAGACTGAGGTCGTGTCGTTGGACGAGCCGAGTTTCGGCTTTCTTGACGTGTCTGCAAGTAGGGATGTTATTCTGAATGTTTTGGAGAAGGCTTTCAGCTTTGGCGGCGTGACTAAGCAGATTCACATTCATTCGTCGCTGAAGGCGCCGGAAGTTCTGGATGTGAAGGGGCTTAACGTGGTTTCGTTGGAGTTTGCGGCGTCTCCGAAGAATCTGGAAGGCTTGTCGAAGAAGGCGTTGGATGAGGCGGACAAGTATGTCAGGGTCGGTGTCGCAAGGACGGACGTGGATTCGATCAGGGCGGAACTCTATGATAGAGGGATAACCAGGCCGACTGTTGATCAGCTGGTCGATCCTGAGGAGACGATTCGTAAGAGGTTCGCTGCGGCGAGTCAGAAGTACGGTGAAAGGCTGCTCTTCGCTGGCCCCGACTGCGGCTTGGGAGGTTGGCCAAGCCAAGAGGCAGCTGAGCTGCTTCTGAAAAGAACAGTGGACGCTTTGAAACGGGCCTAGAGCATCCCCAGAATCTGGCGGGTTGAGATGCAGGTTGGCGAGTGCGAAGCTTGCAAGGCATGCTTTCCGGCGTCGGTTTTTCCGGCCTTATGCTAGATTCTTGCCTGCATGAGGTTTAGGAGGGTTGAACTGCGTTTTTGGGTTGAAAAACAGTCGAAAAACGCACCTCCCCCCTCCTAGGCTGGTTTTTGGTTTTCGGTACGAAGTGTCGTGTTTGCTGATAGCATTACTGGACGTACCCAACTGTTGGGTTGAAAACACGCGAACATTTGATACCCCCCCTCCTAGGTCGGTTTTTTCTCTTCGGTTAAGTTTTCAATGGTGTGTTATCCGTGGGAGTAAACTTTCTTGCCAGGGCTGATTGAACCGTTGTCTCAACCGTGGATGTTTTGACGCCTTGTTTGACGTGCCTCGACCTGGCTGGTTGAAGATATGTTGTTGTGCTAAGGGCTCTGCGATGTCACGTATGTGTGTGAAGTCACATAGCCTCGGAAATGCATTAGTTGCCCTAGTCATGTGGGCGGTAACTGTGTGATCCCTTCGGCCTATCGGGGATGTTTGGGGGCGAGCCGAGCGGAAGTTCGGGCGGGAGCGGGGTTCTCTCGGTGACCAGCAGGGCAACATCACGATTGAACTGTTCGATGACGTATCGATTGCCTCTGGAGCTTCAAGAGATTGGCAGGGCACGGAATCCTGGGTGGAACACTATTTTCAGCTAGGTTGCCGAGGGTTTTGTGATCCAGTGTGGAGACGGCTCCCCCAACGTTGACTGATGCTCAATTCCGTTCTGGCCATCGTTGGTCTTGTACGATCTTCATGCAGTCGCATTGATCATGTTCTCGGGAACTGTTTGCTCTTCACTACTTCGTTTTCATTGCCGTGGATTTCAAGGGTGAGCCAACCATCATAATTGGCCCTGTGCAAAATGCTTATCAGATTATGGAAATCGATTGTTCCCTTTCCTATTGGAAGATGAGTGGCCTTTCGGAAGTCTGTCTCAAGTGTTGCGTCATGAATGTGGACGTCCAAGAGGCGACCTTTGAACGCTCGTGTGGCTTTATCAAGACTAAACTTTGCCTGATACAGGTGTCCAACTTCGAGTAGAACACCGAATTCTGCGGAAGGGAAATGGGAGACAAACTGTGCGAAATCTTGTAATCCTTCGAAGATGAAGGGTGGATAACAGAAAGATTCTAGGGCCAACTTGATCTTGTTGGAGCAAGCAAACTCCAGTTCTTCTTCAATGATCCTGAGGAACCGTGCTTTTGCGGCTGAAACGAACGTCTTATCTTGGACACTTTTCGCTACGGAGAATGGAGGATGCAGCGAGACCAACTGAGAGTCGATCTCCCTGCAGAGTTCAACGCCGCGATGTATTTCTGCCTGCATTCTTCCGTACTCTTCTTTCGTTTTCGCGAACCTCTCTGCATCATAGAGTCCGCCAACGTGGACGCAGCTTTTCAAACCATATTGAGAGAGAACACTTTTCAAACGTTTACCGTCAATGTGAGCAAAGTCACAGAGAGGTCCAACCTCGAAGCATCTGAAACCCATTGACGCCGCCTTTCGCACAAGCCTGAGAAGTTCATCTTCTGCGTGTGGCGGTCCAGATTTGAAGAAGCCCCTGGGCGCCGTGTGAAGAGCCACGATCAAGTTTGCCACCATTAAAGGGTTGAAGCAGGCACTTATTTCTCTTTCATCAACCAGGTTCTATACACTTGGTTTTCATGCCCTGTGGTCATTTTGTATCCAATTCGAGATTTCAATGGTTCCAGAATAGCCTTGTTTGAGCTGTGATCGCTGAGTCATCAAAGCTCTTGGAGTAGGCGCTTAAGGAGACGGGCAGCATCTTTCACGTCGGCCGCTTGGACATCACGATACTTGCTCAAGACGCAAATCTTATACATCTACCCAGCAGCATGAGATTTATGGAATATTCTAGAGGTAAGGTGGCGGGGACGCTGTTTTTCATCGCCGCTTCTCAGTTTGTCCTGGGCCTAATCGTTGCGGAAGCATTGTATCCGAACTACAGCATTTCTGGCGATTATATAAGCGATCTTGGGGTTGGGCCTTCATCGATGATCTTCAACTCGTCCGTCTTCCTCTTGGGGCTATTGCTGATCATTGGAGCTTACTTTCTTCAACGCGCCTTCGACTCTAAGGCCTTAACCGCGCTTCTAGTCTTGACGGCCATCGGAGTCATGGGGGTCGGCGTTTTCACTGAAAACAGCGGATCGATTCACTCGGTTGTATCGTTCATCGCTTTCCTGTTCGGTGGACTATCGGCCATATTCTCGTTCAAGTTGCTGAAGACTCCATTCTCTCTTTTAGCCGTGATCCTAGGGTTGATGACGCTCGGAAGCCTAGTTCTCTTTGCGGGCAAAATCTATTTGGGACTAGGGTCAGGCGGAATGGAACGCATGGTCGTCTATCCAATTCTAATGTGGGGAGCCGGATTCGGCGGCCACCTCATCGCCTGCCCGCAGAAAGAGACAACTGGTCAGAAACCGCAGTAGCACTCGACCTCAGACGTTACCATCGTGAACTTAGAACAGCCTGAAAAGAGATTCATCGTGTTTCTGGAGAATCTGCCTCGGTTTATACGTTTGCGGATGATAAAGCGGATGGGCAGTGCAAGCGGTTGTGCCCTCCAACAGTTTTTGCTCGTTCCATGTTGGTGGTTTTGCGGCTTTAGAGTTCGGCATCCACATAAGGTATATGCGAAAAACTCGGTCCTTGTATTTGGTCTTGTGCGTTACTCTGATCGAGTCTATGGGTTTGAAGCCGAGTTTTTCAATTTGCCCCTTCCTGAACCATGGGCTCCAATGATTTTCCAATGCTATGGTTGCGAAACCAGAAGCTTCTTTTTCACTTTTTATCATGTCCCTCAGAAGTTTCTTTCCGAAATTATGACCCTTTGCTCTTTTTAAGACCCAGATGCAGTTCATCACTATCAAATTTTCTCCGATTATCGGATAGTAGGATACCTCTGCGGGTGAATACTCTATTTGGCCAACAACTTGTCCATCAGAAATCAAGAGTTTCTTGTGAAAGCCTTTCGCGATTGCATTTTTTGAGTATTCGATTCTTCTCTTGCACGCTTTAGACGGTGGACCCACTAGACAGGTGTTGAGGTATTTTTTGTATTTATCCATCCTGGTAATGTCGATGATCTTGGCTTGAGAACCCAAAGGTTATCTCCATCGTACTCGGCTCATGTGACTAATAACGTGCGCTTATCGACAGTTTATTTGGTGGTTTTCTCAAGTTCCTCGAGAAAATGCTCAAATTGTTTCATGCCGAGTTTCCAGAATTCAGGTTTTGTAACGTCTAGACCGAAGATTTTGCCGATTTGTACTGGCGAGAGGCTGCCGCCTGCCGAAAGTGCTTCCTTGAATTTCGGAACGAATTCTTTACCTTCTTCAAGGTATTTCCGGTAGAGGGCGTAGACGAACAACTGTGCGTAGACGTATGGGTAGTTATAGAATCTGAAGTTGGACATGTAGTAGTGGGGCTTCATCGTCCATTCTGCTTTCATTTCTTTGAACCATACAACGCAGTCCCTGTACACTTTGTTCCTTGCAATGGTCCAGTGTTTGCATATATTATCGTAGCTTAGGTATTCTCCCTGCCTTATCGCATCGTAGAGGCTTCGTTCAAACCATGCTCTTGCTGTCACTTGGAAGATGACCATTCCAGCTCCATCGAGGACTGAGCAGAGGATCGCCTTCTTCTCTTTGCTGGATTTTGCTTCACCAAGAAGATGATCGGTCAGGAGCAGTTCACCGAATATTGAGGCGGTTTCTGCCACGACCATAGGAGTTCTCATGTTCATAAGTGGCTGACTTGGCTCGTCATAATAATCATGCGTAGCATGGCCAAGCTCATGGGCAAGAGTATACGTATCGTCTAAGGATTCGTTGAAGCTGCTGAGGACATATGCAGATTTACCATTGTACCAACCGTAGCAGAAGGCACCGTTCTGCTTGCCGAATCTTGGCGAGGAATCCAGGTGGTTTCTGGCATACATGTCTTTCACGGCAAAAGCATAGTCCTCGTCAAACTGGCTGTAGGCTTTGATGACCAGATTCTTTGCTTTGTCGTAGTCGAACTTCATCTTTGGGGTGTCTGGCAGTGGAGCGACTATGTCGTGGCATCCCAGTTTCGGTAATCCCATCATTCTTGCTTTCAGCTTCAGGTATCGTCGATACAGGCCGGTGTGACCTTCTACAGTTTTCAGCAGGTTGTCGATTGTCTGTTGGTCAATATCGTTTGCTATGAGGCTCGCATGCATGGGATAATCGTATTTTCTTCTTTCGCAGACGCTCAGCCAGTCGTTGCAGATGTTTCGAAGCGCTGATGCGAATATTTCTCCTTGTTCTCCTAGCAGGCCATATATGGCCTTGTTCGCTGATTCCCGTGTGGCCCGGTCAGGATGGTGCAGCAGACCGTTCGCTTTGCCATAAGGGAGAACCTTTTCCTTGCCTTCGACCTTAACCTTAAACATCCTTGTGTTGAGCCACTTGCTCTGCAGCTCTTCCCAGGCTTTCACGCCGAACTGGTCTTTTTCGATTATGAGCTGCTCTTCAATTTCAGATAGCTGGTGAGCAGCCCGTCTTCTGATTCTTTCCAAGGTGTGCTTGTAGGTCGTTAGTGTTCGATCCGAGATGATCTCTGGTTTCCTTGAAACGAGTTTTCCCATTTCTAAGTCGAAAAATGCCAACGTCTTCTCCAGCTTTGCCTCGAGCTTCGTCACCTTGTCATTGAGTGACTGAGTGTCTGGCAAGGTCATGTTTGCCGCGAACGATAGGGTTGCGAACAGTGAAACGTTAAGAGGTTTAGTTTGGCAGGCCTCGTATTCTTCTATGCACTTCAAGAGGCTCTTGGTCGAAAGGCCATTGATTTTTCCTTTGTACTTCCTTACGAAGGCATCTACCATCGTAATGATGTTGCTGATGGTTTTCTCAATCTGAGGGTCAGTGGTGCTCGGGAATATTTCAGAAAGATCCCATGCAACGGTGCCCTTTATCAAAGCAGTCATCCCTTTCTAGAAATCTGCAGATGATAGTTAAATGCTTTAGCACATTTTGGATCTGTCACTGACTGTGCGCAGTGGTCGAAGAAGCTTTTCGGCGGTACGCCTGTTCATTTCCTCGATTCTGGCCTTACCAAGTTCCTTGGTTGATTCAATCATCAAATGGTCATCAACTCTCAAGGAGTCGAGATCGGGCATTGGCTCGTTTCCTATTCGGTTATGACCGTATATTCGTCCTCGTTTTTTACTCCGAGCCCCAGTGCGGTTGCGCGACGTATTTGAGTGTAGCTCCATGGATTATCCTTCAGCTTAGAACCTTCGAAACTTTCGATGATTTTGATGGATTCGACATCCATGGCTACTCGGTCTCCAGAAGCAAGAATAACGTTTGGTTTTCGCACTTCGCCGTTGAATGGTCCTCCTGTTATAAAGCATTTTCTTCCATCCATGATTATCAGATTTGGATGCACGACTAGGTTCAAGTCGACGAGTTTTTCTTTCAAATGTCTCACGTGAAATGCCATTCTTTCGCTCTTCTTCGTGAACCCGAAGGCCAACTTCAAGCTAAGCGAGAAGTCAGCCCGGAAATGCGTTTTCAAGCAGCAGGAATAAACTAACTTGTCAGCCTTCATGGCTCTTCCTGCCAAACTGACGTGCCCAAGGTATTCGCCACCCACGTCAACTTTGACCGATTCTTCTTCATCAAAAAACGCAATCTCTGCACCCGTATCCTTCAAGATCGCGAGTACCCCAGCTTGTTCCAAAGCTTTCCGCGTCGCAAGCCCTTGCCAAGAAGATTCTCCCACGATGACTTTACCCGCGCCATTTTCAAGCAACAAATTAACCATTGCCCTAAGAAATTCAGGGTCGCTTGAGGCAGGTGGAGGATCTGCAGTATTATAGTTAGGCTTGAGCAAGACTTGATCGCCTTTGTCGATGACCTTGTTGAAACCGCCAATTAAGTTAACAGCTTTAAGGATGTCTGCTTTCAGGTCCCCCATCGTCGCGACTTTGCTCAGAAGGACTTTGCCATCTCTCCTAAACGGGTTGCTCATAATCTTCCCAATTCCTTCATCGGGCGACACGCTAGTCCACCAAATATTGAACTCCAATTAGCCAAGATTTTAACCTTTGTCCAATGAAAAAAGGGTCAGCCACATGTTTTGCCACTTTTGTCTTGCTATTACGCTTAAGCCAGAACCTGCATTTGTCTTGAATCTTGAAAATTCGCAAATCGCCGCAGAACTAGAACCCATAGGTTGGGATATAGTCAACACCGTTTACGCGAAACGAATTCGTACTTTTGTTGGGGGGCGCGCCGGGAATTGACCTCGAAAGCGGGCGACCCTCTATTGAATTCTTTTAGACAACCTTCTCAATTAGTTTCTAGCAAGCGATCGCTTGCCTTTTTGGGGGCTCGTCGTTAGGCGAGGCATATGTCTTGAGTTCTAACGACCGAAAGAGTTAGAGGCGGCGGAAAACTCAACGATCACGCTGGGTGGCAGAATGGAAGAGAGTTCCCAGTCAATTACGTGCGATCAGCTGACGAAGGTCTATGGTGACAGCGATACAAAGGCACTTGACTCCTTAAGCTTCTCTGTTCCTTCTCACGGTGTATTCGTGCTGATAGGCCGGAACGGTTCTGGAAAGACCACACTCGTACGCATCCTCGCAACCGAGCTTGAACCAACATCTGGAACGGCCACCATAAACGGCATTGACGTAGTGAGGCAAGCCCGCAGGCTCAGAGAAAAGATCGCCATAGTTCCCCAAGAAGCGAGAACGATACCATGGATGACGCCGATGCAAACAGTACTGTCATACCTTCTTTGGCGAGGGCTCGACTATGCTGAGGCAAGAAAGAGGGCCCACGAGTCGCTTGAAAGGCTGGGGCTCGGGGGATACTCCAAGACTTTGAATCGCAAGCTCTCTGGGGGAATGAAAAGGAAGGTTCTGGTTGCCACTGTCCTTGCCTCAGAAGCCGAAATACTTTTTTTGGACGAGCCGACGACGGGACTTGATCCCATCTCAAGAAGAGAATTCTGGGAAATTCTCAAAGACATTGGAAGGGGCCGCTTTACGTTTCTCACGACACACTACCTCGAAGAGGCAGAGCAGCTCGCTGGCGAGATCGGCGTGCTGGATCACGGCAAACTAGTCCGCATCGGAACCCTCGAGGATCTGAGGGGAAGCATGAACTACAACTACAGCATGAAGCTGCTTTCAAAACCGCCGCCTGATCTTCTCCGGCTCTCGAAAGGCGAGATATTAACGGGAAGGGACGGCAACGTGCGAATACTCACGGCAGAGGAAGAGGCCTTCAGAATCTCAAGAGAACTCTCCAAGGGCGGGTTCAAGTTTACCATCAATCCGGTATCGTTGGACGACATATTCTTCTACCTCGTGAGCCGAGAAGGGGGCAAAGGACCTGACATTCAAGAGGAGCTCGATGCAGAAGAGGAGTAGGTTCAGCCAGATTCTGGCCGCGATACTCGTCAACGCCCTGTATGAAATGAGGAACTACCCGATTGTCCTCATCAACACCGTTCTGTCCCCCCTCTCCTTCTTAGTCCTCATAGTGTTCGTAAGCCGTGGCAGCCTAGTAGGAGAGGCCGTGGAAGGCGCGTTCATAATGAGCATGTTCTCGAGCGGCATGTCGCTCCAAGTCGACCTTTCGCACCTGAAGAACGATTTCAAGCTCCAAGACATGGTGGTCAGTTCTCCAACCACTTGGCTGACATATATGATTGGAGTCGCCATCTCAGAGATCGTCTACTCCATTCCTGCGCTGACCGTACTCGCCGTGCTCGCACGTTACTTTCTGGTCCTAAGCGTCGTTGGAGTCGTGGAGTTCGTTGTGGTGCTTCTCCTCATGTTTTTTGCTTCAATGGCAGTTGGCTACGTGCTCTCAACGTTTTCCAGCGATATAGTCCAGAGCTTTGCGTTTACACGGCTTCTTTCGACGCTCTTTTCAACGATACCACCCGTGTACTATCCTATTACCTACATCCCGCTTCCGTTCAGATACTTGGCCTACTTCTCCCCCACAACGTACGCAGCTGAGATAGCTCAGAGTGCTGCTGGGTATCTGTCGCTATCACTTGCGACGATGGCCCTCGCTTGGAGTGTCCTAGTAGCCGTAACGGTCGTGCTCTTTATTATAGCAAAAACCAAGGCACGGTGGAGAGAAGTTTAGCGCTTTGCAAGTCACGCTGCGAAGGTCTCGCGCGCGTAGTTGGTTTAAACACGGTCTTCAGGTTTTTTCAAGAGTGCAGGGCGGAGAAGGCTGTGCAGGTGATAAGAAGCCTCACCCTGTTGAACTCAATCTTGTTTTTCACACTAGATTTCATGTGCGATGAAGCTGTTTGGGTAATGGAGAATGGAAGATGGAGCGTATAACCCTTGAAAAGCCTAATAGACAAGAGCAGAGAAGTCGTGTGGTGATATCAAATGTCGCAATGCCCAAAGTGTGGGAAGGAAGTCGGAGAGGCAGATAGCTTCTGCAAATCTTGCGGAACCAAGCTGATCGGATCTCCTGAAAATCAGACTAAAGCTGGGATTCCAACGGAGGAGGGGGTCGAGAATGTCGTGATCAGGAGGCTTGACGGGATTAAAAATCGAGATGAAGAGGCAGTTAGGGCACTTGTTGATGAGCGCTACAGTAAATTTGATGACTGGCCTCCCTTTGCGAGACAGGAGGCGGCGGAAGCTCTGAAGAATGAGTTCGGGGCTTTCAAGGTTCTCTCCGACTATAGCTATCAGTTGAAGAATTTTGAAGCAAATATTTTTGGGGATATAGCCGTTGCTACTTTTCATATACATTATCAGGGAGCGATCAGAAACAAGCCATTTGAGGCAACTTCGCGTGTCACATCTGTCTTGAGGAAGGAAGATTCAGAATGGAAAGTGGTTCACGAGCACTTCTCTAGGTTCCCAGAAGAAACGCAGCAACAACCCATTACGTCTTCATCGTCCCAGTCGACACCGTCCCCATCGCCCCCATCTTATCCGCCAGCAAGGAATAGGACTAGAACGTACATCATTGCAGGATTTGTCAGTGCCGTCGTCGGTTTGTTGATTCTGCCCGAGATATTTTGTTCCGTGGCGATAATTCTTGGCGCCTACACATGGAGAAGAGAACGAGGAAACCTTGGGATCATCCTTGTGATCGTAGGAATCCTATGTATGATCGTAGGAATAGAGGTTACACCCTTTGTTTAGGCTTGGAGTTTCGCCACATCGTAGAGTTGTGACCCGCTAAAACCAGATGAGTATCGCAACCAAGTTGACCAGCGCGCGCTAAAAAGCTCGCAATCACAGTCGAAACCTTTCAAAAATCACAGAAAACGCTCTATCATCCCTAATAGACTACTCAGAAACGCAAAACAACCAAAAGACAGATTTTCGGTTAGGCCTTTTTCCTCAGAAAAGGGTTATGGCGGGCCCGACGGGAATTGAACCCGCGACCTACGGATTAAGAGTCCGCCGCTCTAACCTTACTGAGCTACGGGCCCAACTTTCTTTAGGAAAGGAAAGTCGAATGGGAAAGTATAAAGAGTTTTCGTTTTGTTTTCCATGGGCTGAGTATCAATGGTTGACCGAAGATCGCTTGATCGGCTTATATTTAGATTTGACTCGAGTTTAGCCAGTGTGGCGGTTTTGCCGTTTCGACTGTGATTGGTTTGATTCGTTTTTCGTGTGAATTGACCCAGCTAGCCTTTTCACGTTTCATTCAACCGATCCTACGCGTCATCTCCTCTCGTCGTTCACTCCTTTGTTCCTTTCATTTCTAGGAGATGTTTGGCGAGGGTTGAGAAGGTTAGGTACCGATAGTGGATTTTGTCATCGAGATCAATTATGAAACTGTGAAGCTGATACGTGCTTGAAGGACTGAACTGTTTCAGCCATCTCTGAAACTTCATGTAGTCCGAGTAGTCTTCATGAAGAGAAACTACGACTCCGTTGGATTTCTCACCTAAGCCTCTTTCAATCATAATTGCTTGAGGAATTTCTGACAGCCTATTTCCATATTCTTCGATCAGTCTCCTCATTGCTTGCAAGTCCCGTGGAGTTGGAAAATCCGCGAAAGTCAATGCGCACAGGTGATACCCGAGCTTGTTGAAATCAGGCAGAATTGTGTATTCTCTTATGATGCCTTCTTTCTCTAGTTTCTTAATTGCTCTGCCGATTGTAGGTTGCGAGACGTGGAGCACCTTGGCCAATTCTCTGTCGCTTCTACGACTGTTCTTCAAAAGCTCAGAAATCAATTTCAACTCGACATCCTTCATGTTTTACCATCTTCGCCTTGTTCATTTTCATTCATGTCGTATGCCCTGAAATATCCCTGATTTCCAAACCGTTCGTTGATGAGTCTTCAGAAGGAGAGCATTTAAGTTTATCTAGCGTTGGTTCAAGCAGAGGTTTGGCAAAATGAAGGAGTTGGTGTTCGTTGGCCTCGGTTTGCACGATGAAATGGGGATCAGTCTACGTGGTTTAGAAGAAGTTAAGGATGCTAACTCTGTGTTCATAGAGCTTTACACGAGTTTGCTGCCAGATTTTTCGCTTAAGCATTTTGAGGAAATCTGTGGGAAGAGTGTATGGGTCCTTTCGAGACAAGATATCGAAGAAAGAAGCGGAGAACGTATTCTGCAGGCGGCGGAGCATGGCAAGACCGTCCTGCTTGTACCTGGCGACCCCTTAATAGCGACGACCCACGTAGCACTTAGGATTGAGGCGGAGAAACGCAAAATAGAGACTCGTCTGACTCATGGAGCTTCCATACTTTCTGCGGTCATTGGTTTGTCAGGCCTGCACAACTACAAGTTTGGAAAAACTGTCACCATCCCCTTCTCGAACGGGGCTCCTAGTGAAACGCCCTACGACGTTATTTCACAGAACACTAAGCTCGGACTGCACACACTCTGTTTGCTTGATATTAGAGCAGATGAGAAACGTTACTTGAACATTCGTGAGGCGCTAGAGATATTATTGCAAATTGAAGCCAAGAGAAAAGAAAGAATAATCACTCAAAGGAGGCTGGCGATAGGCATAGCAAGGGCAGGTAGCGACAGGCCGCAGGTGAAGGCCGGCTTCGTAGAGAACCTGTTGGACTACGATTTTGGAAGACCTCCACATACCCTCGTGTTTCCAGGAAAATTCCATTTTATGGAAGCTGAGGCCCTAGTTGTCTTGGCCGGTGCCCCTCGGCATTTGCTGGAGGCAGCAGAATGAGCTTGAAGGAGCTTGTAGCGAAATACATCGATTCTGCATCGCATGTTCTGGAAACGATGGAAACAGTTGAAGATCGAACGGGCCTACTCATGAGTAACGTGGAAAAGGTAGTTGAGTCTGCCAGGGCATATTTGAAGGATGCCAAATACTTCAGGAAAGAGGAAAGATTTGAGGTAAGCTTAACTTCAGTAGCCTATTGTGAAGGCCTACTAGATGCACTGAGACTGCTAGGAGCCGTGAGGTTTGAGTGGCCGTCAAGAGCAAAAGACAAAAGAGAAAAATAGTTCTGGCCTCAGGCGTGTTTGACCTGCTCCACATGGGACACGTGCGATTTCTAGAAGAGGCCAAGAAAGCGGGTGGTC
Organism: Bathyarchaeia archaeon; assembly: GCA_050008435.1. Taxonomy (GTDB): domain Archaea; phylum Thermoproteota; class Bathyarchaeia; order Bathyarchaeales; family Bathycorpusculaceae; genus DASPTR01. Next base: position 221,146 of record JBEKMQ010000001.1, read on the forward strand.
CAAAGGCCAAACTCATAGTGATCGTTGCAAGGGACAGCACTGTAGAGAAGAGGAAGGGAAAGAAGCCAGTCATGCCTCAGTATCAGCGATGCGCGCTCGTTGCCTCACTGAAAGTTGTCGACGAAGCAATATTAGGATATGAAGATTTCAATATGGAGAAAGTTCTTGAGAAGATCAAACCTGACATCGTTGCAGTCGGCTATGACAGCCAAGTCAGCGGCCTAGAGCAAGAAGTACAGGATGCCGTCAAGAAAAAAGGGTTAAACATAGAAACACTAAAGATCAATAAATTCAGCTCAGATAAGCTAGACAGCTCATCGAAGATTAAACAGAGAATAATCGAGGATTTCAAAAGATGATGAGGGGCCCCAGAATCCCCAAAAGCTTCACCATAACGTGCGCACTCATCGCTTTAAACGTGCTCGTCTACGTTTACACTTCATACCTCAGCGACAACGCATGGATGGCAAGCGACAACGTGCTTGCCCAGTTTGGCCAAGACAATTTACTCGTGATGCAGAATGGTGCGTACTATCAGCTCGTCACTTCCATGTTTGTACATGTTGGCCTCGAACATATCTTTGGGAACATGCTCTTCCTGCTAATCTTCGGATTACGAGCTGAAGAGATGTTCGATACTACGGAGTACCTTGGAATCTATCTTCTCAGTGGCTTAGCAGGAAACTTGCTATCGCTCCTTCCAACCATCCTTTTCCCCAGCTACCATATGGTCTCAGCCGGAGCCTCTGGTGCCATCTTCGGCATGTTCGGAGCCGTAGTGATTTACTCCCGACGAGCAATTGGCCAATCAATCCTAACCGCATTGTTTTTCGCATTCTTTCTTTTCATTATTAACATAGGTCCGCAAGTGAATATTTTCGCTCATGCGGGCGGATTGGTCGTTGGGCTACTCATAGGCTATTTTTTGGGAGCAACACGCAAGACAAAGCCAACGTATCGGTTCAAGTACACTTATTGAGTCCAAGTCTGCCATTTGAGTCAGATTATCAATCGTCACAGAGGTGAAGGGATCCATCAAAAGTCATGGAAGCGTCATGACTTCTACCTTCACCTTGTGGCCGTCCCTGAGTTTGAGGTGTTTTCTGAGAGGCACAGGTGCAATAATTTCGAGCACGGACGCGTCGTAGTGGCTTCTTAAGGCTAAAATCAACGCGCCTCTTTCCTTGTTCTCTATCGTCACCGGATAGCACTTCACGGGTCCGAAGGTACGATCCTCATTGACGAAGCCCTCAACTTCAATTCCAGGATAAGCCTCTAACTCGTCTCGAGTCTTGACGTCATAGTCCGTAGTAAGTTTAAGGTTCAGCGTGCCAGGGTAGGGGTCGAAGCCCAGCTTCTCCATGAATTGCTTTCGGTACTGCTCTCTTGAGATGTAGTAGGCTCCTTCTCCCAACCCCGTGAATACAGTACCCTCCAAGGTTACTGATGGCGGATAGGCCGCTTCGATCAGGCAGCGTAGGCTTGAATAGAGTTTCTGAAGTTGCTTAGTGCCTGAATCCGTGATCTTTATCAAACAGCCTTCAGCGCTTATGGTCCTTTCAATCCATCCCTTTCCATCTAATTCAATCAGGTACCGCGAGGCCGTCTGTTGAGACACGCCCAACTTCTCAGCGAGGTATTCCGTGGAGATTCTTGCGATTCTCCGATGCGCTCCCATTTCGGCCAGTTTCATCAGCGTGAAAACGTGCCGACAGATATGTCGCTCCGTCATACCAACTCTAATTCTCCGATTTCTCAAAATAATGCACTGCTGCTTAAAAGTCTGAAGATCCAATCTTGCTTCAGTCAGGCATGGCACAACGAGCGAAATGTTGTAGACGCCCTTGTTGCAGTTTGAATTCTTCGCGACATGCAGACATCAGTATCCGCACAATTTACGAGTCGAAAGGCTAAAATTCAAACCAGCCCTAATAGGCATCTCGGTGAACTGAATGCCTCACTACGTTCTCTTGTCCAACCTGACAGATGAAGGATGGAAAACAGTCAAAGAAAAACCGGAACGAATAAAAGAAGTCAACAAGGAACTTCAAGCCTACGGCGTGCGAGTAATCAGTCAATACGCTCTTTTGGGTCCATACGACTTCGTAAACATCGTGGAAGCCCCAAACAACGAAACCATCGCCAAAGTATCCGTCGAGCTTGGCTCAAGAGGCACAATCAAAATTCTAAGCATGGCAGCTATTCCGATAGACGAATTCATGACACCCACAAAGAAGCGCTAGAATCACTAAAATTCTCCACACTTTTTTCTGCACCAAGCCTGCCTGCATGAATGTGATCGAATTGTCATCTGGAGATTTTGCCACCCGATTTGGGATCTAAATTACACAAGCCATAAAAAGACTCGAGAGCGCATTTGTGCGCTCTTCCCTAGACTTTGATTCCAAGCAAGAGAAGTACTTGAGGGAAGACCCTCCCCTGCTTCTTGACCACTTCGCCTGCTTCTTTCCAAAAGTTGTCAAAATCCACGTTCACTCCAAATGATTTCACACACTCAACGTTTACCCTTAGTTCCCTTTCTGCGTCCTGCGAAAGTAAATTCTCCTTTGGGTCGTAGGACAAGACTCTGACTTGAGAGATTCAATTCCTTTCCATCGCTTCAATAATCTCTCTGATTGAGGGCAAAAGGTTGCGCCAATATCGTTTGATGGCATGAAAAAGTCTTCCTTGCTGCCCTTCTGGCTTACAGTTGGGAAACGAATCGTCAGCAATTGCAATAATACCGTTTTTCTTCACGACTCGACAAGCTTCGTTAACGGTAACCAGAACACCCTTGTTTCCTCTTGTGCTTTTTATGTCTTGTAAGGCTCGAAAACTGACAACAGCATCGAAGCTTCCTCCTCTGAAGGGAAGTCTTGTTGAATTGGAAGCAATCAAACTCATTCTTTTCTCCATCTTGAATTGCTTCGCATACCATCGAGTAACTGCGATTGTGCTATGTTCACGCAGAAGGTCTATTCCTACGACTTTTCCGCGACTCAAAGCAGAGGCCAATTCCATAGTCAGATAGCCTTGGCCATATCCAATCTCTAAAACTAGCCTAGGACGGGAGAGATTAAGCCCTTCAACCCACCATTTTCTGGCTTCACCAAACCTTATGTCTGCCAACTCAAAAGCTCTGTCTTTTTCCTTTATTCTGTCAACAACTGCCTCGTAGATCCTTTTCCACATCAAACTGGCACGCTCCATTTCTTGTCTCCCAATTTTCCAAGTTTAAACGTATAAGCTTCTCACGGCAGCAGACTCGTAACTACATGTTTTCACACGCACAGAAAAGAAGGACAGATGAGGGGATAACTTCCATCAGTGTTGATCAGTCCTCCAGCTCATTTCTGTATGGAAAGTCACCCTTAGTACCGTGTCTCCTCCTTTAGATGAAGAAGTTAAGCGCCACTCGTCTCAGGACGTGAAAGAAACTCAACCTTGAACTAGAATCCAAACAAATCTCGTCGACTGCACCGTAAGGATTTCAAACTAGAAAACGTTGCAGGGATGGGGGCACGACGCCAAAACGTTCTTTTTCCAAGTCTGCAGTCTCGATCGAACGAAAGCCCGCAGAAATCATATATGGCAAGTACGCCTAATAGTGAGTATTCCTTCGTGGAGACTACACTGTGCCTTCGTTAGAGAAAAAGAACATTAAGAAGAAGAAAAAGCACGCGGAAAAAATTGGCAAATGAGCCAAGCTGCCATTAGCCTGTTGTACATGGGCGCGCGCAAGCCGATTTCGCTAGGCTTGTCTATTGTATATCATCGACATGCATCTTCATGATTTGATTCTTCACGCCTGTTTGAGAGGATAAGAGGCAGTGAGAATTTTAGTATTCAAGTATGGACACTGGAGATGATCATTGAAGTTCTGAAAAACCTGCAAGAAGTCCGCTTGCAGCATTTTTGTGTTGGCATGCTAAGCTCTTGGAAAGTTTAGACGCGTTTAAACAATTCATACAGAATTCTTATTTGACGCGTTTTCATTAGACTTTTGCTTAGGCGCTAACCATGGAAGAGGCTAGAGCTTTTGCACCTTGCCATATTACTGGCTTTTTTCAAATATTTGACGAGACAGTAAGGGCGCTCGATGCAGGTTCTAGGGGTGCAGGTGTTTCGTTAAGCCGTGGAGTCGAAACGCTGGTTAAGGTGAAGCGTTCCGCCAAGAATTGTTCTAGAGTCTCTATTAACGGCATCGCTTCAGAATCTGCCGTCGTCTCTGAGCGTGTTCTAAATGCTTTTAGCTCTCGCTTCAATGAAATGGAGAATCTCGAGACCCTCGTTGATCATTTTGTGCAGGTTCCATTGGGCGCTGGGTTCGGCACCAGCGGAGCTGCGGCCCTAAGCCTCGCCTTAGCCTTGAACGAAGCTCATGGTTTGGGTTTATCCAAGATTGAAGCAGCTCAGATTGCACATGTGGCTGAAGTTGAGTGCAAGACTGGATTGGGAACGGTTATCGCCGAGACTTTCGGCGGCGCTGAAATAAGGGTTAAACCGGGAGCCCCCGGCATCGGAGAAATAGAGCACGTGCGAGTTCCTAAGGACACGGTCGTTGCCTGCCTAGTTTTCGGGCCGTTATCGACCAAAAAGCTTCTTTCTGACCAGGAAGTTCGAAAGCGCGTTAACGAGCTTGGCGGAAAACTCGTTGACAGACTAGTCAAAGAACCGCGCATTGTCAACTTCATGAAACTGTCCAGGCAGTTCGCTGAACACGTCGGACTCATAACGAGCAAGATAAAGAAGACTCTGAACTTGGCCGACGGCACGGGCTCTGTTTGCAGTATGCCGATGTTCGGGGAATCTGTGTTCACACTGGCTCACGGTGAATCGCTTGGGGAACTTGTAAAAACCTTCCGCGAACAAGGCTCGGGCGGACGAGTCCTGGTCAGCGACATTGACTTTGAAGGAGCACGAGTGATAAGATGAAAATTCCTCCAGGACACCCGAGAGCAGAATCACTTCACATACGAGAGAAGCTGATTGAACAATGCAGCAAGGGAATAGTAACCCCTTCAGGCCTCGTAGCCCACGGTCGAGGCGAAGCCTTCGACTATCTGCTTGGAGAGCAGACGACTGGGCCAGCGTTGAAGGCAACCGAGGCAGCTGCAGCAGCGCTGTTATTGGCCGAAAAACCCGTTGTTTCGGTCAACGGAAACGTGGTTGCACTAGCAGCTGAAGACGTTGTTAAATTGTCTCATGTAGTAGGTGCAAAGATCGAGGTCAACTTGTTCTATCGGTCGTCCATTAGGGAAAGAGCCATCCGAAAACTGCTCGAGAAAGTAGGAGCAGAAGAGGTTCTGGGAGCAGGCAAAGACGCGTCGGCAAGAATCCCAGAATTAGGCAGTGAAAGAAGGCGAGTTGACCCGAGCGGCATATTCGTGGCTGACGTGGTGTTGGTGCCCTTGGAAGATGGCGACAGGACCGAGGCACTCGTGAAGATGGGGAAGAAGGTGATCGCTGTTGACTTGAACCCCCTGTCGAGAACAGCCCAGAAAGCATCAATCACAATAGTCGACAATATCATTAGAGCATTGCCAAGACTCGTGGAACTCGCTGAAGAACTGAGAAACGACAAGGAGAAGTGCAGAATGATTCTGGCGAATTTTGGCAACAAGAAGAACCTCGCAGAATCAATAAGACAGATCAACAAAAGACTGACAAAACTCGCAAAAGAGCAAAAGTGCTTGGCCCTGGAGGGAGAAAGGCTTGAGCTTTAACCGAATCTTCATTCTAGGTGCCGGTGCGATCGGAAGCATCTGCGGGGCACTCCTCTCCGAAAAGAACGACGTTGTCCTAATAGGAAGCAAAGCACACGTGGACGCAATAAAGGCTAATGGACTGACGATCGTCGGAGACGTACAGAGAACTTTTCATCCAGAGGCAAGCACAGAAATCGATGGCATCCCTAGAAAATCGTTAGTCATTCTCACCACAAAAGCATACGATTCGGCAGAAGCCGTTAGCGGAATAAGGAGGTTTCTCAAGAAAGATACCATTTTGTTGGTTCTGCAGAATGGTCTTGGAAACGAGGACATCGTCAAGCAAATCGTTGCCGGCAGGGCCAAGGTCTTGAGGGCATTAACAAAGATGGCTGGCGAATTCCTAAAACCCGGAAGAATAACGTTCTGGCAGGGAGAAACAATAATCGAGTCCAACGATGATTCTGCGAAGATCGTAGAAGTCTTTGGTTCGGCTGAATTGAAGTCGAGACTTTCCGAAAACATTAGGACAGAAGTTTGGACCAAGCTGGCAGTCAATTGTGTGGTTAATCCTTTGACGGCCATTCTTCACCTCAAAAACAGCGAGATTTGGGAAGACTCACTAAGGTACGTTAGGCACGGCGTCGTCGGAGAATGCGTCGAAGTAGCTACGGCCGAGGGAATCGCGTTGCCCAGAAATCTGGCTGAGAAAATCGAAAAACAGGTCGCCGGCTACACCAATTTCTCCTCCATGTATCAAGACCTAGTGAAGGGCAAAAGGACAGAAATCGACTTTCTGAACGGAAAAATCGTTGAATTGGGCAAAAAACACCGCGTTCAAACACCCATCAACGAAACACTCGTAAGCTTCATAAAATTCTTGGAGAGAGAAAATGGAATTTCAAGAAACAATTAAACAAAAAAAAGGAAAAGAAAAGATCATAATCCTTACGGCTTATGACTATCAAACAGCGAAAATACTGGACGAAATGAAAATCGACCTCATCCTGGTCGGAGACAGCTTAGGAACGGTCTTCCAAGGCCACAGCGACACCAAGAGCGTTACGATGGAAGACATGATCTACCATACCCAAGCTGTTGCAAGAGGCGTCAAGAACACACCTATCATCGGAGACATGCCCATAAACAGCTACAACACAGCCGAGGACAGTCTGAAAAATGCACAGAGGTTTCTCGAGGCAGGAGCCCACGGAGTAAAGATCGAAGGAAACAAACCCGAAGTCGTAAAGACTCTTGTACGGGCAAAGATCCCAGTTATGGGCCACGTTGGAATGCTTCCTCAGACCGCAGAGACGTACAAAGTGAAAGGCAAAACCCCCGAAGAAGCCGAAAAAATCCTACAAGATGCGATCCAGCTAGATGCCTGCGATGTCTTCTCAATCGTACTGGAATGCATTCCGGAAAGCCTCGCAGAAAGAATAACCTCTCATGCCAGAGCGCCTACAATCGGAATTGGCGCCGGCAAAAATTGCGACGGACAGGTCTTGGTCATAAACGATATGCTGGGCTTGGACAAAAATTTCAAGGCAAAATTCGTCAAGAGATATGCTGACCTGAACGCAGTGATAAAGGATGCCGTGGCAAAGTTCAGGGACGAAGTCCTCACGGGCACGTACCCAGACGAAGAGCATACGTACCATTAAGCTGTAGGGGAAAATGGAAGTTGCTGAGCCAAGGTTTGCCTCAAAGAAAGGTTCTCAAGGAGCTAAGCTTGAGGCTTCAGAAGGATTTCACCTACAAGTCTGGAAGAATCATCGGTTCCATGTGCAACGACCCGAATCCTTTTGCTCGAAAAGTGCTCGCGCGCTTCTTGGAGAAAAACCTGGGCGATTCCGGGCTTTTTCCGGCCACCGCCGAACTGGAAAAAGAAACGATTCAGATGATCGGAAGCCTGCTGTCGAATGAGAAAGCCTCTGGCCACATAATCACCGGAGGAACCGAAGCTAACATTCTTGCCCTCTGGGCCGCCAAGAAATCGGCCAAAAAAGAAAAATGTGAAGTCATCGTGCCCGCTTCGGCTCACTGCTCTTTCGACAAAGCCGGCGAGCTATTGGACATAAAAATCGTCAGGGCCAAGCTCAACGGCAAGTTTCAAGTGGACACCGAAGCCCTCGCAAAAGCAATCACGCCTAACACCATAGCAGTCGTCGGCGTTGCAGGAACAACAGGCTTGGGCGTAGTAGACCCGATAGCAGCACTATCTGAAATTGCCTTGGATGCCGGCTTGTACCTTCACGTTGACGCGGCTTTTGGAGGGTTTGTACTTCCATTCCTTAGAGAACTAGAACATGATGTTCCAATCTTCGATTTTGAGGCCCCTGGAGTCTGCTCCATAACTGTCGATCCTCATAAGATGGGGTTAGCACCCATCCCAGCGGGTGGAATACTGTTCCGAGACGAAAAAGTAAAAGAGTTCATTTCATGGAATGTTTCCTACCTAGCAGGAGGAGAGGCAAAACATGCTACGATCGTGGGAACGCGGTCAGGCGCCTCAGTGATCGCCGTCTGGAGTCTGCTTAGGCATCTTGGGCGCGAAGGCTATAAGCGAATGATAAGACGCTGCATGCGTCTAACGTGGAAGCTTGCCGATGAAATACCAAAGATAGAAGGCCTAGAAGTCATGACAAAGCCAACGATGAACGTGATCGGACTGACCTCACACACGCTGGCCATCAAGCAAATTGCGCATGAACTGAGGCTTAAAGGCTGGGCAGTCGCACTTTTCCCGAGACACATTCGAATCGTAGCCATGCCTCACATCCAGAGAAAGCACGTTGAAGAGTTCCTAGAAGATTTAAACACCGTCGCACACAAACTAAAAGGGTAAAAGTGAGCACTTTGATGAACGAAAACACATCCAAAGATATCGTCGGCACAAAGGGAAACGAGCTGAAAAGCAAAGTTATAGTCCTCTGCATTACAGGCAGTGTAGCTGCTTCAGAATGCCCTGAAATCGCGCGATCCCTCATGCGTCACGGCGCAGAAGTCTTCACCGTAATGTCGCTGATGTCACGCATGATCATCCACCCGTACCTCATGGAGTGGGCGACGGGAAACATGGTCATAACAGAGTTGACGGGAAAGATTGAACACGTGGCACTGGCGGGGGATCATTCTCGCAAAGCAGACCTTATTCTTGTGGCGCCGGCCACGGCGAACACCATAAGCAAGATTGCATGCGGAATAGACGATACTACAGTGACTTCTGTGGTCACTACGGCTTTGGGCTCGCGCATCCCCATAATCGTCGTTCCAGCCATGCATGCTACAATGTACAATCATCCAATATTGGCCGAAAACATGAAGAAACTGCAAGCATTGGGTCTCGAGTTTATCGGACCAAGAGTCGAAGAAGGAAAAGCGAAGATTGCAAGAACAAGTGAGATCGTCGATGCTGTCATCCGCAGACTAACAATCAGACAAGACCTAGCTGGACTAAGAGTGCTCATCACTGCAGGCCCGACCGTGGAGCATATGGATCCGATCCGTGTTATCACGAATAGAAGCTCTGGAAAAATGGGCGTCGCCCTCGCAGAAGAAGCCCTGAGCCGCGGAGCCGACGTGACTCTCGTCTACGGTCCTGGAACAGCCGCCCCCCCAGTGACAGCCAGAGTCGTTTCAGTCGAGACGACAGACCAGATGTACGAAGCCGCCGTCTCCGAGTTGAAGTCCAAAAAATACGACCTAGCAATAGCTGCGGCCGCAGCGGCTGACTGGAAAGTCAAAAAGCCCTTCGCCTACAAGGTTTCAACCCGCAAGCTCGATCTGTTGAGCTTGGAACTGGAGCCGACTCGAAAGATCATCGACCAAATAAAGAAGATCAGCCCCAAAGTATTCCTCGTGGGGTTCCGAGCCGAGTACAAGCTGCCCAAAAAGGAATTGATTGAAAGTGCCCATAAGAAGCTGGTCGAAGCAAACGCTGACTTAATCGTCATCAATGACATAGGCAAGAAAGGTGCAGGGTTCGGAACTGAAACAAACGAGGTTTTCATAATAGACAAAGAGAAGAAAGCCATCCATGTGCCATTGGCTCACAAGCGCCAAGTGGCAAGAAAGATTCTTGATGCAGCGAAGGAAAGAATCAAAGCAAAATAGTCTTATATGCGCTCCATGAGCCTGACTGTGATAACCGATGCAGAAAAAATTCAAGACAGTAGCTGTCGGCGGAACGTTCGACGAACTCCACAAGGGACACAGAGTCTTGCTGTTGAAAGCCTTCGACTTGGGAAAACAAGTCCAAATCGGATTGTGCTCAGACAATTTTGTCAAAAGGCTAAGCAAGCCCCACATGACTGCATCATACGATCAACGGTTGAGAGAGCTTGAAGCCTTCTTGCAACAGAATGGACTTCGCAAGAGGGCCGAGATTATCCGCATTGATGATCCCTTCGGGCCGACTCTGTCCGAACAAGGCCTTCAAGCATTAGTCGTGAGCAAGGAAACCGAGCCCAATGCATCGTTGATCAACAAAAAAAGAAAGGAAGCCGGGTTGCCTCCGCTTCAAATTGTGGCGATCGACATGATTCCGTCCGAAAATCATCTTCCAATATCGACGACGCGAATCCGCTGCGGAGAGATCGACCGAGAAGGCCACCTGCTCTAGAGCAAACCCCTGAAAAGAGAATATTTAAACCACTTTCAGTCTTCTTTGATGTGAGAGGAGAAACTTGCAGAGGACAGGGGTTGCAAAACTGCCGCTTCATTATGGCAAGGCCCCTGAATGGCTAACCGCGCGTATGAAAAAACTTGCCAGCCAAATCGTAACACTGATTCTGGACGAATATGGCATAGATGATTTTCTGATGCGAGTGTCTGACCCTTTCTGGTTTCAAGCGTTAGGCTGTGTCCTGGGTTATGATTGGCATTCTTCAGGCGTGACCACAGTACTCACAGGAGTCCTGAAGGAGGCAATCGTGCCAGAGGAGCAGGGCATCGCCGTCTGCGGAGGAAAAGGCAGAACCTCGAGGCAGACACCTCTGGAGATCGAAAACGTCGGGGAGAAGTTCGGCTTCTCCGAATCTGACATCAACAATCTTACTCACGCAAGCAAAATGAGCGCCAAGGTTGACAACACCGCAGTTCAAGCCGGTTACCAGCTTTATCACCATGCATTCTTCGTCACGGAGGATAGAAAATGGGCAGTAGTCCAGCAAGGCATGTGCACGCAAGACCGCACGGCCCGACGGTATCATTGGCTATCCGAAAACCTGAACAGCTTCGTCGTTGAACCACACAGCGCCATAGTCGGGGACGCAAAACGCGAATCCGCCCTAGATATGACTGCAAAGGAGAGCGAAAACTGTAGAAAAGTCTCGGTGGATCTAGTGAACGAACCGACCGAAAGAATCATGCGGATAATCGCTCCCACTCGACAGAAGATGCTCGACGAATGGCTGCATTTCAACGTGAACAATCCGACCGAAAAGCCTGCAGTAGCCTTCCTTTCGATGCCGGTGAACATAAACTGGAAAGCCATGCGGAACGCCTATGAATTTCAGCCCAAAGACTACGAAGAGCTCTTGGCGCTCAAGGGAATAGGCCCTGCAGCCGTCAGGGGCCTGGCACTAATTGCCGAACTAGTATACGGTGCGAAGCCGAGCTGGAAGGATCCAGTGAAGTACTCATTTGCTTACGGAGGAAAAGACGGCGTTCCATTCCTCGTGGACCGCAAGGCAATGGACGAAACCATCCAAATGCTAAGAGAAACAGTCGAAGCATCAAGAATAGGAGACAAGGAGAAAATGTGGTCCCTGCAAAGGCTCAGGAAACTCGTGCCACCAGACATCCATGATTAGGATTCAACATAAAAAGTGCAAGAGTATGATGTTGCCTCTGTAGCCTTCTTCGTGCTCTTTCCAATATCCATGTTTGCCAACGCAGCTGCTTTCATGCACGAAAGGAAAGTGAAAATGGGCTTGTTCACGCTGGCCTTAGCCATCCCTGAAACAATTTCTGCACTGTCAGCAACCGCGTGGGCAATGGTTCTAGGGTTCAACAAGCAAGGCAAAGCTGCACGGCCACACATCTTGCATGCCTCGTTCTTCAATTCGTGAAAACTCTTCTTGCCCCACCACTTCGAACTAGTTCGAAAAGCGTCTAGGCATCACAGATCAGGACTCGGAAGGCCCCTTGGCGTCCAAGTAGATCTGCGAACAGCATAATGAAGAAAAGGACACTTCGAGGCCCTGATTCTTTGCAAATTCTATCGCCTCCTCGGCTGGGAAGGCTATGGCATTTACACCTGCCCTTATGGCCAGAATGTCTGTGTCAATTCGGTGGGTTCCCTTCGGTCGCATGCAACCTAGAACCAACGGGGTATCAGGGAGCATCGTTCTGGCGCTTATGATTACTCTCGCTATGTCTATGGGTTTTGGCGGCTTGACGTTCTCCATCAAGGTGCCGCGTATGGGCATGAATGCTATTATAACCAAGGCCGATGGCTTTGTTCTCGAAATCATGTCCAACGCGTGAAACTCCCCCTTCAGCTTCCCATAGTGAAGCCCAACGATCACGTGGGGCACAAAGTTGATGTTGGCCTTGTTCAGAGCTTCAAGCGAAAGCGCGTAGTCCTTTGCCGTTATGTTCATCTTGCAGATTTCCTTTATCGTGTCATCAGAGCCGATCACGTCGATCAATGCAGTGTTTGCTCCACTTTCTGCAAGGGCTTTGGCAGTTGGAAAATCTATTACTCCAGTGTGAACGACGACGGTCAGCCCAAGCTCGCTTTTGATTTTTCCGATCGCATCAACAAAACCGGCAAGAGGTACAGACCCGTTGGGAAGGCAGCCTCCACTTATCAAGCAGCCCAGGGCTCCTTTGAGTTTGAGCTTCTTGCACAGTTCCAGCAGTTTTTCAGGCGTGGTTGCAGGATACATTGTCCGCAACACTTTTCCGCCGCAATGTTCGCACTTCAACGCGCAACTGCCAGCAGTCACTGAGATTGTGGGAAAATCAGCAGGCGAAGAAGAGTAGTAGCCGGTCTTGTAGTACATGAAACTCGGCGCGTAGAAGTTGACTCGCTTCGCCGAACCCAAATGAGCTTCATGAATGATGCTTAAGAGTTCTTTATCTGTCATCTGCCAGACTGCTTCTGGCGAAAGGGTGTTCATCGTTCTCTGCTCAAAATCTGCTTGTTCCAATGTTTAAGTCTTCGTTCTGGCCGGGTCTATTTTTGTCCCTTTTTGAACCGTGACTTGAGCGTAAACCTCGGCGCAGGAATTTTCTGCCCGTAATCTTGGTCGGGGTTATTACGCATATTCGTACGGCTCTCATCTCTTTCTCACGGTCTCTTCCTGGCTTGTTCATGTATGCGTCAAAGCCTTGCGGAACGCGGTACTTATCTATCAGTCTCTGCAGGTAAAGAACCCTTTCTTCCCCGTCTTCGATGATCTCGGCCTTGCCGAACGCGATCACACTCTTATACATCGACGCATCAGAAAGAGACTCGTCCACCTCAAAGCAAACATTCGGGTTTCTTCTCAACGCTTTCATTTTGAAGCCTTTGTTACAAGTATGGAAGAATATTTTCCCGTCTCCGTAGGCGTAGCCAAGAGGAATAATGTGTGGGCTTCCATCGGAAGACAATCCCAGCCTGCCTACTCGAGCGCAAGTGAGGAACTGTTCTATCTCTTCTGAAGTCATTTCCTTCAGGGACATGATCAGTCGACCTTTCTTCGATCCTTCACGGTGAACTCTGACGCAGAATCGCCTATTAAGCGTGTTCTGGGCCAGTTAGCTTTTCCGTTGGAACAACTCATCAGCGTCAAAGCATCGAAGCCCGAGATGCCGACGGGTCATTTAGCACAAGCCTAAATCATTCTCCAAGGGAAGTTAATTGACCACTGTCGAAGGTGAAAGTTGAGCAAGGACGAAAAATGGGCCGAAGAGCCGAGTTCGCAGTGCGGGCTAAGTTCAGTTTTTCTCTAGGAGTGGTAGTAGAAGTGGTGGAGGCAGTAGGAGGAGCTTCAAAAATTCGTAGCGAAATTTCAAAGAACTGGCTTGTCGACGTTAGCGAGCTCAGAGATGAGGTCTTCAAGGCAGAGGGCGACAAGAACAAATTCTGGCAAGGAGCGCGCGAATGGGCACAGTATCGTGGTGGCGCACAGTAGCTAAGGCGACCCAGTGAGATCCACGGAAGGATTTAACAGCAAATACGCAGCCAAGCACATTCTAACCTTTCTTTTTTCTTTGTTAGTCGCAAAAACATTAATCCAACTGAACGATTCATCATTCACGGTTTAACAATCTTAAAATTCGTGAGCTTTGATGGTTGGCTTGCCGATCAGAAGTGCGGGCAAAGGCTTGCCCAAACTAGTCCGGGTTTCTTTAGGAACTGCTATAGGTCTAGGACTAATGGACGGCAGAATTGATGCGCCTCCTACGACTGCCTACTTTATGACTTACACGCAGGGAAAATGCTCCGCTAATTGCAAATTCTGTCCCCAGGCGAGAGAAAGCCGTAGCCGAGCCGACATGCTTTCAAGGGTTTCTTGGCCCGCTTTTCCCACAGAACGTGTCCTGGATAAGATCCATGGCCCATGCGAGAGAGGGGAGATAAAACGCGTTTGTATACAAGCCCTGAACTATCATGAAGTCATAAGCCACGTGGAGACCCTGATAAGAGCGATAAAGGAGCGAACTGACATGCCGATTTCAGTTTCTTGCCAACCATTAGTCGTAGAAAACGTAAGGCGAATCGCTGAGGCAGGAGCTGAAAGAATAGGCATACCATTGGACGCTGCTGCGCAGAATCTGTTCGAGAAGATCAAAGGAACGTGCGCAGGAGGACCCTACAATTGGCAAGGCCAGTTTGAACTCTTAGAGGGGGCCGTCAGCATCTTCGGCAAGGGTATGGTCAGCACGCACTTGATCGTTGGGCTAGGCGAGACCGAAAAAGAGATGGTCGAGGTCATTCAGAGATGCGTCGACATGGGCGTCTTTCCAGCGCTCTTTGCCTTTACTCCAGTTCCTGGAACAGGGTTGGAACATGAAAGTCAGCCCCCGATTGACAGGTATAGGCGGGTCCAAGTTGCCCGAAGCCTGATTCTGCACAAGACAACAACGATCAAGAAGATGCGCTTCAACGAACATGAGACTCTGGTCGATTTTGGCGTGGATAAGGAAACATTGAAAGAAGCTGTTCGATCGGGTGAACCATTCCTTACCACAGGCTGTCCAGACTGCAATCGGCCATACTACAACGAGAAGCCGAGCGGTCCTATCTACAATTTTCCAAGAAAACTGACAAGAGAGGAGCTTTCCGAAATAAAGGCACAGCTTGGCCTAAACGAGGCGTGAAGCCTTGAACGCATCATATCTTCTCGATGCCAACGTGACTGAAACCAACGCGGTAAGATTGAAACTTCTCGACAAAAATGGGAACATTCGAGAATACATCGATGATAAATACAAGCCATACTTCTTCACGGCTTATCCCCTGACAAGAGAGGCCGAAGAAGTCGTGGATTACTTCAGCGGCAACGTCGAACCCGCGGAAAAGCTTGATCTGTTCACGGGTGAAAAAAGAACGTTGGCAAAAGTGTCTTGGCCGAATGCGAAAGTTGCGGCAAAAGCGGCTGAAAAGATCGGCCCATGCTGGGAAACCGAGATCGATCTTCCTAAATCCTACGTCTACGATCATGGGTTAAACTTTGGAGCATTGTATTCTGAGGACTTGGTGCCCGTATCAAATACGCCTAGTGACACGGCAGAGGAGGCTGAAAAGGGTTTTTTGGACGTTCAAGAGAGCGACCCGCAGAAGCATGCGCAGCTCTCGAGTTGGCTGAGACTTTTGGATCAACCCGTTCCACCTGTGCCTTCAAACGTCCCAAGCGTCGAACAAGCTGAGCCTGAAAGCGTCCACAGGACATGGACTCTTTCTCGGATAGCCAACTTGCCATTCAGCCAAGCCTTCGAGAGCCATCGCGTGAGCGAATGGTGGAAATCCATTGTCTACACGTATCTAAGAAGGAACAATATCCTCATTCCCACGGCTCAAGAGCTGACGAAGGGTAAACCTACACACGTTGTCACGGGAGCCTTGACTGTAGCGCCGAAGGCAGGAGCCTATTTCAACACAGTTGTCTGCGATTTTGAAAGCCTCTACGCGGGTTGTATCGACAGCTTCAATCTCTCTTATGAAACCGTCGATTGCGGACACGTTGAGTGTGGAGGAAACCGAATTCCAGACTTTGATGGGCACGTTTGTATCCGTAGAAGGGGGTTCTACGCTGTTCTCGTCGGAGCCTTTAAGGAGCTTCGCATAAGAATCTTCAAGCCTGCTTCGAAGAATCTTGCATTATCTGATGAGAAAAGGAAGATGGCAAGTTCCACGGCGAAGCTACTGAAGTTGATCTTGGTCTCCAGCTACGGCGTGACAGTTAGAATTCGCGGGTTGGCCTGCCCGCCGCTGGCTGAATCCATAACTGGCTATGGTCGGTATGTTTTGAAGGAGAGTTTGCGAATGTCTGAAGAAGAAGGCCTGAGACCGCTCTACGGGGACACTGATTCCTTGTTCTTGGATAATCCTTCAAACGATCAGATTGAGTGGCTCACCAGAACGGTTAGAGAACGGTTCTGGCTGGATCTGGCCGTGGATAAGCGCTACAGCCTGTGCGTCTTGCCTAAAGCGAAGAAGGCTTACTTTGGAATACTGTCTGATGGAACGGCTGACTTGAAAGGCGTGACGGCAATTAGATCGAATTCTCCTGGATACATCAACACCGTGTTCAAGCAGTGCGTTAAGGAGCTGTCGAACGTCAGGGATACTGAAGAATATGCCCAAGCCAGCAACAGGATCAAAGAGGACGTGCAGAAGGGCATAGCAGATCTGAAGAGAAGAGCCGTCAAGCTGGAAGATCTCGCATATTCTGTGCGACTTTATTTTGACCCGAACGAGAAAGCCGTGGGCACAAAAAGCCTGCATCAGTCCTATCAGTGTGCGGTGCAACTCATCGATAAGGGCAGGGCGTTGAAAAGAGGGGATGTTGTCTCCTTCGTCAAGGTTAAGCCCTTTAGCTACAAGGGAAGGACGTTCACTGTGAAGCCCGTTGAGGCCGTAGCAAGTTTGGCGGAGATAAACGTGGAGGATTATGTTCGCAATTTGTTCACTGCGTTGAACCAGGTTTTTGAGCCGATGGGCATTAGTCTCGACATGGAAAAAGAGGCTGAAATCTTCCGTTGGATCCGAGACTGAAGATGAGGATTGTTGATCGAAAAATCTTTATGTGTGGGATAGAAGTTAATGGCTTCTAAATCGTTGGTGTGCGCTTTGGTTGAGGCATCTGTTGAGGACAAGAGGATAACGTTGAAAGAGGCTGTGAAGCTTGTTCCTGATGGTGCTCATCTTTTCTGGGGTGGCTTCGGTTTTCAACGACCGCCTATGGCGTTTGCTCATGAGCTGATCAGGCAGAAGAAGCGCAATTTGACGATTTACACTTGCGGTTCGGAGATGGACCTCGACATTCTCTCGGGTGCGCGTGTGGTCTCACGGGTTGAACTGGCATTCTACGCGATCGAAGGCATAGGTCTGGCACCCAACATTCAGAGACGAGTTCGTGACGGCACGATTGAGATTGAGGATTATTCCAATTTAGCCATGGCATTGCGGTTCATGGGAGGAGCTTTGGGTGTGCCCTTTATGCCTTTGAAAAGCATGTTGGGAACGGATTTGCTTGCCAAAACGAAGTTTAGGGCGAAGAAGGCAGAAGTGATTGCTTGTCCATTCACCGGCGAGAAAGTCGTGCTCGTCCCTTCTGTTCGTCCAGATTTCAGCATAGTGCATGCTTCGCGGGTGGACATGGAGGGGAACGCTCAGATCGATGGCATCAAGGGTGAAGACGTAGAAGGCGCTAGAGCGGGCAAGAAAGTCATCGTGCTGGCCGAGGAGATCGTGAATTCGGAGTTCATACGCGCCCAACCGGACCAGACGGTCATTCCGGACATTTACGTCAGCCACGTTGTCGAGTGTCCCTGGGGCTCTCATCCTATGATGGTGTACAATTATTACGATTATGATATGCAGCATGTGCGAAAGTACTATGACCAGTGCAAGACAGAAGAGGGTTGGCAAGAATACTGCCAAGAATACATAACAAGCGTGGCCAGTCATGCGGAATTCCTCCAGAAGGTGGGAATCGAGCGCCTGATGAAGCTGAGGGCCAAAAAGCCGCTGGCCTACTGAAACGGGGGGAAACCGGGTATGAGCAGGAAATACGCGAACGCGGATGAATTCTCGACGCTGGAGCTCATGGCTGTCTGCGGTTCGAGGCAGATTAGAAACGGGGACGTGGTCTTCATAGGCACAGGGTTACCGCTTATATCGGCGATGTTGGCCAAGAAGACGCATGCTCCGAAGGCCAAGATAGTTTATGAAGCCGGTTTCATCGATTCGAACGCGAAGGATATCGCGTTATCCATTGCGGATTCGAGGCTTGGGTACCAGGCGGCTGCGGCCATAGGTTTGATAGAAACGTTGGGTCTTATGCTTCAGGGTGGGCATGTGGATGTGGGGTTCGTGGGTGCGGCCCAGATAGATGAATATGGGAACATAAACACGACGTACATCGGAAGTTTTGACAGGCCTACCGTGAGGCTTCCTGGAAGCGGCGGGGGGAACGACATTATCAGTTCTGCCAAGCGCATCGTGGTGATCATGACTCATGAGAAGAGGAAGATGGTCAAGAAGCTGGACTATCTCACGAGTCCAGGTTTCCTTGATGGGCCGGGTGCCAGGGAAAAGGCAGGCTTGTTGGGCGGCGGGCCTTCGCTTGTGGTCACAAACCTGTGCCAGATGGATTTTGACCCGGAGACAAAGCGCATGAGGCTGGCCACCATTCACCCGGGAGTCACGGCGCAGCAGGTTGTGGAGAACTCGGGTTTTGACTTGATCGTTCCTAGAAGTGTGCCTGAGACGGAGTTGCCTACTCATGAGGAGTTGAGGCTTTTGAGAGAGATTGATCCTACCGGAATTTATATTCCTAGGGCCAAGTAGGCGGTTGCGGTTCCTGCGTTTTTAGTTTGGGTTTTTGTCTTGTGATCTGTTCGACGACGGTCCAGAATTCTTCTTCGGTCATCGGTTTCCGCAGGTCTCTCATGAGCTTCTTGATTTGGTAGAAGGTCATTTGTGCTTCGCCCTTGTCGACGCCTTCGTATAGTCTCTTCATTCTTCTCGTTATTTCCTCGACCTGGGTTGGCGAGGCTTTGATTCCTGCTTGGGTTAATCGGCTCTGGATGAACTGCTTCTCTGACTGTTGGCCGAAGTAATACTGTGTTTCTCTGCCGACGATCTCGGGTGGGAAGGGCTCGTGGATGAGCGGTTCGGCTAACGCGTCTTCTATGGGTGTGTCGAGCTCTTGCGAGAAGGCGTTGTCTCCGATTATGGGTTTGTGAAATTGTATTGGCAGCGCGAACGTTTTTTCTGCGAGCTGCGAGAGTCTGTAGAGTTTGCCCATGTCTACTCCCGTGTCTATATCGTAGAGCAGCTCGAGTGCCGTGACTACTTCTTCAAGCGGGGCGGTTCCTGATCTTTCGCCGAAGCCTGCGATGCACGTGTGCACGTATGATGCTCCTTCTTCGGTGGCCGCAAGGGTGTTCGCGGTTGCTAGGCCGAAGTCGTTGTGGCAGTGGACGCCCAGCGGGGTTTTGATGCCTAGTTGAGAGAGGTCGTCTCTGACGTGTGAGATCAGATAGCGCATCGACAGGGGTCTTAGGAAGCCAACGGTGTCTGCGATTACTAGACGGTATGCGCCGGCTTTGGCTGCTTCTTGGAAGGCTTGAATGATGTCGTCAAGTGGGGTTCTGGTGCCGTCTTCGAGGATGAAGGTTACTTTGGCGCCGTGTTTCCTTGCATATTCGATGCTTTCGACTGTTTTCTTGAAGACTTCTTCTTTCTTCATCTTGAGCCTGTATTTGAGGTTGATTCCGTTGATGGGTGTGAGTATGGAAATTTCTCTTATGCCGCATTCGAGGCATGTGTCAACGTCGCTCCTGACTGGGCGTGCGGTGGCGACGAGGCTTGTTTGTTGGAAGCCTTCGTTTGCGATTCGTCTCACGTTGTTCTTTTCTTCTTCTGAGAATGCTGGATAACCGACTGTGACGGCTGAGACGCCCAGCTCGTCCATCATTTTTGCGAGTTTGACTCGTTCCACGTACGTGAGAAACACGATGGGAGACTGAACGCCTTCCCTGAGGGTTTCGTCGCATACGAAGACTCTGTCTGGGAGTCTAGGCGGCAGGTTCTTCCGCAGTCGATTGTAGTTCGCTATGAGTCCCTGTGCCTCAAGCTTCTTGAATATGGTCTTTCTCAACTTGACCCGCCTTCTCTCGAACTGGCCCGAAAGTGTACACTGATATCTTTCGGTGGTTAATATAAGATTTAACGTGTTTCTGAACATGCAAGACCTGCGGTTTAGGGCTGAAAACACGCTTAAAACGCACCTCCCCCCTCCTAGGCCGTTTTTTGATCTTGGGCTCGGCGGCTTACCGGTTAGATGAGGACCTGCCCAACTGTTGGGTTGAAATCACGTGGACAGAGAGAGACGGCCTCCCCCTCCCTCCCCGGTCGGTTTTTCTGATGTTGATTTTCACTGTTTGTCTGTGTGGGTTTAGGGAAGCTGACTTGTGTTATCTGTATTTTGGGATGTTGTAACATCCGAACATTTGATACCCCCCTCCTAGGTCGGTTTTTTGGGTCCTGGGTCTTTTTCATGGGTTTGGGATGCTGTTGACTTGCCTGCTTTGTGTAAATTTGTGCTTGCCTTCGTGGTCACCTGTGTGATTGATCTCTCTCTTGTCGCCTCAGCGCTCTAGTATTCCTCTTTTCGGTCTATTAGGCCGTCTTTTCGGGCCTTGTGTTCGGCGAATCTGAAGACGAGGAAGCCTAGGATCATGGTTCCTATCATGGTCAGAACCAGGTAGAGCAAGTCAGTTTGAACTGTGGTGGACGATTGCTGGAGGAATGAGGATCTGACGCTTCTGAGAAAGTAGGTGATGGGCAGAATGCTCGAGAAGGCTTGGCCCCACGTTGGAAGCACCTGTGGCAGGAACACGACTCCGCCGAACAGGTAGAGAATGCCTGACACGTATTCGGAGAGCATGAATTGAACCTTGGATGTCATGATGTTCACTGCGCAGAGGATGAATCCCATGCCGATGAAGCAGAGCACGCCCAACAACAGCGTCAGGGCCAGCAATGGAGCGTTGACGGCTAACCAGTTTATGGGTATTTGGACTCCCATTAGGTTTTGGAAGATGAGTACTCCGAAGCCCAGGGTCATTGCGAGCGAGATCGAAGCGTTCATGACTCCGTTGAGGCTTCTTCCGATGATGTACCAGGCCAGCGAACCTGGAGCCAGGTAAATGTGCTTCAACACTTCATAATGCGACCTGTCGTCGTGTATCAGCATGCTCATCGTCAGCATAATCTGCGTGACGTATATGAAGAAACTGTTTCCGATGAACATGAAAGCAAAATACTCAGGCGTGAAGCTGCTTCCAACGGCACGTCCGACGAGAAAAACGAAGCCTACAATAAGCAGACCTGCAAGAGGCCGAACAAGATAGTAGATCGAGAAGACCAGGGGGTCAGCCCAGTTGGTTTCAACTTTCCATCCGACCCAGATGGCCTGCTTTATCGTTCTGAGAATCGTTTTCACTGCCACCTGAGCGTCAGCCTCCCTTCTTTCTTGCCTAGATTTTCCATGTAGTCCAGCGCAAGCTTAGCCAAGGGTAGCAGAATCAGACTGAAGACGATGAGCATGAGAACGTCAAGCCATATGCTTCCAATCCCTTGGCCCAACACCGTTACTCTTCTTATGCCGTCCAGGCCGAACGTTAGCGGGAGAAGTGACGCGGCAAGCTGAACGATGAAGGGCAGATATGTCACGGGGAAATAGGATCCAGAGAGGAAATAGACTGGCTCCTGAAGCAGGTTGGCCGTGTGCCATGCTTCCCTTCCGTATAGCATGAACAGCGACGCGAACAGCATGCCCAACGCGTACAGGGCCACGATGGTCAAGAAGAAAACCAGCAGGGCCGTTAGGGGTTCGCTGATCATTATGGGAGCTTGGAAGATCAGGATTCCAGCGATGACGATCGCTATGGCCCTTAAGCATGTGTTGATGAACCCTCCCAGTGCCATCCCCAGCAGGATTGCCATCCTCGATATTGGAGCTACGAGGTAGATTTCCAAGTTTCCTGTTTCTTTCTCCCAGTAGAATTGGGCGGACATGTTCCAGAGCACGTTCACCCAGAACGCGATCATCGTTCCACCGATTATGACGAAGCTCGTGAACGTTGCCGGCGCGCCCAGCGCTTTGTACATGTAAACATAGGCACTCAGGGTTATGACTGGGATTATCATCTCGGCAATTAGCCATTCTGGTTCACGGTTGCCGCCCTTGAACCTGACCCACAGCCTCGCGTAGGCCACCTTTAAGTCACGGATTATCTGCTCACGCACCGGTCTTGGCCTCTGTTTCTTCCTCAAAACCTCTTCCGACGAGGCAGATGTAAACGTCCTCAAGAGTGGGTTCAACCTCACTGGCAGATAGCACCCTTAGCTTCTGCTCCTCCAACTTTTTCGTGACGCTTGACAGTATGGCCTCGTCTCGGACCATGATCCTCAGCGTGGTCGTGTCAGTTTGAATGTTGCGAGTCTGGGAATAGCCAACCACTCCTGGGGCTTTCTCGAGGAAGCTTAGGTCAGCCTGCATCGAGGATACGTCTAGCCTCATGATCTTGTTTTCTTTAAGCTTCTCCTTCAGCACGTACGGTCTGTCACAAGCCAGTATCCTTCCACGGTCGATGATGGCTACCCTGTCGCACATTTCGTCAGCCTCGGCCATGTAATGCGTGGTCAACAGAATGGTGCCCTTCAAGCCTCTCTTGGCCCAATCGGCAATGTAGGTTCTCAGCTTTTTCGCGGTTAAGACGTCTAGACCTAGTGTAGGCTCATCTAGGAAGAGAATCTTGGGATCACTGATCAGTCCCCTCGCGAAGTTGAGCCTCTGCTTGTACCCTGTTGAAAGCTTTGCCATCCTCGTGTTCGCGTACTCGTCAAGACCCAGATCGGTCACCAACTGCTTGATCTTGGCCTTCGCGGCCGACGATGACAAGCCGTAGAGCTGGGAAAAGAACCACAGATTCTCCTTGACTGAGAGTATTCCATAACCAGGTGTTTCCCCACCGGAAACTAAGGCTATGATCTTTCTGACCTTTTGAGGCTCTTTAGCCACGTTGAATCCGCCTACCAGAGCCTCGCCAGTCGTCGGAAGCAGAAGAGTCGCCAAAATCTTGATCAACGTAGTCTTGCCTGCCCCGTTCGGACCGAGCAACCCAAAGACCTCACCTTCCTCTATCGAGATCGACACTTTATCCAGAGCTTTCACTGGTTTATCCTGTCCCTTGAACGTTCGAACCAAGTCTCGAGTCTCAACACTGAAAGGCAACAGCACTCACGGGTTCACAACCATAGTAGAACTACATAATTAAGAATTTCTGAAACACACCCTGCCTTCCGGGGGTAAAGTTTTATCATTAAAGAAAAAGAATAGTGAGTATGAAAAAGTGCAAAAATTGTGGTCATCCAGTTAAAACCAATAGAGAAATGGGTTCGAGTAATGAACCAGATAGAGTTTGGCATTGGTTAGATGGATTTGGCTCTAAAGATTGCAGACAGTGTAGGTGTGAAAATCCAGAAATATAAAGGGGTAAAGTTTTATCTTTTTTTTTATCTCTCTCAAACTAACTCTCTCTAACTCTCTCACTCACTCTCTAAAAAAACAAACAAATAAAAAACACACACACGCACACACAGTTCAGTCTAAGATTCTACGCGCGCTAGACGGCAGATAGACATGCTAGAAATAAGTCTAATAGCAAGACACTTTGGAGGACACTACCCATAACTGAGGCGTAGCATCCCAGTTTGAGTGATGATAGCGCGCGCGCTTCTAGCATGTGCGCTGAGGGAGAAAAGTCTAATTAACAAAGAAGGCTAACTATTGATTGAAGGGGAGGGGTTGTAGACGGGTATTTTTAAGAAGATAAGGGGAGCGATCGAGGTGCGCACCCGCGAAGTTGGCCTGATAAACGAGTTGTGTGAGCATCTTCGACAGATCGGCATAGAAGCAACAGTGTTGGACTTCAAGAGCCCCGAAGCCGTACATCACTCTCGAACCATGCATATCTATTATACCATGGAAAACCTTCCCCCGCTGGGTTGTGTCAAGGTCGAAGGCCGAAACATCGACTTAGTAGAGGTATCCAGGATCGGCGCAGGTGGTAGCGAAGGCGGCCCCGGTCACCTCGTTTACCGGTATAACTATGTGGTAAAGGCAAATGTGGGAAACCTGGAAAACAAGCTTAAGGCGGAGGCCAAACAGATCAAGAAAGGCTTCCTCAGCAGTGAAATCATCGATTACAATTGGGAGGGCGGAGAACTGGCGCAACTTTTGAACACTGACTCGGAACTGAAGAATATGCTGCTTGAACTTGGATCGCCAAACCTCATGGTAACTCCTTACAAGAGGGATCAATATGTGGGGATAATGCCTGTCATTTCGCCAATCACAACCATCGTGATTGGCGGGATTCCCGTAAAGTACGACGGGATTGTGGGGAGAAAGGCGTTTCCAACCCGTGAGGCCTTCGAGGCCTACGACAGAATCGCTCGACATATACGAAAAATCCTAAGCTCTCAACCATAATTTCAAAGAAATAAAGAAAGCCCGGGCTAAGCGTCAACGCGCGCGCTACTGAAGGCAAAAAAAGGACGCTAACCAGAATTGTTCTTTATTGACTATTTGTTCGGTTCTGTCTTTGCTGGTTCTGTCTTTGCCGGTTCTTTTTCTTCAACCGTCTTCAAAGCCCCTTTTATCTCGACTTTAATCTCCCTCAGCAGGTTTACGCCTAAGGATCCGATTTTTCCACCAGCCCACATGATGAAAGCCATGAGTACGAACCAAACAAGCATACCGGCAGCCTTGTTCATGTCTTGGCCTGAAATCACCCGCGCACCGTTTGCGGAAATGTCTTGAAAACTGAACAGTTTCGGAGGAGCATTCATGCCCGTGAAGACAAATATCATCTCAAATACCGCGAAGAAAATCACAACGACGCCTAAGGCCAACAAAACGTATCCCACGATCTTTCCGTTTTTCCAGTTCAACTTCACACGTTTCGGCCTCACAAAACATTACCAAGTCGCTTACTATAAGAGCTTGCATGCAAAAGCGCGCGCGCAAAGTTATTATCACCTTTAAAGTGATTATTCCTAGATATGAAAATGAAAGCAATTGTACGCACCAAATACGGGTCTCCGGATGTTCTTGAACTCAAAGATGTAGAAAAACCTACTCCCAAGGACAATGAAGTACTGGTAAAAATCCATGCGGCATCCATAAACAAAGCTGACTTGTATCTCCTAAGAGGATCTTTGATCCGCCTAATGGGAGGAGGACTTCTAAAACCAAAACGCAAGATACTCGGAACTGACATAGCGGGGCGGGTTGAAGCGGTTGGCAGAAACGTGAAGCAGTTTCAGCCAGATGATGAAGTGTTCGGAGGTTGTCGAGGAAGTTTTGCCGAGTATGGATGCGCTCGTGAAGATCTGTTGACTCTGAAACCCACCAACGTGACATTCGAGGAAGCAGCGGCCGTGCCTTTGGCGGCAATCACTGCCCTGCAGGGTCTTCGCAAAGGGCATGTTCAGCCCGGACAAAAGGTCTTGATTAATGGTGCGTCTGGTGGTGTGGGCGCGTTTGCGGTGCAGATTGCCAAATCGTTCGGGGCCGAAGTCACAGCCGTGTGCAGCACGAAGAATTTGGACAATGCGCGCTCGATGGGGGCAGACCGCGTCATTGACTACACCCAGGAAGATTTCACCAAAAGTGGACAGCGTTATGACTTGATCATTGCCGCTAACGGATATCATTCGATTCTAGATTATAGGCATGCATTAAGCCCCAAGGGAATCTGTGTCACGACCGGAGGTTCCATGGCTCAAATATTCCAAGCTATGCTATTGGGTCCATTGATTTCACTGACCGGAAGTAAGAAAACGGGTTCCATGGGGATTGCGAAACTAAACCAGAAGGATTTGGTTTTTGTGAAAGAGCTTCTTGAAGCCGGCAAGATAAAGCCCGTCATAGATAGACGTTACCCGTTAGATGAGGTTCCTGAAGCCTTCCGGTATTTTGAAGAAGGACACGCCAAAGGAAAAGTGGTAATAACATTAGAACATAACTTGCGAGAAGCTGATTGAACCGCGCCAACTTGCAGATAAATCACAGGCCGCGCGCGCTGAGACTGCATGGTGTTTTTTAACAGAGTTTCGAAATATGGGTAGGTGGTTTTTGGGGGAGATGAAGCACTGGTTTAATAGTGTCGGGGTTGCTTGTTAATGGAGATTGTAATTAGCAGTTTTTGCAGTGAAAACATCGAGTTGAGATATTGAAGTCGAGTTACAGAATGCCGCCATGGGGATTGATATACAAAGGGGAACCGCTTAAGTGTAGATTATGCCCCGAATGTTTCTATACGCCTGATGAACTGAGATTCCATAGGATGAACATACATAAGGGGCATATGCTCAGAAACAAGGGTTGACTTGGCGCGCGCATGATCAAGCCGAAGTTTTGAAGCCCCAAGATCCAAAACCTGTAAGCCGAGCCTCTTCTAGACTTTGAAAATTATTAAGGCACTATTACGCATATCATACCTTCTGGGAACATAAATGCCGAAAAAAGAAAAACCGTTAACTAAGAAAGAGCGAGACGAGAAAAGGAAGAAACATAAGGAAAAGCAAAGCAAAACACAGACTTCTTAAGCCCCAAGAAAGAGCTTTGCAAAACTCTTTTTCTCTTTTTACCATAAAGTTGGCTTCTTTAATGAAATGAAAGAAAGACGCGTCAGCTTTGGATATTATTGGCTTCCTCCATTAATGCGAAAGAAATATGTTCTAGCTTGATTATCTATCGTTAACTTGTAGCTGAGATTTATGCCGAGTGTAATGAAACGTAAACAAAAGAATACTCAAATCGCACAACAGAAAAAGATAGAACGGGATAAAGAAGCGAAAAAGAAACAGTTGAGACAGCAACTTCCTCCCAAGGGCAAGAAACGTTAAAGCCACTAAAGAAGCTATGGTAACCATCTAGAAGCTTATACCTAGAAGACAACAATACAGCGCGCGCCTAAATATAGGCCTCGTAAAATCCCACGTACATACAAATGATTCCGAGAATCAAAACGATGGGCCCAAGTTTTCCTTGTCTATTTTTCCATGTGTAGGCTCCTAGAATTATCGCCGCCGGACCAAATATCTCAACGACGGTAAACAAACTGAGAATGGCACTGATGAATCCTATGATGGCATACGTTCTTGTCTTATCCTTTGTTGGCGATGATGAGGGCGATGGGGACGCAATGGGATCTTGCGGTCTCAGAACGTTGCCACACTTGTTGCAGAAAACGGCGTAATCATCAACTAACGCATCGTATTTTGGACATGTGGGCACTGTTTTCACCGAATCCACCCTCAAATGCTTCCTTTCTCTTATACGTTTCTTTCATTGGATAGTGTTAACTTGAGGGACACAGATGTCTGAATTATCGTACATTAATTCTCATTGGAAGCGCGCGCGGTAGTTTATGGATATCATGATGACCATTTGACTAGGCTTCAAGCGATACTTCTATTACAGAAGTTGAATAAGATCGGTCTAGTTGAATGATTCAAGAGAACTCAAAGTCATTTTGGAAAATCAACCATTAAGTTTGTAGAAAAAGAAGGTGAGAAAAGATGAGTGAGAGAAGATACATCAGAAGTAGAAACTACAGATGTCCATCATGTAGTCTAGAATTCAAGAGTGAGGGAGTACCTAAACAATGTCCACGATGTCACTCCGTAATTGAGATTAAAGAAAATAATAGGAGATGATAGCGTGCGCTTACTACTTCACATAGGTGCGTTTGTCCCTGCTTCGTTGGTTGGATTGAGAAATGTGCTTTTTTCTGTAGTAAATGGATGCAACTAATATTATTATAATAAACAGTGATACCAGAAGCGCGCCCGCTAGGAATGTGGGAAACCCGGGCATAACGCTTTTCCAATGAATAGTTAGTTTTGGAACGTAGTCTGTTGAGCTTTCTTTAGACGTGAACCAAACGCTTGTGGAAGAACTATGACGAGTTGGTTCTTGCATGACTATCGTAACCGATTTAGGATTATTATTCAAAGCATTTCTAACAGCATCAACTACACTCCAATTGTACCATTGATTATTAGTTGCAACAGGCACTGAGTCCATTGAAGTAGTGTTGTAACTCGGCATATTAGAATAGGTCAATGTTAACTCAGTCCAAGAGTTGTTAGAGCAGGAGTAGGCATGAACATTGAACGTTTCATCAACCATGGATGTATATAGCTGAAGAGTAGCCATATCAACGACTGCTCCGTCTGGAACGGTAGACAAATCGAATTTCAACCACACTATATCTTCATACGTATCAGAGAGAAAATTCCAATTTGAAATTTCAAGATAGTTTTGCCCTCCATAGTTTAAGTCTGGGTTAAGGGAATCAACATAAGTGTTATCTTTTGGGTTGAGCGTAACCGCACCCGCTTGAGCGTGAGCAAGTGAAATGGCTTGAGTTGCTAATGTCGAGGTTACAAGCACTAGAATCAAAAACAGGGCACGTTTGGATTTCATCTTCAGACCCTGTTTGGTTTGGCGCTGTGCAGATATAAGATTTTAAGCGCGCTCTTTCTCTCTGTTTTTCCAGATGCCACGAAAGTGTGACCTTAAATGCGAAGGGGTGACGTTAGATTTATTAATGATATTGTAAATGCATTACCTTTTAGCGTCTGATATTCAACAAATATGGGGCGCATGTTTCTATCAGTTAGCGCGCGCTTGCTAGACCTCTAAGGGCAGAAATCTTGATTAGCGCGCGCCCACACTGGTCATACAGGAAATAGTTGTAGATTCGCTTTGGCTCAAACCCGTGTTTTTGATAAAGATAATGAGCAGCGGTATTGAGGGTCCAGTAGTCTGCAATCACTCTCTTCACTTTTACCTCTACAAAAATATTGAAGGCTGCTCTGAGCAAGGCTGAGCCGATTCCCTTGCGCTGATGGACAGGTTGAACCGCTATATTGAAATCTCCGATAGAACCGTATCGTCTCTTTTCAGCAATAATGAAACCGACTGGATTCCGATGCTCTGTAGCCACAACAGTGTGGCAGTTTGCTTTTGTTGCCCAGGACTTGTAATCTTCAGGAGAAAGGTCTTCTTCAAACGCCCTTCTATGGATTCTTGACATGTAGTACTCGTCGCCGCCTTCAAACATTCTAAACTTATACCCAGTTGGGGCTGAAAATCTAACCTTCCTATTCATAGTTTTCTCTGCTAGGATCAACCCGTTCACCCAATTGGCTTTCAATGACCGTACTATCAAATGCGCAAAACGATTGTCGACAGATGCGCGTAATACGATGGGGAACCTTTCTAACGAAGCGATCAGTTCCTTAAATCGATTCACTCTCTTTATGTCATTTCGATTTAGCTGGCCGAGTTCGGTCGAGATTCCATCGAACTGTCCCCATATCTCCTCAAAGACAAAAGTATCACACATTCGCAAAGACCTTTTTCTATTTCTGCCCAGAGCAAACCCCTTAAGTCTACCGTTTTCATAATTAAGCCAACAATGGGCGTCTTTTTCCCTTAGAATATGGGAAGTTAGACCACAATACTCTCCGAATATTTCGTAGATCCTGCCTCGATTAAAACGTCTGCAGAGTTCAGTCATCGCAGGCAAGTCTCGGGAGGACACCCAACCTGCAAAACTCGTTCCCAAATTCTCTGACATTTCCCATTCAGACCCCTCCACAAATGACTTCAAAGTAAACGATAGGCACGGTATCCTATAAAATGATTGTTCGGTACATTCTCAAGTTCTCGTAACGCGCGCTTGTCTTCACGCGACGTGACTGGTCACCTCAAATTCAGGACAGCGATTTTCCAATCTTCAACGTTGAAGCCCACTTTCTGAGCGAGCTTTATGGAGGCCTCATTATCTGGATTAATCGTTTCGTAAATCTGCTCCATGTGATGGCGTTCTGCGAAGTCTATTAGCTTCTGGAACAAAGCTGTGGCCACTCCTCGTCTCCTGTGTTCTGCCCTAACAACAATGTATTCAACCACCAGCACATTGTTTATCCCATGCAGGCCAGAGATCGTTTGGCTAATAACATAACCGATGACCTCGCGTTTTTTCTCTACGACGAAACTGCTTTCGGTCTTGAGGAAGAAGTCGAAGGATTCTTGAGCCACTGCTTTCCTTTCTCGTCTCTCTCGGGTGTATCTTTGCGGAACATTCACCTGGAGAAATTCGAGATATTCATCATAGGCTTCATCGAATAGTCTCTTGATCGATTCGTAGTCTTTCTTCTGCATCTGTCTTATAATCATGGTCGGTTGGGCTGCAGGCACTTTTGCACCTTCTTTCGAATCTTTCATGTTTCCCCATTTCCTCCTATGCTTATTTCTCCTAAAAAAACTCGCCTATAGCGCTCGCGAATCGTGTACCGATACGGCAAGCAAGACCAGAGCGCGCGCTATTGAACGTAGACCTGACTTGGGTTTGGGGATAGAACTCTACCCCAAAATGCAACGCCACTAGTCCGCGTGACCAGAAAGGGCTGGTTAAAATTAATAAATACAAATGCTGATACGCCAAGAAGGGGGCGATTCATTTGTTCGGCGAAACTGAACCTGTAGAGCAAACATATGAGATTTTCAAGGACCGCTTAACATTTGAAGACTTCAAAACTAAAGTTGAAGCCTTAAGCACCAAAAAGAAATGGAAATTCGTGAGAGCGGGTCTTCTTTTTCAACAAGCGTTGAAGTGTAAGGATTGTGGACCAAATGTAGCAATGGTGCTTCTCTGCTCATGTGCCGAAGTCATCAAAGTCGATAGTTCAAAGGGTTCGCACTTCAATTTCAAAAGTTCTACGTGGATTATTGCCCTTCAAGCTTGAGGACTCCTCCTGTCAAATGCTATCTGGGTGCATCATCATATGGCGATGCCTCTTTTGAGGAAGCCCTTGATTACATCTATTCAAGGTTCAGAAGCTATTTTGTCCATCAAGGTATAGGGCGACTAGAGTTGCCGCCGACGGGTGTCAATCTGGTTGGGGGTGACCTCTGGGACAAATTCCATGACAAAATCTACGTCATCGACACTCTCAACGTTCTCAACTGGTTCGCAAGAATCACTGGTGAGAGTCTTTACAAGTTTCTATAGAAGAAAAAAGGATGGTTCTCAATAGGTTTCGAAACGTTTGTCGTAGATTTGACCATTGATTTGTCTGCTTCTCCGTGCGCGCTAGGAAGCAGGTTTACGAATGTTTTTTGAGCCACTCCGACATATCGTTCAAGACGGTTTGCTTTTCTGGTTCAAGGAAAAGGGCGTGATAGAAGCCTTCATAGAGCTTCAAGGTCTTGTCAGCCGAACCAGCGTGTTCATAGAACAATCTAGTCCCTTCGGGGTCTACAATCTTATCGGCAGTTCCCTGCATCAGAAGGAGCGGAATATCAAACTTCTCAGCTTCTGCCAAGAGCTTTTCACGTGTCCGTACAATCCCCAGTAGCGTCTTGGCAGGAACACGTTTTTTCGAGATGAGAGGGTCGTTTTCCACTTCAGCTACTGCTTTTGTGTCTCTTGAAAAATACTTGTAAGGTGGATGTGGTATGCCCAGATTTGGTAAGACGGTCCCAAAAAACTTGATAATGCTTGCTGTTGTATTATTGTGATACTTTAGGCTTGGCGAGCTTAGAATTACGCCAGTGATTCCAGTTTTGTTGCCAAGTGCATAAGAGGCTACGATATTTCCGCTCATGCACCAGCCGAAGATGAAAAGTGGTATGCTTGTTTCTTTGCTTTGCACGAGTTTTACGAACCTATCGAGGTCTTCCAGATAATCGTTAAACGATTCGACCCACTGTGGCTTTCCTTCAGACTTCCCGATACCCCTTGGGTCGAATCCATAGACGGCGTAACCCTGTCTTGCAAGTTCTTTCGCCATCCATGCGTACCTACCACTGTGGTCATGTAACGTGGCAACAATTATCAGCGTTGCTTTCTTCTTGCCGTCTGGAGTCCAACTCTGGCTGAACAACTTGATACCATTCTTTCCTTCAAAAGTCTCTTCAGTGTGTTGCATGATATTCAAAATACTCCCGCAAGTAGTTCAAGATAGTTTTGAGCGCACGCAACTTAAGCGTTGCGCAAATTGGAGGGAAAGCGCGCTCTCTTCACCTAAAACAATGTAGGTCTGAGGGCTTATACCGCGCGCGCTATTGTTTTCTGTCTTTTTCTGTCTGTGTGTGTCTGTGTAATAGAGAGAGAGTGTAATTGTTAGAGAGAGATTATAGGTGTAGAGAGAGAGTAAGAGTAAGAGGGTGTTTGGAAGAAGTGGGTTTGGGTTTGGGGGGTAAAGTTTAATCCAACCAACCACACTACCACTGACTACCTCCACCACTTCTACTACCACTCCTTCTACACCTACCTATACCTACGTACACCTATACCATCACGCACACGCACACGGAGTGAGTGTGTGAATGAAGCACACGCTTTCAAAATACGGTTTCGAAATACATATTTGCAATAACTATTCCAAGTTCAGGTTGTCCAAGGGTTCAATATGAACAGAAACATGTTGCAAAGATGCGACGAAAACTTCTGTTGGTGCGTCAATATGTGGATATGGATCATAGTTTCTAATTCATAAACGGTTTATACCCCTTGTTCCAACTGGTGGAGGGTACATACGCGAAGGGTTGAATTATGAGACGTTCCAAACTCGAGATGTATGTAGACATACTCCAAGTGCTATCCCGTCGTGGACCATTAAAACTGACGCATATAATGTACAAAGCTAACGTTAACTGTAGCGTGCTGAAAGAATACTTGGGCTTTCTGACTAAGCAAAACCTGATTGAGGAAAGGACCGTTGGAAAAAGCAGAACAGTATTCGCCATAACTCCAAGAGGCATAACCGTGCTCAAGTACTTCAGAGAACTGAAACAAGCGCTCCCATTAGCTGAGGAAGCAAGAAACGGCATACCTATGCCTACCCCTCTCTGACTTCATAGCATGCGCAACCATTTTCCAAATGCTGAGTGCGCGAGGCCACGCGCGCTTGCTATAAATCAAGTTTGGAAATTGACTTTTTTTCGTGACTAAATCAATGTTTGAGTTTGAGTAGTTCGAGGGCCGCTGTTTTTGCTCCGAGTTCTGCTTTTATTTTTTCTTCGGCGCTTCCGATTATTATGACGTCGCCTTCTTTCAGGCTCAGTTCTGACAGCGAAGCAAGGATCGATGGATCGTTCTTTGACACGTCTTCCTCCGTGCCTGGCATTATCAATCTGTGGCCAGTGAAAACTAGAGTTGTGGCTCCTTTTGCTCCGGCCTTTATGGCGGCGTCTCTCTGTTCTAGTCCCTTTTTTATGAAATCCTTCATTCCTGCTATTCTAACGGCAACGTTGAAGGGTCCGACTGTCAGAGGCGTAGAAGGAATGTCTACTGGTTCACTAACGACGGTTCTCAGGCTGGAAAGCAATCTTTTTCCGTTTGCAGATAATGAGATTCCAGTTTTTGAAACTTCAATCAGCCCTTCATTCTTCAGATGCTTAACAAGAGTCCTGACCTCACCTTCTCCCAAATGTAGATCTTCCGAGAGTTTTAATCGACCGACGCTTTTTTGTAGACTGATCTGTTCCAAAGCCTTGATGACATGAGCCTCAGCAAACGAAGGCAAGCGGCCAGGCGCTATTTTCTCTGCAACTTTGCTAACAGTCTCAAGGCAGTCCACGTGAATTCACCTCGCATGATTTCCCTTGACAAATTGATCTATTTAAACTTCGGACTCATAATTGCAGCTTTCACTTTTAAAGTGTCTAGGCGAGCGCTATATGAAAAAGGAAGCAAAGATGATGTTTCGAAGCGAGAGGGTCTTTTATTAAGGCGAGGGTGGCGGCCACGTAATGTAGCTCTCGTAAGAAAAGGCTATAGTGGCCCCTCGATGCAGTATGTATTGATCGCAAGAGTAACTCGGAAATGACCATGTTGAGTTTTCGGTAGCTTCATACCACCAGAACCATCCGCGCGTGGAATCGCCCGCGACGCCGTTTATGGATGTGACTAGTATTCCCGAGACTCCTCCGCTTCCTTCTTTGTACTTCACGTTCGAAATTGCGAGTATTGCTGTGAAGGCCGTTGAACCAATAGGCAAGGCAGTGTCGTTGAACCATGTTCTTGTTCCGTTACCGTAGCTCACAAGGATGTTTGCCCGCAAAGAAAGAGTATTCATTACGTCTGAGAAGTTACCTAGCGCGGTGGAAAGCACGTTCAAATCGCTCAGGAGGTTCTTGTATTCGCTTCTGTAAGTCGTGTACTGCGTTAGATAGTAACCAGCCGTAGCAGTGCCAAGAATTCCCCAAACCAGAAGAGCCAAAGTCACATATGTGAAGAGTCTTTTTTCCAAATCTGTCCACCTCCAAGAAGTTTCTGCACAGCATTCGTGGCTGGGACGAAAGCGGCCCCAAAGAAGGCAGTGTTAGAAACAACGTGCACTAAAGATGGAACAGCACCAGTCACAAGCACGCTGACAACGGCCAAGAAAACAGGTTGACCCGCCAACATCAGAGGGACGGCCCACCCCAAATTCGTCAAAACGTCAAAACTTAAGGTGAGAGAGGCTCCTAGAACCGCTGTTTCAACATGCGAAGCCGAATCATAAGAGCCGCTTCTTGAACGCCCATATAGGCCACCGCCCACGCCGACCAATGCCATTCCAAGCATTTGAAATGGCAAAAGAAGCCCAGCAAATCCCGAAGGCGAGAGAAAGCCGTTAACGAACATCACTAGACTTCCGAGCCCAGCGCCGAAAGAAACTCCCAAAACAGCCCCCGTCAAGAAGGTAATCAAAGACGTAAATTCAACGTTCGGTGGGCGCGGCGTCAACTGTATACAAGTGCAGAGGGCAGTCAGAACGACGAAGAGCGTAAGATGACGAACGCCGAGTTTTCGCATATGGTATGGTTGGATGATCCAGCCATATAACCCTTCCCTTCTGCCGCGCAGAGTCCAAGTCGAAGGTCGAACCATCGAGTTAGCGCGCGCTAACAAAAGCACCATCAAGGAAAAGAAAAGTTGAAATTAAGCGTGCGTGTTATCCTGGAATATACAGCAGCGTGTTGCCAAGATTTAAATTGAATTCAACCAGATATGACCTGGAGGAGTAAAAAATGAGAAAAACCAAATTTGTGACGCTGGCGATAATTGCAACACTGATGTCTGCAATGATCGTTGTCGCTGTGCAAGCACAAGGCGAATCGCCGAGTAATCCT
This sequence comes from Bathyarchaeia archaeon, assembly GCA_050008435.1. GTDB lineage: Archaea > Thermoproteota > Bathyarchaeia > Bathyarchaeales > Bathycorpusculaceae > DASPTR01. The sequence continues at coordinate 256,292 of JBEKMQ010000001.1, forward strand.
ATTCTCGTCCCGATCGGAGGCGGAACATACAATGGCACTCTCCCAAACGGAACCAATTACGGATGTTATTACAATGTTAGTGGCTACTTCAACCATACAATAAGCATAATCTTGACAACCGACGACTCCTACTGGCTCACTATGCTCTATGGGCCTGGCAGCTCTAGTGCCCTTCAACCGCCAGGCATAGGCCCTAACAACTTCACCTACACTGTGACTGTGCCAGGCAACTATTGTATTGAAGTGTACAGGAATTCCGTCGCTCCAGGAAACTATACTTTAAACATAGCCCCGTTGAACTTTCCACCGATAACCCCATCGGCCCCATCCGGTCCATCCGGCCCGTGGTACGTGTACACCCCCTATTATTTCACCGCCTCAACGACTGACCCCGAAGGTGACAACATTTCTTACACATTCTACTGGGGAGATGGCACCAACAACGCCACCGGTTTGTACGCATCGGGCCAGAATGTGACAGTGGCCCATTTCTGGTCGCAACCAAGCCAATACGCCGTTAGCGTGCAGGCAACCGACCAGTACGGAAATTCAAGCGGCTATTCCCCAACATTCAACCTTAACATGAGCCAGAACGATGGAGGCAACGGAGGAGATGCTGGAAACACGTTCACAACTGCTTATGTCCTTAACCAGAACTCGTATAATGGCACACCCTTCTCTTCTACGGGCACGCTGTACTACAACATCAGCGATGGAGCAGATTACTACAACTTCACAGTATCAGCTGGAGACTGGATTCATGTGGCATTGACACCGCTCACAAACTTCAACTGCGGCTTGATACTGTACAAGCCCGATGGCAGCCCAGGCTACACGCCGATTTTCACAAGTCCCATTGACATGAATGCTACTGTCAGCGGAACTTGGACCATTGCCATACTTCTCAATGACTACACATATGGGCAGTATGCCCTCAGCTTGTCCGTCAACCTGCAAGTCCACTTAACTGTCGGAGTCAGCGCATCTCCACCCGAGGGAGTCAATATTACCATAGATGGGCAGACCTACACAGTGTTTAAGAACTCTCCAAAAACTGTCATCGTGCACACTGGCTTGAATAACGTGACTGCCGACTTTGGATTCCTCATACCTGGAGGAGGAGGCGATTACTACTACGTGTACCTTTTCACGCGTTGGTCTGACGGCTCAACAGCAAACCCCCGAAGCGTATACCTGGCTCAAGATTGGACTGTCACTGCAATCTATGTTCGCCAGCGCGGAATAATACTGTAGTCCATTGGCAAAGGAACATCTCATTTCCCCCTCTTTTCCAATAACCAAAAAGTCGCTTAGCACGCGCTTTCGTAAATAGTATGAAATCACTCGTTCTCTGAAGATTGAGTAATCAGAGTAGCGCGCCAAGAAATACGTGTTTCTTTGACCTAAACCAGTCGGTTCTCCTTGGTCGCCGTGACAGAGAATTTTATCTGTTTGACCGGCTTGTTTGCTTTCAGGCGGGCGCTAACAAGATTGAATAGATCAACTCGTGAGCTGACTGATGGATAATTGCAGAGACTCAATGAGGGCGTTATTAAAAAACATCGAAAGATTAATAATATCCTGAGCCTCAACCTGTTTTGAAACGAGTTTGTTGATCATGGAAAATGCTGATGGCTACATACTGAGTGTGTCGAACCTGACCGTAAGGCTTCAGAATCAGACGATTCTCGAGAACGTGAGCTTTAAAGTAAAGACTGGAACGACCTTGGCCGTGCTCGGGCCGAACGGTGCGGGGAAAACGATGCTGTTCAGGACACTCTTGAATCTGGTCCCTCATGAAGGGAAGATTGAATGGGGAGAGAAAGTGAAGATAGGTTATGTTCCTCAAAACATTGCCGTGAGTGACATCCCCCTTTCCGTGAAAGAGTTCTTGTCGTTTAGGAACGGGATAAACGTTGCAAGCTGCCTTGAAGCCGTCAGACTCGACGAGAAAAGTGTGTCGCAGAAGCGCTTAGGCATTCTGTCCGGCGGACAGTTGAGGAGGGTGTTGATTGCTTGGGCTTTGATCGACAGCCCAAACGTGTTGCTTTTGGATGAGCCTACGACCGGCGTGGACGTCGGCGGTGAAGAGCCTATTCTGGTCATGCTCAACGAATTGAAAAAGAAGAAGAAAATAACTATACTCCTGATAACGCATGACGTGCACATCGTTAACGAGTATTCAGACAATTTACTGGCTTTAAACAAGTGTGTGACTTTTTTTGGGGAATCGAAAGAAATCATGAATCCGACCGTCCAGAGAACAGTTTACGGCGAGATGGTCTGCGTCGGAGCACCGCAAAGATAGAGGCGATATCTCACGTTAGAGACGCTCGTCTATAGTCTGCTCATCGGAGTCGGAGTGGGGGTTTCAGCCGGCTATCTCGGCTCCCTCATGGTCTTGAAGAAGATGGCGCTCGTCGGCGATGCAATGTCGCATGTTGCTTTGCTGGGACTTGCACTAGGAATCCTGTTGCAGTTCCCCGCATTCCTTGGGGCATTCGGGGTCCTCTTCGTTTCTGCAATCATCATCTGGCACTTGGGAAGAGTCACCAAGTTATCGTTCGAGACTATAGTTGGAGCAATTTTCACCTTAGCCTTGGCCATAGGGATATATCTGATACACGACAGGCTTGAACTACTGGAATCTCTCTTCGGCGACATAACCAGCGTTACTCTCTTGGATACGATAATAGCCGTAGTCATTTCGGTTGTGGCGATTGTTCTTACGAGAATGATTTATCAGAGGCTTGTGCTCGCAATGATTTCGGAGGACCTGGCGGTTTCAAAGGGAATCAGCGTCTCCAAGACAGATCTCCTGTACTTGCTGCTAGTCTCGATGGTGGTCGCAATAGGCATAAAAATCGTCGGAGGCCTGCTCGTCGGCTTCTTGGTCGCGGTTCCAGCGGCATCAGCGAAGAACGTGAGCCCTAACCTACTCAGGTACGCGTTGATGAGCTCGGTATTCGGCGCCGTCAGCGCATCATCAGGGGTTCTGTTAGCAAACTATCTGAACGTCCTATCCGGACCCATGGTCGTCTTCTCGGGGATGGCAATTTTCGTGGCAAGCGTGCTCTTTAAATGGAGATCAAAATGAAGAACGCGTGTCCTAATCACTCAAGTCTGCTGTAGTGGCCTTCGCGCTCATCTTTGTCCGGGATCAAGTTTAAACGCTGTTTCGGTTATCTGACAAGTGTGTTTTTATAATCTCCTGAGCAATCAGTTCATGGACAAAGGTGACTGAGCATGGTGATCATTAGCCTGTCCATTCCTGATGAACTCCGGAATGAATTGGATAGGATCTTGGGCGAAGAGTGGTACGCCAGCAGATCCGAAGTGGTGAGACAAGCTCTGCGAAAGTACATCTCCGAATACAAAGAGCTTGAAAACATGAAGGGAAACATCGTTGCCACCATAACTGCATTGTATGAGAAGAGGGACAAGAACGAGGAATTGACCCAGTTGCAACACGAATTTGGGGATGTGATGACCACCTATCTTCACACCCACTTGACAGAAAAAAGCTGCTTGGAAGTCATGGTAGTCAAAGGTCCGTCCAAACGCTTGAAAGACATGATCGACGGCCTAAAAGCAAACAGGCACGTTACGCAATTGAAATTCTCTGTTATGTCTGTCGAATGACCGAAACTCGCTCAAATGAGTTTCCACTTGCTCAAGGTCACGAAACCGAGCTCTCTCAATTCCACTCGCATCGGGAATCAGAAACCTTTGTCCGGAGCCGGTCCCGCCTTGTTCCAGAGTTTCCGAAGCTCTTCTTCCTGCTCTTGTGTCATGTCAAACCCCAGCTTCTCTTCGAGAAAAATGCCGACGAGGCGAACTGCAAAATATGCCTCTGCCGCGCTCTTAGTCCTCTTTCGCAGTAGGTCCATTATCTTTTTAGAAACCCTGAGACATTTCTCCATGTCAACTTGGACTTTTGAAGGGGCCTCGGCCTTCTTAGGAGCCATAAATATATCCTCCCAACGAGCCATGTTGATTAAGTTTACTAGTGCTTCTAAGGTTTTGCGCCGGGATCACAATGTCGCAGATTTATCCTTTTGAAAGCGCTTGGTTTCCGTCTTCTCAGTTCACACGTCATAGCGTTGTGGTGCTTCTCATGGCTATGTGCAGTTGTTCGAACTTGAAAAAGAAAATAAGGATGCGTTGGCTCAAACGTCGGGCAAAGTCCCTCAGAATCTGTCGCATGCTTCGCGAATTGCAATGAAAAGCGTGTTCGCATCGTCTGTTATCTTGTACCGAATTGAAAGCTGGCCAGTCTTCGATAGTGAAGGAACTTTCTCCACAATTTTCGCTGCCCGAAGCGCCCTGAGATGCTTTTCAATAGTTGACCTGTGCCTGTCCAGTTTCTTAGCTATCTCGCCCGGATTGGAAACCCCGTTCTGTATGCATTCGAGTATTTGCAGCCGAGATTTGTCTGCAAAAGCCTTCAATACTCTCTCGGTCTTCTCAACGCTCTTCATTTCAAACGTCACGACCACTCATCATGTTGCTGTTGGGCAAATAAGTTTGCTCACCAGAACAAAAAGATTCTGAAAAGAAATTAAAGTTGCCGCAAGCTTCGGAAATGATTATCCTGATGAATGCAATCATAGACTCAGGAGAGTGATATGAGTGTATCATCCTGTTGTCAGAGGCGATTATTATGAGATGGGACATCGATATGGAGCCGTCCTGTATAAGCATGGCTACAAAATCCCAGTCCAGACTGACGAGAAACTGGAATTTGGGAGAAAAAGCGAAAACGAGGTTAAGCGTGTTTTTCCAGACATACTGGAAGAAATCAAGGGTTTCGCTGATGCCTGCCACGGCTCCTATGAGCAAGCCTCGACATTCATGTTTGGCATAGGCGCCTTCAAACCTGTACCCGAGTGCAGCGTGTTCGCGGCTTCAAATGCCTCTGACGTGGTTTTTGGGCGCAACTATGACTTTTTCTACAGTTTCAAGAAATATTCGGAAGGCTACTTGACATGTCCCACGGAAGGCTATTGGAGCCTGGGCCACTCGGACGTATTCATCGGAAGAGAAGATGGCATCAACGAAAAAGGCTTGGCTGTGGCTATGACGGGTGTAGAAGGAAATGTGATCAAACCGGGGATAAGCTTCTGTCTTGCATTGAGATGTGTTCTCGACAAATGTAGTACCACAGATGAAGCCGAGAAATTGCTCATGGCCGCGCATGGATCAGGGGCATGCAATTATCTTCTCGCAGACAAAAATGCAAAACTAGCAGTGGTTGAAACTTCCCCAGACAAAAACAGAGTCAGGCAACCTGAAGAAGACAGCAACTTCATAGTCTGCACAAACCATTTCGTACACCCAGAAATGCAAGGCATGGAAAACCAGCAAGAACGACAGAAATCAAATTGGGACACACTACCAAGATACGCGTCGATTTGCGTTGCAATCAAGCAACAGAAAGACAGCATCAACATAAGTGACGCGCAGAGAATTCTGGCAAACCACACAGGGTACGTGTGTTCACACCAGCAAAAAATAAGGTTGGGAACCATTTGGTCTATCGTCGCAACCCTGAACGAGCCACAAATACTTAGGGCAGAGGGACACCCATGCAGTACTAGGTTCAAACCTGATCTGCGCCTTACTAAAGCATTGAAAAAACGATAAGAGCAGATCCAGACGAATGCATTTCTCCAACCACTTTGCTAGGCACGGGATAACGCGCTGAACCGCAAGCTAGACCGAAGACTAAGCATCAATCTACTGTTCTCGTAATTCAAATCTTATCCGATTTAGGGTTCTGTTAACTCTCAGGGACTTGAATGACGGAAGATTTTCCTGAATTACTAGCACAACTCAAAATGGAAGAACAAAGACTTGCTATGAAAAAAGGAAGGATGTTGTTTCTTAGAGTTATGTCAGTCTACAGGACCACGAGAAATCTTTGTGAGTTCAAGTAGTATGTCGAATACTTTTGCTTCCATATTACTTAGGGCTGGATTGCTTTTTATTCCTGCAACGATATCTCCTTTTAGGAACGTCTCTACTGAGGCTTCGTCTTTAAACAGGTAGATTCCAGCTGCTGATTTTTCAGCCTCATTCACGCACCAGATCTTCCATAGAAGTCCCTTGACATCGCCACTAGGACTAAATCTAGGGGCAACCTGTAGAAAGGCTTTCTCAAGCTCCGATCTTGTCACCTTGAACTTAAAGTTTATATGCAGAATCTTCTTCATTTTTCTTTCTCCTTCAATCGGTTGTTCACTCAAAAGTTGTATTTAACATTTTCCAATACCCCTGAGAGTTAACAGAATCCGATTTAGAGCCCTGACTGACTCATCATCCTGTGCATCTGCAGATTACATGTTTTCTTACTTTCACAAAAAAGAAGAAGGAAAATGGTGTAGTTACGGATTCATTGGCTGCAGAATTGCGAATTGGTTTCCTTCCGGGTCCGCGGCTATTGCTGTCCAGCCTACTTGTGGGACTTCTTGCTTCGGAACTATGATCTTTCCGCCGAGCTTCTTGATTTTTCCGATGAATTCGTCGGCCGACTCGACTGAGATGTAGACGACGGGCTTCATCTCTTTGTTCGTCTTCTTGTACAGGCCACCGTTGACTCCTGGTCGCAAGGGTCTCATCTGTTTGTCCGTTGGTACAGTGCCGAGAAGCCAGTATTCCATCGGTCCGCTCATGTCCTCGCCGCCTTCTTCGATTTTCCATCCGAAGACCCCAGAATAGAACTTCTTCAGTTTCTCAGTGTCGTTTGCCGGAATTTCGAAATGAACGACTGTGTGGTCCATTCTTTCCACCTTAGTTTTGGTTAACAGAATGGCCTAGTACTAGTTATATGTGTGTTACTGCAGGGCTACAGCAAAAGCATGCGTTGAGTGCCCGCGTGCGCATGCGCCTCTTTCTTAAGCAGTTTGCGTTAGCATCCTCATACAGGTCGCTGACACCCGCGATGGGGTCTAGTTAGGGACAGCCAAATAACTGAATTGGACAGACCCAAAATCTTATGAACCGATATTTTCCACTGTAGACTTGGCGATTCTTATGAGTAAGTCCAAGCCGATTACGCCAGTTCCTTCTGGGTTTTGTACGGTCACCCCGTATCTCGTGATCAAGGGAGCAGCAGAGGCTATTGAGTTCTACAAAAAGGCCTTTGGAGCGAAGGAGCTTAGTCGAAACATGTTGCCGGATGGAAGGATTCTCAATGCGCAAATCAAAATTGGTGATTCCATCGTGATGTTGTCAGAAGAGTTTCCAGGTTCCGATGTCAAATCACCCGCGTCGATTGGAGCAAGCACAGTGACACTTCACGTCTATTCAAAAGATGCAGAAAAACTATGGGAACGGGCACTTTCGTCAGGAGCAAAAATGACGATGCCCATGGAAGATCAGTTCTGGGGAGAGCGCTATGGACAATTGACCGACCCCTTCGGTCACCATTGGTCAATCTCAAGACGGATAAAGATGAGCCCGAAGGAAATGGAGACCAAACGGACGGCAGCTTTCGCGTCGTTCGAACAAGGAAAGCATCCAGGCAAACCTTGATAGTCTGAGCATCAATCGAAGATTTTGGGACGCGACAGCAGAGTGACAAGTCTTTTATGCGGAATGCCTCGATCTAAGCAGTGCCAGGTGAAAATTTGGGAAGCATAGTCCTCGGCGCATTCGTGGGCTTCCTTGTCACAGCGTTGGTTGGTTGGGCGTTTCCCATAGTAGGGAAGTCGATGTTTCCGATCATCGCAAATGTCAGCGTTCCCTTGATTGGCAATCTGATCGGCGGGTTCGTGGCTGGACTCATAGCTGGAGGCATGGGAAGGGGCGCCTTAGCCGGGTTCCTTGCAGGAATATTCAGTGCGATCGTGATCACGATACTCGCAGTCTTAGGTTTTGCGTTATTAGGCGGGGTAATAGGCGGAATTCTAGGCGGATTCATCGGCATACTAGCAGGTCTGGCCCTGGGAATAGTAACCTTCATCTTCTCCTTCGTGGGAGCAATCATATCTGCCATAGCAGGATTTTTCGGTGGACTAATAACAGGATAGAACCCCGTGTATGTATAATGGAAAGATCAGGTGGCGTTTGCAAACGCGATTGGAAGCTCTATCTGCGCTGATCCCACTTGGCGGGTCAATAAGGAACCAGTTGCGTGCATCGTGAAATTCACTTCAAACCAAAAACTTTCATTTGTCTGGTAAGACCCCAGATAGAAATTGAGAGGTATAGTTCCCGTTCCAAGAAGCCCTAAATCATCAACTCCCACGATTGTGCTTATGCCGTCGCTACTAGTCTGAAAAACCATGGGTGGCCAAAGCTGAGCCCCAGGCTTTTCCAGGTATACTTGGATAGGAGCACCCGTTGGCGTAAACTCGAGATAAAGCGAATCAAGCATCCCGACCTCATGCCCAATATAAAACTGCATGTAAGCAAGGCCTTGCTGAGGCATGACAAGGCCAACATCTACGCTAACATCTGCTACCTCAACCTTGTCGCTGTAAAAGCTGGCGATGTGGGTCTCAGAGTCAATAGCCAGTTCTTTGAACCCTTCTGTCTGTAATCGTTCAGTAGAAACAAACGCCCCAGCATCGTACAAGACGATTCCAATCGTAAGCGCGAAAATAACTGCCAAGACAATCGACGCGATCTTAATACTACGTTTCATCGCCAATGCCTCCCTAGCAGTAGCAGTGTAAGTTGACTCAACTTATACTTTTCGTGCTACGTCAAAGTTCAGAATCAGAACACGCTCAAGTGGAAGGATATTGTTAGCGCACTACCGCAAACGCGACTCTCTCCATGACCCTGAAACTGGTATTCTAACTAATCTAAGCTTACGAAGAGGGTTTATAGATACTCGAGAAAAAAAAGGCGTGCGCTTCGTAGATTACCCCCTGAAGAAAGAGATACGCGACTCGCCTATTACGACCGAAACACGGACTTAGGAACCCGCATGCGCGCTATACAAGACCCTAAGAGTTGACAGAACCCATAAACCTTACAGACAATAAGTCTCAGCAATGGTCTTTGATTCTTTGCAACCATTTTTGTGGCTTATCCTTTTGTTGATGACCATTTTCTTTCAATCAAAAGTGTAGAAGCGATACAGGTCAGTATTCCGACGATAAGTAGTGCATCTCCGAGAGTCCCTGCCGCCTTGAATCCCTCCAGACCTGGATCGCCATACTGAAAAAGCAGCAACCAAACTCCGAATACTATAAGCATCAAGCCACAATACAACAAAACAAAGTACGACATCGTTAATTTTCTTTCTGTCATACTAAACATCACTTATGCAAACAAATCCAGGATGCAAGTTCAATATCCTTACAATTCATATCAGCCTTTTGGTTAGTCGTGACTAAAACGCCAATCATTGGAAACCATCTATCTCTTGACGTAATAGTAGATCCGCAAAGAAATGCTTAATTTCAACTTTCCTCTACGCAGATGATTAAAGCGGCAACACTAATGGAGACACCTGAAACAGCCCTATCGCCCAGAAGACGCGACCGCTCTGACGAAGTGCCATTGGAACTAGTTTTCATTTACAGTGGAGAATTTGCAGAACGGGTGATAAGGAACCTGATAAATGACCCGAGCTACTGCAAGTCCTGTGGGCTCTACTGTGACTCCTGCAAATACGGCGTGTACACGTGCGTTCGCAATGTCCGGGCAGCTATAGAACTTCCAAGTCCCACTGAACTTCCAGCATTCATAGACGAGCCGGCAAAGTACGTTCCGAAGAGCATTCCTAAGGCTGATTTATGCATAGCCTCGGGTTTGCATAAGGACCTACTGCTCGAGCTTCCAAACCGTATAGAGAAGGCAGGAGCAAAAGGATTGATCGTACCCATAGAAGACTTCGCTGAGGTTCCCTTGGGCCTAACGAAGCAGCTTGAAGAAGAATGTAGGGAACTAGGCTTAGAAAGCGCATTTCCGAAACCTTTCTGTTCACTCGAACCGTCAAAAGACAAGCCTACGATTTCAAGATTCGTCACTGAGCTCAAAGTCGGAAGGCCCTCACTAGAAATCTCAACCATGGACAATAGAGGCTCCAAATTCATAGAGTGCACAACAGTGAAACGGAGTGCACCATGCGGCTCCACGTGGTACATCACAAAAAGACTCTTGGGCATTGAAACGAAAACCGAGACACTGCACGACGCCGTGGCAAAAGCTCACCACAGTTATCCATGCACGGCGACGATGGCAATAGACCCCGAGGGAAAGGAACCAATCCTTCATATGGCAGGTTACATAATACGGGAAGAAGTTCAAAAAGCACTGAAACGTGCCAGATAGTCCTGCATTAAAAAGACGAATAAAATGATAAGGTGTTTTCTTACAGTATCTTTCCTTTGTAATAGATTGAAGACGGACAGCCTAGGCATCTCTCGCTCGTGTAGAAGGCGCAGGCGCTACAATCTTTGCCGCACGGGTTTACCTTCTTCTTCTCCATGCTGGGTTTGAGTGGCACTATCAAGGGTCGAGTCGGGCTCATTACAAGGTCGCATTCCATGCTCTTGATCGCCTCGTTCTGTCTGAAACGAGAGTCAACGCATGACATCACAGACCTCATGTCTTCTCCCATCAAAAAGCAGGTCATATTATGTGTTCCAGACGTCAGGAAGCAATTTAGGTAGAGGGGACAATTCTCCACAGATTTCAGAAATTGCTCTACCTGGTTTGTTGTGATATCGACTTTTGCCAGAAAAAGTTGAGCCTTTTTGACATCAGTCCCAACCTGGCGAGCTAGTATCCCCTTTTCTTCAAGCTTGCGTATTCTAGCACTTACGGCTGGCTGAGAGATCTTCAAACGTTCAGAAATCCCAGCTTGAGACATTTGGGGATCATTAGACAACAGACACAGAATCTTCTTGTCAACGTCATCGATTGCATTAGCCAAGGCTCTGCATCACCACCAAAGGGTCACTCCCCAATGGGTCTAGTTTGTACTTCTATTATATAATGCTTCTGTTTCATAAGCAATTAAGCTTGCCAAGTTATAATCTATAATGGAAACGCTTATAATTAAGTTTCCTCATTGTATTGCATAAGCCTTTCGGAAGGTTGAATGGTTATGGTTGAGCTAGAATCATGGGAGAACAAGTGTTGCCGCTGCGAAGGTGACGCTAAGACAAACTTGTATCCAGGGAAAAGAGCATGCCATGTGACATGCGGTCCTTGTCTTTATCCCGAAGACTGGGGGAAATGCAGCGCGTGTGAAATCGTTGGCCATTGCAGGTACGCCTTAGATCACTTGAAGGGTTTGACGGAGGTCAAGAAAGGGTGTTACTTCGATCAACAGCTAACGGGAGAGGAATCACTGTATCACACTATAAACTTTGTTGATGGCCAAGAACAATTCATAAAAACGGCCGGCGAAAAAGCGTATCTAGAGAACTTGAAGAAGGCAAACGCCAAGAGCACATGTCTTAGAAAAATAGTCTAATTCTCAGCCATAGGTAAAGAGCTAGGCCTTCTTAAAACCAAGCCACGTTCAAGTTCCGTATTTCCAGTGCCTAAGGAATGTTCGGTGAAAACGATGAAAGCGTATATGTGCTTAAGTTGCAAGCCAGGTGTCTACAACACCGTACTGGGGGATCTTCTAAAACTGAGCATTCCTGCTGGAGACGTATTCCTGCTTCTTGGCCCTATGGACGTACTTGTTCAATTTAACGGGGTAAGAAGCCTAGATGAGTTCATCGAAAAATGGTTTGACCCAATACGGATGATCGGTGCTGAAGATGCGCTGGTCAAAAGATCAATGACGCTGATCGTGATTCACGAAGGTCCATCATATGCTGAAGAACCGTTTGCCTTTCTATTCTTGAATACTCAACCACGAAACCTAGAGAAACTGCAGAAGGCGCTTCTAGCAGTTCCAGAAGTAATATCCGCTGACACTGTGTTTGGACCCTATGATCTGATTTGCGCAATAAGATCGAATGACAGACAGCATTTGGAACGGGCGATAGCGCACATTCACAAAAATGTTCCAGGAATAGAAGGCGCAATGACATCTGTCGTTGCCTCATTGAGGGTCTAGAATCTTGAGCGTAACAAAGTGGCAAGGGGAAAGCACATTTGGGAGCTCAGGATAATCGCGCACGCGCCTACGTTCTCGTAGCCCTTCGCCCAGGCAAAGAGAAAGAGTTCTGCGACGAAATCCTATCTAAAGGACTAATCTTGGACTCTGACGTTGAGAGGATGGATTTTGTTCATGGTTCTTTTGACTTTGTCCTTACACTTCGCGGAACAATCAAGAGCATAGACCAAAGGCTCATAGAATTGAGGAAGTCTTCATTCGTTCGGAAGACAGAAACCCTAATCTGCTTCGAAATGTTCACATGGGAAGACCTGTCTAGCCGATTGGGTGAAAAGACAAGAGACCTCTGATCATACGCTGACGCACCTACAAGGATTCGTATTGCCCTACAGAATGGTGTCCTACCTCGTAGCCTTCTTTCTCGCACAGCTCAAGAATTTTCGACACGGCCCTCAAGTCGATTGCCTTTATTTTCTCTTCTTCTGGCCCAACGACTTCAATGATCACGCCGACACCTCCGACCCCACAACATGAATATACATTTTTGTAGATTCGTATGTCATACTCGGAGGGAAAACCCATTTCTTTCACGACTGATTTAACTCTATCAATTAAGAAATCGACTTGACGTGGTTGCATTGCATTAATAAAGTAAATTTCTCTGCAACCAATCTTAGACATTCATATCCCTTTTGAAAGCTATCAACGTCACTGTTTCCTTTATTCCAGGGATGCGGCGGATTTCGTCGAATATGAACTTGTCGAGTTCTTCCATAGTATTGAAGGAGACCTCGACATGGAGGTCGTAGACGCCGTAAGTAGGAGTTGCTTGCGTGACGCCGGGTTTCTTCTTGACTTCCTTTAGTACTTCTTGGTCTTTTCCCGCCTCAACTTTTGCTAACACATACGCAGTCGTCAATGATTGGACACCTTATACAGCTTGACTTCTCTCTGGCTTTATCAACTTTTCGAAAGAAAGATACTGTTAAGTTATTTTTGGTGGTAGCTCAGATTCTTGTGAAATATGAAGCTGTCAAATTAGTGACGCTACAGTTCTAAGGCTTTTTCTCTTGGAAGACAAAGAAAGGGAAGATGTAGAAAAACTGGTTGGGAGCCCAGAAGTCTTCTAACCAAGCATCACTTTTTCGTTCTGTATTTCTCTTTTTCTTCTTGGAGTTCTTTCGTCCAATTGTTAGTAGGCATCGGACTGTTGATTTCGATGAGGTTTCCGTCAGGGTCTCTCAGGTAAACCACTCGTATACCCCATTCGGAATGTTCTCGAGGTTCAGTAATGAACACAGCATTCCTTTCTTTCAATCTTTTGACGGTAGTGTCAAGGTCATCCACGGTGAATATCAGCGCCATTCTGTCCTGGGCAACTGCACTCTCAGGAAGGTTGGACGTGCCTAAGGCTTTTGCTTGGACTTCTCTCTTAAAAAGTGAAAGTGAGGCTCCTCCTTCTGAAACGTAGCTTGCATACGCATCCCTCTCTTCTCCCCACGTCACCCTCAAGCCCATGACCTCTCTGTAGAAGCGGAAGCAAGCCTCAAAATCGACGACTAACAGTCTCACATGATCCAAATGTAACATAACTTAACTCCCTCGGAAAACCGTTGGTTTTCACATATATATCTATTCGCGCGCGCTAACTTAACAGTACCCGAAGGAAACAGTCCAGATCCATGATTCTTGCTCTTTCTCCTGAATCCTTTGATCTGCTAAAGAGATTATTCGCATACTTCAGAAAACGTAAATAGACGCGCAACACATAACCAAAACGGGAAAAATTGTGAAAGTCGCAGTTTCAGGGAAGGGTGGTGTCGGCAAAACACTGATTGCTGCAGGTCTCGCGTGTTCATTTGCTGAAAAAGGGCTGAAGACTCTGGCGATCGATGCAGATTCTTCCCCGAATCTTGCCCTAACACTAGGCATCGGTCCTGAAGATGCAAGGAAAATACTGCCCATTTCAGAAAACAAGGAGCTCATCGAATCAAAAACTACCACGGAGTACCCAGGCATCTATCGGCTATCGTTTACCGTGGATGATGTAATTCGAAAATACTCTGTCAGCACACCCTTAGGCGTGGACCTAATCGTTATGGGAACCGTCAAATCCGTTGGGTCTGGATGCACCTGCCCAGCTAACGCCGTGCTCCGCGCTTTGCTCCGACATTTGATCGTTGAAAGAGACGAGGCCATAGTCTTAGATATGGAAGCCGGCGTGGAACACATGGGCAGAGGAACAGCAAAAAACGTCGACAAACTGCTGATAGTCGCAGATGCAAACATGAAGGCGCTCGAAATCGCAAAACACATTCAGGAATTGGCCACTGGCGCAGGAATGAAGGAAGTTCTCCTCGTCGGAAACAAGGTTGCAGATAAAACCCAAGAAGAGACAATCAACAATTTTGCCGAAAAGAATAGCTTGAAAATCCTAGATTTTGTGCCATTCGACCAGAAAGTTGCAGAATCAGAAATGCGAGGAGAAACTCCGATCAAGGATAACGGGTCCAAGGCAATGGAGGCCATAAGAAAACTTTGCGAGGAGCTAACCTCAACACCGAACCAACAAGCAGGTTACCGCAAGAAACAGTCTTGATGGAGAAAGCCACTTTGAAGAAGCTTGTAACCATTGGCCGCGGCGGAACAGGAAAGACAAGTTTTGTGGCCCTGCAGACAAAATACTTCATCGAAGAAAGATCAACGCCTCTGCTGCTAGTAGATGCTGATCCTGATCAGAACCTCGGAGAAATGGTCGGCGTAGACTTGAAGGAGGAGGGAAAGATGACGATTTCGGAGCTACTCATGGAAACCTTCTTGAAAGAAGGTGGAACAACCGTGGGCGTTGCGCCTACTGAACGAATCGAAAATAGGATCTGGGCTCAGGGAATGCACGAAGGCGACCTGTTTGACTTCATATCTGTAGGCACAAAGTGGGTCGAGGGGTGCTACTGCTTGCCAAACGCGGCTCTCAAAGGAGCCCTAGAAGCTGTGACCAAGAATTACAAGTATGTCCTGATCGACTCACCCGCCGGTCTGGAACATCTGAACAGGAGAATCACATCAAAGGTGGACGACATCTTCGACGTCATGGACCCCTCAAAGAAATCATTCGATCATATCGATCGCGCCTATCGCATAGCTACGGAAGTGAAGATTGAATTCAAGAATTTCTACGTCGTTGGCGGTTTCAGATTCCCAGAAAGCTTGGAGGATAAGGCCAAAAGCACTCTGAAGTTTGAATTCCTAGGCAAGATCGCACGCGACGAAAAAGTTGAAGAACTCGTTCTTGCAGGAGAATCCCTGCTAAATCTACCCTCTGACTCCTCAGCGTACCTTTCTGTAAAAAAAATAATGAACAAGGCAGAGCATACAAAGAAATGACTAAACTTCACTTTTCGGCATCTTTCAGCGTTTAGCCTACTGAACCTGTGCAATCGCTCATCTGGTGTTTGTATTGATCATAATATTAGGAAGTTCCAGAAATGCTTATGAGAGAAGTCTTCATTAGGTTTCGTCTTCTTGGCCGATAGGCAGTGTTGTATTTGAGTAGAAAAGGTCTTAATGTAAAGATTGGCGAATTAGAGACTGATGTTGGATTTGCAAAGAACCTTGAATTTTCCATAGGCAAGATTGTTGATCGAACCTGGGAGGAACCGATGGGACCTACGCCCTTCCCATCGTTGACAAGCCTGAGAAACTGGGACATGAAGCTTCTCCAACGCTACAAACCGTTCTACATGCCTTTCTGTGACCTGTGCTGCCTTTGCACTTATGGAAAGTGCGACCTAACGAGGAACAAGCGAGGAGCATGCGGAATCAGCATGCAGGCTCAACAATCGAGGACAGTCCTCTTGGCAGCCTGCATCGGCACATCAACTCACGTCGGTCATGCAAGGCATATGGTTGAACATTTAATCAAAAAATTCGGGGAAGACCATCCACTGGATGTTGGAGGACTGAGCGTTCAAGTCGAGGCCCCCACGATCCGCCTAGTCTGCGGTCTGAGACCGAAAACCCTGGCTGACCTGGAGGAGGTTCTAGATTATGCTGAGACTCAAGTGACGCATCTCCTTTCCGTGGTGCACACTGGGATGGAGGGAAACAACCTCGACTTCGAGTCAAAGGTTTTCCACGCTGGCATGATAGATCATCTCGGTATGGAGGTTGCAGACATCGCCCAGGTTGCAGCTTACGGGTTTCCGAAAGCAGACCCTGATGCTCCTATTGTTGATTTGGGTTATGGCACCATAAGCACCGAAAAACCCGTAATTCTAGTCATAGGTCACAACGTTGTTCCTTCCGTGGGAATAATAGATTACATGAAAGAAAACGGGTTCGACGACAAAATCGAAATCTGTGGATTATGTTGCACGGCCCACGACATAACGAGATATAACAAACGCGCCAAGGTTGTAGGTCCGATTTCGTGGCAACTGCGGTTCATAAGGAGCGGCGTCCCAGACGTCGTCGTGCTAGACGAGCAGTGCGTCAGAGCAGACTCATTCCAAGAGGCCCAAGCCATAAAAGCACCTGTCATCGTTGCATCAGAAAAGAACTGCATGGGCCTGCCGGATCGCACAAACGACCCCGCAGACGAGATCGTCGAAGACTTGGCAGCGGGAAAAACACCTGGCGCTTTGATCCTTGACCCAGAAAAAGTCGGAGAAGTCGCCACCAAACTGGCCTTGCGGGTTGCACCTCATCGGAAGAAGTTCAAAGCCCTGCCTGAAGCTGCGGAAGTGCTAGAACAGGCAAAAGAGTGTACACTGTGCAACGCTTGCAGACGAGCATGCCCACAAGACCTGCTCATTCCAGAGGCGATGAAGGCAGCGACTGAAGGAAACCTGGAGAAACTCACAGACTTGTACGCCATGTGCGTCGGATGCGGCCGATGCGAGAGCTCATGCCCAAACGGCCTCAAAATTCACAGTTTCATCGTGTCCGCTGCAGAAAACAAAATGAAAGATGAAACTTACAAGCTGAGAGTCGGAAGGGGAGCAATACAAGACGTCGAGATAAGGAACGTTGGCAGCCCACTTGTCCTAGGCGAAATTCCTGGTGTAGTCGCCTTTGTTGGGTGTGCCAACTATCCGAAAGGTGGAGCAGACGTCGCAGAGATGGCCATGGAGTTTGCCAACAGGCGTTACATAGTTGTGACTTCAGGATGCGCGGCGATGTCCCTCGGAATGCATAAAGATGAAGATGGAAAGTCGCCGTACGAGAAGTATACAGGCGAATTTGCTGCCGGAGGAATCGTCAACGTCGGTTCATGCGTTGCAAACTCGCACATTGCCGGTGCCGTGATAAAGATCGCAAACATATTTGCGAAGCGCAACTTGAGGGGTAATTACGAGGAGATCGCTGATTACGTGCTCAACCGCGTGGGAGCGGTCGGCGTTGCGTGGGGAGCTTACTCTCAGAAGGCAGCCGCAATTGGAGCAGGATTCTGGCGCTTAGGCGTTCCTGTGATCGTCGGTCCTCACGGGACCAAATATAGGCGCATGCTTCTAGGAAGGGCTGACCGAGAAGAGGACTGGTACGTTTACGATGCCCGAACCGGGGAGAAGGCCTACGTCGGGCCGACCCCTGAACATTTGTTCCAAGCTGCAGAAACGAAGGAAGAGGCGATGGTTATGATAGGCAAGCTCTGCATGCGACCCAACGACACGTCAAAGGGGAGAGCAATAAAGCTCACTCACTACATTGACCTACACAAGAGGCTCTACGGCATCATGCCTGAAGACATTCACTTGTTCGTACGCACGATAACGGACATACCGGTAACGATGAAAGACGAAATCATCAAGATCCTCGAAGACAGAGACTGGAAAGAAACACTCATCCCCGATCCCACGCTTCTGCCGCGGATGATCAGGAAGAGAAAAGAGTGACTAACATGGCAACAGCCGAACCCTGGCAGACAGCAGAGATCGCCGGACCAAGAAAAGCCATGGTCATCACAAAGCCAGAAGTAGCCGCAGCAATGATAAAGCAAGCCAAAAGACCCATTCTAGTAGTTGGACACAAGGCGGCTGAAATCAAACTAAAGGACAAGAAGATGCTGATCGACTACATGATCGAACTGGCTGAAAAGGCCAACGCCCCTATTGTCGCAACTGCTCACATCGTAGGCGAGTTCGTGAAAAGGGGACACAAACCTGCCGGCTGGATGCCCGCTGTAGACATAGGCAACAGACTGGCCGATCAAGACTGGTGCGGACTCGACGGAAAAGGCATTTACGACTTGGCCCTGTTCGTGGGCCTTCCATACTATATGGAGTGGACCATTCTCTCAGGCTTGAAGAACTTCGCTCCGAACCTGAAAACCATAACTTTGGACAACAGCTATCAACCCAATGCAAACTGGTCTCTTTCGAACACTGACGTGAAGAGTTGGGCAGAATTCCTCACAGTAATCATTGAGAAGATTGGAGGAAAATGAAGTGTCAATGTTCAAAGACATACCCGTCGACGTCGGCGTGATCTACGAAGGCCAAAGAATCAGAAGAAACGACATGTACCTAGAGCTGGGCGGACCAGACGTCAAAGAGAAATTCGAGCTCACAAGAGTCAAGAAGCCAAACGAAATCGAAGACGGAAAAGTAACGATTGTAGGACCAGATCTGAAGGACATGGAACAGGGCAAAGCCTACCCGGTGGGCATACTCATCGAAGTCGCAGGAGGCAAACTGGAGCCAGAACTAGAAGGCGTGATAGAGAGACGAATACACGCATACTCAAACTACATCGAAGGGTTCATGCACCTCAACCAGCGCTATGACATATGGCTCAGAGTTAGCAAGAAAAGCTTCCAGAAAGGGTTAAACTCGTTCGAGCACATCGGCAAGGTCCTGCAAAGATTGTTCAAGAGCGAACTGCCAATAATCGAGAAGATGCAGGTGACCTTCGTCACGGACCCAGACAAAGTAAAGGAGCTTTATGATCAGGCCCTGAAGATTTATGAGGCAAGAGACGCCCGAGCCAGGGGACTGAAAGACGAGGAAGTCGACAAGTTCTACGGATGCGTCCTATGCCAGTCTTTCGCTCCGTCGCACGTCTGCGTAATCACACCTCAGAGATACTCAAACTGCGGAGCCATAAGCTGGTTCGACGGCAGAGCCGCCGCAAGCATAGACCCCAAAGGACCAGTGTTCACGATCGAGAGAGGAGAACTAATTGACCCCATCAAAGGAGAATTCTCAGGAGTAAACGAAGCCGTAAAGAAAAAGTCCCTAGGCGAAATCACGAAGGTGCACCTGTACACGGCTTTCGGCTATCCGCACACATCATGCGGCTGCTTCGAGGCAGTTGCCTTCTACATCCCAGAAGTGGACGGGTTCGGCATCGTACACAGAGGACACAAAGACGTAACAGTGAACGGACTAGGCTTCTCAACTATCGCCGATTCCACGGCTGGAGGACGACAAGTAGACGGGTTCCACGGTTTGTCCATAGAATATATGCGCTCTCCAAAGTTCCTACAGGCAGACGGAGGGTGGAAAAGAATCGTTTGGTTGCCCAAAGAGGTAAAAGAAAGAGTGAAGACCTACATCCCGCCCGAAGTTGTCGACAAGATCGCCACAGAAGAGAATGCGAAAAACGTTGACGAGCTGAAGAGCTTCCTAAAAGAGCGCGGTCACCCAGTCATTGGACGATGGAAAGAAGAACCAGTGCCTGCTGAAGAACCTGAAGCGACGGAAACGGTGGAAGGAGAGCAGATGGTCCCTGTTGCCACAGCGGCAACCCTGCCCCTAATGGCAGGCGGTTTCAAGATAATACTTAAAGACGCAAAGATATACGCTAAGAAAGTCATCATCCGTTCAGAAAAACGCGAAAAAACCGAGAAAAGGTGAAAGCATTGCCAAGAAAAGAAGAAAAGAAACATGAAGCCTCAGGATTCAAGCTTAGCCCTCAAATCATAGAATTGCTCGCCAAACTTCACGAGATAGAGCTTGAAGACTTCAGAATGGACGTCGGCGACCTGGAAATATGGATACAACAAGGAGCCAGCCCAATTCTTGCACAGCCAAAACTGGCCCCGCAAACAAAGCTCAAGCCCACGGAGCTAGTCGAAGCAGAATTCGTGCCGCCAGTCGAAACCTACCCCAGCAAGATCGTCGAGGTCAAGCTTGGAGCGACGAAGAGCGAAGGCGGAACACGAGGAAAATCTCTGACGATTGGAGGGGAAACCGCACCGGCCTTCTACAATTTTGAGATGCCCATGCCACACCCTCCTGTCGTGGCCTTGGACATATTCGACATGAAGGTACCACTGGCAAAAGCCGTCAAAATGCACGTAAAAGACGTTATGGAGGACCCAGCTGCTTGGGCCAAGCTTGCAGTTGAGAAGTTCGGAGCAGACATGCTGACACTGCATTTGATAAGCATTGATCCTCTCATCAAGGATGCTTCACCCAAAGAAGCAGTAAAAACCGTGGAGAAAGTTGTTCAAGCCGTAGACGTTCCCCTCATGATCGGCGGATGCGGAGACCCCGTGAAAGACGCGAACGTCTTCGAGGCGGTCGCTGAAGCCTTCAAGGGAGAAAGGCTCCTGATAAACTCGCTCACGCGAGACATGGACGTCGAAAGATGTGCGAAGTATGTCAAGAAAAACGGGCATGTTGCATTGTCCTTCACTCCGATGGACATGAACATGGCTAGAGAGCTTAACCGCAAACTGTACGATTACTTGCCCAAGGAAGACATAGTCATGGACTTAACTACAGCCGCATTAGGCTACGGCCTTGATTATGCGTTCACCAACATGGAAAGAGCCAGGCTGGCTGCTTTGATGGGGGACCCAGAACTCGCGCATCCGATGTCTTCTGGCACGACTAACGCCTGGGCAGCTAGGGAAGCGTGGATGCAGATGGCCCCGGAATGGGAACCCCGCGAGCTCAGAGGACCCCTCTGGGAAATTACAACTGCCCTAACTCTCCTGCTTGCGGGAGTAGATTTGTTCATGATGATGCACCCGGCTGCTGTAAAAACGCTGAAAGACGTAACTAACCAGCTCTTGGGCGGAAGCTCTGGTGACGCAGGCAAGCTGGCCGAATGGGTTACAGCTAAAGTCTGAACTTGGAGTGAACAGATATGAGTGAAAGGGAAACAAAAAGCAAGTCAGGCATAAGAGAACTGAGCCCACTTGACGTTTACAAGCTTCTTCCGAGAACAAACTGTAAAGAGTGTGGCGAAGAAAACTGCATGGCCTTTGCAACGAAACTCGTCAACCGGGAAGTAGTCCTCGAGAGCTGTCCCCCGCTTTTGACGAAAACCGACGAGAAAATGTACAGACAACTTAAAGAAATGCTGAAACCTCCCGTGAAGGAAGTCGTCGTGGGCGTCGGGGATCATGCCCGTAAGATCGGCGGAAAACTGGTCATGTACCGCCACGAGTTTGCATATTTCAACCCGACAGCCATCGCCGTCGATGTCACCGATGAAATGAGTGAGGATGAAATCTCGAACAGGGTAAAGAAGACTGAACAATTCAGCTTCGGATATATTGGACAAACATTAAAACTGGACATGATCGCCGTCCGCTCCACCTCAAACGATCCAAACAAATTCAAAAACACGGTCAAAAAAGTAGTTGAAGGCACGAAGCTTCCACTCATACTCTGCTCGCTCGATCCAACCGTCCTCGAGGCAGGACTAACCGTCGCGTCGAGTTCCAGACCGCTATTGTATGCGGCTACTAAAGAAAATTGGAACAAGATGGCTGAACTCGCTCAAACATACAATTGCCCATTGACAGTTTTCGCGCCAGGCGACCTGAATCTGCTGAGATCTTTAACCAAGACCCTACTCGACTACGGCATCGAAGACCTACTGTTGGATCCAGGCACGTTCCCAAGCGATGGCTTAGCTGACACGTTGAGCAACTTCACTATGATTCGACGCTCCGCCTGCAAAAAAGGAGACACACTGTCCGGTTTCCCCCTAGTAGGAGTGCCGCTGACAGTCTGGGCAGAAAAAGGCGATGCGCCAGACGAGATTGCAAAGTGGCGAGAAGCCTACTTGGCATCGATGCTCATCGTTCGCTATGCAGACGTGCTGATAATGCATGATGTTGATGGATGGGCGCTTCTGCCACCTGTCGTGCTGCGGCAGAACATCTACACGGACCCGCGAAAACCCGTAGCAGTTCAAGCTGGACTGAAGACTTTCGGAACCCCTGATGAAAACTCTCCAGTCATGTTCACGACAAACTTTGCCCTCACATACTACACGGTAGAATCAGACATAGAATCCCAAAAACTGAACACTTACCTCCTCGTCATCGACACAGAGGGAATAGCCGTGGACAGCGCCGTCGCAGGAAGAAAACTCACGGCGGAAAAAGTCGCCGAAGCCATAAAAACCTCAGGAATCGAAAACAAAGTGAAACACAAGAAACTCCTTATTCCAGGGAAAGCCGCACGCTTGAGCGGCGAAATCGAGGAACTCAGCGGCTGGCAAGTCCTAGTCGGACCCCGTGACTCATCAGACATAAGCAAGTATTTGAAGGAAAAATGGCAAAGCCAGAATTAACCTTCATTCTTCTTTTTAGTATAATGCGCTTTTGACTTGCGCTGCGGCCTAACGTAGTCTTCAGGAGTTGGAAAGACTTCAGAAATCCTCTCAAGACGCTTGTTAGTATCAATGCTATGCTGAAGAGCCACAAAACCCCTTGGACTGCTGAAAATCTCAACTCTTCCACCAGTCCTTTTCCTTGAGATTCTTATGCAATCGTCCACGATGCAGTTTAGAACGCATGCTCCGCAGTAGATGCAGAGCTCCCGTGTCAAACCGACTTCTCCAGTCTTCCAGAACAGAGCGTTGGTCGGACAGGCCTTTATGCAAAGCTTGCACTCAAGCCCCTTGCAAGTCCTCTTGTTAATAGTTATACTTCCATCTGTGAAGAATTCTTTCACACCAAGCGGCGAAAGAATCTTTTCCCTCTGCCTCTTTTTCTCCTGTTCCGCT
This sequence comes from Bathyarchaeia archaeon, assembly GCA_050008435.1. Classification (GTDB taxonomy): domain Archaea; phylum Thermoproteota; class Bathyarchaeia; order Bathyarchaeales; family Bathycorpusculaceae; genus DASPTR01. Next base: position 279,300 of record JBEKMQ010000001.1, read on the forward strand.
GTTTCCGTCAGAATTTGAAATATGTCTGTGTCCGAAGGCTTGCCGGACTTGGTTTCCTTTGCCATTTAGTACCTCTTTAGATCACAATGTGCCATTGAAATCTATAACTTTCGTGAATTATAATTACTTTACTAGCCTTAACGTTAGATATATCTATCATAGTCCAGCGCGCTAAGAACTGTTGATATTTCATAGATAGAAATGTCTGTTCAGATACTTGAGCAAAGCCTGACAATATTCTAATTTAGATTTCACTTTTCTCTTTGGTCTGGGAGATGGGCCGAGGGTATGAAGAAACTCGGCTAGTCGTTCTTGAGTTTCAAGAGCCAGATGCGCTTGGACTTGTCCACGATAACCTTGCCGTCCTTGGCTAGTTTGTCCGCAATCTTGCGAATCTCGGAGTCGTTGATTGTGTGCCAGTCTGGAAGGATTAGCTGTGCCCTGATAGCTTTTGTGGACGCGGATCCACCGAGTTCTTCGAGAGCTGCCAAAAAGTTCTCTTCGGTGAGATCTCTCTTAACTGGTTCTGGGTAAGTCGGCTCGGTCTTGGTCTGTTTGGATTTCTTTTCCTCTGCGAAGCCTTCTTCCTCCTTTGCGAATCCCGAATCTTGAGGTGCTGTTTCTTATCTTCGTCCTTGCTCTTCCTCTTCTTTCCTTCTGCCGTATTTATCGCCTCCTTGTTTGTTTGTTTGAAGTATAGAAGAGATGAACAACCACATATGCCTAGATCTCAGAGCGTCAAATGACTGAGGCCTTTCCGAAAGGAAAACAGAGAAGAAAAGTCTAGCGTCTCGGAGCTAAGTTTACCTTCTCATCATAACAATCGTCCATAAGACATCTCTGTCGAATAGTAGATTTTAAATAGTAACTAGCGCGGGTCTAAGTTCTGCTGTCTCCACAAGTTCTCCTATTTACCTATCAGCTTTCTTAATGATAAACCTATTTGTTTCAGAGGATAGGCCGTTTGCCATCTCTTGACTTATCAAATCTCCTAGAAGCCATCAAAAAGTCCATGGATTAAGGTTCTATTTAACTATACACTTTATAGTTAAACGTCCGTCATGATTTCCGCGATAATGGTAACCACAACTGGGCTTTCAGGACTAAAACCCCTACCACTGACTGAAACTCTTCACAGTATCCTGCTCTGCCGCATTCTCGTTGACACTCAATGACCTAGTCAAATTCGTGTTAGTTGAGAAAACAGAAATGCGATGGTGACAAGTGCACGTCCATTGACTCTCAGGAAACATAACGAAGCACAAATATACATGTGGATCTAATAGACAGCGCGGGTGAGTATGGTGTCCGATAAAGTCGGAATGGCTGTAGTAGGAGTTGGTTTCGTAGGCGGACAAGTGCATGTTCCTAGCTTCAAGAAGATTGAAGGTTCTGACCTTGTGGCTTTGTGCGATACGATAGAGCCGAGAGTGAAGCCTTTCTCCGAGAAGTACGGCGTGAAATACTATTTGGATTTTGACAAGCTTCTGGAAGACCCAAAGGTTGAGGCAGTGGTCTTGGCAATTCCTACGCCTTTCCACTTCGATTTGGCCATGAAAGCCATCAAGAGGGGTAAAAACGTTCTGTGCGAGATGCCACTGGCCCCGACAATAGATCGAGTGAGGGAACTCCAGAAGGCTGCTGAAAAAGCTCAAGTGCTTTTGATGCCTGATCTCCAGTTCAGGTTTGCACCAATATACACTAAAACAAAGGAAATGATAGAATCTGGAGCGATCGGCAAGCCCATAGCACTACACTTCCGAGAGTTCATCCCTGCAGCAAGCCTTGCAGAACAGTGGCCCGCCGGATCTTGGGCTTGGAACATCGAGAGAAGCGGCGGCTATCCTGATTTTACTCTATCCGTCTGGTCCATCGACATGATCAGATGGATGTTCAAATGCGAAATAGACAACGTTGAATGGATGACCAACTACCCCAAGCTTGAGAAGTACGGAGGAATATTGGGTTACAACACCATGGGCCTAATAAAACTCTCAAACGCCCTCGTAGGTTCACTACATTACAGCGCTTCTGTGAACTCCTCAGCAAGTACAAGCAGGCTAGAAGTTTACGGAGACAACACAAACGTCCTTCATGCTGTTTGGAACAACAAGATAGTCCTCTACAGACTTGATCAGGAGCCTCAGGAACTAGATATCCAGGTCAAAGGAGCAAGCGTTTGGGGACACCGCCAAATAGACACTCATTTCATCGATTGCCTCCTTCACGACAAGGAACCTTTGGTAACCGTGGAAGATGCCATAAAAGCTCAAGAGATCGCACAGAAAATCACAAGAAACGTGAAATAGTCTAAGCCCCTTGAACTCTAAAAAGAAATTTTATAACCGAGTTTATTCTCCATTGTTTCGGTGGAACCAAGAATGTGTGAATTTAACGTTATCCTTGACGGAAAGACAGTGTTCAAAGATGCGGTTTACGCTAAGAGTGAAAACAATAATGTGACTGTTAAAGACGTGCTTGGCGAACTCAAAGTGTTCAAGAACTGCAGAATCGCAGAAGTTGATGTAAACTCTACACGACTTGTGCTTTCAAACCTCTAGATCTAACAAAAAATAACGACTGGCAAAAGAGAAAAACTCGCTCCCTGAGGATCTTGGAGTTGCCATGCCCGATATTATTCAATGCTTCGATGGTCTGCTTCATTTCGAAAACCTCTCATGTTCCAGCATCTTCTGATGCGTCAACATTGCCCTGGGCGCGCGCATATCGAAAGTTTAAAATCGAATAGGTCCTTAGGCAATACTAACTCCGGTGTCTAACATGGAACCCTTTTCGTGGTGGAATGAGAAACAGAAAAACCTGATGGCCGACGCAAAGGCTTTTGCGGACGAGAACCTGCCTAAAGGCGAGGAAGTCTTCTGGACCAAGAAGTTCCCGTCGGACCTCCTTCGTCAAGTCGAACGCAAAGGATGGTTCGGAGCAGTTATTCCGGAAAATTACGGTGGCATGAACGCTGGAGTAACTGGCGTGGCCATCGTTGCTGAAGAACTGAGTCGAGTAGGCTCAGCGCTAGGTGAAGCCTATTCGGTCTCAATGTTTGGTGGCGTTGAGCAACTTCTAGCATTCGGCACTGAGGATCAGAAAAAGAAGTGGCTACCGAAAATAGCCAAGGGCGAAATCATAGGCGCAGTCTGCATAACCGAACCGTTTGTCGGCTCTGATGCGGCAGGTATCGAGACAACAGCTGGACGAGAAAATAGTGATTACTTGCTGAACGGAAAGAAACGTTTCATAACAAATGCTGGGTTAGCTGACATTTACGTAGTATACGCCAAAACGAGCGAAAAACCCGAGGACAAGAGCAAGTACCAGCACCTTACAGCATTCCTCGTAGAGAAGGGAACCAAAGGTTTCTCGGTCGAGAAAATCAACGAGCTCTCAGGATGGTTTGGCCTGCCAAACGGGTTTCTGGATTTCGACGACGTCAAAGTTCCAGCTGAAAACACAATAGGCAAAGAAGGCGAAGGCTGGAAAGTCATGATGGCAGGCTTGAACTTTGAACGCACGGTATATTCTGCCGGAATGCTGGGCCCCATTCTAGAATCAATCCGCTACGCATCATCCTACGCGCAGAGACGAATGCAATTCGGCAAACCAACAATCGACATTCCAACAAACCAGTTCAAAATCGCTGACATGCTTGCAGGCTTATACGCGTCACGTTTGCTCGTTTACCATGCAGCCCACCTACTGGATGAGCATAAGGACGCGATGGTTGAGGCTGCAACAGCCAAATTGTTCACGTCTGAAATGTATGAGAAACTGATCAGCGATGCTATCCAAGTGATGGGAGGCGATGGATGGACCCGCTTCTACCCCGTAGAAAGCTACTTGAGAGATGCAAAAGTGAATCAGATAGGAGCCGGAACCAATGACATCATGAAGCTGGTCATATTCAGAGGGGGACAGAAAGCTTTAGGTAAAGACCTCAAGATGCCCCACAGACAGATACATAAAAAACTGGGCATTCCAATATCAACGGTCGAGCCGCTGCCGAAACTGGAAACAAACGAAGAAAACGTCCTGAAAGCCTTGGCTGAAGACTATCAGGTGAACCCAGGCCTCTTCATGAGCCGAGAAGACATAAAAGATAGATTGACAAACCCCGACGACGGAAGAGTCGACAAGCTTCTCTTGACCCTTGAAGAAAAGAGACTGGTCAAACTCTACCGTGATCCACATGGAGCAATAACACTCGTCAAAGCTACATACAAGGGACTACGCAAAGCAGGACCGCTTGAGCAGTATAAGTGGTATCCCAGCTGGCTCAGCAAAGAATTCATCTTCTAAGATTTCAATCATCCTCAAAGCCAATCGCATCCAAAAGCATGAGCGATCGCCATTCGCGCGCTAGAGTCAAGAATCAACCCCTTTGACAAGACCTCGTCGCAGAACTCTTTCTCCTTCCCAGATTGAATCGCCACAAGCACGTAAACGCGTTTGCGATCATCTTGCGATGCCATACGTGTTTTCCCCGCAAGCTACCTTATTGTCGTTTCCCATGACACTGCATCTCTTGGCAACAAGTATGTTGCGCCGAACAAAAAAACAGGACTCACCGGCTTTTTATTTAAGGCTTAGAAACCATTCAAAAATGTCTTTCCATTAAACCATTCATGAAATGTTCTTCTCTATGGAGGCAAGCTAACTAGGAAAAACATTTTAGCATAAAGCCGAATTTGGGATACAAGCTTATTGTTCTCTTTATTTGCTGAAAAGACAGTAGGAGAAAGCTTTTGTGTGCCGAGGGAACATCAAGCAGGAGCTGAAATTGGAAGAGCTTGCGGTAGATGCTGTTCGAATCCGCTTTTTTCGTCTTCTGACAACTATAAAGGCTACCGCTAAACCGACAAATGTGGCGACGAGAGCGTACGGTAAGTATCTCCAGATGCCAGAGTCTGTTGCCGCCGGTTCCGGACTGGTCTGCGCACTTAAATCTATGTTGGTCTCGTTCAAGTCGAAAAGAACACTAAGAGACCCGCTGCCTGCATCTAGTCCAAGATTCGTTCCCAAGGGCTCGCCTGCATAACGCGTAATGTTAAATGCCGTTCCATTCTGGAAATGGTACTGGAAGCGTGGCCCCACCATATCTGGCGGGACCGTCCATGGACTCAAAAGTGTAAAATCTATCGCCACGCCTGTGTACCAGGAGAAAACGTAACTACCCGTTGCAAAGGGGTCACGCTGAAGTGCCTGCACGCCGTAAACCGTTATTTCCTTTCCTACAGCGGGATGATTCATAGCCTTAACATAGGTGACGTTGCCAACGATTAGATCAGAGGGTGGCGAAGCAACTGTAAATTCTTCGCCGGCTGTGGCGTATGGCTCCGCCCAGAAGAACGTCTTTCCAACAGGCTGCCCATCCAGAGATGCTTCCCTAGTGCTTACGTTAACGTCGAAAATCAGGGTTTTTAGATAAGTAACTTGCTCTGCTTCATAAGTCGTGACTCCTGGAGGATATATGGTTGCCGTTCCATTAATAAACAGGGTTACGTTTAGGCGCGCAGTATCTCCCTGCTTTTCAACGATAGTCCACTCCAGAACGGATGGAGTGTAATGATCAAACTTAAGTCTTGTACCGTTCGGAAATTTAACTGCCATCCCCCAAACCAAATTTACGTACTTTGCGTAGGCTCCGACTTTAACCCAATCGTAGGGGTGTATGACTTCGGAGCGAACGGGCACCGTAACCAGCAAAGAGGACAGTAGCAGAAAAAGAAAAAGAGCGAGGAAGGTTTTCCACTCGTAAAGCAAGGCGGCTCCTCTACTGACTTCCTGGCGGACCGATTTGCACGTCAACTTGTGAAAGCGGTGGGCTAGCAGAGTATCCGCTGTCCGTATACGTCTCTATTGCGTAGATGCCACTGTAACCGGCAAGTCCTCGTACACCGGTGTTATTTGCGAGAGAATAAGGACTGGCATATGCCACTGCACGGTCTTTGTAGTAAGCCAGGAATTCACACCAAGCGGAACGCCACACGTTGCCCTCTGTGATGGATGCTTCGTGTTCCTGGTTATAATAACCATTGGACGGAGGGTTGTAGGAGTAGGCTCCCGAAGCTTGTGCATAGGCCGTACCGTCTGGACTGTAGTTATAATTATAGTCAATCAAAGCCATAACGGTCGCGAAGCCAGCGAAGACTATTAGAGTCAGCACCAGAGCTGTTCCAACAGATACAACATCTTTCTTCACAAATATCCTCGTACAATTTATTCATATTACATACTTAAGTTTTGCGGTCATCGATGAATAAGGGTTGTAATGTATCTTTTGCAAAGAAATCCTTCAGTGTCCATGGCGTCTTAATGGCCTCACTCGGTCAACTATGATTATGGCGACGCCGACGCCTAGGATTATGGCGGAAATTGTGAGCAGGTCTTCGGCAACCCCCTCTTGTTCCACAGCCAAATCTACGCTGTCGACAGGTTTGCCGGCACTAGTCAATACCAGAATGTAATACACTCCCCGCGAGGGCATCTTGAACGTTACGCGGTCCAGGTCCATCATTCCACTGACGTTGAACACGGGAGCGACCCTGCTGACATTTTGAGCGGCGCTCCCACCTTCCTCTTGAGTGCCAAGCCAGGCTTGGGTACGCACCACAGCCACCGTCACATTCTGCGGACTTGAGTCCTGCAACACTATGATTGTTTCTCTCGGCTCAAACAGATACGGACCTAACGCACGCTGAAATCCGCCTACATAACCATCCTGCAACATTACTGATTTGGCTCTCAGCTGGGTTGCAACCAGTAAAGAAACACCGACGACGAAGAGGATCACGCCGATTCTTAAGAGTTTCATGTCATGACCATCCTTTTCAGTCAAGGTCTATTTTGTTCATGAGAAACAGCGAGGCCAAGAAGAGCACTAGTCCGCCTATCATAAAGTAACACAGCGCCGTCAGAAACATAGTCTGTGTTATACCAGTAAATTGCCGGCCAATGTTGAGCGTGTTATAATACCACGTATAAGAATAATTAACTAAACCATAGGGCCCCAAGTTGAGCGATAAATAGGCGAGCGGGTTATTTGTGCCCACGTTTCCTCGTTCCGGAGCAAGCCAATACTCCAATCCGAGGACGTAGATGAGAAAGATCAGGATAGAGAGCCCGAAACGTTTGACGGCTATGGATATGATCGTTATGAGGGAGCTTGCGAAGAAAACGGCCATGAACAGGTAGACGAACATGAAGCCCCATACGCCGAGTGGAAGAAGGCCATCAAACATGTACATGGATAAGCCTTCTGCGAATAAGACTGAGCCAAAGATCAGGAATGTTGCAAGAAGGTTTGCAAGGTACTTGGCGGCAAAGACCTTCGTCCTGCTCGCGGGGTAAGAGAGCAAAACGACGAGTTTCCTCTTTTCTATGCCCTCTCCAAAACTCCTCCCGAAAACTATGGCCACTGAAATGACGATCACAAACACCATTGACCCAAAGAAGGGTACCGCGATATCGTTAAGACCCCTTTGAAAACTTATGATGGACATTACTTGGATTATGGTGATGGCGATCACGATTTCCAGGATCGGAAAAGCCCAGTTGTCCTGAAGCTCCCAGGATATGAGCTCACGCAGTTTGCCGCTCATTCTGGCCTCACCACCGCCCTGAACACGTCGTCCAGAGAACCCAGAGCCGGTCTCACCTCATGAACCGTGACGTTCACACGTTTAGCGAGTTCCATCGTCTTCTCGTACACGTTGACGTCTCCTTCGACGGTGACGGTTACAGCGTCGTCATGAAACTCCACCGAACGAACGTAGCTCGTCTTAACCAGCTCAGCTCCGAACGTCTTAGGGTCTGAAACAGCTATCCTATAAGTAGCCCCGGAATACTTCCGGATGAGCTCCTCAACAGACCCCTGCGCCCCCACCTTTCCAGCGTCCATTATTCCGATCCAGTCGCACGTCCTCTCCACGTCATAGAGTATATGCGTAGAAATCAAGAAACTCACGTTCCTGTCTCGGCTGAACCTTGAGACAAGTTCGAGTACATCCATCCTTCCTAATGGGTCAAGGTTTGCCGCGGGCTCATCAAGGATGACCAGGTCGGGCTCTCCCACCAGGGCCTGAGCCAGACCGAGCCGCTGGTACATTCCAGACGAATAGGTCCGAATGGCTCTCTGTGCCACTCGACTCAGCCCAACCTCTTCCAGAGTTCCCCTCACTTCCTCTTCCGGACTTGAAATGCCCCGCAGCCTGGCCACGCGGGTTAAGAATTCCACGCCTGAAAAGGATGCTGGAAACCCCGGTTTCTCGGGCAGAACACCGACCCTCTTCTTGATCTCCATCAAATCATGCTTCACATCGTAGCCCAAAACGCTAACCTCACCAGCATCCGCCCTCGTGTAACCCAAGAGGATGTTGATGAGAGTCGTTTTTCCAGCTCCGTTCGGTCCGATCAAGCCTAAGACTTTGCCTCTCATCTCCAAGTCAAGGTTGTCCAAAGCCAGTATCCTTCCAAACCTCTTCGTTAAACCTTTACATTTCACAATGGACTCCAAAAGCAATAACCCAAAACATAAACTATACACTACAAACTTAAAAGCTTCAAGAGGTAACAGGTTAAGGACTAGTATATAGAAGCTTGGTATCTTTCAGAAAATCATACATAGTGCAAGTCAGAGCGCACCAAATATAAGGATAACAACAAGATGTATTTATGGCTGGTTCTTGAACGACTTGGAAGCATTCAAAGCTAGATCAATGGTTTTTCATAACGTTTTGTCCTTTTTTGTCCCATTCTGTCCGCTAGAAAGGCTGAAATAATGGTTTTTCGGACACATCTACACTATATTTAGTCTTCCAGCGCGGGTCACGCGGCAAATCGGGAACACTCAATTCACGCCGAAAATCATGTTGGATTTGGAAAACCTTTTTAGCAATATTGCCGACTTACTAGTTTCTCACTTGAAAAGGGTGTAAGCATTGACTGAAATTAAGCGAATCACGGTCCTAGGCGCGGGCTTGATGGGCCACGGAATCACTCAAGTCGCCGCCCAGGTAGGCAAATATGAAGTGTGCATGCGCGACATCGACCAAAAATTCGTCGACAGCGGGATGAATATGATCCGCGACAGCCTTCAACGGTTCGTCAAGAAAAGCCAGCTAACTGAAGCCCAAGTGAAGGAAATCTTGGAGAGAATTCATCCTATGCTTGACCTGAAAGAAGCAGTTTCGAGGGCTGATCTGATAATTGAGGCCGCACCAGAAAACGTTGAGTTGAAAAAAGGCATATTCCGCGAAGTTGACAGTTATGCACCGCCACATGCTATATTGGCCTCTAACACATCATCTGTGAGTATTACGGAGCTCGGGTCAGCAACAAAGAGGCCTGAAAAAGTCTGCGGGATGCATTTCTTCAACCCGCCACAACTGATGAAACTCATCGAACTAATAAAAGGCGCAAAGACCTCCGACGAAACGGTGCAGTCTGTCCAGGAAGTGTCGCGGAGAATGGAGAAAGAAACGGTGCTCGTCAAAAAGGATTGCCCAGGCTTCATCGTGAACCGCATACTTGTCCCAGCCTTGAACGAAGCGGCTGAACTTTATTGGGAAGGCATAGCCGACAGAGATGACATCGACAAGGCCATCAAGCTTGGCCTGAATTGGCCCATGGGACCACTTATGCTTTTGGACTACATAGGCTCGGATACCACTTTGGCCATCGCAGACGTACTAACGAAGGAGTTGGATCCAAAGTTCCATGCAAGCACTGGCCTGAAGCAGATGGTCAAGGCTCAACTGCTCGGAAGAAAAACGGGAAAAGGCTTCTACGACTGGACACAGAAATAATGAAAGGTGATAACCGGTGACCTTCAAACTCATAATCTACGAAAAAAGCGAAGGTGTAGCCACAATCACACTGAACAGACCTGAAGCCATGAACGCCTTCAGCAAGGAAGTTGTCGAGGAAGTCTTACAAGCCCTCGGAGATGCAAAGGACGATGAAAGCATCCGCGTCGTCATACTAACAGGTGCCGGAGAAAAAGCGTTCTCAGCAGGCGCAGACATAAAGACGATGATAGGGATGAATGCCCTCAGGGCAAGAGAATTGTCGCTCATGGGCGAGAAACTATGCCTGGCCTTCGAGAACTTCGAGAAGCCTGTTATTGCCGCGCTGAACGGGTACGCCCTCGGCGGCGGCCTCGAAGTCGCCATGGCCTGCGACCTGAGGATCGCTTCAGAGAACGCTCGAATGGGGCAGACCGAGGTTAACTTCGGCCTAATTCCGGGGTGGGGAGGGACTCAGAGGCTCACTCGTCTAATAGGTGCAACGAAGGCGAAGGAACTTGTGTTTACGGGAAGAATGATCGATGCAAAGACCGCAGAACAGCTGGGCATATTGAACATGGTCATTCCAGCTGACAAATTCAAAGAAACAGTGATGAAATTCGCCATGGACCTAGCCGCAAAGCCTCCTGTGGCCATAAAAGTAGCTAAATCACTGATAAACAAAGGTGCAGACATAGGCTTGGACTCTGCACTAGCGTTGGAACGTGAGGGTTTCTCCGTCGTGGCCTCCACAGAAGACTTGCAGGAAGGCGTCAAAGCTTTCACAGAAAAGAGAAAGCCCCTGTTCAGAGGTAGATAGCTCGCACGATGCCATAGCCCTTTTCGTACGCTCCATTTTCTCAAACCTCCCTCAAAGCATTTATATGAACGCAGATCAGACTCCGAGAACATCTGGCATTCAACAAGTTATGTAAGGATTGGATAGCAAATGAAAGCAATAATTTTCGGTCCGCCAGGGTCAGGCAAGGGCACTTACGCATCGCGGTTGCACGACAAGCTCGGCGTAGACGTAGTCGCCATGGGAGACATCTTCAGACAAATCATGAAGGAAAGCACCCTGTTGGGCAAGAAAGTCAAGAGCTTCGTAGAAAAAGGGTCACTCGTACCAGACGATGTCGTGATCGAAGTGCTGAAGCAGTACCTGGCCAAGCCTTCTTCCACGAGAGGCTTCATACTGGACGGCTTTCCACGCACTATTGAACAGGCCAATGCTCTGGATAAAATTGCAAAGATTGACGCCATAATTCTGCTCACTGTGCCAGACTGGATAATAATCGAACGCCTATCCACGCGTAGAATATGCAAAAACTGCGGAGAAGTCTACAACATACGATACTTGAAACCGAAGGTTGAAGACACCTGCGACAAATGCGGCGGACAACTCTACCAACGTTCAGATGATACTGCCAAAGTCATAAAAGACAGAATCCTAGTCTACGAACGCCAAACCCAACCGATACTGCAGCATTACGCGAAGAAGAAGACAGCCCTACTAGAGTTCAAATGTGAACGGGTGGACACGCCTCCTGAAAAAGCTGTCGAAGAAATCATGAAAGGACTAACAAAATTGAAGCTTGCCTGAAAAAGAGAAAGATTGTACTCGCCACATTACAACTTGAATGATTTGCGTAGCTTGGAGTTTTTCTCTTAGAAGCAGGCAATCGAGAAATCTAAACTTCTATGTAGTTGCGAAAAGAAAAGAGTGGGTTTGAGAATATAAGACCCTGAGTGTCTGGTTGCCCCTGGCGCATTTGGCGAAGCGTCTAGTGATCGCCCATTTCCTTCTTGAAGGTTTCAGCGAGGTCTTGTCCCCAATTGTCTATTGCTTCTAGTTTTCCGATGAAGAACCTCAACACTGGGGGTTCGTCAACGAATTTCAGGCCTTTTATCAAGTCTCTGTGCTTGTAAAGCCACTGTATCCGGTCGATTGCATATTCGATGTGTGATACGGAGTAGACTCTTCTAGGCAGTGCGAGCCTGCTCAGTTCCAAGTCGGCGCAGACTTCTTTTCCGTCTTTGTCTCTTTCCATCGAGATTGTACCTCTTTCCATGGCTCTGATTCCTGAAACTATGTACAACGCGGCTGTCAAAGCTCCTGCTGGATACTCTAATTGTGGAATTTGAGGGACGAATTTCTTTGCATCTAAGTGGCAGGCTAAACCGCCTGGCGGAGTAAGGGCGGGAATTCCTACTTCGCAGAGTTTGTTGACGAAGTATTTTATCTGCTCCACTGAGCAGCCTGCAACGTCTGGGTCTACCATTTCTCGCATTCCGACCGCCATGGCTGCAACTTCTCTCTGAGACATGCCGCCGTAGGTGTAGAAGCCTTCATAGACCGGGAGCCAGGGTGATATCATTCCGAAATATTTCTTGTTGTTCGTGGCTATACAGCCGCCTCTGACGCAGGTGTTCTTTCTGCCGCTCATGTAGAATATGTCGGCGAGGCTGGCCATCTCTTTCACTATTTCTGCAACGGTCTTGTTCTCGTATCCTTTTTCCCTTTGGTTTATGAGATAAGCGTTTTCGCATATGAGGCTTCCATCGAGCACGAGTGGAATGCGATGTTCGACGCAGATTGCCTTGATCTCTTTCAGGTTTTTCATCGAAAACGGTTGTCCACCGAGCAGGTTCGTGGTGGCTTCCATTCGGACAAACGGTATCTTCGACCTGCCATGCTTCTTGATAGTGTTCTTCAACTTCTGCGGGTCCATGTTGCCCTTGAACGGATGAGTGCTTGCCGTCTTCAGCGCTTCATCAGCGTAGATCTCCAGGCATGTTGCTCCGCCCGTGACTTCAATGTGCACTTTGGTTGTTGTGAAATGATAGTTTGTTGGGACCACATCGCCTGGTTTGGCGAATACTTTCGCTATTAGGTGTTCTGCGGCCCTGCCTTGATGAACGTTCATCACGTGCTTGTACCCTAAGACTTCCTTCACTGAATCAGCGAAATCGTAGAAAGTCATGCTGCCCGCGTAGGCATCATCCACTTTCATCATAGCGGCGAATTGATTGTCACTCATGGCGTTGACGCCACTGTCAGTAAGCATGTCGAGGAACACATCCTTAGTCTTAAGCTGGAAAGTGTTATAACCTGCTTCTTCCATGGCTTTCAGCCGGCGTTCCACGGGCTGCAGCGTGATCTTCTGTACCATCCTCGTCTTGTGCATCTCTATGGGTATTTCTTTTCCGTTCGATAGTTTTATAGACATGTAACATCCTCGAATTTTTTGTTGCCTCTATCGGAGCGCGGTTGTAATAATACTTTCGGTACACGATTTCTTTTCGCCACGAACCACCAAAAGTTATATGTGAAAGGATAAGTTATGAAAAACTTCCCGAAAGCCGGAGAGAAAATTATTGCCTGATATGCGCGTACTGTTGTCAGACGAGCCTGGCAAGCGTGTCCTTCTGCTCGGCAACGAGGCTATCGCAAGAGGCATCTTGGAGAGTGGGATAGGCGTTGTTACTACTTATCCGGGAACCCCAGCATCCGAGGTAGGAGATTCAATCTCAGCCATTGCTTCAGAAGCCGGCATCTACATGGAGTATTCGACGAATGAAATCGTTGCCACAGAAGTTGCGGCTGGAGCCGCAAACTGCGGCGTCAGAGCACTCACGGCCATGAAACATGTTGGCCTAAATGTGGCCGCAGACCTGCTCATGACGCTGGCCTATGCCGGTGTCAGAGGCGGCTATGTCATCGTCACCGCAGATGATCCAGAATGCTACAGTTCGCAGAATGAGCAGGACAATCGGTTTTACGCCCTGCTTTCGAACCTGCCCTGCCTGGAGCCCTCAGACCCTCAAGAAGCCAAAGAAATGACCGTTTCGGCTATCGAGATCTCGGAAAAGCTGGAATTGCCCGTGCTTTTGAGGACTACAACACGGGTGAGCCACACGCGGGGGCCAGTGTCTTATGGCAAACTTATGAAGCCTAATTTGGAAGGAGAATTCCTCCGAGACGTGAAACGCTTGGTGATGGTTCCAGCTAACTCCCGACCAAAACATGAAGTACTCTTAATGAATGCAGAAAAGGCTAGAGAGATCAGCGAAAAGTCTCTTTACAACAGGATCGCCCATGAAGGAAGAAACGATTTGGGCATCATATCCTCAAGCTCAGCTTACAACTATGCTGTGGAAGCCGCGAACCTGCTGAGTTTGGACCCAAGTGTCCTGAAGCTCGGAATGACCCATCCGCTCCCGGAAAAATTAATCGGAGAATTTCTGATCAAGCAAAAGAAGATCGTAATCGTTGAAGAACTGGAACCCTACTTAGAGATGCAGATCAAAGCTATCGCAAAGGACTATGCGCCTAAAGTTGAGATATATGGCAAGACCACGAAAACATATCTTCCAAAAGAAGGAGAACTCTCAACACGGAAAGTTGCAACAGCCTTGGCCGAAATAGCCGGTAGGAAACTGCCGATAGATTTTAGGAAAATTGACGAAAAATATCGCAGAGTAGCTGAAGATCTGCCCCCGAGACCACCGATTCTGTGCGCTGGTTGCCCGCATCGAGCATCATTTTATGTCATAAGGAAGGCTGCGGGAGAAAAGGCGATTTACTCCACTGACATCGGCTGCTATGCACTCGGGATTGCCCCACCGCTACGCGTGGGAGACATCATGATATGCATGGGAGCCAGTATAGGCACCGCAGAAGGAATATGGAAAGCAACAGGCGCAAACACGCTGGCAATTATCGGAGATTCAACCTTTTTACATGCGGGAATCCCAGGACTGATTAACGCTGTGTACAACAAACACAAGATCACCGTAGCTATCTTGGATAACCTCACAACGGCCATGACAGGTCATCAGCCTCATCCTGGAACAGGTACGACTGGCATGGGCCAACCCTCAGAGAAGGTTGACATGGCGAAGGTTGCTGAGGGATGCGGCGTCAAATTCGTGAGGGTTGTCGATCCGTTCAACATCAAAGAGGCCACAGTGACACTCAAAGAGGCGCTGAAGCAAGAGGGGCCCTCGGTAGTGGTTCTTCGCGCGCCATGCACCATGATAGATGCAAGAGAAAAAAGACACAAAGGCATCAGAGTAGTGCCATGCAAAGTATCGGAGAAATGCACGAACTGCATGGCTTGCATCAAGCTTCTGGGCTGCCCAGCTTTGGTTCTTGTCGGTGAAAAAGTGTGCATCGATGAAGCCCTTTGCACGGGTTGCGGCTTATGTGCCTCAGTATGCCCGTACGCCGCTATCGATTCGCGGAGCTAGCCGTCTTGGACGAATTTAACATCGTCTTGGTCGGCGTCGGAGGCCAAGGAACGATTCTTGCAGCTGAGATTCTTGGCGTTGCCGCTGTCAAAGATGGCTTGAACGTCAGAGTGAGCGAGATTCATGGCATGGCACAGCGAGGAGGAGCCGTTACGTCTAATGTTCGAATCGGCAGGAAAGTCCTCTCGTCAACTGTTCTGGAGGGCCAGGCTGATGTGCTTGTCGGGTTTGAACCCCTCGAAACAATACGGAACTTGAAATTTGTCTCAGAAAGGACACTTGTGATTATGAGTGATGAAAGAGTTTCGCCGACCGAGCTCGCAGCCAAAAAGATTGAATATCCTCGTTTTCATGAAATTGTCGAGAAAATATATCTTTTCACGAAAAAACTGACAATCGTACAAACAGGGAAGTTGGCCAAAAAAGCCGGGAGCAGTCTAACTCGTAACGTCATTTTGCTAGGAGCCCTAGCAACCGCGGAAAGATTTCCGATAAAAACCGAAAGCCTTAGGGAAGCCTTGACGGAGCTAGTTCCTGCAAAACATGTGGAGGCTAATCTAAAAGCATTCACACTAGGCTATGAATACGTGAAGCAAAAAGCTAAGCCGTTCTAGCTTTCGCACCTTGCTTTTTTTCGTTTTCGAGAATCGTCTTTAGTATGCATTGAAAAACTCCCATGTCCGAAACGTCCACGATTGGAATCTGGAAGCTCTTGTCGATCTCCAGAATCTTCTCGTACTTCGGGTACTCAGCGTAGCAGACCTGGCTTACGGGAAACTCTTTTGTTTTTATTTCGTGTTCGAAGGATTTTTCGTAGACCTCTATGCATAGTAGATGGCCGTCTATCCAGTATAGTCTGTTTACGCCGTATGTCGCGGCGCAATAGGCAATGTTGTTCACTGATCGTTTGTCCAAGCCTAGGATTGTGATTTTTCTCGTCGGAGAGATGTCCACGTCCATTTTTCCTCATCCTTTGAACGGACTGTTGAGCACCTCTTTTGCCTTGTTGCTTATGATCGGACCGAGACCGTAGACGGTTTCATGCCAATCGTCGATGCTCATCAGGGCGTTTATAGGAGTTTGGTAGGATTTGAGTATTGCTATTGCTTTTTCTCTTCCGATGTTAGGCAAGCTTGCCATGAAGTACACTTGGGCGTCAGATATGCTGTCCACTTTCTTGAATGCATGAACCATGGGTGAGCGTTTCTCGACGATTTGCTCCTGATGTGCGGCAACGTAGAGGAAGTCCACAGTTTCCTTGTACGAGGTCGTGTTTACTATAGCTATGCCGTTTCTTGCCAAGCTGAACATGGCTCCCCACACCGAGGCAGGTTGGATCCTGCTGTACTTGTAGATTACGGGCAGATAACCTTCTAGTAGGATCAGGGATTTAGGGTAGACCTCCTTCAATTTGAACAGTTGCTCGAAGAGGAACCGCCGTGTAAGCGTGTAGACGAAGTCTTGAACGGTTTTTCGTTCGACGGCACAGACATCTGATAGGATATAGTCACCCTTTTCAAGCCGCTCGGTCTTGATGTTAACGCCGCGTTCCCTGAGACCCTTGCAAATCTTCGGGGCCGAGTTAGCCTCACGACTGTCGATAATTATAGTAGGTTGCTCCTGCTCGTTTCCCTTCTTTTCTTTCAGATAAGGAATTAGAGTTTCAATTCCTGACAAACTTTCAGCTCCATACTTCAGAGTCGCGTCTTCTGGAACTATGCTGTTCGCTCATAGAAATAAGTGTCGAAAACACAAATATCGAGAATTTGGTGGTGACGGCGAAAATGATAGATGGGAGTCTATGGTCCTTTCTTTGTGATCTCCTTTACGATGCCAGCTGCCACTGTGGTTCCCATGTCTCGGACCGCGAATCGTCCAAGCTCTTCAAACTCCGCGAATGTTTCGAGTGCAATCGGGTGCAAAGGCTCCATCTTCACTATTGCCGCGTCTCCGGTCTTCAGGAAGGTTGGTTTCTCCTCAACAACCGTTCCTGATCGTGGGTCAATTTTTCTCGTCAGCTCGGTGAACTTGCATGCCACTTGCCCTGTGTGGTAGTGAAGTACCGGCGTGTACCCTGCCGCAACGGCTGTTGGGTGATAGATCACGATTATTTGTCCGACGAACTCTTTGGCGACGGTCGGCGGGTTTGTAACGTGGCCGGCAACGTCTCCTCTGTGAATGTCGGTTTTGGCCACGCCTCTGATGTTGAAGCCGATGTTGTCTCCAGGTTCCGCTTTCGCGATTCTCTCGTGGTGCATCTCCAACGATTTTACTTCACCCTGCTTGTTGGATGGCATGAAAATGAGAATGTCATTCTCCTTGACTGTTCCAGTTTCGACTCTGCCGACCGGAACTGTGCCGACGCCTGTGATGCTGTAAATGTCTTGTATGGGAATTCGCAGCGGTTTGTTCGTGGGTTTTGAAGGCACCTCGAACACGTCAAGAGCTTCTATCAGTGGCGGTCCAGTGTACCATGGCATGTGTTCGCTTTTCTTTACCAAGTTGTCACCCGTCCATCCTGAAGTTGGAACAAACGGGATCTTCTCGACCTTGTAGCCGACCATTTTCAGCATCCGGCCGACTTCGTTCTTGATCTCGTTGTATCTGTCCTGGCTCCAGTTTACTGAAACGTCGTCCATTTTGTTTACTGCGACGATCAGCTGGCGTACTCCTAGTGTGAAGGCCAGGAAGGCATGCTCCCTTGTTTGACCGCCGGGGCCGATGCCTGCTTCGAATTCTCCTCTCCTAGCCGAGACGAACAGTATGGCGCCGTCAGCTTGGCTTGCTCCAGTGATCATGTTTTTGACGAAGTCCCTGTGGCCAGGCGCGTCTATAACCGTATAATAGTACTTCTTAGTCTCAAACTTTAGGAATCGAAGGTCTATGGTTACTCCTCTTTCACGCTCTTCCTTTAGGTTGTCGAGAACCCATGCGAACTTGAAACTTTCTTTTCCAGCCTTCTTCGCTTCTTCCTCATAGCCCTTGATCGTCCTCTCATCAACTGCTCCAGCGAGGTACAGCAAGTGTCCAGTAGTCGTCGATTTTCCATGGTCTACGTGTCCCATTATCACTAGATTCAGGTGTGGCTTGGCGCTTTTACTCATCCATTTTCCTCCTTCTTTTTCCAAATGTTCTCCGAATTTTAGTGATTTCGCTTACACAACTGTCGATTCAGTTATTTTAAGTTTATCATCATTATGACGACCATTGTTCTGCGTTTATGATACCTACGAAGAAAACCTCTTAGGCCTTTGACAGTAGCTGAAGCACACTTCACCTAGCGCGCGCTACGGGTCAACGACGATTCTCAGCTGTCGCGCAGACTTTGCATGAGATTGTCTTCGGCATCTTCTTCAAGCGGTTGCTCAGAACTTCAGGATTAAAAGAAAAAAGGGAATTGTTCGGGAGAAATCGCCATCGTTCTAGCGTTCAAAGTTTATTATGACCAGAACGCGACGAGGATCTGTTAGAGTGGAAACAGATATTAGAAGAGAATTTCGAATTCACAGGTTGGACGCGTTTGGGTTATGCCGGCAAATCTGCCTCCTGATGCCAGAAAGAAGTGGGCCGAAGTTGAGGCGACTAGAAACCCTGGGGAAAGACTTCAACGAATGGAGGAATTTCTTAGTGTTGTGCCCAAGCATAAGGGCACTTTGAAACTCAGGGGACAAGTCAAGAAGCAAATGTCCGTCATTCGCCGGGAGCTGGAAGAAAAGAAGAGGAAGAAAGCTGGAAGAAGTGGGCCGAAGCTTTTCATTCAGAAAGAAGGTGCCGCCCAAGTGGCATTACTAGGCGTGACTGGCGTTGGGAAAAGCAGTTTGTTGACAGCTCTGACAAATGCGAAGGTTGAGGTCTCGCCAAATCCCTATACCACAAAGAAGCTCGTTCCTGGTATATTGATCTTTGAGGATCTTCAGTTTCAGATCGTAGAGGCACCCGCAATTATGGAAGGGTCAGCTGACGGAAGGGCGTGGGGACCTCAGATTCTGGCAACGGCCCGCAACGCTGACGGGTTGATCTTAATGTTGGACCTTTCGAAGGATGCTGTTCAGCAGCTTTCGCTGATCTTGAGCGAGCTTGAGAAGGCCAGAATCTTGGTGAGCAAGCCTCGGGGACGTGTAGAAATCGAGCGGAAGTTCATGGGTGCTGGGTTGCGAACAATCTTGGTCGGAGTGCTCGTTGACTGCAGCATGAAGGACGTTGAGCAGCTCCTTAGGAGTTATCGAATTGTAGATGCAGTCGTGAAGATTTCGGGCGAAGTTACGCTTGACGACGTTGAGGATGCGATCTTCGAGATCACGATATACAAGCCTGCCACCGTCGTGGCGAACAAAGCTGATTTGGCGCTTTCCAAACTATCGTTGAGCCAACTGGAGGCCTACGTGGGCAACAGACTGCCCATTATCGCTGTATCATGCGAAAAAAGCGTCGGACTAGAGAACATCGGTCCTGCTCTTTTCCAATCGTTGTCGATTATGAGGATTTACACGAAGGAGCCCGGTCAGAGAGAGTACTCTAAAAAGCCTTTCATCCTGAAAAGCGGCGCCACAGTCTACGATTTAGCCAAGGACATTCACAGCGACTTCAAGCGGAGGTTCGGCTTCGCGAAGGTTTGGTCTGATCGTCTTGTCTTCAGCCCGCAGAAAGTTGGACCAACATTTGCCTTGGCAGACGGCGACATAGTGGAGATCCATTTGAAATAAACTTGGACACAGTTCTTATCTTGACGCTTGGGCGATTCTTTCTATTTCATGACGTTTTGCGACGGCATAGCTTTTCATGTCGTGACTTCCAGCCAGGACGAGTTCGTCTGCTAAGCATTCTTCTATCGAACGAGGGTTGTTTACGGCCGCTTGTCTCGCTCCCTCGCATATGTTTCTGATGGCTAGATCGACTCTTCTCTGAGGGGCCACGTCGACTGACAGATGGTAGACTATTCCTCCGTAGCTGATTCTCGTCGTATCCTCACATGGTGAGCAGTTTTCGACTGCTTTCACGAGAACCTCAACCGGATTTTTCCCAGTTCGCAGGTTGACGATTTCAAAGGCCTGCTTGACTATGTTCGTGGCCTTGGCTTTCTTGCCAGCGTTTTTTCCCGGTCGCATGAGGTTGTTGACCACCCTTTCAACTATGCTGACGTTTGCCTTGCGGAAACGCTTGTGTTCATGTCTGCCCATGCTGTGCGGCGCCACGACTGGTCTCAGTGAAATGTACCTTTCGAGGCCTATGTCTTGGACTTTGATATCTTTGAAGCCCCATTTTCCGAAAAGTTTTACGTCCGGTTTTTCTTCTTGTTTCTGACTCAAAGTTCTCACCGTGCTGGCTTCTGCTTTCTTCCGTAGACCAGCTCGTTTAATGATACGCCGTTGACGGTCACGACTTTCCATCTCACTCCTGGAATGTCGCCCATGCTTCTTCCACGTGAACCTCCAATTCCCTCAACGAGCACTTCGTCATGCTCATCCACAACGTTCAGGGCTCCGTCTCCTGGGAGAAAAGCCGTTATGGACCTGCCGTTCTTGATCAGTTGTATTCTAACACATTTTCTGATTGCGCTATTCGGCTGCTTGCTCTCCACGCCTACTTTTTCCAAGACTATTCCTCTGCCCATGGGTGCTCCCTGAAGCGGGTCAGCCTTAACATCTAGCCCCAAAATGCGGCGGTTATAGTACCTGTTGCTCCAGCGAAACTTTTTTCTTCTATTCAGTAGTTTTCTAGCCGCGAATTCGCCTCTTGACGACTTTGAACCCATGGACCAGTTTCCTCTCGCTACGTCTAATCACAAATCCAATATTTAAACTGAGCACCACGGTCTCAAGGTGCCTTTCTCATATTCAGATGCCATTTTCTTGCCAGTTGACAATTTCAAAAAGTAAAGCCACAGCATGCTAGTATATTGCACAGTATGAATTTAGCCTGTGCCTGTCTTTGGTACTGAACCGCTTAGAATCTTCCTCATTTCTTGCAGTATCAAAGCGGTCAGATGTCTTGCTTCTGTGTCTATGGCCAGGAGAAGAATAGCATAGAATGCCAACCCACCTACTGACATGATAAAAGTCGGAATCAGCGTGGTTGGATGTGGAGCAAAATATAGTACAATCGCAGGTGCTGCTGAAGCCAGCAAGTATCTTGCTACGCTTCTCCACCGGATCGGCATCTTCACCGACTCTCGCAAGATCGCATACAGCCCGAGAAAGGTGCCCAGGTGAACAACTAAATTTATACCTATCACCCATACCGCAGCTTGAACAGACTGACCTGTTACTAATCTTGTCAAAACATAATATACTGTGGGGATCGCAATAGCTGCCTGAACGTAGGGCAACGTGAAAACCCTGAATATTCTGCTTCTGACCAACTTTCTAAGTGGTATTTTTGCATCCTCGTCCAATTTTTCGATTCCAAAAACAAGTGAATTGTAGAATTGAGACAGCAAAACTACAAATGTGTCCAGAGTGAGCAAGATAAGCACAGGCGTGGCCACGTCGTAGGCCACTTTTTCGATGGTCAGGAGCGATCGCGCCATGCTCATGACAACCGATACGATGGGTATAGAAAACATCAGCACCATCCTCAACGACATGCCCACATCCTCAAGGTTGTGCCGGGCCAACAGCCGCGGGTAAAGGGCAAAGGCCAGGAATGACGAGTACCCAACCACGTTTGCAAACGTTGCTGCCGCCTGGTAATCTCCTCTTGCAGTTTGCCCCCCGTAGATGAAGAGCAGAATGATCGTAAAGCCAGCTGCTTGGGTCCCGACTGCGTTGTAGAGGATTGCCGTCGAGCCTTTTAGCCACTCTTTCAGGTAATTCCACTGAATTCTCTGCCGTAGGGTCCAGCTTAGAAGTCGCAAGTAGTACAATGTTTGAACAAGTCCTGCTATAATGATGCTAAGCATCGCTCCAAGGATGATTTGATGCATTACACCGATGAACAACAAGGCCAATAAGACCTTGCAGACCTCCTCTAACAAAAAGCCATACCCTATTACCTGAGGTCTTATCGCCCGCAAACAACTTTCAAATAAGCCTATCAAGTACACGTTGATCACCTGCACGGACCCAACTAAGTAAACAAGCACGTAGATGCCACTGAGGGATAACGTTCTTGTAATTACCGAGATCAAAGGAAAATAGAACGCTACAGAAACTAAACCTATGCTCAGGTTGGCCAATAGCGCAGTTCTGACGACCCCTTTTTGTCCACGGGCAATGAAGCGGGTCACCCAAAAGGGGAACATACCGCTCAGAAGCGTGAAGTACCCCATCCAGTCAAAAATGTTCGACCATATGCCGTACTCTGTAGGCGGCATATTCCTGGTTAGCAAGAACGTGAAGATGAAGCCTGTTACGATACCGATGATCTGAGCGCCAAATATGATTAGACCAGAATAGTGAATTCTTATCTCGTCTTTGGACAAGTGCCCTCACTCTTGCTTTGTAGAACTTACCAAAGCTTTTGGGTTTGAAAACCTTTGCGTCTGGAGCACTCAAGGCTGAGTGCTCCTGGACAAGATTCGAAGACCAACATACATAAGCATTGATAATAGCATGCAGAAACACAGGCCGAAAGGTAAGATGAAGTAAAGTTTATGAAAAATCATTCTAAACGGGGAGAAGCTCCTATGGGATGAAGATCAAGAGGGAGAGACTTCGACTTTCCACAACAAGTGGAATATTCTCGCCTATACTAGAGCGTGAGTTTTTGTTATCTGAAGAATAAGTCTTTCCCCATTATGATCGTATGCGGCTATGTCATTCTCGTTTTGGTATGGATAGCCTGTGATGATCAATATCCGTCCGAATGAATGGTTCAAGTCCGCTGAAGAAGGCGTCGTGTTACCAGAGGGATGAGAATGAAGTGTTCCAACGATGGAGAAATCCATAGGTAGCATGTGGGTCCGGATTCCAGCAAAGCCGTGTCCATATGTGGCAAGGGGTGGGATAAGAAGGTCGGAAATGAAAATCGTGTTCTTCATCTCTTTGCCTCTAAGAAGCAAGATAGTCTCCTTCGGATGAAGCCTCCTTGCTCCTTCGAAAACCGACTGCAGCAAGTCTTCACTGATTGAGACAGTTATGCCCGCTTTCATATAGTAAATAGAATCACCAATCTCCTATTTACTCTTAACCAATCACGACCACGTTACTGACTTGCGCAAAAGAATGAAAATCAGGCATGAGAGCCAAAAGGTTCAAGAAGCAATTGGAGAAATACAGCACTCACTGCAGGACTGTGCGTACTCTCGGGTATAGAATCATCTTCTATAAGCCTTTTTATACTATTTCTCACAGGGTTATTCTAGATCTGCCAAACAGAGAGCATGGTGAACAGGATGGAACCGATAACACCGACCCAGCCGGTCATTCTGCAGACACCGTCGATTGTGTTGATCGGTCTGCTCGTCGGCATTGCAATAATAACGGGCGCAACTGCGCTAGTGTTCTTGTCAGTCTGGGAAAAGAAGAGAAGACAAACGATCTGCTGAACTGATAAGAGAATCTGCAATTTCTAGATACGGTTCCCTTTTGCACACGAAAAGCGTCACTCTCTGCAGATATAAGAGAAACCCAGTCCATCGGCTTGGAGTGCGACTGTCTGCGAAAAGAATGTGTCAGCGTTCACAAAAGCATGAGAAAGCCGATTGACAACAAAGAGTAGTTGTTGGCCAAGTCTTTTAAGCCACCTGACGTAACGACCAGAATCTTGGAGCGTCGACAGGAATGAAATACTTAGACTTTGTAAACCTCAAGTATGAGCCTCGGAAATCGGATCTTGTTTGCCTTTTTCGGGTTGAACCGCAGGGCATGAGTTTAGAGGAAGCCGCAGGTGCAGTTGCGGCTGAAAGCTCGGTAGGAACATGGACAGAACTCACCACGTCGAAGTCATATGTTGAAAAGCTTGCGGCACATGTCTTCAGCATTGACGGAAACAACGTGAAAGTAGCCTACCCAATTGAGCTTTTTGAGCCAGGAAACATGGCCAATATACTCAGTAGCATTTCAGGAAACGTCTTTGGTCTCAAAGCCTTAAAGAACCTTAGACTTGAAGACGTTGACTATCCCGAAAGAATAGTGAGCAGCTTCAAAGGTCCAAGATTCGGGGTTGAAGGTGTCCGCAGAATTTTGAAAGTGTATGATCGTCCGCTGGTAGGAACGATAATCAAGCCCAAGCTTGGCTTGAAGACGACTGACCATGCCCAGGTGGCCTACGAGGCTTGGGTTGGAGGATGTGACATAGTCAAGGATGACGAGAATTTGAGCAGCCAAACGTTCAACCCCTTCCAAGACCGTATAGTGAGGACTCTGGAGAAACGCGACAAGGCACAGTATGAAACATCCGAAAAGAAGGTCTACATGGCCAACATAACCGCGGAGACGGAGGAGATGCTAAAAAGGGCAGAGTTCGTCGCTGACCAGGGTGGTGAGTACGTCATGATTGACATTCTAACTTGCGGTTTTGCCTCTCTACAGACTCTTCGAGAACGGGATTTCAACCTTGTAATCCACGCACACAGGGCCGGCCACGCGGCATTCACGAAGAACGTCGAACATGGGGTGTCCATGAAGGTAATAGCCAAGACTGCCAGAATCATAGGCGTTGATCAGCTTCATGTCGGCGCGGTCGTAGGAAAGATGTCCGAGACGTATGCCGAAGTAATTCAAAACTGCGAGGCACTGAAGATGAAGATGGGTAAACTGAAACCTGTCCTGCCTGTGGCGTCAGGCGGATTACATCCTGGACTGGTTCCAGCCTTGATCAAGCTTTTCGGGAGAGACTTCGTCATACAGGCGGGCGGCGGCATTCACGGGCACCCTGGTGGAACGCGGGCAGGGGCAAAGGCAATGAGGCAAGCAGTAGACGCCACCTTGAGGGGAGCAACTTTGGAAGAGTACGCACGTGATCACGAAGAGCTGAGACGGGCCTTACAGACTTGGACGTAAGCCGCTACGAATTCTGCTCGAAGACCCAAGGGTATTTCCTGCGAACGACTTCCATGATCGAGTGAGGAGAGACTATTCCCTCTTCACATATTACTCCATGAATGTAGTCCCGCCTAGTCACATCGAAAGCCGGGTTGCGAATCGCAAGCTTTGCTGGTGCGTCTTTCCAGACTTCAGCAGGGCTTCTTTCTTCTATCTTTTCATAATCGCCCAGCGCGGTTGCCGGGTCAAACTTCAGAAGCTCCGAAACGACATAAAACGGTGTACGAGCTTCATGAGCGACCAACGCCATCATACTTGTTCCAATTTTGTTTATCACGTTTCCTTCAGAGGTTATGGCGTCGGCACCAGTGATAGCCAAGTCAACCCGATTCATCAGGTACCGCGCAGCCGAATCCACGATCATCATCGTTTTTATTCCGAATCCCAGCATTTCTTTCGCCGTCCTTCTTCCTTGGAAAAGAGGCCTCGTTTCGGTACAGATGACCTCAAAGGTTTTCCCATCTTGGGCAGCTTTCTTAAGTAGACAGGTCACAGTTGAAGAATGACAATGGGTAAAAACTATAGAATCAGACTTTATTCTCTTGGCGCCGATTTCAGCTATTCTCTCCTTTGAAGCCTCAAGGCTATCGAGAAATTGCCGCGAAGACAATGAGACGATCTCGGCGAGCTTCTCAACGCTAGAACTCTTGCTTCCCTTGACTTGACTAGTTATCCAACGAACGGCGTTCCTCATAAGCGGTTCCGTTTCTCTGGTATCGAAAAGAATTTTTTTTGCTTCTGAAATCTCTGTGATGAACTTACTCCTGTTCTTCGCCCTTGTCTGTGCGGCTACATTTTCAATGGCCTTAATCGCGCATATGGCTACGTTTCTTGCACCTTGAATTTCCATGTCTCTGATTTTCTTGGCGGTTCGTTGAATTGTTTCCACCGATCAGCACGCGCCCCGATTTGATGCTTGTCTCACCGACGTTAGTCCTCCGTTTAACTTTAAGACGCTTCTGGTGTGAAAGGCCATCAGGCAGTTTGCTCATCTTGAGAATCGATCGCCTTCCCACACGTCTGCCGTGTCGCTATAACCTCTTTTTTCCCAATAGCCCTTCTCTTTCATAGAAGTGAATTTTATTCTAGTAACCCAAAGAGCGCTCTTGTATCCATACTTGTCAGGAACGACCAGTCGCAATGGAAATCCATAGCCTTCTTCAAGGGGTTCCCCATTAAGTGTGTAGGCCAATAAGACATCGTCATGCAAGAGATCGTCGAGCGTCAGCGAAGTTGTGTATCCATCCGCGCATTGGAAAGTGGCAGATGTAACCGTTTTCTTAGGCTTCACCAAATCGGCCAATTCCTTGAATTTGAGTCCCTCCCATTTGCAATCTAGGACACTCCACCCTTCGACGCAGTGAAAATCGCTCGTGGACCCTGTTCTTGGAAGTTTCTCGATCTCCTCCCATGTGAGTCTAACGGGTCTCTCAACCTCTCCTTCAATCGTCAACGCATACGTTTTCAGGTCAATCTTCGGGTTGGACCTTGCAATGCCCGGATGATCTATCCCCCACCTAAGCAGCTTTTTGATGGGAGTCTGCCCAAGAGGCAACTTCTTGCTCTTCAGATTCTCTTTTTCCGAAGACATGCGCATCAGAAAGAGAAATCAGGTCACAAGGGAAATAAGGATTGCTGGCGGCTGATTTAATTTGGCTCTAGTCCTTTTCAATGAAACTTGTTAATTGCTGCTGGCTTTTTTCATCTCTCGCAAAGCCTGAGACCTTTACGCCGACCCTGCGAACCTCGAGGTCAGACTGCTCCAAGAATTTCTCAAAGAGTTCATAAACTGTATTTATAAGAACGTCCACGCTGCTCGTGTTGTTTTCAAGGCTTTTGGACCGACTGCGAACGCTCATATTCTTCATGATTGCGATTATTGTTACTGTTTTGAATGTTAAACCACCCCGTTTCAGTTCCGCCTCGATCTCCTTGCATTGTCGGTCCGTCCTCTCTATTATCAAACTCAATTCCCGCGTGTCTTCTTTCAGAGTGGAAATTCTGCTCACAGACTCGGCTTCTGCCCTCTCCTGAACCGGGTCATTATCAACTCCAGAGGAGGCATTATGAAAATAGAGCCCCACCTTTTTTCCGAAAACGTCGATCAACCGTTGCACGTCATGCTTCGCCAAGTCGCCGACAGTATGTATTCCTAACGCATGCATTTTTTCCGTTGTTTTCACGCCAACTCCTATAAGTCTGTCGACGGACAGAGGTGACAAGAACTCTGTCACTTGCTCAGGCTTGACAACTGTTAGGCCGTCTGGCTTGTGGATGTCAGAGCCAATCTTTGCTACGATCTTGTTGGGGCCGATGCCAATCGAACACGTCAGATCATGACTTGTGACGATCTCGATTTTTATTCTGCGGGCCAGTTCTGTTGCGTCTTCGTAACTTCCCTTGATTCTTTGGCTCACATCCAGATAGGCTTCGTCTATTCCAACTTGTTCGAAGCTGTCAGCGTAGCCTCTTAGGAGGCTCATTATTCTCTTAGAGATGTCCTCATAAAAGGCGTCATCGACCGGAAGAAATACAGCGTCAGCGTTCTTCAGTTTTTGTTTGGCCAAACCGATTGGCATTCCAGACCTCACGCCGAATTTTCTGGCTGCGTAGTTGGCTGTGCTCACTGCTCCACTGTCCTCGCTGCGTCCAGAGTATACGCAAACGACGACTGGCTTGTCTCTTATCGAGGGATTTCGTGTCTCCTCGGCTTGCGCGAAAAAATAGTCCAGATCGACCAGCATCACGATTCTGTCTTGCAAGGGTGAGTGCACAAGAACCAAAAGTTGCGGATGATGATTTACGTTTTTCTCAAGCCTATGGAGGACAAAAGACACAAATCAGACGGCAGATGAACTAGAACGTGTGTGTCGAAGGCGATTTGATGGTCATGTGGCGCCTGTTGAAGCTTGAGACTTTCAACGCATACAGAAACATGGCCATCGATGAGAGTGCGCTCATTGCGCGAATGAAGGGTATTGTTCCGGACACGTTGAGGTTCTATAGATGGAGACCTTCCGCGGTTTCCATCGGGAAATTTCAAGACCCTGAAAAAGAGGTTCAGCTGGCAAACTGTAAGAAGCAGGGTGTTGACGTCGTGAGAAGGATCACTGGTGGAGGAACTGTCTATCATGATCTTACGGGTGAGGTTACCTACAGTGCAGTGGTCCGCAAACAGGATTTGGGCACTTCAGACATAGGCGCGATATACGCAAAACTGTACAGTGGGCTTGCTGAAGCCTTGAGAATCTTGGGGATAACTGCAGACTTCAACGAGGGCAACACCAAGGCTTGCCCGAACCTGACTGTCAAGGGCAGAAAGATCTCTGGAAGTGCTCAAACTCACAGGGCTGGAGTCGTCCTTCAGCATGGTACTCTGCTTTTGGATGTTGATCTTGAGAGAATGTTTGCCTTGCTCCGTGTTCCGTGGGCAAGAACATGCATGGAAGTTGTCAACGTTGCGAAAGGCAAGATTACGTCGATCAATAGTGAACTTGGAAAGAAAGTTCCAGCCGGAGAAGTAACTGGAGCGTTAGCAGAAGGTTTCAGTCGGGCACTTAACGTTGAGCTCGTCGAAGGTGAGATGACAAGATATGAATTGGACCTTGCAGCAAAACTGCAGGAACAAAAGTATGCAAATGATGATTGGAACTTCCGCGGCAGAAGCTCGTCCTTTTAGGATTTTTTCATTCGCCACTTGACACCTTGAGCCGTGTCTTCGAGTATTACTCCCATGGTCTTGAGCTGCTCACGTATTTCATCGGCAGTCTTCCAATTTTTAGCCTTTCTGGCTTCTTCCCGCCTCAAGACGAGTTCTTCGATTTCTTTGGGCAATTTTCCCTCAGTCTTGATCGGGCCGATGACGCCTAGGACTTTGTCGAACCCCATCATGATATCATAGACTTGCTTTGCTTCCAGTTTGCTAAGTCTGCCAGCACCAATAAGGTTGTTGACTTCTCTCACAAACTCAAACAGCTCTGCTAACGCTGGGCCTATGTTTAGATCGTCATCCATAGCATCGGCGAAACCTTTTTTGACTCGGTTAATCAGCTGCTCGATCTCCTTGCTTGAACCCTCACCATCGACGTCCAACAGTCTATATGTGAAGTTGGTCAATCGGTCAACAGCATTCTTTGCAGCTTCCAATCCCTCAAAGGTAAAGTTTAACTGCTGCCTGTAGTGACCTGACAGAAGCAGGTACCGCAGGGCCTTTGGGTCATAGCCTTTCGCCATCAGATCACTCAACGTGTAATAGTTGCGGAGGCTTCTGCCCATCCGCTGACCATCGACGAGTAGGTGCTCACAATGAAGCCAAAAGTTGACAAACTTCTTGTCCGTGGCTGCTTCGCTTTGTGCGATCTCATTCTCATGATGCGGAAAGAGGTTGTCTACCCCGCCGGTGTGGATGTCTATGGTTTCTCCCAAATACTTCATGACCATGGTTGAGCATTCGATGTGCCAGCCTGGATACCCCTTCTCGCACCATGGAGATTTCCAGTTCATGATGTGATTTGGATCGTTTATCCACAGTGCAAAGTCGTACTGGTTCCTCTTTTCAGCGTTGGGTTTCACTCTTCCACCTGCGCCTGTCTTCAGTTTTTCAATCGTGTTGCCTGAGAGCTTCCCATAATCCCTGAATTTCGTCACGTCGAAGTAGACATCACCATTCACAATGTACGCGTAGCCCTTGTCTATGATCCTCTGAATCAGGACTATCATCTCATTGATGTGGTCCGTGGCTCTCGGCCTGGCCATCGGCTCCTCAAAATTCATCTTTCGAGCGTCCTCTAAGAAAACTTTGATATAGAAGTCGGCGATCGCCCATGGATCCTTCTTTTCTCTTTCCGCTGCTGCAACCATTTTGTCTTCGCCTATGTCAACATCCTCAACCATGTGACCAACGTCCGTGAAGTTCATTACTTGCTTAACCGTGTAGCCACTGTACTCTAGGTACCTTCTCAGGACATCAGCAAAAGTGAAAGATCTCAAGTTTCCTATGGTAGTATAATCATAGACAGTCAGACCACAGTTGTACATGCTAACAATATTAGCCTTAAGCGGCTTGAACGGCTGTTTAATTCTTGTAAGAGAATTGTACAATGTGAGCATGCCCAGTCGGGCTCCAACAAGTTTGTTCGGTGTTACATCGAATGTTAACGTGGCTAGTTATACTTTGCTTTCAGAACGCCATTTTGCAGAGTAATATATCAGCCGTCTTCCGCTGCTCCAAAAAAGGCTTAGAAGTGTATGAGTGAGTTAAACTAGTCGTATCTTTTCAGCCTAATCATTCTTCCATAGTTCTTCAAATCGTTAGCCACGCATCTCAGAAGGTGCAGTTCCTGCATCGTAGATTCGAGTTTGGCGAATTCCTCATTTAGTTTCTGAATGGGCGCTTCGTTTCCCTTCAAGGTGTCCATCTTCATTGCTGTTTGCAGAGGAGAGCTTCATCGTTTGTTGGCGAGCCAACCAGCCATTTCCGTCATCGAGGAGAAAGGAGAAGGCTTCGAAAACGGAGAAAACCGTTAATGGCTGCTTGGAATCTAGCCTTCAACCTTGGCCCTCCAGTGCTTCGTAAGACTTAAGATACCATTGTACTATAAAAGGTTTACTAAGCACCGACGCCTACAGACGCAAAAAAAGTTAGCCTATGGCCAATATGCCTTCAAGAACATTTTTCTCTTCGACGCTTAACTGTTTGGCCAGCCAAGCTTTCAACAATGAGGTTGATTTTGGAAGTTCACCGCTGTAGGTTACTATCTGATTGTTCTTCAACGCATCTACTTGAAAGGTCTTCTCTGGCTCCCTGAACAGAAAGGACACGGATTGAGCGTGCGAGGCCATATTCTGAAAGTCCTCCCATTGCTTGCAGCGCATAATGACCGGAGGCCCTCGAATTTCTTTCCCCTGCGTGACGTCCTCTTTTCGGTTGGGGGGTTGCCCCGCTGACAATGTGATCGTTTCATGTGGACCAGACAAGTAGGTGATCAAGTTTGTTATCTCATTCTGTAATGTGCTTAATCTCTCTTCGACTTTCTCTACCTTTCCGCTTAGTTCCCCCGTGTCTCCCATTCTTTCCGTTACTGTGCCAAGTTCATTTATGAGTCTGTCTAAGTCCTTTTCATGCTCCTTCAGCACGTTGACTATGAAATCTATCGCTTCCAATGCTTCGTCTCTGGATGGGGGCTTCTTAGACATCACTATTCGACCGTTCCGCTAACATATCAAACACCACTTTTGTAGATAAACGTAGCGAATCCTCAAATCGTATCCATATGAAGACATATCCATACTTATTCATAATAAGGTATGGGATTTTACGACAAGGTGCAGTGGCCATGAAAGGGCACATCTCAGTATTGTTTCTTTTTCCATCTTCTCAATAACTCTTTGCCGTAAGTATCGACAACAAGCACACGGCATGGGGCGCATTCTTCCATAGTAAGCTCAAAAAAACTGGACTGGCGTAAATGCTTACCATGAGCAATTTGTAGCCAAACCTTGATTTAAGCTCGTATTGCCGAAGTTTTATGAAAGACTTAAAATATTGGATTTCTGGAATGGTCAGGATGCTGATTCGAAGCAGGGATCTTCATGTCAGGATCTTTGAGTTTCTCTGAAAAGGAGGACGTCGTGAAGTTCGTCAATGAAAAAGGTATCAAGATTGTTAATCTGTGCCATGTCCCAGAGGATGGGCGCTTGAAGACCCTGAGCTTTTCAGCTGCAGACAAAGTGCGACTCTTAGAGATACTGGATTTGGGTGAGAGAGTCGACGGGTCAAGTTTGTTCTCGTTCATCGACCCATGTCAAAGTGACATGTACATATCGCCGAGGTTTGACAAGGCATTCATCAATCCTTTTGCGTCGATTCCTACGTTGAACATTTTGTGTGACTATTTAGATGAAGATGGAAAGCCGCTGAGTGTTGCTCCGATGAACATTTTGAGGCGGGCTGTGGAGAAGCTTCGTTCCTCTACTAGCATCACAATGAAGGCTTTGGCCGAGCTTGAGTTTTACGTCATCTCTAGGCTGGAAGATGAAACCCTCTTGCCGAAAGAGCAGGACAAAAACTATCATGAATCTGCGCCCTTCGCTAGGTTCGAGACCATCAGGAATGAGGCTCTCGCTACACTTGCCGAGCAGGGCATCGCCACAAAATACGGACATTGCGAAGTAGGTCGTATACTGACTAGGGACAAATTGGTTATGGAGCAGCATGAGATTGAATTCATGGCCAAGGATCTGGAAGAGATGGCTGACACGGTTACGATTGCAAAATGGATCGTTCGGAACGTTTGTTTGAATCACGGAGTTGTGGCCTCCTTTTCGCCGAAGATCTCGATGGAACACGCTGGAAACGGAATGCACGCCCACTTGTGCGCAACAAGAAATAACGAGAACATTGTTGCAGCCTCAGATGGAACGTTGAGTGATGAAGCCCTGATGATGATGGGTGGAATCTTGAGGTTCGCGCCCAGCCTTGCGGCGTTTGCAAACACGACTCCGGTTTCTTATCTGCGATTCATCGCGCGTAAGGAATCTCCGATGCATATTTGTTGGAGTTCGAGAAATCGCCTGGCGTTGATACGAATTCCCCTGTGGTGGAGCCACAGAAAAAAGAATGAAAGAGGGCGGAGCTGCTTAGAAACTTTCGAGTACAGGGCACCAGATGCCTTTGCGAACACGTACCTTCTTTTCGCCGCGTTGGCCCTAGCGATAGACTATGGCTTGCAGAATCCTGAAGAAACAAGAAAACTTGCCGAAAACTTGCACGTTGACGGCGGAAGCGACAAACATGAAAGACTCAAGACTCTACCCAGTTCCTGCAATGAAGCAGCAGACAATCTTGAGAAAGATAGGCGAGCCTATGAGGCGGAGGACATTTTTCCCAAGAGACTCATTGATAGGACTATCGAGAAACTAAAAGCCTACGATGACCATGACTTATGGAAAAAACTCACTGGAAAACCAGATGAAGTAGACGCCCTGTTGAGAGAGTACCTGCACCATGGCTGATTGTAAGAAATGCTTATAGTTGTCTGCAATCGTTTAGCTGCATAAGCTACCCCAAGTGGGCGGGTAGATCAGTCTGGTACGATCGCCACGTTGGCATCGTGGAGGCCGCGGGTTCAAATCCCGCCCCGTCCACTCCATTTTCTTGGAAAGAACATGGATTAAGAATGTTTGAGCTTGTTTGTGGTTTTGGGTTTCTAGGTAGTCGAGAATGCTTGATAGAGCCTGCTCCGTGATTCTGCTCAGGTTTAGCTTATGATTTCTAGCCTTTTCGACTAGGGTTTTGCTCAGGTAGAGGCTTACTGTTGTTTTGGAGTCGCTTTTGTTGTGGCAGTTTCCACGTGGAGATTCGTTGTTTTTCCACGTGGAATCTCGATTCAAGACTTCATTCATGGTTTGACATCTGCCTTCTTTTCCTTGTAGAATTCTACATATCCGCAGTTCTCACAGTAGTAAGGCTGAATCTTGAAGTTGTATTTCTCAAGTCTATTAGGGCCCTCAGTTCCTCCACGAGTGCATCTAAACGCATCGTCCAACGTTTGCTCAGAACCTCTGTCCATTTTCCCATGACACTTTGGGCACTTCTTAACTTCACTTTCATTCATGGCTTAACACCTTTGTTTTCTCCATAAAGAAAGACAGCAAGTTGGCACTTCTTGCACCGCCAAGCAGGGAGATCACGTATTTGCCAGTACTGGGCGATCAGTTTCTCTTCGATATTCAACGCGCCCCAAAAGACTATGTCGCCGCCGCGAGGAGAAAGCTGCATGACACCCTTTTCAAGTTCTCCGCCGCATTTGGGACAATTCTTAGCTTCATTCATGGCTCAGCACCCTTCTTCACTTATTTCCTATGAGTCACGAGGACCTTGTTCCAAAAACGGCAGGTCCAGGTTCAATAACCTCCCCTTCACACGCGCTTCATTTTCACTCGTATTTGACACCTATTATCTTCTTCAACTCCTCAAATCTATTACTGGCTTTCTTGATGGTTTTGTCAGCGATTTTCTTGTGATGGGGGCTTCCTCTTACAATGTCGTACAGTGTTTTCAGTTCGTCCACACTTAGATCTGAATGAATGAAGACAAGGTTCAGGATTTCCTCTATGCCGACTTGTAAGGATACAGAAGGATACAGAGATGAGACGAGCCTCAGCGCTCTTTGAGGAAGGCGACACGCGATCTGTGCAAACAGTGACATGTCATCGTACTTCGGGAAGGTTCTCTTGACCACTTCAAGAACAAGCTTCGAATCTTCTCCTTTCAACAGGACCTCCAATAATCCCTTCTCTGCAAGCCAGAAGGTATCATAGCTTCGGCCTCTGTAGGACAGCTTGCCTACTGGGTTTATCATTTCTTTCTTTTCCAAAGAGTAGAAGGCCGCGTAGACCTGATCATAAGACGCTGATATTCCTTTTGCAGTTT
Organism: Bathyarchaeia archaeon; assembly: GCA_050008435.1. GTDB lineage: Archaea > Thermoproteota > Bathyarchaeia > Bathyarchaeales > Bathycorpusculaceae > DASPTR01. The sequence continues at coordinate 313,766 of JBEKMQ010000001.1, forward strand.
CATCTATGTCCTTTGAGCCTGTCGTAGCCAAATGCGAAAGTATTTGTTCCTCCAAGGGGTTCAAGTCATTCTCGCAAGCCTTCGCTCCGTTGGTTTCCCGACTCTTGCTCTGGCGATTCTGTGGAGAGCCGTGGTCATTCATGACCTATTCCATTCTCCAATTCCTTGCAGTGCCTAATGCGACCGTGTTTTTTGCAGCAAAGGCGAATAATTCTATCTCCACAAGATCACGCAATTTTGCCGGACGCATCTTGGCCAATTTTCCCATTTGCCACTTCGCTCGCCTGTTCCATTTCTTCCCTCTCATTCAGGACACCGCATGACACCATTCATGGTTTTCTTCCACCTGAGAGCTTCATCAAACGTTGCTTCGTTTCCTCGGCAGCCACCAGCTCGATTCTTCCACACTGCGGACAAACATGTATCTCCAATGGGATCATGCTTTCCCCAAGCTCCGCCCACTCCCCAAAAAGCAGTTTCCAACCACCGCTAGTTCCCCCAACCCTGAAAGACGCGTTTTCCGCAAAAAGCATGGCTGCGCCACATGTACAATTCCTGCCATTCATAGTCTGACACCTCCTGTTCTTTCTGTTTATGAGTATTATCCCAATAAAGTAATTGTCTGATCTCTTATTTTCTCCTATAACTCGTACTCGCTTGAAACCAAAATCTGAACGGCTTTTCGGCCCTCAAACCACCAAAAACTTATATTGCCGCCTAAAACATCCGATCTGTTGATCAGCATGTCGGCAGACAAAAAAGCAGACCTTGCCGGTCCAGGCATTGGCAGTTACGAAGAATTGGAGAAGGTTCTCCCTAATGATTACCACTCTATTTTGAACCCAAAAGAGACGCAAATAGCAATCTTTGAGGTCAAGCGTTATGTTGAAGAGAACCTCTGCAAAGAACTCGACCTGATAATGGTTCAAGTTCCCCTGATCGTGGATGTTGAGAGCGGCGTGAATGATCTTTTGGACCGCGATGGTTCGCGAACACCCATTCAGTTCCACATTTCGAATGATTATGACAAGCATCCGGTCGATGCTCAAGTGGTGCAAGCTGCAACCAAATGGAAGAGAATGGCCCTGAAGGAGTTCGGAATGAGGCCAAGTGAGGGCTTATGCACCGACATGCGAGCTGTGCGAAAGGATTACTTCCTCGATCACGACCACAGTGCGTACGTGGATCAATGGGACTGGGAAAAGGCGATAACAGAGAAGGAGCGGAACCTGAGGTATCTGACTGACACCGTGGAGAAGATATGGAAAGTCATCAAAGGCGCCGAGAAGCACGTTCAGAAGGTTTTTCCGAAGCTCAAGACGGACAAGTATCCAGATTTGCCGGACAGGCTCACGTTTGTTCATGCTGAAGATATCCTCGACAAATATCCCGACTTGCCGCGCAAGCAGCGCGAGACGAAGATTCTACAGGAGTACCCGGGAATCTTCATTTACGGAATCGGATGGACCCTCAAGGACGGTTACCCACACGAGATGAGGGCCGCCGACTATGATGACTGGGTCACTGAGACGAAATCCAAGGACGGCAAACCCATGCACGGTCTTAACGGAGACATCCTCGTATGGAACCCCGTGACAAAACGGCGCCACGAGCTTTCGTCGATGGGAATTCGCGTCAACGGCGAGACCCTCACGAAACAACTGGAAATCACTGGACAACTTGACTTCCTCAAGTACCCGTACCATCAAGGCATACTCAAAAATGAGATTCCGCTCAGCATAGGCGGAGGCATTGGACAATCCAGGACGCAGATGGCCATACTTAAGAAGGCGCACCTGGGCGAAGTCAGCGTCACCGTCTGGCCGAAGATACTCAAAGACCTAGGCCGCAAAAGAAACATCCTCGTGCTAGAATAATCGACGCATACGAAGGCATACAACATGAGCACGAAAACTACAACTATACGGCAAAAGGCGTCAATTCCAGCCACTCCCGACGAGGTCTACGACGCATTCGTTGAAGCCAAGAAACATTCCGCGTTCACAGGCAGCAAAGCGACGTCCGATTCGAAGGTCGGCGGAGAATTTACCGCTTGGGACGGATACATCTGGGGCAAAAACCTTGAGCTCCAAAAGGGAAAGAAGATCGTCCAAGAATGGACTACAACAGACTGGCCTGATCGTTTTCCACCATCTGAGCTGGAATTGACTTTCAAGAAGACAAAAAGTGGCACGGAAATATCTATGATTCATTCAAACGTGCCCGCTGAGCAGGCTGATGAAATTGCCGAAGGATGGGTTGAGTTCTACTGGGATCCACTGAAAAAATACTTTACAAAACACGGAGAAAAATCAAAGACAGAATGATGCTTGTTCGCCGCGCCAAGGCCAGCTATCCGATGATTTGTGCTTGTATTATCGTCACGTCGTGAATTGGTTTGCCATCATTCGCAGGATTTGTGGCAACACTGCCAATATCATCTACGATCTTCATGCCTGCGATTACATGACCGAAAACTGAGTAAAAGCCGTCCAAGTTAAGGGAGTTATCCTTCAGGTTTATGTAGAACTGGCTCGTCGCAGAGTTGGCTTCGCCCGTTTTTGCCATAGCTACTGAGTATTGCACGTTGCTGTGTTTGTTTGGGAGTTCATCCTGGATAGGTGGCACGGTTATTCCCTTGGTCGTTAAAGCGTCTCCTCCCTGAATGACAAAGCCCTGAGCAACCCTGTTGAAAGTGGTTCCATCATAGATGCCGTGCTCCGTCAAGTTCCTGAAGTTTCCAGCGGTTATCGGCATGTCATCATACAACTCGATCGTGATGTTGCCCATGCTTGTCACCAGAAGAACTCTAGTCGCACCAGAAGACTGACTTGAGGAATTGCTCGGCTTGCCACCATTCATCTGAAAGGCCACCACGACTATGCTTATGACAAGTATCAAGACGACTATAGCGATTAATACATTTCTAACGCTGTGAGATTTCCTACGCCTGTACGGCATGATACGAACTTGGACAAAAGAACATATAAACATTAAGCCCGTGCCGCGCGCTCCAGAAACTATCGGACAAGTTTGTTGAATTGCGTTGGTGAATTAGCGGGCATTCATTGCGCCGTTCAGTGTGTTTTCCAGCTGTTTTTGATGGTTTCCTCGGAATATGGCGGGCATTGGGGCTTGGTTAAACGACGTTCTGCGGTTTTCCTGATATGAAAGCAGCCACGTCTTGCATTGTTGTTTCGAGAATTCTTTCGAGTGCTTCTTGGCTGTAAAAAGCTATGTGTGGAGTGAAGACGACATTATCTTTACTTAGAAGAATGTGGTCCTTGACGAGATTGCTTAAGACTTCTAGGTTCTTTGGGTCGTATAAGAGTTGTTTTTCTTCTTTTATGAGCTCCTCGCCCTCAATGACGTCGAGTCCAACGCCTGCCAAGATCTTCTTGTCAAGAGCTTCAATCAACGCCTCAGTATCGACGACGCTTCCCCTTGAAGTGTTTATGAGGACGGCACCTTTTTTGATAAGCTTAATCGTATCCTTATTGATGAGATGACGCGTAGACTCATTGGAGGGCACATGCAGCGTGATAACGTCTGACCTCGCCAAGAGGTCTTCCAGCGAAACGTACGAGAACCCCAACACTTCAGATAGAAGCTTATTTTGATAGGCATCGTAGGCCAAAATGTTCATGCCAAAACCATTCGCAATCCTTATCACATGTAGACCAATTCGCCCAGCGCCGATTACGCCAATAGTTTTTCCTTTCAGGTCAAACCCCTTTAAACCCTCTATTGAGAAATCATACCCGAACCGCCTCACGCAAGTCTTGCATATGTTTCTAGACAAGGACAGAATCAGAGCAAAAGTGTGCTCGGCAACCGTGTTCTCCCCGTAAGAAGGAACATTGCAAACGGTAATCCCCGCTTCTTTGCATGCTCCTAAATCGATGTGATCGAATCCAGTGGATCTCGTTACTATCAATTTCAAGGAGGGAATTTGCTGAACGATTTGTCTATCGATTTTGGAATAGATGAAAACAGAAAGTATGTCAAAATCCTTGACTTGCTGAGCATTTTCCAAACTAAGCATTCCATTTGAGAATTTCAAGAAATGACCCTTCAGCCTCTTTTTCAGGTATTTTTCTTCCCAATCTTTGATTTCAAAAAAGGCTAATCTCACGATTCCACTCACCTCACGGTCAAAGCGATACTCTGTGGGCATGCAAACATAAAGACTTTTCATTAGATCAAATCAAATGATCAGCAACGGAAGAGTCACCGTAAGTTTCTACGTCATGTCCTATAAGTTTCAATATGCGCGTTGATAGCATGGGGCATAGACAAAAGACATTTAATGTGAACGTTCATCACTGATGTATTACGCGAGAGAACCGAAAATGTCTATGTTTACGATATGTACAGCTATCGTGTGCCAGGGTGAGCTCGAACAACAGATCAGTGGTTTTGTTGATTCTGAAAAGACATTCACACGGGAAATCGGTGTCCTGGAAAGAGAGTTTTATCAGTGTATTCAACAGCCACACATCATTTGGAGCAACACAAGATGGAAAAGCGAAAAAGCCCACAATGATGCGGCCGAGAGCATCATGAAAGTGAGAAAGGACGACAGAATTGCTTCTGCCTATTTCCAACCTGGGCTGTACTTCGAGATCTTCTGCAAGGAAATCAAAGAAGTCCAATATGACGTGCCCGAGAAAAAACCGGCCAACTTAATCGTAATCTCACATGGACTAATAGCACTCAAGAAACTAGAACAATGGAACCAAATCATACGCGACATGTCTAAGGATTTGCGCGCCATCGAAGGACTCGCGTTTTGCCGAGCCTTCTACAACTACTACAATCCCACGGAATTTGTTGGGTTCATGGGATGGAAAAGCCAAGAAGACTACCAAAAACACCGCATGATCGAAGATTTAACCATCGAAGAACACATGTACACCGGCCTCAAGAAAAGTTCCAAAACACTTGCTGCATACAACCAATTCTATTGCAGACCCCTTAAAGTAAAATGAACGCAGGCTGCCAGCTAGCACGGACTGACTTGGCATCACAGCGAGGCGATTTTGCTTAAGCAAGCTATATGAATAAGGCGCATTCGACGGTTCACAAATTCAATCCAAAAACTATATCTCCAACACCGCACACCCTCATGCAGAACGATTGCGTGCAATGGACTCTGCTAATTTCACGTAATTAGTAAACGGGATGATTGAATGAGGTTGAGCTTCAAATGATGCCGGTTGAGATCTCTTCCGTCAAGAAATCGTATGGCGATCTGAAAGCGGTTGACGGAGTTTCTTTTTCGGTAGACGAGGGGGAAGTTTTCGCTCTTGTTGGCCCGAACGGTGCGGGCAAGACGACGCTGATTGAGATCATGGAGGGCCTGCGGAAACGCGACGGAGGTACTGTGAAGGTGCTTGGTCTTGATCCTTGGGGAAACAGCTACTTGCTTCACAGGAGAATCGGGGTCATACCTCAGGACTTCACTTTCTTTGACAAGGCAACGCCGAGGGAAGCAGTAAAATATTACGCAGATCTTTTCGGCGTGAACGTCGACCCAGATGAGATCCTAAAACAAGTATTGCTGAGTGATTCAGCCAAGGTCCTTTTTGAGGATCTTTCTGGAGGGCAGAAGCAGAAGATGGGCCTTGCGCTCTCACTCGTAAATTCTGCTGAGCTTCTTTTCCTTGACGAACCGACCACGGGACTTGATCCGAACGCGAGAAGGGTGATCTGGGACGTTATAAGAGGGTTAAAGAGTAAGGGCAGAACGGTGATTCTGACGACTCATTACCTTGACGAGGCTGAGCAGCTTTCCGACAGGGTCGCCATCATGAACCATGGACACATAGTTGCCATAGGAACCACTGAAGAAATCATTGAATCCTACGGTTCAGGAGAAAGGTTAGAAATCCATGGAACGGAGAAATTGGCTGCCTACATCATTGGGCACACGAATCTGAAGGCCGAGTACACCGGCAAGGGCTTAGTTAGCATACCTGTCAGTCAAAAACATGATGCGTTGGCAGCCTTGACGGCTGTCGAACAGTCAGGACTTGAATGGGGCGATCTTCACACACGGCGTGATAGTTTGGATGACGTTTTTGTGAAACTTGTGAGTGGAACCATGGATGAGAAGGGCGAGATTAGAGTTGAGAACAATCGTAGTAAGTCTGACGATCATCGGAGGCGCTAGGACGAATGACCAGCGCAAGAAGAATCACGTCTGACCTCCGCCTTTTTGGTCGTGGATATCTGAGAAATTCGGCAGGATTGTTTTTCGGTCTAATATTCCCTGTGATTCTGATACTCATTTTCGGCGCCATCTTCTCGTCAGGCTCCTCGGGGACCATAACGCTTTACGTTCAGAACCATGACACCCTAGACATCGGCCATGCGACTACCAACTTCATAAACGCGCTCAACACATCGGGCACGCTTAGCTTGAAAATGGTAAATCCATCGGAGAACTTCTCTCAATACCTCTCGGCTCATTCCGCCTCGGATGGAATAGTCATCCCCGCAGATTTCTCGACGAACTATGCCAACCGCGAGCCTGTTAACGTAACAGTCTACGGCAACCCCTCGCTAAGCTCAAGCGCTGTTGTGAGTGGAACGCTCACTGGAGTGATAAACGGGTTCAATCTAGCGCGCGCAGGTGGCTCTGCGATCATCGGCATAACCCAGACGACGGCCAATTCTAAGGTGAACAAATACATCGATTTTCTGGTTCCGGGACTGATCGGTTTTTCAATTCTCATCAGCCCGATGTTTTCTCTCGTAAACATATCGTCTGAGTACAAGAGAATAAAGCTGTTCAAGCAACTATCGTTGACCCCTCTCACGAAGATGGAATGGCTATTCTCCAAAGTCATATTTTACATTCTTCTGTCAACGGCCTCATTTCTGTTGATGGTCGCCGTGGGAGTCATTGCCTTTGGCGCACATATTGTGCTTTCAATTTGGCTGATCCCGTTCCTCATTCTTGGACCGATGTTCTTTGCTTCCTTAGGCATGCTGGTGGGAACCATATCAAAAAGTGCCGAGACTGCAAGCGTCGTCGGAAACGTGATAACATTCCCAATGATGTTTCTCGCAGGCACGTTCTTCCCAATCTCCCTCATGCCTTCGTATCTGCAATACTTCGCGCATGTTCTGCCGCTGTTCTACATAATAGAAGGACTCAATGGAGTTATGGTATACAGCAATTATGCACAAGCAACGATAGACTTGGTGGTAGTAGCAGTAATCACGATTGTCGCCTTCGTGGCCGCAGCTAGACTATTCAAGTGGAGAGAAGACTAGCTTCAGAAGCAAGCACCACTAGCCATTTGAGCAGGTTGACTTCAAAGCAAAACTCCTCTAGCATGTGTCAACGAAATCTGCTGTTTTTCTGTCAGTTCTTCTCCTGTCACTCTATCCAGCCGTCTTGTTGTTTTTCCTTTTCTGAAGACAAGGATTGCGGGCACGAGTTCGACAGAGCATTTCTCACAGAGACTTGCCTTGTCATCAGTCGAGACACGTGCGCATGTGCGGGTTTTGTCTTGAGAAAACTTGGCGGATATGGGCGAGAACCTCTGGGGAAAAGGGCACTATCTAAAGCGCAGAAAAGGACGAAAACGTTGTCTTCAGAAGTCAGTATGCCCTCAAGGCTGTACTCAACTTCAACTTTGTTATTAGACATTTCTCCAAGCTCATGTTCTGTAGGGTAGTGACTGCTATTGCAGAAGGGTTTGTTGGAAGACTTACCACAAGGTGCACGCTTTTCGACCTTCACTTGTTAGGCACCAAAAGTGCGGGGGGTGGGATTTGAACCCACGAACCCCTGAGGGATAGGCTCCTGAAGCGCCCGCGCACTCTTGCAGTGCTCTACGCCTTTGGCCATGCTTGGCGACCCCCGCGCATTAGTTGAGTGTTATGCGGAAATGTTTAAGAGTTACTGTACGTTCCTACATGAAAACGGTGAAACTAAATGCCAACACACGGTTCACTTTCGAAAGCAGGGAAAGTCAGAGGCCAGACTCCTAAGATACAGGCTGGCGAAAAGAAAAGCCCAGGTCCCCGGTACAGGAACAAACGAAACTACGAGAAAAGAATAATGCTCCAGAGAAAGGCTGGGCAGAACTGGGTCTAGAATAGGCTAAGTGTTTATCTTTTCGAAATCTAGAGTAAAAGGATATGCTAGAAGCAACAATTGCCATTCTGAATGCGCATGTTGCAACCCTGAACCCGAAGCAACCAAAGGCAGAAGCCGTCGCAATCCACGGTAACAAGATAGTTGCAGTTGGCTCTAACGAACAAATCCGAAAATACTCAGGCAAAACAACGCATATAATCGACGCGAAAAACAATACCGTCGTCCCAGGACTCACCGATTGCCATGTGCACATGATCAGTTTTGGACAGTTCCTTCAAACCCTGGATCTCAGAGATGCCCGGTCGATAGCCGAGCTTCAGACTAACCTCCGCAAACATGCTGAGAAGAATCCCGAAAAGAAATGGATCCTAGGCGGACGCTGGGATCAAGAAAAATTCGCTGAAAAGCGCTATCCCACACGCCATGACCTGGACGCTGCGGTTTCGGACAGGCCAGCATTTTTAATTCGCGTCTGCGGCCACATAGGAGTAGCCAACAGCAAGGCCCTGCAGCAAGTTGGAATAACGGGGAAAACCGCAATCAAAGGAGGAAAAGCGCACGTTGACCTCAACACTGGAGAGCCCGACGGCCTGTTAGAAGAGAACGCCTTGGGACAAGTCTGGAAAGCCATCCCTAGACCAAGCCCCATGGAGCTTGAGCAGGCGTGCACTCTCGCATGCAAAAAAGCAGTTGAGGCTGGACTCACATGCGTACACTGGATAACAGGATCTCCTAAAGAAATTGGCATCATCCGCGGGCTTTATTCCAAGAAGAGAATACCCTTGAGAGTTTGTCTAGGGATCCCCGTTCGATCGCTTGACCTGCCAAAAGGGCTAGGGCTGCAAACCGGTTTCAAAAATGACTTTGTAAAGATAAGCTTTGTCAAGATTCTAGCCGACGGCTCGCTTGGAGCGCGCACTGCAGCTCTGAACGCGCCCTATTCTGACAAGCCTGACACGTGTGGCATGATGCTTTACAGGGAAAGAGAGCTTGACGAGCTTGTGCTGAAGTCTCACAAGGCAGGTCTGCAACTGGCAATTCATGCCATAGGAGATCATGCCGTGGAAATCGTCTTGAACGCTTTCGAGAAAGCGTTAAAGGAATACCCGATGAAGAACCACAGGCACAGGGTTGAGCACGCCTCAGTTCTGAATCCCCAGTTGATTCGAAGAATGAAACGGCTCGGGCTCATAGTATCTGTGCAGCCACATTTCGTCGCCTCCGACTTCTGGCTAGTCAACCGCATAGGCAACACTCGTGCGCGTTGGGCATACCCATTCAAAACACTCATGGACAAGGGCTTGAATGTCATCTCCGGTTCAGACTGCCCCGTGGAGCCGATCAGCCCCATTCTGGGCATATGGGCGGCTGTCGCAAGAAAAAACTTCGTCCAAGAAGCCTTGACGGTTGAGGAAGCTCTGAAGACGTACACTTCAAATGCTTCTTATGCAGCCTTCGAAGAAGATAGGAGGGGAACGATTGAACCTGGCAAACTCGCCGACCTCACAATTCTTTCGGGGGACCTTTTCAGCGTCTCCCCTGATGATATCAAGTTGATCAAGGCGGAAATGACTATCGTTGATGGCAGAATAGTCTACGCTAGGAGTCGCGCAGCGAAGGTTTAGCTGGCTTGGCCTCGGCGTTTCTGAAAAATATGAAGTATAATGTGCTGGCTATGAAATAGGCAACGGTCATGTAAAGAAAAGGGGAAAAGTAGTCGCTGTTCGTCATCATCGCCCCTGAAATTGAGGCTGTCACGGCCCTGGGGATGTTGTCAGACATGATCATCAAACCGCTCGTCGTCGCACGTTCTACCGGTGTCACAGACTCCATCTGAAACGTAGTTCCTATAGGACCCGCCATGTTCATCAAGGCAGTTCGTACGATATACGAACCACTGGCCCACGTCAGGTTTGGAGAAAAAGAGGTAAGCATGATGAAAGGCATGGAAAGATATTCGCACAACACGACGATCCTAGCCTTTGACAGCCTTTTCGACATTACTGGAGTCACCAGAATAGCTAGACCTAACGTTATGTTGCCGAGAGAAGAGATGATACCGACCTGTTCCTGTGTGGCCCTGTGTCTGTTCTTGAAAAAAGGGTTAACGAGCGGTATAACAAAACCAGCGCCGAGGCCTATCAAGGCAGTTGGTATCATGAATTTGATTATCGTCTTTGAGCTCTTTATGTTCCTGAGATTCAGGAGGTCGGTCATTCTCTGTCCTTCCAACCTTTTGCTCTGCTTCACAAAAAGGATAGGAAACACAGCTGCCAAAGACAGAGCGATAGAAATCGCCAAAGATATTCTATACCCTACTGGCGAACCATTCAGCCCAGTCGGTAATCCCAGCTTAGCGTCGAATAAGTCAGGCATGAAACCGCCGATTATGCTGCCTGCGACCGCCATGGCTATCCCCAACGCGGATTGAAAGCTAAATAGATACGTGCGTTCCTCTGGGCTGCTGTTTTCTACCATGAATGGTGCGGAAGCAACGGATGATATCGTCCCGATTAAGCCTGAAGCAAGACTCGCAATCAGTAAGCTTGCCGGCTGCAAAACGAGGATTTGACCTAGATTAACCAAGTTGGCCGTCAGCCCTATCAGAATAGCCCTCTTAGGCCCAATACGTTCACAGAGAAGACCAGCCAGTAGCGCGATTAGACCAGTCGCAATGGCACTTGCCGTGAACATGTTGCCTACAAAGCTCGTTTGGAAACCCACTTGAAGCAAGTAATAGTAGAATATTACCGCCCAGATTCCGGAGCCTAGCCCCTGAAAAACCGTAGCTACCAGAAAAAGCTGGGAACTGCGGCTAAACATACGAAAATGCTGAAGATACTGATTTAGCCTTGAGCCAAGCTGCAACGCTTTCTCACCGCTGAGATCTCCCAGCATAAGCCGTTTTCACATAAATATCTTCTGAGGACCGAACGAGTTTATTTCTATGTCCTTGCAACTCTTATCGATGGTCGAGTTCTGCTTGATCACGAAGGCTGCACTGAGAGAAATCGTTGAAGCACTGCTTTGCTTGTCTGAACCTACAGGCGATGATCTCAGTCGCGTCAAAATCCACGTCGCAAAAAAATACCAGCTTGCAAAAATGCCTTCGAACTCTGAGATAATAGGCATACTTCAAGCCAAAGAAGAGGTGAAACTCCTTCCACTTCTGCGAAGAAAAGCGACGCGCACGATCTCAGGAGTCACCGTAGTAGCCGTGATGACGAAGCCTTATCAATGTCCGCAGGCTGAACCATGCGCCTATTGTCCGGGCGGCCCTTCCATAGGCGTTCCTCAGAGCTACACCGGCTTTGAACCCGCTGCAATGCGAGGGCTGCAGAACAAATTTGATCCGTACGAGCAGGTGAAGAAGCGTATCGAACAGCTTACGGCTATCGGGCACAAGGTTGACAAGGTTGAACTCATCATCATGGGCGGCACTTTTCCAGCCACTCCCATGGACTATCAAGAGTGGTTCATCCAACGGTGTCTGGATGCGATCACAAACAAGGAATCTGCAAACATTGAAGAAGTACAGAAGACTGCAGAAACATCAAGGATCCGAAACGTTGGCATAACTGTTGAAACCCGACCCGACTGGGCCAAAGAGTCTCACGTCGATCAGATGCTCAGCATGGGCGTCACACGCGTCGAACTCGGGGTGCAGAACCCGAACGACAAGATCTATGGTCTAGTAGGCAGAAAGCACACGGTTCAAGATGTGGTCGAAGCCACGCGTATAATGAAAGACGCCGGATTGAAGATAGTCTACCATCTGATGCCTGGAATGCCCGGGTCAGACAGAAAACAGGACCTCGAAGCTTTTAACATGATTTTCTCGAACCCGGACTTCAAGCCGGACATGATCAAAATCTATCCATGCCTAGTCTTGAAAGGCACTAAAACATACGAATGGTACTCTCAGGGCGGGTACAAGCCATACACGACCGAGGAAGCCGCCAGCCTGATCGCGGAAATAAAAAAGACTGTCCCCAGATGGATTCGTATAATGCGTGTCCAACGAGATATTCCTGCAAGGCTCATCGTCGCAGGAGTCAAACGAAGCGATCTACGCGAAGTCATCCATCAGAAACTAACGGAGCAAGGCCTCCGATGCAAGTGTATACGCTGCAGAGAAGTTGGACACAGCATGGCATCTGAAGGAACCAAAGTAAACCCGAAAGACATCAAGCTTCTAACCACGAGATACCAAGCGTCGAAGGGAGAAGAAATCTTCATCTCAGCAGAAGACCCTCGTAACGACCTGCTAATCGGTTATCTGAGACTCCGCGTCCCATCGCAAGAAGCTCATAGACCAGAAATAAAGACAGAACCATGTTCGATAGTGCGAGAGCTCCATGTTTACGGACCCTTAGTCCCCGTGGGCAAGCACGTCGGGGAAGCTTGGCAACATAAGGGATACGGCAGCATGCTATTGATCGAGGCAGAACGCATCACGAGGGAAGATTATAACTTAAAAAAGACCCTCGTCATAAGTGCACTGGGCACCAAGCAGTATTACATGCGGTTTGGCTATCGGTATGATGGCGCGTACATGTCAAAAACGTTGGAGAACTGAACGTGAGCGAGAAAGATGAGACTTCCGGTTACAGTGGAGAAGCACGGGATATCCTGAAAAAGGCCGCGGTTGAGATAGGCGACAGGGTGCGAGTTTCAAGGAAGGACAGAGTTTATGAGGGAATACTGATACCCAGGTCTGAATACGGCGACGAAAAACATGTTGTTATAAAACTGAAAAGCGGCTACAACATCGGCGTACGCGTTGCAGTAGACACAAAGATTGAAAAAATAGGCGAAGGATCCAAACCGACTTTCAGCACGCCTCCAACCCCTGAACAAAACCTAGAGTTGCCGCAAGTAACAATTATGAGCACGGGCGGAACAATAGCCAGCCGTGTGGACTACAGAACAGGAGCAGTTCGGCCAGCCCTTTCGGCCAGCGACCTCTACAGTGTCGTGCCGGAACTGGCTGAAATAGCCCGCATAGATACACAGATACTTTTCAGTCTCTTCAGCGAAAACATAACCCCAAAGCACTGGACAGAAATCTCTAGGGCAGTTGCCGAACGAATAAACAAAGGCGTCGACGGGGTCGTGATCCCGCATGGGACGGACACTATGGGCTACACGGCTGCCGCGTTGAGCTTCGCCCTACAGAACCTGCCGGTGCCTGTAGTGCTTGTGGGCGCGCAACGCTCAGCAGACCGGCCTAGCTCGGATGCTGCAACGAACCTGATAGGCGCCGTTACTGCGGCCACGAAGGCCCCATTCGCCGAGGTGACACTTGCCTTCCACGAAACCCCCTCGGACAAGGCAATAGTGCTTCACAGAGGAACGAAAGTCAGAAAGTGCCACACCAGCAGAAGAGACACGTTCAAGTCTGTGAACGCATCGCCCCTGGCCAAGGTTACGGACCGAAAAATCACCATGTTGACCCATGACTACAGGAAGCGTGACCACGCCAGAAAGCTCATTTTGAAACCAGAATTCGACGAAAAGGTCGCGTTGTTGAAATTCCACCCGGGCATGAACCCAGCCATGCTCGACTGGCATATTGACAAAGGATATAGGGGCATAATCCTGGAGGGAACAGGACTAGGCCATGTCAGCAAGTACCTCTTCGAACCCATACGAAAAGCCGTAGAACACGACATCGTAGTTGCTATGACGTCCCAGTGCATCTGGGGACGCATAAACATGAATGTCTACGCGACCGGTCGCGACCTGCTCGCTTTCGGCGTTATCCCCCTGGAAGACATGATTCCTGAAACAGCCCTCGTCAAGCTCATGTGGGTGCTCGGACAGACACACGACATTGAGGAGGCGAAGAAGCTCCTCACAACGAACATTGCAGACGAGTTTTCGCCCAGAACTCTCCTCGACAAGACAGGAGATCAGTAGGAGGTTATGACCATGTCTAAAGTTGATTATGATGAAATAGGATTGAAAGTAGGACTCGAAATTCACCAGCAACTGGATACGGCAGCCAAACTCTTCTGCCAATGTAGGCCGGAACTCTTCAAAGAAGAACCAGAGATAACCTTCCTTCGAGGGCTCAGACCCACGCAAAGCGAATTGGGCCAGATAGATTCAGCAGCCTATTTTGAGTTTCAGAAGGGAGTGAGAATCAAATACGAGGCAAACTCCGAAACGTCGTGTCTCGTCGAAATGGACGAGGAACCCCCTCATCCACTCAACATAGAGGCAGTTGAGACTGTCTTGACGGCGGCTCTCATGATGGGAGCAGAACCCATAGACGAAATCCACGTAATGCGTAAGACAGTTATTGATGGCTCGAACACAACCGGCTTCCAAAGAACCTGCGTTGTCGCCCTGAACGGCAAAATACAGGTGGGGCAAAAAACCGTCCTGATCCAACATACCAGTCTTGAGGAAGATGCAGCAAGGAAGACGGGAGACGAACAGGGTTGCATCATGCACTACCGCATAGACCGACTGGGCGTGCCACTGATAGAAATCGCAACCGCACCGGTAATAAAATCCCCTGAAGAGGCAGGAGAGGTTGCGCTTGCCATCGGAAGAATCCTGCGCGCTACGGGAAAAGTCAAGCGCGGACTAGGCACAATACGCCAAGACCTGAACATATCAATCCCCAAGGGCATGCTGATAGAGATCAAAGGAGTTCAGGAACTCGAGCTTGTTCCATTGGCCGTCGAGTATGAAGTTCAACGCCAACTGAACCTAATCAAGATAAGCGAAGAGCTGAAGAAGAGCGCCATGAAAAAGGATGATGTAAAAGAAGAGTTCTTCGATATCACAGACGTTTTCAAACAAACGAATTGTAAAGTCATTCGAAAGGCGCTTGATATGAAACAAAAAGTATTAGCTGTCAAGCTTCCCAAATTCAATGGATTCCTGAAATGGGAACTGCTTCCAAACTTTCGACTCGGAACCGAAATGGCTGATAGGGCCAGGTTCTGGGGAAGAGTCGGCGGAATATTCCACACTGATGAGATGCCAGCGTACGGCGTGACGCCGAAAGAGGTCGAAGAAATCAGAAGCATCGTCAAGGCGGAAGAGCAGGATGCAGTGGTGTTCGTAGCAGATAGCTTTGACAATGCCAGAGATGCGTTGAAAGCTGTTGTTGAGAGAGCACGAGAGACATTGGAGGGTGTGCCGGCAGAGACCAGGGCGGCTAACCCGGATGGAACGACGAGATACATGAGACCCCGACCCGGAGCGGCGAGAATGTACCCAGAAACTGACATTCCGCCTATGCAGATAACGGAAGAATGGTTGAAAGAGATTGGTTCTCACCTGCCGGAGCTGCCTGAAGAGAAGCTTGAAAGGCTGGCGAAGACCTATGATCTAAATCAGAAGCTGGCCAAGCAGATCCTAGATTCTGAGCATGGCGAACTTTTTGAAACAATAGTCGGGGAAAGCAATGTTTCACCGACAATGGTTGCCGTATTCGTGACCGAGACGATGAAGGCTCTGAAGCGTGACGGTGTCGACGTGAACAAGGTCTCAGAAGAGCAAATTCGAGAAATCTTCAGATGCATAGGCTCCGGGAGTCTGATGAAAGAGTCGATTTCCGACGTTACCATCTGGCTCTCAAAGAATGAAGGAAAAAACGTCACGGAAGCAATCAGCAGCCTTGGGTTGAAGACAGTCTCTGAAGAGGAGTTGGAAACTACGATCGAGAAGGTCATTGCAGACAACGAGAAGCTGATTCAACAGCGGGGTGAAGCGAGCCTCGGGATCCTCATGGGAATCATAATGAAGCAACTAAGGGGCAAAACAGACGCTACACAAGCCGGCAACGTGTTGAAAGAGAAGCTGAAGAATAGGCAAAAGTAATTCGTGGCTCTCATCTGAAACTCTTGACAGTGAGCACTGGGGACTCTTTTGATCTAATGCCTTCGCCACAATAGGGACACATATTGAACTCAGGCATCAAAGGCTTCCCGCATACATGGCAGATGTCTGGGGACGTCACATCTTCTCTAATTCTCCTGAACTCCTTCTTCAAACTGCTCATATCCGCTCTCATGGTTTCGACACTTTCCCTCA
This sequence comes from Bathyarchaeia archaeon, assembly GCA_050008435.1. Taxonomy (GTDB): domain Archaea; phylum Thermoproteota; class Bathyarchaeia; order Bathyarchaeales; family Bathycorpusculaceae; genus DASPTR01. The sequence goes on from JBEKMQ010000001.1 coordinate 329,937, forward strand.
AGGGCTGAATCTCCCTAGCCTCTGTCCTCACGTTACACACTAGATCCTTGAGCTGCGCAAGGGTCTCATTACCAGCCTCCATTGTTTCAAACATCGCGTCGAGGACCTCGCTCTTGCTTTCCAATAACTGATTCTCAACAGTAGAATGCGCCCTGGCATCCGAGAGCATCTTGTTCAGAAAAGTTTCCACAGGGTTTTCGAAGGCCAATCCGCAGGTGATCCCCCAAAGAATCAAGGTCACAACCGTGCTTATCCAGAAGTACGTTGAAGGTGCCATATTCACCAATTGCTCGCCGACGATTGGGTACATTTGAAGGAGTCTGATCGAATTGTTGAAAACGAAAGCAGAGATTGCATCAAGCATGTGCAGTAGAGCCACGAAGGTCAAAGAACTCAACAGCCAGACCGACAATCCCTTGCGAGCCACAGTCATTCCCCTTGTTGGCCACAATATCGCATCAGAATAATAGGGTCTCGTAATATTTAAGACGCTATTCCCTTTTCGGAATATGTCGGAAAACACAGCCAACCCCCAAAACCCAGACTAAATAACAAAAACCGGCCTAGGAGGGGGGGTATCAACAGTTCGCGTGTTTTCAACCCATCCGTTGATTACGGCTCGCTTCTGCAATGCGGCTCACTCTAAGATCCGAAAAACCGGCCTAGGAGGGGGGTATCAAATGTTCGGATGTTACAACATCCCAAAATACAGACAACGCGCATCAACTCTCCCAAACCCACACAGACAAACAGTGAAAATCAAGATCAGAAAAAAAACCGACCGGGGGAGGGAGGGGGAGGCCGTCTCTCTCTGTCCACGTGATTTCAACCCAACATTTGATGGCCCTCATCGAACCGGTAAGCTGAGGAGCCCAGGATCAAAAAACGGGCTAGGAGGGGGGAGGTGCGTTTATGACGTGTTTTCAACCCAAAAACGCAAGTCAGTCCTCAAAACTCCCACGCGTTGCAATTTCCACCCTTTAATGCGACACGCGAGTAGAGAAAAGTCTCGATACTCTTTCCAAAGGTCAAACTAGTGCGCACCATGAAAATACGCGGAACATGCAAAAATCCTAAAAGGAAAAGACTCTCTTCTATACCGTGGGATATCATTGCAAGACAAGACAGCGAAAGAAAAGCAGAGCAACTTTTCCCTCAGAGTCAGAATGGGCGAGTACGAAATTGAAATCAACGGACGACGAGAGGAAGTGATGAAGACAATCGAAGAACTCCCAGGCCTTATCGCTAACGTTGGAAAGGCTTTTGAAGATGCTAGACCCAAAAGAGTGGCCACACTGACTGTCAAGACAGAAGCCTCAAAGAAAGAGACGAAAAATCAAAACTATCCGAAGATTTCGGCAACCGAAGACTGCGAAGAAGCCATCATAAAAATCCTACATACTGACTGGGGAAAATGGCGCCCACGCACTATTGACGAGCTTGGAGATGCATTGGAAGCAAATGGACAGAGCCACACGGCACGTGCCCTAGCCACAGCACTTGGCGCACTTGTAAAGAAGGGCACGATCAGACGCTGGAACACGGATGCAGGCTTCGTCTACATCCTCGTCGAAAAAGAAACTCTAAGCGTCAAAGGTGAATGAAGATGAAGAAAATGCAAGCCAAAATAAAAACCCCCTTCGGAGAGATTATCCTCGAAGGCGAAGACCCACAGGAAATTCTTGACATGCTCTCGACGTTCCCCCAGGATTTCATGGAAAGAGTCTCGGACTTCGTTTCAACACGAGTCGTACCCTCTGGAGCCCAATTGAAAGGTATAATCGAATCTACCACCGAAGGTCCAGTCATCATAGCCCGCGAAAACCTAACACACTACGAAGCAATAGGCCTGACCCTTTATGCCTCAGAAGAAAAAAAGAGCACCGCAGCGCAGATAACGAAACTCCTAGAATCAAGCGGAATAAAAAGCATGGTCCCAGCCAGACTGAATGAAATGACCAAGAGAGGACAGGTCTTCAAACCGGATCCCAACAGACCAGAGTTCAAGTTAACAATGCAAGGAGAACGATGGATAGAAGATGACGTCTTGGCCCGACTTAGAGGCAAAATGGCTTGACCAGCGAATCGGATGGCATAAAGGCACAGATCAAGTATAAGGGCATCGAAAAAACCTTCTCAGGCAACGTAGAGGAAGTTTGGCTGTCTATCAACAAGTTCTTCCTTGAATTCGTCCCCACTTTTGAAATCGCAAACAAGCTAATGCTGAACGTCGATCTGCAAAAGCTGACAAAGGACTGCGAAGCTGTAATCGCTTTTTCAAAAGAAGGCCCATCCCTTCTGGTTTCCAGAAACAAACTAACCGACAACGAGACCCTGGAACTCTCGCTTTTAGCAAACTACGTTGGCTGCCAACTAGGAATATTGAAAAGCGATGCCGTTTCAAAGGAGGAACTCCAGATGAGGCTAGGAAAAGACGCAAAGATAACGAGTACACGATTGGGCGAACTCGTCAAGAATCAAATTGCAGTACGAACTGCGGATGAAAAATACAGAATCACGACTTTCGGCATTACGCAAACACAGAAAGAGACCCTTCCGAAAATCAGAACAAAAGTAGGAACCTAGGTTCACTTCCAATCGTTTCTTTCAGGCATGCAGCAAGTCTGTTTCACCATTTGTCGGACGTTCGTTTCTAGTTCCTCTTTGGCCTTTTTGACCATCGAAAGAGACATTACCATCTTGTCGGGCTCAATCTGTTCGCGTTGCCACTGAGATTCCTTAGAAGAGACACCACCGCGAGCGCGCGCTCCCAGAGATCAAAAGTAACAGCCTTAATGACCGATTTTTCAGTGTTCAAGCCAACCATGTTTTATCAGATCTGGTCCTCGCAATCTCCTTTTCAACTGTTTCCAATGAGTCTTCCGGTTTCACGGTGGCCTTTTTTGCGCGTATTGGTACCTGCGGGGTTTTCCTTCCCTAGTCAGGATTCCATCTTTGACTAAGTCTATCAAAGCATGAGCCACCGCGGTCCGATCATAGTGAAAACCACGCCTTGCCAGCTCACTGTGAACTTCGCTCAAGCCTTTTGCAGTTGAGAACCATCCTTCGTTCCAGAGTTTTTGAATCACCCCCTTGCATGTTTCTGCTCTCGGCTGTGGTGCAGTTCTTTCGGTTATCATCTGGGTTTCTTTTAGCTTCTCAGTTACAGTCGAAAGGATCTTGCCCACTGTGGCTTGCAGTTGGTCTTCTTGACATTCTATCTCGAATTCCACGTCTCCTATTTTCATTTTCACTCGAACTGGCGGCTTAGTTTCTTTCTCGGTCAATGTTTCACCCTATTGCTATTGTATTGCGCATCTTGTACATGCGCAACACTTAAATATCTAATGCCCTAACTGTTGGCTATTGGTGAATCATGGTGATTGAACAATACACTATTGCGACACCACCGAAATATAACTTTCCACAGCCAACCATAGACGAAGCATTACCGCAACGCCTCTTAGAACAAAGCATGGGCTCGCTCGGATATCCGCAACATCAACATTTTCAATTAAATCAGCAAAGCTTTCAACAATCCGCCAAAATAGACTTACATGCAGAGACGCTTCAGCTCGGAATGCAGCCAATAGCGCTGAAGCCAATCCATGAAGAAACCCAAATCGCAGCATGCGACACATCAACGATTAAAATCGGCGAAACAAGCACAGGCATACTGATAGCCGTCAGGGGCGCAAACGTTTGGAAAAAACACAGAAGCTATAAATACAATAGGTTCGGGCCATTCATCTTCCACATAACGGAAGAAAACAAAAAGGAAGTCTATGATGCAATAGAGAGAGCATACTTTGTTTCTGGATGGGGGCAAGGTCACCAAGGCATCGTTAACCTCTTGCAGAACCCGACGCGCATAGCAAGCCTACTTGAAAGATGGTTGCAGGCCACACTCTCAAGGGTGCTGAATAACGGAATTGTTCTCTTTGACGGTTCATTGACAGCAGGAACCGTCGACACGCCAATTGAGCGGTTGAGAGGGATCTTAGTAAAGGCCAGAGAATGCAAGAACGTCGTCTTGGCCTTTTCAAAAACAACGAATTTACGAACTAAAGGACGTCTGATAACTGACTTGGCTCTCGAGCGGGGAACCCCCTACCTGCTTGAAACAACCGGCTTGAGACCTAAACCACCGATCGTTCTGCTTGGCGACGTTTACGTTGCCAGACTATCTCATAGGAGCTTCGCTTTCAGATTAGATATTGATAAGGAGGATCCTTACGAGCAGCGCATCGAAGCTCTCGGAAAACTCATTGGAAACGATGTGCTCTCACAAGGTTATCCTGAGACCCTGCGACTTGCGCACATTCTCTGTACCTTCACGGCGAACGAGGTCATAGCCATGCAACATTTTGTCGCGCGCAGATGCGGACTCATCATCATCAATAGACCTGATATGCATAGGCTTCTCTTCGGCCCATTCGGCAGGGGTGAATCTTACTCATGAAACTGTACAGGAAAGAGGGTAACATCCTGCAGATTTTGAGCTTTCCAAATGAGACCGTAGAGAAAGGTGATTATCTCCTCGTCGAGGACATGGAGGCGAGAAAGGCTTTGATAGCACAGGTGATTGACGTGCAATTTGCCAGTGTTCCAGGAGTTCTAGAAGAGCTCCTTCGAAGCCTTCCAGACGGCGGCGAACTTGTGCTGGGTGAGGATTTTGACCCGCTGGAGATTGCACCTCACATCAACTACATTCAGGATGCGAGCCTGCTTGTCTGTAAGATTCGTGCGACAGTAGAAAATGAGAACCTCAGTCCAAGCAGCTCATGGCTCCCGTCGAGGTCGCAATCAACGATAAAGAGACTTCCAGTTCCAACGCTGCTCAAACTGGCCAAGATAGAGGGAAAGCTACCCATAATCATAGGTGGAACGAAAGATTCTTCACTGCTGACGATTGATGCATCCCACCTGGATGGAAGGCTTAACATTATCACAGGCAAGAAAGAAACCGGCAAGTCTCACCTGTCCAAGCTTCTGATGATAAACCTAGTAGGGTACAAGGCGACGGTCGTTGTTTTTGATCTGAATGGCGAATACATAAGTCTCGGAATGACCGGCGACGGTAAAAGAAATGCACATTATGACAAGATCCACGTTCTGACACCAGGCCAGAACTTCAAGACAGCTCTCAAACAGGTGAATCTCCACGTCTTGCTCGGAATTCTGATTCACGCTCTGCACCTGCCTGGAACGTCTGCTCGTGAGTTCAGGCGAATTTGGCAGTCGCTCAAGGAAAGAGACATGTTAACTTTGCACGAGTTGGGCGAAGCTATTCGCAACTGGAACTGTAACCAGCTTGTTCGAGACGCGTTGTCCTCACGCTATCATGCCTTGATCAATTCTGGATTTTTCACTGATAGCGTATGCGAAGCAACGCTTCTAGAGGACAGCCTTTTCAAGGCAGAGGAGCACGGCGGCGCTATAGTGATAAACCTGAGGAACACATCTGCCATCGATCGGCAGGTCGTGGTCGAATATGTACTTGGAAGACTCGTTGAGCAGCTGACGAGTTGGAAGCTCAAGGCAACCTTTCTCTTTGCTGAAGAGGCGCACCTGTATCTGCGTGAAACATATTGGGATGACATCGTCACCCGGATGAGACATTTCGGAATTTTCACGACGTTCATAACCAATCAGCCTGACACTGTCAAAGAGAATATTTACCGTCAAGCTGACAACATCTTCCTGTTCAACTTCACCAATGAACATGACCTGGAAGTTGTTTCGAGAGCTGCCCGTGTGGACGCAGAAACGGTCAAATCGATCGCTAGAGATCTTCCCCCACATCATTGTCTGGTGCTTGGGAAAGTCGTCAAGGATTTTCCGATGGTTGTCAAGGTTAAAGCTATGGATGTCAAAACCATGGGAGAGACGAGGCTCTTCTTCAAGGACATGAACTGAACGCTTCTATTCTCTGCCTGTTTCTCTGAAAAAACGCTCGGAAGCTATTTGTCAAATCATATGCTTCGACTAGGTCAAACTGTACCCACGTGAGTTCTTCAGCATCGCTAGAAGCCTTAAGCGCGCCGCCCTTGAGTTTCACAAAATAATCGATTATCACAAAATGGTACCTTATCCTACCATTTTCATCCTCGGTTATGCTGTCGACAACATCTATTTGCTCAGGCTTCTCAACGTCCAATCCGGTTTCCTCCTTGACTTCTCTGATAACCGTTTGTTCCATGTTTTCCCCCAGTTCCACAAGTCCGCCCGGAATGCTCCATTTCCCCTTTCCGGGTTCATTCTTCCTCTTTTCAAGCAGGATCTTGCCAGAACAAACTACGACTGCTCCGACGCCTACTAGTGGTTGTTTAAGGTATAATCTCCTCATGGTGGAAGCCCGGCGATAGAACACGGGTTACTCGTATCTTAAGGCTTCTACTGGCCTGAGTCTTGACGCTCTCCAAGCTGGGTAAAGCGCAAAAACCATGCTGACTCTTATGCCCGAAAGCCAACGCCATTAACAGTGATACTTAAACCTAACGACGAAAAAAGTGAAATTCAGCCTAATCTATCAGCGTCCCTTCGCACTTCCCTCTGATTGCCTTCAAAACATTCTCAGGCTTGAAACCATTTACGACCGCAACGCTCACACGAGCACGGGTTAGAATTCCAACTGCCTCTGGGTCAATGATCTGATGGATGCCCGCTTTGTGCCTGCTTCCAGAAAACAACCTGGACAGGTCTTTGAAGGTCAAATGGTGAAGCTTTACGGCATCCGCATGCTTCCTCGGATCCTTGTCGTAGATGCCATCCTGATCGGTGCCCTTCACAAGCAGGTCAGCCTTTACGGCTTCAGCGATTAAGGCCGCAACAGCATCAGTGGTCATGCCGGGTCTTAAGCCGCCCATCACAGGGATGCTTCCTTTCTGCAAGCATTCTGCAGCTTCTTCTATCGTGACTGGAACGTTCTTGCATCCTGCACAGCCCAGTTTCTCGATTAAGAGCAAGGCGAAAAGCCTTGAAACTGATATCGCAATCCTGTCCTGTGATTCCTCCCTCAAACCCAGATCCCTTGCAGTCCTGATGAATTCCCTCGCCAGATTGCCCCCGCCGACGACGACGGCCACATCATGTCCTTCTTTCTTCAAGTCCTTCAGAAGCTGAGCGTACCTAGCGATCAGCGCAGGATCGATGGGTGAGCCCACGACCGAGCCGCCTATTCTCAACACAACCCGCATGAAACGCATCTTCCACCACGAATATTCGAGCACTTCTGGTATAATGCTTTTTATAAAAACATGCCTAGACCCGGTTGATCCCCCCTGCCTCGCTCGCGAACCACTATCGAATCTCGCAGAGTTATCCTCATTCCGTCTCGAGCAGCAACCGTCGGAACCCCTGTTCTTTCTTGGATAAGCGCCGCCTCCTTCCCTGGACCAATAGTTAGCATCTGCATGCCCAGATGCGTTAGGACCGCCTGCTCAGGCCGCGCCTCTTCGACTATCTTTATAGCGTCGTCCGTCGTCATGTGCCCCTTCCAAGGCTTTCCAGCCGGCCGCATCACGCACAGTATGAGAAGCCTCGCTTTTTCATAATACTTGCCGATGCCCTCAAAATACTCGGTATCACTCGTGTAACCGAAGGCTCCCAAGACTGGAACCTCAAACCTGAAGCCGACGGTCTCAGAGTCCGTGTGCCTCGCCTCTGTCACCAAAACGTCAACGCTGCCTAGCCGAAGCTTCATGCCAGGCACGGCTTCGATCGTGTTCTGTGTCATCTGCTGATGGTACTTCGAAATCGAAGGGCCGCAGGCGTTGCTGCCACGAATGACACTCTTGTTTGCTAATAAGGTTCCGTGCCTGCGAGTCATTCCATGCGTCATTGCTCCGATCAGCACTTCAGCATCCATGTAATGATCTGGATGACAGTGAGACACGAGGACAGCATCAAGCCTCTGAGGATTCAAGCCCTCAATGATAGAATAAACCAACGCGCCAGGCCCCGGATCAACGTGCATGTTCAGACCATCAATCAGAAGCCTGATCCCAGCCGTCCGCCGCTTCTGGGTCATTGTAACGAAACGTCCGCCTCCTGTTCCAAGAAGAACTATTTCAATTTCGGATACCGAGAGCATCACCACCCAAGCAGCCAGAACATGCATGAATCCTTTTCAGTAAGAAGAAACGAGGAAACACCTTTTTAACGTTGCCTCAGAAAACCAAGAACGAAGACCAATATCTGGGGATACCTCAACGAAGCACATCTCAAACTAACCTATGAGAAACAACCTATTTGGATCCGAATATTCATGATACCATGAAATCCAAGAGGAACATGCAATCGTCCTTATTGAAAGCAATACATCAAAGAACCGTGGAGCACTCTGTGCCATGACGCTGCGATCGATCAAACGCACGCTGTCAAGCTTATTACTGAAATAGCCCCCTTTCTTACCCTGCATGTCCACGGCTGATGTTGCGGTTCAAGTCTTTCGAGAACTTAAGAACGAAGACTTCAGGGTACTTCAGGCAATAGAAACAGCCATGAGCCAGCACGAATTCGTCCCCAAGGAGCAGATCGCCAAATTCACAAAATTCGACCTGGACAGAGACACAGATTTCATATTAAACCGCTTGAGCAAGCAGAGCCTAATCTACAGCACCAGAGAGGCCTACACAGGGTTTACACTAAACTACGCGGGCTACGACTGCCTAGCGATAAACGCACTTGTCAAAGCCAACGTGCTCGAAGCCTTCGGAAAACCATTAGGAGTCGGAAAAGAAGCAGACGTTTACGATGCCTTAACCCCAGAGAAAAAGCAAGTGGCCGTAAAGTTCCACAGGCTGGGCAGAATCAGCTTTCGACAGACCCAGAGAAAAAGAGGCTACGCCAAGGAACATGCCGGATGGCTTTTTCAATCAAGGCTTGCCGCGGAGAAGGAAATACGAGCCCTCAGATTACTTCATCCTATTGACATCGCAGTTCCAGAACCCATAGGCCAGAACCGCCACGTCGTGGTAATGGGAATGATCGAAGGAGTAGAACTCGCTCAACTGAGAAAGGTCCCGAGTCCTGAAAAAACCTTGAAGGAAATACTGCGAAACGTCAGGAAAGCCTATTTGAAGGCTGGGGTGATACACGGGGACTTAAGCGAGTACAACATCATCGTAAAGCCCGACAAGCACATACTCATAATCGATTGGCCCCAATACATCAGCAAGGAACATCCGAACGCTGAACAGCTCCTCACACGAGACGTAAAAAATGTACTGCAGTACTTCAGTCGTAAACGCATGTTGAAAGTAAGAATTATAGAAGCATTAGACTACGTGACTGGAAAAAGTAAGACATTGTCTACTCAGGCAGGCTCCAAGGCTATGTAGAGTATGTTGTTTCCCCGAAGCAGCACACTGCCATAATTGGTCATCAACTGCTCCTCCTTACACTCAGTCGCTCCTTCTAGAAGTATGTTCATGTGTCCGTCGCATTTGATCATCTTGCCTTTGTATTCACATCCGTTTTTCAGCATAACAGAGATGTTAGCGTTCAACTGCTTAATCAGGACATTCAACGGTTTCTTACTAGGCTCCAATGCGAGCACCTTAATTTCTCATTATACCTTATCCACAACATAATTGACTATAAAAGTTTTATGAGTACCTCTTAATTATCACGTCAGACGCCACCACTAATCCCGTAGGCACTCCGAAAGTCGAGCCCACTCCTCGAAGTCTCGAACTCGGAAAATCTTCGAATAGAAGCAAAATTCTATTCGCACAAGACTTAAGTAACGACTCATACTCCAAAAAGATGATGCAGAAAATGAAAATAATAGTTCTGGACCACGTTTACCTAGAGGAGAAACACTTAACAAGATTACGCTCACTTGGCGACCTTGAAGTTTTCAATGAGTCGCCGAAGACACTCGAAGAATTGAAGAAAAGGACAGAGGCAGTACACGTAGTCATAGTTGGTTGGACGAACTTGACTAGAGAAGTCATCGGTTTCGCCAAGAAGCTCAGAATGATTTCAATATGGGCTACAACGTGTCATTATGTGGACCTCAAAGCGGCTGCAGAAAAAGGAATAGTAGTCTCGCATGTTCCAGGCTATGCCACTGAAGCAGTGGCTGAACACACTTTTGCCTTGCTGTTGGCGGCTTCTAGAAAGTTAACGCTGGCTGACCAACATGTCAGAAAAGGTAACTTCGATTGGAGACCTTTCGGGGGCGTCGAATTGCAAAAAAAGACTTTGGGCATAATCGGCACAGGTTCCATCGGCTGTCGAGTGGCCGAAATAGCTAGGGCTTTTGACATGAAGATTCTGGCTTACGACAAATTCCCAAACATGAAGAGAGCCGAGCAGATCGGAATGAAATACGTTGATCTCGGAACACTTCTGAAGGAAAGTGACTTCATAACCATCCACGTCACCTTAACTTCTGAAACAGAGGGTGTGATAGGAAAAAGGGAGATCGATCGTATGAAAAAAGGGGTTGTTATAATCAACACGTCCCAAGGCAAGGTGATTAATGAAAAGGCGCTGGCTCAAGCGCTGAAATCAGGTAAAATAGCTTTCGCTGGTCTAGACGTGTTCTCGGAAGAACCTCCAGCCGAAGACAACCTACTGCTCAAACTTGACAATACAATACTCTCTCCTCACATTGGATTTCACACGGTTGAAGCTGTTGGGAGATGCACGGACATCTGCATCGACAACGTTGCAAAGTTCTTGGAGGGACACGCTCAAAACAGCTGCTAGGAAGGAAGCAGAACAGAAAGGAACGGTGAAATGAGTTGTACCTAACCAGAGAAGAAGAGCGAATACTCGATGGTGAATTTGGAGAAGGAACCCAGAAAGCGCTGGAACTGCTCGTGGCGATTGGAGACGCATACGATTCTGAAAAAATGGTCCCTATAACTCGTGCGCATGCCGCTTCAAGCGGCCAAGAAGGGGACTTGTATTTTGTCGAACTTCTCGCAAACGGAGGCGCACGCTGCAAAGTGCCCACGAGCACGAACCCGGTGTACGACATCGAGTACTTCGACAGACTGTTTGTAGCCCCAAAAGACGAGGCTGAAGTAGCTCGGAGAGTCATGGAAGCCTATGAGCGAGTCGGTGCAATACTAAGTTGGAGCTGCATACCATACTTAGCAGAGAATATTCCACTTTTCGGAGAAACAGTCGCGTTCTCAGAGTCAAGCGCAACGCCCTACGTAAATTCGGTAATTGGCGCCACTACAAACCGTGAAGCAGCTCAAAGTGCGTTGGCTGCTGGAGTAACAGGGAAAACTCCTAGGTACGGCCTGCACATCAGAGAAAACCGGAAAGCCACATGCCTCATCAAAGTTGAAACAAACCTGAAGGACGAGTTCGATTACTCCCTTTTGGGATACTACGTCGGGAAGAAAATAGGATATGGCATTCCTGCGGTAACGGGCATAACAAAGCCGCCGCAAACTGAGGAACTGATAAACTTCTGTGCGATGTCAAACACTTCCGGGGCAATATCAATGTTTTACATTCCAGGCTTCACGGTTGAGGCAGCGACGGTTGGAGAAGCGTTTCAGGGTGACGTTCCAGAAGATAAAATCACCGTGACAAAGCGGGAACTTGACCAGGCTTATGAAGAGCTTCAATCGACGAGTAGCGAGTTGGATTTCGTCATGCTCGGATGCCCGCATTATACGCTTAAGCAGATAGAGCGCGTGGCTAGACTCTTGAGCGGGAAAAATATACGCAACGATGTGGCTTTTTGGGTTTGTACGTCGGCCACTACGAAGATGTTGGCTGAGAGGAGTGGCTACGTGAAAATCATAGAAAACGCAGGTGGGCACGTCGTAGTGGACACGTGCATCGATGAGCCTTGCTGGACGGCTTACAAGAACAAAGTGGGCATGACGGACTCGCCCAAATGCGCTTACTACAGGAGATTCAAAGACGTGAAGGTTGGAAGACTACAAGACTGTGTTGAAGAAGCGGTAAAGAGGAAACGTGAATGAAGAATTCTGAAATGGCTTTGAAATGTCACAAGATCATTGGTGGCCACGGAGAAGGGGAGGCTCTGGTCTCGCATGAGCCTATCTGCTTCTACCTTGCAGATCCCAAGACGGGCAAGATTAGAGAGAAAGGTCATCAACTGGCCGGAAAGAACGTTGCAGGCAAGGTGTTGGTTTTCCCGTCAGGAAAGGCAAGTTCTGTGGTTCAGATAGACGGTCTCTTCAAGCTGGCAATGCATAATGTTGCTCCTAAAGCGATGATAGTCAAGGACGTGGAAACAGTGCTCATAGTCAGTGCATTCATCGCGAAAGTTCCGTTGGTCGACAGGTTGGAGAAGGATCCCTTTGATGTCATTCACGACGATGACTTCGTTAGAGTAGACGCTGAAAAGGGTCAAGTCATGATAAGGAAAAGGTAAGAGCTGCGTGCCCTGGATATCTAATTTTTGTTCTCCAGAAAGATTTTGATTCGGTTCATTGCTTCTTCGAGTTGTTCGTGTGAGATCGAATAGGATATTCTCAGATGTCCTTCACCTGCTTTCCCGAAGCCTGATCCAGGTGCTGTTGCAACCGCGGCTTCCTTCAGTAGATCGGACGCGAAAACTTCATCTGATTTTTCGAAGTTTGAGAAATTCGGGAAAACGTAGAACGCTCCGTTGGGTCTGACATATGCCACGGATCGTGTCTTGTCGAGTTCGTGAAGCATGAGTTTCCTTCTTGTGTTGTACTCCGTTACCATCTGGTGGACGCAATCTTGTGATCCTGTTAAGGCGGCGAGTGCTGCTTTCTGTGAGATGGCGTTCGGACAAAGAACTGCGTAATAGTGCAGCTTGCGAAGGATGGCTGAGAGTTTCTTTCCTGCTGCTGCGTATCCGATTCTCCAGCCGGTCATGGCGTATGCTTTTGAGAACCCGTTCACCGTGATCGTTCTGTCTTTCATTCTGGGCAAGGAGCCTATGCTGATTTGCTGGGCATTATCGTAGACGATTTTCTCATAGATTTCATCTGCGAAGACAGTTAAATCGTGTCTCTGCGCCGCTTCAGCTATGATTTCAAGATCCTGCTTCGCGAACACGTGCCCCGTCGGGTTAGACGGGTTGCACATCCAAATCATCTTGGTCCTACGGGTTATTTTTCTTTCCAAAGACTCTGCGCTTATCTTGTAGTTTTGTTTTTCTTCGAGCGAGACTGGAACGGGTTTTGCTTCTGCCAGCAGCGTGTCTTCAAAGTATGCGGGGTAGTAAGGGTCAAGAATCAGGGCTTCGTCGCCCGGGTTGAGAAAGCCCAATGCAGCAATCAGCATGGCTTCTTGGGAGCCAGAAGTCACGGTTATCTCTGTTTGGGGGTCAGCGTCGATTCCATTGTCTTTCTCTAGCTTTTCGGCTATTGCCTGACGTAGTTCCAGAGTCCCATCGACTTCTGTATAATGCGTGAAACCTTTTTCAGCGGCGTTCGTGGCCGCTTCTACGATATGCTCCGGCGTCTTGAAGTCCGGCTCACCCTGCTCTAGATGAATGACGTTCTTTATTCCTGCTGAGAGCTCGAGCATTCTGCGAATCGCTGAGGGTTTTATCGCTCTCGCCCTGTCGGAGCCTTCGAACAAGCTTTCGGCCGCCCGTCCTGCACGCTTAGCTATGCCTCGCTAATGTTCATCAAGGTGATATAAGATTTGACGTGCGAGGGGTGCCTTCGTGCCAAACTTGGAAGATGCACGCTACATAGCGAACGATTTACCCAACGTTCGTCAGAGCATTGAATCGGTCGAAGAAGCGTTTTGAGGATTGACTTACGTTTTTGGGTTGAAAACACGCGAAAAACGCACCCCCTCTCCTAGGTAGGTCTTCACGTTTGGCTATGAAGCCTCGTGTTTGCTGATGGTAGGGCTAGACCTATCCTAATGTTGGGTTGAAATCACGTGGACAGAGAGACGGCCTCCCCTCCCTCCCCCCGTCGTTTTTCTGATGTTGATTTTCACTGTTTGTCTATGTGGGTTTAGGAAAGCTAACTTGTGCTATCTGTATTTTGGGATGTTGTAACATCCGAACATTTGATACCCCCCCTCCTAGGCCGGTTTTTCGGATCTTAGAGTGAGCCGCATTGCAGAAGCGAGCTGTAATCAACGGATGGGTTGAAAACACGCGAACTGTTGATACCCCCTCCTAGGTAGGTTTCTTGGCATCGGGTTGGGGTTCACCCCCTTTGTAAATCTTAGGTTGTTTTGAGGCTTGCTTCGGCTTCTTAGCCCTTTTTTCTGAGAGCGATTGTTTTGTCTCTTCGCGGTGGTCCATTCTTCTTTCTGGGTAGCGCATGTTCTCTGTCCAGGCGTGACAGGTTGTTTGTGCTTTTTGACTAGTCTTCTCCGTGAGGGCAAACCCAACCCTGAGAGAGCTCGCTTCTTAACATCTGGCCGACGTTCCTTCAGCATCCACGCCGAGCCCCGGGGATTCGAAAAAACCGACGATGTATCGCGTGTTCGAAGATTCCTGCATTTGAAACTCAGTTCAGCTCGTCCGTCACGGCGCATCCGCATGCAGGTTCACGCGACAAGGAGTCGAAGAAACCAACCCTGGCGCTCGTAGTTTAGAAGAATTTGCAACCCTCAACGGACATGTCAACCACGAAACCCAGCCCGAACGCGCGGGGCCACGTCGGAAAACTAAAAGTGACGACGGAACCGCGCACACATGAGAGACTCGAATGAGGCACGTTCTGATGAAAAAGACTTGGTCGGGCGGGCTAGCTTTACAACTGCGTTTAAATTCTTTGCGCGGGCTACAAGAATTCGCACACACGCGCTTGACAACGTGTGTTTGGGGGTAAAGTTTTATCCTAAACACGCACGCACACGCTCTCACTACTACTACCACAGACTCTTTCTAATGCTCACGCACTCTTACACTCTTACCTGTACCGACGTCGATACACTTTCTTCTTCTTACCTATACCATATCGCACACATATATCGCACACATAGATATCGAACACACACAAACACAAACACTAACACACACGCTCAACGCGCGCGCAACACCTGAGAGAGATAGAACATTACTCACACGGAGAATTAGAGACAAGCAGTCAGAAAAGCACAGACAGACTGAGACAATCAGTCAGGGAAACAAAAAACGCGCTAAGAGCAACTTTGACTTAGACTTTGCCAAAAGTGAGACTTAAGCCTTAGTGCTTGTCGATATGCTGGTACAGGTTCAACGTCTTCTCTGCGATTTTGTCCCAAGTGAACTCGTTAAGAACACGTTTTCTTCCATTTTTGCCGAGCCACTTTCTCTTTTCATCGTTTTCGAGAACGCTGTTTATGCCCCAGGCGATGTCCGACGGGTTACTTGGATCTATGTGGTACCCGCACTGCTCTTCTCCGCAACATACTACTATTTCTTTCATCCCGCTTATTCCAGTCGCACCGACGACAACCGGACGCTCCATGCTCATTGCTTCAAGCACAACAATACCAAAAGGTTCATAGAAACTTGGAAAGACCGCAACGTCGCATGCTGCGTAGTGAAGGATGCGCTCTTCCTCAGGGATGAACTCGAATCGGAACTTCACGAAATCGCTCATCCTTGTTGCTTTAACCAAGTTTGTCAAGTATTCTTGCAGGTCGCCTAGACCCACGATCACGAGTTTTGCTTTAGGGTTCTTGGGCAGTATGTGGGGCAGAGCCATGATGAGCTTGTCGACACCCTTCATGGGTGCGAGCCTACCGATGAAAAGTATCATTTGTTCATCGTCTTTGATTCCGTACGATTCCCTGATCTTCTTGATTTGCTCAGGCTTGACGGCTGCTGGATCATATTTCTCCGGGTCGACTCCGTTGTATACAACTTGTATTTTTTCCTTTGGAAAACCCAAGCCTACTAATTCGTCTTTCATTGCGTAGGAAACGGTCACGATTAGGTCTGCGAGTTTAGCAGCGTGGAGTTCGATGTTGCTCAAAACCGTAGAGGCGTTTCCAAGCGTTCTTCCCTTCTCGGTTGAGTGAACGTGAAAAGCAAACGGCAAACCCGTTTCTCGTTTGACCGTCATGCCGCCTATGGCCGAAAGCCAGTCATGCGCGACTACCAAGTCGTATTTGATTTCTTCCTTCCGTATCAATTCGTTGATAAGCTTGGATGCACTCAGATAATTGTAAACCAGAATTTTCGAAAAAAGATGTATCCCTCTTCCCCACTTTCTAATAATGTCCTCGGCAACAACGTCGGGCAACGAGTCTGAAATATCGATTTGCAACGGCCTGTGGATCTCAATGCCTCGCCAGATCTCGCGGGTCGGCAGGCTTCCCGCGTCGTCATTCATCGTGAAGACGGTGACATCGTTGTCTGTGAGGACGAATTTGCGAGTTATCTCGGCAGCGTAGGTTCCCAAGCCACCGACTATTTTGGGCGGGTATTCCCAAACAAGAACAGAAAGCTTCATCGATTCCTCACCTGAGGGTTCTGACAACTTTTCCTTTACTTCTAACCAACATGGGTTTATTTACCTTGCTGACTCAGCATCCACTTGACTATGCCCATACATGAACGTCTCTTAACAGAGGATATTCTCGATTATTCGCACACTACGCGCGCGCTGACTGAGTCGAAGTGGTTCATCGTTCAGAAGAAGGATGGAACCAAAATAGGTCTTATGAATCATCGCTTAACTCTGCCAGCTAGATGGATAGAAATCTCCTATGGGTTAACTCCGAACGAACGAAGGAAAGAATATGGGACAGAAGCAGTTCAGTTGATGGTTGACTATCTATTTCTGTCAAAAGACATTGCAAGGATTCAGGCAATAGTTGACGTAAGACACATAGCATCTCAGAGAGTTTTGGAAAAAGCGGGTTTCCAAAGAGAGGGGACGATGAGAGATGAATCCTTCGACAGAGGAGAGTGGAGAGATTTCTACCTTTACAGTATTCTTAGAAGAGAATGGAAAGAACCAAGAATACTAACAAAAACACTTGAATAAAGTCAGCTTGTGGTTTTGCGGAACAGTTATAGCTGACCATCTTCCAGAATCTTGTTTAGCTTCTCTAGGGCTTCTTTGTTCTCTTTCCAATAGAGCAATTGCAGAGCGTCTTTGATGCCACACCATCTGTATTCACTATGCTCTCTTCCGTCAAGCACTACCTCTTCTGTGGAAGACACTTCTACACCATAGACGTATTCCTGATTCAGGTTGGGGTTGGAAAACTCGAAATAGTATAAATCTTCTATCACCCTGATGAGATTCTTTATTCCAGTTTCTTCCTTTATTTCTCTGCGTAAGGCTTCTGTTCGAGTCTCTCTTTCTTCCAAACCGCCCGTAACAGGTTGCCAGTGCCAGAATCCATTTCTATCAGGAAGCCGTTTCAAGAGCAGATACTCTATTGAGTCACCATTTCTTCGAAAGATTATCGCTTCGACTACTTGTATTGGCAACCGCATGGCAAAAGAAAGTTACGGCTGGCAGTAAAATCTGTTTTGATTTTGCGGAAAAGTTATACCCAACCCAACAGAAAAATTAATATTGACGCCGCCTTAGTCTGTATCGGTGCAACGGTGACTAGCCCGATTGGAAGGTTAAAATAAGCACGGTTTTTCGACCTTTTTCTATTCCTCAGGTGTCACCATAAGCCCATTTTGGTCCGATGATGAAATTGCACGTCTCTGAATATTGATGTTGGACTTCTAATCTGAGAATCCAATGGGTTTTACATAAGACTTTACCCCAACCCAACATGTTTGTTTGGGTTTGGGGGTAAAGTTTTATCCAACAACAAAACGGACTTTGCGGAAAAGTTATAGCTGAACTGAAAGTGACTGTGTGGATTGGTGAGTTGAGTTTCTTAAAGGCAAGACTGTCAATCTGAGAATTGTGGAGAGAGAGGATTTACCTTTATTGACAGAATGGCAGAACACTCCTGAGATTTCAGGCGAGTTTATGTTCCGACAGCAGAAATCTCGAGCCGAAGCTGAGAAGGAATACGACAATCGCCCACCTGACTCGAAAACATTCTTCATAGAGAAAAAAGATGGTACGAAAATCGGATGGATAGGTCACTTTCTGAACGGTTCTCTCCTAGAGATTTACTACTATTTGCTTCCTAGTGAAAGAGTAAAAGGCTATGGAACTGAGGCTATAGTGATTATGGTTGATTACCTGTTCCTTTCAAGAGATTTGACGCGTGTTCAGGCGACCTGTGACCCAGATAATATCGCTTCTCAGAGGGTTCTTGAAAAGGCGGGGTTCAAGAAGGAAGGAATAATTCGAAAGGTTGGATACAACGTAGGAAGAATCGTTGATGACTGCTTGTATGGCATCCTCAGAGAAGAGTGGAAAGAGCCAAAAATACTGACAAGAACCACATGAAGCATGGACTAGCTACAGTTTTATTGTTCTACGCTTTCGACACATCTCGAAACTTGGAAAGGCTGATTTAATCAACTGATTAATTCGATTCACTCGGTATATCAGTAATGTTGCAAAAACCCGCTATTTGGCGGGAATTTCTCCCGTTATCCTGATTGACATAGATATCTCCAGTTAGAAACGTGGTCAAACTGACTCATAAGGAATTTGTCGATTCCGTAGAACAGAAAAACGCCAGTTTGTGCTTCGCACGCGCCGCTGGAAATATTAAGATGACGTGTACAATGTTCGCTGTGATACTTTGGAGTATGAGAGCGTAACCTCAGAAGACTTCTTCAACCACCTAAGAAATGAAGAAGTGGGATGGCTAGCTCGCTGCTACAACCCCTTTTACAAGTCCTTTGAGTTCTTCTACAAAATCTTTCTGGATTCAGAGAAAATCAAGCGCCTGTGCGCTTATCACCACGCTCTCTATATGAGAAAGAGATGCGGATGCGCTCTACATGAGTATGAGGAAATCTACAAACCGCTCGGAGTGGACGAATCCGACTATTTCAAGCCCACCTATTACTCACTCGAAGAAATTGTTAATAGGGTTAGAAGTGAAGAAAAAATACTTTCCTCAACCGAATGGTGGCAGGCTGTGGGCACTTGGCGCTTGCAGAAAATCGAGTTTGCTAGGAAACCGATAACCGTGAGGGAACTGGAACCTGAAAAATTCGAAGTCATGGACGGGAATCACAGAATAATTGCGAAAGCCCTTAAGGAAGGGTTTACTTTCGGCTGTCAGGCATTTGTGATGTGCAAGCAAAGACATTAGCTCGGCGCCGTTGATGCGCTCGTTGGCTAGCTAGCTAAGTTTTTCTTTTTTTGCCATATCTACGTTGGGTTTTGGGTTTGGGGCTATAACTTTTCCGCAAAATCCTATGGGAACCACTTACTTATTGTTTCAAGCATGTACGCGCGCGTCAATGGCGAACGCGCCAAGCTCAGCGTTTGATGATCTGTTCATAAAGCCCCAGTGTTTTTTCAGCTATCTTGTCCCAAGTGAACTCGCTCAGAACTCGCTTTCTTCCGTTCTTGCCCAGCCACTTTCTTTTCTCATCGTTTTCCAAGACGCTGTTTATGCCCCAAGCTATGTCTGACGGGTTGCTTGGATCTATGTGATAACCACACTGTTCTTCGCCGTAATACACGACTATTTCCCGCATACCGCTGATGCCGGCTGCACCGATGACAACTGGCCGCTCCATACTCATTGCCTCGAGAACCACTATTCCGAAGGGTTCATAGAAGCTTGGGAAAACTGCGACGTCGCATGCTGCGTAGTGAAGGATCCGTTCCTCTTCAGGGATGAACTCGAAACGGAACTTCACAAAATCGCTCATTTTCGTGGCTTTGACCAAATTCGTCAGGTACTCTTGCAACTCTCCTAGACCCACAATCACAAGCTTCGCCTTTGGATTTTTCTCCAGAATGTGGGGCAAAGCCATGATAAGCTTGTCAACGCCTTTGACACCAGCGAGTCTGCCTATGAAAAGAATCATGTACTCATCGTCTTTGATATCATACGTCGCTCTCACTTTCTTGATCTGTTCACGAGTCACTGTTGCTGGATCATATTTCTTCGGGTCGACGCCGTTGTAGGCAACTTGGATTTTCTCTTTCGGAAATCCAAGGCCTACCAGCTCATCCTTCATCGCATAAGAAACCGTCACAATAAGGTCAGCCGCCTTGGCGGCGTGGAGTTCAATGTTGCTCTTTGTAACCGAGCCTTTTCCAAACGTTCTTCCTTTCTCTGTTGAGTGAACGTGGAACGCAAAAGGCAATCCTGCCTCTTTCTTAACAGTCATTCCCCCTATGGCTGAAAGCCAGTCATGAGCAACGACAAGGTCGAACTTGACGCCTTCTTTCCTTATCAACTCATTAACAAGTTTTGCAGCGCTCAGACAATTGTACATAAGGATTTTTGAGAACCACTGTAACCCACTACCCCATCCCTTTATGTCTTCCGCAACTACATCGGGCAACGACTGAGAAATGTCGATGTGTTGGGGGCGGTGGATTTCGATACCGCGCCAAATCTGGCGCGTCGGTAGGCTATTTGCATCATCGTTCATGGTGAAAACTGTAACGTCATTGTCCATGAGAACAAACTGGCGAGTTATTTCAGCAGAGTAGGTTCCCAAGCCACCGACGATCCTTGGGGGATATTCCCAGACCAGAACAGCAAGCTTCATTGGTTTTCATCGTTGCCCGTTTCTAAATAGTCTCTCACTATAATTGCACGTGTGTTTCTTAAGGTTCTCCTACTCTTTTGCAAGGGTTATTTCTATTGTTGAAACCATCCGTGTTCTGTTTTCGCCTTCTCTTACTGGCGCGCGCGCTTCAGTTACCACTGGCTAAAACCCTCCTTTAATACTATACAATATGTGGGTTTCCCGTATATGTAACTTATTGGCATTTTCCCATGAGAAAATGTAATCGGTTAGTCAAACATATCCGCAAAACCAAAAACTGAAAACTGTTCAAGTTGTTTTTGTGAGTATTTTGAATCTTTCTGCTGTTCTCTGAGTATGCTGAAGAGGCAGGCAGGTCAAAGTTTTAAGTCTGTTCAGTATCGTATTGAATTATGAGCTATCAAGTATCTGATGCTACTGAAAACGATGTGGAAAGTCTGATAGAAGTATACAGTTCACCAGACCTGTATCATAATAGAGAAGAAGCCTCTTGGTTTGTGAAATCTTACTTCGATTATCATCACATAAAAGTAGTCAAGCAGAGAAAAGATGTTATTGGAGCGATATTTTGGAACACCGTTGAAGAAAAACATCATGGTCTGACCAATATTCAGGACTTCTACATTGATGAGAAGTTCAGGAGAAAAGGGTTAGGAGAAAAGCTTCTTCGTTCATCAATTGAAGACATGAAGAAGCTCTACGCAAAACATCATTATGTGCTCAGAAAAGTCTTGGTAACAACTGGTGAAAACAACAAACCAGCAAGGAACCTTTATGAGAAAATCGGATTTCGATCAGTCGCAGTAATACCCGACCTGCATGCAGATGGCGAGAATGAACTTGTGTATATTCTGACACCAAATCTCTAACACATCTTTCACCATAGATATGCCAATATGACCTCTTACCTATGGTTCAGCTATAACTTTTCCGTAACTCTCTTTCTCGGTCTAATTAGGCTAAACTTTGCTTCTGCAAATTTCTCTTCTAGCGAAGGTTTGAGAGAATGTTCTGGATTTCGTCCAGTTTCTTGACTTTGAAGTCCCCGCCGTTACTGTTGAACCCGATGGCAACTAGACCGATTCTTTTTGCCCCTTCTAGCTCATCAGAAGCATCGCTGACAAAGACTGCTTCCCTTGGTTCAACATCAAACCTTTTTAGAACGGCGTGAAATGCCTTCCTGCTGGGCTTACACACACCTAAATCATGCGAGGTAAAGATTTCATCAAATAATTTGTGATTCACTCCAACTATTTCCATTCTCTCAATCTTTTCTGACTTACTCCCGAGTGTGTCACTTAGAAGAGCCAAGGCATAATTCTTCTTCAATTCCGCCAATAGTTCGTTGATTCTGGGTGTTCTCTTGAATCTTCCCCATATTTCTTTCCTATCAACGTCCAACCATTCACTCAGCAAGTCTTTGTGTAACCCAACCCCTTCTAACCATCTCTCATGAGCTTCTCTTAGGCTTATTTTTCCAACAGACACCAGTTTTTCAATCTTGGACCAAACCCTGTCATTCCTGTCGAAATCATAGACGCCATGTTTCTCGAGAAATCTCTCTACAGCCTTATCTATTATTTTCTGGTTCCCAATGTAGAGAACGCCACCTGCATCAAAAATTATGAGCTTTATCACGCTCACATTATTGCTCACCTATAAATAAAAAGTTGGTTCAGCTATAACTTTTCCGCAAAACCAAAAACTGGCTACTCTCAAGCGGTTTTTGTCAGTATCTTTGGTTCTTTCCATTCCTCTAGGAGAATATCATAGAGAGTTTTATCTTTCCATTCTCCTCTTACGAAACTTAGTTTTCGGATAGTTCCTTCTGCTTTGAAGCCCGCTTTCTCCAAAACCCTGTGTGCCGCTTTGTTCTCCACATTCGCTTTTGCTTGTATGCGAACGATGTTTCTGTAGATGAACAGGTTATCAACCATTAACTGAACCGCTTCTGTTCCGTATCCTTTCCCCCTTTCACTAGGAACCAAAAAGCAAGCAATTTCCATATGCCCATACGGTTGATTAGTAAAATGCCAAGTAAGCCCTATTCTGGTTCCGTCCTTCTTCTGAATTATGAACTTGCTCCACTCAATCAAATTTTCCAAGTAAGAACGAGGAGTATCAAACCATTTCATCCATTCTGACTTTGACATACGCCCAAAAGGAGGGTTGTTGTATTCCGCCCAGAAATCTACGTCACCAAGACCAACTAGAAAATCAACGTCCCCTTTATCTTTCTCTATCTTTCTCAGGTTCACAAGTTTACCTTCAAGCATCTTAATTCACCAATCTTATCAAGCGGTTTTTGTTAGTATTTTTGGTTCTTTCCATTCTTCTCTGAGGATGCTGAGGAGATAGGAATCATTCCACACTCCTCTCACGAGTTGGCTTTTTCGGATAGTTCCTTCTATTTGGAAACCTGCTTTCTTCAAAGTCTTCTGTGCCTCTTTGTTCGCCACGTTTGTGGTTGTTTGTATGCGAACAATGTTTTTGCTGAGGAACAGGTAATCAACCATTAGTTGAGTCGCTTCTGTTCCGTAATCTTTTCCTCTCTCGCTGGGAACCAGGAAACAGCCGAATTCCAGAGTTTCGTATGGCTGATTGGTAAATTGCCACATAAGCCCTATTTTGGTTCCGTCCTTCTTCAGAATTATGAAAGGATTGTCCTCCATCACTTTTTGAAACTCATTGGGATATTCATCAATAATTCGCATCACACCCCACTTTGGAACCTGCTCAATAACAGGATGCGTGTACTTGCCCCAGAAATCTATCTGATTAAAACACGCAAATTGAAAATCAACGTCCTCTTTCTCTACCTTTCTCAAATTCACATTCTTGCCTTCAAGCAACTCAGGTCACCAACCCGCACAGTTACTTTGGGTTCACCTATAACTTTTCCGCAAAAACCTCAAAGACAGCAACCTTAAATTAGCATAACAACAGAAGACAAACTAGGGGTTTAAAAATGAGTTGGAAATCAAATCGTGAAGCCCTGAAGAAAGCGTTCGATTACGCAAAAGAAAACAAAGCTGTTTCACCAGAAGAATTGGCAAAGAAATTCAGAATAACAAGAGGAGAGAGCACAGTTATGATAGAATACCTTACTTTTGACAGATTTGATAGATTTTATGAAACTGGTAGAAAGAGATAGGTGTAAAAGAGGTTCAAAAATGTCTCAGCAATTATCGCCCTCAAGACTCAGAAAAGGCTTTCTCGTTGTTGGAATAGTTCTCTTGATTGTTGGTTTCTTCTTTTTCTATGCGGCAAGCCTAGAGTATAGGAATTATGCGACAACATTTGAAGACACTGTGAATGTTAGTTTGCCTGTGCCTTTGAAAATAGTCGATTATGGATTTGGAGATTCTTTAGTTTTTCCAACGTCTTTTCCTGATATTAGGATGCAACCTAATGATTTACTTATTGCACAATGCCCGAGTGGTGTATCGGCTGGACAGATTGCAGTAAAGGTTTACGTAGTGTTGTTTGGGAACACGTCTATGCTCCAATACTCCCAAACCGAAGTATTGGACTGGGAACTAGGCATTGTAGAGTATAAAAATTACCAATCCAACGAATTCGTTGGTGTTTATCTTGCCATCCCAGCTTGGAATATTCCGAACAATGTGACAATGTTGAACACTGCGGCAGTCCCAACCACGATAACTCTTTATCATTATGAAACACTGCATTGGGTCTATTTCGGTATAGGTGTAGTTCTTTCATCACTAGCTGTAATTCCGATTTTCAAATCTAAAAAGTAAGCCTAAGCCATGCCGTACAAAAGGCTCTAGTCAAGCTGAAAGAGGAACATGAAGGAAAGAAAACCTAAAGCAGAAAAAAGAGTGGAAGTTGTTCTTGTCTATTTTAGATATATTTTCATGGCTTCTTCGATAGTCGTTATTGACTTGGTTTGACTAGTGTGGTACGCATTCCAAGCCATGGCTTCTGGTTCCATCATGAATTTATGCAAAGCTTCTCTGTTCGGCACGTCGTAGACTGTTATCATTTCGTGATCATCCGCCGAATGCCAGGCTCCGACTACTTTGATGCCGTGCTTCTTTTGGAGTTTCTCCATTTTGCTCGTGAGGTTTATAGCTATCTTCTTGACTTTCTCATTGTTCACTGGACAGCTTTCAGGATTGTGTCTTTGAATGTGCAGATACAATGGCATAACACTACTCTCCGAGAGCACTTCTTTGTTACAACTTCTATTTAAAATCATAGGACAATGGCAGCTTCACCTACTTTTTGACTGTTTTTCATTGAATATGAACTAGAGAACTAAGGCTAAGATTCACCCTAAAGCAACAACTAGGTTTAGTCTATACTAAAGAGTATGTAGTACGTGAAAAGAAGTCTAAAGCTAGAACAGAAAGACGTTAGCTAATGATTGCTTCAATTGGTTTTTGTTAGTATTCTTGGTTCTTTCCATTCTTCTCTAAGGATGCTGAGGAGATAGTAATCTGCCCAGACTCCCCTCACGAAGATGAATTTTCGGGCGGTTCCTTCTATTTGGAAGCCTACCTTCTTCAAGGCATTCTGTGCCTTCTTGTTTCCTACGTTTGTGTGAGTTTGTATGCGAACAATGTCCTTGCGGAGAAACACGTAATCAACCATTAGTTGAGTCGCTTCTGCCCCGTATCCTTTCCCTCTTTCACTAGGAACCAAGAAGCAACTCACTTCCATCGTCCCGTATGGCTGATTAGCAAACCAGTGCATAAGCCCTATTCTGGTTCCATCCTTCTTCTCGATTATGAATTCCCTAAACGCAGTCAATTTTGTCATGTCCGAAGGATTATCTAACCCTCTAACCCATTCCGCCCTTGAGTTTTGCCCATAAATAGCAATCGGGCTGTATTCTCCCGAGAAATCTGGATTGTTAGTCCATTCAAACATAAAATCAACGTCCTCTTTCTCTATCACTCTCAAATTCACGGTCTTACCTTCAAGCAACTTGGCTCACCAATCCACGCTGTTACTCTGGGTTCGGCTATAACTTTTCCGCAAAACCTCAAACACAGAAATCTTTAATCTATGGAACAACAGAAGACAAACTAGGGGTATCAAAGATGAATGAAACTAAGCCAAAGAAAATGGTTAGAAGAAATGTTGCTTTAGCACTAGGAATAATCTGCATTATTCTGGTAGTCGGTCTATTGGGAACAATATTGGGAGCAATACTACAGATTTCTTCATTAAATTCAAAGGTGAGCGACCTTACTGATATTGCCAACTTGGACAAATTGACGGTTGTTAATGATACGACTGTAACTCAAACTGCAAATAATTATACCTCTTGGTTTTTCGCATCAGAGTATGCAGGATACGTTTTAGTCGATGTTCTATCAACAACCCCTAATACCTATGTTCGGCTCCTCTACAATTATAATGGTACTGTCAACTACGATAATCAAATAAGTGTTGGCGTAAGTGGAACAGCAGACTTTCCCGTCTTGCCATCCTCTCCATTCTCATACTATACATTTAATGATGCTCAGTTTAGTAACACAGCCTTCTCAACTTCCTTTTCGAACAAAGCCTTTCCCCTTTCAATTACAGAATATGCACACACAAAATACGTAACAAACATAGAAATCAGGGTCGGCAACACAAACACAGTCACTAACGCAACAGAAACCGTAGAAATAACATACGTTTACTAGAAACCACTCTCTTTTTCTAGTCTAAAGCCATGCCGTACAAAAGGCTCTGGTCAAGCTGAAAGCTAAGGTCAAGCGGAAGAAGAAAGCTAATCATCGATTAAAAACAAAGATGTCGAAAGTGCAGAACGGAAAAACGCTAGCCAATTCATGGTTCAAGCGGTTTTTGTTAGTATTTTTGGTTCTTTCCATTCTTCTCTGAGGATACTGTACAGGCAATCGTCACACCATTTTCCTCGATTGAAACCACTCTTTCGAATTATCCCTTCTTTCGTGAACCCAGCCTTTTCAAGAACCCTCTGAGAAGCGATATTACTCACATCAGGCATGGCTTGAACACGCATCAGTTCTCTTGAAAGGAACAAATAGTCAACCATAATCATAATAGCCTCAGTACCGTAGCCTTTTCCTCTTTCACCTTGAACGAGATAGTAGTATATTTCTAAGAGTTTTCCGAACATATAGTGACCTATCTCCCCGATTTTCGTACCATCCTTTTTCTCTATGAAGAACCATTTGGTATCAGCGCTGAGGTTGTCGTATCTCTTCTCCCATTCTGTTTTGGACAACTGCATGCAAAGAGGACAGAATTCGCCATAAAACTCAGAATTGCTATTCCAATCTATCAACAACGGCAAATCCTCTCTTTCCACAATTCTCAGATTCACAGTCTTGCCTTCAAGCAACCCAGTTCACCAATCCACACGTTTACTCTCGGTTCAGCTATAACTTTTCCGCTAGATTCTTTGAATCTCATTTCTTTCTGCAAGCAAGCACGACTACTCTGCCTTTTTCCATTGGATTAGTTTCGAGAATCTCGAAGTAATTAGAAAGGGCTGTTTTGATTCTTGCAACTGGGTATATTGTCTCATCGAATCTGTATTTGTGGAGTTGATAGAGTCCATTCGGGAGTCTTTCAAAGATTCTCTCATCCCACGTAAGTATATTGCCCTTCGCTATGCCTATGTCATAGTAGTATCCTTTTGAGAATTCTCGGACTCCTGAAGTGACCATTTTCTTACGTCTATATGGATTGGCGGCTTTCAGAATTCTTGGTGTCTCTGTTTGGAGGATGAATAGCCCTTCTTCATTAAGATGGTTGTTAACTGACTTGAACGTTAGCGCGCGCGCTATTATGAAATGGCAAAGAAGATAAGAGGAAGCAAAAAAGAAAATAGGTTGAACTTAGTAGTGCGTGCGCTTCAGCCTAGTCAGAGCTGCTATGATTGAAAAAATTATGGCAACAATCACACCAAGATCCAAATCAGTCGAATTCGAAGTCGAAGTTGAAGTCGAAGTTGGCTGAAAACCTTCAGGGGCAGCAACAAATACCGAAGAATTCGTAATTGGATACGCGGTCCATCCGCCGTTTTCGAAGTCCGGCGGGGTCCAACCCAGAGGATTGGAGCTGCCTGTAGCTTCAACCCATATCCAACCAGCGCCTCTGCCGTCGTTAATATCCCAATAGTCATTGGCGTTCGGGAACTCTGGAAGCCAAATCAGTAGAGCACAATGGTCAGTTGCATCAATGACGGCAGCGTCAAAACCTGCACCAACATAGATTGTGCCGCACAGGAAGGCCATGTCCTCGCAGTCGCCGCTGGCCTTGACGCCCGTAGTTTCGTTGAAAGCGTGTGCAAATTCGTCAGCGTTCTGCGCCCACTCGTCTTGGGGGACACCATTTCTGATGAAGTTGTCACTGTCGTAGCCGTATTCTGTCCATGTTTGAACGTACTTTAGTATGGCAACTGCCCTGTCGGTCTTACTTGGATAGTTTTCTTGGAACCTTTCGCCGATGGTATAAGCCAGTTCCTTATTATCGCCGAGCGTTTCAGACGCAAGGTTGGGTAAGTACCCGGGAAGTTCTCCGTTAGTTCCTGCGTTATTCCTGTCTATTCCCCAGTTGTCATACCAGTCACCATTTTGCTGGCTGAAGCTTGAAGCTGGAAACGCGCTGGCTGTTTTGACCAGAGCAACAGCTAACGTACAGAGAAGTAAGAATACGATGAGGTATCGCATGCAAGTCATTTGTTGTCCTCGGCTATCATACTGGGACGGTTAAGCTTGCGAACAGTATAAGCCCCAAGAAGACTTCGTAGCAGAGCAGGAAGACTCCAACAGCCATGGGATGTTTGTTGATGTCGTCTAGTTCAATGCCGAATAGTCTGAGTTTGGTAAAGACTAGGCAGAACAAGCCTCCGAAGAACAGACTCACGAAGAAGCTGATGACGAGAACGAGGAGCCTCTGCAGGTTGAAGTAGGAGCCAACAGTCACGTTCTGCGAAAGGAAGAATGGGTTAACCATTGAACCGTAAACAACCAAGCCAGCATAAACAAAAAAACCGCCAACAAAAAGGCTAGTTGCCAGAGAATGACCTTTGATGCTTTCGAACTCTTTAATCTTCGGCGTCAAAAGTGGGATGCTCTTAATTCCAATGTACCCTATCAGCAAGCAAATAACGCTTGAAACGAAAGCACGGACAAACCACAAGAGCAATGTTATTAGGAAGTCTGAGCCAGCCAACTCTATCTCCCAATCGAAGTATACTGTGGGGCAGCAAATATAACCCTTTCAAAGCGCGCGCTATGTTTCGGATTCTCCTTTTATCCACAAGGCAATATGTTGGCAGAATAGCTCTTTGTCGCCGGCGCCTGTGTTCAGATAAAAGCTGGGATGATATGTCCTGAGAAATCGCATCTTGATTTCGTCCCCCTCCAAGAAATCTCTTCCTAACCACCTGTCAGCCCCTCTGAAAGGTATTATCTTCTTACCTTCAACAGAGATTTCAATTGGATAAACTTCTGAAGGATTATATCC
Organism: Bathyarchaeia archaeon; assembly: GCA_050008435.1. Lineage (GTDB taxonomy): Archaea > Thermoproteota > Bathyarchaeia > Bathyarchaeales > Bathycorpusculaceae > DASPTR01. The sequence continues at coordinate 358,969 of JBEKMQ010000001.1, forward strand.
AAAGGTAAGTTCTTCTAGATATTTGTCGTAATTGGGACCAGTGAAAAGAATCATGTGCGTAGGTTTGATTATTTTAACTTCTTCCTGAAAGAAACCTGCCCTTTGAATACAGTTTATTTTCAATTCAAGCGGAGTTTCATCAAGGTCTCGTGATGTACTACATTTTACTAGATTCGTTATGGCGATTTTTCTCCACATTTCCTCTGGATTATTGATTTCCCACAATCTTTGGCAGATTTCTCTGATACTTTGCCAAAATGGGCCTGAACTCCAAGACGGCAAGAATAACCCTTCTTTACCATACATTCGCGCGTCCCAGAAACCTGATACTCCATTCTTTATGCTAACTTCTTCCCATCCGCTTTGAACAGTCTTTCCAACAAACATTAATCTAGATTCTTGCTTCCGAAAGTCTTTTCCCACCACAAAAAAGGAGACAGGAAAACCATCATTAATGTCCTTGGGAACTTTACATTCTCGGCAAAGCCCCTTTCCTATTCGCAGTTCAGCGTACTTCTCAAAGATGCGATCTTCAGTCTCCTTGTCATGATCGTCCAATTCTTTCCCCAAGGATATGCAGGCCCGGACCACGTTCTTTTACGCGGAACTTAAAGCTTTACCTATTTGTCGGTCGAGACACTCTTAAGTTAACGGACATGAACGTTTGAATACATCTTTCTCTTTTTGCAATGACCACCCAACTAAGGATTCACCAGCTGTGCGTGGACGCAACTCACAAAATACGAGACCCAACTTCTCAAAATAAACATTAACTCAATTTCGGGACAGGCTAGCGCGCGCTAAAGATCCGCGTTTTCTTCCCCTTTCGATAGCCTTTAGAGTATAGTCTTCGGTTCCTTCCGGATAGCGTTCACTTTATCCAGGTTGGCAAATGTCGCCGAGGCGCGAGGGGAATCGCTGTAGACAATCCTCATGGTTCCTGTCGGGCAATTACGTACGCAGGCTGCGCAGAAGATACATTTACTATCGTCGATCCCAAACGATTCAGCATCTATTGCAGCGACTGGGCATGAGTCAACGCAACTATTGCACTGAGTGCAACCAGCCTTATCCAAGGAAATCCGCCCCAATGTCCTCACTGCTGCAAGCACTTTACTATGATAACCCTCGGGTAGCTCATCAACCATCGTGTCACTGAATCGCTCCAGAAGGAGCCCCGGCATAGAGATCTCCGCTGGGCTATGCTTGAACTTTTCTCCTACGGCCTTACCGAACTCCGCCGCAGTCATCAGGTCAGCCTCATCCGGGCGACCTATTCCCCACGGATGTTCAGGAGTCGCAAAGGAGTGCTGACCTATAAACGACGCCGAAGCGAGAACCTTGAAGCCTCTGCCTCTAAGTATCTTATTCAGCTCCTCTACGGCGGTGTCCGGTGAGCGATTTCCGTACACAGCCACTGGAACCGCCCATTTTCCTTCTCCACTGATCTTTTGTAAGGACTCAAAAAACGGTAGGGGAATAGTGCCGGCATAGACTGGTGAACCTACGAGTGTTAGATCACCTCCAACTTTACCTGTAAAGGAATTTCTCTGACTAGGCAGCGTCAGATCCATGGGAGGAGTAGCTTTCAACCCGACATTTTCAAATATGGCTGAGAGTATCCTACGGGTAGTACCAGTGGGTGAAAAGTAGACGGCTTGCACCTTTTCTTGCATTTCAAGTGCCATCGAGAATCACCAAATAGGGTCCAGTCACCTAAAGCATAAAAGCTTTGCCGTAAATCGAGCGCGCGCTAAACAGTTTTCTAGCAGAACAGAATTTGCTGGCTCTAGCGCGCGCTTATGTCCAAACCGAAACTCTTTTCCTAAGATATGATTAATAGAAACGTCGAGAAAGATATGAAGTTGAATCATAAGTTAAGATTCGGCATAGGGTTATTGCCAAATGCATCTTGGAAAGAGATAGTCAAACGTTTCAGATATTTTGAGGAATTGGGCTTCGATATTGCTGGGACTGGAGATCATTTTGTGGATGCGGCTAGACCAAATGATCCATGGTTTGAGCTCTGGACTCTCCTAGCTGCAATATCTATGGAGACAACTCGCATAAGAGTGGGCTCATATGTAACTCAAATCCCCTTTCGGAATCCTGCTCTCCTTGCTCGCCAAGCCTTGACAGTTGATCACATTTCAAATGGCCGACTGGAGCTGGGCCTAGGTACAGGAGTTCTGATCGACCCTGCATGCGAGATTATGGGTCTCCCAAATTGGAGCAAAGAGGAGAGAGTGGCACGCTTCAAAGAATACGTCGAGATCGTGGACCAACTGCTGTCGAACGAGGTCACAACTTACGAAGGACGCTACTATGAAATCAAAAAAGCCGTGATGAATCCTCGCCCTATCCAAAAACCGCGCCCTCCGATAACTATTGCTGCATTGGGGTCAATCATGTTGAAGTATGCAGCTAGATATGCTGATACGTGGAACTCATTTAGCATGGGTAACACTTTCGAGGAACAACTGGAAGAGACACGCAAGCGCGTACATCTCGTTGATAAATACTGTTCAAATATCGGTAGGGCTCCTTCCTCATTACGTCGTTCTTACTTGATGATGGATTGGGGAGCTCGGACGAGAGGAGGGTTGATTAGTTATTATGAGTCAGAGAAAGTCTTCGTGGATATGGTGCAAAGACTAGTCGATGTGGGAATTACCGAGTTCTTGCTTTACTATCCTTTCCGTGAGGAGCAACAACCTGTGTTCGAGAAGATAGCGAGAGAGGTTATCCCAGAACTTAAAGAAAGATACAATAGATAACTGATTGACCGTGGCTGACTGACCGTTACTGACCGATTGACTGACTGACTGCTTATACACGGGGGTTTGGGTTGGGGTTGGGGGTAAAGTTTAATCCAAACCAAACCAACGACGATGCTAATGGCCTAAAAAGAGGCTAGGTGAGGGGGCAACGTATACACGGTTTAGCACAGCGCGCGCTGTACGGGCAGTAATAGAATCAAGTCATAATAGGGTTCGTATACAGGTAGTATCGGAATCGAGTATACGGGTCGCGCTGCTAGCATTTATTCTGCTTTTGTTAGAAGCAATTCGTTCTTAAGATACTCCTGATTGCTCATCCTCTTGATCTTTAGAAACTGCTCTGCTCCTTTCTCGTAGATGTTGATCTCTCCATCAAACAGTCCAATGATGGCGTGAAGCTCCTCTGGAGGGTGCATCTGCGGGTCGACTATTGCCAGAGCCGTGAATCCATTTGACTTCAACTCTGTCATGAGCGAGGCCAACCACCTTCTGGTCTGGACTGCATGATGCTGCAACAGAACATCTGAGATTAGACCAATGCAGATTCTCCTTGAGCCTTTCAACGAAGGATCCAGTTTGTGCATCGCTGAGGTCAAGGCAATACTGATGTCAGTGAGGTTCTCGACTCCCTTCAGTTTGAATATGTTGGGTGCTTCCTTGACGATTGCATCTGCTTGAGGATTGCAGACGAAGAGGTAGAAGTTTGACTGGAACCCATTCGCGAGATTCTTTGCCAAACCAGGGTCAATCGTGACGTAAAACGTGACTTCACCATTCTTTGCTCCTGCTTCAAGAAAACTCTTGACCAGCATGTCCCTCTCATCACAGGAAGGCGAGGTTAATACAACGGTATAGTTTTGGGGTATCCCTCCGAACAGCAACTTGTCAAGATCCGCATAACCAGTCGCAACAAGTTCTGTAGGCTTGGGCACCGAGGCTACCTTGCCCGTCTCAATGTAGAGCAATTTTGCTTCTACTTTTTCAATGTCCTTCTTGGCCCCCATTTTCTGGAAGATTTCTAAAGCTTGATTAAGCAGGCCACGGGCTCTTTCTCTGTCGCTAGGTTGGTCTCTCTCCAAATACGCAAGAGCATATGGGTAGAGGATGCATTTGGCGAGCCAGTAAACGTTCCATCGTCTTGCGCCTAGGGCTTCGTATTCTTGGAGGCTTTTTTCGAAGAGTTCGATGGATTCGTTCCATTTCTTCTCTGCGCGAAGCAGCATCGCCCTTGCTGCGTCTTCATCAGCGATGAGTTGTTTGTCTTGTTTTTCGTGGGCAAACTTGTGCATGTCATCGAGCAGGGTTCTTGCTTTGTCAATTTCGCCAAGTTCTATGGAATTCCTAGCAATCCATCGATAATAGTACATTTGAGCAGCTTTGTGTCCAGTCTTTTCATAGATTTCAGACTGTCTGTCAAAACATTCTTCGGCCTTGGCATATTCGCCTCTGTCATAGTAGGACCATCCGAGAAATCCGTAGCTGTTCGAGATTGATTGCGTGTTGTTTATTTTTTGGGATATGCTTAACGATTCTTTTACGTACTGTTCGCCCTTGTTCCAATCTCCTAAAATATGATGGAATGCCCCGAGTATAAGTGTGGAATTGCTAAGATTAAATAAATTACCTATCTTCCTGCTTAATGCGTCATATTCCTCCGCTAGGGCAAGTGCCTTGTCCATATTTCCCATGAGGCCATACATTCCTCCCAACTGACCTTCAAGAAAAGCTATGTTCTCAATATGCCCTGCTTTTTTTGCCAGTTCCAATCCCTTCTCATAACAATCTAGTCTTCGTTCGTTTTCTTCTGCTGGAAGTGAGTTTGCAAGGTTGTTGTAAGCACGCAGTGCTATCTCCACATAGCCGTTGTCGATAGCTATTTTCAAGGCTTTTTCATGGCATTCAACGGCTTCTTTTGTTTCTCCAGTAGCATCGAACGCGAAGCCTAAGGTGTCATATGCGATTGCGATGGCTTCAAAAGCGTTGAGTCTTTTGCCGAGTTCAAGAGCCTTCTCCCCCCATGAACGAGACTTTGTTACATCTTCAGTAAAATGTGACATCCTGGCTCTTGCAGCATAAACGGTTGCTAACTCTGAGCTTTCAGGCTCGGCTTCCAAAATCCTCAAAGCGTTTTCAAAACTCTCCTGAGCCTCATTCGTTCTACCGAGATCCTGCCAAAGAATGGCCGCCATCTTGCGGTGCAGTTCTGCAACCTTTCCTTTTTCATCAAGTTGCTTCCAAAGCGACAATGCCTCGTTCCATCGCTTGATGCAGTTGTCATATTCTCCGACAATTCTTTTGATGTCTCCGAGTGTCTCAAGAATACTGGCCTTTTCTCGATACTCACCTTCCTTGTCGTCAAGCAGTCTAAGAGCAGATTGGAAATACGAAATCGCCTCGGCGTTAGCATAGATCTTCTGAGCTTTTTCGCCTGCCTTAAAGAAGTAGTCAAGTGCCTTCTCCTTGTCTCCGCTCTCAAGAAAGTGAGAAGCGAGTTCCCCAAGATGCTCATCAGTCGTTTTGGCATAGGCTATCTCTAAGGCGCTTCCTACGATTCCGTGAAGCTCCTTTCGAGTTAAAGGACTGATTTCTTCATAAACAACATCTCTAACCAATATGTCAGCAAAAGAACAAATTCCTTCTCCACGAATAACCCGTTCTTTGATCAACCCGGTCTTAAACAGCTTATCCATCAATTTGAGTAGCTTACTCTTTTCGACGCCAGTGACTGCGCACATCGCTTCCAAAGTAAAATCGTTTCCAATGAGGGAAGCCATTGTCAGAACGTTCTGGCAGTCATCATCCAGCCGACTGAGTCTCGTCTTCAGAATATTCTTGACGCTTTCTGGAAACTCAATCGTTGAAAACTCTTTAAACTTCCACCTGCCCTCTTCCCTGTAGATTGTGTCTTCTTCCTTTAGCGATTCTATGACTTCCTCGGTGAAGAACGGGTTGCCTCTTGTTTTTTCATAGATCATCTTGAGGAATTCTATTGGAACATCGTCTTGCTCCAATATCTGCCTGATCATCTCCGAAATATCGTCTAGAGACATACGCTTCAAGAAAACTGACTGAGGCAAGCGCTCTCTCTTCAACTCAGCCAAGACTGGAGTCAATGGATGCTTAGCATCAACGTCCGTACTTCGGTAAGCCCCCAAGAGAAGCAATGATGTTCTCTGCACGTCACGGGCTAAATAGTGCAATAGGAGAAGTGAGGATGGATCAGTCCACTGCAAATCATCAAGAACCAGAAGCAATGGCGTCTCTCTAGAAATGTTCGTGACAAACTGCGAGACCGCTTCAAAAAGCCTATTCTGCTCCTGCTCAGGACTAATCGGAAGAGACTGAGGAATCGATCTGAGCTTCTGACTAATCTCTGGAACGAGCTTGGCGACTTCAGCAGGATAATAGCCGATGACTCTGTACAGTTGCTCGGGGTTGCATGATTCTAGATAGTCCTTGATGACTTCCTTCCAGAGAATGTATGGAGGAACGCCGTCCATTCTGAACAGTGCTGGGCATCTGCCGTAAAGAACTTGCACGCCACGGGACCGTGCATACGCACCGAGCTCCCTGACCAATCTTGTCTTCCCAATTCCAGCCTCCCCATGAATGAAAACAAGACCACCCTCACCGTGAACTGCCCGGTAAACAGCCTCCTTCAACACATTCATTTCTTCAGTTCTATCGACAAGCGGAACCTCTTTCGCAGCAATAGGACGAGCACTCGGAACACGATCACGCTCAAGAGACGACAAGCAGACTTCTCCGCACTACATTATCGCTAAACACTATCAGACACTATGTTCTTATCGCTTGTGGAAGAACACCTGATTCAACCATCAGCGCACGCGCACTTGAGGAAGGATTTAAACCACAAAGCGAAGTACAGCTTTTTGTTCGAAAACCTCGGGACAAAAAAGACACTATTGAAGCCGTTTGCTGAAAATAACCTTCAATCGTCCTTATTTCAATGAAAGGAGCTTTGGTCGGGCGGGCAGGATTTGGACCTGCGACAGTCCGGTTTCCGCATGTACGCCTGGTAGGCTGGGTGACACCCACCCTGGGTAGGCATCTACAGCGTCTTCGTCTGCTGGTTTTGCCAGCAGGCTCGGAAGCTCTGCCAGGCTGAGCTACCGCCCGACCAAAACTCCTAGAATGGTGGAAGCGAATTTATGCGTTACGCATTCGTCCTAAGTGTTCGATTCTAAGTGCGCCAAAAATAGCATCGACACAACGAGACCCACTCTAAGCCAGTAGTTCTCCTGTTTTTCCATCGAATACGTGGATCTTTTCCTCATTCAGAACAACCCAAATGGACTGGCCGACTTTCACGTCTTCAGCAGATGTAGTGACGACAACGATAGGATAGTCCCCAGCCGTGAGATGACTATGGATTTCTCTCCCTATTGACTCGAACATTTCTACTTTCGCTTCTATTGCGTTCTCTTGGTATTTCCCGACTACCCCTATGTCTTCCGGTCTGAAACCCAACACGACTTCTGATGTTTGCATCTGCTTCAGTTTTTCTTGCGCCCAATAGGGCAGCTCAAACGTTGCGACTCCCAAGTCTATCTCCAGCTTTCCACCTTTCCTCACCAACTTGCCATTGAGCATGTTCATCGGAGGGCTTCCGATGAAGCCTGCTACAAACGTGTTCTTAGGGGCATCGTACAGTTCAGTAGGGGCCGCAACTTGTTGCAAGATGCCATCTTTGAGAACGGCCACTCTGTCCCCGAGTGACATCGCTTCAACTTGATCATGGGTGACGTAGATTGTTGTTGTTCCCAGCTTTTGATGCAGTTTTTTCAACTCAACTCTCATGTACACTCTTAGTTTGGCATCAAGATTCGCAAGGGGTTCATCCATGAGGAAAATCTTCGGCTGCCTAACAATTGCCCTTCCCAACGCAACCCTTTGCCTTTGGCCGCCGCTGAGCTGCTTCGGCTTTCTATTCAGAAGCTGCGAGATACCGAGCAGATCAGTTGTCGCCTTGACCATTCCGGGAATTTTGGCCGGGTTTACGCCCCTTACTTCAAGAGGGAAAGCGATGTTTTTGAAAACCGTCATGTGTGGATAGAGAGCATAATCTTGGAAAACCATCGCTACCTGCCTCTCCTGGGGTGGCACGGACACGTCACGTTGAGGGTTCGTCACAAGCTTGTTGTCAAACCAAATTTCGCCCTTGTCAGGCCTGAGCAGACCTGCTATGCATAGAAGTGCCGTGCTCTTGCCGCAGCCAGATGGACCGAGGAGAATGAAGAATTCCTTGTCGTCTATATTCAAGTCTAGATTTTTGAGAGCTTGGACTTCTCCGTATTTCTTTGTCAGATCCTTTACGACTACCTTGACCAAATTCGATCATCTTAACCTTTAACAGCGCCAGCCATGTATCCTTTTATCAAGTATTTTCCAAGCACCAAATAAACTATCACCAGGGGCAACGCGTACCATATTGCTCCACCCATGAGAAGATTCCAACTCGAAGTGTTCGTTCCCTTCAAGTTCGGTAGGACAACTGAAGCTGCTTGATTTGGTCCAGCCAGTAGTACTAGTGCAAAGAGGAAATCATTCCAAATGCTGGTAAACTGAAATACCCCCGCGACTACAAATGGTAGCCCTGAAAGCGGTAAGAATATAGATTGATAGATTCTCCACGTGCCGGCACCGTCAGTCTTTGCTGCCATCACTAGACTATCAGGGATTTCTCTGTAGAAGTTCCTGAAAAGAAGCGTACATATCGGAATCCCATAGGCAGTGTGCGCCAAGATCAACGCTCCTAACGTGTTGAACAAACCTAGTCTTGCCATTGTCAACACTAGTGGGATGAGGACCGCCTGATAAGGAATGAATATGCCTATCGAGAAGAATATGAAGAGCATGTCAGAGCCCCTGAACCTGATTTTGGAAAGCACGTACCCATTTATTGAACCAATAATGCAGGAAAGGATCGTCGCGAATACCGTGAACGTGACAGTGGTAAGAAGCGGTCTCGCCATTCCTTGAACGTTCGAAGCCCCAACGAGAGCTGTGATCAAAGGGCCCAGTGTCGGCGAAGGTGGCGGCTCAACCGGAATCGTGCTAACCACGTCTGAATCCTTTTTGAGAGCAGTCGTAAGGTCTGCATAGAAAGGGAGGACGAATGCAAACACGAATAAGATTAGCACAATGTAAAGCAAGATCCTTGTTGGTTTTGCCAGTCTCATTCTTCTCTCCTCCTAGAAGACAGGTACAAATAGGGCACAACTATGACCATCACTATAAGAAACAGTACCGTTGCGATCGCAGCTCCGTAGGCGTAGTGATCACTGGAAAAGGTGTCTTGGTACATCATTAAGGCCAGAACGAAAGTGGAATAGCCTGGCTTGCCTCCCGTGAGGATGTAGATGAAGTCAAAAGCCTTTAGAGAAAAGACCATGAGTATGACAAAAGTGGCCAGAGTCGATGACTTCAACTGTGGTATTATTATTCGGCGGTAGAGCCTAAAACCACGAGCACCATCTATTTCAGCCGCCATTACCTGCGATTCTGGGATGGATCTTATTCCTGCCAGAAAAAGCAGCATCGTATAACCAGAGAATTGCCACACCAAACCCAAGACCACGCAGTACATTGCTATGCTGGAATCCCCGACCCACATCGGTGTCCAAAAGCCCAGTCCAATTCCTCTTAACAAAGTGTTTATGACCCCGTTGCTTGGATCGTACATCCATTTCCAGAGTGACCCGGTTATAACAAACGAAAGCGCAAAGGGCAAAAGGTAAATAGTTCTGAAAATGCCCTCGCCTCTAACTTTGTTGTCCAGAAGAATCGCGAGAAAAAGTCCTAAGCCAATGCTTGAAGGCACAAACAAAAATATTAAAATTAAATTGTTCTCTAAGGAAGTCCAGAATATCGGATCTTTGAAGAGGGCAGAATATTGACTGAAGCCGATGATCTCGTAGCTAGGTTTAAGATGATCCCAATTTGTAAGTGATACTAGCACGTTCCACCCGATGCAAGCATAGACGAAGTACCCCACTAGAGCAATTGAGGGCAGCAGAATGAGGAGGGCGATCATGCCTTCTTTCAGCGGATGCCACCTTCAACTCTAAACTGCATTAAACGTCATATAAAGACATCGCAAAAAGTAACAATAAAAAAAGAGGGATTTAGCTAGTCAGTGTCCAGACTTTGACGAAATCGCCTTGATTAGCTGTTATTGCACCTGTTATCGCTGTGGCTAATGTGCTTATTGCGGTGGTTGAGCCCTTATTTCTGGCGGCATCAACAAATGCGGCGCAAGCGTTTAAGAAGGGTGTACCGAACGATACTGGCATCGCACTTCCATGAACGATGCTTGGATACGTGATTTCCCCTGCCCGGGTGAAGTCTGCGATAGCCGCCTGCTGGTATAGTCCAAACATCGCAATTGCTGTAGCATTCAGATCGTTCCTAGCAGGAATTGAACCTTTTTGCGTATTGAATGCAATTTGGCCATCCGTAGATCCGACGACTGTTAACCAGTTGAGAGAGTTCTGTGGATCCTTTACATTTTTGGGATGTTCGAAGCAGTCAACTACCAGACCGTACATGTTCGAGGTTCCAGGAACTGGAAATGTCCCGTAATCGACGTTGTAAGTCTTAAGCGCAACCTTGAATTCTCCGTTGGCCCAGTCGCCCATTATGTTGAACGCAGACTCGTTATTAATCACCCTTGCTGTTGCAGCATCCCAGGTTAGGCTCAAATGGTTCGCATTCGTATAGTTCAGGTACAACGCGAAATTGTTTATGGCATGTAGGAAGGTCGGATTGCTCGAATTAGTCATCTTGCCGTTTATGAAATCCTGGTAGAAGGGCATTCCCTCCCCGGCCATCATCTGCTCCAAAACGTGAGCATCTCCAAACGTGTCTGCATCTCCCAAAGCTACAACTGAGAAGTTAGGGTCGGACGTCAAAGTTGTGTTTTGGCTCAATTGTTTGCACGCCGCGAAGAACTGATCCCAAGTCGTTATGTTAACGTTAATCCCGTTCCCAGCAAGAATGTACTTGTTGTACCACACGACATTTGACCTGTGAATATCGACGGGAACGCCGTAGTAGTTGCCGCTGAAGTTTACGTTTTGCTTCAACACAGCAGGAAACACATTATCCCAGCCTTGAGAACTCCAAAGGTCATTTATCGGATCAAGATAGCCTCCACTTACGTAAGGTTCCATTTCGTAACCCGCATGCACTTGGAAGGCGTCTGGAGCTTCGCCTGCAAGAACGAGTGGTTTAATGAGCAACTTGAAAGCGGTTCCTGCGCCGCCCGCAACTGCAGTCGGAATCACAGTTACGTTGGGATATGCATTTTTGTATACTCCGATCAGTGCGTTGAGAGCACTGAGTTCTCCGCCTGATGTCCACCACGTGTAGATTTCGAGATCATTAGCTTGCGTAGGCCTCGTGAAATAATAGACGCCAACGCCCACGACTGCGCCTGTTATGATGATCGCCAAGGTTATGGCGTATGCTGTTTTCATGGCACCTGAATTTTTCTTCAACGTTAAATCACCTAGACATCTGTTTAGACCTCAATGTCTTTTTAAGACTTTCCTCTTGAAGCATTTACGTTAAGCTGGCTGCGGATGATCGACAGCATCGTTTCAGAATGATTTTCTGCCCTAACTGCGGTCAAGAGAAAGAAGCTGACGCTGCAAACACTCGTACCTAGGCTTTTGCATCATCACGATCGTTAGGCATCACAGGGTTCTCATCAACCATGGTAGGTTCAATTAAGCCGCGTGAAATGAAGGAAACAGAAACTTGAGGGGGAGGTTATTTATAGTTTAAGCCTGAAAAAACCTTTGGGTTTTTTGTTTCCTGCTGGTTCTTGAAAGACTTCGCATATCTCCAAGATGGTACCGCAGTGTTTGCATTGAACGTAGCTTCGTTCGCGGGTCGCAGTGAGCCAAAAGCCCTCGGCTGAATTACATCTAGGGCATTTACTCAATGATTTATAAAAAGCTTCAATTTCCTCCAAGCTCAAACTCTTTCCCGAATCATCTAAAGCCTGCGGTACCATTTATACATTATGTCGTATTATTTCAGATGCTGCCGCCGCGCGCGAAAGGAACCATCCTTCATCGCAAACAACCATAAGCCTGGAGAAATGGACTACAAACAATCCACTAACTTCTATCCTTTCAAAGAAGACCAAACCGTGGATAGTCACAGTACAGATGTGGAAGCCCATGTTAGCATCAAAAAATCGATCAACGACACCGCATTTTGAAACGTTTTACCCGGCAAAACCCCAAGTTAGTCTTTTAGATCCTCATGACGCCCAACTCCACCTTCTCTACCAGAGGTCATATCGTGATTCAAAATATTCGGAACTACTACATATCCGACTAAATAGTGCTTTGACTCAAGACTATTCAGAGGATTAAGGAGGACTAAGCGCGCCCGAAGAAGTGCTTGGCGAACATAGAAGATTCTTCCATAAAGACTAATGAACTTCCCTGATCCCTTTCTTTTTGGAGAGGGTAGGGAGAATACGGCGAAGATATTCATTGACTAGACCATTAGTGCACGCGCTATTGGAAGGTCCGTTCAAGCTGATGTGATCCCTGCCGAGGAAAAGCAGCATGCAAAAAGATAGGAAGTGCACAGGCAGAGCGAAATGCCTGATCATGGTGGTTTTGATAGCGTTGACTGTTCCGAATTTTCTGCTCGTGACATCTGCTTCTGCAAGTAGCGAGCCAGGGATATTCGTCGATTTGTTTACGCAGAAAGCTCCATTCGACGGCAGAGGAATAAATCAGTCGAGTGACACGTTTGGCCCTCAGGAGCAAGTCATACTGTATGTTCTCGTGTTACGGGATGGTGCACCCGTCAACGGTACACTGGTAACATACGAGGTATTGGGACCACCCAACGATTCGTGGGACATAAGATTCTTTCAGACCGCTGAAACAAATTCCAGCGGAATTGCCACGACTGAGTTTTCTCTGGCCGTCGTAAATCAAACGGAGGCCTTCGGAACTTGGACCGCAACGGCAAGTGTCCAAGTCGAAGGAAAAACGTACGGCGACACGTTGACATTCAAGGTCGACTACATCATCAAAATCATTTCGATAAGAACCTTAGAAGAGAATTTAACGGAGACTAGAAATTTCGGAGAGGGAGGCTATGTTGGCTTTGAGGTCGCCCTTGAGAACAATGCAATGATCAAGAAGAACGCCACGGTGGCGATCACTGTTTTCGACGAGCTAGGCGTGCCAGTGAGCTCGTCTCAAATTGATGATCTGATCGTTCCTCCTGGCCAAAGAATTCAGTATTTCTATGGCAACATGCCCATTCCAAATCTTGCGGTTCCAGGCAACGCCACAATCACTGTAGTTGCCCTGGAAAATACCCTAGTAGCTTATGGCCCCCAGGTCTCAGCAGGTTTCAGCATACAACCTTTCAACCCGATTTTTCCAAACTTCATTGACGCTTGCGTCTACGTTGAGGCTTCGCCCACGATAGTTGATGCTGGTGAAACAGTGATGATAAGTCTGTTAGTGACGAACCAGGGAACCGTGAGTCTCAACGATTTCTATGCCACGCTTGCAGTGAACGATTCTCTATTGAGTTCATATTTCATCAGTTTTCTCGGTCCCTATCAAAGCCAAGCCTTCGAGTTCAATTGGAACACAACTGGGCTTTCTGAGGGAATCTACGTGATAACTGCCGAGGTTCCAGCTTTCCCCCATGAGGCGAATCTGTCTGACAACACTTATTCAGTTCAAGTGGGGGTAATGACCAAGAAACCGACATTACTACACGACATAGAAGTCGCATATGCGAACAATTCCGAGAATGTGGTTTACCAAGGCGAAATCGTTATCTTAACGGTGGGCGTGAGGAATAACGGCAACTTCACGGAATCGACTAACGCGACTGTATACTACGACGATGTGCTGATTGAGAGAAGACCCGTTCAGGAGCTTTTACCTGAGACAGAACAAATTATAGTGTTCGAGTGGAATACTACAAACGTGCCAAATGGAACATACCAAATAATCGCCAGGGCAGACCCGGTTGAAGGGGAGACGAACCTTGCAAATAACATCTACTACGATGGATCAGTGCAGATCAAGCTTCCTTTGCGCCCGCCTCCGATGCTTCCATCACGGCTTTTTGCCCTGACATTTTTCGCTTTCACACTTGTAGCAGGGGTAATAGCATTCCTCTTCCTGCTGATCATGCTTGACTACCTGAAGAGGCGCAAGAAAAGGAGACGCCCAGAAAGTCATTTTATATTAATAGCTCATCACGGCGTACGTTGATAGCGTCTCCTGTAATGAGTTTTGCAAGGCTCGCAATAAGCCCCCGGCTATTCTGACGTAGCAGACGCTGACAGACTAGAATAGGAGACAAATTAATCATGGTTGTTCTCGGCAGATGGTTTGAGAGGAAATACATGTTTTCTCTCACGTATTATTCGCCTCAACGCCGAGATGAACCAAGACGATTTGCTTTAAGAGGCTTGACCCAACACATGAGTAATCTCTGCAAGGATGGCGAGCAACAACCCTGCCTATCGTCGACTTTGTCGATTATGACCATGTTTGAATGGCCTCGCCGACTAGGCATTGTCTGACTTGGACGTTATCTGCCACAAAGCTAGGAGCAGAAACACCGGAAGCGTTATCACGAGCATGAGACCAAAGAACAGTGCTGTCATCCATTGCCATGAACCTGGAAAGGTGGATACGCCTAGGGTCAGCACGACCGCCAAAGATAGGGCGAAAGCGAAAAGAAGCCAGATTATGGCAATTGCCTGCTTTGTATTTATTGAAAACTCAACCACCATCCTCACCTCCTCCTCTGCTCGTCAGCGTTAAGCCTACTTCTCTTTCTCCATATCTTTTACCGCGCTCTAGCTAAATAAAGCCTTATAGAAGAATGTTCTATCCAGCGGGAATCCCGGCTTCAATCATGCATACGTCATTCGGATGTGCAGATGAATTTCGTATGGTAATGGCATCAATATTGATGGTGGGCAGTAGTCAAGTCTCGGAGTTGGCGGGCCCGCCGGGAATTGAACCCGGGACCCCCGGATTTCCACGCAGACCTTACGGCTTAAAAGTCCGGTGCTCTATCCTTACTGAGCTACGGGCCCTTTGGGTTTTTTCTTAGCCGTTAGAGATCAGGGTAAGTAACTTTTTAGTATTTCGTTACTTCTCGCTCATCGCTTTATGAGCCTTTCGAAAATAAGAGAGTCAATTCTGAAGGAACACGCGTGCAAATGAGACTTGAACGTTTCAACTTTTGAGGGGACCTGGAAACTTAGGAATCTTGTTTTAGAGGTTGATTTGTCAATCAGATTCCAGAGAATGCCTTCATGATCAGTGGCAGATATACCTGCATGTTAACAAAGGTTATTTGCTCAGTCTATGGCACATGTTGAACGGTGTACAGAATGATTTCGTGGAAACGCTCCCTTTGGACATTGAACGAAGAATACGAAGTGGCTAGGAAAAAGAAGCAAGCTCTAGACAATTTGCTGAGCACGGGCAGAATATCACAATCGACGCATGACATGTTCGACATGGAGATAGCAGAGGCCATAGACGAGATTGAGAACCGGCAGAAAACACTCTTGCAGAAAATGAACGTGAAAATAGCTGAACTTGGTGATCAAGTAAAGACCCTTGAAATTCTTCTGGCAGACTTCGAGATAGAACACATAACAGGGGAAATTGATGAAGAAACGTACCAGCGTGAAATCAACGTGCTGTCCATGGGACTTGAAACTTCCAGGCTGGAATTGAACTCGATAAAAGAAGCGGCAGATCAATTGGCAAGCGGCGGCATATTCGTGAAGCAGGTGGATGAACAACAGGCCACAGAGATCGGAATGGAACAGGAAAAACCGCAGAAACCCACAGTAGAGCTTCAGGCGAATGAAACAGACGGAACTGCCTCAGCAGAGGCCGAGGTGCAAGGTATAGAAGCAGCGCAGTCAGCAGAACGACCGGCTGAAACCAAAGAGAATAAAGAACCATCATAAAGGGAAAACAGTCACTCTTCTCTTTTTTTTTTTCATTAAGAAACCGTTGAGCGCCAACCGTAGCATTTTATAGCCGAATGCGTTGTCTAGACGAGGGAGTGAAATCGATGCCTGAAAAGACAATAATGACTTTCCACGAAAAGTACGTGCAATATGATATGGGAGAAGGACACCCCTTCAGAGGAGACAGGTTTAAGAATTCCATGAAGTTCTTCGAAGAGCACAAACTTTTTCAGCAACCTGATCTCGCACTTGTCACGCCAGAACCTGCATCAAAGCAAGACTTGCTAAGAGTACATGATGAGAAATACGTAAATCTGATCTGGCGATTAGCAAAAGAGAACAAACCGTATGATTTTGAAACGCCCGTCTCAGCCAAAATCCTCGAAGCTGCAATGCTTATCATCGGAGGTAGCATCGAATGTGGAAAAAGTGTCGCTCAAGGAAAAGCCAAACGTGCGATCTCTTTGGGGGGCGGACATCACCATGCGGGCAGAAGCCACGGAGGCGGATTCTGTCTTTTTAACGACGTGGCAGTTTTGATTGAGTATCTGAGATGCAAACATAAGGTTGAAAGGTTCTTGGTGTTGGATTATGATGTCCACTTTGGAAACGGTACGAGTGACATATATTACCAAGATCCAACCGTGCTCTACATTTCCCTGCATCAGGACCCGAAGACTCTCTACCCGGGGACCGGTTTCATCGCACAGGCAGGCGAAGGAAGCGGAAAAGGCTACAACATAAACGTGCCGCTACCGCCTGGAACGGGAGATGACACGTATCTCTACGCCTTGAACGAGGTATTCGTGCCCGTGGCTGAAGAGTTTAATCCCCAGATTATCATAGCGAATGGAGGAAGCGACGCACATTTTGCGGACATGCTTGGAGACCTAAATCTGACGGCTAAAGGCTTTTTCGGCATCGCCCATCTGATCGGTGAAACAGCCGATAGAGTATGCAAAGGCAAACTCATTCTCGTACCTGGAAGCGGATACAACCCTCAAGTTTTGCCGTCTTGCTGGTATGCCCTTGCCGCCGGTGCCATGGGTTTGAAGGAAATCGATGTAGAAGAGCGCGAACAGCCGCCGAAAGAGCCAGCGGAATGCCGGAAAACGGTTGAGAAGACAGTCGACGAAGTGAAAAGGTCTTTGAGAAATCATTGGGCAGGTTTCGGGGGTTTCGCAATGAACACGGTCCCATAGCTTCCAATACGTGCATTGGTTTTCAGCGTCAAAATAAGTCTGACAAGGCCTTCTTGATTTTTTATCTCTCAGCAAAATCGTCTTGTAGTTTGCTTGAGGCTTTAATAGTTAAGCTTCTAAATATGCGGTTGTTTGATTAGATTCCGGTGAATCATGCATGGAAGATATGGAGAAGACGCGTGAACGGTTTCCCATAACCAAAAACAAAGCATTTCTGAATCATGCCGCGCAGTCGCCTCTGCCGAAATCATCTGTCGAGGCCATGAGCAAGTATGTCCACGATTTCTCAAGCTTCGGTTCGGCCCGGGGCGAATGGGACGATTATGGTAAACCACTGTTTGCAAAACTGATCGGGGCAAGACCTGGAGAAATAGCCCTCGTCGAAAACACTTCAATGGGCCTGAACATAGCTGCAAACGTTCTAGACTATCCACATGGCTCAAAAATCGTCACGACAGATTTAGAGTATCCTTCGGTAGTTTATCCTTGGCTGCGAAAGAGACTAGGCGTGAAAGTCCACTACGTAAAAAATGTTGGTGGAAAGATACTGTTGGACGACATGGAGGAAGCAATCGATGACAAGACGGTGGCAGTCGCCATAAGCCACGTTGAATACGCAAATGGTTTTCGTCACAATCTCCACGTGCTGAGCGAAATAGCACACGAGCATGGGGCATATCTGATAGTTGACGCGATCCAATCTGTGGGAGCCATACACGTCGATGTCAGAAGAGATGACGTTGACTTCTTAGCCGCATCCTGTTACAAATGGCTCCTAGGCCCATCAGGAGCCGGTTACCTTTACGTCAAAGATGATCTGATTGAAAAGTTTGAACCCCCACTCGTCGGATGGGCAAGCGCTGACCAGAAGATCTTCGACACTGATGATTTTTGGGACATATCGAGCCTGAACCTCTCAAAAACCGCGAGTCGCTTCGAAGCAGGCTCGCCAAGCTTCGTGAGCTTCGTGGGCGCAAGAGAATCCATGAAGTTACTGCTGAGCGTCGGGGTCGAAACTATCACCAGGAGAATCATGAAATTGACGAGCAGCCTGATAGAGGCGGTCAAGGGTCTCGGATTAGAACTGCAAACGCCTGAAGAACAGCAATCCCGCTCCGGAATCGTCAACTTCAGAGTGCGCAACCCGCGAGAAGTCGCCAGAAAACTCGGCGCCAAAGGAATAGTCGTCTCTGCAAGAAACCATGGAATCAGGGTTTCACCCCACTTTTACAATACGGAAGAGGAGATCGAGACGCTCATGAAAGAAATCGAAACGGAGAAGGGGACGAAGCGGCATACGTCAGCTTCGAAGAACGGTTCTGACATCGCCTAAATACAAACACCGAGAAAAACATGACTAGCATAGAAAGAATCGACGAGGGCAACACACAATGGGTCGTTGAGCAACTCAAATCAGATGTGATAAGGCATGTTTTCGCCTTCTACGACATCCAATACGATGTGGAAAACACAACGATGTACGCCGCTGTTGAAGCTGGCACGCTGAGAGGCTACATCCTCATCTATCAGACGCTCGAGTGCCCAAGCGTCATTTTGGAATCTGACGCCGAAATCGCGAAGAAACTGATCGAACATGCTCCCGCGGATCATTTCATCATGCATGCACCGAAGGATCTTCTTTCCCAGATCGAAGCAAAGTTTCCGAAAGCAAAGCACTACGTCGAGAATTGGATGCTCCTCAAGAAAGGTGAAGCCAAGTCTTTTAGATCGGAAAACGTGCGGAGACTGGACCCAGCAGACGGTTCGAAGCTTGCGGCCCTGCTTTCGAGCCGAAAAAATCACGCTGGAAGCACTGAACGGAGATGCTCCGATTTGATAGGGAGAATGCCCATGTACGGAATCTTCATAGGCGATAGGCTAGTCTCTTACGCTGGCTCCTTCATTCAGATGCCGCAAGTCTGGATGATAGGCGGCGTCTACACGCACCCGAGCTACAGAAACAGGGGGTACGCGACTCTCGCCACGTCAGCCGTCACGGACGAAGCCCTGGGAAAATCTGACGTGGCGGCTCTTTTCGCTAGGTCAGACAACCATTCAGCCATCAGGGCCTACGAAAAAATCGGGTACAGGAAAATAGGTGAGAGGCTCTGGGTTGACGTGGGAATCGGAATCAGACCCTAGGCTGAGCGTCGATTCTCCAATATTTGTTTCAGAAGCCTGATCGCAGACCATGCTGAGAGTGCACTGGTCTTAGGGTTGTCCGGATGTGGATCATTCGAAAACTGAAGGAACATCTGGCCAAACTTCCACTTCACTGTGATCTCGTGAACGTTCCTGTGGACTCTCGGGTCTGAGATAATTTTCACTCTGACTTTTTCAGGCTCGACCGTCAGGGCAAGCGTGGCCGCCACGTTCATCTCGCGTGGAAAGCGCTTGGCCGCCTCCTGAGCGTCTCCCTCATAGATCAACTTCTCCTGCTGATCAGCTAGGTCTAGAACCCCGGGGTTCTTCCTAGTGGTCAAAACGACTTCTTCAACCCCGGCCAGGTTCGCACTTGAAATCGCGTCTAAGCCTCCGATGGCCCCTGAAGAAATGTGGATCCTGTCGCTCTTGATGCCCATGTCTAGTAGCGCGCCAACACTCATGACTATGAGTTCCACGTTTTCAGCGACGATTTTCTTAGTGTATTCTCTCGCAGCCTGTTGTGATGCTGCCTCAACGATGACGGCGGGTCTGAGCTTGATCATCTCTTCAACATCCTCTGTGACTGTGACTTGAGTGTGAAGCCTGCGTTTGAGTTTTTCAGCCTTGGACCTGTCGATGTCACAGAGTATAAGCCTGTCACATGGCACGGTTTTTTTCTCAACTGCTTCAGCTATCAGCGTCCCGATTGCACCGCACCCGATTATGCCTACGCTAGTCAACTGCTCACCGCTTTCAGAGTCTTGCCCTAAAACTCCGCGACAAAGTGGATGTCATCGTGAGATTCTACTGCCCTGCCTTCTCCCTTCTTGGCCAGAACATCTATCTTGGCAATCTTGCAGGTGCCGGCGATGTCTTCCTCACATTCATGAATTGTTTTCGCTGTGTCTTTTTCGCCCGCGTAGACCGTGAGTTTCTTGACCTGCGCGTTCAGAGGCAGATGTTTCTCTGCCTTTTCCCTTCTGACCCCTGTTATGATGGCCATTACGAGATCGCCTTGTTTCTCAGCTTCTTCATCCAAGAGTCTCTCGTCTGCAGTCGGCCAAGAAGACAGATGAATACTACTGAAGCCTTTCTCTTTTGCGTACATAGTCTGATAGATCTCTTCTGTGATATGCGGTGTCAGGGGGGCCAGAAGCTGCAGAATCCTGTACACAACCGTGTAGAGCGTGTATTGCGCCGCTTTTCTTTTTTCTTCTCCGTAGATTTCCGGCCTGTACAGTCTGTCCTTGACTGCTTCTATGTAGGAATCGCAGAAAACGTGCCACGCAAAGTTGCGGGTCTCCTCAAGAGCCACGTTGAATTGGCACCCTTCGAAGGCACCTGTCACTCTCTCAGTCAGCCTTTCAACCTTCCCCAGAATCCACTTGTCCATCGGCCGCAACGCACTTTTTTCCACATCATCAGGGGCATAATCTTTCAACAAGTTGCTCACGAAGCCCGAAGCATTCCACAGTTTGATCAGGAAACGCCAACCATACTCAACGTCCGGCAGGCGGAACGGTATGTCTGAGCCGGTCGCGCCCCCGCCGGCAGCCCACTGTCGCGAGGCGTCTCCCCCGTACTTGTTCAGAACCTCGGGAGCGGCAACGTAATTCTTCAGCGATTTGCTCATCTTCCTGCCGTCTAGGCCTAACACCATGCCGTTGATCAGGCAGCTCTTGTACGGCTTCTCGTCGAAAAGAGCCAGGTGTCTCACCATGAGGTAGTATGCCCATGTTCGTATGATGTCAACGCCTGAGGGGTGAACATCTGCAGGAAAGAGTCTCCTCCAGTCTTCACGATCTGGCCAACCAGCGTGAACCGCACATGAAATCGACGAGTCCATCCAAGTGTCGAAAACATCCGTTTCTGCCGTGAATTCTGTCCCGCTGCACTTGGGGCACTTCTGGACGCGAGGCTTCTCCAGCTTCGGGTCTACTGGCACCCAGCTCTCCTCGGCCAAGATCACCTCGTTGCAGCTTTTGCAGTACCACACAGGGATGGGCGTGCCGAAAATACGTTGGCGGCTTATCACCCAGTCCCAGTCAAGCGAACGGGCCCAATCAATCAAGCGTGTTCTCATGTAGTCAGGGTACCACACGACCTCCTTCGCAGAGCTCTCAACCCTGTCCGTCAGGACGCGCGTCTTCATGAACCATTGCTTGAGCTGCAGTATCTCCACTCGAGCGTCGCACCTGTCGCATGTCCCGATTTCCTGAAGCAAATGCTCAGTCTTCTCCAAGAGGCCCGCTTTCCGCAGGTCTTCGACTATGGTCTTCTTCGCCTCGCTCGTCGTCAGACCCTTGTATTTTCCTCCTTTGTCGTTTATTCTGCCGTTCTCCGCGAGTATGATCCTGACAGGCAACTTGTGTCTGATGACTGTTTTGACGTCTGCCTTGTCACCGTAAGTGCAGATCATCACTACGCCCGTTCCAAAGCCGGGATCGACGTCTTCATCCGAGATTATGGGAACCGTTCGGTCCATCAGCGGCACCGTGATTCTCTTGGCTATGTACTTAGCGAATCGGCTGTCAGTCGGGTTTACCGCAACGGCCACGCATGCAGGAATGAGCTCTGGACGCGTGGTCGCAATCAACACGTGTTCCTCACTGTTTTCCAATTGAAATCTTACGTAGTGCAGCGTGCCCTGGTGCTCTTCATAATTTACCTCGGCGTCTGCAATCGCCGTTTCGCATCGTGGGCACCAGTTCACCGGATGCGTGCCCTGATACATGAAGCCCTTCTTGTGCAGCAGTATGAAGCTGAGCTGGGTTCGTCTCCAGTAATCAGGGTCCATGGTGCGGTACTCGGTCGTCCAGTCGACGCTGCATCCAATACGCACTACGCCTTCTTTCATTATCGAAATGTACTTTTCCACGAGCTGTTCACATAGCTTTCCGAACTTGCCAGCCGGCATATCTCTCTTCTTGATTTTGTTCTCCCTTTCAACCTGAACCTCAATGCCCAGACCATGACAGTCCCAGCCCTGTGGAAAATACACGTTGAAACCCCTCATCCGTTTGTACCTACCGAGAAAATCAAAGTAAGACCAGTTTAGGACGTTTCCCATGTGAAAATCGCCCGAGGGATAAGGCGGAGGAGTATCAATACTGAAAGCAGGACGCTTCTTGTCATTCCAGTCAAAATGGTAAGTGCCCAGTTCTTCCCATTTGTCCTGCCATTTCTTTTCAATATCAAAGATGTTGAACTCTTTGGGCAGTTTATCCATATCAGATCAACCTTGTCCACGCATGCAATCGAATCGTTTTCTAGGAAAGATAAACATATCAGATATATAGGCGATGTCT
The DNA here is from genome assembly GCA_050008435.1 of Bathyarchaeia archaeon. Taxonomy (GTDB): domain Archaea; phylum Thermoproteota; class Bathyarchaeia; order Bathyarchaeales; family Bathycorpusculaceae; genus DASPTR01. The sequence goes on from JBEKMQ010000001.1 coordinate 381,428, forward strand.
CCCGCCCAATCCCCTTTTTTTCGCGCGTGCTTACAGGGTCAACTATCAAATATCTCTTGTGAGTAACTCTACTAGCAAAGAAAAGCCCGTGCACCTCTCGTAGTAAATCCGTCGCACAATTCTGAGGCACACTATTACTGAATTGTGATTAGTATATCTGTTTCATAAGCTAATTATAACCTCTGATTCTACTAGATACTCAAACAGCCCCAAAAGGAGGGATTAAACAAAAATGAAAATATTAAGAAGCCGAAAAGCCCTAAGCCCCGTAGTAGCCTCAATCATACTCATCGCCGTAACAGTCGCAGTCAGCATAGCCGTAGCAGCATGGATGGGAGCCCTAACATTCAACTTCATGGCAACAGAACAGATCAAAATAACAAACATGCAATTCTACACTAATAGCACTGGCAACAACATGACCATAACAATGCAGAACACGGGAACTCACCCAGTCACGGTTATAGAGGTTCACGTAAACAATGCCGCATTAAACTTGCTAGCCGCTCAGTTCACTATTCCTGCGAACACCAAAATGATTGCAAACGTTACTTACACGTGGAAAAACGGTGCCCAATACGAAGTCGAAGCAAGAACATCGAAGGGCAGTCAGTTCACCTACACTGCGACGGCGCCGAGCTCTTAGCTTCCGCGCGCGCTGAAGCGTGGGCCAATGCTTTTACTTCCCAGCTTGAGTATTATCGTTGCTGAAGGTGATGTTTGACTTGATTAAGTGGGAGTATAAGGTGGTCGCGATAAAGACGCACGTCTCTTCAAGCCATTTCGAAACCGATAGTAAGCCGACCATAGATGATGTTCAAAACGACCTAAACGAACTAGGCGATGAAGGATGGGAACTTGCCACCGTCCAAGACATCAGACTGCAAGACGGCAGAGGATTCACCATCGCCTACCTAAAAAGACGAAAGGCCTAAGCATTTTATCAAACAATGCACGTTATTGTTGGCGGCAGAGCATCTACGATATTTGGAAAAGATTGGAATACTGAGAAACGATGGCGGCTTCTGTCCATGTTGAGACAACGGGTGAAACTGGAAGTTCCATAACCCACTTATACATGGGCTCGCTTTAGGATGATGGTTAGCTCTACTTGTAGATTGGCGCATGGGCGTTTCTATTTCTGGATTTAACCTGAAAAGGTTTGGGTTTGGGATAAAACTTTATCCCAGCCAACCAAAAAGACAGAAAACAAAAAGACAGTCAAGTTAGATAGTTAGTGTTGGTCATGTTTTCCATCAAGCCAGACACACGCCCGCGATTACCATAGCTATTTGTCATTAAACGCCTAATAACAAATGGGCCAAACGAAATTGACACGGTTAACCCGAGGGCCCTGCTCTTATTAGTTCACTTTGCCCGATTCCAGAAATTCGACGAGATAAATGGTATCCATGTCTACAGAAAACCCAAAAAGTTTACAATATAGTTTCAGGATTTATCCGATAGATAAATATACGCATAATTAACAATTATCCTCATAGGTTTAGGGGAGCTGGGAACATGACCCGGCTGAGAGGACGGTTGAACACCGTCGACCCTTGGAACCTGACCCAGGTAATACTGGCGGAGGGAAAATGCGTGGACACACCAAAAAGTTCTCATACAAAAATATTAGCTGAAATTATAGTGTTTTCTGCGTTATCAGGTGTTCTATACTTGACACGCGTCTACACTCTCATCTACGGAGGGTCAGTGACTCTCGGCAGCATGGTACCGGTCATGTGGTTGTCAATGCGACGAGGCATTCGTGTGGGGTTTATCGCAGGAGTTGTCTATGGCATTCTAGCGTTTCTAATTGACGTAACACTTGTTGGAACGGCTAACATCATCGTGACCCCTGTGCAAGTGGTTCTCGAATACCCGCTTGCCTTCGGACTAATTGGATTGACAGGGATGTTTCATAGGAAAGCTGTTGCCTACGCGTTGGCTGGGGCCTCAATTAGTGTTTTCATGAGGTTTCTAGTACACTATTTTGTGGGAGTTTTCGTCTGGTATGCTGTCGGATTTCCTGTTGTCCAGTTTGGTCCCTTCCTTGCAAGTCAGTGGGTTTGGCCAGCGATTTACAATGGCAGTTTTCTGTCAGTTGAATTCGCTATTAGTGCAACCCTTTTGGCCATCCTTGTCAAGAGAAAAACGTTGGATTATGGTCTCTAAATCAGGAAGATAAGATGGGAAAACTTGCCGATCATGAATTGAAGAAACTGCTCGATTGCATCAAGAAAGACCCAAGGGTCATCTATCCACCTGCTCCAGGGTTTGATTCAGGAGTCCACAAACTGGGCGATCGATACGTCGTGATCTCAACTGATCCGTGCATTGGCGTGCCCAAGAACTGGTTCGGATGGCTACTCGTGCATTATGCGGCCTCAGATGTGGCGCTGTTCGGGGCGAAACCCGAATTCTGTACTGTCAACCTCTTGGGCCCACCATCAACCAAACCCCAGACCTTCCGAAAGATCATGCAGCAAACCTGCCGCGCTGCTGATGAACTTCAAATGGCCATCGTGACGGGACACACCGGAACCTACAATGGACTCGCAACCCCAGTCGGAGTCTGCACAGCCTACGGAACAATCGACAGAAGCAAACTCATAACACCGAGCGGCGCCAAACCTGGAGACCACATTTATTGTATGAAACCAATAGGCTTAGAAGTTGCAGTCAACTTCGCCCTAACCCACAAAGATACGGCGAAGAAGATTTTCGGAGTTCAAAAAACGCAAGAGCTAGGAGAACTTGTTCCAATGCAGAGTTGCGTTAGAGAAGCGTTGCTGCTTGCTGAAACAGGCAATATTCATGCTATGCACGACGCCACTGAAGGAGGTTTGACAGCAGCATTGAATGAGATGGCTGAAGCTTCCAAAGTCGGTTTTAGAATAGAATTTAAGAGGATTCCAATCTGCAAAGAAGTGAAAACACTGCAGAAACACTTCCAACTGTCGGAAAAGCAACTGTTATCCATATCATCGACTGGAACAATCCTAGCCAGTGTTAGTCCGAAAGCAAAAGAAAAAGTCGAAACAACAATGCGTCGAAGCAAGATTCAAGCAAACGTCTTAGGCATTTTCACAAAAGACACACACCGCATCCTCCTAAGAGACAGAAAAGAAGTATTGTTTCCAGAAGACGCGGATGATCCTTACGCAAGAATTCTCTCTGGACAGTTGTAAATGTTCATCCGCTTCCCTCGCACGAACCCAATCAGTGTGAGCTCCGCATCTTTGGCAATAGCAATTCCAGAGTTTATTGCCGCGGCCAAAGAAGCAACGATCGGCAGTTGCATCGTTGCTGCTTTAAGTACGATATCGCCGGTCATTCGTCCGCTCAACGCAAGAAAGCATTCGCGGAAATCGGTTTGTTTAAGGACTCCCGCTCCGATCGCCTTGTCAACCGCGTTATGGCGACCCACGTCTTCTGCAAGAGCTTTACTCACTCCGTCTTTGCTATAGATCGCGGCAACGTGTACACCTCCGGTTTTCCTGAAGACTTTAGCGTTTGAATTCAGGCGATTGACGCAGTCCAATATCGTTTTTGCCTGAACAGTTAGATTGGATTTGATCTTCGGGTGCCTAAAAGAAAACGGGTAAGGCGATGTGCTGCCACATGCTGAGCGAATTACCCGAGAAGAAAGTTTTGAGAATATCACTCTTTTTTCAATGTTGACACTTGGCTTCAATTTGACCTTGCAAGTTGCCTTGTCGACCGATACGTGTAGCTCTTCAATCTCTTCACCTGACTTCAATATTCCTTCGGAGAGCAGGTGGCCAATGGTCATTTCTTTCAGGTTCGAAGGAGAGCAGAAAATGGTTGCGTAATGTTTTTTGCTGACATAGATATCCAGTGGCCTTTCTTCTGCCACGAAGTCGGTCATTTTCTCGGCTTTGCCAGACGGTACGTCTATCCTTGTGATTTCAATTTCTAGCATGTGTTTCACTTCTTTAGTTCCGAAAGGATGAAATCAATGATTTCCCCGGCTATGCTTGTCTTTGTAACCGACTGTAAGCCTTTCCACCCTGGTTGACTGTTGACGTCGATGACAGCGGGTCCTTGCTGACTCTCAAGGATGTCTATGCCGGCGATTTTGCACTCTACGGATTTGGCTGATTTGATGGCGACGCCCTCAATGTCCGAAGCAAGCTTCACTGCTTTGGGTCGGCCTCCCTGGCTGTAGTTGGTTTTCCAACTATTTGCGACGCGCTTCATGGCTGCTACGACCTGATCGCCGATGACAAAAGCCCTGATGTCAGAGAAACCATGTTGTACGAACTCTTGGAGGTATATTACGCCATGATAGTACCTTATGGCTCTGAAAACAGTGGTCGCTATTTCAGCGTCCGTGATCCTTGTCGATCCTATGCCCCTGCTTCCGAACAGCGGTTTGGTGACGATGTCTCCGCCCAGTTCGTCGAAGGCTTCCAGTGCTTCGTTAACGTTCTCGGTGATTGCGGTGCGCGGCACGGGTATACCATTTTCCTCCAGTATCGCGAGAACGTCATACTTGTCGACGCAGTGCTCAATTGCCTCGGGCGGGTTTATTGTGTACAGACCCAATCGTTCAAGGCGATACAGAGAGTCCATCCTGAAAATCAGCTCTTCTATCGAGCCGCGTCCGATAGGACGAACAATCAAGGCGTTCAGCCTTTGCAGCGTGTCGGTCTTGGTCGCTTTGAACCGCGGTCTGTATCCAACATGTGCGATGAGCCGAGGAAAGCTTAAGCATGTGCATGCAATGTCACGCTTGGCGAGGGCTTCTCGCAGCTGCGTTGAACTCCAAGAATCGCTGTTTCGGGTTAAGATTCCAAACTTCAAAAAAAAAGACGCTCCATGCAAGTCTGAACTTGTGAGATGCTAGCTGAGATATGTTCTTAAAGTTTCCCTCTGTACTGCCGCGAGCTAGAATCTGTGGATGTACTGCACTAGTTGTTTAGCATTCTCCGGTTTCTCGCGTAGATCCAAATCTAAGTATGCACCGTGAGTGTTGAAGTAAGGTGGACCCTTCCTGGAAAACAACGTTAGAATCTTGGCGTCGTGATCGATCTTGAACCCTTCGGCGCAGGGTTCGTGGCCCCTTATCAGGACTTTGACGTGGAATTTTTCCAGAAACTTGCTGGTCACGCTTGCGCCGAAAAGTCTGCCGGCACCTCTCGGCGATGCGCATGTCTCTTTTACTATGTCGCTAGGGTCACTCCAAAGTATGTCTTCCAGGAGACGCTGCTCCGGATGCACGTCTTGCGCGTAGGCCAAGTCGTCGATTCTGCTGGCCTTCAAAGGTGGCCCTCCATGAATCAAGACGTATCTTTCTTCCACAAGCACCGCGTTGTACATGCATGCAAATAGTCTACGAATCCTCGCGTATGTTTCTGTCCACTCTTTGCCAAATCTCATCTGAAGCTGCGCTGGCAAGTCATGAGGCTCAGCCATAAGATCATTTGGTCCTTCGTGGTTTCCTCGCATCAAGATCATCTGCTTGGGAAAAAGAAGCTTCAGCTTCAATAGCACATAGTAGATTTCTGTTGAAAATGCGCCTCTGTCGCCGTAGTCTCCGAGGAAAATCATGTGTGAATCGTTGGTCTGGTCAAGTTGCTTCAGAAACTGGCTTCTCTTGAATATGTCAATTAGGCTTTCTAGGTCTCCGTGCAGGTCGCCAACTATTAGAGCCCTACCTGAGGGGTCAAGTTTCACGAGTCTTCCTAGAATATTGAGGTTCCCGACTCTTCCATTTTCCCCGCAGATCAACCGGGCAACGTCTTCAACCAATTTGCTGAAGACTTCAGGTTTGACTTCTAGAGACTCCTTCACGATTTGAGTAATATCCGCTGGCAACCGTTTCGCCTATGTCATTCAAGCTGAATCCTTTTGTTTGTAGAGTCGAACACGTTCTTTTCGATTTCAACCTTATGATTTCGGATTTTCTCCGAAGTTTCAGCACATGCCCTTTCCAGCGTGATTCTTTCGCCATCCATCGCTTTCCTTTTTCTCTCCAATCCTTCAAGCTGTTCTCCAAGTTTCGACAGGTTTCTCCCAGTCTCAGCGACTTGGTCAGAGGCTGAGAGTTGCCTGTGAAGCATAATGGTTTTCGTGCTTTTTTCGTGCAGAGCAACCAGTGAATTCTTAGAGAGTACGTTCTCCATGATCTGCTCCGCCTTTCTTATTTTTTCAGGCTTCAGCTTAAGTTTGCCTTCAGACAGGGCACTGTTCATTTTCCCAAGAATCTGTCGCAGCAGAGGATGATTCGGGGGCTCGGTTGCAAGAGCCTGAAACGGGTCGATGATGTACTGATTCAGCTTGTTGAGCTCCTCAGGGGTTAAGCCACTCCCTTCGCCATGAAGAGCCAGTGATTGAAGTTTGATGAACGGCTTTTGAAGATGCTGTAAGCTCTGCTTCACCTCGCCACCCAGGGCGCGCATTTCAGTGTCCATCTGACTTAGCTGATCGAGGCCTCCCTTGCTTTTCAAGTCAGCGATTCTTCGTTGCACCTCGACAATTTCGCCTTCAACAATAGTTTTCTCGTTTCCAACCATTGCACATTGCTCTTTGAGGTTTTGAAGTTGTTGTTCCAAAGCCTGAAGTTTGTCTATAAGTTGGAACGTTCTTTCCAGGGTCTTGGCTTTAACGTATTCTTTTGTTGAGAAATTGTCAAGTTCCCTCAACGTTATCTTTGCCCTTTCGAAGACTGCTTGGAATTTTCTTCTGTCTATGATAAAGAAAGGTGAAACCAGAGGAAACCAATTCCTAATGTCAATGTCAGTTACAGAAAAAGCCTTCTGAGTCCCCTGGACAAATTCCTGGAAACTGTCGTAGGCAACGTCTTCGGGGACCTTTATCTGCCTCATTCGATCCACAAAGATTCGGGCGAGCTTGTTCAACGCTCGGGCGCGTTTGTAGATCTTCATATTTCGTTTCTCGATTTCTTTCTGGCTGTTGTCCAGAAGCAACCTAGAATTGCTAGAAAGACTATCAACACATTTACTCATTTCATCAAGCATCTTCTCAGCTTTCGAATGAATAGGAACAAGAAGTGGACCTGTCTCACGTTCAAGCCAACCCTTAATATCCTTCGAGGAGAGTTGTACCACTTGTGACACGCGTTTTCCCAGTAGAAAGTGTACAGAAGATATATTTATTTCTCGAGGACTTGACTCGAGCCTGAAGGTTCTGTGTAGTCTTCGTCGGATGATTTCTTTATTTTTAACCATTTCGCAAAAACGACGTCTAACTATCCAACATTTTATGTTGTGATGGGTTCTGGCCTATCATCGGGTGACAGTTCATCCTGTAACAAGTCGGGTGATGAAGGCGATATTGTTCTCAGCCTATTAGCGCGTGCGTTGATTATGTTTCTTAACGTTTCTTCTTCTTGAGTCCTGCGTGTGCTCTTTTCTTTGGCATCTTCTTACCGAGTCTATCTATGGCCATTGTTTCTTATAGATCTGATAGGTATAATGGTTCTAAAAACTCTCCGTTTGGTTGTTTTCCCTCTAAAGCGCACCAGCGCTTACTCTATGACCACCAGCGTTTTCTTCTCCAACCCTTCTTTCTCACCAGAAACTTCACATCAGAACCTTTCATTTGTCTATTCAAACTCGACGCTTTCTTCTCCGCTTGTTTTTTAGTGCGAAAACGAAGGCTCGTAACTGTGATTGGATGCTTGCCTCTCCTTTTGGCGATCAACCATTTCTTCTGAAGTCTGACGTGCGAATAGGTCATTTGAGGGTCGCAAGAGAAAAATCGGTGTTAGTAGGTTGCATGGTCTTGTTTGAAGGGCGCATGGAAAAAATCAGCTATGAGCTCGTTTTACGGGTGCCACCCGACGGATTTTTACATGGAGAAGAATTTGATGAAAACTTTACAAACCCAATCTTAGCAAGAGATTATAGCTTATTAATAAAATCCAAGGCAGGAAAAAGCAGAAATCAATAATCCAATCCCGAACGCGAAGGTTCTCTTCTACACGGAACACAATCAGGTAGGATAGTGGAATTGTCGCTATTAGACTCATAACTGATGTGGGCAAGTAAATCATTGCAATCGGTGCTAGTGCCGTATGATTCACAAAGATAAAACCAAGAATCATGACAAGCAACAATACATTGATAGCTTGAAGGAATAACACGAAAGACAAAAGGATGATTCTAATCCCGACGGACTTTGTTGTTATCAGGACTTTTCCAGCAAGGATGTTTGCTTTGGATGCAGGGTCAATAATGAACCAGATAATTCTGACTGTGTAGAGAAGCCCTGCAAGAAAGAAAATGACGCAAAAAATAAGCAAGTATCCAATTAGCAGATTGTTCTCAAGTCCAATATTTTGAACATCTACGAACATATAAACAACACTTGAAAGAAGAGAAAAAACAAAATACTTCGTGCTAGCCTTTAGCCAGTCTATCGGTGACTCATGGCTAAGCAATTCTTTGCTAGCTTTGACTTTCACAGCTTTCTTGATTTCTTGTGCAAATAGGACTGCCGTAACAAGCAATACGATGTCACCAGCAAAAATTCCAAAATTGACTTCGGATAAGCCAGCCACTAAACAAATCACTGTCATCAACATAGCTGCAATTGGGATTAAAATATATTTATCAATTGTTCTCTCAGTAAAGTTAGTCAATCCCTCGAAAATTTACAATCCCTTCCTTCGTCTCCAAATCCCTGAAGGCTCGACGCTTTTCTGAGTAGAAACTTATATATGAGTAAACAGTTAACGCATCCACGCGTGACATTGTATGAAGGCAGCAAGCAACGCCCGAACATTGGCTTTCGTTACCGTTATGGGTGCTCTTGGAAACGTTATGTTTGTCATTTCTCAAACGATTTTCAGGACAGGTTCAATTGCTCTTGATCTCTCGCATATTGGAACTTTTGTGGCGGCAATCTATGGAGGCCCCCTAGTTGGGCTCGCAACAGGTTTCATAGTGGGAATAGGACCCGGGTTCTACTTTGGATATCTGGGAGCGAGTCAAGGTCTGTTGGGTCTGATAGGTCTGCCCGTCGGAAAAGCATTAACTGGCTTGACGGTCGGCTATCTTGCTCGGACCCTGAAAATAGGTAGTGCGAATCGCTCTTCTTGGAGAGTGATTGTCGCAACTTTGGCCGGATACGTGCCAGAAGCCATTTTCACAGTAATATACTTTGAATATTTCGTAGCCATTTTGCTTCCAAGCGTGGCTGCATATCTCACGCCGTTGCCGTTCATTGCCTCATTACTGACTAAGGCATGGATTGAAATAGGAATCTTGACTGCTTTCATGGTTGCTCTAGTCGGAAACAAAGGTTTCAACGAGTTTCTGAGGCGAGTTTTCACAAGACCTTACGCGCCGTCGGAGGCTAGGTCAAAGCAGCCTGAATTGAATCCATAGGGCGTTAGGCACTCGAGATTCAATAAAGAAATAAATGAGTGTTGCACAGAAGTTAATTGGATCTTGACACGCTGTTATGCGGCGACTCTATTGAAGGTCAATTCTGGCGACGTAAAGCTTGTGACAGATATCAAGGAAACTGCTCTTAATCATGGTGCTGCACTAGCTGGAATCGTGTGTGCGAAAACTGTTGATTCATTTCCCAGCATATGGGTTGGGTGGGAGCAGCAACACTACACGAGAAAGACGACTGAAATAATGCCAGATGCGAAGTCCGTCGTTGTGATGGCCTATCACGTCTGGGACGATATGCTTGAACTGGCCATCAAACAGGGCGAAGAATGGATTTACCCAGGCTACTTGCCTCTAGACACGATGACGGTGGCAATAAAGAAACTCCTCGAAGAAAGAGGCTACGACACGACGTATGCTAGTTCGATCTCGCACAAACGATTAGCTCAACTGGCAGGGTTTGGAAATTATGGAAAGAATTCTTTGATAATAAACCCTGTTTTCGGTCCTTGGCTTCGTTTTGCAGCAGTTTTGACGAATGCTGAGTTGTTGACGGACAAGCCTTTTGAACGTGATCTATGCGGAGACTGTGAAGCTTGTATAAGAGCGTGTCCGGCTGGTGCTCTGACGCCGTACAAGGTTGATGATAGCAAGTGTTTGCTGGGAATTCACATTTCGAACAAGGAAGGCTTTGAACAGAACCCGAAATGGATGGAGATTGAACCTTCTTTCACGAAGAATTCGCATTTAATGTGCATGCGATGTCAAAAGTCTTGCAGATACGGAAGAGACAAGCACTGATGAACATGTGCTCAAAATAGCGATTTCTCAGCTGGCTTTGAAGCCTAGTGATTTTGCCAGGGCTTCAGAGTTTATTTCTCCGTTCTTGAACGTCTCGCCAGTCTTTGCGTTGTTTATCGTTATCGTAGCAGGCGCGAACAAGTTTGGGTCTATCTTGTAGAAATCGTACTTTGCTTCTCTGAAAATCTCCATGAAGGGTCTTCCATATTGCTTGGATGCTTTTGACGGTGCCTTTTCGAGAATTTCCTTCAGTTTTTCGTCATCGTCGTAATTGACGACGTAATATGCAGTTCCGCCGTAAAGAATTGCGTCGTTTGTCCTGGCCATCGCATTTGCAAACTTCGGATGAATCGGCGGGATGGGAGCGCATCCCCAAGCATGTAAGATGACATTTGGATCTAGTCCAACTTTTCTGAGCTTGTGGATTCCTGTTTCGACTATTCTGCCTGAAACTTGCGTTGCACCGGCTACGCTGGCAGTCGGGGTCATAATGATCGTGAAGTTCTTCGTGTCAATTTTACAATCTGTCGCTATTCTTTCTATCAGCTTCGTCGTCGGAGCCTTGTCGGTTTCCAAGACAAGCACGGTCTCGTCAGAATTGTCTCTGTAACCGATTTCCTCGTAGATCTCCTTCGGCTTAAGCGCCAATGCTCTCGCTGGTCCTGAGCCGATGGCAAAATAGCCTTCCTCATTTATCTGCCAGCCTGCATACTGCGAACCCAACGTCGCGATTACCGGATGGTCCGTTGACACGAATATTGAAGGAAGTTCCAATCCCCCGTATTTTTTGTGGGTTATCCTTGCATCTGCACATCCGCCCATGCAGATTTCAGTAATGAGCCTTCCAGCTTCGAACCCGCCTCTGGCCTCGATTCCAGCGTCGATGATGGTCGTCCCAGAGTCGGTCTTTCGAATCTTCACGCCGAAATATTCAGAGTTCGCGACAAGTTTCTGCAGAAGGTTCGATGCTAAACGGTTTATGCTCAGACTTTTTTCCACTGTAGCCATCTCCTAAAGAAACTTTTCATGCACGCTCAGATACGGATTCTTCTCCTTCGAGACGTAGAGTTTGCCATTTCCGGCTTCCGTGAGGTCTCCGAGAAAAAGATACATTGGCCCTTCGATCGTCTCGCCTTCTTCTATCTTGACCTTGGCTTTGATGCTGTCTATTGTAAACGTAGGTAGCATTGACTCTAGGGAGCCGCCGATGACTATTTTGCCGTTTGTCATACAGGCACCTGTCCTTGCCTGGCAGTTTCTTTGGACGTAGATTGTTCCGTTTTGCATGCGAAAGCCGAGGAATTGTCCTGCGTTTCCGTAGATTTTGAGCGTGCCCTTTTTCATGTGTGCTCCTGCCTCGTTTCCAACGTTTCCATGGACGACTATTCGTCCTCCGCGCATGCCTTCTTTGGTTCCACGGTAAGGGGCGCACAGGTAGTCGCTGGCGTCGCCGTGGATTTCGATTTCGCCGGCTTTCATCATTGAGCCAGCCCATCCTTCAACGTTGCCGTTCACGGTTATTTTGCCTCCCTTCATCTCCTCGCCCAGATGCATGCCCGCATTTCCGTTGATGATGATTTCCCCGCTTGTCATGAAGGCTCCGATTCTGCGAACTTTGCTCACGTCACCGTTAATCGTTATGGTTGCTTGTTCAAGTTTAGTTTCTTCTATCTTGAAGAGGTCTCCGAGTGTTTTCTGTTTGTTTCCTTCCCAGACTTTCAGGGCTTCTGTTTCTTCGAGCTTCTTGTCTTGAAGGATGTTTGGGCTTATGCACTCAGCGATTATTGGAAGCTTAAACTTTTCCAGCGGGTTTAGGATCATCATCTAGACGTCAGCCTTCAGGGTTCTTGGACGAGAAAGCTCGAGACAGTGTTCGGTTACGGGATAATTCTCGTATTCTACGGTCCAGTATTCTCTGAATTTTCTTTTCATGTCCTCAGTTATCTCTGCGGGTTCTGAAGTTTGGACGTCAAGCCAGATCGTGGCCCCTTGCGCTTGTTTGACTATCTCGTCGTTTTTGACTACGATTTCGCCGCCTTTGATCGTGTATGCAGCATGTTTGAATGCCCTTCTGACAGTCCTGTATTTTCTTGCTGGATCCGTTGTTTGTGGGTTCACGTTGTATATGGCTATGTCTGCGTCTGCGCCGATGCCCAGATGCCCTTTGTCGTCCAAGCCGAGAGCTTTTGCTTGGCCCGCTCTGGTCACTACGGCGATTTCGTTGAATCCGAGTTCGCGAGTTATAGAGGTCAGGAGGCTTTTGCTTCTGGCTCGGGGGTTGATTCTTTTCATCGTTGCTTCTCTGGCTTTTCTGCTCATCAACCAAGCGATGATTCTTGGGTAGTACGTGAATGGGCCGGCGTTCGGGTGGTCCGTGGTCATGAAGATTTTCCATGGGTCTTCGATCAGTAACGCCAGTTCCAGTCCTATTGACCATTGGATCGCGTGAACGTAGCTCTTGCGGCGATAGTGGAAGGGCACGATGCCGGCGCTGGTTTCGGTCTCTACGTCATGGTTCACCCACTTGTTTCCAGTCAGCTGTTGAAGCCCGAACTGGAATGGGCCGTCAGCCGTCATCGTTGTCGTGTCCGAGAATATCACTTGCCCCATGTCCATGGTCACGTGAGAATGGCAGTTGACGTAACGCGAGATTTCTTCTGCACCCGATTCTAAGGTTCGCCAATCGTCACCCTTGAAGCAGCTGAACTGACAGTGTGTTACATGAATTGCCGGCCTGTTTTCAGTAGCCAAATCCTCAACGCACCTCATGGTTTCCAGGGCAGTGGCATAATTCCCCGGTTGTCCAAGATTGTTCGTGTGGACATGAATCGTGTGAGGCAGGTTTAGCAACGTGTTCACTTTGCATAGTCCGCGAATGATTTCGCGGGGAGTCACGCAGAAATATGGAACCTGATCATCCAGACTGTGAACGTTCTGGCCGAAGCCCCAGGCTTCCAAGCCGCCTGGATTGACTATTTTTATGGCATAGCCTTTCGTTGTGGTCATCATCCAAGCAATGTGTCTTGCGAGCTCTTCGATCTTTCCTTGCCCCAAGTATTCTAGTACGAACCACCAGTCTCCCAAGAGTGGGTAGGTGGCCTTGTCAAGCATCGGAGTGTCGTTGAGCTCTTCGTGCGTGTGCTTAGCTTCCAGGGGAGGCATGGACGGGTTCATTATGGTCGTGTAGCCCATTCGTGAGTATCTGTAGCCAGTCGTGAAGGTTGAGGGTATCGAGTGTCCGACTCCGGATCTAGTTTTTGAAGTCTTGGCCTCCACGTCCTTGTAGTGGTCTTCGGGTCTGAGAAGTCTTCCAGTGTTTACTTCTGAGCCTGCGATGTGAGTGTGGATGTCGACGCCTCCGGGCATGACGATCATTCCTGAGGCATCTATTTTTCGTGCCCTGTGGTCGTTAACTTTTTCGACGATCTTGCCGTCTTTGACGGCAATGTCCATTTTTTCGCCGTTGACACCGTGTATGGGGTCGTATACGAAGCCATTCTTTACTAGGAGCTCCACTTATGCTGCCTCCGCTTTGCTTTTGGCTTTGATCTTCTTGACCTCTGAGAGGATTCTCTCCAGTATTTCTACGTCTGTCAGCACTCCTCTTGGAGGCGTGACGACTTTTTTGAGTGGCAGGGGCACGTGGTCCATGCGGTATGCAGTTCCCTCGGCTTCTATTCCGACGAATGCTGATGGAAAGACAACGTCGGCCATCTGCGAAGTTGCGTTCATGTGCGGATCTATGACTATCAGAGGTTTCTTGACCATGTGTTCAGCGGCCTTCTTGGGGAAATTCGAAACTGGGTCCGAGGCAACAACTAGGGCCGCGTCTGATTCTTCGCGCATGAGGATGTCTACGGCTGTTGTTTCGCCGGGATTGTATCGCGGGTAAGACAGTGAAAAGTCAACAGCATAGGGAAAGCCTGTTTGCCAAGTGAAAACCGTGTCTGCACCCGTTACGTTGAAGTGTCCCCTCATCGGTATTATCATGAATTTTGTGCGCATGTTCAAGTCACGAGTCAGCGACAGCGCCGCGTCGACGTTTCTCAGTTTTCCAGTGCTCATCGTCAGTCCGAGACCGAAGAAAATCACTCCAAAACTGCAGTTGACCATAACTTCAGCGATCTCTTCCAAATACTCCACAGGCACGCCCGCGACTCGGTCCACATCGATCTCCCCGTCGCGGATCAGAACTCTGAATGCCTCAAAAAGCTCATAATCTTTGTTGGGTTCAACTTGAACAAAGTAGTCAGCTATTTCAGCCGACCTCGTTTTTCTGACGTCGACTACTATCAGTTTTCTTCCCTGCTTCAACAGGGCAGGAAATGGATCCTTCCCAGCGGTAGAAGGAACAGGCGGCCCTGCCTTAGGGAGCACTTTCCTGAGTGTACTCTCAATTTTCTTCTTGACCGTCGAGGCTTTGACCTTGCTCAGGTACCCTTTCCACTCATTTTTTTCGAACCTTCCGTCTGAGAAGCTCGTGTACCTCTCAATATGTCTAGGGTGGGCCGCCCATGGGTTGCTTCCCCAATAAATCACCAGGTCCGCTCTATGCCTAACTTGCCCAAGCGTGCACGTTGGGATGCCCACGTCCTGGATGCTCAACGCAGATGGGCCGTGACAAACGGTTGAAGTGTTGTCGATTACTCCGCCAACTTCCTCCGCCAACTCAATGCCGACACGCGTGGCCTCACAACTTGTCGAGCTCCAGCCATACAACAATGGATAATTCGCTTCGACCAAGATTTCTGCAGCCCTTCCTATGGCCTCTTTGAAAGAAGCCTCAGCAAGTTCGCCATTTTTTCTGATGAGTGGTTTCAGAAGCCTGTGGCCGCTGTAACCTAGGAATTTTGATTCGCTCATGGCGCAGCTGTTCTTGACCTTGACGATTTTCCCATCTTGAATAGTCAATTCAATGTCGTCGCATAGGCATCCGCAGACTGGACACGTCACAGCCTTCACGACTGGCATACTGTTACTTCCCAAACTGCTCCTTCAAGAGTTCCGGCAGCCTCAACAGAGGCTTTTCCTGTGCAGGCTGAATCTCTGCTGGGATGCCTTTCAAAGAGGGCATGCCGATGCTGTGGGTCTCAGGGTTCATCACCGCGTTTGCCCATGGACCATAGGGCATGAAAATCATTCCTGGATGCGGAGCCCTGGGTGATCTGACGGCCTTGACTACTACCGAGCCATAGATTGTCGAGACCAAGACGTTGCCTTTCTCTTTTATCCGGAGCTTCTTCAAATCGCCTGGATCAATATGACAGATCGAAACGTTGTCTCTATATACTTCAGAGGCCTTTCCCCGCTCTTTTCCAACACCTTGGTCTATCGTCCGTCCTGTAATCAAAACCACTTGCAGTTTAGGCTTCTCTTCCATTTGGCTGCCTTCGTAATCTAACAGAAGTTGCCACCTTTAAATCTTAATGGGAAATCTTGTTAATCCGTTACATTCATTCTGCCCTGACAAGTGTTTCATGGCGGCTAGGGTCTGAACCCACCCAGCGTGCTTACAGCCAAGGCAGCAGCGACAATATCAGCAGTAGTGCCAGGATTCAAAAGATTGCTAGATCTGCGCAGTTTGGCGTCAAAATCGGCCAACCGCTGTCTGCCCTCGCGGGTCTCAAGCCCGCCTAGGCTAAGAATTTGAGCCGCTTCAGCTGAAACTTCCTTTGCCACTTCAATGCTGGTTTTTCTTGCTATGAATGTGTCCGGGATCTTCGCCAGAACCTCCAAAAAAGTGTGAAGTATGGCCTGGCTCAAATCGGCGCCCTCTGTGATCTGTTTGGTGAAGAATGGATAGGCAAGGTCGAAGGTTATCGGATAGTTGTGGACCCATTCCGAGCAAATCGTGTCGTATTTTTCGGCTATTTGAAAAACCTGGAACAGCGTGACCTGCTCATCAAGGATTTTCCTCGCTGATGTTGGATCGTTTACGTCTAGTCGAGGCGCCCTGCCCAAGCCACTAGGCTTTGCGATCTTCATCGCTTCATAAACGTTGACAGCATCTTCGGGCGTAGTTGACTCCACGATTTTTTTCACATTCTTTCTCAGCTTTTCGGCTTTGAAGTTACCGACTGATCGAATCATACCACCGGCCACCGCAATGGGCCCAAGCAGAATTACTGCACCAAGCAGAGTGTTGCCGCCACGCTGCCAAGAGTCGATTTCTGCCATACAGTTCCTTATTATCTGTCCAACGCCAACGTCAGCGGCGGAGATTCTTCCTTCACGAACGTTGATGCCCTGTTTAGCGGCGCCCTCAAATGAAGACCCCGTTGCGACGGCGGAGGCAAGAAAATGCTCATAACGGGTGTTCTCAAAGTTCGTGACTACGCTCACGTTTCCTGGTTTATGCACGCTGACTTCCAAAAGAATCGCCAATTCTAGACACTTGGAAATGCGACTTGCTTGTTCAAGAGCGTCCAACGTCAGGACCACGGGTTAGTCCTCAAGAAAGTCTTATTAGTCTTGTGTAAAAAAATACACGGTGAGCTATAAACTTACACAGGACGTGTGTGCCGTTGAAGCTATCGACCCGAAACATTGCCTTAGTTGCGGTTCTTGCCGCATTATACTACGTTTTGACTCTAATAACTCCTATGATCCCAATAATCAATGGTCTCAACATTCAACTCGGGGCCCTCACGGCTTCTGTGTTCGGATTGCTGCTGGGTCCATATTTAGGGGCCTTGACCGGCTTTGTAGGCGCATCTGTAGCCTGGGTGTTGCCGCCATCAAACATGAGTCCCGGCGGCGCTCCTTTCCTGCTTTCCCCTCCCCTAAACGCCTTGATCGTGGGGTTTATCTTTTACAGAAAGTGGAAGTGGGCTTTCGCTTCGTTCAGTGTGTTGATTGCAGCGTTTTTGTTTCTTCCTCCATCTCAACCGATTGCAAGCTACTATTATGTGGCTGTAGCCGTTCTTTGGGACAAGATAATCGCTCTTTTACTCATTATTCCCACGGTGATACTTGCTCAGAAACGCCCAGATCTTATGAAGGTCTCTGTACTGTTCTTCTTGATTTGCTTTGTTGGAAATCAAGCGGACGACATGTGGGGATCAAACATTTTCGCGGTTCCTGTCGTCTATGGGGTGGTATTTGGCCTTTCACTAGATGCCGTTCGTGGTCTCTTTATTGTAAGTCCATTCGTATATCCCGCAATAAGACTTCTGCAGGCGTTTCTGGCCACAGTCATAGCCGTGCCCGTAGTGCTGTCGCTCAAGAAAACTCCTTGGGCCATACAAGAAAAATCAATACTAGAACAATAGGATTGAGTGAATGAAAACTTGCGAAGGAGACTTCATAGAAACTGCCGCAGGGTCAATATTCGATGTCAAGGGTTTGATTCACCCGCCGGATCGGATAATTGCTTTCATTAGATATTTCCGTGATGAAAAAGGCGAAAGAAGAAAGGAAGGGACCGCCTATGGCAAGGTTTATTCTCTTTCAAAAAGGTACGCATTATTGAGAAAGAGGTTTCCGCGTTACTTGGTTCATGACAAAGTCTTCGATGAGACGTTATGTGAGGTCCCAGTTGGAGACGTGAAGAGACTCTATAGGCCCATTGAAAAGCTTCAGGAAATGCGCGGTTTAGCAGAATTGGATTCGCTTGAATTCAAAGCCCTACAGTTGGCTGAACTTTTGAAAGAGAATGCAAATGTTCCTTGGGAAACCGTGGGGATTTCAGGCTCGATCATGGTTGGGCTTCACACGACAAATTCGGACATTGACCTAATTATCTACGGTTCACAGAATTGTAGAAAAACGCACTCCGCGCTGGCAACAATGTTAAACAGTGTAATTAGGGTCATTGGACCCTACGGCCCAGAGGATCTTAAGTCCTTGTTCGATTTTCGTTCGAAGGACAGTTCGGCTGATTTTGAGAGTTTTGTTCGAACTGAATCGAGAAAGGTCATGCAGGGCAAGTTTCTGGAAACAGACTATTTTGTCCGCTTCGTTAAGGATTGGAACGAGATTGATGAGGCATACGGCGACATTCAGTACAGGAATGACGGTGTTGCGATTGTCAAGGCGACGATTGCAGACGATTCTGAGGCGATTTTCACGCCGTGCGTTTACAAGGTACGTAGCGTGAGGGTACTTGATGGACCACGCGCCGAGGACATCGAAGAGATTGTGTCTTTCCGCGGTAGATTCTGTGAACAAGCACGCGTGGGAGAATCAGTGACTGCGCAGGGAAAGCTTGAACACGTGAATGATAGGAGACATGGCCGCGAATATTTTAGACTCTTGCTGGGAAACAAGCCTTCAGATTTCATGGTCTTGGCATGAGCTAGGGTTGAGGATTCACCTTCAAGACCTGTTCGTAGTATCTTGGACAATAGGTAAGGCTGATTTGGACCGAGTTTCCGTCCGGGGCATTTACTTCTTCAAGGTTTCCCTCCACATTGACTATTTCGTCCTCAAAGGCCTGCATTCTGAACTCCTCCATATGGGAGACTATGCGCGTTGCCTGGTCTGCACATTTTATGCCTTTCAGTATTTTCAGGGGTTCGACATCGTAGATCGAGGGCATGAAGGGGGCATCGGCGTCTCCCATTATGCGAACGGACATTTTTACCCAGCCTTTTTGGATTATTCTTGTCCTTGGATCGTATTCGTTGTTGATTTCGTTCCGGCTCTTGACTGGTTCAAGCTCGGTCTTGATTACTCTGCCTGTTCTTTCGTCTTTGAACAACGAATAGATGAGTTTCCTGTGTTGGTGCCAGACGTACTCTTTCGGGGTGAAATTCTTAAAATGCCACTGCTTTCCCTTGATTGATTCGTCAGTTTCAAACTCGTTCCCGAGCAAGGACGCTCTCTCAGAGTATAGCCGCTGTAGGGTTTCGCGTAGTTTGGCCACGTTTTTCCTTCCATAGACCGTGAAGTCCAAGTCTGAAAAACGTGGGTGGTGGAACCCGTGGAGTATTGAGCCGAACACGCCGAAGTCCTTTGCTGCCAAGCCTGACTGCTGCGCTAGCAGTCTGAGCGCATTCTGTAGGGCGGCTAAGAGTTCGTCTTCAGGCTTTCTGTAAATCAACTCTTCGAGCTTCTCCTCGGGCTTTCGTGCTTCGATAATATCTTCGTGATCGACGCCGATGGTCTTCTTGCTTAACATTCCATGGAAAATAAGGTATTTGGGGAACCGGTCTCGGAGGAATTTCCATCCCTCGTCTTCGTAGAATTTGTAGAAGACCTGTTGGTTTCCAGTTCTCAGCGCCTTTAGGTTTTCTGATTTGAAATGCCTCGCAGGCGCATATTCAGCGTCGCAAATATAGGCGTTCGATGGGTGTGAATAGCCGAGAACTCGAAAGATTAAGCCTTCCTTCGTTACTATGGCGTCACGGTCTCTGAGGCCTAAATTACGCAAATGCTCTCGTCCTCGCTGCTTCCTGTTCCTATGACTACTTGGTAGAATGACTTGCAAGTTTCTTGGTTTTCTGCGCGTTCGAGCATTCCTGAGACCTTGATTTTGTCTCCCTGCCTAGCGACGTTTCTGTAGCAGCCAATCATGGAAACCACTTGTACGGGTATCTTCTCTTCATCAAGTTCTGACTCTGCAGTGGCTGGTCTGTAATCTCCGATTTTGTAAGTGGCAGGTCGGAACATGGATTCGCTGTCGTCTACGACTGTGCAGGTGAACTTGACGGGAACAATCGGTGAGTAGCTGATCACGCCATACTTCACATTAATCTCTTCTGACCTGCGAATTGCGTTGTACATGAAGATCCTGCTCCTGAAGCGGCCTTTGAAACGTCTTGCAGCATCCAAGCGATTATTAGATTGATAGCTCAGCGTTCCGGTTTTGACGAGCTTGTCAACAATCTTTTCCAGCATTCGAAAGTTTTTCGCGCCGTAAACCACAACATCTATGTCAGATTTCGTCATGTGCATGCCCAAGGCTACGGATCCATGAACTCCGAAGTTTTCGATGCTGATGCCTGATTCGCTTGAAAGAAGCTTGATGAAATCTAACGTAGCTTCTTGCAGGCTGTCTCTGTTTTCAAGGTTTTCCAGTGAGTGCAGGCATTTGCTTGGGACGTATACTTTCTTTACGGAATTCAGTGGCGCGCTGATCAGTTCCTTCTTTCTGAAGGGGCAGTAGTACACGAAATCCGGAAATCTTTCTCGGAATGTCTGAAGGAATGTCTGATAGTTTCGTGCGGTGTAGAGTTGTTCGGCCCTGAAGAGCTCTGTTGCTTCGTATTTCCAGGTTCTCTGCAGGAACACTATGTTGAAGAGTTTTTTGAATCTGGCCGGAATGTACTTGAGGAAGGCGAAAACTCTGTTATCTGGGTGTTCGTAGCCGAACACGTTGAATATGAAGCCTTCTTCGGTCACAAGAGTGTCCCCATCGACGGGGAACCAATCTGAACCGGCCGTCCATGAACACCTGGGATACACAGAGAATTTGAATTGCTAAAAAACCTATTGCCCGCGGCCGCAACTTTTAAGACATGTCTAGACAGATAAGGTTCGGGGAAGACTTTGAGCGAGGATTTACATCCCTATGTAGTGTTTCTTCCGTCGGATAAGAAGACTAGGATTTTAGGAGCGATTTTTGGTTCAAAGGCGGCTGTTGATATTTTGAAGTATTCGCTCGATCAAGGCATCTCGGAAAAGATTTACCAGGGAGACCTTGTTTCGAAGCTTGCCTATTCCAACAAGACGGTCATTGAAAATTTGAAGTCCTTGACGAGGCTCGGACTCTTGAAGGAAGATATGGAAAAGGCCGAAAAACGCAACCGGATAGTGTGGGTTAAGGCCTACCAGCTTTCAGACGCGGGCAAATGGTTTGCGCTTCTGATTGCTGAAGAAAAAGACTTATTGGAGACTGAGAAAGCCGAGATATTGCAGAACCTTTTCAGGATGTACATCAAATGGTTGAGGAGTACAACGGAAAAATTGCACGTGAAGAAAGAGAAGCTGAAGGACATTTTCATGGAAGAGATGAAAATGGCAGAGGATAAGAGTTGAAAACAAGGATCATAGCGGTCGTCGGTGGTAAGAAATCTGGAAAAACCACGGCTGTAGAAGCCCTAGCGAGAGAGCTGACAAAAAGAGGTTATCAAGTCGCTGCGGTGAAGCACATTTCGGAAGAAGGCTTTTCATTTGACACTGAGGGAAAAGACACGTGGAGGTTCGCGCAGGCGGGAGCGAAAACGATCATAGCCGTGTCGCCCAACGAGATGATTACGATAGAAGAAAGAAGTGCTGAAAGCGTTAGTCTAAGAGAGATCTTGCGGAGATGCAGGGACAATGACGTGATTCTCTTAGAAGGGTTCAAGAAATCCGTGGCCCGAAACCAGCGTATATACAAGATCGTCACGGTGAAATCCGCGGAAGAGACTCATGAAGCCATGAGCAGTTTCAAACCTATCCTGCTTTTCGTTGGGCCTTTCTCGACAGAGAACCTAAACCTAAAAGTGCCTTACTTGGACGCGACGAAAGATTTCAGAAAACTGGCCGACGTTGTTGAAGGGGTTCTTGACAAAAAGCGTTAGTGTTTTTGTTGTCTGGTTGGTTAGTGGGGTTTGGAGATAAATTCTTGAGGGGGAGAAAGGAGAATTCTTCAAGAAATAGCCAATGCTTCTCCAAACCTTTCCACCCAACACTTCAACGCTTTTTGTTTCATCTCCTTTTTTTAGAGGGCCTTGAAGGCTTCAGACCACCTCGTGTACAGTGAGACCATGTCTAATGATACGCTTGGCTTTCTTTCTTCCAGTATTTGTTTGAAGTCCTCCATAGTCAAGGATCGCGGTTTGGCTTGCTTATCGTTGGCTTGACCCGTTTCGAAGAATTCGCCTATGAGCTTCAGCTGTGCCGATTGGCAGACATCTCTTATGTCGCTTCCTGAGAATCCCTCGGATATTCTTGCCAATTCGTGCAGGTCAACGTCGGTAGCCAGGAACAGGGTGGTCGTGTAGAGCTTGAACATCATCAGTCTCGTGTGATGATCTGGAAGGGGCACGAGGATTCTCTTCTGGAATCTTCTTATGAACCCCCAGTCTAGGTCCCAGGGCTTGTTTGTTGCGCCGATGACGTAAACGTGGAGGTTCTTGCCCTTGTCGACGATGCCGTCCATTTCCTTGAGGAATTGGTTTCGCACGCGGATTTCGCCGCCGACTTCGTTCGCGTGTTGTCCCATCAGGGAGTCCAGCTCGTCAATGAAGACTATGGATGGTTTGCCTTCTGTGGCTGATTTTCTCACCGATCCGAAGAGCTTTGCCACGTTCTGTTCAGCCTCGCCCAGCCACTTGGACATTATCGAGGCAGCATCGATTGAAACGAATGTAGCGTCTATTTCTGTGGCCACTGCTGCGGCTATCAGCGTTTTTCCGCAGCCTGGCGGTCCGAACAACAATATTCCTCTGGGCCATCCTAGCGGGAACAGGTCTGGTCTCTGAACCGGGTAGACAATGGCTTCCTTCACCGCTTTCTTGGCGGGGTCCAGACCGACGACTTCTTCCCATTTGACGCTGGGTTTTTCCATCATTATCAGTTCTTCATAACTTGACTTGCCTTCCGTGGTCTTTCCGTTTCCTTCGCCGTCGCAGCCTTCAGCTGGCTTCGATTCTATGTGCATCACCGCTCCTTGAAGAGCCTTTATGCGCTCTTGGTATGCGATGGCTCTTTGTATGTACACTTTGTTCAGTCCATATTCTGGGTAAAGCTGCGTCAGCTGCAGAAGGCTTTCTATGGCCTTTTGATACGTGGTTATGGCCATGCCTTTCGATCCTTGCTTGTCAAGCCTAACGGCTTCCAGCGCGTAGTTGGTCGCGTTTTTTTCAAGCTCTTGTGAAGCGCTCATTTCTCTCACTCCTACTCGCTTGTTTTCAACTCGATCTTGATCTTACCCTTCGTTCCAAGGGTTTCTAGAGTCTTCTCGATCTCCTCATTGGAGATCTTCAGATCGTCTGAACATCTCATCAGATCGATTTCTCCGTGACTCTTTTTGACATAGTCAAGGAGCACCTCTTCCAATGATGGTTTTTCAACCGTAAGTGAGAATTCTTTAAACTCGGCTTTTTTATAAGAAAAAAGAGTTTGGGAAGAATCCGCGTCGGAGTCGTCTACAGCGTCTCTGCCCGTCATTTGGGAGCAACTGGCTGTCAGGGCGACCATTTCTTTCACGGTGGTCTGTTGAGTCTCTATGGCCTTTGGAGTAGCCGGCGGTTCGGGCAGTTTCTTGGCAAGTTCCCGTTGCAGAACTCCTGAGACTTCATTGAGTATTTCCTCTCCTCCGGGCGTTTTCCGGTCCACGGGTATAACGGTTTCATCTGTCGTGAGTCTTGTTTCGCACAGTGTTTCGGTTAAGGTTTCGTTGACTTCGTTCAGCTCTGAGGAAACGTCTGGCAGGACGTTGAACAGTTCTTGTGAGACGTTTTGAAGCAGCTTCAATGCGGGTTTGAGGTCACCCACTACGTCGCTCAATTCCTTCACTGTTTCAAGCCTTAGTATTACACGTTCGATGGCGAGTTCAACGTCGTAGAAGAAATGCATCAGCTTGCGTACTTCTGCAACCTCATTTGCAAAGACTGCAGCTCTTTCCTTGTTCTTGTTGTTGAAGGCGTTTACACATGTTTGAAAGAGAATTTTGTCCCTTTCCCTCAGCCTATAGCTTGCTTGTTGAAGCTTGTTTCTTTGAACTTTAAGTGTTTGAACTGATGTCGCGATAGTTTCGCAAAGCGGTGGAGGTTCAGAGTGGAAGAATCCTTTGATGTTTTTTCCCTCCGGCCGCTAACATTCTTCCTGGTGTTGGCTAAATGCCCGTTTTTCCGATTTCTTTCACGTACACGACTACTGGTGGTTCAGGCAGCTCAGGAGGAACGTAGACTGTGCTTGAAGTTTTTGAGGTTGATTCTGTGGGCTTGCTAGGGGTTTTTTCAAGAATAACCTGTTTGTCGCCCAACAGGGTGTTTGAAAGCTTGTTTTTCGTGACTTCCAAGTCGCTCTTCTCGACGTTAATCTTCTTGAGGTTGTCCTGAATCATGCTGAAGGCTGTTCCGTACGATTGATCATCCATCTTTCCTATTTCGTGCTCTATTTCGATGTGCACGAGAGCGTAGCTCAAGGCTTTGATTTCCTCTATGCATCTGGCTATTTCACTGTTCGTTTCTTCTTGGATTGTTTGGGCTTCGCTTTTGAGTTGTGTGAGGGCTCCATCGAAGGCTGCGTGTAGTTGATTGTAGACTTCTGGATCGATCTTCTTTCTTGCGTGGAGATCGCCGAGCGCCTGATCTTTTCGCCACAATAGTGGAATGTGTTCACATAGAATGCATGCGTCAGATTTTGTCTCGCATAGAAGAGTTATCTGTGAGCCGTCAACCTTGAGGTAGTCGACAGAGTGTTTCGAGAATTTTCCATCTCCGCGTTCGACGAAGACGTCTTCCAACTTTCCTCTGGGGGTCACGGCGAAAGATGCGATCTTCCCTATTACTCTACCATACTCGTCTTTTACTTGTTTTCCGATAGAAAGAAAAAGGTTGGGAGTTTGTGACATGGTTTTCCTCCTTTACGGTTAGGAAGTCTCTGTGGACGATTTCTCGCCTATTGGACTCGCTGGGATTCCTGGCATTCCTGGTGGCAGCTCTGGGAATTTGTCCTTGATTCTTTGCTCTGCTACCGTTGCTGCTTCGTTGAGGATTTTTCCTGCGTCCTCGTTTACGTTGTCGAAGTTCAGCGTCATTCCTGTGCCTGAGCCTGCTTCCATCATTATTCCGCTCAGCATGTTCCCTATTTCGCCCAGTTCGCTTTCTGCTTCGGGGAACACGCTTACTAGCCCCGCTCTGACTGACCTCAGTACGCCTACGGCTGGTCCTAGTGTGGATACTACGTCTCCAAGTTCTGATACGGTTCGTAATCTTAACACGATCTGTTCAAGCGCGAGTCGAGCGTTTATTATGAGTCTTTCCATCTTGCGGATTTCCGCAAGTTCGTTGGCGAATACGTTTGCGCGCGAACTGTCATGCTTGGTGTAGGCGTCGACTATTCTTGCGAATATCGTTTTGTCTCTTTGGCTGAACCTGTCTGTAGCCTGGTCGAGCTTTTGAACCTGTAGTTCGATGCGTCTCACGGCAAAATCGAGTCGGGGCTTCAGTGGACCCGGTGGCTTCACGGCTTCCTTAAGGCGGTTTCCGAACGGTGTGTCATCTCTTTTTGTTTCCCATCTTTTCGAAAATCTTTCTGACAAATTTAATTACCTCCAAAAAACACAGAGCACATAAAAATGTCTTAACCATTGTTAACATGACTGAAATATGCAGGTATACATGTAGAGCTATATGCCCAAACGAAAAGGGCTTTGGGCTTTAATTTATCGATTAAAAGACCAGCTTGCTCATTTTTAAGTAATAGACATAAAGCTGTAAGTTAGACTAAAAAGAAGCTTAATCGGATTGCTATTCAAAGGTGAATTCAAATGGGTGAAAGAATAAAGATTTTCCTGATAGTAGCGCTCTTGGGATTCTTGGCCGGCGTAATAGCTCAACTCGCGGCTGACTATGCAATTCCTTGGCTCATGGTAGTAATGCCAGCATTGGTTCAAATAAGATTCCTAGTCTCAGGGTTCGCAGGAGCTTGCTTGACCTTAGTCCTGATCAGCGTATGGGCTTATGTCGCAGGGCCACCAGAACGCTAACTTACTCCCCCCTTCCCTTTTCTTTAACGACGGCAGTGTAGACCTGACGCTTTTCTTTTAGGACTGAAACTCTCTGCAATAATGATCGACGTGTCCATTCATTCTGGAGTCGGATTCGCTTATTTCCACTGGACTAGCATGCGCGCTACCTGAGAAGTGCGGCACGCTCAAATCCATATCGGTTCCATCTCATCGGCCTCTTCTTCTCTCTTGGCTCTCGACTCTTCGACTGTCGGTTCCTCAATGTCTCTGTTTTGGAGATAAACGCCGTAAACTTGCATACCGACTCCGAGCACTAAGAAAAGGGCTTCTGTGAAAAACACCCTAGGAACGGACCACGCGTCAGCTGAGAAAACACTAAGAAAAATCACTGCAAACGCTAATTACAGAGCTCCTTGAAAAAAGTATTTTTGGGCGTTCTTCTCGTATCTTGCTCTGAGGCAGATGGATAGAGATACAGGGTTGCGCTCTCCCAACGCCCTTTAAGCTTGTAGCCGTGAAGATGCGGCACAGAAACTCCCTGCGCAGTCACTACATATCCACACTGCCATACGCTCCGGATGGTTAGTGCACCGAGGAACGTTGACCTTCATTTCCGGTTCAACATGAAAGGTAAAATGAAAAATGCCCCCACAGTATGGGCATCTAACGAAACGACACCTACTGGAACAATCTGATTATAGGGAGCACCGCAGAATGGACACTTGATAGACTCTGCTTCTTCGCTCAACTCTCAACAGTAGATCCTATGTCTTAAACTAGACAAACATCTTCCTCTTGATAATGCATTTCCCAATCTCTCAATCCAATTGAAAGCCTCAATAGGCTAGCAGTATACTGAAGAAACCAGCTTTGAAGTGGACTCAGCAGCGGAAAAAGAGGTCATCCGCATAGCGTACCCGTACCTCGATGTCTTCATCGTCCAAACTTCTAGGAAATCGAACCACTTTATTTGTGTTTTCTAAACAAATTAAGTCCGCGCGCTCTCTCTCTCTTAAAAATGAGAATAGAAAAAAGGGGTTGCTAGAGAGAGTCGCGGTGTTAGGTTACGGTAGGGTATAGTAGTGTCCTTCGGCGTAGAGTATGAGCGTCCTTTGGCTGTTTCGCTCAGTAGGCAGCATGAACGTGAGCAGTATTTGTTGGCCTGGAACTAGTTCAGCGTACTTCTCATCGTCTGCCTTGAGCAGACGGGTTACGTCGCCCTGCGAGGAGCTAAAGGCACTCAGCAATGTTGCCTCGTGTACTTGTATGTTTGCTTGGGGCGTGGTGTCCAGTCCTACGTAATCTATCTCGTCAGTTGACACGAATAACAGTCTGACCCTCAGGTTTCCCTCAGCGTCTGGCAGAAGGCCCGTCATGTTTATTATGTCTGTTGCCCAGTTGCTCCTCGTGTCGAAGCTTGCAACGGTGTTCCATTGTCCTGTCGCGTTGATCACTTGAACGTAGATTGGGCATTTGATAGAATAGTCATCTGCCCTTACGACGAGCTTGGCTCCGGCTGAAACGTCCGTTGCAGCGAACGTTAAGGTTACGTAGCTTCCGTTGTAGCCTTGATAGTATTTTCCGTCAGCCGCGTTCAGCAGTGGTAGCACGTTTGTACCGTCATTGCTTTTTGCGCTTATCGGTGAGGCAGGTTTCTTGTAGGTTAGGATCTCGCCCGTGGGTGTGACTGCAACGTTCACGTCACCAAGATGGTCGACAGCCAGAAGCTGAGCCCGGTCAATGTAGTCGTGTTCGTGTTCAAACTCGCAGATCTCCAGAGAGTATATCGATCTCTTGCTGTCCTGAAGAGTTGGAACGAGTGGCTGCTCGAGCTTATAATAGTCTTTGACGTCACGTCCACTGCTCATCTCTGAATCTGGCAAGATGCAGTTGTCTAACACGTAGCCAGTACCATTCCAAGTTGCAACGTAGGGACATCCTCCGCCTCCTCCCTGGAAGAAATACGCTGTCAGCGAATGGTCACTTGTCATCGTTACGGGTACGGATGTGCTACCCCCAGCATATACGCCGTCGAGATACCAGAAACCAAAAAAACAGCCATTGGCAGAATCAGGATAGGCTGTGACCGTTACTGAAGTGCCGTAGTCATAAGAGTGTGTTCCAGCGGCAGGGCTGGTCGTACAGCTGCTGTCTCCGCCTGAAGTTGAGATCGTTAGTACAGTGGCGATTTGGTCCGGGTTGTACCCCCACGAGAAGCTAAATTTGTGAGATATGTCGTACCAATGCCACCACATGCGTTCCTGGATCGCCCATATATCAAAGCCGTGGTGCACAGTGATCGATATGTTGCTTTCGACTGGTGGGTTAACATCCCCCAGAATTAATTCCACACAGACCTCTCCATACGTTTGTATGACACTGTTCCCTCCTGAGTAGATCGTTGCTGTTGGCCACGTATATTGCACTCCGCTAGGCGGTGTTGTCCAGATCTGGACAAACTGGTTGGTTAATTGCGCTATGGTTATTAATCCGGAATCATATTGATCAAGTAATGCGAGACCAACGTCAGCAATCCATTCTTTGAATTTTCCTAGCACTGTATCAGTATTGGTCATATTGATGCCAACAGGCGGTGGATCAGGGAGAAAAACTGCGCTTTGATTTGCTTTCGTATTTACTGTAGCGTCTCCTTGATAAGGAGATAACAAGGTGTTAGTGGAATATGCTGAATCAGATATTTTGACCCAAAGATGATACTTTCCGTGTTCGTCGGGACCAAACCAGTCGTAAGGCTCTATGCTACAGATCATGCCATAAGAATTGTATTGATCAATGGTGTGTTCTTCATGATAACTCATAGAATATGATAGGTATATCATGTCGAAGTATGTTCTGCATGGGCCGGTCTTGCCATCGCCGATTGAGGGGTCGTTGTCGAACCCTATCCATATTTTTGTGATGTACCAGTTCCCGGGGTCGGACGCGTATATTACGGATAAGTCGAAGCAGGCAAATTGCCATGAACCAATGGGGTCCACGGAACGGCAGGCAGGGTGAATTCGCACGCCATTCTGGTCCACTATATACCCGCCGCAACCCCTGAAATTTCTCAGTTCCGAGTGTTGGCGTGTTCGTATGTTAAATAGTTCAGCGTCGATCATGCAGTCCGTGAGGTTATAGTGATAATACCACAAGCTAAGGAAAGTGTTAGGCATCATCTTTATGGGGGTTTTCCAATCGCTGTTAGCTGCGTCAAACAGGATATAATAGCAGTACGAATATGTGCTGTTGAACCAGCCAGCTGCCATGAGATATTTGGTGCCAAAATTGTAGCCTTTGTAGGTACCGTCGGGGGGTAAATTTACTCCTGAATCTCCATTAGACCTTACTCCACATTCAGGTTGCAGAGGGTTGTTTGGTCCATAGTAACCATAGAAATTGGAGCTCCAATCGACTGTGTTGGTTAGTCCTTTTGCATTGTACGCCGGATCTTCAAAACTGGTGTGGAAAGGTAAGATAATCCTGTTTTGAGTCGTAGCAGAAACGCTTGGAACGCCATCGAATCGGAAAGAAGCCATGATCATCGAGATTAAAAGTGTAGCAGTAATGACCACGAAGATTACGTTTTTTCTCATGTTTCTTCCTCTTTCACTTGTTCTCTTTCTGCCCTTCAATTGGGGCTAGGCGGAGACGCGCCTCCAACGCAAATAGTGTTGGCTTATCTAGTTCCCCCGTGTCAACCGTTTGATCTTTGTGGCCTAATAAGACTTATGGAATGATGTTTTACACGTTTGCTTCTCAAAACACTGACCTAACAGGCCAAGCAGGCGTGCCAGACGGCATAATCGACATGCGGGACATAGGTTCGGTGGCCAGATACTTCAGAATTAGCTACCCTTGCCAATGCAATGGGCCGTGCAAAGCAACAACATTCATACTGGAGCCTAGAAAAAGAGGGGATTGTGCGGGAGAAATAGGATGGAGTGAACTGATGTCTTCATCGTTCAAATTTTGTGTATTGACCAAACTATTTATGTTTTGAAGGCTATCGTCCTTAATGTTGCTGAGAGGGTCTGGATGTGCGGCATATTTGGCTTCGTGCTTAGGAAGCCCATCCCTACGATTCAAGCCTTGGGCGTTCTTGAAAGGTTGGAGGTTCATCAGTACGAGAATGAGCCTACACCGGTCGGCGGGTACGGTGCAGGCGTTGCTATTCTGGATAATGATGGAGGCGTCGTTCATTGGAAGATAGGCAAGACTGGCGACGCGTCGCCAGCGAAGCAGTTGGCCAGCATCGTTGATGCTGATGAAGCATCTGTCTTGATCGGGCACGTGAGGATGCCGAGTCCCGAATTTATGGCTAGTGCCAAGTTCAAAGAGGCCGCTCAGCCTTACGTCGTTGAACGTGACCCTAAGTTGACTGTTGCCTCTGTGCACAACGGCAAGGTGCAGAACTACAAGGAACTCAGGGCCAAGCTGGGCCAAACCCACATGTTTGAATCCGAAAAGTTCGATCTTATCGATTCTGAGGTTATTCCACACTTTTTCGAAGAACTTCTGAGCGAAAAAGAAGAAACGGACGAGGCGCTGTATTCGCTTCTCTGCACTCTGCATGGGTCAAGCGCCATCGGTCTGCTGCAGGCTGGTGAAGAAAACGCGTTCATACATTTGATCCACAGGGGAAAAACAAGAGGTTTGACGGTCTGGGCAAACGGTCAAAATGAGATGGTTTTCTGCAGCAGGAAAGAAGCCTTGACCCCGCAGTTCCGCAATATCCTAACTAGGGGAAAGTTCACAGACAAAGCCTCGATTGCATACCGTGAAGACGCCGGTTTGAAGCTTTCCTTCCAGATAGTATCAAGGTAAAAGAATAAACCCTGCGCCTACCGACTATTCTGCGGAATCCTCCAATGCCCGAAGCCTCAGATTCCAACGTCTTCAACCTGCTTTCAAAACCCGTCCGTGAAGCCCTGAGTGAGTTGGGTTTTTCCGACCCTACATTGCCGCAGGTCCTGGCTTTTCCGCCGATTCTGGCCAGACATAACGTGCTATTGATTGCGCCTACGGGAAGCGGAAAGACAGAGGCGGTTCTTCTTCCCATTTTCTCCAGCTTCATCCAGCGAAGAGACGAGAAGGGCATATCGATAATCTACATCACGCCTTTGAGGGCTTTAAATCGTGACATGCTGAAGCGCTTGGGCTTCTGGGCTTCAAAGCTTGACATCTCCATAGAGGTTAGGCACGGCGACACCGAGATGAAGCTTCGCAGGAGGCAGGCCATTTCGCCTCCGAACATGCTTGTCACAACGCCTGAGACTCTTCAGGCTATCCTGCCGGGTTTGCGTATGAGACAGCATCTGAGCCACGTAGAGTACGTGATCGTTGACGAAGTGCACGAGCTGGCTTCTAGCAAGCGCGGAGCTCAACTCTCCGTAGCGTTGGAACGGCTCTTCGAAGTTACAGGAAAAGACTTTCAGAGAATAGGGCTATCAGCAACAGTTGGCAATCCCGATGATGTCGCAAAGTTTGTGGCTGGAACGGACAGAGACGTACAGATTGTTCAAGCATCCTTGCCAAAGGGGTACAGGTACACCGTGGAAAACCCCAGTCCGAGTGACGCGGATTATGATTTGGCCGGTAAGCTTCGAACTTCGCCTGAAGCCGCGGCTAGGATCAGAAGGATTGTTGAGCTTGTTGACGCTCACAAATCAACGCTGATTTTCGTGAACAGCCGACAGAATGCTGAGATGCTCGGCTACAAGTTTAATCAGCTCGGCAGATCTGACATTGCGGTTCATCACGGTTCGTTGTCAAGGGAAGAACGTGCCCAGATTGAGGACGAATTCAAAGCCGGCGTCCTGAAAGCCCTAGTTTGTACGAGCACTCTGGAGCTGGGTATCGACATCGGATCAGTCGATCTAGTGGTCCAGTATCTATCGCCCAGACAAGTCAGTAGTCTGATCCAAAGGGTCGGCCGAAGTGGCCACCGCCTGAACATGCTTTCCGAAGGCGTAATCGTCACGGCTTTTCCAGACGACACCCTTGAATCAGTCGCCGCTGTAAAAAACGCGTATGCGAGCAGGCTTGAGCCCGTGCTGATTCACCAAGGAGCCCTAGACGTTTTGGCCCACCAGATCGTCGGTCTGCTGATGGACAAGGGAACCTTGAACATCGACGAATCGTTGACCATCATCCGCAGGGCTTATCCATACCGAAACCTTTCAGAGGAGACTTTTTCGGACGTGATATACTTTTTAGACAGCTTGAACGAGTTAAGGTTCGACGTAGAAGGAAGAGCCTTGAGGAAAGCGCGGGGGACTAGGAAATACTACTATGAGAATTTGAGCATGATCCCAGATGAGAGGCGCTATCCGATTGTGAACGTGATCTCGGACCATAGGATTGGGATCCTAGGTGACGAGTTCATGGCCTTGCATGCTCGCGTCGGCCTAAACATGATCGTTAAAGGCAAAGTGTGGCGAATAGTGCAGATTGAAGAGGAAACAGGCACGGTCTATGTCGTGCCCTCTGAAGATCCGCTTGCCGCGATTCCAGGCTGGGATGGGGAGATGATTCCCCTGCCCTTCGATTTAGCACAGCAGACCGGCAAGATGAGAGAAAGACTCTGGCAACTTTGGAAAGAGTCAGGCACCGCTGAAGCTGCTGCAGAAAAGGCTGGAAAAGAGCTGGCCACGAGCAAGACGGACCTGCTTGAAGCCGCGAAGGAAGTTGAGGAGCACGTTAAGGAAGGATCGCCGTTGCCCACGCACAGACAAATTGTGGTTGAGGCATTTGACAAGTATCTCATCGTTCACGCTTCATTCGGAGAGATCGTGAATCGCACGTTGGGCGGCGTGTTCGACAGCATACTCTCAGATCGAGAGGTCATCGTTGGCTGGTGGAACGACGGTTATCGCATTCTGATCGAAGCGAGGCATAGGTTGACGCCGCAAGAACTGGAGAACCTAAGCAGCGCCATGTTCAGCTTGTCCGATGAAGAGGTCGAGAAGGCTTTCGACGATTATTTGGAAGCGAAGTTTCCCTTTTCATACAAGATGAGGTTTGTTGCTCAACGGTTCGGTGCCCTGCCTCGGGGGAAGACTATGGGTCCAGAGAGAGAAGGCCAGCTGGTTCACCAATTTCGGGACACTCCCATCTATGATGAGACTCTGCGCGAGGCCATGGTTGAGAAAGTCGATGTCCTTAAGGCCAAGGAAATCATAAGCGACATTAGGAATGAAAAAATCAAAGTCAGCACAGCCTATCGCGCTGAGAAACCCACGCCTTTGGCTTATCATATCCTTTCCAAGTTTTCCGATGTTTCAGAGTTGATGGCTCCCGAACAGGTCTTGCTGAGCAACATCCAAAAAATGAAGAAGGCAGCAAATGCCAGAATGGCATCACTGCTATGTATGCAGTGTGGCGAATGGGACGGCCAAATTAAGATCGGAAGCCTGACAGATCAGCCAGAATGCGGAAAATGTAAATCACGATTATTGGCGCTACTCTATCCCAGCCAGAACTCAAATCACATAAGTGAGCTTCTTAGGAGAAGACGCGAAGGCACGGAATTATCCGAAGATGAGCTCAGAGAGTTGACTCATGCGAGGCGCACTGCCGATCTGGTATTGAGCTATGGTAAGAAGGCAATAGCCGCGTTAGAGACCAGGGGTGTCGGCCCAGAAACTGCCTCCAGGATTCTTGGAAAAATGCATGCGAAAGAAGACGAGTTCTACATGGACCTCTTGAAAGCCAAAATACAGTATCTACGCACAAGAGAATACTGGAATGACAGGGAACGCGGAGGGAAATCTGGACGGGCCACCTTCTAGAATGGTGGTAGTTTGTCAGAAGTCGGTGTAGACTTAGCATGGCGCGCTGAAATGATGGATGGGGTCAAAAGAGGGTTAAATCGATGAAATTGGTTCGCTACCTTTCGAAAATAAGTGAACATGAAAACGTGGAATGCTACGGATTCTTGATATCGCACAAGGCAGTAGACTTGCACAGGCTGGCTGAAGCCTATAAAATGGAATTTCCACCATCGCTTAGCGACTTCATAGCTCTCGGACCTGGCGCTTTAGAAAGGGCAGAGCGTTTGCTTGAGCATACTTCAAAAAGAGAGATGGCCGATGCTTCATTGCCTGCCGATCAGGTTAGGCTGCTGGCGCCGATTGCTTTTCCCCTGAAAATAATCTGTCTGGGCTTGAACTACCGAGATCATGTTTCAGAGACAGGCGGGACGATCCCTGATGAGCCGGTAATTTTCATGAAGCCTCACACGGCGATCATTGGTCCTAACGAAAAGATTGTGAAGCCCAGTTTTGTCAAGAAACTCGATTATGAGGCTGAGTTGGCCGTCGTCATAGGAAAACATGCTAAAAATGTTTCAGTCTCGAAGGCTTCGGCATGCATCTTTGGTTACACGATTTTTAATGATGTTTCAGCCCGTGATATTCAGTTCAAGGATAAACAGTGGACAAGAGGGAAAGGCTTTGACACTTTCGCCCCAACAGGCCCGTGCGTTGTCTCAGCGGACCAGCTTCAAGACGTTTCTAACCTTTCTATTCGCACGTGGGTCAACAGTGAGCTTCGGCAAGATTCGACCACTAGTAACATGGTCTTTGATGTCTATGAAATAGTGCACCATCTGAGCCGTGTGATGACGTTGGAACCGTGTGACATTATTGCCACAGGTACTCCTTCCGGCGTCGGTTTTGCAATGAAACCTCAGGCAAAGTTTTTGCATGCTGGTGACAGCGTGCGGATTGAAATTGAGAAGATAGGCACTCTTGAAAACATGGTCGTTGAAGAAGGGCACGAATAGAAGATATCCGTCGGCTGAGAACGTTTATCAATTTGATACTTGTTTCTGACCAAGCATGAGCGACTTGGAATTAGAGGCCATGAGACGAAAAAGATACCTACAGCTTCAGAAAAGAATGGCGATAAAAGAAAACAAGACCAAGGAGCCGAATGCTGATGACATCTTGAATAGAGTTTTCAAAGGCAGAGCATGGGAAGTCTTCAACTCTGCAAGTCATCAGTTTCCAGAAGTTATGACCAGAATAAAAGAACTGCTGGTAAAACTTGCCTTATCAGGTGAAGTAAAGGAAATTACTGGAGAAGAGCTTTATCTTTTTTTGGTAGATCTCGGTTTGAAGGTCAGGCTTCAGACGAAGATCGAGTTTGCGAGTCATGGAGAAGTGAAGTCACTTCATGATAGACTGAAAGAGGAGTTGCGCAAAACCTAGAAGAAATAGCTTGTCGCCACCATAGACTCGGTTATCTCTTGGGATAGCCCCGTTTATTCAGACGGATGGGAGCTGTTTGAGTTCTGCTGTTTTCTCTGGAGCACGTAGTATACGGAGCTTACGATTGTGATTCCTGCCGCGACGAACCAGGCGAGTTCGGGCAAGGAGAACATGAGAATGACGCAGCTGACTAGACCGAGGCAGGGGATCAGAGGGAAGAAGGGGACCTTGAAAGTGGTCATGTTTGGGACTTTCTTTCTGAGTCTTATTGCAGAAGTGTGAAGGATGATGTGAGTGCACAGCATCGAGAAGCTTGTTATTGCTGCGCTTTCTCTCAGGTCTAGAATCAATGCTAGAATTGCCATAACGGCTCCTGTGATGATGATCGAAGCATAAGGTGTCCCGAATTTCGAGTGGATTTTTGCCAGGATCTTTGGGAACTGCTCGTTTCTCGCCATGGCAAATGAGACTCTTGACAAGCCGAGTAGGTTTGTTAGGAGGACGCTTACGGTGGCAACCAAGGCTCCGAAGGAGACAACTGCGAATAACCCGAAGTTTCCAGTTGACTTTGCGGCGTCAGCAATCGGAGACCCTGATCCGGCGAGTTTCGTGTATGGTATGAGGCCTGTCGTTATCAGCCCCGTTACCACATAGAGAATTGCAGAGCCTGCCAGTGCAAACAGGATCGATAGGGGCAATGTTTTCTTTGGGTTTTTGACTTCTTCGCCCAGCGCTGCGATCCTTCCAAAACCTAGATACGCAAAGAATATGAACCCGGCTCCCTGAAAGATTCCCCAAATGTTTGGGGCAAATGGAGAATAGTTTTGCGGGTGAATCTGAAAGGCTCCGACTACGACGAATAGGCATAGGATGGCGATTTTTGTCACGACTAAAATGTTATTGACTATGGCTGAATATTTCATCCCAACGAAGTTGAGAACCGTCAAGATCAGCGCAGCTGAAACCGCGACGATTTTCAACTCTCCTGCTAACGCCGGAAAAACCGCCACAAAATAGCTTGCCAACCCCAAGCTTATTGCTGTCCCGGCCACAGTCTGTGCGGACAGCCATAAACAACCCGATATGAACCCGAAATAGGGGTGGACCATCTCGTAGGCGAACTGGTACGTTCCCCCCTCTTTGGGAATTGCTGAACTAAGTTCGGCAAAGCTAAGTGCAGTGAAGAGAGCAACGATTCCTGCGATGAGCATCGAAATAATGACTGCTGGTCCTGCGTATCCCACTGCAATACCTAGCACGACGAAGATTCCTGCACCGATTATTGCTCCGATACCGATTGCAGTGGCGTCGAAAAGGTTTAGAGTTCTCTTTAACTCCATTTTTCCCAACGGCGGATATTTCAGCGACGAAGCTTATTATAGATTCTGTGGTCCAGTTTTGCCGCTATTCTCAGCGTTGCAGATTGCTCCACCCAGTCTTGCGAGAGAAACAATCCAACCTGTCTGACTTTGATGGTTGTCCATGGCAGCCATTCTAAGAGACCGAAAATTATTTGTCTAGAACTATTATTGTATTACAAGGAAGCATGTAAAGTGAAGGCGAGAACCGAGAAAAGCGAATGGATTAGCCCCCTGAAGTGCGAGCCTGGCGAAGGGGACGCCAGGACATAATCGTGGGTATTCTCACCGTTGCCAAATATGGAAGCAAGAAAACCAACCTGATTGACAAGGTGAAGTTGAGTTCGGCCCAATGCACCAAGTATCTTGAGGCTCTGAAAGAGGCAGACTACATTTCGGTAGCAAGTAGAGTATGGACAACAATGGAAAAAGGGCTCCAAGTAATCAACGCTTGCCAAATATGCCATAGCCTCATGAATATGACAAAAGGATTCGACTTCTTAAGTCCAAAGACACCATTAAGAAGTTCAATTTGAATTGTATGCTCGTTTGTAGGCTCGTGCGCGGTCGATTCTTCTCTTCCCTGATGGATGATCGTAGAAGAAGAATTCTGTTATCGAGTTCGGATAGGCGTATCTTAGGTTTTGGTCACAAAGCTTTGTCATGGCAGATATGTAAGCATCTGGGTTTTCCACTAAATCCAGTTCATACTGGTCACATTGGCCTTCAGCCCACCGACTGAGCGTGTTCATCAAAGGAGTAGAACAGGCGTATAGCAGCCCCAACGTCAAGGCCAACAACGGAAGAGACGAAGCAGAATCAACGCTCCCAAGGAATCTGGAACTGCCTTGTAGTATCAGATTTGTTATGAAAAGCATGAGGAGAAGAGCTCCGGCGAATAGTACAGTGAGTTTCCAGATGTGACCGTATATGTGATGCCCGATCTCGTGTCCCATGACACTCTCGGTCTCTTCTTTCGAGAAGTTCGATAGGAACGTGTCGCTTAGCAGCATTCTACGTGTTTTCCCTACTCCAGTCAAGGCCGCAGTAGCTTTCTTCGTTTTTGCTCCAGCTTTCATCTCGAAGACTCCTATGACTTTTATTCCGGCCTTTTCGGCAAGTTTTGTAAGGCGGTTCAGCAAATCCTGGTCTTCTAATCTAGGGAACTTGTAGAAGAGAGGCATTATCAATACTGGCGCCACGTACATGAAGAGGGCGATGAAGAAGGCCGACACAAGCCAAGTGAATACCCACCAGTAGCTGGGGTTGAGCCACATAAAATTGTAGACTCCTTCAACGAAGAGAAGAACAAGGAGCAGTGACAAAACTGAAACCTTCGCGTTGTCCCAGAACCATCCACGTGGACTTTGAGTCGACAATTCGAACTTGTGCTCTAAGACGTATCCGTCGTAGCAGTCGAAGGGAAGCGAGACAAGCCAGAACGCAACATAACCGATCAAGGCATACAGAGCCACTGTGAGCGACCGGTCAGAAACGTATGCTTGAATCGAATTCTCCAAGGTATTAGAAAGCCGCAGGCTGAGTGCGAGCAACCCCAAAACTAGTAGCACTATGCCTTTGAACACGGACACACGCAGTCCGCTGTAGAGATAATTCTTAGCTTTGCTTTGAATCTCAGGGTCAAAACCATACGAAGACTCAGACAATCACTACCACCCTAATTGCATGGACGCCGTGCCTCAATCTATTCTTTGGGCATCGTTGATATTCTTTTCTGGTACGATCCTTACCGTGAGTTTCAGAAAGGTAAATTGCGAATAGTGCTCTAGTTGGGAGAAAAACGGGGGCTTTTGATCCTGTGCTAACTTCACGTTTTGTTTTCCTGTAAGCCTATCGTATATTGGTTTTGCGGCTGGATGACCTGGCGATGGCGAAGGCGGCCAGAGTTGCAATCAGGATCATGGCTAGTGGATATTGAAATTCAGGGGTGATTGGGTTCGAGTCTCCATTCACTGTGCCTGATATTCTTCCAGATTGACTTGCTGGAATAGTTTGCAAGTGGAAGTTCACTGTGGTGACTTGGTTGACTGTGACACTCTGTCCAATGATGATCTGCGCTATGTATCCGTTGACCGATGCAGTCACGCCGTAAGTGTCGGTTGCTAAGTTCGTTGAGATCACGTAGTTTCCGTTTTGATCCGTTGATGCGCTTCCGAATGAGAAAGTAGTGTCTCCGCTTGCCGTAACCTGAACACCGGCTAGAGGTTTGTTATTGGTATCCGTGACCGTTCCCATGATTATTCCCGAGGGCTGCGGAGCTAGGATAGTGAGTTCAAGGTCAACGCCGGAAGTTTCCTGACCAGCAATGACGCTTATGCCACTAGTGAGGTTGGCTGCGATTGGTGACAGTGAGTACACTTTCACCGTATAGTTAGAATCAGTTCCCAGTCCGCTTGCAATCATGTAATAGCCTGTAGCATTCGTCTGACCGCTTCCAGAATAAGTGGATGTACTAGTATACGCCGTTACCGTTAGGTTTGCCAGTCCCTGGCCTCCCGGCGTGGTTATTCTGCCCGATATGATTCCTGAGTGTTGCAGAGATAGGTTAATCTCCATTGTTTTGGAACCTGCCGTCACGGAGACTGGTCCAATCGTCTTTCCGACGTATCCTCGCGGCGAAAGTACGCTGACGTTGTAGGTCCCTGTTCCAAGATTAGTCAAGATTCCATAGTTTCCGAACGAATCAGTCAAGCCTGACGAAAAGTACGTTGTGTTGCCATAGCTGGGCGACGCAAAGACAGACATGTTCGGTATGCCGTAGCCGGTAACGTTGTCGGTGACTCTTCCAAAGATTCCACCCGAGAGGCTCATGTATAAAGTTACGCCTGAAACCTCGGATCCTGCAGTAACCATTATGCTGTCGTTTTCGGCATTGAGATAACCCTGTTGAGAGGCTACCACCGTGTAATTTCCAGATGTGAGACCGTTAGTAATATTGAATTGTCCATTGTTATCCGTGCTCGCGTATCCGAAACCTCCGGATCCAAAAGCCGTGACCTGCACGCCTGACAAGGACATTCCTGAACTCGCATCGACCACTGCAAAGACGTTCTTCTTTGAAACTGAAGTCCCATACATTGAAGCCTGAAGTGCGAAACTGAACAAGACGGCACAAATCATAACGCTAATAATCCTTGTTGGAAACACAGATTGCATCCGCCTTTAATCAGCCATTTTTCTCGGTCAACTGAGATTTAAAACTTGTCGAAATCAAAAGGCCAAAACAGATCATCTTGAGGAAACGTTGCAGGCGGCATATTTGGATCGAATATTCAGGATACATTGAAGCCTAGAGAGGTAGCGCATTTTGAACGTTTCAACCGTCAGAATTGCAGCTCAACACTTTCAATCCTCCGCATGCATGAAGACTCGGCAGAAAGGTTGAAAAATCACGGGGGAGACCAGGCTCTTCGCGCCTTCCACCCCAATAGGTAAAGGCCAACTCGCCAGATTCTCATACGCCTCGACCAAAGGCTCGGTCAGAATGAGGAAATGAGAAAGAATAAGTAAGCGGCTTAACCTGCCTGTTGTTGCTTTCTTTTCACCATGTTCTCCAGTATCGGCTTCATCTTCGCGTTTTCAGCGTTGATTTTCTCCTTGCCCAGAGCCTGCATTTGCGCTGTCATGTCCTTGATTACTTCTGCGAACTTTACGCCTTCGGCTGCTGAGACGTATTCGACTCTGAACCTTTCTGGGCTCATTCCGAGCTTCTGCAGCATCGGCGCCAGAGCATCCATCCTGGCTTTCATCTTGTAGTTCCCGCTTATGTAGTGGCAGTCGTATGGTAAGTGGCAGGCTCCGACTAGGACCATGCCGGCGCCGAGTCTGAAGGCTTCGAGCACGAAGTCTCGGTCAACTCTGCCGGAGCACATCACACGAATAGGCCTGATCGTCGGCGGATATTCGAACCTGCTCGTGCCCGCCAAGTCTGCGCCAGCGTAGCTGCACCAGTTGCACAAGAAGCCTAGAATCTTCTCTTCTGGGTTTTCTTCCAGGGCGGTTCTTATCTGCGCCATGATCTGCGCATCAGTGAAATGTCTCTGCGTGATCGCGTCAGCCGGACATTCTGCTACGCAGGTTCCACAGCCGTGGCACATGGCCGTGAAGACTTCTGCAACCTGTCCTTCTGGAGCCCTGACTGCACCGTACGGGCATGCTTTCGCGCATAGTCCGCATTTTGCTTTTGTGTTGCGGCACTTTGATGGGTCAACTTGGGCCACGATGGGTTGGATCTTCCATTTTGGCTGCGACAGTATTGTGGCTGCTCTGGATGCTGCGCCCATGCCTTGGGAGACGCTGTAGGGTATGTCTTTTGGGCCTTGGCAGCTTCCTGCCACGAACACTCCGTCTGCCGGTGTGTCTATGGGCTTCAGCTTCGGATGGCTTTCCATGAAGAAGCCGTCGCTTCCTCGGCTGATGTTGAACACTCGGGCTACTTCGTCTGAGCCTTGCGCTGCGGTTGCGGCTGTGGCCAGGACGATCATGTCTGTTTTGACTTCGACTGGTTCACCGTTTTCCCTTTCAGCCTGCACGATGAGTTTTCCCGAGCTGGGGTTTTCTGTGACTCTTCTGCCCAGAAGCTTTGTGCGGATGAAGTTCACGCCGAGGTTCTGAGCTTTTCGGTACAGTTCTTCGTAGCCTTTCTTGTTGGCTCGCATGTCCGTGAATACGACGTTGATGTCCAGTTTGTCGCCGTACTTTTCTTTGAGGAATACGGCGCTCTTCAGCGTGAGCATGCAGCAGAAGCCTGAGCAGTACTCGTATTTTTTGAGGTCGCGTGAGCCCACACATTGAATGTACGTGAGGCTTTGAGGCATCTTCCCGTCTGACGGCTTCCAAAGCGTCCCGAGCACCTGCGTGCCAGAGTCGATGATGCGCTCAAGCTGCAGGGCCGTTATGACGTCCTTGTACTTGCCGAAGCCATAGTCTGGCAGGTCATAAGGCTCGTAGACGTCGTAGCCTGTTGCCACGACGATGCACCCGACTTCAAGTGCCTGCTGGCTAGGCTGCTGTTCATAATTCACCGCTCCCACTGGGCAGATTTCTTGGCATTTGCTGCAGCTTCCATCCTTAAAGTGCAGGCACGTGTCCTTGTCTATGATGTACGTGTTAGGCGTCGCGTTAGTGAAGGGCGTGTAGATGGCTTTTCGTTTTCGCACGCCTGCGTCAAACTTGCTGGGCACTTCAACGGGGCAGACTTCGGAGCATTTGCCGCAGCTTGTGCACTTGTTCTCGTCGACGTATCTGGGTCTTGTCTGCACCTCGGCCTTGTAGCTGCCGATGACGCCTTCGACCTTCTTGACTTCAGAACCCGTGAGTAGCTTGATGTTTGGGTGAACGGCCACCGCGCCTATCCGCGTTGCAACGCACGAAAATCTTGGACAGTGAATCTGCTGGGGACAGTTGGAGCATTCGAACACTGGAAAAGTCTTGCCTAATTGGGCCATGTGGCCGCCGATCGTTTCGGCCTTGTCAACAAGATAGGTCTGGTAGCCCATGTCGGCAATGTCCAACGCTGCGCTCGCCCCGGCTACTCCGGCGCCGACGACCAGCGCTTTGTTCGTTACGGGAACTTCAAAAACGTCAAGAGGCTCAAGCAATCGTACCTTTGCCACGGCCATGTTCACGAGCTCTTTGGCTTTTTCCGTGGCTTCCTTAGGGGTGCCTTGATGGCACCAAGATGAGAATTCGCGGATGTTCGCCATCTCGTACAGATACTGGTTCAATCCAGCCTCGGAAACGGTTCGTCGAAAAGTGGGCTCATGCATTCTCGGGGAGCATGCTGCCACGACTACGCGGTTCAGCTTGTGTTCCCTGATTCCCTTTCTGATTTCTTCTTGGCCGGGATCAGCGCACGTGTAGCGATTGGTCTTGACGTAAACCACGTCGGGCAGGGTTCGAGCGTAGTTTGCCACGTCCTCTACATCGACGGTGCCGGCAATGTTGAGGCCGCAGTAGCAGATGTAGACGCCTATTCGCAGTTCTTCAGGCTTGGCAGATTTTTCCTGGCTCACGTCTTAGCCTCCTTCTCCATTAAGGCGCCTATCTGGGCAGTAATCTGCTTGTCAGAGTAGTTCGGCATCTTTATGGCATCCATCGGACAGGCTGAGCTGCATATGCCGCATCCTCGGCAGAGACCTTCGGTGACTTTCGCCAGTTCTTTATCGCCGACTTTCTCAACCTTGATCGCGTTGTAGCTGCATGCGGATTCGCAGACTCTGCAGCCGCTGCATAGTTCTTCATTTACGTTGGCGACTATGGGTTCGACGAGCCATGAATCCTTCCTGAGCACGCTTGCGGCTTGTGCTGCGGCGGCGCTGCCCTGAGCGACGCTGTACGGTATGTCTTTCAGGCCTTGGCAGGCGCCTGAAAGGAATATTCCGGGGACATCGGTGTCCGTGGGTCTTATTTTTGGTTGGCATTCTACGAAGAAGCCGTCTTTGTTGAGTGGTAGATTGAGGATTTTTGCCAGTTCCGGCGCTGTGCAGGCGGATATGGCAGCGTTTGCCAAGACTACCATTTCGACGTTGGCTGAGACGGGTTTGCCGTCTTCTGTTTCAGCGTAGACCGTTAGGTTCTTGGTCTCTGGGTCTTCGGTTATTCGTCGGTTTTCCAGCTTGGTTCTGATGAATTTGACGCCTGTTTTCTGTGCTCGGTTGTAGAATTCCTCGTAGCCCTTGAAGTTGCTTCGCATGTCGTTGAAGAAAACGTAGACGTCGATCGCGTCCTTGTACTTCTCTTTAAGCATGACCGAATGCTTCAGAGTGTACATGCAGCAGAAGCTTGAACAGTACTCGTACCTGTTGATGTCCCGAGAGCCCACGCACTGCATGAAAGCGATAGTGTGGGGCTTCTGTCCATCCGAGGCTCGGACAACTTTGCCGGCCGTTGGTCCAGCTGCCAGGATGAGCCGTTCGAACTCGAGGGCCGTGAAGACGTTGTAGTATTTGCCGTAGCCTGTCCATTCCATGCCCTTGGGGTTGAACATGTCATAACCTATTGAGACTATTATGGCTCCGACGTTGACTTCTATTTCTTCGGGTTTCTGGTCGAAGTTTATTGCTTCACGGGCTCCGCAGGCGTCTACGCATTTGAAGCATTCGATGCAGTAGTCGCGGTTAATCGTGTAGATGAGCGGGACAGCTTGATCATAAGGAACGGAAATCGCTTTTCTCACGCCCAAGTACATGTCAGCATAGTTAGGATACTCGATCGGGCAAGCATCTTTGCATTCGCCGCAGCCCGTGCAGTTCCCGGCTATCACGTATCTTGGGTTTTTCCTTATCTTGACTTTGAAGTTGCCAACGTGCCCGTCAACCTTCAGAACGTCAGCGAACGATATTATCTCAATGTTCGGATGCCTTCCGACATCCACCATCTTTGGGCCTTCAATGCAGATGCTGCAGTCCAGAGTGGGGAACGTCTTGTCCAAAAGCGCCATGTAGCCACCGATGGTTTCCGTCTTTTCAACCATGTAGACCTCGAAGCCCATGTCCGCGAGATCCAAAGCCGCGTTTATGCCCGATATGCCCCCGCCGATCACCATGACCTTCTTCGTCATAGACAACTCGATGGGCTGCAG
This sequence comes from Bathyarchaeia archaeon, assembly GCA_050008435.1. Taxonomy (GTDB): domain Archaea; phylum Thermoproteota; class Bathyarchaeia; order Bathyarchaeales; family Bathycorpusculaceae; genus DASPTR01. The sequence continues at coordinate 425,422 of JBEKMQ010000001.1, forward strand.
GGGCTCAAGGACTCTTGCCTTCGCAACGGCCATTCGGACTATGTCTTTGGCCTTCTCAGCAGTTTCTTTCGGCGAGGCCTGATGGCAGTATGAGTCGAATTCACGGATGTTGGCCATCTCAAAGAGCCAAGGGTTCAGATCGGCCTGTGAAACACACCGCTGAAAAGTTGGCTCATATAGCCTAGGCGAACAGCCTGCAACGACCACGCGCTCAAGCTTGTTCCTCTTTATCGCTGTCTTGATTTCTTCTTGGCCCTGCTGGCTACACGGATAGTTCATGTTTTCAGCATAAACAACGTTTGGCAACGTCTTCGCGTAGTTTGTCAAGTCTTCAACATTTATGACTGAGGATATCGCAGAGCCACACTGGCAGACGAATACTCCGATTCGTGGCCCTTTGTGGGTTCCAGTCTTACGCTTTGGCTTGATCTCCCTATTCGTTTCAGTCTTCTTGGATGACGCTTTTCGCGGCACACTAGTTCACCTTCAACCCTACTCGTCTCTTAACGGACTCTGTGGCTTTCAGAGAACGCTTAGACTTCAGCTCCTTGGCAACGATGACTGGTGAGGCCAGCCTCTCCAGAGCCTTGTTCCAAGCACCTGAGCGTACGGGCGTATGGTTGATGCCGGTCCGGTTCAGTTCTAAGGCTGCGTCTACCGGACAGACAACTTTGCATGCTCCGCAGTAGACGCAGAAGGTCTCATTTGTGTGCACCTTCTTGTCTGATTCGGACAAGTACAGTGCCCCTGTGACTGGGCAGACGTCTAGGCAGTCTGTGCAGCCTTCAGGGCATTTTTCATCGTGAATGTCCATTTTTCCGTTGAGGAATTTCTTCACGCGGATTAAGCCTTCTGTGCATTTGAATTCGCATATTCTGCAGCATGGGCAGTGTTCCTTGTCGATCTGAACCTGAGCATGGACTCCTTGCCTTTCCTGCTCAGTAAGCGCTGATAGGTTCTCCACGGTCTTTCCATCGGCAGTCAGCCACGTGGTCTTAATCAGATCTATAGGGCATGCGTCTTCGCATTCCGTCGCGTTTCCTTGAAGCTTCGCCTGGTCTACTTGGATGTCGCGGACAAGCTGTGGGAAGCTTTCTTTTTCCACGACGGAAAGAATATGTTGGCCATCTACTGTTACCCTAATCGCGCCATACGGGCAAGCCACGTCGCATATCCCGCAGAAGGTGCATTTCGACAAGTCCACGTCAATCTTAGCTTTTTCAGCCTTCTGGCCCATGGTTTTGGGTTGTTTCTCAACTTTTATGGCTTCTTTTGGGCATGCCAAGCTGCAGATCTGGCAGCCTACGCAGTGACTCTTGTCAAGAGTAAGCTTGTAATCTTTAACATGCAAAACCCATTCTAATGTCAGAGCTTCAGCCGTATCGTTCTTAATGGTTTTTAACGGCATCGACTGAACACCAAATCAAAGTTATCTCGATGGGAAATTCGCATTTTAGATAGGCTTGCATTTTCTTTAATATATAGATACCTGACGTTTTAAATCAGTTAGTTCAAACAATTTTAAGCAATCGTGGTGCGACGGTGAACCGACATCGATCACCTGTTGAATGAATTACAGGTTCTGTGAAGTCTTCGGTTTATACGGCCCTTGTGAAAGATCGGTTGATGAATCAGAATATCAGCGTTCATCCTAAGTCTCCCGACACGCTTCCAAGTTCGCTTTTTTCGAAATAGTCGAAGTATCGGCTGCCAGTCGAGTTCGCTCATAGTCCGCTGCATAGGAAAAGACCATCTAACTGGCCGAACTATCAGCGACAGAGTATCGGACCGAAGCGGAAGCAGCGACCTGGCAAGCTATTTCTGGCGCTTTTTTCCGATTTTTCGGCAAGTTCGGAGTACGCTTCAGTTCGAGGCCCCACCTAAGTATTTCTAGGGCGTTTGCTTTGTTTTAGGGAAAAAAAATTAAGATGCTTCGTCTTCTTGTGTGAACAATGAGGCAATTGCTTGAGTAGCATAAGAGGAGAAACAAGAGACGCAGGAAAGCCTAAACCGTTGAAAAAGAAAGAAAGAGAAGAGAAGCGGAAGAAGAAAAAAACCGCTAGACTTGAAAGACAACAGTCAAGATAGCAAACTTCGCTGTGCGACGCTAACGACGGTTACATTATGAGTGCCTGCGTGCACGGGAAGGTACAGTCGGTTGAGGTATCAGAAAAGTGGATAGGTTAGCGCGCATGCCTGTTCCGAAATTGGTCAAAAATGGTTTTAAGTGCGGTTCAACATAAGCCGTTCCGTGGATCCGTTTGATGAGGCCATCTTGATCGCGTTTCAGGACGGCAAACCTAGGGTCTTCATCCAACTATTGGATGTAACAGGCATTAGCCATAACACGCTGAGGCTGCACCTTGAGAATTTGGCAAATCAAGGTCTCGTGGTGAAGGAAAAGACGCCTGCAACGGGGATGGGAAGGCCAAGATTCCCCTATCTCATCCCGCAAAGAGTGCGACAGCAGGTTTCCGCCGCTCTCTCAGATCCGTTTATTGAAATCGTGTCTTTACCCTTCACTCGCCTCAAACACCTCTGCAGATTTGAAAAAGGCGGGTACTGCAAGCAAGCCAAAAAGGGATGCGAAGCTCAAGACTGCCCTCAAATCAAAAAATAAGAATAAAAACCATTTTACACCATTTTAGGAACACACATGCGCGCTGTTATCCCTCCCTGTGCAAGTCTCCTTTCTTCAGAAGCTGCTCGTCCTCCAAGTATTTCTGGTTGCTCATCCTCTTGATCCTTAGGAACTGCTCTGTCCCTTTCTCGTAGATATTGATCTCTCCATCAAACAGCCCTAGAATGGCGTGAAGCTCCTCTGGAGGGTGCATCTGCGGATCAACTACTGCTAGAATGGTGAAGCCTGTTGACGTCAATTCCGTGGTGAGAGCGGTCAGCCATTTCCTAGTTTGAACTGCATGATGCTGAAGCAAGGCATCTGAGACTATGTCGATGCAAGCTCTTCGTGGGCCTTTCAGCGATGCGTCCAGTTTGTGAATAGCTGAAGTCAAAACAATGCTAATCTCGGTAAGGTTTTCTACACCCTTCAACTTGAAAACGTTAGCGGAACTCTCACCGATCGCATCTGCCTGAGGATTGCACACAAAGATGTAGAAGCCAGACTGAAACTCTTCAGCGAGAGCTTTCGCTGCCCTAGCACTAGTCGTGAGATAAAATGTGACTTCACCCTTCTCTGCCCCTGTCTTAAGAAAACTCTTGATCAGCAAGTCCCTCTCCTTGCATGAGGGTGAGGTCAACACCACAGCGCTGCTTGAAAGCAGGCCTCCACACAACAACTTGTCGAGATCTGCATAGCCCGTACAAACAAGTTCTGTAGGCTTGGGCACTGAGGCTACTTTGCCTGTCTCTATGTAGAGCAATTTTGCTTCCACTTTTTCAACGTCTTTCTTAGCTCCCATTTTCTGGAACATTTCCAAGGCTTGACTAAGCAGGTCGCGGGCCTTTTCTTTGTCGCCCGGTTGGTTTCTCTCCAAATACACGCGGGCATATTCGTAGAGGATGCATTTGGCGAGCCAGTAAACGTTCCATTGTCTTGCACCTAAAGCTTCGTATTCTTGGAGGCTTTTTTCGAAGAGTTCGATAGATTCTTTCCATTTCTTCTCTGCGCGGAGCAGCATTGCCCTCGTTGCGTTTTCATCGGCTATGAGTAGTTTATCTTGTTTTTCGTGAGCAAACTTGTGCAGGTCGTCAAGTAGGGTTTTTGCTTTGTCAATTTCGCCAAGTTCTATGTCGTCCATAGCAAGCCATTGATAACCAGATATTTGGATGGCTTTTCCTCCTCTTTTTTCATTGATTTCAATCATTCCGTCAAAGAATTCTTTGGCCTTGGCGTATTCGCCCTTGTCATAGTAGGACCATCCAAGCCATGCGTAGCTAAGCGAGATTGCTTGAGCATTGTTTGTTTTTTTGGATATGCTTAAAGATTCCTTTAGGTATTGTTCGCTTTTGTTCCATTCGCCCAAATAATGATAATAGGCTCCAAGATTAAATGTGGAATTGCTAAGGTTAAACAAATTGCCTATCTTCCTGTCTAATGATTCCGATTGCTCCGCCAAGGTGAGAGCCTTGTCACTGTTTCCCATGCCCAAATGCCTTGATGCCAACATAATGCCAAACCAAGATATTTGGTCAATGACTCCTGCTTTTTTTGCAAGTTCCAATCCTTTCTCATAACAATCTAATATTCGTTCATTTTCTTCTGCTGGAAGATCTAGTGCAAGGTTGTTATAAGCACGCCCCGCTACGGTCACGTAACCGTTGTCGAGGGCTATTTTCAAGGCTTTTTCCAAGCATTCGAGGGCTTTCTCCTTCTCTCCTGTAGCACTGAACACGAGTCCCAAGTTGACATATGAGCTTGCGATAACTTCAGAAGCGTTCAGCTTTTTGGCGAGTTCAAGGGCTTTTTCTGCCCAAGAACGAGCCTTCGTTACATCTTCAGTAAAGAACGACATATGTGCTCTAGCGGCATAGAGGGCTGCCAACTCAACGTTTTCAGGTTCGGCCTCCAAAATCTTCAAAGCCTCCTCAAAATTCTCCCGAGCCTGCTCCGTATTGCCAATATCCCGCCAAAGAGTAAGTGCCATCTTTCGGTGCAGTCCTGCAACCTTTTCTTTTTCACCAAGTTGCTTCCACACCTGCAATGCTTCATTCCAACGTTTCATGCATGGGTCATATTCTCCAACAAGCCTTTTGATGTCTCCAAGCCTCTCAAGAACACGTGCTTTTTCCCGAGTTTCGCCTTCTTTCTCTTCAAGAAGCGTGAGAGCAGACTGAAAGTAGGAACTAGCTTCGCTATTTGCATATATCCTTGCAGCCTTTTCTCCAGCCTTCAAGAAATAGACAAGAGCCTTATCCTTGTCTCCACCCTCAAGGAAGTGCAAGGCGAGTTCGCCAAAGTGTTCATCAATCTTCTTGGAATAGACTTTTTCTAGGGTACTTCCTACAATACTATGGAGTTTCTTACGCTTAAAAGTGCCAACTTCCTCATACTCAACATCTCTCACGATAATATCAGCAAAAGAACACACGTCTTCCCCACGCACAGCCCTATGCTTAATGAGCCCAGTTTTAACCAGCCTATCCATGATTTCCAGTAATTTGCTCTCCTCAATGCCAGTGATTCCACACAAAGCCTCAAGAGTGAAGTCGTTCCCAACAAAGGAGGCCATCGTCAATACATTCTGGCAGTCCTCGTCCAAACGGCTGATTCTCGCCTTCACAACATTCTTGACGGTTTCCGGAAACTCAAATTCTGAGGTTTCCTTGAACTCCCACCTGTTTCGTTCACGGTAGATGATTTCCTCCTCTTTCAAGGACTTCACCACTTCTTCAGCAAAGAAGGGGTTACCTCTTGTTTTCTCGTAGACCGCCTTGCACAATTCTGCTGGAATGTCGTCTTGCTCCAACATCTGCCTAATCATCTCCGAAATATCGTTCAGAGACATTCGCTTTAAGGAAACAGACTGCGGCAAGCGTTCCCTGTTCAATTCCGTCAGAACTGGAGACAATGGATGCCTAGCGTCAATGTCAGTGCTTCGGTAAGCCCCCAAAAGAAGTAATGGCGTTTTCTGCACGCCACGAGCAAGATAGTGCAATAGCAGAAGCGAGGATGGATCGGTCCACTGCAAATCTTCAAGAACCACGAGCAAGGGAGTCTCTCTGGAAATGTTTGTGATAAACTGTGAGACAGCTTCAAAGAGCCTGTTTTGCTCCTGTTCAGGACTTATCGGAAGAGACTGTGGCATTGATCTGAGCTTCTGGCTGAGTTCTGGCACTAGCTTAGCGACTTCAGCAGGATAATAGCCGATGACCCTGTACAATTGTTCTGGAGTGCATGTTTCCAGGTAGTCTTTGATTACTTCCTTCCAGAGAATGTAAGGGGGAACACCGTCCATTCTAAATAGGGCTGGGCATCTGCCGTACAGAACTTGCACTCCACGTGATCGTGCATAGGCACCGAGCTCTCTGACAAGTCTTGTCTTTCCAATGCCAGCCTCACCATGAATGAAAACGAGACCCCCTTCGCCGTGAACCGCCCGGTAAACAGCTTCCTTCAATACATTCATTTCTTCAGTTCTATCGACAAGCGGAACCTCTTTCGCAGTGATAGGACGAGCACTTGGAACATGATCACGCTCAAGAGATGTCAAGAAGACTTCTCCACGTTATCCTATCAATAGAGCACTATTAGATACTATGTTCTTATTGCTTGTGGAAGAACATTTGATTCAAGCTCTGGCTTAAACTGCTCACACGGGATGTACTCCGTTGACGCTGGTGAACGGTACGTGAGATGACTTACTAAGCGCGGACGGGAAATTTATTTGCCAGACCCCTATACATTGGATCGGTAGCGCGCGTGATTATCTTCGTTCTAGCCAAAGTTCACGGTTTCTTTCGGACATGAGAGAAAAGCGTACTGTAGTGTGATCTGTGAGGGCCATGGCTTCGTTCAAGAGATTCGTAGCCTCCTCGTTCTTGTTGAACTTCTTGAAAAAACTTTCAAGGGCAGCATAACTTTCAAATTCAAATATCTCTAGGCGTCCACCCCAAGGACTCATGTCTTGACCCGCAAAATGGCCGAAATACCTGTACGACTTGAGTTCTTCAATTTTCTTGTAGTGTGAAATCAGCTTTTTCGTTATCTCTTCGTGTCTGTCAATGTCGCCAACGACAACCCAGCTATTCAAAAGGAACACCATTAATTTTCACCCTAGGATGAGAGGCGTCATATACTCCTTGATGATGTTTAAAGATTTTGTAGAGTTCCACCTAGCGCGCGCTCTAGGTCCATCGAATCTGATGCAGGCAGGATGGATCAAGTGAATAGAAACTTCCGATGAAAATGATTGTAGGAGATTTTTTCACAAACTTTTTATCGGAACATGGTGAATTAGAGGCTAGAGGAGGGAGTTGAATTGTTCAGGAAACCTGCTTCTATAATCATGTTATCTTTGCTTGCACTGAGCGCATTAGCATTGGCGCATGATGTTCAACCCGTCAAGTCCGATTATACATGGACCGAACCCATTTACATACAGGCCGACGGGAGCATACAACCGCCAACAGCACCGATTTCCCGCGTTGACAACGTGACCTACACGTTGACAGACAACATCGCGGGAAACGTTCCAGTCAATTCCAGCGCAATCATCATACAAAGAGACAACATCACAATAGACGGAGCAGGCCACACGCTACAAGGCACACTACAAGCTCAATACTCTATAGGAATAGAGTTGACGGGAAGAAGCAATGTAACAATCAAAAACATGAAAATCACAGCATACACGTACGGCATTGTGCTCTGTTCTTCTTCTAACATCAACGTAAGCGGAAACAACATAACAAACGGCTCGGATGGCATCGTGCTCTATTCTTCTTCTTATAACAGCATAAGCGTAAACAACATGGCAAACAACTTCTATTGGGACATCGATCTTTATTCTTCTTCTAATAATACATTCTACCATAACAACATCATGAACAACGCCCGCCAAGTTTTTTCTTATAACTCGACTAATGTTTGGGATAATGCCGCAGCGCCAGCGCTACCAATTTATCTCTACATCCTAGCAGCATTGGCGATAGTAATAGCGGTAGGAGCAGTAGTTTTAATCGTACGCAGAAAAAAGAGACCTCCAGAAGAAGCCAGAAGCCCAGAGATAATACCGGAATATCCACGAGTGCTTTCAGCAATCGAGACAAGGAGGGAAAAATCAGGTTTCCACGATGACATTGCCTGGAGCCAACACAGCAGTAACGTGACATCCTTCTGCTAATGCGCGCGCAACCGATTATTTTAACGTTTGTGAAAACTGACTGGAAACATCACTAAAATATAGTTTGGTTTGAACATTGATGATTCTAATGATGCATCTTCGTGCACATTGCGACGTAGCATTTCAGGCTCGCTTCATCCTTCAGAGATTCAGTATGTAATCCGGACTCGCTGAGTAGACTTCGGAAATCTTCCTTTGAAAATATCTTTTTCAATCCGGTAACGGTGATGACGCCGTCGTTTTTTGAGACTCGTTTAATCTCCTTTAATGTCTGAGCCGGATTTGGCGAATTTTGTACCAGAGTGATGGCGAACGCGTGGTCAAACGTGTCCGTTCGCAGGGGAATGAAGTCAGCGTCAGCCCAGACTACTTCAGTGTTGGCCGAGTTTCTTGCCCGTTGCTTGGCTTTGAGCAGGGTTTTTCTGGAAATGTCCACCCCCACGATTTTCTTCGACGCGTCTTTTATGTGACTGAAAAGCAGTCCAGTTCCGCAACCTACGTCCAAAACGAGGCCCAACGCCTGCTTCTGCAAGTTCTCCAGAGCGGCAACGTATTTTGCCGTTTGTTCCTGTTCATAGCGGACGTCGTAAATGTGTGCCGTGGCATCATATCTTCGCATAATGTCGCGTTTCTTCTTCCACTCGGCCATACAAGCTCAGAAGTCTTATGTGCATACAAGGCTTCATAAACTATCGGGCAAAGAGAAGATGGCAAACTTGAAGCCTTTCTCGGTTCTGGTCAATCCCAGCGTAAACGAAGCAGAGAACATGGCCAAAGAGGCTCTTTCTCAGCATAGAATGCTTCTTGTCGTTGGAAAGTGTTGGGTTCACTATACTGGAAGGGCAAAGTCCAAGCTTGAGCCTGGAGAACGTGTCCTAATCATCAAGGAGGATGGCTCTCTGCTAGTTCACCGTTCCGTAGGATATGAACCAGTAAACTGGCAGCCTCCAGGATGCATTTTCCACACTCAGGCCAAGGATGGCCTAATGGAGATACGCGCCGTCAGGCAGAAACCGCCAGAGTCCGTCAGAGTGTTTTTCGATAGGGTCGATTTAATGTCTGCCTTAGAGCTCGTGGACTCCGGAGAATTCTCGCTTTACGCAAGTGAGGAGGACATGCACAAGGCTATTCTAGTCAAGCCTTCACTCTTGGAAGAAGGTTTTAGCCCGATAAGCTATGAGAAGAAGGTTGAGCCTGGCTTCGTGGACATCTACGGCGAGGACAAGAATGGGCGGCTCGTCGTTGTCGAGGTTAAGCGAAAGACAGCGGGCAAACAAGCGGCGATTCAACTTGCGAAATATGTCGATGCGATAAGAGAAAGGGCAGATCGCCAAGTTCGGGCCATTCTAGCGGCGCCCGACATCGCAAAGGACGTTCAGAAGTTGCTCGAGAACCTGGGCATTGAATTCAAACGTTTAGACCCCAAGAAGTGCGCAGAAACGCTTCGGCGCGCGGAGACAAGGAAGTTGGCCGAATTCTTCAGTCAAGCCTAAAATGCTAGTCAGACGAGCTAAGCTAGGATCTGGCTATTATCACGTAGTGATAAGGCTCGTTTGCTTTAACTGTCTCTATCTTGAAGCCCGCTTCTTTGATCAGACTGGCTGCTTCCTCCTCGCTGAACCTTATGCGAAGCGGTGGACCAATTTCCATGGGTTTCTTCTCCCAGTCCAAGTTGACCAGCCGCCCATCATGCTTCAGCATTTTCTTAGCATTTGACAGAACCTTTGTCACAGACTCGAAATCATGAAGGACGATCCCGAAGAAAACGATGTCGGCGCAGCCGTCACAAAGGACGGTCTCTTCAGCTTTTCCAACTTTCAAGACCAGGTTCACTAAGCCTTCCCTTCGGGCTCTTTCGCTAAGTCTGCTTATTGCATCCTCGTCAACGTCCAATCCGTAGACTAGCCCTTTCTGACCGACGACCTTTGCGGCTGGAATAGCGAAAAAGCCATCGCCGCAACCGATGTCCGCGAAGGTGAAACCAGGCTTCAACCCAATACTCTTCAGGACAGCCTCAGGATTCTGCCACTTTTTCCTCTCCCTCTCATCAAAGAACCCATAATGACCCAAAAGAGATCGCCTCGAACCTTTTTTGAAGCTCTATGCCAATGCTAACTAATAAAGCAACGAACAAAGGTTCGCTTGCCAAAAACAAATCTTGACCTACGGTTACCAGCACTCTCTCAACGGAAAAAAGAAAAAACATGGGCAAATAAGAACTAGTGTCTGAGACCAAAAAACCCATAGGGAGATACGTTTTGTGAACCTATCCATCGTTCAAAACGCAGGCCACCCATCAATTTCTTGCTGCACGGCATGAACTGGTTTGTCATCGAGCGTGCCATCATAAAATCTCAGCTCGAACTCCCAGCCTTTTTGGCAGCGGATGGCTATTTTCACTGGGCAGTTGCTGTCAACACAATTTCTCCAGGGACTATGTGCAACTTCGAATAGACCTCCAAGACTCTGTGTCCGTAGAGTTTTAACAACTCGTGGAAATCGAGCCTTATGAATCCTTTTCGTTCGAATGAAAAAAGTGCTGCAGAGTTGCTCTTTCGGACAGAAACATAGACGCTGTATATTCCATGATCTTTGAAGTATCCCATGCTAGCCTCTATCAGACCTGAGGCTACACCTTTCCTTCGCAGTTCGGGGTGAACCGCAAGCCATAGAATATTACCCAACATGCGCTTTCCGATATGAACTGATTTCAACACTGCGAAGCCGACGACTTTTTGCCCGTCCTTGTTTACCAATATGTGATCAGAAAAACGTAAGCTTCGAATTGCAAAATAACCGTACAACCCGTCAAAAGAGAGTCTGCAAATCTCCTCCATTGCATCTGTATCACGCGACTCAGCGTGTCTAACGATAAACCTGAACACCATATCTCTTTTTTCCATGGCTCTGTTGCCTTCGAAGAATTCGAGTGTTTATGCTGGTTTCGCGAAATAGGCTTGTTTTTTGGGCACCGCAAGCGATCGACAATCCCTCTTTTTGTTCTAGCTTTCTGTTTCCTTGCACGCCAGGTGTTTTATTTGATCATATCGGAAGCAGTTGATCAGGTGGTCGTTCACCATGCCCACGGCCTGCATGAAAGCATAACAGATTGTGGGCCCAACGAATTTGAAGCCTCTCTTTTTGAGTTCCCTGCTCATAATTCTCGACTCTTCAGACTCCGACGGAAGACCTGAAAAGTCCCGGAGAGCATGATCGATGGTTCTGCCCTTGACGAACTGCCATATGAAGGCATCGAAACAGCCAAAGTCTCTCTTGGCTTCTATGAATCTTCGCGCATTGTTGATGGCGGCAGATATCTTTGTTCTGTTTCGAATCACGGCAGGATTGCTCATCAGGCGGTTCACGTCTTCCTCCGTGTACTCGGCCATCTTCACAGGATCGAAATCGTCAAAGGCTTCTCTCAAGGCTTCTCTTCTTTTTAGTATCAGCTCCCATGTCAAACCCGCTTGGAAACCTTCGAGCACCAGAAACTCGAAAAGTGTCTTGTCATCATGAACGGGTGTGCCCCACTCCTCATCATGATACTTAATGTAGATGGGATTATCGGTGTTCCAACACCTCATCGGCTTATTTTCCATAACACATAATGACTGATCAGGAATTTAAATCTCCTCAAGCAGCTGAAAAAAGAAAAAAAGAAATCGGTGCAAGATGTATCGCGCTCGAAGAGAACGAAAGGAAGAGAGCGGATTTTCGTGTATTTTAGATGGCTAGTGATCTAGGCTTAACCTGTGCTAGGCCTCTCGCGCGCTTAGAAAAGCTGGTTTTGAAGTCATTATGGACCTCTTGCCGAAATCATTTGACCTGTTAACGCGGCACTGTCGTTAGGTGCTTTCTCCGAAGTGTTTAGCTACCAAGCTTATGTCTTTGCGCGCGCACCAACATAGCGCGCGGGAAAAGCGATTAAACGGAAGACAGAAAGAAGGTTGAGCTAGTGGCGGCGCTTTTTTAGCTCATTTTCCTTTTGTCAGGGGCAATTCACAGTCTAAGTATTTCTGATTGTACATTTTCTGGATTCTTACAGTTTTTCGAAGGCCTTCTTTCTCATGAATGCTGATCTCTCCCTCGAAAAGCTCCAGAATCGCTTGAACTTCCTCTGGGGGAAGCATCTGGGGGTTCATTACTGCCAAAGTGGTGAAGCCTTTTGATCTTAATTCTGGAATGAGGTCGCTTAGCCATCTCTTGGTTTGAACGGCGTGGTGCTGCAGCAGAACGTCGGAAATGATTCCGAGGCAGGCTCTTCTTGGACCATTCAGTGAAGCGTCCAAAGTGCCTAAAGCTTTGGTCAATGCGATGCTGATTTCGGTAAGGTTTTCAACACCCTTCAATTTGAATACGTTAGGTAAGGTTTCTATACTCTCTATCATTGTGTCTGCTCGAGGACTGCATATGAAAAGGTAGAAGTTTGACTGAAACTCTTCTGCCAGGGATTTTGCACTGCCTGGGTCGACCGTAACGTAGAATGTGACTTGACCATTTCTGGCCCCTGCTTCAAGAAACCTCTTGATCAACATATCTCTTTCGTCGCATGAGGGCGAGGTCAGTGCAACTGCGTAATTCTTAGGCAATCCGCCGAATAACAAGCTATCAAGATCTTTGAATCCGGTGGTAACGCGATCTGGAAGAAAATCTTCTGGTTTCGGAACCTTCGTTGTAGGTTGGCCAGTTGTTTTCTTGTCACTCTTTCTTCTGCGAGCTCTGATCCATAGAGCTCCAAGGAAAGAAACAGTCAGTATCCCTACTGCAAGTACCAGCACTGTTAGTAGGTTCTCTGGGTTGAGCAGGTTGTCCCACCAAGCAGCTGTAGACACGTAGTGAGCCAGAGCTTCGTATGGCCCGTCTATGGTCACGGTTATTTTGCTCATACCGTTCTCATAATCTGACAGTTGGCCAGTTGTGAGGCTTTTAACAGTCCAGTGGTCGAATATTTTGCCACTTATGTTCTGAGCGACACAATCTAGGAGACTGCCTTCGTCATACCAACCTGAAGAGGGTTTTGATGGTAAACCTATTCCAGCGGGGTCGGTGCCTATCACGAAGCGATATTGGGTCTTCCAGTTCCATGTTATGCTTGATGGTTGGTTTATGGTGAAGTTAGTAGACGTTGTTCCAGATGTAGGGACGCTGCCAGTTCCATTCCATCCAGTACACACGTACTGCGTGCCAGTTACGCCTGGCACAGGTGTTGTGATAGACATTATAACAAGCTGTCCTGCTCCGAACCATCCGCTCGTGGGCGTGGGTGAGCCTTGACCTTGGGGAGAGGTGACAGTTAGGAAATATTCATGCGTCCACGTAGCTGTCTCGTTTATCGGTTCATTCATGGTTATAATGGCTGAATTATCAGAGCCGCTGTAGCTGCCGTCACCCTTTCCGGTCCATGTGAGGGAGGCGAACCGTTCAACAGAAGTGGATGCCGGAGGCGCTGCGCTAATACTGATGCTTGAGGAAGCATTGTACCAGTGCTCTCCAACGTCTGGATCTGTCGTACCGAAGTTTCTGTCCATGAAAAATCGATACTGAGTTACGTATTCAGCGCTTAGTGTTAGTGTCTCGTTTACAAATAAGGTTCTTGGATTTGAGGTGTCGGTGTCATTCCATTGGAAGAAGATGGCACGCGACCCCGGTCCACTCATATAAGAACTTGTGACACTCACATTATGATATTGAGGTAAAATAAAAACGTGGATTTCTCCATTATCATCCGACGTATATGACTCATTGTCGACCGTCACTGGAACGTGAAGCTGCGGCGTTTGAATCGTTAAAGCACATCCAGACAAGTCGAATTTTATGAAACCGTTCCATAACGTATCGGCTGCAAAGTTTGTCTCTTCATATGCGCCCTCGTACGATTCGTATTTTCCATTCTCATCTGGGAGGAATATCGACAAGCCATGACAGTTTGGACGGGCTTTGTTGGCGGCCATGATTACAGTGTTCCCGACTGTTGCCATAAGATGATTCGCAGCTGTTTGGAGTTCTTCATCGGAAACGTATTGGGAGGTTAGCCTCGCAAAATCGTAGAGATCAATGAAGTAACCTGTCTGGCCTGCATATGGTCCCTGACATCCTTCAGTCTGACTTCTTGCCAGGCTTATCTGTTCATGGTAAGGAGTCTCTTTTTCCTTCAGTAGTAGACCGTAGTCGTCGATAGTTGCGGACAAACTTGTAATCTGAGTTAGGTCGGTTGCTGACATCGTTGCATTCTGAATGTTTGAAATGGAGAAGCACCATCTAATATAGTCAGTGACTATTTCGCTTGCAAATGCATTCGGCGACATGGTCGAGTTGCTGGTTAGGCTTGACAAGTAATCGCCGTATGGAGCTGGTTCGTAACCAAGGTCTTCTGGTCCTATTAGCACGTTTGCATAGTCTTTGATTTGATAAGCAGCCTCTATCATGCTTGTGCTGCATGCGTCGATGAGTACTGCGTCTATTATTGCCGGAAGCCCGCTCAGAGCCTGACTAAGCTTGGGAAGAGTCAAGGCATCTCCCCCACTTGTAACGTCGAAACAAAAGCCCACGAAGCCGGCTCCATGATCCCACAGCACTAAGAAGTAACGAATCGCCGGATAATTGTTTATTGTCCAGTTGACAAAATCCTTCAGGGTCTCAGGATCTCCCATGTCTACCTCGCCCAGATCCTGAGTTGCATTTTCAGGTGTAGGAGTCATACCTTTGGTGACGTAGAATCGTCTGCAATCGGTCCAATTGCCATAGCGACTATCTAACCCTATTCTATCCATCTGTACAACGATGTTCACCTGAGGCGAGGAACCAACGCTTGCCATATTCAAGAAAGTGTCGATAGCGGCACTTTCTAGACTATTGTCTCCGTCAAGATACACCATAACAGTCCAATCTGCAGCAGGCAATTCTCCCACTATGAACGGCGTAGTTGAAACTGGTCCGTAAGAGATCCACGTCCCGTTGAGATAATAGTCGTCAAGGTAGATCTCCATTTTCCAATTTCCAACAGGAGTGCTTGAATTGATGAAGATGAAACTGTCATTGACGAACGCGTATTTCCAATAGTTTCGAGTGATGTCAGCATCTTTGTAATCGGCAAATCTGAATGATTGTGTTTCATAGGTGCTTCCATTTGGTTGAATCCAGGCAACGGTGAAGTTGTGGCAGTCTTCAAGCTCTTCGTTGAAGTATGCGATGTTGGTGAAGCTCAAGTAATTGCATATCTTCGTGTCCACACCTATCGTAAAACGCGATTTCATGTTAACTGGACGGCCGTTTGTATCAATGTCTTCGCATGTTCTAGGACTGTTTGGGCCACCATTGGTTATTTCGAAAAAATCGTTAAACGAAGGATAACCATCTAGGTATACTGTAACCTTGTATGCTGTCGGATAATTCATCCCAGGCCAATATCCAGCTATTAACAGAAACCCTGCATAGTGGTACTCACCGACCCCAAGCAACGCATTTTCGCTCCAATTGTAGCAGCTAATCCAGGCGTAGGAAGAATTGCTCCTGTAGTACCATCTGAACTCGATCGAATTGTTGATTGTGACGGTTGTCAGACATTCAGCTTTGATGTCGCCCGGCCCGAAAATTGTCGTAGGATCAATTGGATTGTAGTAGATGTCATGATTCTTACACATTAAGTGTTGCGAAAACACAGAAGAATATGAATAGGAAAAAGAAGGTTGCAGTAACTGGCGCTCTTGCTGGAAGGTACCTGCTATACTCCCGTTGAAAGACTCTTCGGTTTTCTGATCAGTTTTGGCGTCTTCTGAATATGCTACACTAGCAGCTTTCTGAGAGGCCGAGCAGCTTTCGCTACCGAGAAAATGGGGAGGCGATGACACGAATGTACTAATTCGGAAGCCAGACATAGGTAGCAAGAGACAAAAAGTCAAGAACAGCGAAAGAATCTTGTTAGTTTTTGATTCAACCACTGATCCTCAGCCACAATACTGGTGTGTTTTGCGCGGAATATAAGAATTCAGAAGCTTTGATTGATCAGATTGAATCTCAGAAACTCGTTCATTGGGACATCGAGAGAACCAGGTGAAGTTGAGACCGCGTACACCAGGAATTCATTTGAACCCTGCGAAACTCCCGCTCGCCATTCTGGACAGAATAGGGCAACTGAGAGGTGGGTCAGATGGCTGAGCTCGAACTGAAGCCTCTGCAGAAACACCGAAAAGGCCAGCCACATTGATTGTTCCTTCTCCAGTGGACCCTTGAAGGGAAGATTAGTTTATTTCTTACATGAACTCTTCAATTTAATATTGAATTCTACCGAAACCTTCATACAGATGGTATCGCACGTATAGTGTGCTGAGAGGGGAAGCTCGGATTGAAGAAGCAACTTTTTGTAGGAATAGTTGTGACGCTTTTGATTCTAAACACCTTGACGTTCCTGTTCACTATTCAACCAGCTAGGGGAGAACCCGGAACATTAAGGGTTCCGACGGACTATGCAACGATACAAGGGGCCATAAATGCTGCACATTCAGGAGATACTGTATACGTTTACAATGGTGTCTACCACGAGAATGTGGTTGTGAACAAAACCCTCTCGCTTGTGGGTGAAAACAGAAGCCTCACAATCGTTGATGGGGGTGGAGCCGGTCACGTCATACACGTAACGCAGGGCAATGTCAACGTCACGGGCTTCACTCTGCGAAATGCGCTTGGGAATCAGTCTGGAATAGTCGTGGAAAATGCAGGCAATTGCTTCGTAACTGGAAACAACATCGTAAACAACTCTGCTGGCGGCTCAGCCGGTATCGCACTTTGGAATTCCTCTGGTAACGTCTTTGCAGGAAACAATTTAACAAGCAACACTTACGGGCTTATATTCCTTGGCGGATCAGGCCTAAACTCGATATATGAGAACAACATTGCAAACAATATTTGGTACGGCGTCTACCTAGATCATTCGGGAAACAACACTTTTTACCATAACAACTTCGTAAATAACACGAATAATGTTCTAGACAACGTTGCTGTAGATTCCTGGGATGCTGGCTACCCATCGGGGGGAAACTACTGGAGCACATACAATGGCACAGATGTGAATCATGGTCCAAGTCAGGATCAGCCAGGCAGTGACGGAATAGGGGATTCGCCCTACATTATAGACGAAAGTAACAGAGATCATTTTCCACTCATGAAAACGTGGAATGCAGGCTCAACGTTGTACGCTTGGCCCACGTTCCGAGGCAACCCAACCGGGACAGGCTACACCGAAGGTCCTGGGTCCAGAACAAACCGGACACTCTGGTCATACATTACAGGCAACTGGGTCTATTCAACCCCTGCTGTTGTCGGCGGAAGAATCTATTTTGGATCAATTGACTTCAACATTTATTGTTTGGACGAATTGTCTGGAGCGCGGATCTGGAACTACACAACCGGTGGCGATGTGTACTCTTCTCCTGCCGTCGTTGACGGAAAAGTCTACGTAGGATCGGAAGACAACAAGATCTATTGCCTGGACGCTTCATCTGGGACGCGCATATGGAGCTACACAACGGGCGATGATGTGCTTTCCTCTCCCACTGTGGTCGGGGGCAAAGTCTATGTAGGGTCAAGAGACTTCAACATTTATTGTTTGGACGAATTGTCCGGAGCGCGGATCTGGAACTACACAACTGAGGATTTGGTTGATTCTTCTCCAGCCGTTGCTTATGGCAGAGTCTACGTTGGATCGAACCATGGTGAGGTTTATTGTTTCGACGCTCTAACGGGAACCATCTTATGGATATACAATACTTACGCATACTACGTCGATTCCTCTCCTGCCGTCTCGGATGGGAAGGTTTTCGTAGGATCAGGCATTGGCAAGGTTTACTGCCTAGATGCTATGGCCGGAACACTCACGTGGGCCAGCCAGCTGAGCGGCTCAGTATTACATTCCTCTCCAGCTGTTGCTTATGGCAAAGTTTACATATGCTCATGGGACAACAATACGTACTGCTTGGATGCTCTGACAGGAGCTCAAATATGGAACTATACTACCGGCGACAATCGAATGGAGACTTCTCCTGCAGTTGCTGATGGCAAAGTCTATTTTGGATCAGGCGACGATAATGTCTATTGTTTGGATGCGGTGTTCGGAGGGCTTGTCTGGAAATATAAGACAAGCTCGTACGTGTTTTCCTCTCCTGCTATAGCCGATGGCGTTGTTTTCATAGGCTCATGGGATCATGGTGTCTACGCTATTGGTGCGGTCATCAGGGTTCCAGAAGATTACAAGACGATACAGGGTGCAATAGACGCAGCCAACCCAGGAGATACCATCACGATTGCTCCAAGCATCTATCATGAGTCTCTGATCATTAACAAGACTCTAACGATTCTCGGAAGAATGGGAAGTGAACCCGTATTCGCAGGAGGCGGGACTGGAATCGCCATCACTCTACTCTCCGGAGCATCAGGCACTATCGTTGCAGGAATTACCATAACCAGCTGGGATCAGGGAGTACTTATCGTCAACGCTAACAATTGCGAGATCTACTCGACCATAATGTCTCAAATGAACAAAAACGGGATAACTGTGATGGGAACGAACGCCGTGAACAACAATATCTACAGCAACATTTTTCAGAACAACGCCATCGCCGTTAACTTGACTGCTTCTTCAACCAGCAACACGTTCTACAAAAACATCATAGTCTCCAACGTCAACGTTGGCCTAGATCTGGAATCCAGCGGAAACATCATCTACGCAAACACCATATCAGAAAACTACATAGGAGTAAACATCACGAATTCAAACGGCAACGTCATCTACCACAACGACTTTATCGACAACCATGTTCAAACAACTCTCCCATCGGCAAGCAACACTTGGGACAACGGCTACCCCTCAGGCGGCAACTATTGGAGCGACTACTCCGGTGTCGACGTCAAAAATGGTCCCAACCAAGATGTTGTCGGAAGCGATGGCATATACGACGCCGGGTACACGATTGCCACCAACAATAAAGATAGATATCCGCTGACGAAACCCTTCAACCAACACGACATTGGAATGACAAACCTCTACGCAAAAGCAGTCGTGAACCGAGGCCTGTGCATCCTCTTGAGTGTCAGGATACTGAACTATGGAATGTCTAGCGAAACCTTCCCTGTGAACTGCTGGGCCAACACAACCCTGGCAACCGCGCAGACAGCCACGCTCGCGGCTAGAAACTTTACAACTGTTACGGTCTTATGGAACACATCTGGTTTTGCCTTGGGGAGATACATCATTAATGCCTCAGCAGGACCGGTCTTGGGCGAAACAGACATCATCGACAATAACATGACAGGTCTGAGTGTTACTGTGTCCATCTTGGGCGATTTAACGGGTGGGACGCCTAATGTTTGGGACTTCGTTCCAGACGGCAAATGCGACGGCAAAGACATTTCCGTAGCCGCGAAGTGCTTTGGCAGCTATCCAGAATGCCCACAACCGCTGACATGGAACGCAAACTGCGACATAACAGGATCAATCATGGGTGTGCCTGATGGGAAGGTGGACGGCAAGGACATAGCAATGGTAGCCAAACACTTCGGAGAACATGAATAGAAACCCCCTTTTTCCTATTGCGTGCGGGGGGGTCTCCTCCTCATATTGCATGTCTGTCGTTTGTCCTAGCTGCTTCATGTTATGGAAGTAAGAGGGAAATCACCGATATTGACGCATTAGTTAGATGTGATGACCTGGCGAGATCAAGGACAGCATTGAAAGACCTTGATCTCGGAGGCTTTGACATTGGTTGTGGAGCTGAGATCAAAACAGCTTAAGGACCAACGCGCCCCTGCTCTTCTGAACTCGATAGTGAAAGCTTCTGCCAGATCAAGCATATGCCTCCATCCTGTGATCACCACTCGGTCATCAGATGGGAACCCTTCCATGGCACGTTTTAAGGACGCCAGGGGAACATAAGTCCAAAAATTACTGGTTTAACACACTTTGACTCTGACTTGTCTTCCTAAAAGAAAATGGAGAAGGGTGAAAGATAAGTCAACTTTGGGTTAATCGCTATGGATAGAAAGATTGCAGAGGGATGCGAGATTCGGCTATTTTTCCCCGAATAGGGGCATGTTTGGAAAGACTTCTATGCCATTTTTGTCTATCGAATAGGGTACAAGGCTCGGGTTGACTTTGGCTTCCCTCATTTTTTCGACTTGCATCGCTCTTGTCGTGGTTCCGCCCGAAAACAGGGTTTGTAGCATTATGACTCCATGTACCAGAAACTCTTCGTCTAATGCACTTCGCTCAAGACCTAAGTGGCCCAGTTCGGTGGTCACAAGGCTCGTGGCTCCCAAGTCTGCGAGGGATTCAATCAGATCAACGACTGTGGTTCTTCTTTCGACAGGGTCTGGAAATCGGTAGACAAGTGCTGCCAGCGTGTCCACCACGACTCTTTTCGCGTTAACTTGCTGGATCTTTGCTTGTATGTCTCCTATGAGCCTGTCGACAGGTAGTGCCTTGCCTCGAAGGCTGTTAGACTCTTCTTTGTAAATGGCTTCTTTCAGCATAGCCACTCGCGACATACGAGTCGCGTCTATGAAAGAGAATTTTCTTTCTCTTTCCGCTTTCTCGAAATCCCATCCGAAGCTCTTCATTTCGGAGTAGTAGTGTTTTTTGCTTTCGTCTAAACTAATGAAAACTCCGTTCTCTTTGTTTTCTTGGATTCCTTTGTAGAGAAATTGGCTACACATAATTGTCTTGCCAGAGCCAGGGCCGCCGACTACCAGAACGACTCTTCCTTCTGGAAAACCACCGCCGATCAGTTCGTCTAACCCGTTAATTCCACTGGAAACCTTTTCCGGCAACAGATTTCACCTTGAGTAAGCTCAGATTATATTCCATAGGTATTTATAGATTATGCAAAGGCCAAGACAAGCTGCTTAAGTCAAAGTGCCCACGTTGAAAACGGTTCCTGCATCAAGCGTTGCATCCTCACGATGGCAATGCACTAGATTGTTCAAAAAGCAAGGAGTATAATTCTCGACACCGCGGAAAAGCTTAATCATTATCCTGGACGTTCAAGCAGGCATCGTTGAGCCAAAGTGAAAACAATAATCGCCTATTAAAGTAGAAACGGCTCAAACAGGAAACTAGCTCAGGCTCAGGAATTAAGTGAGAAGTTGACAGTGTGAACCGCATGGGAGTTTAGGGTCGGCTCAAGAGTGGTCTTCAAGCGTCGCAAAGAAGGGGAACAAGGATCACGCCTAGTGAGAAAGATCCAGGCTGCTGTGATCGTGTAGTTCTCGTCTATCCGGTATGGGCGCGTCTCTAGTGTGGGTATAACCTTTGCGTGCGCTGCGATTCTAGATCGCTCGGTGTCGCCTAGGGCAGAATTTCACTTGGTTATTGGGGAAGGGAATCTACCTTCTTTGGTTCTGTGGCCAGTGAGACGTGGTCGTCCAATCGCAGATCTTTTGTATATTTGACTTCACCGTTTATGCGGCAGTGTGATTCAATCGTTATGCTCTCACCATAAACATCCCGTGCTTCTGCACCTGTTTCAAGCAGCACTTTCTTGCCGTAGATGCTCTCGACCCGTGCATCTTTGCCGATGATGACTTCGTCGGCTCTAATCGGTCCTTGAACTCTGCCTCGTCTTCCTATCTCGACATAATGACTTATTGCTCCTTCTCTGGTTGTGATCGCTCCGCCGACCCTGATGCTGTCTTCTGCGGTTGCTTTTCCAGCATTCAACGTTCCGCCAGCCTCGATTGTTTTGGCAGAAACTTCATCGTGAACTTCGGCTCTGCCTCCTACTTCTAGACTCTCCGCGAGTTTTAGTGATCCGCCTATCTCAAGTGTTCCTCCAACGTCGATCTCTTTTCCAACGCCTGAACCTGATATCTCAACTCGGCCTCCGACATCTATCTCTTCGAATTCCAAGTCGCCCTCAACTCTCAGCGAGCCTCCGACGTCTATTTTTCCTCCTTTGCTTTTGCTTCCAAGGCGTACGGCTCCGCCTACGTCGATATTCCCGAATTCTAATTCGCCCTTGGATTCGAAGCTTCCTCCCACGTCTACTCTCGAGACTCTACCGAACGCGACTCTCGCGGTGCCCCCAACATCCAAGTCTTCGATGCTTGCCCTAGACTCTACGACCACGCTTCCGCCAACATCCACATTTTTGATCTCGGTCTCGCCTCGTGCCACGAAACTCCCCCCGACGTCTACGCTGTCCAGCTTCACTTTTCCATCGACTTTCAAGCTTCCACCAACATCAACACGGTCAGCCTGCAAGTCCTGGCTTACGTACAAAGAGTTGTCGACATCTACGCGTCTCCCCACCAAGTTGCCGTACACTTCCATCTTACCGTCCTCAACCCGCACCTCATCCGTTACCGTAACGCTTCCGCGAACTACCAAATCGCCCTCTGCTTCCAGCTTCTCGGCTGAGAGGTCACACTCAAAAACGTCGTTTCCTTCGCAGTAGACGCCACCGAGCACTTTGACTGTAGCCCGCGTTCCGCTACCGCTGACGATTGCATCCCTTCCAACCATCAGATCGCCTCCGACAGTGTCCAGCGTTGTCTTTGTTCCTGAAGCAACCCTGATTCTGGCAGTCATGATGTCTCACCGATAGATTCATGATCGGCCCGGGATTAAAAACAAGACTCACATATTGTAACTACTTAAAGTCTGGTTTGGAGACTTCTCCCGCAATCTCCTTTTTTCAGTCATAACCATATGTGAGGCTTGATTTTGACAGCGAGAACACCGATTGAACCATTATACCGGATTGTGCGCCGACGTCAGAAGCCAAATGAATGTATCTGGTTTAAGTACACAAGCAAGCCTATCCAAACGTCGCGGATCACGTTTGCGCTTGGTGTGGGTCAGAATTCGAGCAGAACAACTTAATCGTAAAAACAAGCCACAGAGGCTATGAACGACATTATCATGCAAAGTGTTTTGAGAATGCGCGGCATTGATAATTCTGTCGAAAGAGTTATCTATTGGTTGACAATCAAGGTGAACTGGGAAAGTAAATGAATAAGTATGTTTTTCGAGTAATGCCAATTCTGTTAGTCGTTGCTCTATTGATTTTTCCAATGATTGCCGGTTCAAATAGCCAGAAATTGAGCAGTCTCGGTTCTGAGAGTGCGATCACCCCGAAATTAAGCCCTATCGATTCTGCGCCTGCCACGATTCCATCGTCCCTAGTTCTCTTGGCTGGCGGTGCAAGATGGGCGGCTCAGAATGGCAATTCAACCCTGTTCATCGACTGGGAAGATAACTTTCTTGCTCACGGAAACACTGACGGAACCAGCTGGGGGCCGTGGCCAAGTGAAACAGACATGAAAAACTGGACTCAATCGATTGATTACGTGCTTAACCAATCGGGATTGGACATGCATTTGGCCGGTGACTTACCTGACAATCTGACGGGTTATGATCTTCTCGTGCTTCATGCCTACTGGGCTGTTGAGCCGAGACAAGTTGCTATGGTTGAGGACTTCATTGCCAACGGTGGCGGCGTCGTCATTCTGTCAGGCGTTCCAGAATTCTTCAGAACCTACTGCAAGGACTGGTGGACGTATATTCATCCAACGGACGACCGGAGTCTGAACATGAGTGAATATTTCGGATGTGATGGAAACTACGTGAATACGGGTGGTTACGCAAACGTGACTGTTGACAACCCGTTTGGTTCCACGCTGATGACAGGAGACACTCTCATTGAAGGAGCCGGACAAAGCAACGCGGGTATACTCGACCCTCACAATGGATCGCTGGTCATTGCACAATGGGAACTGGGAGCTGCCTACGCCTACACTTATGCATATGGCTCGGGCCGCGTCTACTATCAAGCAACTTTCGTGCCCATCGACTCACCAGCATAATAGCGCGCGCTCTATGCCTAGAAAAAAGAACAGAATCTTCCCTTCAAGTATGGAGGGCACGCAGTCAAATTTTCGCAGACAGAGAAACCGTCTAGCTGTGAAACTCTGCAATCCACGATTGAAACAAATATTCTTCCATACGCTACGTCACTTCTACGCTATCATGCTGTATGCTAAGACGCTAAGCATACGAAAGGTTCAGGAAGGCCTAGGACACAAGAACCTCAATAATACTGAGATTTACACACTTGATAAAATTCAAGTCAAACAAGTATGAGGTTCAAGTAGCCGAGACAAGCGACGAAGGCAAGAAACTTGGAGAAGCCGGATTCGAGCATTACGACACCATCGACAATAAACAATTCCACAAAGGAGAAAGTAGCGACTTCCACAAGAAAAGCGTGACTTGTGACTACAATACGAGATCATGTCTGATCAAAACTCTTTCGTACGCCTGTTTCCCTTATCGTCGTCTGCGCAAAAATCACTGAGAAGTGCTGTTGCATCAGCCTAGAGATTCGATTATGCTGTCTGCGGGTTTTCAGGTCCTGAAGGGCATTTCGTGCTCCACGTATCTTTGGTCACGCATTTTTCTTATTCTCAGAAATCTCTCTAGGCCTTGGCTTGATTCTCTTTCGTAGATGCTGATCTCACCGTCGAACAGGCCTACTACGGCTTGAACCTCCTCCGAAGCATGCATGTACGGGTTGATCACCGCCAGAGTTGTGAATTGTTTTGACTTCAATTCAGGTATGAGCCCGCTCAGCCATTTTCGCGTTTGAACCGCATGGTGCTGCAAGAGAACGTCAGAGACGATTTCGATGCAGGCTCTTCGCGGCCTCCCAGATTTTCCTTCAAGCTTACGAAAAGCTCCGGTCAACGCGATGTTGATATCGTTGAGGTTTTCGATGCCCTTCAGCGCGGTAACGTTGGGCAGGTTCTTGGCCATCATTTCTGCCTGAGGATTACACACGAAGACGTAGAAGTCTGATCGGTATCTCTCTGCAAGGGTCCTTGCCTCGTCCGGATCTGCTGTGACGTGAAACGTGACTTCCCCGTTTTGAGCCCCAGCTTCGAGGAATCTTCTCACGAGCGTTTCCCTTTCATCACATGAGGGCGAAGCGAGTATAACCGCATAGTTCTTCGGAATCCCTCCCATCAGCAGATCATTCAAACCCTCAAACCCAGTGTTGACGCGGTCAGAAAGGACAGACTTCGGAATCTGAATCTTCAAGGGCTCACTCAACGCAGCGAAGAATTTCTGCATTCTCCTATAAGTCTCCAGATATTCCAGGCCCCACTTTGTTGCCTGGTATTTCTTACGATCTGCCACGTCGATCTCTCGCAGGAACCCATGCGAAATCAGCAACTCAAGACATTTCTTCGCTCTATCGACCGGAAGGTTAGACGCGTATGAAACCCTCGTCAAAGAGCACACTCCTTTCTTCATGATCACATCTACGATGTCCGCATAGATATCGTACTTCGTCCTCCTCCCTTCACTCAAGACTCAAATTCTCCAGTTCTCTATAGAAAAGTAACGCGCGTTTTATTTAATACTTACAGGACCACGCCCACAGCCAAAGCCCAGCCATCCTTAAGAAACAGCCCATTTCGGCTATTCTCAACCCTGCAAAAGCATGGCAAGCAATGGGAATACTGTCATGACCAAGAAGCAGACGATTGAACACACAGGTCACCTGGACCAAGGCAACCACGCACTAAGAATCCACAAGCACTCTAGGTTCTGACATTGGTCCTCAACACGTGCAACAAGTCCGTATAGACCGGAAAAACCGACCTAGGAGGGCGGAGGTGCGTTTATGGCGTGTTTTCAGCCCAAAAACGCAGGTCGGCCCTTTCAGCTTCTCATCGCGTGCAAGCAAAGAAAAAAGGCAAAAGCATCCTGGTCGTGGTCCGACAAAAAACTAAATTAGCATCGTTCAACAAACTGCTTCAAAAGGTTCAAGCCTCATGAACGTTTGGAGAGACATCCCAGTAGGCGACAAGCCGCCGCAGCTAGTCAACATGGTCATCGAAGTCGCCACAGGCTCAAGAGACAAGTACGAATACGACAGCGACTGGGAATCCTTCGTCCTGGACCGCATAATACCCTCATCCGTCGTTTTCCCCGTGGACTACGGATTCGTACCACAAACGCTGTATGACGACAACGACCCTTTGGACATCATGGTGCTGACCTACGAGCCCCTAGAAGTAGGCTGCATAGTAAAAGTAAGGGTCATCGGCGCCCTCATAGTCGAAGACGAAGAGGGAGAAGACGCGAAAATGCTCTCGGTCCTCGTCAGCGACGCAAGGTTCGACGGATACAACGACATAACAGACGTACACCCACACCAACTACGCGAAATACAAGAATTCTTCGAAACCTACAAACGCCTAGAACCACACAAATGGGTAAAAATCAAGGAATGGCAAGGCAGCCAAGACGCACAGAAAATAGTGACCTACTCAATAGAGAAATACAAGAAAACGACGCCGAGCCCCAAGAGAAACAAACAAACCTAAAGCGCAACACGTTGACCCCAAGCCTTTAAGGCAAAATAATCCGTAATCCTCTTCTGAAACAAGGCATTCTTCAGAAGCTCACTCCGAGATACCCAGGTCTTCAACGGAATCTGAAAACGGGTGCCAACCCACTTCAAAGCCAACTCTAGACTGCCAAACTTGTAAGGAGGCTGCCTAACAGCGTTCCGAACGTTCTCACGAACCTGCCACACGCCGACAGGCATTATGTAGCCGGGACGAGCCTCACGCAGCACGACGACCGTTGCTTGCCTCCTCTCCTTCACAAGCTGCTCACAAACTGCCAAACGAGCCGAATAATAGCAGCCGCCTATCTCAGCATAAGTCGTGCGACCCTCATACCCTTCCCAATCGCCGAACATAACCGTCCACTTGCCATCAGGGTTCCAAGTCGTCCCAGGATACCAAGCCTCAATAGCCTCATAACTCCACGAACCTGGAATCATCAAAACCTCAAAAACATTATCAAGATACCGAGACTCGTACACTCGAAACTCGTTTATCTCAGGATACTCCTTGACCTTACTCATCAAGTCCTTAGACAAGATATCATCTACGGCCGTTATGCTCCAGCGAGTCGGCACAAGACGCCTATTTGCCCCCAGACCGAACGCTCCGACACTGAAGGCCCTCTGAATCTTCGACACGAAAACTCCTTTACCGTAAAGCTCTTTCACAGCGTCAACAGCCCTCAAATCCGTATCGCCAAAAGCCTTCTCAACATGATGATCCCAGCGAGCATTACCAACGTTCAAATCACGAATCTGCCCAGAAGGCCCAAAAGGCTGAACTTCATCATCCAAGAAAATGCTCCCCCTGGGTTTATTCTTAAGAACGAGCTCAACATCCACGGGGCTCACGGCCAAGGCAAGCTCCCTGGTCCTGTCAACGATCTTCCCAGCATCCTCAAACCTGCGAACATGAACCCGATGCTTACCACGAACGAGCAACGAACGAAAACCCACGATCTCATCCAGCGACCGGCCAAACCAATACTCTGGCAGATCATAAACGCTAGTATCTTCCTCGACAGGAGGAACCAGAGGACCAGCGTAGACCATGGGATAACCCACACGCCCAACAAAAACACTCGGCGGACAAGCACCAGCAATATCCTCACTGCCCATGAGCGGCACGCTGCGAAGAAAATAGTTCACCTTGACCATAATCGGACAACGAGACTTTCCACAGAGATTCCTTGAACCCTTACAGAGCACGCATTGACTGCTCCGTGAAGGCTGGGTCGTCACTCTGATCGACTCACCGACGTTAGCGTTCAAGCCCGCAAGCAAATCATCTAACCAAGTACCAGCAACTCTAGTCGAAGCACTCTGCGAAAACGCCAACACTCATCATCCAAAAAAATGGGCAGACCGACCTCTTAACTTTTCTGGAGCCAGCCTAGATCATTTGACCCACGAAAATCGCACATTTTATATCTATTTACTGGGAGCAATAGTAGTAGCAGGCGGAACCAGTTGGACGACGAAGTCAGATATTACAAGGGAAAACACAAAGTCAAAATCCTAACAAGGACCCCGGGCAACTGGATCGTCGAAGCGTTGGAACCGTTCGAAGACATGGTTAACGACCAAAGAATACAAGTCAAAACGAAAGAAAGACGAATCGTCCGGCCTAACCTACTCTACAAGCAACGAAGCCTAAGCCCGCCCATCAAAGAACACACATACGAGCTAAAGATGGAAAAGAGACTCAAGCAAATCGTTCAAGAGAAGGAAGAGAAAACTGATCGCTGAGCACAAATTCACGTTGTATTCTTACAGACAGAAAATGATGGTGATTTGTCCCCCGGATTGTATTCTGCCCATGGGTCAATTATTTTATGAAGAAGGCGGCGATGGCATTGTTGTTTGTGTCGGGGCGGGCTGTGTTCTCATTTCGAAGAAGGCTATGGCCAATAGCAGCAAACTGACCCATAATAGAATGAGACCTACGAGGACAATCGTCAGAACGGCACCAATCAGCATCAAAAGTCCGGCTGTGGCAAAAAGGTGAGTTCCTGACTTCTCGGAAAGAGTAATCAACGATCTTCTCAACAAAATGGCTGCGACGACGGCGCACACGAAGAGAATGATCAAGGCTCCGATTATGGCTCCCACGTAAGGTGCAAGTGCACTCCAATTCGTGAAGTTTTGCCAGTCCACTTTCTGAAGAGCACTCCAGTCGGTCCAATTGGAAATATGTATGCCGAGGATTGGCAGCATGTCAATCGCCGCAATCACTATCACAACTACAGAAACCACTCCGCCAACTATGGCAATCATCGCTGCATAAAGCACGTTGTTGAAAATGCGTCGCTCCTTGTAGTAATCTGCCAAACCGTTCAGGGCCACCAGCACAAGAATCAAGCCTACAAAGCCTACTATGCCCGTATACGACGCTCCGAATGGACCAATGAACATCAGTATTGCTCCAATGCCTCCCAGAATTTTGCTCGACTCGGGTTCCATTTCATAAAACCTCAGAAGCCAAGTTTCGTATCCTCTCAAATAAAAGGTTTTCCCATCTTATGATCTAGAAGCAAGAAGAGTGGCGCCCTGGCCGGGATTTGGACCCGGATCAGGTCACAAACGTTGTTCTGTGGTGTCCTGCGGGCGACAGCCGCATATACTACTCCGACATTGACGCTGTTTTCGTCAATGTGACCGGACTATACTACCAGGGCTATCTGTTTGGCCTAGGCGCCGAAATGGATAGGTGAGGAAACACCATATTAACTTTGTCTCAGTAGAAACGCTTTGCCTTTCATAAGCGATCTAAGGCCAGCCGAGCTGGACTCTGCGTCAACACGTCGAATCCGTTTTAACGTGTCCTTTTTCAGCCAAATAGTCGGCTAGTGCTTGTTTCCAGCTTCTCGTCTTTATTCCACGTTTAGAAAGCTTCGCGCTTCTTAGCGCTGAAAAGCTTGGCCGTGGAGCTTTTCCCGGCGATGGGCTTGTTTTGATGGGCGTCAAAGTAGGCTTGAAACCTGCAAGGTTCAGTATTTGCTTGGCGAATTCGAACCATGTGCAGTAGCCCTTGTTTGACGCGTGGTAGATTCCGTATGGCAACTTTTGCCGTAAGATGTTCTCTATCGTTACGGCTGCGTCTTTCGTGTACGTGGGGCTCATCCACATGTCGTCTACGACGCTGATCGGCTCGTTTTTCTTGGCTTTCGTGATCATGGTCTCGACGAAGTTGCCTCCTTTGCCGCTTGAGCCGGCTACGCCGAAGAGGCTTGCGACTCTCACGATGTAATGCTCAGGATTCTGTCTGGTGAAAAGTTCGCCTGCAAGTTTGGAGACGCCGTACGTGTTGACGGGGCAGGGCACATCGTTTTCAGAGTAGGGCTTATTCTTGGATCCGTCGAAGACGTAGTCCGTGCTTATGAACACGGTTGCAGCATCAGTCTGTCTCGACACTGTGGCGATGTTCCTGGCGCCTATGGCGTTTACGGAAAATGCTCTGAGAGGCTCTTCTTCACACTGATCTACTTTGTGTAGAGCCGCGGTATTCAGTATGGCGTCGGGATGGTAATCCTTCAATTTTATGCAGCTGGTGTAATCTGAGATTTCGATGTCTTGATGAGTTAAGCCTATAACCTCATGTTTTTCCCGAAGCGTTTTCATCAGGTCTGTGCCAAGCTGTCCGGTTGAGCCTATGACGACTATTTTCATAGTAGCGCTCCGTTGATCTCCACGTCCTTGAGGAAAGCGTGCATTTCTAGGAGGTGACTGTACCATTTGACGGTGATCCCCTTGGGATCATCAGGGTTCAACTTGCCATCCTTGAGGGCCTCGAAAACTTCTTTGGATCCTTCCTTCGGCGTGTATGTTGGCTTGTAGCCGAGTGTCTTTCGGATTTTCTCGAAGCTTACTTTGTAACTCCTTTTGTCTGGAGATCCGTACCATTCGTAGTTGAAAGGCAAATCGATGGACTCTGCGACGAGCCTAGCCAGGTTGAAGACTTGAAAGTTCTGCTCGTCACTGCCGACGTTGAAGACTTGGCCGTTCACCGATTCGTCTTTTGACTCTATTACTCTGATGAAAGCGTTGGACGTGTCCTTCACGTGCACGAAGGGGCGCCACTGTTCACCGTCCCGCATGATGGGTATCTTGCCTTTCTTGAAAAATCCTAGAACCATGCCGTTGATCGCAAGGTCGAACCTCATTCTCCCAGAAAAACCATAGACGGTGGCCTGCCTGAGAGCCGTTACGCAGAAAGTCTTGTCGGCTAAGGGTAACACGTCTTTTTCAGCCAACACGTTGGCCTTCGCATAGGTCGTCAACGGATTCAGACTGGACTCTTCGGTCAGCATGCCCTCCTGAAAACCGTAGACGCTGCACGTGCTGGCCAAAACATATTTTTTCACCCCTTGTTTCTTCGAGAGTGCGGCCACTCTTGCTCTTCCCTTGTGGTTTATTTCAAAAGTTTTCTCCGGGTCAAGTTCGCCGCTAGGATCGTTCGAGAGCGAAGCCAAGTCTAAGACTGCATCTATGCCGTGCAGAATCTCGGGTTCAAACCATCGTATGTCAGCTTTGATCAGCGTTATCTTTTCAGCTATTTCTTTGAGTGAGTCTGTCCCGAAGAAGAACCTGTCCAAGCATGTCACGTCATGGCCCCTTTCAAGGAGGGCGCGTGAAAGCACTGATCCTATGTATCCTGCGCCGCCGGTGACTAGCACTTTCATGTTGTTATCATCCTACTTGTGCGGGGGACTGAACCAATCCCACGGTTTGCCCACGCGAGAATCGTCTTTCTTGCCGTTTATCTCGGTTGGAACTATCATCTTGTCGTTCCAAGGTCGCCTGATTTCGTCAGGATCCTTGTAATCGTAAAGCCTCGTCACAAAGTATGCTGTCAACGACGGCTCGTCACTGACCGTCTTGGTTCCATGCAGGTACTTGCCAGGTATTCTCACCAACGTTAGCTTTTCGCCGCTGGCTGTGACCTCGGCCAGCTTGAAGGTTTCTTCCTCGTAGGCACAGATCTTCATGGCTCCTTTCAAGACCAGAAAGTAGTCCACTTGGCCTCTCACGTGTTTGTGCCATGCCCTGATGATGTTTGGATAGCTGAAGCTGACGTTTGCCTGAACTATCTTGTCGTCTCCTAATAGTTCCTTCCAGTCTTCCCTCAGTGCCTCAGCGAAGAAGCCTCTTTCGTCTGGAAGGACGTTTATGTCCTGTGTTCTTACTCCTTTAAGTGCGAATTCCTTCATGCTCCCGCCCAGCACCTTTTTCCTATTCAGAGCGCTGGCCGATTTAAAAGTCTATTCAAAGCCCACGCTTAGCAATTGCCATGACCCATTGTCTTGCCTATGCTTCGACTTCTGAGTAGTCTCCGATGTGAAGTCTGATCGTTCGGTTCTTGTGGTTCTGCGTCACCTTAGCGTTTTTTCCAATCAAGCTCTCTTCGAGCCGATCCACGTCTTTTATCACTGCGCCTTCCAACGTCACACAGTACTCTACGTTGGAGTTCAGAATCTGCGAACTGTCACCTATGCTTGTGAAGGGTCCAATGAAAGAATCCTGTATAAGCGTGCACTTGCCTATCGCGCACGGCCCCCTGATGGTGCTGTTCACGATTTTTGCGCCAACGTCAACGCTGACTCTTCCTTCAACGTTGCTGTTGGTAACTTCTCCTTTCACGTCTCTCTTGATGTACTCGTCGAGGATCTTCGCGTTCGCTGAGAGTATGTCATCCTTTTTTCCTGTGTCTAGCCACCAAGACTTTAGCAGTTCCGCTTTGACTTTGAATCCCATGTTTATCATTTCTTGCAGCGCATCGGTGATCTCGAGCTCGCCTCTCCATGAAGGCTTGATTCTTTCTATGGCTTGATGGATCCTACTGGAAAAAACGTAAGTGCCGACGATTGCTAGGTTGCTCGGAGGCTCTTTAGGCTTCTCCACTAGCCTAGTGACACAACCTTTCTCGTTCAGGACTGCCACGCCGAACCTTGCGGGATCGTCAACTTCCTTTAGCAGGATAAGAGCATCTAAGCTTTCGTGCTCGAACCTCTTCACGAGATTAGCTATGCCTAGGCCTTGAAGGTTGTCTCCCAGACACATTACGACGCTGTCATTTTTCAGGAAATTTCTGGCCGTCTTCACCGCGTGAGCAAGGCCAAGCGGCTCCTGAAGAATATAGTTGACCTTTAAGCCCCAGGCTGAACCGTCCTTAACGTACTCTTTAACGTAGTTTCCCGTTTCAGGAGTGATCACTACGCCCACGTCAACGATGCCCGTCTCTGATACTTGATCCAGAACGTACCCTAAGATGGGCCTGTTCGCAACGGGTATGAGCTGTTTAGCTAAGGTGAAAGTCAAGGGTCTCAGCCGTGTTCCCTTGCCTCCGCTCAAGACCAATGCTTTCAATTCAGACCGCACCCAGGAACTAAAGGGTTCTTAATCGTCTTTTAAATATTCTTTCTCTACAGCCTTTCATGGCCTGACGAGGCTAACGGACTGGAAGATGCTTTAGCTGCTTTGGCCGCGGGCGTATTCTTCGAGGACTTCTTTGGCAGTTTTTGACTCGTCCTTTTTCTTTTCGAAGATGTTGGATTTCTGGACTTCGCCTAGATACCAGGATCGTTTCCTACTGTGGTAGAAGGTCAGCACGAACCCTGACGCGGCTATTATGAAGCCTAGGAACGTTAGGATGGGCCCTAGAGCAACAGATACCGTGATGGGCTGCTGTGTCAGGAAAAGAAGAAAATTGGGTCCTCCGAGTATCATAATCGTCACGATTAAACCTCCCATTGAAATGTTTATGCCCGCAACCACCGTTAGGAAAGAGAGAATCTCGTTATGTGCACTTTCATCAGCTTTTCGCTGAAGCCAGTCCTCGTATGACAATACTCTTCACTGCCAGTGTGGTCTTTATGGAGCCATCTGAATCAACGTAATAGGTACTTTAGGTAAATTTTGCGATTTCACAATAAGTACTTAGAATAAAGATGCTGACATATGGGCGTGACGGCTATTCACGTTTTCTTTTGGCCTTCTTGACCACGGCTACTGACGATTTCTGGGCTGAGTGTCTGATCCTTGCATGGGGAAACAATGTTTCCAATTCTTTGCGTAGCTTTGCCAAGTCCACCACTCCGTAAGTTTTGATGTCCACGATGGCTTCATCGTTCTCGTCATAGCCCAGAGCCACTGCATATCCTGAGCCTATTTCGACCTTCGCAGGTTTGACTGCGAACCCTGCCTCTTCCAGATCGAATTCACTTGAAATGTCTTCACGTTTAGTCTTTCGCTGGCTCAAACTGCCACCCTCCTAGACGGTGAACGAAAGCGGAATTAAAGTATTGTGAAAATCAGCTAAAGAGTACTTATTCGAATTGAGAATTCGCTTTCACAAAAGGGTAGTCAACTTCAGCTGCTCTCGCGATGAGCCGGTTTTTTCTCGATCTTGAAAGGAACGGCTTAAGTTTTTTATGTTATGACTTGCATACTAGCCGTTTGAGGGAAGTAGTTTGGAGGCTTACGTTCTAATCAATACGGAAGCCAATGCGTTGTGGCAGGTTGCTGAAGCGGCTTTGAAAGTTGAAGGCGTGAAAATGGCGCATGCAGTGACTGGACAGTTTGACGCCATAGTATTGGTGCAGTTCCCTAAGATGGATCATCTGGGAAGGATAATAGAGAAGATCCAGCACCTGAAAGGTGTGCTTCGAACTCAGACTCTGATGACTATTCCGCCGCCAGTCAGAGAATAGTCTTCGCAGTCCTCGTGGTCAAAGCCTGACGCGTTGCATGTTAGTCTGATCGAAGGCCGCCTGATCGGCCTAAGGCACTAACACTGCTCTACCGTGGATTTCGCTTTTTTTCAGTTTGAGGAGAGCGTTGTTCGCTTCGGACAGATTGTATGCGTTGGCCTTCACGTTTATGAGGCCTTGAGAGGCGATTTTGAGGACGTTCTGCATGTCGATTCTGGTTCCTATGGCTGTTCCTTTGACGACGATTTCTTTGGTGAAGGGAAAATCGGGGAGGTTTGCCCTGACGCCGATGACGAGTGTCCCGTTTTTCTTTGTGACCTTGGTGGCCAGTGAGATGAAGTCTTCTGACGGGGCGAACACTATTGACGAATCAACTTGTCCCACAAGGTTGGTGAAGTCTTTTTCGTCAGATGATACTGCTGCGTCTGCGCCGACCTCTTTTGCTAACCTGAGGTGGTCGCTGCTTCGGCTTACGCCGATGACCTTTGCGCCGTTGAGCTTCGCGAACTGAATCGCCAAGTGGCCAACGCCTCCTATGCCGAAGACAGCTACTGATTTTCCAGCCTGCAGCTCAGCTTTTGTCACGGCCTTGTATGCTGTTAGCCCGGGACAGAAAAGTGGTGCAGCGTTGACTGGGTCAAGGTTGTCTGGCAGTCGGTACACGTGAGCTCCAACGGCTTTCATGAACTGAGCGTAGCCGCCGTCGACGGTTTCGCCTGTTATCTGAGAGTTGTTGCAGATGTTCTCATGACCTGTTATACACGGCTCACAGGTGCCGCAAGTGTCGTACAATGGTTGGACACCTACTTTGTCGCCTCCGATGATGTTTTTGACTTCGCCTCCGACTTCGGTGACTGTTCCCGTGACTTCGTGTCCTGGCACGATGGGGTATTTCGCTGGGACACCCATGTCAAGCCAGTCGCCCTCAATCATGTGCAGATTGGACCGGCAGACTCCGCAGGCACTGACTTTTATGAGGATTTCCCTGGGGTCTATCTTTGGAGTCTCGACATCACTGTACTTCAACGGAGAAGTCTCGATGGAGGCTGTTTTGTGAAGAAGCATGCATTTCATAAACTCACGTATGCCGCTTCAGGATTATATGTTTTATGAAAGGCGAGATTAATCGTTCATGAACAGGCCTGTGCCGGCGAATCTTTTTTCGTTGTGAGTGAAGGATACTGCACAGTTGATGGTAAAGTGATGTTAAAGCTTAAGGAGTTGCATTCACCGCATGAGTATGAAGCTGGACGGTTATGAGAAACGCGTCAATTGTGGAGCCTAGATTGGTTGAAATGTTCGGCAGCCGTGCTGGGGATTTCGTGGCGAACCTCGTCGTGGAAAACCAAGCGGTCATCAAACTGACTCTCGACGGTACTCACACTTTCGGGTGGCAAGAAATCACAAGAAAAGTCGAGGCTGTAGGCGGGTGTTGGGAGCAAAGCGAGAAGTGTGGAAGATTCCATGCTTCATCAGTGAGCTGAACTTGCCAGTTCCAATCAAAAGTCTCAACTCCCCTCGCTTGCACGTGCGCCCATTGACCCTTCAAAACCTCATTTTTCCACATGACACATTAGTACCACGTGTGATCAGTCTCACTCGCATTTGACCAGGTCAGGAAATTGCTTTGGCCAATCGCGTGAGGAGGCTCTTACTGTCATTTCAGTGGTGTTCATGCTTCGGGCAATTTCTCTTTGAGTTTTGAATGAGCCGAGAGAAAGCCCCAGACAATAGAACAAACCGGCAACAACCCCTCTCTTGCTTTTTCCGCTGAAGAACACGCTGTTCCTCCTGTAGGCTATATCAACAATTTTGGAAGCTTCCATGGATACTGTTTCGGCTGTTTTCGGTTGATCTTGCCATATTTTATTAGCAAAAGCTACGATGTACTTGTCTGCTATGCGATTATTAGCTTCGAGCTTTCTCATCTTGTCCATCGTTATATTTTTCCTTCAGTCCTCTTATTCTGTCTTCGAATGCTCTTGGTTTCTCATCAGGTTTGAGTCCTAACTCCGAAGATAGTGTTTCCACGATTGCGTCTTCCAGAATTGCGGGGACGCCTAGAATTTGTCCTCTACCGGTCCCTAGCAGATTTCTCAGAGCTCTAGAGAACAGATCCAACTTTTTCGGTGTCTCCCGCATCGGGCAAGAAATCTTCTCCAAGTACTCGTAAATAATCAGTGCGTTTCGATCTCCCAGAACATATCTAAGTGTTTTATCGATGGTTTTCACGAGTAGCTTATCAAATTCATCCATGTCTTGCTACCTGTTCGTTCTGTCAGCCGACCCCGTCGCGGATGTGCCTAAGACCCCTCAGGGTTTGTTGTGTAGTGCGGTGATGAGAGTATATTTCACTTTCGGTCATTTTACTGTGGGCTGACTGGTTGAAAGTAAAAATCAAGACGGAGTTGCAAATCCACTGATGATTGACTGAAGTTTTCCGATGTATTTTTCGCTGTCGTATTGCCAGCTGCTATCCTTGAAATACTCGTACGAGATGGTTTGTCTTTGCCTTTTGGTTGCGTCTTCGATCACGTACTGGTAGGTTTCCATAAATTTGGTTCTAACAAGTTTTGCGAGTGTTTCAATGAAATTCCCGAGTTGCTCGCGAGGTATGTAGATTTGGGCGAACAGTTGATCTTTTCGGTAGACTTTTCCCATGGCTCTTACGAAAGGCTTGTTCATCAGTGAACATGTAAACTTCTTAAAATTCTCGTAGTTCTTGAAGGTGAATATGAAAAGGCAAGTATCGGGAGAAAGCCCTCGGTAGTGGTCTGCCAGTATTTGGTGGCCTTCAAACATCTGTTTCTTGATGACGTGGTTTTCAAAATGGTATTTTACTCTTTGCTTGCTCATGTTGAGCTTCTTTGCTATTTCCTGCATTTTAACGCTACAGTCTTTTTCCAATTCCTTCAATATCATGATGTCAATCCAATCTGCTTTTTGGACATAGTCGTCAGGCTCCTTGAGCGTGTAAGGTAAATCTCCTTTGCAGGCTTGTATCTCTTCTACCCATGAGTCCCACGGAAAAACCCAATTCTCAGAGGTGCCATCAAACCATGTGCTCGTCGTGTTTACGTTGTGTATGCATGTGGACCAAAAGAAACTGACTTCTGACATCTGATCCAGTTCTCGCAGCTTGTCTATGAAGCTTTCAAAGTCTTCTTCTTTACCGGCAGGGATTCCGTAGGTCGCCACACATTTAGGTGCACCGATACATCGGCTGACATAAAGCCAGTAATCGTTGCACTTCAGACATTGATAAACGAAGTTTTCGTATCCTGATTTTGACTCTGCAAACACCATTACTTTTCTGAGCCCGATGTTAGTATGGTACAAGTTTCCTTGGAGATACAGGGAAAAATGGGAACGTAAATAGTTGATTCTATGTCGCAAGGTTTCTCTTGGCATGTTGAGTCGGGCAGCAAGTCTCGCCTTGTTTCTCGGGCCGCAAAGGGCTAAGCCTTCCAAAACCTTGACGTCGACATTGCCAAGTTTCTTCTGCGTGGCTGTTCTGTTCGATTTGACCACTCGGGAACCATCCCTGCGTACTGCGTGTTATGTCGGAAGCTGTTTTTAGAGCTTTTGTTCGACAGTGCAATTCAAGGTTTGGTTTGCGCCATTCGGAAGTCCGCCTCCAGGAACTGGGTCGCCAACGAAGATTGAACTGGAATGATCATTTTGTCTGAGACCGCTCTCGAATTCTTTCACTACACTGCTGGTCGAATGGTTTATCGAGAACGTTGCGGTTGCAAAGATTGTCAAGCATAGAAGGACAAGAGCTGGTAGAGCCCTTGCGCTCTTGAGAACCATGTTGTCATTCACCTCCCTTTACAATCGGTGACAAAATTCCTATTAAAAAGGCAAAAATAAAAACAATATGAAGCCAAAATCTGAATCGAAACTTCTACGCGCTAGAACGCAAATCCTGTCTTCAACACAACCACCTTACCTTCCAGCGAGATGAATGGATCGAAGTCATGTGGGTTCGCAAGAGAACAATCGTTGTGGGCTTGAAATGGAAAATCCACAAGTGCACTAAGGTCGTTTAGGAAGTAGTGGGATGCGTCACGCTTGCAGAAAACTTTCTATGCGCAAATTACAAGGGGAAAGGTTCTCTGCATGATGCACCTTGAATATTATCAAACGATACAAGTTGATATAAGAGTTGCCTTTACGAAGGCTTTCTTTCTGTTTCTGGTGAACGTAGAACGTTTTCATGTTTTGCTCGTTTGAATCACAGATTGCGTAGGACTTTTCGAAACGGAAACCAACCATAACAGATAGGTTTACAGTATCTGAGTGAAGAAAGACATAATAGTGGAAGACATATTTTCAGGTTATCGGGATATGCGTTGATTATAATCTTGGATTCGCATGTGCTAACGAGGTGCAACAGCTTTGTATTGTCCTAAGTGCGGTGCACAGCTGCCGGATGATGCGGCTTTCTGTATGAAGTGTGGAGCGAGCATTTCAGCTGGACAGTCGAAGCAGGCTGAAGCTCCGAAGGCGCCGGTTATAGCTCCTATGGGAGCGACGGCGCTGAAATGTCCAAGTTGTGGTGCGCCCATCGCGCCCAAGTTTGGCGAGATGATTATTACCTGCGAGTACTGTGGGGCAGGTGTATCGTTGGGGAGTGACGGTTGGAGGGGTATTCAGAAGGAGACTATGCTGCCGCTTAAATTTGCGGACAAGAGCCAAGTCGTCACGAAGATTCATGATCTTATGGATAGAGGGTTGCTGCACAGGCATCTTCAGGAGACTTCAACTCTGGAGGAGATGAACCTGAGTTTTGTTCCTTACTGGATTGTTTCTGTCTCGGCAAGGACGAGCGTCGTGGCCAGTGATGTGGCAGTTCAGGTTGGAGAAGTCGCGACTACCGCTGCTCTCTTCGGCGTGATGGGATCAGCTATGGGGGGCAGACGAGGCGGAGGCGGCGTGGCGGGGCCTCTTCTTGCGGGCGCGGTTCTTGGTTCGATGATGGGTGGGGGTCAGGCTAATGCGAAGAAGACGTATGAGATGGATAATAACTACAATTTTCCGATTGTGGCTCTTAAGGCTCTTACTGAGCATCAGCCCAGAAATTACCAGTTCAACTTAGACGGGAGAGAACTCTTCGACGTTTCAAAGGTTCCGAAGACTATAAAGATCCTGAATGGTGACGTTGGAGAAGAAGCGGCCAAGTATCAGGCCAAGACGCTTGTTGACCAGCTGCAATCTGAGAAGGCGCATGCGCAGTACCATATGATTCAGCAGTTACACACGGACCTGGATGCTTCGGACACGGAGGTACTCTACGCGCCGATATGGTTTGCCAATTACGACCACAAAGGAAAGAAAATAATCCTGGTAATCGACGGCAACTCTGGCGGCGTAATCAACAGTATCGGCCTCTGAAACTGAACGAAGACTCTTCCATCTGCAGCTTAGGCTCTAATTCTTGCACATCCAAGAGGAATCGTATTACGAGTGTCAAGCACGTAATTAACAGAGCCCATGCTGCCTTCTCTGAGGCGTTGGTGAAAAGTAGGTCTCATTTTCGTGAGCGTTCTTGGCGATATTCACTTAGTGTTTTTTGAAGTAGCTTTCTGGCGTCTTTTTCCGCTGGGTCAGTGGGACTTGTTTGGATTGGCATGTTTTTTTCCTGCATGTATCGTTCCACCCGATCTCGAAGTTGCGGAAAATCATCTAACATTGACTTTAGGACGTCCCAGCGAACATCAGGCGGATCGGGTGTATTGTTTCGCACGATATGTTATTCCTCACTAATAGCATAGGGGCATCGAAAATTTAAACATTATGTCCACGTGTAGTACAATCAAGGAAGAAAAACACAGTTCACCAAACAAACCAGAGCCAAGAAACATCGAACGCTCTATCATTCGACACTAATCTTCCGTTTTTCCTCTGAGCTCAACCTGATTCGTCTCTAGATTCACACTGTTTGAAGCATTCGGTGACGAGTATGAAGTCGCAACCGCTTCAACACTAGAAGAGGCCAAACAAGTCTTAACTGCCGGATTCGACTATGTGACCGAAAAGAATGGAATAATGATCTTCAGAAAACCCAAGAGGTACGCCAATGTTTGTACTTAAACGCGAAACTCCACCACCAAAAACCTTAAGCGATTCTTGTGGTCAAGTCACCCGTGCAATTCCTTTTTTTTGTTTAGATTGTAGGGTCGCTGGGCTTTGAACCCGGGACAAATGGAGCGCGCGCGGGAAAAGGTAACAATTTTGCGGTAACAATCGGTCACAAATCAGGTTTTTCACCTATTTCTAAAAAGACAATTTTCGCAACTTAGAGTTACAGATAAGCATTCGAAGCGTCAGAACATCATCGGCAACCAGGATCCAGACGCGCTTTCTCCAAATTCACCAAAAGTCTTAAAAAACATCATATGCGAATCACTAGGTTGGAGAGACATCTGTGGTTTACTGCACAAAATGTGGAACCGAGAATCCCGACGATGCTAAGATTTGCACCCAATGCGGCGCTCCTTTGTACACTGTAGGAGAAACAGGGCGAGAACGATACGAGGATGAGTGTGGAGGAAGACGCAGAGCCGGCGAGCCATACAGGCGAATGGAATATGAGTGCTTCGGCATCCCAAGAGGGGGCGCAATTGTAGGTATCGCCATAGGCGCCATCATCGTGCTGGCAGGCATCATATGGCTGTTGCAGCAAGCAAACATGATCTCTTCGACGGTTAACGTGTGGCCACTTGCAGCAATCATCTTCGGTATTCTAATCGTCATCGGTGCGCTGTACGGGTTGAGTCGCAGACGGTAGAACACGAACCCTTCTTTCAGTTGCGCATGAGAAACCGCAGCTGAGACAGATTCTACGATGATCCCATTGCGAGATCATGACTCTAGTCAGAATCCACAAGATTACCAAGCCTATTACGTAGGTGTCAACAAACACGCTGCCGACAAGTTGATCAACTCCGATTAACATCAAGGAACTTCCTAAAACGAACAGCACGTTTGCGGCTGAACGGGTCCAGCTTTTGAGCTTGAACTGTATCAACCCTGACACGAGTCCCAATTGTCCGACCAGAACAACTGGAAAACTGACAGGTCCAGCGTTGAGTCCGAAGAAGAAGTACAGGCTGGCCACGATCATCGCGATGACACCTCCAGCAAGCAACCCCGTGCACGCAGCGCAATAGCCGGTTCCCCGGAACCGTATGATGTGGGCCGAAAATCCTCCGCAATCAGGATGATGCCCTTCTGAAAAAACAGAAAAATCTGTTTTGACATCCGAGTCCATCAAAGCTCTACCCATCTGTGTTTCGTGCGCCATCGAACACTTTCTGGGAGAAACAGCAGTCAAACTTCCCCAGGCACATATCAGGAGAAAGGTTGAACCGACAAGCGGCTTTCGCCAGAAATAGTCTTGCATCGTTGTAGGTGGGTAGACGACCATCAGCAGGGTTATCAG
This sequence comes from Bathyarchaeia archaeon, assembly GCA_050008435.1. GTDB lineage: Archaea > Thermoproteota > Bathyarchaeia > Bathyarchaeales > Bathycorpusculaceae > DASPTR01. The sequence goes on from JBEKMQ010000001.1 coordinate 466,790, forward strand.
TGATCCGAAGAGCGAACAAGCAAGCATAAATCCCAACGTGAGATTCAGGTTTGCACGTGTTTTCATGGAGGAGCGCCCATGAATAGGCTCTTGAACTGCGTTAGCAGCGACCTGCCGGCCATGTACCTAAAAACCCTTCTTTTCATCTTGTTGTTGGAGAGGACTCCTTGAAGCTTCCTTTTCCATGGGCCGTAGAAGCTTCTGTAGCATTCGTAGAGCTGCTCCTGAACTTCTAGTCTTGACAATGTTTCAGTAGGCATGATCGCATGAACCATGTCGTAATGTGACCAGTTGAAGTCTTCGATCCACCCGTTTCGTTTGGCCTCTTCAAAGATTTCCGTTCCAGGAAACGGTGTCAGGGCGCTGAACATCACAAAATCAGGGTCCAGATTATTGGCGAACTCTCTCAACTTTTGTATAGAGCTCGCGGTGTCTTTTCGTCCTCCGATTATGAACATCGCATGGGCAAAGATTCCGTTCTCTTTGAGAAGTCTCACGGCGGTTTTTGCATCCTCCGGTGTTATGCCTTTCTTGAATGCTTCGAGGGTTGACGGTTCAGTGTTCTCAACTCCCAGAAGGACCCATGTAAGCCCAGACTTCCGCAATTTCGGCAGGACTTCCTTGTTTCTGACTATATCATCACATCTGGCTTGCACAAACCATGTCTTCTCGTCGGCTGTTCCATTCTTGATTATCTCCTCGGCCAGGTCGCTGGCACGTGTGCCCGCGCCGAAGTTGTCGTCTGTCAGCCAGACGAACTTGCTTCCGAAGTTTCTATGGCAAAACTCCATTTCATCAGCGATGCGTTTAGGAGTTTTTAGTCTCCATTTTCCCTGCCAATGTCGCCACTGGGTGCAGAAAGAGCATTCATGCGAGCATCCTCTTGAACCTTCGATCAAAGCGTACCTGCTGTCGCGTCCTGCCATCATGGTGAAATGATACTTGTCCATCGTGTCCCTGACCAGATGGTAACCTGGGTACGGCAGTTGTTCAATGTTCTCAATCAAAGGTCTGGAAGGGTTGTGGATGATTTCTCCGTTATGCCGAAAGGATATACCTTTGATTCTTGGAAGAGCGTTTCTGTCTCTTGACCTGGCCACGATTTCAGCAAGAGTCTGTTCCCCCTCTCCACGCACGATCACGTCTATTTCAGGGTATTGCTGCAAGCTTTCCTGTGCCGTTGCTGTAAAATGCTGGCCTCCCGTGACGGTGAGAATGTCTGGGTTCACTTTCTTCGCCGTTTCAATCGTCCTAGCAACGACGTAGGTGTTGCAGGTTGCCAAAGAACTCGACGCAACGACGTCAGGATTAGAGGATTCGATTCGCTTTTCCATTCCCTTCCAACCCACCTGCTCAGCGTTGCAGTCGAGGATTTCAGTTTCGACGTTCTTAGCTTCCTTTTCCAGATAAGCAGCCAGCTGGATGATTCCATAAGGCGGCGGCAGGTACTCGCCCATCACAAAAAAGAAGTCTTTCGGTGGCTCGATGAACAGGATTTTCGTGTTGATCCTTCCTAACATACACTTGTCTGCGAGGGTTCATTCTCCAAGGATACGTTCACAGCCACGATTTAGGATTGTTACCAAGCTGAATTCCAACCTCAAATGCTTTCTAAGGGTAATAAAAGCCTTGCGCGCGCTTGAACGTAACACAAAATACGAGACCCCACTTCTCAAAATAAGCATTAAGCTGATTTAGGGACAAGCCAGCGCGCTGTAGACTCAACAGCGATGACTGCGATTATCCAGCAGGTAGAAGGATGATGAACAGTTACTCAAGCGTCAGTTTCGAGCACACCAAAAATGCCTCCTCTGGCAAGGTTTCTTCACACTTCCTTGCACTGCTTCTTCACGCGGAAATTGATCCTTTCCTCAATAGGTTTTTGCAGTTTTCAAGCGTTGTCGATAGCAAGGGACTGCGGTCCCGCAACCCACTATGCGATTTGCTTCTCCAAATATCCATAAAGCAGGTTGCACACGTAATCCCAGCTGCACTCTCCAAGAGATTTCGGGGCTTTGGGCCGTACCGAAAGCGACAATACCTGCTGGCAACATGCACTTCTGCTGCAAGATCAGTCTGAAAGGCCGTCCATATTCGGATCCAAACATTCGAAGCACGTCGAAACCCATGAGGTTGCCACAACTATCCTGCATTCAGACAAAAACGAAAAAGCCCCACGGCCGCCACGGCGAAATAAGACCTTGAAATGCAAACATCATCCAACCCATCCTTGAACCCAAAGCAAAAGCAGAAATGGAACAACAAAAAGCCATGGGCACCTAGCAAAAGACGAAACCAAACAAAACTGGAACAGCCTACAAGGATACGTCGGCCAAGGATTCGACGAGTCGATCCGCGAAGACTACAAGACAACTTGAAAAAGACGAATCCTCATGAAAAATAAGACCCGCCACAGATACGCGTCTTGGATGGGCAGATTCATAATCAAGACCCTCAAACGGGCCCTAGGACAGCACGAAGATGCGGCCCAAGTGCATATCTGCTTCGAGCCAGATGTTCGCGGTTAATGGTGAAAAACAGTTCACGTGAAGGTTGACCCGCTTGAAGAAGAACAGCCGAGGGGAGACCCCCCTCCGACCGTCTCTCTGTCTCATCATGTGCCGGTCTGAGGCCCCCAACAATTGAGCCTATTCGCTTCTGAACCAAGCCGTATTCTCAAAGAGCCAAAGTGGCTCATGCCACTTTCTGACCCGCCCGGCGGAAAACCCGTGTGCCGCGACGCCTACCTAAAGCAGATGGCACGTTACCTCGCAGACTTTTTCACCACTTGCCGAGCAAGAAACCTATTCATCTACGGACCACCAGGCATCGGCAAAACCATCTGTGCCAAACACGTGCTCGCCGAAGCCGCCAAACACGCTTCAGAAACAAACATTCAGGCAAAAACCGTCTACGTTAACGCTGGCAAAACCAGAAACCCGTACTACACCATGACAGAAATCATCAAACAACTCGGCATAAACGTGCCAGAAGCAGGATGGCAAATGTTCCGCCTCAAACAAACCTTCGAACACGTACTAACCGAAAACGCCGTGCTCATCGCCATAGACGAAGTCAACAGCATAATCCTCAAAGAAAAAGAACCCCTAGTATATTATCTAAGCCGCCAACCCAAAACAACGCTGATACTCATAAGCAACAACATAGACGACATCACAAAACTCCCAGAAAGAACCCTCAGCACCCTGCAACCAATCCTCATATACACTGAGCCCTACACAGCCACAGAAATCCAACACATACTAAAACAACGCGCAGAACACGCCTTCAAGCCTAACACCATAACAGACCAAATGCTAACCATGATAGCAAACACCGCAAGCCAAACCGGAGACACAAGATTCAGCTTCCAAGTCCTACTCACAGCCGCGCAGGTGGCTGAAAAAACAGGAAAACAAACCATCGAACCCTGCGACGTAGCATCAGCCCTAGAACAGGAAAACGCATTCAGAAAAATCAAAGAATACGAAACCCTCAAACACAAACTCCTCAAACTCAAAAAAGAACACGAAAAAAACTAGGCAATCCCCACAGCGAAAGTTCAACAAAAACAATGTTCATAGCGCCGGGGGTGGGATTTGAACCCACGTGACCCCGAGAGGCCACAAGCTGTTCGGCGTTCGAAATCTGAACGTCTCCAGGCTTGCTCCATACCTGGCTAGGAGACCCCGGCCCTAAACTAGAAAAGTCTAAACAGGCAACGATTTATTAATGGTTTTCCACGCTGATCACGCCGACCTCAAAAAAAGCCTATTGCTTCTTCGATATCAACACGCGATGGCCGCTCGCCCTGGCCAAAACCTCAACATTCCCGAAAGCTTCCCTAAAAATCATTTGCAGTCTCTTCCCGCCCACTTTGGACCTGAAAACCGCCTGAAAACTGGCATTATGCTTCAGATGTTCAGGAGCGCCGCAGATTATCGCTTTCACAGTTTCCAGACCGGCACTTACAGGAGGATTTGAGAGTATGCAGTCGAAAATCATGTCCTTGACCGGTTCATAGAAGCGACCGCGCTTGACTTCAACATTGCAGATGCGGTTCTTCTCGATATTCCGTTTCGCAAGACGCAACGCGCGGCTGTTCACGTCTACCAACGTCACTTCAAGGCATGGGTTCAAGGCGGCAACTACTATTCCAATAGGCCCGTAGCCGCATCCAACGTCTAGGACGCGACCCTCCTCTGGAAGCACCATTGACTCGATCAGCAGTCTCGTCCCCAGATCGATCCGGCTCTTGGAGAAAACACCCGAAGCCGTAAGGAACTCGAAACGTCTTCCGCGAAGATAGGCACGAATCAACCCAAACCGTGGCGTTGACTTTGGATGTTCTGCAAAATAATGCTCTGCAGTCTTGCCCATCCTAGTCACTGTTTTTTTCGCTGCTCTTCCAACATCTCGGATACGTTCCACGAGGCATGAGGACCCTTTCCGTGTTGGCGACCACTCCATGCTCCACTCGCATGATCTCTTCTGCATCTGTCACAGCTCTGCCCAAAGCCACGGCTTCACCCTTTAGAGTCAAGATCGCAACTAGTGAACCCTTAACCAACCCAGATTCAACCGACAAAACGCCTGGAGCGGCAAGACGAGCACCATAGCAGACGGCATCAACCGCTGAATCCCTAATGCGGATCTTCGGAACGAGAGCCAAAGCATTCTCCATAGGCTGGACAAACCTTCTCAGAAGCTTCTCATCACCGCTTTTTTCCCATTCGGCAAACCAATAGGCGACATCATGCAAAGTGACTGCGTCACCCTCGACGAAAGGTCCAGCTCTTGTTCTGCGAAGCTCCTGCATGTGAGCACCGCAACCTAACACTTCGCCCACATCATAGCACAGTTTTCTAATGTAGGTTCCTCCCTCACAGCCGACTTTAAACAGAACGTTGCGCCCGTCCATCTCAAGAAAGTCCAAGTAGTAAATCCTTCTAGTCCGCAGTTGACGCTTCACAGAAGCCCTCAAAGGAGGCCGCTGATAAACAAGGTCTTCAAACTCCTTAAGCACTTCAATCACGCGCACCTCAGAGGCATCTGCATGAAGCTTCATAACACAGACGTACTCTTTGCCGCTGTGCAACAAAGCCTGCACAACCTTCGTAGCCTCCCCTAACGTAACCGGCAGCACTCCAGTCACCTTGGGATTTCTCTGGCCTAGAGCTCAGACCTCTAGAGTCCCGCCGTGACCAACTGCCTGAAGCTTGAGGACACGTTTAACCCACGCAGCCACTTCATGACTTGAAGGCCCTGAAGGCTTATCCAGATTTACAACGCCATACAGCATGTAATCGTCAGCCTGCCTGTCTTCAGGATTGCGTCCATGCTTGGGACTCGTCTTATCCTCAGCTTTCACCAGCAACTCCCGTTTAGCTTCCCATGGGGCAACCGTTCTGGGCATGATGAATCTACACTCTTGCACAATAGAAAAAGAGTTGGAAATATAAGAGTTTAAACTAGGCCAGAGTGGGTTTGACCATCTTCGCCATCGTTTCTAGCTTGCCAGCAGCCTTGAGCACGTCGGCAACCTCTTCGTCGGAAACACCGCGTTTGATCTCGACCTTGTCCTGAAGAGGCTCGACGTGGCCGATGTTCACTCTTCGCCTTTTGACGCCCGTCACTGATTTTGGGCCCGTGATAAGAACGAAGCTCTTATCAGCCAAGTCAACGATGACGCATTTTCTACCGGCTTCTCTTCCAACCAGTTTAACGCAGATTCTGCCTATTTCTATAGCTGGCATGCCAAAGCCCCCAATCAGAGCACTAGCATAGAACGGATCAAACTCGTATTTATAACTTCATACCCAGCCAATCAAATCCTTTGTGATCGACGCGTAAGCATGTGCATAGAAGAAAGTGACCCAAGATTCCCTTCGCCCAAAAGAAGGAGAACGAGGAAGAGCAGCAAAGTTTCCACGATCCCTTCGGGCAAGCTCATCAATAATCGCAAAGAAGCAACGCAGAAACTTGCTCTCTCCAGTCAACGCGTAAGACTTGCCGAGCGCAGTAGCCAAGTGCGCGTTCCAAGCATTCTCATCAGCATGCCTCATCACAAACTCGGCTGGAATGCAGGGCAGAAACTTGGTTAGCAAGATCTCTTTGGCCACTCTCTGAAGCCCGAAACACGATATCAAGGCCAGAGCGATATTCGCATTCTTCGAAAAGAAGTCATGACCCCCGGGGCCCTGATGAACCGGCTCTTCATCCACTCTCATGAAGGGGTTCTTCGCATCGACCACAGTATTCCTAACGAAGGCTTCGGCGACGGTACGCCATCGTTTCTGCCTCAACTTTTTCGCGGCAAGTCCTAAGCAGCACACCATCCAAAAAGGATCAGAGTACTCACGGCCTTCCATCGACTCAAGTGTGCAAAGATATTCTGACAGACGGTTTCCAGCCAGCAGAAGCTGGCTCCTGCATTGACTGTTACCAAAAACCGATTCAAACAGAGTTCCAGAGAACAACACGTAAGAGCAATCGTAAAGACCTTTGCCCTTCATGTTCTCCGCGTCGATAAATCGCTTCCAATTGCTGACTATGTATTTCCAAGCCCAATTTATGTTGGTCCTAAAAGACATGTCTCCACTTATCTCGCTGTAAAGTGTCCAAACCCAAATTGCCTCGAGAGTGTCATGAAAGTCTTCAAGTATTGGGAAAGCGCCTTCTTCAGCGGATTCTCCTATCTCCCAAGGACACACACAACCGTGCAGCAAACCTCGCTCAACATAGGGAGCAACGATTTGGCAAGCAACCAGAAACTTCGAGCCCCTCTTAAGATGACTCTCCAAGCCTCTCTCATGCTTTTGAAGCTTATCAAGAAGGCTGTTATGACCGGTTCTCACCCAGTTCTCCTGCCCGTTTCAAGTCATGAATCGCTCAATGACGTTGTAGAGCACGCTGGTTCCAAACACGAGGTTCTCCTCAGATATGCGCTCGTCTATCCCATGAATTGTCTTCTGCATTTCTGAGTATGACGTCTCTGGGCGAACTGGATGAAAACCATAGCACGTGTTGCCTAACTTTCTAAAGAAGCGAGAGTCAGTCCCTCCCGTAAGCATAACAGGAGCAACGCTGCATCCTGGTTCGAACTCTTTCAAAGCCTCGACGATCACCGTGTAGAGCGGAGTATCAAGCGACGATTCGGACGGCTCATTCGCTTGAATTGTCTCGTAAGTCAGCTTATCCGAGTCAGCATCTTTCAAGAGGTTCTTGATCTCGTCAAAAGTTTTGGTCGTGGTTTGTCCAGGTAGTATTCGGCAATCAAAGACCGCGTCGCATTGGGACGGAACTATGTTCTCTTTCACGCCACCATTGATCATTGTTGGCGTGACGGTCATTCTGAGTCTAGCTCGAAGTTCTTCAGCTAGGTATCTGTCCTTCTGGGCCAATGCATCCAAGATCTGATCGCTCTCCGATGGGTCGTGAAGCAGTGTCGAAAGGGCTTCCATGCCACTCGATTTCGAAATGTTGGCTAGATACTGCTTAACTGTTGGGACGAGCGAGATCTTAGAGCGATAGTGACCGAGTATTTCCACAACCTTGTTCATGCGCAAGATGGCGTTGTCAGCGGCGCCGGGCACAGAGCCATGACCAGGGGTACCAGTCGCCTTGACTTTAAACCATAGAATGCCTTTTTCCGCAGTGTTTATGGTGAACATGTTCTTTCCGTTGACTCGCATCGCCATGCCTCCGCCTTCGTTGAGAACGTAATCAGCATCAACTCTATCAGGGTGATTTTGAACCAGCCAACCCGCGCCTGCTTCGCCCCCCTTTTCCTCGTCAGCAGTTGCGGCCAAGAGTACGTCGCCTTTTAGTTTCGCACCGTTTCTTTTCAGAAGCTTCAAAGCCATAACTTCAACAGCCGTCATTCCCTTCATGTCCAAGGCCCCACGGCCCCAAACGAAACCGTCTTTGACCAAGCCGCCGAATGGATCTACGCTCCACTCTTTGGGGTTTGCGGCCACAACGTCTAAGTGTGAAAGCAGAAGCATCCTCGGTTTTCGACTCTCTCCCTTGAGACGAGTCACTACGCTGCCTCTTCCAGGTGCGGACTCGAACAATTCGCATTTGAAACCATCCTGCTCCAAGGCTCTCGCTACGTATTTTCCAGCCGCGGTTTCGTTTCCAGGCGGATTTGTTGTGTTTATGCGGATCAACCCGCTTAGAAAATCTGTGACCTCCTCTTGAATTTCTCGAAACAGCTTTGCATGCATTCAGCATTCATCTTTGCTAAGTGTATGGTGTCGATCTGTTTAAGACTTTATTCTCTCCCTATGTGAAGGGTTTCCCTTCAGAAGCCCCATGCTCAAAAGCAAGAATCAGACCAGATGAGCGGGAAACCCACGCATGAACCAAAGAGTCTTGTCGCGCCTCGGGGTTAGCGAATCGCTACGTGGCAACATAAAGCAAAATGTATACGTATATGCCAATAGCCAGCTCTATCAACCAGAGAATTAAAGTGGGCTTCATAAGCTTCTTTTTACTAGAGCAGACTTTGACCTCGCGATGATCCAGGGCCCATGTCAGAACGAGGTACACGCCAAGTATTTCTACCAAGCTCCCAAGAACTGCGTGTGGCAAAACCACCAATGGAACAGGAGCAAACGAGTTCACCCATGAACCTGTGAGTGCCAACAGTGAGGGCAGCATTATTGCAAAGATGGAGATCGAATGCATTGCAACGGCAATTGCCATTGTCGCGCCGTGCTTCGGATAAATGCGCGAACGTTTCAAAGAAAAGCCCACAATCAGGACGACAAGAATTGCCAATTGTAATAATAGGTTCACATCGGAAAGAAAAACGGCGTTCGGATTAAACAAGCCCATATATTGCTCGGTCTCCTAGAGTCCAAGGTGTTGAACAATATGTTTTCATCACGAAGTGTATAAAAGATTTCACTTTAACTCATCTCTCTCCGCTAGAGCCAAGTGTCGTTCGAAGACCAGGCTTAAAAGCAAAAACGCCTCGTGTCTGAGTACCGATGAGGTACTCTTATGGAACGTTGCAAGAATCCTTGGCACTTAGAATGTAAGAATCAAGATATTGAAGTCTACATTGAATTTAAGGGGGAGAAGCTGCCCATTTGCAAACGATGCTGGGGTAAGCTGGCTGAGAAAGACTTGGAGTGGTGAGAACGTGGAAAGGTTTGGCATGAACACGGCTAGGTCCCTACTTGGAAAGAACGTTAATCTCCATTTGAAGGATGGCTCGGTAATTGTGAACGTTCTGTTATCCAGAATTGATAAGGATGAGTATCAGAGACGAGCTTTCGTAGAATGCACTCCCTACGGAGAAAGAAGCACCTTCAAAATACCTCTGAAAAGCGTGGCATGGGCAGAACTTCTCAACCTGAACCTGATTATGATAGGCGGATAGAAACGCTCACTTTTCAGAAGCGACCAAAAAAAGTCCATTAGCCACGACTTCTGATGCTCCTGCTTTTTCAATCTCTTCACGATGCACACCGACTGTGAAATGCTACTGTCTCGGCGCCAATCATAGGTTTTACATGAAGGTTTCGATCAGTCTTAAATAAGATCTGACGAACTCTTCAACGGTGTTGTGATGCCCTGCACTGTGGTAGCTGGAGGCTTTTGGGGCGACGAGGGCAAAGGGAAGATAATCTCATATCTGGCTTTGAAAGAACCGCTCGATTTGTGTATTAGAACCGGCTCTGTCAACGCTGCGCACACTATTTGGCATGGCGGCAAACGTTACGCGTTGCACATGGTTCCAGGCGGCTTTGTACAGCAGAAATGCCGCTTGTTGGTCGGCCCCGGCACAAACATTCACGTTGCAAAATTCCTTGAGGAAGTTGACGAAACAGGAGTCAAGAACCGAATAGGAGTGGATAGCCAGGCTTCAATAATCGAGGAGAAGCATTCGGTTCAAGACAAGTCTAGCGCACATCTGAAGGGCTTGGGCACTACAGGATGGGGCGTGGGACCTGCCATCGAAGAGCACGTTCGAAGAACTGCAAAGCTTGCGAAAGACACGCATGAACTGAAGCCCTACTTGACAGACGTGTCAGAAGAGGCAAACAACGCGATCGCAAAGGGAAGAAACGTGCTGCTAGAAGGAACTCAAGGGATAATGCTTTCGCTTTTTTATGGGACGTACCCATTCGTCACTGGCAGGGACACGAGCGCGTCTGCAATATGCTCGGAAGCAGGCGTGGGTCCGAAAAGAATTGATGATGTGCTCATAGTCTTTAAGGCTTTCATGACACGCGTGGGAACAGGCCCTCTGCCGGGAGAAATATCCAAGGAAGAAGCACAGAAACGCGGATGGTTTGAAATCGCAGCCGGAACAGGCCGTGAAAGACGCTCAGCTCCTTTCAACTTCGAAGTGGCAAAGAAGGCGGTGATGATCAACGGAGCCACTCAAGCAGCAATAACAAAGCTTGACTGCGTGTACCCTGAATGCAAGGGCATAAGGAAATTTGATCATCTTTCTAGAGAAGCAAAACATTTTATCGATAAAATCGAGAAGCAGACAGGAATAACTGCTACGCTGATAGGCACAGGTCCAGAAGCTCTTGACATCATCGACAGAAGAAGATGATCACTGATGTTTCCGCATCCATGGGCTAGTTTTCGTGCGGCCTGTACCATTGCCTTTTGCAGCCGCTTCTAAGAAGTGGTTTGTCTTATTCCCAGCGTGAGCATCTTGGTAATCGTGCTTCCGCCTCTGTCGATGGTCAAGGATATTGGGTCGTCTGGGCTCTTGTATCTTTCCAAGTAAATCACAAAGTCATCCCCTCGATTGACTTGCACATTATCCACTTTCTTGATCACGTCACCCACTTTCAAGCCTGCTTTGTCCGCTGGTCCCCCAGCTGTTATGCCACCTACGTGCACTCCGTCTGTGTAGGTCGAATTGTATTCAATACCGACATATGGATGGTAATAGTGTCCAAATGACTTAAGGGCTGGAATTACCCGCAAAATGAGCATTGACGGCACAGCATACCCTATTCCTATGAAGCCTGTTGCACCCGTGTTGCCAGTTTCTATGGCAAATGTAACGCCGATAACGAAACCTGAGCTGTCAAGCAATGGCCCGCCTGAATTACCCGGGTTAATTGGAGCATCGATTTGGATCACATCGACAATGGAATAGTTTCCCTCGGGTGCTGGAACCCCAAGAGATGACAATTGCAGCACTCTTCCGAGTTGGCTCACGATGCCAGAGGTCATTGAGCTGCTCAACAGGAATGGGTTTCCGATTGCATAGACCGGTTCTCCGACCATAAGCTGAATTGAATTTCTGATAAGCAGCGGGTGCGACTGTGCAGGCAGCTTGCTCACATTGATCAGCGCCAAGTCACTGTAAACATCAGGGGTTCCTACGATCTGGGCTGTTTCGGTGCTTCCATCGAAAAACGTCACAGTGACGACTCTCTCATTCTCTACGACGTGGTTGCAAGTAATGATGTCTCCTTGCGTGTCGTAGACAAAACCAGTGCCGTAAACTATTGAACCGTCTGTCTGATCGTTCGTTACGAGCACGACTGAGGGTTCAGTTTGATTGTAGATTTCGACCGCCGAAAGGTTGTATGTTTGATTGACGTGTGATTCTTCAAACAAGTGCGTAAGCTGTTCAACCTCAGATGTTAGATTTGCATTATCACTCTTCAGAGTGGCAATGTCCGCGTTCAAATCAAGGTATACAACGGCCAAACCTGCTGCCAACGCTACGCAGATTAAGGTTAAAGCGGCAATCGATTTCATGTTCCCCAAGTCATCATTCACCTTGCATGATTGACTTTGAGACTAGCAATGAGAAACTTCCATAAAAACCTACGGCTAATAGAAGCATGAAAGTCCCGGTCGACTTTGGAAAGCTGATCTTTAGGACTCGCGAGAATATGTTCGTCCGATCAGGTCATATTACCTTTGCAGTCAAATTGAGGGCAGTCAGAAGACTCAGCGCGCGCACTGTGGAATGTGTGCGTAAATCCTAAATCCTTCAAAACTGAAACTGTAGCCTTGTAAAAACGAGGCACAGAGCGAAGTTGAAAGAAAAAACGACCATGAACGTGCATACTGCCTTTGTCGGGGAAGCGAAGGCATACCAGAGGCTCCTAATGTTCGCAAAGAAAGCTGAAGAGGAAGATTTGCCACAGATAGCCCACTTGTTCAGAGCGGTGGCTGCGGCGGAGAGTGTTCACTCCCGAAGACACTTTGCCCTGCTGGAGTCTGTCGCTGACACGCAGACTAACTTGGAACGAGCGTTCCAATCTGAAATGGCGGTAAACGGTGTTCATTACCCTGAAATGCTGCGTGATGCTGAGGAAAATGCCGACGAAGCCGCCGCGTTAGTGTTTTCGCAAGCCCGTGACGTTGAGGCTGAGCATGCGGAGCTCTACAAGAGGGCACTTAATCACCTCATAGCTCAACGGTCAACTGAGTATTACGTGTGCACCGTTTGCGGTCACCTATCGGAAGGCAAAGCGCCAGAGACCTGTCCGATTTGTGGAGCTCCAAGTTCAAAATTCGAAAAAGTGCCCTAGACAGGGTTATAGCGTTACCATGTCAGCAGCTTATGTTTGTACGTGTGTGCAGTACATAATTCATGAAACTGAGATTCTGGCTATTCAGAGATAGATTTATTTATTGAGGCCTCATATTCCTAAGCTCCGTCCTGGCCCCAGCATGTTGGATTCGTTTTTTCAATGAGGCTAAAATCGCAAATTGGGATTTATTGTGACCGAATTTGTACGAGGTCGTTGAATCATTCAAAACATATATTGATGAAAGCTGAACTGTAAGGATAAATAGGTTGCATCGTTTGAAACTACGTGATGTTCAACCGTAGCCCATCCCTGCAGCCGATGAACCATAGAAGGGATTCGGTCATTATAGTTTCAGAGATACTGTTGTGTGCGGTTAAGGGAGTGGGAAAAAGCGAAATGATGGGCAAAGTCGGTCTTAGCTCTGCTCAACTGAAGAAGTACTTGCAGTTTCTCCTGAGATCAGAATTGCTGGCGGTAAGTGACCACGATCGGAGACCGTTGTTCGAAACGACAGCGAAGGGAAAGAGCTTCTTAGAAACATTCGACAGAATTACTAAGCTGCTTGACTAGAATAAGCTTCTACCGTTTTCCGCGTCGGCAGCGAAGTCATACGTGATTACGGTTTCTATTGTGAGGCAGCATGCCGCTATCTTCGGTGTCGCTCGATCCTTTCATGTTTCTGTGTCTTCCGGCGCCATTCTCTTTTCTTCTGTGTTTTGATGAAAGCTCTGCCGTAGCCGCGTTGAGGGACGTCTCCTCCTCGGTACTGATCGATGTTCTCATAGAAGGTTCTGTATTCAATTTGGTTCTGCTGAAGAGCCATGATGTTCTCGTTCAGTTTTTTCTTCTTTTCGGGGTCGGTTATTTTGTCGTAGATGTCAGAGTAAGTCAGAAAGGCGGCATGAAATTGAAAGTTTGACGGATCGTCGATTGAAAGCTTCTCCGGCGAAGCCGGCTCTTTAGCATCAGTTTCTTCAACCATGTTTTTCCAGGCTCTTGCGACGCTATAGAATGGAACCGTCGCCTTTTATAGATAACGTTTGTCCTTGATTCCTGGATTCCCACAGTGCATACTCGATGCGTAACTTGGGCTGGGAACGAGAAGCAGATTTGCACGCGGGGAACCGCTTGGATGACGTGCACTGGGGTTTCAGGGAAGCTTAGTAGGAAGGGTCTCGGGTGATGATGCCCACTTGTCCAAGGCTTTGCAGTAGGTTCCTGTCCTTTGAGAATGGCAAGTGGTGTCGAACCTCCAACAGCATTCGAGGCAAGTGGCCACGGGTTTCAGCTTTCCCTTGTTATTTGCTCGGCGAAGAAAGACTATAGCCCTCCTGCCTTTATCTGAACCCTTTGGGGCTGTCATAGTTGCCCTGGCAACAAAGCGTGTCTTTTTCTTCTCAGTCTGTAGAGAAACGTCGCCTGCCTGACTTAGGAGGATCCAGACAGAATCGAAGGAGTCACGCAGACTCACAAATCCACCGTGGGGTTTAATGGGAGCCATTGAGCACGCGTCCAATCGACTCAGTACTTGGATGAACCAGTGTAATATGCTTTCGGAGAATCAGCGGGGCTCACCCGCTAGTCGGACAATAGGTTCCATTTTGTCTGTGTGAAAGAACGCGGAATCTATCGTAAGGGATGGACAGTTATCCATATATCAGGGCCTCAGGCATCATAGAGTGATCATCATGAGGTCCAAGTTCACGTATGTTGGAATAAGAGTGACAGATCTGGAAAGATCTATCGATTTCTACACTAGAATACTCGAATTGAAAGTCACGGGCCGCGGCAAGATCGAGCAGACTAAGGGTGAAACCGTCGGCCTGCAGAGCGAAAAGGACGGTTTTATCCTTGAACTGAACTATTACGAGGAGGGCAGCCCATACAATACGAAATACATCGTAGGCGAGGGACTGGATCACCTGGCCTTTAAAGTCGATGATTTGGACAAGGCCTTGGAAGAAGCCGAGAAGGCGGGATATCCGGTGATCCTGAAGATGAAGGCAGATGGCAGTCGATGGGCTTACATAGAAGATCCGGATGGAATCTGGATCGAACTGTTCTGAACTCAGCCTTTGCGCTCTTTGCCTATGTTGAGAGCCCTCGCTGACCTGCGGTTTAGGGTTGATAACACGTGGACAGAGAGAGACGGCCTCCCCCTCCCTCCCCCGGTCGGTTTTTTTGATCTTGATTTTCGCTGTTTGTCTGTGTGGGTTTGGGAAAGTTGACGTGTGTTATCTGTATTTTGGGATGTTGTGACATCCGAACATTTGACCTCCCCCCCTCCTAGGTCGGTTTTTTAGGCGTGTATGTGTCGGCCTTCAAGCGTAGGTTGGTTGTGCGAGTGGATGTTTCGGCATTGGCCCTGTTCAACCTTGTTTTGGCCCTGTGTTCGGCGCGGGCGGATGTTGTTAAGTTACCGTAGAAAACCAGATCCATTAAGATCTATTTTTGTTTGAATTTAGCAACAGCCTAGCGTGCTGCCTCGCTCAGACTATAGGCTTGGATTGGACTTAACCTTGAACTTGGATCGTTTGCCGCAATGTGGACAATGGATGTAGCGGACGCCAAAAAAACCGAACGCCCGGGTTGCGAGTTTGTGTCCGTCATAGGTTACGGTGGAATAGGCGCTTCCGGGACGAAGATGAGGAATTTCTTCGAAATCAAACTCTCTGCCACATTTTGGGCACTTTAGATGCGTTGTCAACAACTAATGAGTGGCCTCCAAAAAAACGTTGAATCGGTCAATAACAGTCATCTCTCAGACGACGGAAACAATCTTCTCTTAACGGAAAACAAGACTGCAAACACGGCAAAGAACAATATGCCAAATAATAGCTCCACGATTCCATCAGTAATGTCCACAGAAAGACTCCAAAAGCCAAATATCAATAGAGTCATTCCTCCAAGAAGCAATAGGATCGCCGCCGCAGGCCTCCATGAAGACGGATATTTGCGGTAATTGGGGTTAGTTGACATAATAATTTCCAAAGTAATTCTTAGGTATAAAACTTGAGCTTACACGCACTTCGGATAACGGGGCGCGCGAGAATCGCGGCGTCTGAAGGCACTTTGGTTCTTCGCTTTTTGCAGTTCGAGGTGATTTCTCCGATGCCTAATAAGATGAATGGCGCCTAGTTTAACGTGCGATGATTTTGGTGTCATCGGAGCTTTCAGAGAAGGCTTAAATCTGTTCTAGGCGAGTTTTCTTATAACGTGATGGTGGGTTGAACAGGAATTTTGCGGTCGAAGCGCGCCAGCTCTCGCGTGATTATGTTTCGAACAGGAGGAGCCACGTTCTTGGGAAAAAATTGACAACTGTTATCAGGGCGCTTGATCGGGTTGACTTTGAAATTCAGGATGGCGAGTTGTTCGGTTTGCTGGGGCCGAATGGTGCCGGGAAAACTACTACGGTGAAGATTCTCTGCACGCTGCTTGAGCCAACTGGGGGTCATGCTTTTGTCAAGGGTTATGATGTGGTGAAGCAGGGCGAATGCGTGAGGAAAATTGTGAATATGGTGGCGGGCGGTGAGCGGATGCTCTATTATAGGCTGACGGGCAGAGAGAACCTGAAGTATTTTGCGGACCTTTACGATGTTCCCCGGAGAGAGGTGACCGCTAGAGTGAACGGTCTGTTGGGGCTTATGGGGCTTTCTGACAGGGCCGATGACGAGGTTGAAAAGTACAGCAAGGGAATGAGACAGCGTCTGCAAGTCTGCAGGGGACTGATCAACGATCCTGAAGTGCTTTTTCTCGACGAGCCAACCTTGGGACTGGACATTAACATTGCGAAGGACCTGCGCAGTTTCATTCGTGAAAAGGTTGTTCGAGAACAGGGCAAGACTGTTTTGTTGACCACGCATTACATGTATGAAGCGGAGGAAATGTGCGACAGGGTAGGCTTCATAAGTAAGGGCAAGCTTGTCGCAATCGGGCGACCGGACGAGCTTAAGAGAAATATGCCTTCAGGATTCTCCGTGGAAATACTTGTGACTCAGCTGACGGACGAGGCCATCAGCAGTCTGAGGCGATTGGAAATTGTGAAAAAAGTGATAACGACAGACTACGAGGGCGAAGTGGAAGGCGAAAAAGTCGACAGGCTGATAGTCAACGTTGCCAACGAAAAGGCCGTCCCGCAAGTGTTGGGCCATATGGCAGCCGAGCACTGCCGAGTGGTCTCCTTCAACCTTCGTGGACCAACTTTGGAGGACCTCTTCATGTTCTATACGGGGGATAGATGAATGTTTGCGCGCGTGGTATTGGCTGAAGCGGTGAAGAGCCTCAGGGTTTACTTCTTCAGTGCACGAACATTTTTCTGGGCTTTGGCTCTCCCGCTTGGAAACGGGCTTTACCTGTACTTTTTGTATTTGCCTTTCGCCAAGAATTCAGTTAATCTCCAGTTCAATTCTGGAACGTACACTCTGGATTTAGTGGGTTTTACGATAGTTGGGCAGCTGCTGTACTCCTTCTTCACGATGATGCTGTTGGCAGGTGCATCTTTCGACTCAGAGAGGTGGCAGGGCACTCTGGAAGCCGTTTTGCTCTCGCCGGCTAACCGCGTTGCAATACTGTTAGGGGGAGCCTTGGCAAACGCTGTCAATTACATGTGGATGCTCATTGCCCTAGTTCTGTCATGGATAGCCATCATTCACGTGAACATTCGGGTGACGGACTACTTTGCCCTCGTCCTGTCGCTGGTCTTGTCCTACCTTGCAATGGTCACTCTGGGAATGTGTCTGGAGACTGCTGACATCTATTCTAAGAGAGGAAGCATACTTACGGGATGGCTTCAAGAACCGGTGATGTTTCTCTCAGGTCAAGTCTTTCCGTTGCAGTCGATGCCGGGATTTCTGCTGCCTTTCAGCTACTTGTTGCCGTTGACGTTCGGCCTCATGGCCGTCAGGTTGACTCTGCTGGGCGGAGCATCAATGCTGAACGTGGCGACTGCTCTAGCTGCGCTCGCCTCCATGGTCATCATCTTCTTCACGCTGTCTATGCTGTTGGCGAATTATGCTGAGAAAAGGGCCAAACAAAAGGCCACTTTGACCGAATTCTGAGGAGGAAGAAAGCATGGCCAGTCACAGCCTCAGAGTCGTTGTTTCGACAGCCAAGGTGAATTTGATCATGACTTGGCGATTCTTCAGTTGGATGGGTTTCTCCCTGAGGTTCTTCACTCCCATAATGACTCTTGGAGCCGCGTGGGTGTTGTACAACGTGGTTTATTCAGGTAAGCTGGCTCCTCAGTTTGGAACGGCTGTCGGCGGTTCTAGTTACTTGTCATTCATAGTGGTAGGTAACGCGTTTTACGTGTTTGTTTTTGCTGCTGCCTTCGTCGTCGGTAGGGTCATGTTTTGGGAGCGGGCAATGGGCACGATTGAAGCAACGTTCATGACGCCTATGAGCCGCTTGGCTTACATGTCAGGGATCATGGTGGCGGCGGCTGCCAACGCTTTGATCGATTTCGTGGCCGTCTTTGTGTTGGGCTTAGCCTTCGGCTTCCGGATAGCCCTGTTTAACGCGCCAGTATTCTTCATTAGTTTGTTTCTTACTGCCTTCGGGTTGTTCGGAATCGGGTTGATAACTAATGCGGTAACGCTGACGTTTCGAGATCGGACAACGACGGCCAATAGTTTGATGATATTGTTCATGGTTTTCTGTGGTCTAGTCTGTCCAGTGGAGCTCATGCCTTCGTGGGCTCAGTGGATTTCGAAGGCTTTGCCGTTGACTTATGGGATAAGGTTGATGCGGGCCTCGCTGCTAGGCATGGGAACTGTCGACGCGACGTATGACGCTCTTGCGCTGCTCATTCTGGGCATTATCTATGTCCTGGTGGGCATAGTCACACTCGCACAGATTGAGAAGAACCTGAGGAAGAAGGCTCTGTTTTCCGTCTTCTAATCCGCGATTGGTCGTTAGCCTACCGACGCTTGCTGCGGGGGAAAATCGGAATAGATACCCGATTGCTATCCGAGTTCATCCTTGCTTCGGTCGACCAGTAAAGAGAACTAACTTCAGTAGCATTAGCGCGCACACACAAGGGTCAAGTTTTACGTTTGGATTTGGGGGAAGTTTTATCCCTAAACCCAAACCCATTCTTACTCACTACCTTCCCCTTTTACTTCCCTTTCCTTCCCTATACTGTAGAAACGACAGGCAGACAGACAAACACACAGACAGACATTCCAACACCCTACACCACAATCAGAGAAAACATTCAGAATTGAGCCTCAAAAAAATCACGGATTTACTTAATCCCATTAGAGTATAGGATAGTGTTTAAGTGCTAGAATATAGATAAGGGAGAGAAACTTAGACCCCATGGCGCTTCTGGTCTAGCTGAAAACCTATAGTAGTGCAGAAGACTTGGCCTTTCTCACCATTGAACTGATGGTCTTTCTTGCCTTTGACTAACAAGTTAGCTTCCTTAAGCACGGCAACATACTTCTGGATTAGCTCAAGCTTTGCCTTATCTTCTATCTTCTTACTCATTGAATTTCCCATATCTCCAATAGAGTGCTGATAGATAAGTCTCACTATTGGACTGTATGTTTGCTAGACAGAAATACTACAGGTCCTTGGACTATACGAGAAAACTTGCAGAAAAAATAGAGTGTCTAGCGCGCGCTGGACATTGCTACGTGGCTGTAACTGACTATGCGTGGCTAGTTATTGTTGTCTGGTAGGTATAGATTGTTCCGTTAGTGGCTAACGCCTGGATTATCAGTGGATACGTACCAGGGCTAGTGATGGTCTACCCGACGTTCTGAATTCCAGTAGTAGTCTGGTACGAAGGAAGCGGTGCGCCCGCACTAACCGTCGTATTCAGATACGTGAAAGCCATCGGAATCTGGGTGGAATAGAGAGTAACAAATATCTGCGTTATTGGCACAGTCCCAGTATTCTTCAGTGACAGTTGCAAGAAGTAAGCACCCCCTGAATATGCGGGTCCAACGTAGCCCAGGTCCATGTACACTGGCAGGATTCCTGTTGGACCCTGCAACTGAGCGATTAAAGCCGTAGCGTTCAATAGCTGTGACTGAAGGCTAGCTATCTGGCCCTGAAGGCTAGCTATCTGCGTCTGGGACAGATTGTAGGTTGATTGAAGTGAGGTAAACTGTGATTGAAGGCTGGTATAATGTGATTGAAGGCTGGCATAGTTACTCTGAAGTTGACTATCGCTTGATTGAAGTGAGGTAAACTGTGATTGAAGGGAAGTCTTCTCGGTTTGCAATGAGTCTATTGTTTTTGACATTACGAAACCGAGGGCAATCATTGCGACAAGTAAAACAACAATAACACCAGTAAACACAACTTTGCCGATTGCTTTAGAATTTCTAATTAGTTTGCTCAAGATAAAACCCAGTGGTTAATCTGTTTGCTATTTTGACAATAAGTTCTGCTGTGGCTGTTTTGTGTGTGCGCGCGTTGAGTGTGTGTGAGTGAGTAGAGAGATTGTATATGTGATTGAGTTTGTACGTTAGTGAAAGTGTGTGGGTTTGGGTTTGGAGGTAAAGTTTTATCCAAACCAAACCAAAATGAGGAGGAACCTGAAAGAAACTGGAATCACGGTCCTTCGCTCTTACTTGTTTCTTCTTCTATTCGCTTTCTGGCTGCGCTACTGTTTATTGAGGCTAATGCTCCCAAATCTCCTATGCTTGCATACTTCAACGTCTCTAATGGCAATGCCATGATTATTGTGTTTGCGGCTTCTTTACTTGCTTCACTTACTGTCGCTAAGATTCTTAGTTGCATTGCATTGGGGTCTTTCATGTTCTCAGCTGCTTGTTTAAGAATTTCTGATGCCTTTAGTTCTGCGTCAGCTTTAATCACGACTGCCTGTGCTTCTCTTTCTGCTTCAGCTTGAACGGCAAAGGCTCTTTTCATGTCTTCTGGCAAAGCAATATCTTGAATCTCTGCTTTAGCAATATCAATGCCCCAACCTTTCGACAAAGTGTCAACTTTATTTTCTAGGGCTTGCACAACATCAGCTTGACTTGCAAGCAGTTCATTCAAAGTGTATTTGCCGATGATTTCACGCATTGACGTTTGAGAATACTTCATTACTGCATCCTTGTAATCTTCAATCTCCAATATTACTTTTGTCGGATCTTCAACTTTTGTGAAGATTACGGCGTCTATTGAAACTGAGATGTTGTCTTTAGTTATGGCTGATTGACCTTTCAATGTGATGCTTTGCATTCTCATGTCGACAACATAAAGTGAATCGATGAACGGTATTTTGAAATGTAACCCTGCTTTTTCTTCGATTCTCACTATTCTCCCCAAACGTATCAATGCAACTTTCTCCCACTGCTTAACTATGAAATAGCACATTTTCTTCACCTCTTTCTATTTTCATTCTTAGTCCAACGGAGTATTTATTATTGATTGAATAGCGCACGGACTTTTTCCGCAACGTCGAATGTTGGTTGGTTGGGGTAAAGTTTTATCCCAAATCCTGCACAGGTGGATCTTATGGATAACCTCACAATTAGAAGAGCAGCTTCCTCGGATGTGGAGAGAATTGTTGAGCTAAGATTGTTGTTACAGGAGCACGCTGAAAAGTCCAACCCCTTGATTTGGCGAATAACTAAAGAGGGAAAGAAGCTTCAAAAACAAAGAGTTGAGAATGACCTAGCGGACAGCAACATTCATGTATTGCTTGCTGAAGCAAATGGCGATATAATAGGGTATGTCCAAGGCGAAGTTACGCGCAGAAGTGATCATATGCCACCAACCGTTGGTCAAGTCTCGCTTATGTACGTCGTGAAGCAGTTTAGAAGAAAGGGCGTTGGAAGACGCTTGGTGAAGGAACTCTGTAAATTCTTTAGCTCAAACAAGGCTGAGGACTTGACTGTGAGATACATTATCGGCAACAAGGAAGCTGAGGGGTTCTGGAGAAAGTTGGGGTTTGAGCCTTTAATAACGACGAGTAGCACATATCCTAAGGAATTGGATTTCAAGCTGAAGGTCATGGTCAATTAAATAGATGGGTTTGGGGTAAAGTTTTGTCCCAAAACCCGCAAGACCCAGAGAAAAGAGAGACTCGTTCAGACGTTAAGCACACTTTTGGCGCGCGCTAGGATTTCAAAGAGAGAGCCTCTAAAGTGCCAGAATTCGAAACGAGTTGTCCTGCCCGTGGAGCGATCCTCAGATGCACGCTTATTTTATATAGTAAAAATGTGAGAATTGATGGTCATTGGTGATTAGATGGTTGAGGAGAAAAAGTTCACGGAGAAAGAGGCTCACAAGAAGTTTGCCGTGGACTGTTTTAACCTGGTTTGGAACCTGATGGAGAAGAAAGATAGAACCAAAGTAGACGATGATAGGATGATACATGCGGCGCATGCATCTCGTTTTCATTGGGGTGAAATCGGGGCACCCGTCAACCTTGAACGAGGCGAATGGCAGGTTTCCAGAATGTACACCGTTCTCAACAGGCCTCAATCTGCACTCTATCATGCAAAGAGATGCTTGGAGATCTGCAAGGAAAACAACATAGCAGACTGGGACATCGCCTTTGCCTACGAAGCCATGGCCAGAGCCCATGCCACTGCAGGACAGAAGACAGAGTGCAAGAATAACATGGAACTCGCGAGAAAAGCAGCAGAGCAAATCAAGGAAAAAGGCGACAAGGACTACGTGTTAAGCGAGCTTAAGACGATTAGCTGTTGAAGCAGTTACTGTAAACTTGTCTGTCTTGACTCCTGAAGAATTCTGTGAAGTCTTCGGTTGATGACCGTTTTCATTTTTCCTTTGTTTTTCCCCAACCTATTCTGTTCCAAATTCTTTCGTGGAAATAGTAGGCTATTGTTGTATAGATATTGCTGATAACCGGGTTTAAGGCAAGCTTTTATTGGATCGACCGTGAGGGCATACGTATACACATAAACCGCAATACCCTTCTCCTAGCTTTTCTTCTCTCTTCTTACGATAACTCCTGCACAAATGGGCATTAAACCTGACTTCTCTAGGTTCTGAAGGATTAAATGAGGCTCCAGTGAATGCTTTAACGGGGCAAATGTCCATACATTCTATACAATCATTACACTTCTCATCAATTGGAGAACCTGCTTTTAGGGGCGCGTCTGTGAGGATAGTTGCAAACCTTACTCTTGGACCGTAACTTGGTGTAATTAAGAGGCAATTCCTTCCTATCCAACCTAGACCAGCCAGGTTGGCTGCAAGCTTATGAGAAAATACTCCCGTGAGCTTGTCAGAATCAACAGTTTGAGAAGCAGGTATAGCGTAAGCTTTGTAACCTTTCTCTTGAATTCTTTTTGCTAACAACAAACCAACATGGTCTAAATGCGAATTAACAGAGTTGTAAAGTGCTGTATAGGTGTAAATGACTGCTGGATCTTCATGCCTGTACAGCTCGTCAACAACTGCATCTAATAAGCGAACGCCGACTGTTATAGCCCTCGAAAACTTTCTTAAGTATTCTCCACCCTGCTTACACACAAAATCCTGAGCGATTGTTAAGTCTGCAATTCCAAATAGGTCAGCTCCTAATTCTTTCGCCATTTTTTCCAGGTCAGTTTCCATGGACGGTTTGGCCAACAAAGACATCAGGATATCTTGTCCCAACTTGGGATATTTAGTTTGCTGGTCAAGCCCGTAAACCCAATACTAAGCAAATAGCGCACGCATGTTGGGTTGGTTGGGGTAAAGTTTTATCCCACACACACAATGCGCGCGCTTTATTGCAGGTTGGGTATGTTTGTTGACATTAGGTAGAGGTCCCAGCCTACGAAGGAGTATTCAGTGATATTGGTAACCATGCTAAAGCGGACTGGAAACAATACTGTCTTGTCTACGTACACTGTCACCGTCCCACCTGAGACCGAGTAATAATAGGCTATGCAGTTGCGAGCGTGGCGCGGGGGCGTATCTATATAGATGCTTATGTCACGGCTCCAAGTCAAATTTCCGTTAAAGATATTGTAGTCGTTCTTGGTGAGGTTAACCCACGTTGTGGAATTGTCGATGTTGGGCGCTATAGACCCCGCGCCTGTGATAATGCTTGAGAGTATCTGTGCATATGTGCTGTTGAAGTTCAAGACTTCTTCATGAATTGTCATGTCTATATTTTCAGAAGATTCTCTATCATAAAAGTTGGCGTAGGCTCCTTTGAAAAGCCATAAGGTGTTTCCTCCTCTAGGTGTCAGGAATAACCAGTAGCCCAGAAAGGCTGCGATGACAATGATGATTATGGCTGCGGAAGCAATGATGATTTTCATGCGGCTCTTAGGTCTTGAGATTGCGTCCGGTGGAGAAGGTATAGAAGTTGAAGTCTCAGATTTTGAAGTCACGATTTTTCGCCAAGCTGATTGTTCGGGGGCTGTGCATATAAGATTTCTAAGCCTTGCGCAGCGCGCACTCTGTTTTGGGTTTGGGTTGGGTTGGGGGTAAAGTTTTATCCCAAACCCAACGTGACCGCATAGCTCACAAAACATCGCGCCCGCTAAACCTATTAGGTGATTATCGATATGTAGATTACATAGAGCGGGTAGATTTGCGGCTGAGATTCAAAATCGTCATCGTTGTATTGCTTGGAATTGCGATTTTGATACCTTCAATACTGGTCTACGCATCTGAGACTAATACATACTTTTTCTCTAGGGATCTGCAAGTTACTGATTTCGTATTCAATGGCGATTCTTATATAGCGAACGTTTCAGACTCGGGAGTTCTGGTGGCAGGCCTCGATTTCCGAATCGAACACTCAGTTGCCAATCTCACTAGTCATAGAATACAATTTTCAATCTGGCACACAGATAGTGGCAGTTCTCAACTTGATTCAATGACGTTGCGTTTTTCCACTGAGCCTTATGTTATTACGCTTTACTTGGCAGCGTCAAGTTACGATTGGCCCGGAGCTCGATTCACAAGAGATAACTTGGATGTCGTCTATTCAGTGCCGAATATTGGCTTGTATGGTTTGGGAACTGTGACATTGGACTTCATACTGGATTCCTATGGGCAGGCCCCCAATCTTGGGTTCACGGCAGATTTCTCGATGCATATGGACGCCTTTCTACAGTTGACTTCACTCAAGGCAAATGCTCATCTATACACACCAATTCCAGACTAGTTCTAGCGCGCGCTATCCTGCGTGTGCGTGTTTGTGTGCGATATCTATGTGTGCGATATATGTGTGCGATAGGGTATAGGTAAGAAGAAGAAGGTGTATCGACGTCGGTACAGGTAGAGGAGTTAGTAAGAGTGGTAGTAGTAGTGAGAGCGTGTGCGCGCGTGCATTAGGGGTAAGGTTTTATCCAACCAACCAAAATAGACTCAGATTTGCTTCTCCATCTCTAGGTGGAAAATTTCATTCTTGCTTGATTCTTTAGTCACTTTGAACCCTGTCAGCCTTGCCATTTCTTTGAAGTACTCTGGACTCTGTGCCTGCCATCTTGCTCCGTATGCTGTTCTCACTTCTTCATTAGGCAGCTTCACCTTCAAATGAACAATGAATGCTTTGTAGCCTGCGACATTCTCAGGGATTCTGGCATCCCATATTAGAAATCTCCCTTTATCTTTCAAAACTCGGAAGACTTCTTCGAACACCTTCTGATGGATGTTCTTGGGGATATACATTAGGCTGAAGAAGGCAGTGCAGACGTCAAACGATTTCGGAAGGTATTTCAAATCAGCTGCGTCCATAACAACTTTCAGGGCTTCGTTGTGAGTCTCCATTAATTCTCCTTCACGCGTATCTGTAGCGACTACTTGTTTTCCATTCAGCCTGCCGATTATTCCTTCTCCGCCGCCTCCAACGTCCAAGATAAGCCCATCTGTCTCTATGCGACTTACTTCTACGGTTTGGACATCAGTATCGTAGCTGGACAATATGCACGCCAATTCATCTTCTGTTGGTTCAGACATAACCTTTCCGCACAATCTACTCATCGTCGTTTTTTGGGTTTGGGTTTAGGTGGTAAAGTTTTATCCAACCAACCAACATCCTTCAGGGCAGGGATCGTGATTCGTCTTCAGCCACGTTAGGAGTTGGCTGGATTAAATCTTGGTCCCATACTTGATGAAGATATATGCCTTTGTTGTTCGAAATTTGAAACGTTAACCGAGACCTTTTCCCATTCGATTCGCGACGGCATTTACTATCTTCTTCTCAAGCCATCCGTTTGCCAACTGTTGAGCGATCAGAAGCCTATCATAATAATCATGGACTTGTTGAACTTTTCCGTTTCTAAACTCGAATACAGCCATCCCTGGCAACTGCTGTTTTTTGGAGCCACCCCTGGAAGAAGTGCCCTCTGAAACAAATTCAAGGACAGCCTTATTTCCTTCGACAATAAAGCCTTTCGCTGTAAGTGTTAGCTCTGAGTAATTTGAAAAGGACCATGTGTAGTATCGCTTGATCTCTTCCTTTCCTCTAAATGTTCCCTCAGGTCGAATAAAGGTCGCGTCATCCGCAAAGAAAGAAGTCATCCTCGTTAAGTCCTTCTTGTTGAACGCTTCAAGAATATTGTGTATGATACTTTCAAGCCCACCAGATTCCAAGCAATCACTTCTCCTAGAACAAACAATCGCCATTTCGTTAATAGTCGATATTTATGACTTGCGGTGAAATATGGAAAAAAGCCACTGACAAGCCTGGGTTGGTTGGTTGGGGTAAAGTTTTATCCCCAAACCCAAATAGGTTCTTAAGCTCCGGTGAAAGCTAGCCCCGTCAATTTTGGCGAAAATATGTCGGTAGGAAGGTGAATAAAGTGAAACTGTCCTATACTGAAATCTTCAAGCATTCTGACATACTCAATCCAATCTCTGCAACGTCTTTACTGTCGGCAGGCAAGCTTGCTCGATTGGAACCGAAAAGCATAGTCCTCGACCTTGGAAGTGGAAAAGCCTTTCCTTCTCTTCTGTGGGCGAACACGTTTGGAGCCCGAGTTGAAGGATTTGACATAAACAAGAGTTACGTTGAATACGCAAATTCACGTGCCAAAATGCTGAATCTTTCACATCGAGTCAAGTATTCCTGTGAAGACATCAGAGAACTAAGACTTGACAGAAAATATGACGTGGTAGCTTCTCTAGGACTTGGAATAGCACAGTTATATGGAGACAACAGTGATGCTTTGAAGATTTTCAAGACTTTGTTGCATAAGGATGGCATTCTAATCTTGGCAGAACTCGTCTGGTTGTCGAAACCTGTCTCCTCGGAAGTGCTAAGAGCTCTCGGCGAGGCTGAGGACAGCTTTCTTACAGAGGATGGAATGCGGCAGTTGATGGGAGAATCTGGGTTTCAAGTTCTAGGGCATTTTGTTTCTTCGAAAGAAGACTGGGAGCTCTATGTCAGACCTGTCTACACCGCTATGCACGGAATTATTGAAAGCAAGAGTGAACTTGCAGACGAGGCTCGGAAAGTCATGAATGGCTTCAAAGCAGAATACGATGCTGTTGGTCAACACTGGAACATGCTCCTCTGGGTTGCCAAGACCTTCTAGTTTATCCTTTACCTCCGATGAACCTTTGGAAGAAATGAAAAAAAGGCGCGCGCTTCTTCCAAAACTCTTCTATCGCTAACCTTGACGACATTGAGGACCATAGATGATGCTTGTAGCTCGCTGCCAGCCATGGAGACGAGACGTTCGAGATTTTCGTCTGTCCTGTTCCTCAGGTAACCGGTGCATGCGTCGATCGCCGAACGATCGAAAAGTATTTCCTGTCGACGTTTTGACTGGTCCATGGGCTACCCGCTAAACGTCGGATATTGTGCAAGCTAATTTGGGTTTCTGCGTGCTGACACTTTTAAGTTAAGGGACATGACCATTAAATGTCTGTTTCTATTTTTGGTTCTGTAAAGTCTTTCTCGTGGCTAACCCTAAATCAAAATGCGAGCCGAAACTAGGGACGTGCCATGCATGTATGGAGAAAACGTACCCTAGACAAGAGACTATCCATGAGGAAGTTTGCGTTTGAGCTGCAATAGAAAAGGCTTAATTGATATGCGTCATTTCTTAGAGAAGTTTGGGGTGTTACATCGTGAAGACGTACTTGGCGATATGGTTTAGCAGTGAGGGCTCTGGCCCTGTTGAGATTGTTGAAAGACTTCGTTCTTTAGGCTTTGAACCTTTAAGAGGTTATCACGACCACGTTTACGATTGGAAGAGGACTGTTGACCTCGGGGATATACTTCAGCTCACCGACAAGATTCATCACACGTTGAAAGGCCTAAAAGTTCTTTACAAGATTGAGACAGAGTAGGCTAAAAACGGGCTCTCAGAACGACTGTCAACGAAAACTCGAAAGCTCACATGGGCCCGTTTTGGTCATGACAAATAAATTTACAGTATCCAGCGTACTCGCGATAAGATTCGAAGATTCTGAATGGCAACAACTCCTAGAACTCGTCAGATGCTGTGCCTTTTGGACGCTAGTCTGCTCTTAGTTTGAGGTGTTCTTCAGATTCTTGCGCAAGATTTTTCTGACGATGTCCACGTGAAAGCCTAGACTACGAAGCAGAGTGATCGAAGAAGCGTTCTGTTCCGAAGTTCCCAGTCTGACAGAGTTCATTCCTTTCTCGAATAGTAGGTTCATGGCCTTGGCCGTGAGTGCTGACGCGAGACCCTTGTTACGGAATTCAGGAAGCGTCGCCGCTGGACCGAGGTAACCTCGCTTGAGATGTAAATATTTGAGGTATTCGGTGTCGGGTTTTGCCACGACAGCGGACACTATTTTCTTGTTTGTCTCAGCGATTTGAACCCAATCTTCACTGAAGGGCGGATCCATGGACTTCCACTTTTCTAGAACCCCACGTTCCAGTCTTTGCCATCCGAATCCGATGTTAATGACTTCGACGAGTTTTTCTTCTTCGTTAAGACCTAAGCTTCGCAGTTTGAAGCTTTTGGCAACTTTTGAAATTGGTTTCAGGCCGTCGAGTCTTGCTGACATTCGCATCCAGCCAGGATTCACTGTGTAGCCGCGATTGATCCAGTCTTTGATTCTGGGGCTTCCTTCATCAATAGTTGTCGTGATGGTTTCGCCCTTGGCGTTTTTCTCAATCTCGTCCAGGAGCCTGTTTTCGATGATTCTTCGGTTTGGCCCCCCTCTGGCAGCAAGCCATGTGATGTTCTCTTCTCCGTGTTCCTCAAGATGAGTTCCGACGAGGCCTAGCGGGTTTCCGTTCTCTTCTGCCACGAGAATTCTGATGCCTCGTCTTTGAATTTGGGATAAGACTCTTTCTTCGCTGTAGGGGATGAACTCGAATGAGTCCTTGTATTCTTCATTCAGCAACCTGACAACGACAGGCATGTGCTCGTCTGCGAATTCCAAAGTCTGAATTGTCATTTTCGCCTAAAGCAGAAGAAGATAGCAACTATAAGCTTTTGGCTGGAGGACCGGCCGTAGGCTACATTTCAGGCTCTAAACATCTTTAGGCATCTCTTTGTTCAAAATGCCCCTTTGTAGACCGATTTCACATGCCATTTTCGTATTTCGCCAAGGCAGCTATTTCGATGGGAACAACTTTTCTGTACACATACTCGGGTCTTTTCGTGACTCCGTCGACAGTCAATAGGTCTTCAACCTGTATGCCGAAGAGCTTTTCGTTTTCTTTCAGCAAAGGCAGGATTTTTTGCCAGTCTTCTGGTGAGATCGTGCTGATTTTGCCGCCGTTAAGCTGGTCTTCACCCACGGTCCCTCTAGGGTCTCTCAAGTACACGGTGCTTGCCGCAGCGAGTGGAAACAGGTTTCCGCCGTGATACGGGGTTTCTTGGGCAACGATCTTCCCGTGATCATCAAATGCTATGCCGTTTAAGATTGTGAACCCTCTTGCTGCCATGCAGGATTCGCCCATGTAGTCTTTGCATGAACCGTTAATCACGGCCGTGGCGCTTCCGACAGCGTTGATCAACGGTCTGTCGATCAGATCTCCTAAGACATATGTCACTCCGCCCTTTGCCCCGTATTCAAAGGCTTTTCCTGCGTCCCCGAAGATTACCAGTTTTCCCGACCTGAAGCAATATGCAACAGAGTCCTGCGCGCTTTCATGCACGTAGAATTCTGGGCCATCAGCAAAAGCAGCGAGGCAGTCACCTGCTCTTCCGTACACGTCGATTCTGACTTTGTCTCTTGTGATGAGGCCAGCTCCGAAATCTCTTTGCCCTCTAAAGTTGTAGGCTATGAAGTTCTTCCAACCCAGTTTGTAAGCCCCTTCGAGAAACCGGCATGTCCCTTCTTCACCTTCTGGGCAAAATTCAAAGGTATCTATCATGAGGGTTTGCCCTGAGCGAGTTGGACTTTTCAGATTGTTTCTTTCCTCAAAGTTGGTCAGACAGTAATTGCTGTTCTTGTTGGATTCAGTGGATCGTACCGAACTGAAAATGTTGAAGAGTTTTTCTTCAAGCAGAGAGACGATGTCGCTTCTTCTTTTGCTCCCGGTATCATATCTTCTATCGATAAGCAGAGTGATTGTCTCTATGGCAACTGACTTTTCTTCATCTCCCTTGTCAGCATATTTTCTCATGGTTTCTGCAAACGAATACACCTCGTCGAAATCCCAGTCTCTGATGTTCTTTGCAGCATAAGCGAACAGGTCGATGGCCCTTGGCCTTTCCTTCAGTTTTTCATCGACGCAGAAATTTCGATGTGAATCATGGCTGTTCGTTCTCCTGTAGTGTTGCTGACGTTTTGAAGCCGAGATGGGTTTTCCGAACTTGTCAGTGCATAGAAGATTCTTTGACTTGTCGATGGTGAAAATGAAAGCGCCACCGTCGGTGTAGCTGCCTCCCCGGGCATACCAGTAGAGGTCGCACATTGGATAGAATCTTGAATCTTCCTCGGCCAAGCCTTGCATCATCGAGTCAATCGCCTGTTTCTCGGACGCTATGAAACCTATTTTTACCTCTCCTTCCTGAAGGGCAAAGACTTGTGGCCTCAGCATCGAGGTGTCGGTTATGCCGATTAGTTGAAACTCTTCTCTTGAAGGATTGTTCCTGGCGATTATGAAGAACCAGGGTCCGTCGGGAGAACAATGAAGGTGCGTCGCTTGCACCGCCTTGTAGATTTTCCGTTTGTCTTCTGGAAGCATTGCAAAATCTCTTTCAGTCGTAGGAGCAATGGCTTCAATCGCATACTCCACCGGGTACTCATAGATCCTTGTCAAAAGATCCCAGTACAGGGCGGCAACCTCGGTGTCCGTCAAAAACAGTGGAAAGATGTCCCTTTGCCTCAGGTATTCTGTTATTGAATAGTAATTCGCAAAATCGCCGTTATGAACCAACGCGTCGTGTAAACCTATGAATGGATGGGAACCCCCGGGGTGCCAGATTTTTCCTTTCGTCGGATACCTTTGGTGCCCAATCCAAACGTGAGCTTCAAGATCTTCAAGCTTATAATAGCGCAAAACCTGTTCAGCGTATCCTACAATCTTGAAGACGATGATGTTTTTACCGTGAGAAACGACGAAGGCCTTCTTATCGCCTAGAGAAGCGTAATATTTCTTGTTGAGTGCAAAACTGTTTCTGTAGATGAACTCATCCTCTGCTTTTCCTGGTTCGAGCCCTTCGAGTCCATTGTCTTCAATGAACTGCTTCAACTTGTCTTCTTTGGCTCTTACAAAATATCTCCAGACCTCTGGGGGTTCAACTTCAAGACCTATGGTTCTGTAGTCTTCAATGACTCGAACTTTTTCCACAGCCTCGACGATGAGGTTGGGTTTTATGAATTGAGATTCGACTTCCTCTCTAGATTTTGGGTCGATGTAGGCTACTTGCATCAAATAGTCTTCTTCAAGGATCTTCCCAGAAACGCCAAGCTGCTTCGCAGAGAGACCGACTGCTGCTATGCCCCCGCCTTTTCCGTTCCCCCTGTTATGCATTTGAATAAGCGGTTGCAGCAAATATCTTCCTTTTATCGGGACGGAGCAAGCTACTCCGAGAACTCCGCATCCTCCTTCCGCCACGTTCTGATGGATCGAATCGTCGCAGAACCTTGTAGCACGTTCTTTCTCTGAGACTATTGAGCTTCGAGTGGTCTTGTCCAAAATCGTCACCTCAAGTGATCCAGATGCACCATGTGATTGAATCGGCCTTGTTTGAATTTCACTTCATCACGGGGTCGAAGCTCCTGGATATTCTCCAGATCAAGCTTATCGAGGATGTGACTCCATTGTTTTTTCCACGAACTGTAAAGGTTAATTATTCTTTGACAGCCCCAGTCTATGTCTATTGAGTACATAAGTGTTGGATCCGTTGTGGCTATGCCGGCGGGGCAACCTTTTCCTCTTTCGCAGTTTTCACATCTTTTGCAGCCGAGTGCAACCAGCTCTGCCGTTCCGATCACTGCTCCATCAGCGCCCAAGGCTATTGCCTTGGCGACGTCGAATGCGGTTCTGATTCCGCCGCTTGCCATTATGGTTATCTTGTCTCTGACTCCTTCTTTCACTAAGTAGTTGTGAACGATTGGGATCGCATACTCTATTGGCATCGCAATGTTTTTCTTGGCTATGTCAGGGGCTGCTCCAGTTCCGCCGTACCCGCCGTCTATTTGCAGAATATGGGCTCCTGCATAATAGCTTCCGATCGCTACCATGTCGACGTCCGTGGGGGTTGAAACCTTGACGGAGATCAAGGCTTGAGGGTTTATGTCCTCCATTAATTGAACGTGCCTGTAATGATCTTCAACGGAGTAGACGTTATGGAACGGGAATGGAGAAAATAGGCTTATGTAGGGAACAACCTCGCGTATCTTTGCAACTTCAGGAGTGACCTTGTCAGCAAGCAAATGCCCCCCTAAGCCTGGTTTCGCACCCTGTGCGTACTTCAAAACTATAATCTTTGATCTTTTGATGGTTTCAGCATTAACGCCAAAGTGGCCAGTGGCAACCTGGGTTATGACGTGATCCTTGCACTGGATCAACTCGTCAGGATAGCCTCCTTCACCAGTGCTAGTGAAGGTGTTCCAGGCCTCAGCAGCTTTGGCCCTCGCAAGCATCACGTTCAAGCTTACAGAGCCATAAGACATGTCTGCGCCATAAACCGGAATGGGAATTTTGGTTTCTGGCCTTCCATCGCTCCTCTTGTTCAGGAGTATAGATGTATCCCTGTCCTCGTAGTCAGCCAGCCCGTCTTCTCGGCTTTCTTTATTGTCCATTTCAAAATCGAATCGTAGCTTGTCAAAGCCTCCTCCAGAATTCCCAATTTTATACTCGTGTTCTCCTGACAAGCTGCCGACTTCAGCCTGCTCCCAAGTTGAGAATATCAGATCAGGCGTCCATCGTAGGTCGCCCAGGGCAACGTACTGCGGGCTGATTACTACTGATAAAGCATTACTTGGACACTTAATCACGCATCGATTACATGAAGAGCCCGTGCAGGAGATCTTTGGCACGGCTAGGCGCAGATATCCATCTGGCTTTTGGTAGGCTTCATAATCGATCGTTGAAGAACCTATGCATGAAGGACAAACTTCGGCGCAAATGCCGCACATTGAACATTTAGGCCTGTCGATGATCACTTCATACTTTACTATCGAGCTTGGATACGGAGAAGGCGCCGGCTTCGTTTCAGGAGTTCGTGAAACGAGTTCCTTCTGCACTATTTCCTTCTGCACTATTTCCTTCTGCATCATTCT
Source organism: Bathyarchaeia archaeon (assembly GCA_050008435.1). Taxonomy (GTDB): domain Archaea; phylum Thermoproteota; class Bathyarchaeia; order Bathyarchaeales; family Bathycorpusculaceae; genus DASPTR01. The sequence continues at coordinate 499,921 of JBEKMQ010000001.1, forward strand.
TTGTCACCGAAAACTTTCGTTTCAAGATCTTCGTAGAACATCGCTCTGCCGACCTCGCCCGCTTGCCTTCTTACTTCTCTCAGGCCCATTCCTCCGAGCACTTCGAGCAGTTGATCTCTCCATGCTCCAATCAGGTTCGTAATTCTCTGAGTTGCCATTTCAACGTCTCCATCTTCCAACATTATCGGGCAGTCTTGGCTGTGCACACGGCCATGGCAAACTTTGCATCCGAGAGCAATTTGATACGCCATTCCAACCGCGACAGCGTTGGCTCCGAGGATTATGGACTTGGGAACGTGGGCTGCCTCGGCTATTCCTCCACTGGAGATTAAAGTGATCTTGTCTCGACTGCGTTTATCAACAAGATATGAGTGAACAGCGAAGATGGCATTTTTGATTGCGTCAGGATCTCGTTCAACAATTTCGTCGTCCACGTGAAGGTGAACGATGTCTCCTCCTATTCTTGCAATTGTGTCTGCTGTTTCAGCGGTCTTTTCATCGTAAGAAAAATAGAACGAGACTAGCGCTGAAGGATTAGCCGCTTTGACCTTCTTTAGGTGATCCTCTATGTCCCGATCCTTAAGGTCGACTTCAACGATTTTGGATGTTTTGACCAGATCTTCGAATTCATCTATTTCGCCGGAGCAGATTCTGGGTATCAGAAACGCTTTGTAATCAGCAAGATCTGATGAATACTCATGTGCGTTCACTGTGGCAAAAGTCTTGAGCCCAGCCGCAGCCTTCGCCAACGCTAGTCGAAGGTTCTGACTTGTCCCGCAACTGAGTGGAGCATCGAAAATTATCGGTATGGGAATCTCCAGTGTCTTTGGAACGTTGGAAACTAGCTTCTGATTCTCGTCAAATTCAAGCGATTGCAGTCTTCTTCCCAAGTCTACAGAAGTCGAAATGTATTCCCTTCCGTGAATTCCATCTCTCGTCGGCCTGACTATCTCTGAAAAATCGAACCAAATGCTGTCAAACCCTTCTCCAGTAAAGGGACCAGTGTACCCAGCGCCGGAAACGGGAACTCTGCCGGTTTCTGCTTCGAAATAGATCGTCTTTATCCTGTCTGGAGAGAAATACGAGTTCCCCAATTCTTCAAATTTAGGGTTGATTCCGATTGAGATGGCGCCCTTTGGACATTTCAGTACGCACATGTAGCAGCCTCTGCACAAGTCTTGGTTAGGCTCTGCTATCTGTCCATCCTCTTTTGCTTCATGGACGCCGTATATGCAGGCTTGGGTGCATTCCTGAACGTTTGTGCAGTTGTTATATCGTTTGACTATGAATTTTGGGGGCAACTTGATCTTAGGTGGTGCTTCCTTCACCGCTATGTGATATCTTTCGTAATTGGCTTTCATACGAAGCACCTAGCTTTCAAATTATGGTTTGAAATTGTCTTAAGCTGACTTGGGACACTATGTTTCCTCAGTGTGCAAATTAATAATATAGTGAAGTCTAAGTGTACACATAAATACTTTATTGCCAAATTGAAAGACAAATGTTAAATAATCGATAATAATATTGGATGAATGCACAGTAATGGTGTTCTACTATGCAGTTGGATGAAACAGACGTTAAAATCCTGAAAGTGTTGACCGTGGACGCTAGACTTTCGTCAAGGCAAATTGCCAAGAAATGTGGCGTTTCAATCGGCACCGCTCTGTCAAGGATAAAGAGGATGGAAAGTGAAGGCATAATCAAAGGCTACACGGTGTTGCTGGATCAGGAAAAACTCGGTTACGAATTGACCGTCGTGACCGAAATAACAGTTTCAAAAGGAAGGCTCCTAGAAACCGAGAACGAGATTGCACGGATTCCCAACGTCTGCTGCGTGTATGATTTAACAGGCTTAACGGATGCTGCGATAGTCGCAAAATTCAAGAGCCGAGAGGACTTGAGCAGATTCACAAAACACCTTTTGTCGCTACCCCACGTGGAACGCACGAACACACACGTTGTTCTGACGACGCTAAAGGAAGATTTTCGCATAGTCTAAACGAGCGAAGTGCTTGATCTCATTTCATAAATTCATAATCGGGTACACAACAGTCCGACTACAACTAGACCAAACGCTGAGAACGCGATGGCCGCGGATAATGTCCAATCGATACTAGGGATGGCTCTGAAGAGAGTAGATCCCAATATCACAAACATTCCGATGACTATCATTGAACGGCCCTGTTTTACTCTTTTTTTCATGCGAACCCTGCTTCTCCGTAGAACCTTTGGCATAGAGCAGTCTCATCCCCATTTATGTACCTTTTTTGTTCCAGCACGCGCTAATAATATGCACACTAGCCATAGTCGATTGCCTCAAAATGAAAAGTCGTCATCCCAAGCTCTCTATTAAACCCTCAATCCTGGCGCTACTAACGAAGATCCAACGGAGTCATGGAATCAAGCATCCCTGTGCTAACAATCTTTTTTTCTATCATTACGCAACATGCGCGCGCGAAATGTGGTGCAAGAGCAAGTTTCAAAAGAGTACTCATTTATTGTTTCAGTCTTTTTTGAATCGCATGACTTGATAATTCTCGAAGTGCATCCGATGCTATCCATTTCGCAGTTTTTGAATTTATCTCTTGAATTTCTCTGGCAATTTCCATTGCTCTCTCATTAAGTGCTTTATTGCGTTTACCAATATTCCGAAGAGCCCAGTTTCCAGCCTTTTTGACAAAGTTTCTATCATCGGTAGCTGCTTCTCTTATGAGTGGGAAGAAATGTTCAAATTGCTCATTACTGGCTTTTTTGTCATGTACAGCAAGACCAGCCATTAATGCAAAAGCTGCTCGTTTTATGAACTCTTCTTTCCGATTTGTCCACTCAATAGCTTTCTGGTACGCGTATGGTGTTTTTTCGAAAAGATTGCAAACCTGATCGCAGACATCCCAAGAGTCGAAATCTCTTACCCATTTCTCAAGCTGGTTCTCCGTGACTTTTTCTGGTTCATCGATGAACGAAGCCAGAATACGAGCTTCATGAATGTCCGACTTCCATAATTCCAGAGCCAATTGATGGTTCTTCCCAATATCTTTAGCTATCTCACGCAGTTTGGGAATGGATATCCCATAAGTGTTCTTAGGATTGATTCCAAATTTCGACATCCCAACAACTGCTTCAGGACTCGAAAGAGATTTCAACTTTCTTATGATTCTTCTACAAATAGCGCTATCGCCGTTATTTTTGGCTTTTTCAGTTTTGGAAATACGTGTTCCCTCAAAAACATTCTGGCATATGCTTTTCTGAGATAAGTATCTTTTTCTATGATATCAGCAATTTCATAAGATTTCGCAGAGCCAGCTTATGGAGTTGATGGTACTATGAGATACCTTAATTGAGTCAAAGGACTGCTATCAGGATGTAATGAAGATGCGCGCGCTGAAGTGAGCACAAAGCAAGCGTTGCACGATCTGCGTTGCGTGTGATTCTTGATTTTACTCTCGATTATTTCTTTGAAGCCGAGAGGATTGCTGGGCGTTATGATGTAGTTTCCTTGTTCAGTTTTGATCAAGAGGCCGTCTTGGAAGTTGGTCATGACCAAAAAGGCTCTTCCAAGGCTTGGAATGTTATAGTATCCACCGTAGAAGCTTGCGCCGAATATTCTGGTTCCGAATGGTATGAAGGTCTTCTCGACAGAATTGATCTTTTTCAGAGGTATCGTCTTGCGTCCACCTATGAGTCTAGTCGTGTTGATTACCAGTTCATCATCTGTGACGATGTAGCTGGTTCGATGGATAGATGCGAGTATCAGTATCATCACTAATGAAACAAAGGCCAATAGGATGGATGCTGCAACTCCGACGATGATCTCTATCGAAGTGAAAATGACGAGCCCCACGAAGAGAGCCGTAACGGCCAAGGTCAAGACTACGATAACCTCGTACACTGCTGCTATTGCTTTCGAAACTTTGGGCTTGTTTACGATGCTCATTTCAACCCCTTCGGGAAAGAAAGGGAAAAGATTAATGTTTCGCATACTGGCAAGGTTGAAATATGTCCTATTATGGTAGAGTGAACGAAGTCGTTCTCGTAGAGGATGCGCACAGTACGTGGGCTTCCCCTTTTCTGACCGCGCCTCAAACCATAGAACGTCAAAATAGGGTCCTAGGAGGAGTCTTTGTCACGCTGCAGAAGGAGAAAGAAGTAGCACTTTAAGCTGGTTCTGATGAAAACTCGGTGGTTATTATGGATAGAGAACAAGTAAGATTAGTTGAGCTTGCGAAAACTGAAGCATATCTGAGCGAGTTGAGGTACAGGTATTCAACGTCTCAGTATTATGATGTATCGGTCCGTCGCGAAGGTGGCTCGTGGAAGATAGAACTGGCTCTCAAACCTCTTGGGATGACGTTGGAAAAAGGTCAGCCAGGGAAACTGTTCGAAAATCATATTGAAGAACCGAGAGTCTTTGCGGCGTTGTTGGGCAACAGGCAAGTTGGTTGGATTGAATTGGGTTACGACAAGTGGAACAACCGAATGCGCGTGTGGGAATTTCTTGTGGAAGAGGCGTTCCGCAGAATGGGAATAGGAACTCTGCTGATGAAGCAAGCCGTCAGAATTGCAAGAGAAAGAGGAGCAAGAATGCTAGTCTTAGAAACTCAAACGTGTGACGTTCCAGCAATCGACTTCTATCTGAAATTCGGGTTTGAGCTTATTGGCTTCGACATTGCCTCATATTCCAACGAGGATATTCAAAGAAAAGAAGTCAGACTAGAACTGGGTCTAAAACTCGCACGCACTTGACAAAAATCGGTCGTTGACCGGTTTGGGAATAAGCACGCGTGCGCCGGCAATAGCGTTAGTGTCCTGCTCTGAGCGTTTGCGGCTCTGGGTTGTGAGGCAGTGGCATTTTGTTTCGGTTTTTTGGTTTGAGTGTTTGTGTCGGGTTTGTCTTTTTGAAAAGGGGGCCGGTGGCGGTGATTTTGGGAGCATTTAAATGCTCTTTTGTTGTAGGCTATACTGATCTTGATGGCTCTGATTGTTGCTGAGGATCTTGCGAAGAGTTATGGGAGGGTGAGGGCTGTGGACGGCCTGAGTGTGAGGCTGGATGAGGGTTCAGTCACGGGCTTGATAGGGCCGAATGGTGCCGGCAAGACGACCACGATCAAGATGATCCTGGGCCTGCTGAAGCCGGACAAGGGTAGCGTGCGGGTTTTCGATGAGGACCCGTGGGACAATTCCAAGATACGCAGTATGGTCGGTGTTGTTCATGAGAAGGCCTTCTTTCCCTCGCATTACAAGACGTTGGATTACTTGGAGAAAGCCTGCAGGATCTTCGGTGTGCCTGAGTCTCGGGCAGCGGAGGTTCTGAGGCTTGTTGATTTGCAGGATGCTAGCGATCGCGAGATCAGGGCTCTTTCGGCTGGTATGCTGCAGAAGTTTGCGATCGCTCATGCTCTTGTTCATAGCCCCCGGTTGATGGTGGCTGATGAGATGACGGCGAACCTTGACCCTCAGGCGAGGAGTTCTCTGTTGGATCTGATTCTTCGTTTGTACAAGGATGAGAAGATGACTTTTCTGCTGTCTTCTCACATTCTTCCGGAGCTGAGTCGAGTCTGCGATTCTGTGGCCATAATCAACGAGGGCAAGGTCTTGGCTTCTGGGAAGCTGCTTGAGCTTTACGACAAGTATGCGGCGGGGATGATCAGGATTTCAACTGACAAGCCTGATGAGCTCTCTGTTGAGGTAGGGAGGCTTCCGTACGTGGAGAGGGTTGATTCAGACGTTAGGGGGATCTCCGTTCGAATTCAGAGGGAGAGCGAGGACAAGCTTTATGAGGATGCGCCGAGGCTGGCCAAAAAGGTTGGAGCGAGGATTCAGGGGATCGAAACGGGTAGCGCCTCGCTCGAGGAGCTCTATAGGCTAGTAGTAGGAGGAAATAAGCGAGGGTAAACGGTTATGGCAAAGGCTAAGGGCAGACCGTTCCTGGAGATTCTCGCTTCGGCGCTCAACGAGGATTATAGGTTTCCGATTCTTGAGGCGTTCGCGTTCCTCTACGCGCTGGGCACGTTTGTATTGGCGAACCTTTCAACGATGATGTCTCAAACGACTGCCACGGGCGAGGTCGCGGCCTACACTTTGACAACTTCTCTGCTCGGCATTCCCCTTTTCATTTTTTTGATACTGATCTTCAAGAACATTGCTTATGGGCTGGGAAGCGACATCGAGAAGGGCGTCATCCAGACCCTGTTCTCGTACCCGCTTAAGAGGCGGTCCATTCTTTCTGCGAAGCTTCTCTCAGCCCTTGGCTTCTCTCTCGTTCTCTTCTTCAGTATTCAGGTTTCCGCGTTGTACATCATCGCTCCAGGCATCGTCATGCCGTACCTCGGCACGGTTCTTCTGACTTACGCTGCGAGCTTGAGCTTTCCTCTCTTTGTGGCAGGCCTGATTCTGCTCGTGACGCTGGTCCTCAGACGTGGCGGTATCGCCCTAGTCGCGGGCATAATGCTGTACTTTGCCATGTCGATCGTTCAGGGCCTACTCTCATATGTGGCTTATGCGACGAATTCGATCCTTGGTCTTCAAATAATATCCGTGCTCTCACCGAACGTCGCGTTGGGCACGTATTATCGGATTCTCGAGTCCTCTCCCTTGGGTCAACCATGGACTCCCAGCTTCACAGAAGTTCTGGGCTACGTCGGAGCCAGTTATGCGATCGTCGTCCTAGTGTTTCTCCTCGGATACGCATACTTCACCAGGAGGATGAACCTGTGAAGCGGTGGCCAGTCATTCTAGGCCGCGTCGGCACGGTTCTCATAGCCATCGGCCTAGCTCTCTTCCTGGTCTCGCTCATACCACCAGCACAGAGCAATTTCTCAAGCAACGATTCTATCCTCGAATCATGGACGTCTTACTATGAAACCACGTTGACACCGCAACAGACACTGCGCGTAAACGTTACGGCCAATGGCACCCTTGATGTTTACATGCTTGAAACGAGCACTGCAGCCATTGACACATGGATAGCTGAACAGAATGGATCGGTTGGAAACCTCACTCTTTTTGATCAGTTTCTGGGAGCAAACTCTTCGTTGATCGCTTGGCAGGGCGAAGTACGCAGTGGGACAATCGATCACGAGTACTCTCCCGACACAGTGGTTGACATAACATTCATCGTTTCTAGTCACGGTTCGGATTATGTGAGCTTCGATTGGAGTGTTTCTGTAATAACCGGCAAGGCCCCAGCGGCCAAAGTACAGACGCTGTCCGAGTTTGCGATCCCTGTTGGAATCGTGTTCACCATACCTTGGCTAAACGAACTGCTCAGAGCAAGAAGGCGCGCCCAAGACACCAAAGGGAAACCAAACAGTCAGGCTCAGACTTGAACACTCTTTAGTGGAGCATAAGGAGCATTCTCCGAACGGCAACGAACAAGACAGCGCAGAGTTTATGAATAGATCGTTTCAGCACGCATTCCCAATGGCTGTTACGTTAGCGCGGATACAGGAATCCAAACGGTATACATGGTTTGTTGGCGCGGGGTGTGGGATTTGAACCCACGCGGCCATTTCTGACCACAGACTTAGCAGGCCTGCCCCCTACCAGGCTAGGGCAACCCCGCCCCGTTTTGGCTTGACTCCGCTAATTTTCTACAATGCTCACTCTTATTTGCGTTTTCGAAAGTAGAGTATGTCGTCTTTCTCGCAGACGTATTCAAAGCCAACTGATAGCAGCTTCTTCATTTCTTCTTTGTCGTTGGTGGCGTTGACTATGAACTCGTCGTCGCTTCCTGCTCCAAAGAGTGCTTGTTCCATTTGTATGTAGAGTAGAGTGTTGTCCAGGCTTGCATGTCCGAGGAATTCTTTCACTAGCAAGATGTTCTTTGTCTGATGGTATAGCGCGCGCGGAGTGTTTACCGCTCCAAGTTGCAAGGTAAAGCGAAGACCAACATATCCAGAACGATTAGCTTTGCCGGAGCATGCCTGGACCCTTCAACAGCAAATTTTGAAGCGTCTGGCCGCACAGTCCAGAAAGCCAAGCACACTTTCGAAGCGGCAGGACAAATACTTCAACGAGTCAAGAATGCTACTCCGTTGACGGGTTCATGCTTGAAACGTGAAAGCAGCACGTTCAAGTTGAAGGGCAGAAACATGGCTTTGGTCCCGATTGCGGACGAGGATGAGAGCGACCTGCCTACTCAGCAGGAGGGTGCGGGAGAGAAACTGCGCGCGCTTTCAGAGCGCGTGCAACGGAGAAGTGGACGTACACTACAGTTGATGATGACCGGACCTGCCTAGAGTGCGACGCGCACGACATGCAAGAATTCAACGTTGAAAACGTAGACGAGCTGCAAAGCCTGTTCCCATACGGTGAAGTTGAAGCGTACAACACGTTCAGACCAATGATACATCCCAACTGCCGCTGTGTCATAACGCTCATGGAAACCTACTACGAGGAAGACTAGAGCGCGCGCTTACTCTTGCAGAGCACAAGCTTTAAGCACTCCAAAAAGTGAGCTGCTTGGGCTGGGGGTAGAACTTGGACGAAAACATTGCAGAGATTGTCTTTGATCCTGAGGCTAAACGAATTGTGAAGATGACTTTCTATCATGATGATCTTCGTTTCAGGTGTAGACGCTGTGCAGTCTTCTGCTGCAAGCTTGGGGGACCAATACTCACTAAAAGCGATATGGAGCGTGCAAAGCTGGCAGGACACAGATTGCAAGACTTCTTGGAGACAACAGTGGATCCGAAGTTCAAGCGCTTGCCTATGATGGTTGGAAACTTGAAAAACAATAAAGATGGATCGTGTATTCTCCTAAAATCCAGCCAAAAGAGAGGAGTTTACGAGTGTCCGATCTACGATTCCAGGCCAACTCGCTGCAGATTGTACCCGTTCGACTTTGAAAGAGTCAGTCCGAACTCCTTCACGCTTAAGCTTATTCCTTCCTGTAACGGCCTAAACGCTGAAGATGGTGAGTTGGTGAATGAAAACTTCATTACGAAACATTTTCTTAACGCCTTGTTGGACCTGCTCGTATGAAAGAATTTATTAGCGGTGCGTAAAAAATTGCGTAGAACTTGGCGCGCGCACTAGCAAAAACGAATAGTTCGAGTTTCAGATTTTGCTGGCTAGGGCTTTGGCGTCTTGCTTGATTTTTTGCAGGTCTTCAGGGTTGGGTTTTCCTCGGATGTCGCCCATTCGACCTTCTGTGTTTGCGTTCTCCATTGTCGGAGGGGAGATGTTGAACTGGCTTAGAATGTACCATTCGCCAACTATGTTGAAGCCCAAGTGCTCAAAGAACTGACCGATGTACTTGCCTGCTGGAACAGCCTCGCCCAATCCAGTGTGTGGTCCACTGTATGTGATGAAAATTAGCGCATTTTTGCCCGGTACCTTAGGGGCACCCAGCCTGATTTTGCCTTCTCTGCGGTGGGCTGCCAGGTTCTTTTTAAGTAAATCGCAAATCGGATTGGCGGGGTGCCATTCTATAGAGGGAGAACCTATGCAGACCAAGCCATAGTTGAAGTAGTCAACGTCGACAGCTTCCTGTGGCTTCTTCATGGTAACCTGAACACCCGCTTCTTCAAAACCCATCCTTATGGCTTGAGCAGCTTTCTCTGTGTTGCCGGTGCTAGAATAGAAGATTATCAATGCGGTTTTCATGGCTCGCCCTCTCTTCCCTTCTGAATCGTTGCTTGATGTCTCTTGGAACCTGTGGGGGAATAAATCTCTATATATGTATTGCTGGTTTCTGGTTCTGGCAACTTGACAGGTGATGCTTCTCCCTGTTAACAGTCCCTTGATAGCGAAAACGAGTTCTTGGAAGAAAAATGAAGAATCAAAAATGAGTGGAAGAAAGTTTTATTTGGGTTAGTACCTTGGACTCATATTGACGGGGGGCAGCCTGAACTCCTTTTGTGGTCTTAGAACACATGGTATAATAAGAATTAACGCGCGCCCAGACAGCGAGCCTCACGATGCTGCACGAGGTCAAGTGAACTCTTTTCTCTCAAACAATAAGAGGCCTATTGCCGCTGTTACGATGAAATACAACGCTATAATGGCCAAGCCTTCTGGAACAGTGGCATTGTAGGTGGTTAGGCTTATTGTTCGCTGACCGCCAAAGGTCCGGGTGACGATGGGCTGTGGGTATGGAACAGTTAGTATGTTTCCAATTACACCTGCCCCGTAGGTTATGATGAACCACGGTTCGATATTGACGAGGCTTGCGACAATTTCTTCTATCAGTGAGAACACGAAAAGAAACAGGATTGCGGTTACGAGGATGGACATGCTGCTGCTTTTGAACAGTGAACTGAAGAAGAAAGTGAAGCCCATTACCGCGGCGAGGTAGAACCATGCATAGAGTAGAGACTGGCCGAATTGGATTGGGACATTGGCGCCGAAGTAGTATAGTCCGTTGCCTACGGTGATGGTTGCAAAGATGGCGAAGATTATGGTAGCTGCTATGAACGCGGACAACCACTTGCCAACGTATATGCTCGATCTTCTGATTGGGTTCGGGATTCCAAAATAGCCTGTCTTGTTTTGAAATTCGCCACTAATGGCGTCTCCACCGAAGAAAATCCCGCTGAGTATTATCACAAAGGTTGCGCTCCTGCCCCACCAGCTTGAATAGAATGCTAGGTCACTGCTGAGGAAGCTTTGAGGGCGGTAGTATCCTACAAGAACGGTAAGGATGGCACTTATGATGAGCGTAATAGTTAGAAGTATGAAGAATCTTCGCGATCTGAAGTAGTCCAGGAAAGTGTACTTCATTGTGATGCCAATTTGGGTCAGGCTGCTTGGGACTCTGTTTGCGCTTTGGATTTCGGTTTGGTTCACGATTGATCACACCGTATCCTTAATCAAGTTGAGATAAACATCTTCAAGCGCCGATGTCGCAGATTTGTAACTAATCACGCCAAGATTCATTCTCACCATGCTGGCAAGAATGCTTTCTTGAGTGTCCAAGCCTCCCTTGAACCTTATCTGGAGGGTTGTGTCGTCTCTTCGCTCTGTGGCCGTCACACCTTGAATCTTGCTGACTCGGCTTATCAGCATAGCATCCAAAGGTTGTCTGAAGCCGACTTCAATGACGTTTTCTCCTCCTGAAAATTTAGCTGTCACGTTAGCAATCGTGTCGTAGACGACTAACTTGCCGTGATCTATCATGGCTACTTCGTCGCAGACTTCAGAAACCTCGCTGAGAAGGTGACTGCTCATAAAAACAAGTCTGCTCTTGCTTTTGAGAGATCTTATGATGCCCCTGACCTCACTCATACCCCTCGGGTCAAGGCCGTTGGTCGGCTCGTCCAACAATACAACTGTCGGATCGCTCAGAAGCGCCGAGGCAACACACACTCTCTGTTTCATGCCCTTGCTGAACTTGCCCCATCTTTTGTCGATCCATTCTTCCATGTGAACTTCCTTCAGAGCTTCTTCTATTCTCGCCTTCCGTCCAGCTGAAGAGACTCCTCGAATTTCCGCTATCATAGTCAGCGCTTCCCTCGGTGTAAGCGCAGGATAAATCTCTGGCGTCTCAACTAGAGCACCAACCGACTCTAAGGCTTGTTTCTTCTGAGTGTGTACGTTCACACCGTTTATGAGCGCCTGGCCAGAGCTTGGTCTGATCAGGTCGGTGAATATCTTGAGGGTAGTTGTCTTTCCCGCGCCGTTCGGGCCTAAAAATCCCACGCATTTTGCCCCTTCTATTTTCAGGTCTAGGTTCGAAAGGGCAGGAAACGACCCGTAGCGCTTAGAAAGATTCACAGCTTCAACAGAAGGATTTGTCAACCAAGCCGCCTTCTTTTTTCTGAGAATTAGGCTACAAACATGTTTATAAGGTCGCCGCTTGATGCCGCCACCTTCGCTTGGCAAACGAGAATTTTAGCGCATGCGCGCGCGATGATAGGAAACCGCGGCACGTTGACTCGTGGCGCACCCGATGAGTTTCGTTCCGTTTCGTGCCTGCTTGGCTATCATAAATGTTAAAAGATCAGGGTTGTTCATCTATGTTCTTGCATGTCGGTCAGTCAGGAAGTCAGGGGTAACGCGCTGAAGGTCTACCTGTACGTGCTCAGGCATGGGCCGTCTGAGCTTAGGGATATTCAGCGTGGGGTCGGCTTGTCCTCGGCTTCTCTTGCTTCTTACCATCTGGGGAAGCTTTCAGAAGCGGGTTTCGTGAAGCAGGATGAGCATGGAAGGTATTTCGCAGTGAAGGAGGCGTCGGACAGGGTTCTTGAGGGCTACTCGAGGATGGGGCACGCGATCGTGCCGCAGCTGTTCTTCTTCGCTCTGCTATTCACTATTCTTTTGGCGTTCTTTTCATTCGAGGCCCTGTACACGTCGGGTTTCACGGTATACCTAGTAGCTTTTTGTGCGGCTATGGTTCTCGCGTTCTGGTATGAGACGGTAAGGCTCTGGCGCAGGCTAGCAGTCTGACCTTAGCGATGGCAGTCGGCATGGGCATGGTTAAAGACTGTTGAAAAGATCGTTAAAGGGTCTTGAAAGAGTTTTCAAAAATGTAGCTTTTTATTCTTCCAGGTCTGCAAAGACCGCGAGGTAACTAAGAAAATGTCAGAAAGGTGGACTTTGAAGTACGGTTTGGCCGCGGTGCTCGTGGCGATTGTGCTCATTGCTGTCGTTTTGTTTGCTAACCCGGCGTCTTTCTTGACGCCCAGCCAGACTTCGGCTACAACGCCTTTCCTGGTGATGCTGACCGATCCTCCGACTGTGCCTGCTGGGACTACGGTGCTTAACTTGACGTACACCAATGTTTCGCTTCACGTTACTTATCCGAACGGAACTTCCGAATGGCTTCCTCTTAACGCTTCTGGAACCGTCAATCTGTTCTCGCTGGTGAACATGAGTCAGACGATTGCTTCCACGACGATTCCGATTGGCTCAGCGGTGGACAAGATTCAGTTCACGATAGCTAGCGTTGAGGCTAAGGTTAATGGGACGGTTTATCCTGTGACTGCTTTGTCGAGCACCTTTGTGGTGTCAATCGCGAACAGTAAGGTTAATCAGACACTTTCGGGCGTACTTGTGGACTTCAATCCGTCGCTGGTACAGATACAGGCAACTGACGCTAATGGAACCCTGGTGTACTATTACGTGCTTGTCCCGAGTGCGACTGCCATGGTCATCACTAACTTGAGCAGGGAACGAGTCAAGGTAGGAACCATTGTTGAGCTAGGACAGAATGACAGAGAAAAGCTGGTGCGCGTGGTGGAGGAGTTTTCGAAGAACGTGACAATCGTTTCGGCTTCGCTGTCGGTGAACGGCAACGTTACGAGTCTTTCGGTGACACTGGAGAATGAGGGCAACGTTACTTTCAAGATATTCGGGCTGACGCTGCACGGTGAGTTCAACGCTACGCGGACTTGGCATACTAAGGGCCGGATGGGCATGGTGATCGAGACGATTCACCCCGACACGATTCCTTTCAAGATAAACGGTTCATCGCTGATTCCGCTTTTCGGAACCGACCATGAGAACCAAGAGGACATGGAGATTTCTTCGCTGACATTGCAGCCTGGCCAGAATGCTACGCTGAGCTTCAGCGGCGTCATTGCGCTCAAGCCGAACATGCATATTATGAAAGGCCCAGCGATGGTTGTGACTCCGATAGGCGGCGACAACTACACCCTGAGGCTGATGGGCGAGGGATTCGAGACTTTCAACGTCACCGCTACGTCTTAGCCTCGACAGTCCTCGCTTTCCCCTCTTTTTTCTTTTTTGATTCTTATGTGTCTTTTCGGAAGAACATCGTGTCTCCATTTTGACATACGTATCTGAAGGCGAAGGAAGGGTCTCTTCATTATCGCTTGGGACTTGTGCGGGAATTTGTAATTGCTGGTCATTCGGAACATTGCTCGTCCCGCTTGAATCCAACGGCGCGGCGAAATCACTCAATAAAACAAGCTATAATTGCGTCAAGCGTTCGGTCAGTCCTTTCACCTTTGTTTTTATCTGCTGATATACTTCCTCCTCGTATTCCGCCGAGGTATCATATGGGTCATCAATGTTCCAAACTTCGATCGTATCTAAACACTCTGGACACCTGCGTAAAACCGAGAATCTGTGCTTCATCTCCATCGCCACGATGACGTCGTAGTCACGAAGTCGCTTCGTCTCAAGTCCTTCAGGATGCTTCTTAAGGTATTTTGAAGCGTTTTCCCTCTCCAAGAACTCTTTCGCATGGTCTGAAATCAAGTTGATCGGCGACGTGCCCGCAGAATCCACTTTCACGCTGGGAGCCGCGTATTTACGCAATAGGGCCTCAGCCACAGGGCTCCGATAGCTATTTCCAGAACAAACAAACAACACCTTCAACCACACATTCCCCCACATATTTGCATAGCATTTGCAGGACACGTGACCTAAGGTCTGAGGGCCTCGTTAAACACTCTCACAGCCTAACTCTCCGGGGCATATATGAATATTCATTCTAGAGTGATCTTTCAACTCCATCTAGCGCGCGCGTGAATCCGTGTTTTTCTAAGCATCTAGGTTCTCATTGAGAGGTAAGTCCTGTAGGGCTTGAAGCCGACCTTTGAATACGCGCGTATTGCAGGTGCATTGTCGCTTATGACGTGGATTGTCGCGGTCGGCGAGATCCTCAGGATTTCCCTGACCAACTCTGAGACTATCGACGTGGCGTAGCCCCTGTTTCGGTACTCTTCTTTCGTGGCCGCTGCTCCGATGTTGCTGGCAAAGCTTACGAGCCGAGTCATGCCGACGGAGACGACCATCCCGTCTTGCTTGATCCCAAGCCAAAACGCCTCCTGCATGGCTCTGCGCAAGTTATCAAGCTGTATCTCGCCCCACCATGAAGGATCAGCCTTCCTCATCAGTTCAAGAACGTCTTCTGCGTCGTTTGAGCTGAGCCTGACCGGTATAATTGTTGTCTGAATGTTTTCATCGCCCTTCGCCAGAGACATAATCATCTCCTCTCTAACCTTTGGACTGCCATATTTCGCCAGAACCAAGTCTTCGCAGTCCAACGGCGCCTGCAGTTCAACCTTTTCCAAACTAAGAAGGCCCAGCAGCATCTTCACTGCGTCACGATTTCCTCTCAGCTGAACAACATAGTCTCTGTAGATCAGCATGAGACCTTCGATTATCTCGTGTTCCATGGCCATCAGAATCTTCGTCTGGTCTCTGCGCAGCTTCCAGTCGAAAATGAAGAAGTAGTGGTTGAGCATGTCCTCGTTGACGTAGTCCCAGAAGGTTTTTTCCCAACGGTCGTACAGGGCTATGAGCTGCAAGATTGCGTCTCCCGCAGAGACTACTCGAGTGTCAAGGAAAATAAGGTTTAGGGATGTGAGACGCCTATGCCGGCAGGTTCATTCCACACTTTTTGAGCAGCCGGTTCCACTTCGTGTCTGTCAGGCTTTGAATCTCGTTGACCATCTTCCCGAACTTCGGAGTGAACAGATGCCTGAACCTCCCCTGCAATTCCAAGTAGTCCTTCACAGGCTTCTTCTTCTGCGGAGCCAAGGCAAACAACTTGCTGGGCGTGGACAACTGGTATTCGCCGTTCACTGCCTCCCACAGTGGAAAAATGCATGTTTCAACCGCGAGTCTTGAAAGCTCTATTGACCTGGCTGGGTCACTCCTCCATCCTCTGGGGCAGGGCGCGAACACGTGCAGGAAGGCTGGACCATTGACTTCAATGCCCTTTCTAACTTTGGTTATCAGGTCTTTCCAGTAGTACGCCGATGCTGTGGCCACGTAGGGCATGTCATGGGCCACCATGATGTCGGCTATGGGCTTCTTCCCCTCAAGCTTTCCTGGGACCACGGTGCCTGCCTGCGAGGTCGTCGTGGATGCTCCGTAGGGTGTGCCTCCGCTTCGCTGGATGCCAGTGTTCATGTAAGCCTCGTTATCGTACAAGACGTACAGGAAATCGTGGCCTCTCTCGACAGCTCCAGACAGTGCTTGAATGCCTATGTCGTAGGTTCCGCCGTCTCCGGCCAAAGCGATGACGTCAACCTGCTCGTCCTTTATTCTGCCCTTTTTTCTCAGGATCTTCAAGGCTGTCTCGATGCCGGCCGCGTTTGCCCCAGCGGTCTCGAAGGCGGTGTGCAACCACGGCACTGCCCATGACGTGTATGGATAGATGGTTGAAGATACTTCCATGCAGCCCGTTGCATTCGTCACTATAGTCGGTCCCCTCGTGGCCTTCATGATAAGTCGTAGCACCGTTGCGGGGACGCAGCCCGCGCAGGCCCTGTGGCCCGACATGAACAGTTCTGGTTTTTCAGCGATGTCTTTGGCCGTGAATTTTCCTTCTGCAAAATTGCTCATACAACTTTCCTCCTGTTCACTCTCTCAATCCGACGTAACGCATTTTTTCATCAACTCTTCCGGTTTGAATTATGTTCTTCAGGTCTTCGAATATCCTGCTTATCTGGCTTGGACTCGTGTCTCTTCCGCCAAGCCCGTAGATGTAGTTCACCATGAAAGGATGCGTCGACAAGTCGTACAGCGCGTGCCTAGTCTCGTGGTAGACTGCCCCGCCGTTTCCGCCGAAGCTCAAGCTTCTATCCATAACTGCGATGGCCTTGACCTTTGACAAAGCCTTGGCTATTTCTTCTGCTGGAAACGGTCTGAAACTGCGTATCTTGAGTAGGCCGGCCTTGACGCCCTTGAGCCTGAGCTCGTCGACGACGGTCTTCACGGTTCCTGCGGTTGAGCCCAAGCATATGATGGCTATTTCGGCATCGTCAATCATGTATTTTTCGATCAGTCCGTTACCGTAGTATCTGCCCGTCAGTTTTCCATACTCTTCCTGAACCTGCTGGATCACTCTTGACGCGTTCTTCATCGCTTCTTCCTGTTGTCGCTTGAACTCGAAATAATAGTTGGGCATGGCCACCGGCCCCATCGTCATAGGATTCGCGACATCCAGCCTGTAGGGCACGGTCTTCCCGTCATGCGTGACCACGTTTGGCAGTTGCCGAGTGCCCACGAACTCTCTGACATCATCGTCGGCGAGAACCTGAATCTTTTCCAGCGTATGACTCAAAGTGAACCCGTCTAATCCGATCATGACGGGCAGCTGAACATCCAGGTGCTCCGCGATTCTGAAAGCGTGAAGGATCGAGTCATACACTTCCTGCGCGTTCTCCGCGTAGATCTGTATCCAGCCGCTGTCCCGTTGTGCGATCGCGTCCGAGTGGTCGCCATGAATATTCAGCGGCGCCGACAACGCCCGATTCGCGACTGCCATGACGACGGGCGCGCGGCATCCTGACGTCACGAAGAGCATCTCGTGCATCAGGGCCAGACCTGCTGAAGCCGAAGCAGTGAACGTTCTTGCGCCTGTCGCGGCCGCTGCGAGGCACGCGGTCATGGCGCTGTGTTCCGATTCTGTGCATACGAATTCGGTGTTCACCTCTCCGTTAGCGACGTACTCGCTGAACTTTTCAACGATTATTGTCTGAGGCGTGATAGGATAAGCCGCCACGACGTCAACGTCAGACTGTTTCACGGCGAAAGCGACGGCCTCATCACCATTCATGCCCATCATTTCCTGCTTCACGACACTTTTCATCATTTTTACACTCCGGTTACAGCTTCATCACGATAGCCTTCGTTGGGCACTCGTTCGCGCATATTCCGCAACCCTTGCAGTAGTTGAGGTCAAACTCGATGTCACCCTTCTCAGGCTTCCACAGGATAGCCCCGTCTGGACAGAAAAGCGTGCATATCAGGCATTTTGTGCATTTCTCCAAGTCCCTTTCTGGATGGTACGTCTTCCAGTCGCCTGTCAAATACGTCCTGCTCGATTTCCAGCATACGCCTGCCAGTGAGATCTCCTTCCATCCCTTGTCTTTACTCATTCGCATTCTACCTCTTCGTAAGCCTCTTTCACGACGGCGAAGTTCTTCTCCGCCACGTCAGGTCTGAACCTTCCCTTGACCATTTTTCCAACGGTTTCCAGGCTGACTATGCCTGTGACACGTGCGACAGCCCCCAGCATGGCCGTGTTCGTTATGGGCATGCCTAGAATCTTGATGGAGATCTCGGTAGCCGGCACTGTCCAAAGTTTGCCCTTGGCTGAGGCAAGTTGTTTCCTGACTTCTGCCGGAGCATCTTTCGTGTTGACGACGATGTTGCCGCCCTCGTCGCTCAAGCCATCCGCAACGTTGACTGACTTCAACAATGTTGGGTCCAAGACGGCGACGACGTCAGGGCTGTACACTGCACAGTGCAAGCGGATCGGCTCATCGCTTATCCTCGTGAAGGCGGTCACGGGCGCACCCATCCTTTCCGGTCCGAACTCTGGAAAAGACTGGATGAATTTTCCTTCGGAGATGGCTGCCCTGGCCAAGAGCTCACTCGCCGTCCATGCTCCTTGCCCGCCTCTGCCATGCCATCTGACTTCCAAGATCTTCTTCAAAGCTAGTTAACTCTCCAATGGCTTTTCGACCTAATGGGGAGATCGAGGATATACACTTTTCTGGGTAGGCATGCGAAATGGAATATCGGCCAGAGGAAAATCTTTTAATAAGAACCTGACTCGCTTGATCTTGAGGAGCCATTCAACTTGCGAAATGACGTCATACTGACGGCTGATAGCACGCTGATGAGTAATTATCATCGCAACGAATTCCTAGGCTTCGGCACATGTGCGCCTCCGAACTTCATTCCGGACGAGCTGTACAAGTGGCTTTTCTTCCCTCCTATCAAGCAGGCAGATGACGTTCCCGCAGCCGCCCCGTACGGTTTGAGAAAGATCGAAGCTCAACTGTTAAGCGAAGGATTTGACGTTCGAACCGTTTCGCCTAATCATCTTAAGAATCACGTGGCCGAAGCGAAGGTGCTAGGCATAACCGTCATGGACCCGTTTGGCTTAGGACCCGCCTCAAGCACCCTGGCATTCATTCTTAACAAAGAGCCATTCCTTGCCAAGTACTTTCGCGGATTGCTCAGTCAGCCACCGGTTAGAAAGGCAAAAAGGAACGGTTTGAAAATCATCGTAGGGGGACCTGGAACCTGGCAGTTCCAATACAGGCCAAAGTTTGTTGACAAATACGGGATAGACTGCGTAATCTCAGGAGAAGCCGAGAGGTTCGTTGGAAAAATCTTCAAAGCGGCCATCGAAGGCCAGCCGTTACCGAAATATTATGAGTCCAACATTGAAGAGAGCCCAAAGCTGGAAGAGATTCCTGAAATCGTCAATCCTTCAGTAAACGGTCTAGTAGAGATTGGCCGAGGATGCTGCAGAGGCTGCAAGTTCTGCAGTGTAACGCTGAGACCTCTGCGTTGGTACCCGATGGAAAAGATCCTCCGCGAAATCGACGTAAACATGAAGGTCGGTGGCATAGAAGGAACAATCCTCCATGCAGAGGATGTCATGCTCTACGGCTCCAAGAATACTTCGCCCAACGGTGAAAAACTCATCAAACTGCATGAAACGGTCGTCAAAAAATGCAAGGGAGTGACTTGGAGCCACTGTTCGCTGGCGGCTGTTGCATCGGAACCGAAGCTCTTCTCAAAGACGGCCGAAATCATAAAACAGAAACAACCATGGTGGGGAGTCGAAATAGGCATTGAAACTGGCTCTCCGAGGCTGATTGGAAAAATCATGCACGTGAAGTCTCACCCGTTCAAGCCTGAAGAATGGCCCGAGGTTGTCCGAACAGGAATGGGGTTAATGCACGACAACGGACTCGTTCCCGCTGCCACGTTGATCGTGGGAACTCCTGAAGAAAAAGAAGAGGACCTAATAAAAACCATGGAATTATTGGACGACTTGAAGGGGATGAGAAGCCTCATCGTGCCACTATTCTTCGTTCCCATGGGAAGACTGCAAGATGAAGACTGGTTCAAAGGAACACAAATGACGGACCTGCACCGAGAGTTGCTGATAAAGTGTTTTGAGCATGATCTTTACTGGGTCTACAACCTAATGGATATGGCATTCGCTGGAAGATGGCAGGGGAAAGTGCTAGAGCCTTTCTTCAAGCTGTTCGCGTACATAGTGAAATTCAAAGCAAGACAGTCTGGAATCAACATTACTATCGCAACAGACTTAAATACGACCACAAAAACTTCGTCAGGCAGGAGCCGCCGTAGCTCAGCCAGGTAGAGCAGCTGGCTGTTAACCAGTCGGTCATAGGTTCAAGTCCTATCGGCGGCGCCACAAAACTATCCGCGACCAAAATTGAATCGTCGGCTTACTTTGGCTTCCTCAAGAACTTGAGACCGCTGCAGGCTAGAGTGTGATTCGCTTCATGCAGTTTTTGGATAACGATATCGAAAATGTCCATAGTCGTGCGGGCTTTTTGAAAAGCTTAATGTTATGTGCCCATTAATGGGTAAATGCGTTAAATTTCTGTATAGCTAGCGCGCGCCAAAACCCACCTCCGTCCAGCCCAAACTGTATCTAAAATCTGTATTCTGTTTTCACAAATATCATAACGGATAATACAACCATATTTCAGAGCACGAGATAGAGAGCATGGAAAATAGATTAAGGAATCTACTGAGCATAGCGTTCATCTTGGCCATAATTTTGGTGGGACTTGTCGTTGCGGCGGTATTCTATTACTATACTGCGCAAGTGCCTGTTTCGGTTGAAACACCGAAAATCCAATGGGTGACGGGAACAGACATTTCTGCCTCAATCGGCACGAACACTAGTTGGTGCCAAATATCCCTGAACAAACTCGAGCCGAACGCAACAACAGTCTACACAAATGCTTTGGAGTTCACAGTGCTTAGCGCCCCAGCAAGCATGAAGCTTGAAGTAGCCTCGGTAACAGATACCTATACAATCGTCTGGGGAATACGATTCTACATATACCAGTCGGGAATAAGCAGCAGCACACTGACACTGGTTGATGGAGGCACAGCATCAATAGGCGGGACTAACGGCAACTCTCCAGTCGACCAAGTTGGATACAGACAGCCTGGTGCAACATCTGGTTACGGCTCAATATCCACACCTGCAGACTCGAACGGATTCGCTGGAACCTCGTCTACGACATACATCATAGTGATCGAGGCCTACGGCAAAGACGGAATCTTGAGCACGCAAACTGCCACGATAGAACTGAGACTGATATGCTTCTAAAAGAACCCCGAGTAAGATAACGTTCGGAACGGGGCCACCGACTTGAGAAGTCTAGCACTTGCTTTGTGTTTATTCCTATCTTTTCTGACGGTTTCGGCACAGGCTTCGACCTACCACTTCTACACCCCGTTGACAGAATGCAAAGTTTCAGCGTCTGACATTCTTCTTGATGAGGGACCGAATGCAACAGCCTACGTTGCTTCTTTGAACAGAACCTGGATAGAAGTCAATGCCACAGGAACACCCGCGGAAAGCTATTATGAGTACTTGATCAACATTACAAACCTGAGTACTAACATGAATTACACGGTCAAACTTGAAAACGAAAACATCAACGGCTTAAGTCGCCTAGCAAACTTCACAGCGTATTTCCACGATGATTCTACGTCGAAACAGATTGAAGTATCCAACGGAAGCTTGATTCAGTCCTCAGGTCCATGGTACTCTCTTCCCTCATCAGCCACAATCTACGTTTCCACTGCAATCAAAGTCAGCACATCAGAGAGCTCAACCGTCGACCTCGGGTTGCACATCGTCGCAGGCGGGACAACATCACCGGAGATCATCCAAACGGTAACGATCAACGTAGACTAGTCGACACATCGCTCGCGCACGAAACAGAGCATCGCCTCTTTCCACCTGCTCGCATCTGCATCAGACATTCTCGGAGGATCTCAGCTATTCTTGTCATGCGCTTTTCGTTTCGTTTTCAACTGGAGCAACTCCACACATAGGCCTCGGCTTCCTTAAAGCCTGAGCGGCCGTGCCTTGAGCATTGCTGACTTCATCTGCTTCTTGTTTCGCTCAGGAACCGACTATTCGGACGATGTTGAACAGGTTGAAGAGAATTATCCCGAGATACAGTAGAATTAAAGCTAAGGCTGCACTGTAAACAATCTTCGGCTTCTTGGAGTACGAAACGTACAGAAATAGAGGGGCGAAGCATGACCAGAATATTTTAACCCCGAAGATGAGATCGGGGAACAGTACGTAAAGCGGATTCGTCTCATGCTCGAAGAAAAACCATGTCTGCGCAATGTCGATTGCATTTAGAATAGGAAAGAGAATCAACCAGAGTTTGAAAAAATGGAATCTTCCGGATTCTGCGGCGTATTCTCCAGCCATTACCCTCACTGAAATGAAATGGCGAAAATCTTCGACTTAACTGTTCTGCCATTCGACTTAATACGGTCTCTAAGTAGTTCTGATGATGTTTCAGCTTCTATTCTTGCCGTCTTAGGGAGACTGTTGAAGCCTATCCAGCTATGGGCAACATGTGCTCATGTTTATCTTGAAAAATGTGATTCAGAATCGCTGCAGGGCAACAAGCAGGGTTGTCAAGTTAGAACCTGATGTCATAATCGGTGATAATGAGCCCCTGTTCATAACCGATATTTCTTACGATAGCAGACACATCCCTAGCCGATGATAAACTTGCGAGTAGGTCCATCTCTACGAATCAGGCTCTTGAATATCTGCATGGTTGCGACAATATCAGTCTTAGCCGTGAGCATGAGACTCGACATCACGGTCCAAGCTGCTTCTGAATATCAAACGTACGTGCAAAACTACTTGAACTCGGGCACCTTGGGCAATTGGACCTACGTGGAAAAACCCTTCTTCCCGGTAATGCTGAACGACTCTCAAATACCCATAGGACAAAATTGGAGCATTGTCTGCCCACTTGAGGCTAATCATACGTATCATGCTTACCTTTATGGCAAATGGATCAGTAATGCAACGTTGAACAAGACCGACTACGACGTATACCTCTACGACCCCTACGGAACACTAGTAGGCTATCACACTCCTTCCGCTGGCCTCCCTGAGCATTTTGGATCCGGTCCGAACGAGCCATTCTTCGTCCCCGAATACACGGGCAACTACACGTTCACCATAGCCAACGCTGCCGGCGAAAGCATGGGATCGCAGCAGGCAACGTTCATGATAATTGAAGATGTAGAAAGCAACACTTGGCATCAGCAGTATATAGAAGGAAAGGACGATTATGGTTTGCCAACTCTGTACACGAGCTGGTCTTATGAGTTCGTCACCGATAGTCCGCATGTTGAAGTCCGAATCAGAGTTCCAGACACGTTAGACATGTACGAGGCCAGACTTTATCTGATGGCTTCTCCAGCAGCGGCGAACTACACAATGTTGGATGGAATTCCCTTAGCTTGGGAACCAGGACTGTACGGAAACAGAAGCAGCAACCTAGGCGGGTACAACACTGACAGCCAAGGATACGAAGGCCAAGCGTATGCGAGTAGCGAGAACTTCGGCCAAAGCATGCTGATCAGTTTCAATTCAACGCCGGGCAAAAGCCTCTACCATCTCGTCCTCATAGGCGAGGGAGGCTACGGAAACGTAAGTTTCCTGGTCAAGACCGCTTTTGATTCAAGCCTTCAGCCCTCAAACAACCCTGACCAAGTAATGCCTGGGGACAACGCCACGATCGCCTACATCTCACAGACCACGGATCTAGAAAACGCAACACTTGAGTATTCAACAGACAACTGGCGAACAATCAGTACTGTCAACATGAACATTTCAGGAGACAACAGAACCTGCAGCCAAGTCATTACTGCCCAGCTGCCTGGCACGACCGTGTACTATCGAGTCGAAGCACTTGACTTCATGGGAGACACCCTGCTTGCCAACGGAAGCTACGCCATCGCACCGCTTCCTATAACGTATCTAGATAAGCCCATGATCCCAGTTTACATAAAAGAATCGCAGATCCCGATCGGCAAAAACTGGACAATCGTATGCCCGCTTCAGGCGAACCACACTTATCACGTCTACTACTACGGCGAATGGATCAACACAGGCCCAAACCCAGTAACTGACTATGAGGTTTACGTCTACGACCCATCGGGCACGATGGTTGGCTACCATACTCCGGCAGCCGGGTTTGCTCCTCATCTAGGAAGCACGTTCGATCAAGCCTTTTTTGTCCCACAGTACACCGGGAACTACACTTTCGTAATACGTAATGACGCAAGAGAAAGTAACGGGACGCAACAAGCAACATTCATGATAATCGAAAATGTCGACGTCAACGTCTGGCATCAAGCCTACATTGAAGGAAAAGACAATAGCAGTATGCCTCTTCTGGACACAAGCTGGGCCTACGAGTTCGCAAGTGACAGCAAGTTCATAGAGGTTCACGTCAAGGTTCCACAAACCCTAGACATGTACGAGGCCAGACTCTACGTAATGTCAAACCCGAAATCTGGAAACCAAACGATCTTGAACGACTTCCCACTTGCTTGGGAACCGGGGCTTTACGGAAACGTAAGTCAAGGCAAGAACGCCGTCGGAGGCTACAACCTTGATAGCATAGGATACCGTGGCAACGCGTATGCGAGTTGTGAGTACTACGGCCAAGACATGTACATGAACTTCACGTCTCCATATAATGGAACGAGCCTGTACCACCTGGTCTTCATAGGAGAAGTTGGCTCAGGAACCATTGACTTTCTAGTCAAGACAGAATTCAACAACACCCTCTTAACCGCTTCAACTATCCCCGAAAAGGCATATCCAGGGGACAATGCTACTGTTGCTTACACGTCAAACTCGACGGCCTTGGAAAACGCAACGTTGGAGTACTCAACGGATGGTTGGAAAACCGAAAATTCTACGAGCATGACAATCCTTCAAAATATGACCTGTAGCGCAGTAATTCCTGGACAACCAGCTGGCACAGTCATCGAATACAGGGTCACCGCTGACGATCTACTGGAAAACGTTTTGAGTGCCAACGGCAGTTACCCAGTGAAGTATCCTTCAACCCTAAACTTTACCCAAGTTCACATAGGGACGAGTCCAGGTGAGAATGTGACAATCAAAGGCTTTCTAAGCCCTCAAGCTGCAAATATGCCGATTATCGTCTCCATCGCTTCCGCGAATGAAAGCAAAGACATCATCTGCTACACGCTTAGCGACGGCACCTTCTCAGCATACTTTGTACCAGAAACTGTCGGAACATGGATTGCCAGCGCAAGATTCAACGGAACCGACACTGTTTATGGAAGTGACGCTTCCCCAGCGACGATAGTGGTTGAGGAAGGTATGCTTGCGAAATATTCTCTTTACATATTCGGTGGAATAGGAGCGGTGGCTATGGTCAGCGTTGTGATGTACGTGAGAAAAATAAGAGGCTAGACAGCTTAAGGACATTGCGTGGTTACTGAGTAGTTGAGATACATATTTTGGATTCATTAAGACTATAAAGTCGAGATCCGATTTATGGTACGGAAGGATCGAAGACAAACAAGAAAACAGAGGCAACTTGAAGGAAGCATAAGCATGTCTAGGCCTTCCGACTAGATGAATCTTGATACGGAAAGGTCATAGGAGAAAGCGAATTGTCAACGACCTTGGAGAAGAGAGCTCCCGTAGCCGTCATATCGGCTTCTGTCCAAGCGAGAGCGCTGAATGCTGAGAGTGTCACTAGCATAGTAACTAATTTTCTAAAGAGAATCGGGAACAAGGGTGGCCTAAAACCCAAACGAGTTACGCTTGAAGAAATGATGTACGTCGTTGAAATTGAGATGAAAAAGTTCACCGCGGTCGTTCGAGTTGACTCAGAAACTCATGAGATAAAGGGATACGAAATCCAGCCTAAGAGCGAGGAGTCCTCTTCATTCTCGATTTCCCCAAAGGCAATAGTGATAATATTCGGCATTGCCGCAGCGGTTTACGTCATGCTGAATTTCATCCTCAAAATGACAGGACTATAACCCTCATCGTTTCTCGACATCTCAGCTGTGACCCAGCAAGCGTGTCATCAGCAGCCAAAGACGAAGAGATCGAGTTTCGCATCTGCAAACGCTATGACGAACAACTGAATAAGGAGAAAACAGTCGGAAACTTCAACGTGCGTTACTGTTACTCTCTTGAAAGTTTCTCGACCATGTCGACTACTCTATATTCTACTGTCTCTTGCGGGTGTTGAAGCGCCTCGTATGCCTGCAGGGTTTGTTTCGCAGCCTCTCTCCACGTAAAGTATTGTAATACCCGTTTCCTTCCATTTTGTCCCCATTTTTTGGCTCTATCGGCATCGCACAGTGTTTCCTTGATGCCCCAAGCGATGTCGGCTGGACTCCCACCGTTTACGTGTACACCATTCTGGTCTGGTCCAAAAGGTATCACTTGCTCTCTGAACCCGACCACGCCCTGCGCTCCCACGATTATAGGTTTGCCCATTGACATTGCTTCAAGGCTCACTATTCCAAACGGTTCGTAGACAGATGGAAAGATGCAGATGTCTGCTGCGGCATAGTGCAGGATGCGTTCTTTTTCAGGTACAAACTCGAATCGACACAGGACTTTTTCGCTTATCCCAAGCCTACTTGCCGCGTCGATTACGTCGTTCTGTTGCTCACCTTTTCCCAAAATCACGAGTTTCGTGTTCGGGTATTCCTCCAAAACCATTGGCATCGCCTGAACCAGGTTCGTAACGCCCTTAACCCAGGTTAGTCTTCCCAGGAACAAGATCATTTTCTCTTCAGGTTTTATGCCGTACTTCTTACGTATGGCTGCCACATCTTCGGCTTTGCAATTCTTAGGATCGTAGCATTCAGGATCAACGCCGTTCCAAATCACGGTTATCTTTGATTTTGGCCATCCATGTCTGACAAGATCCTCTTGCATGGCATGGCTCACAGTAACTATTTTGTCCACTTTTTGAGACGTCGCCCATTCAAGATGTGAAACGACCTCTGAACCCGGCCCTCCGGCTCTTCCCCATTCAGTGCTGTGGACATGAAAAACCACAGGGGTTCTTGTTTCGTTCTTCACCATTAAGCCTGAAACACTGCTCAACCAATCGTGTACGCAGACGACGTCATAACTTAGGCCTTCTTTTTTCAGCATGCTGTTAATGAATTTTGACGCGCTCAGTATGTTATATATGAATATGTCGTTGAACATTCGAATGTTTGTGCCCCATTTTTTCAAGTCATCAACCACAAACATCGGAAACACGTTGCTGGCATCTGCGATCAAAGGTCTGTGGACCTCAACGCCCTTCACAATTTCCCTGGTCTTCAAAGTGCCCGGGTTGAGGGTGAAGACAGTAACATCATTACCCATGGAAACGAATTCCCGAGTTATGTATTCTGCATAGGTGCCCAAACCTCCAACGAGAGCAGGTGGATATTCCCAGACGAAGAAACCTATTCTCATTGGCAAACACCGCGCAAAAGTTTTTTCACATTTAGAAGAACTAACGAGTCGCTTTCATGTAGCAAGATAATCCCTATTCGCTGAAGATCGATCTGTAACGAATAAATAGATTATGAATTTGAAATCAAAACTAAAACTAAGCCTATTTCAGCGTTTTCGGCGAAGTCTATGGACTTGATCAGAGAATTCTGAGGAATACGAGAATTCCACTCGATTGCAATGCAGGGGCCTCCAGCGAGGAACTATTCCCACAACTTCTGGACCAACAAACACGAAGTAAAGGATGCCTCGTACAGTCATTGCCTACGTTTTTGCTACGTCTTTTGCTACGCGGGTCCTAAGCCACAGGCTTCGGCGCCTGCATGCCTCCGTCTTTTGATGTTTTGTCTCCGTCTTCTGCGGTTTTTGGTTCTTGTGCAGCTTCGACTATTTTCTCTTGTTGGGGTTGCGGTGTTTGATGTTCGCCACTATGCGGGAGAATCTGTATTTTTTCTTGCATCGGGTGGAGAAGGTCCGGAGGAGGATAGGGTGCGTCCAAAACTGACGAAAGCAGGTAAATTGAACTGAAAATATGCTGATAAACCGTGAACAGTATCTGTGGGATTCTTGTCTTGGGGTTGACTTCCAACTTCTTGTTTATTTCTAGCGAGTCACCCTCTAACGTTAGCGTACCAGTTGCTGCGTACTTTGCCACGCTTGGTTTGGTAGTTATAGAAAGATTGAAGGCAAGAGTAGCTTGCCTGCTGGTTCTTTTCTGTTCCTCAAGTTTTGCGTTAATGTCGAAGAAAAATTCTTCAACCGATCTGTCCTCACCTGTCCTTTCGCCTTGCAGGCTATCTATGCGGATTGAGACGGCTACACCTGAAACAGAATATCTTGGGCAGATGATTGATTCCCCTAAGCTCTTTCAGCCATTTTATATTTAACCTTTTTAACGTGCTATACCACTGTTTCATACGATCCTAACATGGCTAGCATCCTTGGTATCACCGATACAGTCCCGGCACGGTGAGATCCGTTGAGAATTTGAAGTTGCCATTGTTCTCTGCTTCTCGTTTCGCGAGTAAGACTATTTTTTCAGGTACATCATCCTTGAAGTAGGTTACGTAATTGACGCTTTTTCCGAGTCCTAAACGTTCAATCTGCTGGATGGCGGCCTTGAACTTCTCTAATCCTTGGATTTTTCCGTTGATGCTTTCAATTGCCTCGAAGAGAATCTCAGCCTCGCCCTGCTCAGCCGAGCATATCAGAATTCCAGCTGATTGAATCCAGCAAGAAGGTTCTCCTTTCTTGCCTTTTGCTTTGCCTTTTGCAGGTTGTTTGGCTTCGATGTTTCTTTTTCCTTGGGCGCGTATGTTTTTCTGCATTGCACTTGATTTCTGGAACCAATCTTCATTTCCGTAGTTTTCTTCGCAACTTCGCAACAGCGAGCCAAGCCACTGACTGTAATCTTCAGCTAATGCCCTGTATTGGTCAATTTCGTCAGATACGCTTTCGTTCATCTCTTTCAAAGAATAGAATGTTCGAATTTCAGTTCCCATCACACCTCACCCGTTCCAAGGATCTTCCCTAGACCACCCACCCTATTAGTTGACATTTTTCTAAGCGGACCTCCAGCCTCATCAATTCTATTGTCGATCTTACTGAGGAAAAGAAGCCTTTCTTGCGATAAGAGAATTTGTATATCATATTTGCTACATACTCCTTTGATATAACACGTCTTTGACGACCAAAAGGATGAGATTTGAAATCTCCAAATGATTTGTGCCTTAGGGCGCCCGTGCGAACGTGCTGAACGTATCGCCTTTACGGTAATATTCAGGGTGTTTTGGGCTGACATGAGAAGATTCGATCACTGTGATTCGACGGCGCCGGCAGCGGAAAAAGCTCTGGATACTTTCTGCATTTCTTTGGTAACTGAGGACAGGAACTTCATTCGTTCTTCGATTTTCTGTCTGTGCGCATTGATAAGCAGTCTTATTTTGGGGGTGGTGTCTTTCACGATAGCAACCATTAGGTCGCGATGTTTCTCTTCACGGAGGTTCTCGATCTTTGCGTATCCATCCTGGTAAAGAAGTATAAGATTACCTAAAGGATCGACTAGCGCCTGGGCAACGTCGCCCATTTCTCCTGGAAGCGTTGCTGTAGAGACAGGAAGCGTGGAAGCGATTGGTTGCACAAGCTTCAAGAATGATTCGAAGAATTCAGATACAAGAACTTTTTCTTCAGACATTAGCTCACAGATCTGGCCAATGTCGTCCTGTACGCTTTTCATATAGTCAAGAAGTTCTTGCAGAGTCAACTGAGAAGCCTTGGTCTGTTTCGGATTCTCCTTAGGCTGAGGTTGGAGCTGCACTGGCTCTTGAATGGCGTTCGTTTCCTGGCTCATAAGTGTCACTACCTGTTTAGTTAGTCCACGTCAGAAAAGGACTTGTATGTTGTGAGTTTCTACGCACATAAACTAGATAAGACAAAGAAGCTGTTGGTGAGGTTGATTTGCCTTGTTATGCTAGGCGGGACCATGTCGCGAGTCGTAATACGTAATATTTATATCTTATTCTCCTCCGTATAATATTGCAGGGGCGACCGCCTTTTGAGTTATGGGCATCAAGGCCTAAAGGATAAAAAAGAGACTAGCAGAGTTGAAGAAGTCTCGTCTATCCGACGCGACAAGTTCAGGGTAACGGTGGCTTTGAACAAGGAACGCCCCATGTCACAGTCGCCCCTCTACGGCAAATATGAAATTCAGAGATACGACCTTCATCCTAACTATAGCTTTGCACACTTGGATGACTTGATTCCTAAGAACACCCCTGAGTTCATCGACAGCGGACAGCACTATGTAGAGCGAATGGTGCGAGCCCTTTACTACTTCAAGCAATGTGCGCTTATAGGGCCATCTGGAACGGGAAAGACTCACATAGTCTATCTTGTGGCAGAGCTTTGCGGACTGCCCGTTTGGGAAGTCAACTGCGGTCTGCAAACATCCTCGTATGATCTCATTGGACGCTTTATCGGGCTGGGGAAAGAGAATTGGATTGATGGTCTGTTGACTAAATGGCTCAGACTCGGGGGAATAATGTATCTCGACGAAGCTAACATGATGAAACAAGACGTTGCCACAAGACTGAACCCGGTCCTTGACACCAGAGGCCACCTTGTATTGAACGAGAAGGACAATGAGGTGGTAGAGAGACAGACATACGGATATCTCATAATCAGCATGAACCCCTATTCAGCAGAGTTTGCGGGAACAAAACCGTTGAACGCAGCCATGAGAAGACGGATGGCAGTATGGATTAATTTCGACTACACTAGCGTTGGCGAGAAGATTTCACCGACAGAAGTCAAGATGCTCATGAAACGAGCCAGAATCGAGGAAGATACAGCGTATAAAGTCGTCAAAGTTGGCGCTGAGCTGCGAAGGCAGTACAAGGCAGGAGATATTCCTTATGGTCCGTCTTTAGGGGATTTGATAAACTGGGCGACGTTGATTCATGATGGCAACACGGCGAACGATGCGGCGGATGAAACTATTGTTGCAGTGACTAGCGATAACGTTGAAGTGCAGGATGACGTGAGGCGAATTGTTGAATCGGTTTTTCAAAAGATTGGATAATCTGAGCTTCGAAGTGCGGTAATCTGGATGGGCCTTCTTGAGTATGCTTGGATGGTATCCTTTCAGAAAGACTATATGAAAGCAAGAATTCGGCTTGATCCAACCCTACGTCAACCAACTCTAGCATGGAATGAACCGCGACTTTCTATTCATCTTCCCGTACCTCAAGACTCCCAAGAAGGAAACGTACTTTTCATGGGATATCAATTCCCACCCGACTTTGCCGGAAGAGTTAAAGTGGGAAGACTGTTCAGGACTTGTGTTTCTCATTTGACAGCTCACACGTTGGTGCCCAAGTGTTATGAAAAAAGAGACACAAACACTTCGAAAAACACCAACGTGGAGAATTTTGCGCGATCATTAACCAACGATGTCTACGTAACTGCGTACATCAGCAAGCGCGCTCCTGAGAGGTTTCCGGATTTCGCCTTTGCAAATTCCTTTGTTCTTGCGAGAATGAAGCCTATAGAGAAAATTTTTAATCCAGCCACTCGGATAATGGCAGCTTTGCTGTCTAAGGTCAACGTAGGATTCGTAAAAGGAACACTACAACCGGAAGAACAGAATGAAGTTGACCAGTTGGTCCTAATGCTCTTTTCACTTAAGGAGAAGATTCAATCTTCATTTGTTGGAGAAGAAATCAAGCTTGACGATATTCTTGAGGAAACCATGAACAGCATCGTTGAAACTCTCGAATCAAATGGTCCCGTTGTAGAGGCTCCTTCTCTGCTGTACACTGAAAAAATCGGTGCTTGCAGTCTATTTTACCAAAATGAGCTACTTTCTGGTTCGGAGGATGAAGACACGTTCAGAAAATGTCTGGAAGCTCTTACCGGTGCAGTTTCGTCTAATGAACCCATGGCTTCATACTGGAAAAAGGAATCAGACATGGAGATCACGCAGGCTTTCGACACGGAATCTCAACAAAGAGGCCGAGAGAAAAAGATGCTGGATAAACTTCAGGAATACGTGCAGGAGACCAGATTCAAATCAATCGGTTTTCCCGAGGAAGACTACACCCAGTATTTGAAGGCTAGGTCTCTTCTTCCCGGAGGGAGTCGACGGCTCCTCGACAGTCTGAGAGTAGTTCAGGATGCTCTAGATGAGGATCCTGGCAAGGAATTTGGACAGCTGGATCTCACTGCGATCATTCAGGTTCTTGCTAGCAGAAAACCTGCGACAGATGTTTTCTTGCGGGACGAGTATTTGAGTAGAAGCTATGCGTGGGGGATTCTGTTCGATGCGAGTGCCAGCATGAGCGTGAAAGGCGAGTTTGGCAGAAGTCTGGCTATCTGCATAGCAGAGGCCACAAAAGAGCTTTTGATGGATCCGGGTTCATGGTCCTTCTTCGCTTTCAGTGATCGCTTCTACGTGCTGAAAGATTCTTCCGAGGCGTATTCACAAAGGGTACGAGCAAGAATCGGCGGTCTGAAGTTCGACGGCCTTACGTATATGCCAGATGCTGTTCAAGTCGCTGGAAACATCCTTGCGAAGAGATACGATGAGCAGAGGTTCCTAGTCGTCATTTCTGACGGAACGCCTTTAGGGTATCCCAACATTGAAAAAGCAATGTCCGAAGCCACTAGCTTACTGGAGAAGAAAGGTATCATAACGATAGGGGTCGGGGTCGAGACGGATAAGATGAAGGATTTCTTCAAGGCAAGTTCAATCATTCACGATCAAAAAGACCTGATAAAGAGCTTTGCAAAGATATATGTCAAGGCATCTGAAGCCGCGCTAGAAACGTGAACACGGACTATCCTGAATTTTAATTGAAAGAAAAAACCGAAAAGTAAGATCGGTTAGGTTGCGCTTACATGAATTTCTTGGGTTCTTTTTCCAGTTTCGTCTAGTTTTGAGAACAACACTTCCATCGTTTCAACAAACGCGTCGTAGTTTGTCCACAGAGCGACCACCTTGGGCTTCTTTCTATCGTTGCTATCCTGTTGCTCATCGCTCTTCTGAATGACCATCAAGAGTTCTTTTTCATCTGAAATTATGAAACACGGCAAATTCTTAACGTTCACCATGCGGTAATCATGATTTGATGATTTGATCTTTTCCAAGAAGAACTTGCCCTTCAACGAATCGTCAGTCAGCAGTTTGATGTAGATTTTCTTTGAGGATCGTTCCAAATTGTCTGTGAAATCGCTGTGGTACAGTTGGGCTAGGTACTCTCCTGGAGCATATATTCTGAGCTCGGTTTTCGTCTTTTTCAGCAGATCATTTGCTTTTATTATCATCTGCTGCTCACCTTCGAGTATCTGAAAAATCTCTTTTCTGCTTTCTTCGACTTTTGGCTGGGGTATCGATAGCCAAAGCTCGACTAATCCGACTTTTTCCTTTTCTAGAAGCTTGATCTTCATTTTTTGGGCTTCAATCAACAGTTCCATTGCTTTTTCCATAGGTACGGCTGTGAACTTCAGAGGCTTCTCGAAGGCTGAGAAGACAATTCCCTTCTTTTCTAGGTCGCGCAATATTCTGTAGGTTTCGGTCCGATGAAGCGAGATGGCCTCTGCTATTTCTGACGCTTTCTTTTCACCCGATCTTGCGAGATAAAGATATACTCTTATCTCGTTTTTCAGTAACCCGAACCTTGAAAGTGTGTCCTCTACAAGCGTAAGCTGCTTGAGCCCTTTGTCTTTCTTGACGAACTTCCATGCTTCACTCTTTTCGTCATAGACCTTGATGATGTCGTCAGTCAACTCCATTGATAATCCCATGCGCTAACTCACCCATTGTGTCGCACTTTGAACTTGACGCCAGATTCTGACGGA
Organism: Bathyarchaeia archaeon; assembly: GCA_050008435.1. Lineage (GTDB taxonomy): Archaea > Thermoproteota > Bathyarchaeia > Bathyarchaeales > Bathycorpusculaceae > DASPTR01. The sequence goes on from JBEKMQ010000001.1 coordinate 533,552, forward strand.
GCATATACTTTATGCTTATGAACCGGAAATATGAATCAGAAATTCACTTGGGCTGAAGATCGTGGCGAGACATCGGACACCATTGATTCTACGGACTCTATCGGCGAAATGTCTTACCTATACGATATTACACGTGGCATTTGCAATTACGAATATATCGCGTGAGTCGTGGACCTGCGCTGAAATTTCTAGAACGTTCTGGGCGTAAACGTTGAAAGACAAGGAATAGGTTCCATTGCCGTAGTCGATAACATTGAGAGTATCTACCGGACTCATCGGCATCCAAGGTCCGTCTGTTTCGTTTTGGTAGAGCACTGTAATGTCCTTGGCGAGCGCGAATCCTTGTTCATCGTAAACTCTGCACGTGGCATTCACGGTCTTTTCGCTATCATTTCCGGTGAACGATCCTTGGAGGGTCAGAGCCGTCGTTACGTTTACTGCGTACTCTGAATAATAGCTCAGTGAAGGCCCTGAGGCGTTTAGTGAAAGGCTGACATGCGCGCTTGATATTCCTGAGCCATTAGATTCCCATGAAATGTCTATTCCATCTTGGTATGGTGACGAGTTCAAAGGCTTGAAGAGAAGACGAGACTCTCCATCATAGGAATGAATCTCGACGGCTGAGACTAGCCTGCTTAGGCTTGCCCTTAAGACGGACGGGTTTCCACCGTTTGAGACGTTTGCAAGGGCACTGACTACCGTGTTCAGCGTGCTAAGCTTGGTTGCCATGAAGGCATAGTCTATCGACGTCGAGTTGCCTGTAACGTTCTTCTCGATTTCAAATACGTAGTAGGCTGTTGATAGCAGAAGCATTGTTATGATTAGAGACGTTATTATCAGTGCTTGGCCTGAATTGTTTGAGTTTCTGCGTTTTCTTTTCATGTTAGTTCACGTTTGAGAGTTGAAGACGAATAACGTAAATTCTATAGTTACTGCCTGAGCTTGCGCAGACGTAGTCTGCTGCTGCGGTGTCTTTGTTGATTTGGCTTCCACTGGATATTTGAACCTCATTAATGGGATTCATGTTTTCATCGAAGATTGTCAGGTTGAACCAGATTGCTGGAGAAAGCAGTGATTGTACACACTTTCTGAGGGTAGTCCAACTTTCATTCTCTATCAGTCGCGATAGAGTGCCGTCACTGTCTAAAGTGATTAGCGTGCGCTGAGCTGCAGAATGGAGAATTTCATCGTTTGAGCCTCCTACATGTGTCTCCGAGGGGATCATCGCCAAAGCAGAAAGCAACAAGACCGCCGCAAAAAATGCTTCGATAACCCTAATTTGCCCCCGGTTATCTGTCAAGAGCCTCATTGGCTTAAGCCTCCGAAACGGAGCTTTAGACTATAGAGTGCGCCTTCTACGTCGACCACGTAGCTGAAAATGTGGGACTCAACGTTCGTGAAGTTTGCTCCTGCATCCAGCGGAATCTGTGGATAGGCAGTCCATTCTACGAAAAAAGTTGAGGCATTTACACCCGTCACGACGAGTACGATGGGGCTCTTGTCCAAAAAAACTGGGATCTTGTAAGTTGAGTTTGAAGAAACGGTAAGATTGGATTCATACTCGTACGAGAACGCGTAGGCGTTTTCGAGAATAATGTCGGAATAGTTGGGATCTACCCACAGATTGTAGTTAAGCGGGCTTAGCCCAAGAAAACTATTGGTCGGCAGCTGCTCTGTCGATAAATGCTCAAAGAGATATACTCCATAGGCGGTCATCCTCGAGTCATAGATGGCTCTTGCAAAGACGATAAGTGAAGCCGTGCCGTTGGATGCGTTTGGAATTTCCACGTCGATGTAGCCTAATCCGTCGAGCGAGGTGTTGCTGTTTGTGCTGGAGAGAAAATTCTTGGCAACTGTGTAGCAATTCAGAGAGGCTGCCACTGGGGTATTATCTTGGCTCACTGAAACCTCGAAAACGTATGTCGTTGAGTTTCCTGAAGTGTTATTTGAATACTGAGTCAATGAGACATCCAATATCTGAGTCACTGAGACTCCTAAAGCAATGTTCTTCAGTCTTGCCGCATTCAGCAGTTCTGGATAAGTCAATGCGAAAGCGTTTTGGCCGTTGAGCCTGGAGATCTTATCTGTGTCAAGCTCCGTCGGACTTAGCGAACCGTTCTTCGCCAGACCGAAAGACTCTGGAATGATTGATCCGTTGGAACCCCAATTTGCTGGGGTGCCAGCGTTCAAGAGAATGTTTTCAGACAATGTTCTGAGATAATTGTCTTCGTTCAGATTCTGATACTCGACTATGTGGGCGCCAAGTATTTCCGATGACAGGACCGAGGCTCCAATTACGACGGCGATCATTAGTGTGCATGCAAAGAACGTATCGATAGAAATCGCTGGCATACCTTGCCCTCAGTCTATGTTGGTATTCCAAAGGCGCCTGCGAGAAAGATCTGTGACAGAATGAGTGATACATAAGCTGTGACGGCCAGCATGGCTGAATGTTTGAAGCCTGCGGCGAGGTTCCCCTCGCTGATTTTTCCAATGAAGAATCCTGAGATCCAGCATTGCAGGACGATTCCTACTGAAAAGACTTTCATTTGGTCTTGCATCGCCGCGATCGTTATTGGCGAAAGGCTGGAACTCACCACGGTTGCCATCAGATAAGTAGTCAAGGCTACGATGGTTGTCGTGACGGCGATGAGTACACTCCATACAAAAGCAAGTATGATGTAGGGTCTAAGAAGAGCTCTTCTGTTGATTTGGATTTCGTGTTCTTTTTCGCTATATTCTGACAGTATGTCTAGGGCCTGCGTGGAGTTTCCGCCGATTTCTACTGTCTCGATCATCATCGCGAAATTTACGGTAACGAACCAGCTTCTGATCTTCTGTCGAATATTTTCGAACGTTCTTCTTAGGGGGGTACCCCATTCAATTTGACTTCTGACGAGCTCGAGAAATTGGGAAAACTGGCCGTAATCCTTGCGCTTTGTTGCTTCGATGATGCTTTTCTCGGGTGACAACCCGATCTTCTGTGATTCGGTGACTTCTCGGATGAAGTTTGGAATAGCGTCTTCAGCATTGTAGTTCACTTTCGCAATTCTATGGTATTGAAAGGCAAGCGGCAGAGATATCGCAACGAGCCCTGCTGTGACAAGTTCAGCCATACCAACAGTCTGGCTGATATAGGAGAGAGATGGGACCAACAGTATGAGGCATATGGGCAAGCCAACTGCAATCATAAGAATCAGGGCTTTCTTGTAAACGTCTCTCAGGTCGGGAAAGGAGCTCGTTTGCATGTTATGGGCCGCGAGAATAAATATGAACGAGATTATTGGCATGAATAAGAAGGCAAACAAATACGCTATGATGGGCGAGTTAGGAATGGAGGTACTGGCCAGGACTTGCAGTATGCTTGTGGCAGAGAATACGACAAATAGTATGTATGCGCACAGAGTTACTATCAGCATGACAGAATAGGCCTCGACCAGGGTTGCAATCTTCTCGATCGAACGTGTAATAGCCATGTTTCGAAGCTCGAAAATTGATTTGAGCTCGCTTCTCATGTAGTCAGCTATCTTTCCTCCGCTTCTGACTGAAGAAGCAAACCCGCTGAGGAAGTTTCTGTAGAGCTTGGACTGGGTGACCCCTGCTCTGTTCTGCATAACCGTGAGCGGGTCTTTTCCTAGCACTTCGACCTGCCTTATGACTTCATCTGCCTCTTTCTTGAACGTAGGAAGAAAAGCTAGTTTCCGTATCCTTTTCCAGCTGTCGTACAAAGATACTCCACTTGCCGCCATCAGAGTGAAAATCATCACGGCAAAGGGCAGTTCATATTCTATTTTCTCTTTTTCTTCGCTAGTAGCTTTGGTCAGAAAGCCTAGGAGTTTGCCAACTCCGCTACTGGAAGGCTTCGTTTCATTCCGCCTCCATGCGGTTCTTGTCAGTTGACTCTAGAAGATTGAGAGAGCTACTGAGAGCCCTATGCACACTTCTGAAGTCCCGCAGGTTCCTTTCAACCATTTTCAACAAAAGCTGTTTTCGTCTTTCAAGTTCTTGTTGTACCACACTCACTGGAATGTCAAGAGTTTTGGCTATCTTGGCTAGCAAGTAGCTTTTTTCAAGGTTTTGTTGAAAAATATCTTTTGATGGATTCCATGAGAATATGTCATAGAGGTTACCTCCGACGTCCATTTCTGATACTTGAACGAATTTCCGGCTTGAAATTTTATGATCGACTGAGACGTAAGTGGGGATTTTGACTTGTTTAACGACGATTATGCAGTTCATCAATGAAATTATTGAGGATGGAATGTTCATGGGAGGTTGAGTCAAACGTTTTACAGCGGTGTCGACGTCTTCTGCATGCATGGTGCAGAGCCCGCCGTGTCCAGTTGCCAGTGCCTGAAAAAGCACGTAAGCTTCCTCGCCTCTCACCTCTCCTACGATGATTAGGGCTGGCCTGTGTCTTACTGCTGACTTGATGAGATCGTATAGGCCAACTTCTCCCTGGTTTTCACCGCCGAACCCGGGTCTTGCAATGGTTGAGATCCAGTTTTCCTGTGGGAGGTTGATTTCGGCAACTTCTTCTACCGAGATTATCTTGAAATCAGGCTTTGCTAGGCATGCTATGGCGTTTAGGGCGGTAGTCTTGCCGGCTCCAGTCGGGCCGACTATCATGACTGACATCTTGTTTTCCACCAAAAGCCACAGATAGGCCGCAATGGTTTCATCAATGGTCTCGTTGGCAATTAAGTCAATAATGGTGAAAGGGTCGTCCCTGAATTTTCTAATGGTAAAACTTGTGCCCGCTGGAGTCGTTTCTTTGCCGAACGAAACTGCCAAGCGATGTTTCCCAGGAAGAGTCAAGTCCACGATGGGGTAGGCTATGCTAATATGCTTCCCTTCTCTGTGCACAACTCTTGTTATGAAGTCATCCAGTTCCTGTTCGTTCTCAAACACCACGTTTGTCCTTATGTTTTCGTATTTCCTATGCCATAGATAGATCGGCTTATTGACGCCGCCACAGCTTATGTCCTCAACAGAAGGATCAAACATCAAAGAGTCTATTTTGCCGAAACCTATCAGGTCTCTCTCCGAGTAGTACAGAATTTTGCGCATGCCGATTTCCGAGGTCGTTTCAAAAGCTTTGCCATGATTTTCTATTATTTCGGGAAGTTGCCTATGAAATGATTGGCTGAGAGTCTCGTCAGATTCTGGCGCTTTGAGCTCGTATTCTAAGATGTTTCTAAGCCTCTTGTAAGTGTCTTTTTCATCCTTGGTCATCGGCAGTTCATCGACGATGTAAATGTAGCTCAGCTCAGTCTCGTTTTGAAATATCCAAGCGTAAGAGAAAGGTGCTTTCAGCGGATAACTTTCCACCTGCGTGTAGCCCTCGGGCAGTTTGCATCCTTGAATGCCCAAGTATCCTGCGAGATCCTCCGTGGAGATTTCTTCTCTTTCATCAACTTGCTCCTTTTTACTCTTGCCGAGTTTCATCCTAATGGCCCCCGAAAAGTTGCAAGTACGTACCTGCGCTATTCGCGCTGCATTCCAAAATTGGAGTGCCTAAGTCGCTGATGTACATGCCTGATGCCGAAACTTCCAAAGGTATTGTCACTTGCAGTTCGGTCGAAGATGGAGTCGTGCCATACCCATATTCAACCCAGGCAACAGAAGAATCATTTCCAAGCTGTATCCAGTACCTTTGATTGCCAACAAGGGGAGGGATGTCTAACCTCAAACTAGTCGAAAGATTGTTTGCCGTTGCTGCCGAAACAAGTTCACAGCTTTTTATTGCCACGTATTCTGCAAGATTTCTTAGCTGCTGTTTTTCTGCTTCGCCCTTTGTCCCGACGGTCGACACGTCAAAAGCATAGATGAGCAAAGTCCCGACAACTATTGAAGCGACAAGCGTGTACACATAGCTCGGGATTATTGAGGGCAAATTCTCACCTTATCCATCTTTCAATTTTGACATCGCAAACAATCAGCTCTAGGTTCACTACTGCACCGCTGGAACTGCCTGAAATAGGAATTGAGACTTGCCCTTGAACTCCATCTAGGTTTGCGTTGACGGTGAGAGCACCGGTTTGATACGACACATTGTACGTTGCGACGTTGCTTTCAACGTTCACGCATGAGATCACTAATGGTACTTCGCCATTTGACTCAATATCTTGGGAAGAACTGAGGTTCACCATGTATATGCGAACGTCATTAATCGTCGTGTTGTCTTCGTTTACATAAGCGACCGCGGATGTTATCAGTCTGTACCGCAAAACTATCTCAACGTGTTCTTGTCCGTTTCGTATGTACAGCTGAGTAATACCTGAGCCGCCCTGATTTACGATTGAGCGGCTATCTCCCTTCAGGAAGAGCCCTGTGTCTGCTGTTTCAGAGTAAGGAAGCTCATACACGACTTGCCCCGCGGTGGCATTAAAAACCGTGTCTGAAATGTTATTATTGTCTGTCACTTTAACAAGCAAATGATTCGTGGAAGGCTGAACCCTCAGTTCTCCACCGTAATCATTGATTTGCAAGGTGCGCGAAGAACCCGACTGCCATAAGACAGACGATAAAGCGTCATCAAAAGAGCTCATATCCTGCTCTGCCATCGAATTTTTCAGAGTAACGCTTCTGGCATCGATTCTTTCAATTGAATAGTAGTAAGTGACCGTTATTATGCCCAGCGTCGAGACGAATAAGATAAGGAAAGTAACCGGAATGGCTAAGGCTATCTTAGAACGGCGGAGTCCCATCATTCTCCATCTTGACACTTCTGTGGGCAAGCCTCATAGTCTCCTCTTAATCGCTTTCTGCATGACAATTACATCCATCGACTTGATTTGACGATTTGTGTGTAAGCAAAACTACACATAATGAACAAGGTTACCTGAAAAACGAGAAGGAGAATTTCTTACTTATTCTGCCTTCTCAGTTGAAGTCTCCAAAATGTCAGGATTGAAACAACAGCGATAGCCAGAACTGCCAGACCATAGAATAATAGAACTCTTTCAGTTAACGAGTAGTCTGAGAGTGACACCTTCATCTCCACAACATAGTAATCATATTTCCCATTCCCTATAGAGTTCGTCCAGCCTGCAACAACAAATCGATCCTTTGCCACTTCTACGATCGAATAGGCTTCTTCAAAACCTTCTCTTCCCTGCGTTCTACTCCACAGAACATTTCCTGAATCGTCAATGCTGAAAATCCAGAAGTCCCTTTGGCCCTTGCCAAAAGAAAAAGTAAAGCCTGCAACAACATATCCTCCTGAACTCGACGGGATAATCGAATCAATACTGTCAAATTGCTCCCCTCCGTATGCCCTTTGCCACAGAAGTTTGCCGTTCAAATCAGTCTTCACAACAAAGGCCTTCGCGTCACCGTTTCCGAAAGAGTGCGTCTCACCCGCAATTACGTATCCATCTCTAGTCACGGCGAGTGCGTAACCCATGTCGCTTTCCACGCCGCCATAAGTGGTACTCCATTGGAGAGTTCCATTTCCATCGATCTTCACCAACCAAACATCATAATCTCCATTGCCGATCGAATTCGTGTAGCCGGCACATACGTATTCGTTCTTGTCGGTCGCGACTGCGGCGCGGAACGCATTATCTCCATTCCCTCCGTAAGTCTTGTTCCACAAAACTTCTCCGCTCGTATCGATTTTGACAGCCCACGCGTCGGAAGCGTTTCTGCCCATTGAATAAGTGAGTCCAACCAGAATGAAACCATCAGAGGTTTCTGCGGCTGAAGAAAACTTGGCTGTTTCTTTGCTTCCGACAGTCAGGTTCCACAAAACGTTGCCTTGCTCATCAATTTTTACTATCCAGCCATCTTCGTCGCCTGAAGACGAGAATGCGTTGCCCACCAACACAAAACCATCGTCTGTCCTTATAGCGGACCTGAATTCGCTACCGTCTCTCTCTTCATAGGTTCTGTTCCAAAGCATGTTTCCATCTTGATCTATCCTTACGATCCATGCGAAAGTCTTTCCCCGGTCAAAGGATGTTGAAGATCCAACCACAAGGAAACCGCCGTCTCCTGATTTCACGATGTAGAATGCCCTATCATCACCGGTTCCTCCAAATGTTTTCTCCCAGGCAAGTTCTCTAGCCAATAGGCCAGAAGGATAGCCATAATTAACTGAAATTGAATATGCGTTCAAAGTTGAAACTAAAGAAATCGCGGTCATGAATACAAGAAAAGTAGTTGCTGTTTTTTCACCGTTCTTCCCGCGCACTCTAAGCACCTTGCCCGTGGCTATTAGAGACAAACACTTGCAGCACCTAGCTCTCCATCCGTTGACAGCCATGGATAGGGTCTATCCCACAAAATTGATATGATGATTTGTGCGTAGGACACGATGACACCTCAGAAGCCTATTTTCATCCGAAAAAAGAGAAAAAAGAAAGTTAGGGGTTGGGTTTTTAAGGTAATGCCACTGCTTCGACGTTTGTCTCTTTGTAGTATATTGCCTGCGAACTGAACACAGTGAGAGCAACGGTCAAGCCAACGTCTTGGACTGAAATGCTGTCAGGGTTTGTAATGTAGAGAGCTATGGTGGCGCCTGACTTCAAAACTATATTGCCGGTTACTGTCCCTAGGAACGCGGCCAATCCTCCAGGAGCGATGGTTGCAAAGTCCGTCGAGTTTATCCACTGTAGATCTACGGTGAGGTCGTCTCCGCTTGCTGCCATGGCGTAATAACCGTTGGCTGCCAAGTCTATGTCTTGTCCTCGGCAAGCGATTTTGCTAACAACAACGTCTCGCCCGCCTGTGTTTGTTATCATTACGGCTGCTTCTGCCGTGTTATCTCCTGCAACCCAGATGTGCTGCTTTGTTAGTGCCAAGTTTTCCTCTTGCACTCTGGTGCTTGTCACGTTGATGGCGAAGTATGTTACGACTCCTGCTAATAGCACTGAAACCACTAGAATGATCAGCGTAGTTACGACTGTGCTCAATGCGGTTCGATTCTTTAGCATGTTCTTCATTTTTTATCACTTTGAAGCAGAATAACAAAGAATTCAGATATGACAATTTGTGTGTAGAACAGAGCTACACATTGTTTGTCCAAGAAGATAATCAAAAACGGGGTGAAAATGGAAAAGATTAAGATGACGAGACGGCTTCTATGTTAGTTTCTTTGATGTACACTGCTTGGGCCGAGTGAATTGCTATGCTTGTGGTCAGGCCGACATCATGTACCGAGATGCTGTCAGGGTTGACGATGTAGATGAGTATGGCGGCACCAGACTTCAATATTAGATTGTTGTTTGCAACGGTGAAATTGTATTGAACGCCGTCTAGAACTTCGTAGTTGGTTCCGCCAGTGTAGTTGAAGTTTGGCACATAACCCAAGTCTGCAGATATGGCTCCACTGATTGTGCAGTATAACAAGAATTTCTGGCTTCCTGCAGATGTGGTTCCGTTCCATGGACAGTTTTGTCCTCTTACTGCGATCTGGCTCATGACGACGTCTCTGCCGCCCGTGTTAACAACCATTAGCGTCGCAAGTGTGTAGCTGGCAGTGCCTGGCGTTGCACTTGCGTTGGCCCATATGTGTTGGTTACTCAAGTTGAGACTTTCTTCCTGAACCCTCGTGCTCACCACGTTTATGGCAAAGAATACGACGACGGTCGCTAGCAATATTGATACGACTAGTATGATCAGTGTAGTCACTACCGTGCTCAAAGCCCAACGATTCTTAAGCAGCTTAAGCCTTATCATTCTTCTAATTCCTCCTCATTGACACTTTTACTTTTGATGAGATGGTTGATCGATGAGCGTTTTGCACAGGACAGCAAAGTCTTGAACTCTGCGATTTCATACGTATTAGCGGGTTCACCAACTCACCATTGATTATGCAAGTGGCTAGTTTTAATAAATACATTGTGTCGCACGATTTCATATTCGCCCTACATTCTTCACCTTAAAAGCACCACTAAAACTTGATCATATGTATTCGCACTCAATCAACAAACCGTACGTTCCGACGAGTTAAAATGAAAACTTAAAGCACGAACCTTGATGCCCAGCCCTCATGCCGTATTTGCAGGCTTTACAGCTGTTCCTACTGACTTGAAGGGCACAATGAGCACCGTATGATCCATAATCAAACTGCAATAAACAGAGGAAAATGGATGTTATTCTGCGGCCTCCTGAAGGAGTTTCGCTGCTCTGGTCTTCAGGAACACTGAGATTCTTTCTTCCGTTGCAAGCTCTTCTTCTTTTCGTTTTTGCAGTTTCTCTCTTATTGAGTTGATTACGTCCTCTGGGTTTGGCGGTTTCATGAGGTAGGCATCGGCGCCAAAGTTCAGCGAATCGACAGCGTTCTGCAGGTTCGGATAACCCGTGAGCATGATCTTGACCATTTTTGGGGAGATCTCCCCCATCGCCTGCAGAAGCTTCGTGCCCTCAATGTCCGGTAGCCTGATGTCCAGTATGGCAGCATCGTAGACTTTGGATTTTGACTTCTTTATGGCATCTTCTCCTGTGAATGCTGTTTCCACTTCGAATCCTTCGCCTTCCAATATGAGACTCATCACTCTACAGATGTGTTCATCATCATCGACCATGAGTATCTTCGCTTTTCCTTTTTTCAACGCTTCTTCACCTCCATCGTACTGGGCAAAGGAAGATTCAGCCGTGGAAGAGGTCTCATGTCAATGCACGTTTTCAACATTTACGCAAACATCTTCCTTGCTTTCCTGACAATACGTGTTCTTCAGCATCCTGATGTAGTCAGAGAAAACTATGGGTCCCTTTTCATCGTACGGCACTTTCAACTTAAGACACAATGCGTGTGCAATCGTTTCCTCCAGTATAGAAGCGGCCCCATAGATCTGCCGTCGCCCAAAGCCCAATAAACTTCTCAATTCCGTTGAGAACACTTCCAATTTTTCTGGAATTTCTTCCATTGAACAAGATTTCTTCGCCAAATAGCCGAAGAGTATCAACGCGTTCACCCCTCCGAGACAGTACCTAGTCGTTTCATCGATGACTTTCACGAGTAACTCATCGAATTTATCCAAGTTCTAAGCCGTTCCAGTGGAATCGCTAGCTCAAACCTGTGAATTTTGATATTAAAAAGAATTATGAACCCGTAATACTGATGACAAAGCTTGCCCCAATCCCGCTTGCACCCGCGGCCAAGCTGAATCGAAAACGCGTGTGCTGATGATTACATGTTTCCTCGACTGACAGTCGGAGAGCCAGCCGTGAGAACGCGTGTCCCGATGGCCTTCTGACTTTCTCAGCCCAGAAGCCACTGATGTGAAAGCACTCTCAGCGTCTAATAATGTTTAAATTTACGCTGAATATTGATGCTCAATTCATAAGCTAGATAAGTAAAAGCGGCTGAACGTACGTGACAACCGCGTTCCATGTTGTAGGCAGGCACACAAATATGACTGAGACGGATATTTCCATGAAAAACGTCGGCGAAAAACTCTCGCAACTCGAAGCGAAAACGCTGGAACTACGGTTCTTGACTCGGGTCACCATGGACCTTAGAAGCTACAGAAAAATGATAGGCGTTAAGAACTACGATTAGGATCACCTGAGAATCGTAGGTCTCATGCCATTTTTCAGGTTTTCTACCTGCAGAATTGTCTTCCGATTATTTTCGCGATCGTCTCGGTTGAAATTGTCTCTTTCTGAAGCAGCTGCTTGGTCATCGCGTCCTGTATCATCTCCTTCTCGTTTTCGATAACGCGGTAGCGTTCTTTGATGGCTTCGTTGGTTTCGTCTATGACTTTTTCAAGCCAGCTTAGTTTTTCAACAAATTCATCCTCTGTGGCGACAAGTCTGACTCTATCCTCGACTAAGAAGAGTTTCCGGTCCCAAAAATCTCTGCTCGATTTCCACTTCAGTTGGAAGGCGTCCCGCCAATCTTGGTCGGGCACAGAATCCAGCGGCAGTTCAACGATGTAAGCCTCGGGAAAGCTGCGATCTTGGCTTACGTAGATCCTGCTTGAGTCAAAAGGGGTCAAAACCTTCACGCTTTTCACCATTTATTCAGATGCACCTCAAAGTGTTACTATTCTGTTTTGTCCTAAAAATTCTGCCGCGTCATCGGCACGTTGAAATTCTCGAACAACCAATCAGAAGTGGAACTTAAGAACCTATTACACATCATTTTCCTCGTTTGACCTCCGATTCAGTTTAAACGAACATGACAAACCGTGCAACCCCAAACCCATGAAAAACCATACAGAACACTGAAAAACCGACCGGGGAGGGGGGTATCAAATGTTCGGATGTTACAACATCCCAAAATATAGATAACACAAGTCAGCTTTCCTAAACCCACACAGACAAACAGTGAAAATCAAAGATCAGAAAAACCGACCGGCGGAGGAAGGAGGGGAGGGGTAGGCCGTCTCTCTCCATGCATGTGATTTCGACCCAACATTCGATGGCCCCCATCGAACCGGTAAGACGCAGAGCCAGATCAAAAAAATGGCCTAGGAGGGGGGAGGTGCGTTTATGGCGTGTTTTCAGCCCAAAACCGCAGGTCACTCCACTAAAGGCTCAACTAGCAAACAAGGACTCACATTGAAAACACAAGAAACCGGTGAGAGAAGGCGCGCTCTGCGAGCCTTTCCATTTTCTAGCACACATGCAAGTTCTCTGCCATCATCAAACGGCATCGACAACGGGGACGCTTAAAACTCAAGATTGCAAAAAGCCCGAACCGAAGAAGAACCGCTGAGGATGCTACTTTGACTTCGGCGCCTCTTGGAAAAGCTTCTTAACGGCCATGATTCTTGCCTTCTGCGCCAGCACGTCGCTCGTGACCAAGTCCAGAGCCTCTTCAGGACACCATTTGATACACTGGGGTTCGCCCTTCTCCTTGCAAAGGTCACACACGTAGACAACCTTGTCGTCAGGATGCAGCATGATCGCCCCGTAATCGCAGGCTTCGATGCACCAGCCGCAACCGTTACACTTGTCCTTGTCGACGCTTATGAGCCCAGTATCTTCAGACTGCGTCAACGAGTCCCTGGGGCAGGCAGCCACGCACGGCGGATCCTCACAGAGTCTACAAGTCACGGGCAGATTTATGATCTGGTTGATCCTGACGACTCTGATGCGAGACTTCAAAGGGTTGAACGCCTTTTCCTTCGTGTAGGAGCAAATGTACTCGCAAACCTGGCAGCCTACGCACTTTTCCGGATCCGCAGAAACAAACTTTCTCTCATGAATCTTTACCACGGCCTAAGCCTCCTTAGCCTTCTCAACTATGCCGATCAGATCGTCCATGCCGAGCTCCTTAAGCTTCTCCACCGTCGGAACACCCTGCTTCGTCCAGCCCCTCGACTCATAGTAATCGTCCAAGAGCAGGTCGAGCTCAGCCTGTGTCACGAATGCACCCTTAGCCGGACCCTCATCAGGAATAGGGTCATGCATGACTTTCCAAGGCAAAGTGTCATCCTTCCTGCCTAGGCCTTCCCTGATGTTGAACAGCCGGGCAGCATTTTGAATGCGCTCACCGCAACGCTTAAGCTCCTCAGGCGTCACGTCGATCCCCGTCACCAAAGTGTAAAGCTTAGCCATGTCCGGCAACTCCTTGTAGTACGTGCCCCTCGAAAACTTGCAGACGACGAACGAGTCGATCAGATTATAAACATCCTCCATGTCCCTAACCATCTTACCCCTGCCCTTCTCCGCAACAAGCCGATTAACCTTGCCCTTCACGTCAAAAGCGTACGCCCCATGCCTGTTATGATCCGCACCGCGGAACGAGACTGCAAAACCCAACGCTGCCGTCTTCAAACACCTGAGATCATACCCAGTAGTCTCAACGCCCTTGATATGCGCAGCCAGCTTCTCGGCACCGTTGCCTATCTTCTCGCTCGCAACCTTCACACCGTCGGCAAGAAGCTCTCCAACACCTTCACGCTTTCCGATCTTCTCAACGAGTTGAACCATGGCCTCAGCGTTGCCGAACCTCGCATCGATACCGTCAAGCTGATCCTGCCTCAGCAGGCCTCGCTCATAACAGTCCATCGCAAAGCCGACAGTAACACCTGCACTGATAGAGTCCAGCCCGTAGTAGTTGGTCAATGCCATGCCCTTAATTATCGCGTCAAGCCTGTCCACACCGCAGTACGGGCCCAACGCCCAGAGAGTCTCATACTCCATACGCGTCATCGTATTCTTATACGGACCCTCTGCAACGACGCACATGTGCTCACACCGCATCGCGCATGAGCTGCAGCCGATGATCTTGACCAGGTACTTATCGTTAAGAACCTCGCCGCTCACCTTCTCGGCTCCCTCAAAACGAGAATTGTTGAAGTTCCGCGTAGGCATACACGACAATGAGTTGTGCACCAGAACGTTCTCAGGCGTCCCCAGCGTCCGATACTTCTGCGCAGCCGGCCCTTTCATCCTCTCATGAAACTCCTTCACGTACTCCATGAACTCATCCGGCTTCGCAACTGTGATGTCACGAGTCCCACGGACGGCAATCGCCTTGAGGTTCTTCGACCCCATCACCGCGCCCATACCAGTTCTCCCGCACGCTCGGGTCTTGTCATTGATCACGCAGGCCATCCTGGAAAGCTTCTCACCAGCGACGCCGATCGAAGCAACACGAATGTAATAGTCACCCAGCTCTTCTCGGATCGCATCCTCAGTCTCAGCAGGCGACTTGCCCATAAGGCGAGAAGCATCCAACAGCTGAACCGCATCATCGTCAATCCAAACATAAACAGGCTTCTCAGCCTTACCTTTCAAAACCACCGCATCATAGCCAGCCCTCTTCAACTCGGTCCCAAAAGAACCATGCGCCTTCGCCTCACCGACCCCGAAACTCTGAGGAGACTTGGAGACAAAAGCATGACCATTCCCCCCAGTCGGCCACACAGTCCCAGCAATCGGACCCGTGACCAGAATCAACGGGTTCTCAGGACTGAACGGATCAACACCTGCCTTCGAATTATCCAACCACATCCTGATGCCTAAGCCGATTCCGCCGATGTATTTCTTCGCGTAATCCTCATTCAAAGGTTCAACTTGCGTCTTCCCAGACGACAGATCCACGTGAAGCACACGGCCAGCATAACCAAACAACATGCTCTCCTCCGCGCTTGGTCCATCTAGACTCTTGGAGCTTGATATTAATTTATCCCTCAAAACCTCAGAAAATGCACATGCTCAAGGGAAAGATGACCCTCGAGTGCTGAAACTAAGCTTCAAAGCAATTCATAAATGAAGACAATTGAGAAAAACGCGAAACTAGAGCGAATCTTTCAGCAGTTCAAGAACATCCTTCACAGCAATCTTGTTCTCCACGTCGAGCACCTTCACCGCATCTTCCAACGTTGTCACGCAATACGGACAGGCCACTGCCACGGTATCAACACCCAGATCCAAGGCTTCCCTCACCCTGTTCACGCAGGGCCTCTTCTCAGGCTGCGCATCCTCTGTCCAAACCCTTCCCGCGCCACCGCCACAGCAGAAGCTACTCTGCTTCGTCCTCCTCATCTCGACGAGCCGCAGGCCAGGTATAGCCTGGAGAACCTGCCTCGGCGCATCATAAACTTCGTTGCGTTTGCCGAGAAAACACGGATCATGATAAGCGACTTTTCTATTCACGGGCTTAGCTGGCTTAATTTTGCCTTGCCGCACAGCGTCAGCCAAGAACTGCGTGTAATGCTGAACGTTAAGCTTCTCGTCAGCGTATGGCTTATCATTCCTGAACGTGTTGTAGCAGTGCGGCGAGAGCGTAACGATTTTGTTCGAGTCGAATTTCCTGAACGTTTCAATATTATGCTTCGCAAGCTCTTCGAACAAGCCTTTTTCGCCCAATCGCAGCATATGATCCCCGCAGCACCATTCCTCGGCTCCGAGCGTGGCGAAATCTACGCCCAGTTTGTTGAACACTTGAACCATCGTTCTTGCGACTTCCTGGTTCCTCAGGTCATAAACGTCAGAACAGCAGACGAAGAACAGCACGTCAGCCTTCGTTACTGCAGGATAGGCCTTAACGTTAAGGTCCTTAGCCCAGTCCATGCGTTTGCTCTGATGTGTTCCCATGGGGTTATGATACTTGTAGACTCTCTCGAGAACGTCAATGACTGTCTTCGGAAGAGCTCCTGCTTCGACCAGCAAGCCATGGTCATCAACGATGGCATTGGCACAACTAAGAAGCTTCGGACAGAACAAAGTGCAGGAATTGCACTGGGTACACAGCCAAATGTTGTCAGCCATAGGTTTCAGCCGCCCTGGGCACCCTTGATCCCTGGAGTCTGCAACGAACCGGTAATTGGCCGTCAAGCTTTCAGGGCCCAGAAATTTTTCATCGATCGCGGCTGGACAGGCGGAATAGCAGATCGAACATTTTATGCACAGTGTCAGGTCCCAGAACTTCTTAAGCTCAGCTGGCAACTGAACAAATTCATCAGCCTTTTTAAATTCCTCTTCAGGTTTGATGAGGACATTCGTGGTTTTCTTGTATTGGTCAAAGAACGGCTGAATGTCCACGACGAGGTCTTTTATAACAGGTAGGTTTGCAATGGGTTCGATCACAAGTGAGTCAGCGTTGAGCTGCAGAACCTGCGTGTAGCAAGCCAACATGGGCTGACCGTTTATGTTGACTGCGCAGCTTCCGCAGATTCCCATTCTGCACGAGTGCCTAAACGTCAACGTCTCATCAAGGTTATCCTTAATGTACAAAAGAGAGTCGAGTACCGTCGTTCCTTTATGGATCGGAACCTTGTACGTGGAAACGTAGCTCTTTCTGCCTTCCGGGTCGTACCTGCTTATCTTGAACTCCACGATCTTCTCAATTTTCGTGCTCACAGCATTCATCCTCCTAGTAGGTCCTGGCCACTGGGGGCCACTTCCCAAGCGTCACGGGCATGTACTCGAGCCTCGGACCATCCGTAGAATAGTAGGCTAGCGTGTGCTTCAGCCAGTTCTGATCGTCGCGTTTTGGAAAGTCAACTCTGGAGTGTGCCCCCCTTGATTCCGCCCTTGGTAATGCACTGGCAACCGTAACCTCAGCAACTTCCAGCATGAAATCAAGCTGCAACAAGTTGAATAATCCAGTGTTAAACGGTTGGCCTTTATCCTCAAGCTTCACGTTGTTGAACCTTGTCCTGAGCGTTCGGATCTCCTTCAAGGCGCTTTCAAGCTGGTCGCCTCGTCGGTATATCCAAACCTTTTCACCCATCACGTGTCTCATTCCTTCTCTTAAGACTGAAACTCTCTCTGTACCTTCTTTTCTGATTAGCTCGAAGACTCTATTCTCCTCGGTCAATAGTTTCTCTTTTGAAATCTCTCGCATGCTCGTTGCCAACGCATGTCTCGCGGCTTCTTCTCCGGCTACTGCGCCGAAGACCAGGCAATCTGCTGTCGAGTTTGTACCAAGCCTGTTTGCACCGTGTATGCTGATACATGAGCATTCGCCAGCTGCGTACAAGCCTGCGATTGGAGTCTCAGTCTTGATATTAGCCTTGATTCCTCCCATCGAATAATGCGCCGCTGGCCTGATCGGTATAACCTCCTTGACAGGATCCACTCCGCCGAGCTTTATAGCAACATCCCGAATGAGCGGGAGCCTCTCATTTATTTTCTCCTCACCCAGGTGCCGCAGGTCTAAAGCGATGTATGGCCCATAAGGCCCAGGCAGGCCACGACCCTCGTTAATCTCAGTCTGTTCTGCTCTGGAAACAACATCCCGCGGGGCCAGCTCCATTTTCTCCGGCGCATATTTTTTCATGAAACGTTCGCCGTTGGCGTTAATCAAGTATCCTCCTTCTCCTCTTGCCCCTTCGGTGATGAGCACGCCTGAGGGCACCAGGCCTGTCGGGTGAAACTGGACGAACTCCATGTCCTCCAGCGGCGCACCGGCCCTGTAGGCCATGGCCATTCCGTCGCCCGTCGTTGAATGTGAAAAAGTCGTGAAATCATAGATGCGTTCGTGGCCTCCTGTCGCGATTATGATTGACTTCGCGGCTATAGCCTGCATTTCGCCAGATTTCATGTCTATGCCCGCTAGTCCTAATGCTTTCTTGTCCTCAGTTATGATCGACGTGGCAAACCATTCGTCGTAGAACTTTAAGTTATCGTACATAACAGCCTTACCGTAGATGGCATGCATCTCATGGAAGCCGGTCATATCTGCAGCAAAGCATGCCCTTGCGAAAGAGTGCCCTCCAAACGGGCGCTGGTCTATCTTTCCCTGTGACGTCCGACTCCAGGGACAGCCCCAATGCTCAGTGAGAACTATCTCCCCAGGAGCTTGTTTCACGAAGAATTCGACAACGTCCTGATCTGCAAGGAAGTCGGCGCCTTTCACCGTATCATAAGCATGTAGCTCAAAGGAGTCCTTCTCGTTCATCACTGCTGCCGTTCCACCTTGGGCGCATACAGAATGCGACCGCAAAGGGTGATGCTTTGAGAGGACTGCTATGTCGAGTTTGTTGCTGACTTCTGCCGCAGCGACCGCAGCCCTTAGCCCTGCAAGACCAGCTCCTACGATGACAAGGTCATGAGCGTGCTTTTCCATCTATTTCACCAGTTTTTGAAGATTAACTTAGGCTGGGACCTATGCTTTATAGTTTTTCCAGCCTCCAGCACGACAATGACGCCTACCCATCCCACGTCTAGTGTAAGGCTTACGCGGGATCTTGCAAGATTTTTATATTCCAATTCGACTCTGTAGATTGTGAAAGTCCATGTTCGACGCCCAGAGGTTCATAGACGAATCCGTCAGCACGTTAAAGGAAAGGATAAGAGGCAAAGCCATAATCGGCGTCTCTGGCGGCGTCGACTCCACCACCGCCGCAATCTTGGCAAACAGGGCCTTAGGCGAGAACCTCATATGCGTTCTGGTCGATACTGGTTACATGAGAAAGAATGAAATAGCGAACAACGATAAAATGCTCAGAAAACTAGGCTTGAACGTTCGTGTAGTAGACGCCGAGGAAAGATTCTATCAGAAACTCACAGGAGTAGTTGATCCTGAACAGAAACGCAAGATAATAGGTGAACTGTTCATCAGAATCTTCGAGGAGGTAGCTAAAAAGGAGAATGCGAAATGCTTCGTGCAGGGAACCATTGCTCCAGACTGGATAGAGAGCGGAGGCGGATTAAGAGACAGGATCAAGTCTCATCATAACGTCGGAGGCTTGCCTGAAAAAATCGAGATTGCAATCGTCGAACCTCTTCGTGATCTTTACAAGGACGAAGTTCGAATGGTCGGACGCACGCTGGGCTTGCCAACAGAGATCTGTGAACGGCAGCCGTTTCCCGGTCCTGGCTTAGCCGTAAGAATCATCGGCGAAGCTACCCCTGAGAAAGCAAGGATAGTTCGCGAAGCATGCGCCATAGTTGAAGAAGAAATTGAAAAGGCCGCTTCAAGCGGCCGAATGAGTCGCCCATGGCAATATTTTGCTGTGCTGCTCCCATGCAAAGCGGTCGGCGTTCATGGCGATGTCAGGGCTTACGGACAAGTGGTTGTAGTTCGATCCGTCGAAAGCCTGGATGGAATGAGTGCAGCTTACTCGAAGATCCCGCACGAAGTTTTGGAGGCAATCTCCGTCAGAATCACGAACACCCTCAAGGACGACGTGAGCCGAGTGGCGTTCGATATAACAAACAAACCGCCTGGTACGATCGAGTATGAGTAGACAAAAAAAGGTTTATGTCGTGGATAACGGCGGCCAATGGACTCACAGGATTTGGCGAGTGATGAGAGAGCTCGGATGCGAATCGAAGATAATAGCAAACACAACGTCCGTTGGACAGGTCGACGCTGATGCGTTGATATTGAGCGGTGGAGCCCCCCGCGTGGCCTGGGAATCCCCGAGGCTGGGTAACTGCATCGAATATTTCGAGCGTTTCAAAGGGCCTATTCTAGGCGAATGCGTTGGCATGCAGCTGATGGCCATTCATTTCGGCGGAAAAGCAGGCCCAGCCGAGATTCCAGAATACGGTTTGTCAAGACTGAAAGTCATCGCCGTGGATGACTTGTTCAAAGGGTTGCCGAAGGAGTTTATGGTTTGGGAGTCACACAATGATGAAGTGAAAGAAATCCCGAACTTCGCGATTCTTGCGATGTCTGAGAATTGCAGAATTCAGGCGGTCAAGCACATGAAGAAACCGTTCTACGGCGTCCAGTTCCATCCTGAAGTGAACGACACCGAACACGGAAGCCAAATTTTGAGCAACTTTGTCAGCGTGATAGACGCAGAGCAAGAGTACCCTTAAGACCTTACCATTGTGAGAAGCATCTTGAACCTTGCCCTTGCCTTCAAACTGTGCGGTTCATTCGCCGGCATCATAATCATCTCTCCAGCTTTCAATCGATAAGCTTTGCCTGAGATCGTCATTTCTGCTTCGCCATCAACTATCAGGACCATCGCATCATACGGTGCCGTGTGCTCGCTCAGCCCCTGACCTTCGTCAAACGCGAACAAAGTTACTGTTCCTGCTTTCTTATCGATCAGTGTTCGGCTTACCACTGACGCTTCATGATATTCGATCAGGTCGGTCAGCCTCACAGCCTTCAATACGTGTTTTCTATTCTTCTCCATTTAGACCGTCTCGCCTGATTAGTTCATATGTACGTGGTCAGCTTTTCTTCTTTTCTTTAGCAAAAACACATCGTTCATTCGGCGTGAGGCAGTTCATGCCTGGATGATACAAATATTCCCTTTTCAGCTTCTGCTTGGATGACATCTCTGTTTCCGACCATTGATTGAGCTTAAAGAGAATATAAAACGCAAGCGGTCGGGCTTAGAAAACTCTTTTATAATGATCCAGCGAAGCGATTAGATAATCTAGCTAGGAGGAAGATGCGCGTGTTTGTTCGAATGGATCACGTTGGTATTGCCGTGAAGAACTTGGATGATGCTGTTCACGTTTACCGGGACATTTTGGGCTTCAAGCTTCAGGCAGTACACGTTTTGGCTGAAAGAAAAGTTAAGGTGGCCCTAGTCTCTACTGGTGGCGAAACACAGATTGAGCTTCTAGAGCCGCTTGGCAACGACAGTACGATTGCCAAGTTCCTAGAAGGCCATGGCGAAGGCATTCATCATTTTGCCGTCCAAGTCGAAGATATTGAAGATACCTTGGCAGAGCTCAAGCGAAAGGGCGTAACTTTGATCGATGAAAAACCTAAGGACGGCGCTAAAGGAAAGAAAATCGCATTTGTACATCCGAAAAGCACCAAGGGCGTGCTACTAGAACTCGTTATGAAGTGACACAGCGCAGGCAGGGCGCGCAGGCTTGCTCCTAAAACAAACTGCCAGTAGATTGGGCTGGGCTGCTTTTCCATTTTCTAGATCATATTCAGATCATATGGTAGACCGAGCGGTAGACTATGCGGGCACGTACACGTCTCAGCCAGGTTATTCCGCGATACCTGACAAGGCGAATTTAGGAATACGCATGATCGCAGACTCGTTGTCCACCCTCGGCTCCAACGTAGAGCTTTTCTGGGAGGACGCGTACTAAACCGTGGAAGAGTGAACTGGTGCCAGCCTTGAGGCTGTAAAAATGGACCCGAGCAAGCTTCAGGAAAAGTTGCAGACCAGACGAGTGGGGCAAAGCATCGTTTTCAGCCGTGCAACCGCTTCGACTAACGATTCGGCCAAAGAATTAGCGGCTCTGGGCGCGGCAGAGGGAACCGTTGTCGTTGCCGACAGCCAGACATGTGGTCATGGAAGACTCGGTAGAGAGTGGATCTCGCCGATTGGCGGTCTTTGGTTCTCGACGATTCTGAGACCAAGTGTTGAGCCGCATGACGCGAGCAGACTCGTGTTCGTGGCGGGGTTGGCTGTGGCAAAAGCCCTATGTGAATCCTATGACTTGTCTGTGGCGACAAAATGGCCTAACGACGTTTTGGCAAATGGAAAGAAAGTCTGTGGAATACTGACGGAGATGAAAACTACAGGACGGATTATCAACTATGTCGTTCTCGGCATAGGGATAAACGCGAATTTCAAGGTGAAAATATTGCCGGAAGCTCTATGGGACGATGCCACGACCTTGGAGACAGAACTTGACAGAAGAATCAATCTAGAACGGTTGTTCAAAACTGTGCTTGAGAAGCTGGAAAGTGTTTATGACCTGTTTACGAACCGTGGATTTGGTCCGATACTGGAAGATTGGAAGAGCTTTGCTTGCTTTCTTGGAGGTAGAGTGGAAGTGTTCACGTCAGACGAGAAATTTGATGGATCAGCATTAGATGTGGAGGATGACGGATCTTTGATTTTGAGGCTTGATGATGGATCAACCAAGCGCGTCCTCGTGGGGGACATTTCGACTCGAACCAAATGAGCATGTGAGCACACGCGCCAAAGATTCCGGTGTTTGAGCATGGTGACGCTGCACTAGGGTTTCTCTGTATCGCGTTTCTGCGGTGCCCGCCCCTCCTAGGTTTCTGATTACCATGGATATTTGGATTTGATGTATGGACTTGCAAAGCTTTGTGTGGGTCATTTCTCACTTTACTTGTTTGGACTGGGCTCATAGCCTGATTCTTTGTCTCGGTTGCAGGCTAAACGTTTTTATAAGACAATCGTCGTTTGGTGGTGTTGTCACATTAATTCATGTAATCATGAAGCTTCTGAAAGCTTTTGGCAAATGCATGAAGGATTCTGTGGCAGGAGAAATGGATACGTGCAAATAGAATACTTTAAGGACCTGCCATTAAGTGGGCAGGTTATTAGGGCAATTGAGGAGCTTGGGTTCAGGAATCTTTTTCCCATTCAGGCTCAGGCGATACCTCCTTTGCTTGAAGGGAAGGATGTTATCGGGCAGGCGCAGACCGGTACGGGTAAGACTGCGGCTTTCGGGATTCCGATGCTGGAGCGCATAGATCCAAAGGACAGGAGTGTTCAGGGTCTGGTTTTGGCGCCGACTCGTGAACTCGCTGTGCAAGTTGCTGAGCACATCGGCCGATTGGGTAAGTATGCAGGGTTCAGAGTTCTGCCGGTTTATGGTGGAGAGTCAATTGGAAAACAGATTCGTGCTTTGCAGGAAGGTGTTCAAGTGGTTGTGGGAACGCCAGGACGCATGATTGACCTGCTTGAAAGGCGCGTGTTGAATCTGGCCTCGGTGAAAATCGTTATTCTTGACGAAGCAGACAGAATGCTCGATATGGGATTCATAGAGGACATCGAATACATACTCTCTAGGACGCCCAGGAACAGGCAGACTGGCCTCTTTTCGGCAACGATAGATCAGTCGGTGATGAACATCTGCAACAGATACATGAAAAACCCTGAGAAGATACTCGTAAGCAAGGATGAGATAGCCCTTACGCAGATGGACCAGTATTACGTGGTCGTGAACCCGCACGGCAAGTTTGAGGCTCTCTGCAACATCCTACGCGAGAATCACATAGGCCGGGCCATAATATTCTGCAAGACGCGTGTGGACACGGATATTCTCTCAGACAGGTTGAAGGGAATGGGATACGACGCAAAAGCGTTGCATGCTGGCTTCACTCAAGCGCAGAGAGACTTCGTAATGGATTCCTTCAGGAAGGGAAGATTGAAGTTGCTCGTGGCAACAGACGTGGCCGCAAGGGGATTGGATATTCAGGGAATCACTCACATAATAAACTATGACGTTCCACTGGATGCCTTGGTCTATTTCCACAGGATCGGCCGAACGGCCAGGATGGGAGGCGAAGGCACGGCCATAACCCTCGTGGGCTACGGCGAGCTGACAGAGTTCGAGAACATAAAAGCCTTAACCAAAACCAGGATCGAAGAGATGAGTTAACTCATCCCCCTTGAACTTTTCGACCTGAACGCTGGACTCGCGGTTTGATGGAAAAAGACGTTGCAAACCTGCCTTGCGAAAGGATAGGTTTAAAAAAGCGTTGTAGAATAAGGAACGTGTGCAAAAAAGAGATTTTTTGCGCTAAATAGCATAGGAGTTGAAGTATTTGACGTATAAGAAAGAGACGTACAAGGCAGTCTGCGCCGATTGCGGAAAGGAATGTGAAGTTCCCTTCAAGCCCGACGGAAGCAGGCCGGTATACTGCCGAGAATGTTATTCTAAACGAAGACCGCCGAGAAGATACTAAGCTCATTAGCTGACATCTTCATCCCGTTTAACCTATCTTTCTTTTTTCTACCACTAATATTAATAAGCAGAGTGCCTACTCTTCCGTGAGGTTAAGGGTAGGATAATGCCTAAGGATCCTGTTTGTGGTGCCATTCTGGACGAGAAGATTGCAAAGTTCAAGATTAGCTATGATGGTGAGACCTATCATTTTTGCAGTGTTACCTGCAAGAAGAGGTTCAAGAGACACCCTGCGAAGTTCGTGAAGTAGGCTGGTTCCACAGAAGAATTGAGTGCTTGCAGAGGCGGCGAAATGTTCATGGAGAAGGCTCAACATGCCCAGCGTGATTTGAGGAGAAGGTAGTATGAGTATGAAGGTTGGAGTTTAATGCGGGACAAAGCGTCGCCTAGTGAATATCTTGCGTTTCTTTCTATGAAGTATGAGGTTGATGCTGATGAGTTTTTTGATGCTTTGGTGTCGGCTGGCAAGAATCACAGTTCTAAGTGTGGGGCTCTTTCGATAGAGTGTAGGGGTAAACAGGCCGAGAGTGTTGTTCTTCTGATAACGTTGGGGTCGAAGGTGGTGGCGCAGTTTCCGATCTCGAAGGAGTTCTTGTTGAACGAGGATAATCCGATTAGGAGTATGGTCAGGGCGAGTTTTCTCTGTAGGCGCCCTGCCAAGAGGTATAGTGGTTCGCGGGCTTTCCAGATCAAGGATCTGCGGATCGGCATGAAATCTGTCAGTTTGAAGGCTGAAGTCGTCGAGGTGTCGGACACGTCTTTCGTGGTCACGAGGTTTGGGAATTATGCCAGCGTGGCCAACGCGTTGATATCTGATGAAACGGGAAAGATCAAATTATGCCTGTGGAATGAGCAGATCAAATCCGTAGCCGTAGGAGACACTGTCCAGGTTGAGAATGCAAGGATATCTGCCTTCAAAGGGGAGAAGCAGCTTAGAGTTGGAAAAAACGGCAACCTCCATGCTTCTCATAACGTTGTAGCCACCTGAATGAAGAGTCAGTAAGAGCTTTGTTCTCAGAATACAGTTCGCCTAAGCTGATCTTTTGGCCTTTGAAGCCTCTTTGGGGGTTCATGGCCGAAGCTGACTCGACATGCGTTTTAGGGCTGAAAACACGCTTAAAACGCACCTCCCCCTCCTAGGCCGGTTTCTCGGGTCTTGGGATGTGAAATCCGGCGTGTGTTCATGGCAGAGTTGGGCGTGCCCAACGGTTGGGCTGAAAACGCGCGAACTGTTGATACCCCCCTCCTAGGCCGTTTTTTGATCTTGGGCTCGTCGGCTTTTCGGTTCGATGATGGCCATGGAATGTTGGGTTCGGGTCGCGTGGACACACAGAGAGAGACGGCCGGTCCTCCCTCCCCTCGGTCGGTTTTTCTGGTCTTGATTTTGACTGCTTGTCTGTGTGAGTTTGGGAAAGTTCATGTGTGTTATCTGTATTTTGGGATGTTGTGACATCCGAACATTTGATACCCCCCTCCTAGGTCGGTTTTTTGGGTTTGGTGTGAAGCTTCGTCTGGTGGGTGAGGTTTGGGTTCATCTGTTGCGGTCTGGGACGGTCCAACTGTGCCGAGTCTTTGATGGGTGGTCGTGGTTTTTTTGGGTGTCTTAGGTTCAAGCGCGTGTTGTTGTTGGTGTTGGTCTTGAGGGTTGTGATGGGGTCGTGGTGGGCTGTGTGGTGTGGACGTGCGTTTTGGAGTGGCGTGGGATGGGTTTTGTGGTGATGTTTTTGTTGTGGGGTTGGTTTATGGGTTTGGGTTTCGTTTGTAGAGTATTGTTTTTGTGATTTCTCGCCAGATGATGGCTATTAGGGCGAAGCCGAGTATTATGGCGAATTGTCCTGGTGCGATGGGTGCTAGTTTGAGTTGGCTGGTGATTGGCGGTACGGTCAGTGCCACGATCAGGAAGGTGAAGGCTAGGACTGCCCACAAGTCCATAATTCGGTTTGACAAGGGGCCTATGGCAGAGAGCGGTTCTTTTTCTGAGCGCATGACGAAGGCGAGGATTATGTGTCCCATTATCCATGCTGAAAAAGCGTACGTTTGCACCGTGACAGCGTCAAGGTTCTGCGACCAGGCGTAGAAGTATGCGAGCATCACGGCGACAAACAGGCTTGCCGCGGAGATCGCCATGTCTGTTACCATTTTTGAGTCTGGAAACTTTGCCGTTGGTTCTCTCGGTTTTCTGTCGTAGATTGTTTTTTCGGCTGGTTCTGTGACGAAGCCTGCGGAAGCAGCGAGGTCCATGAATAGTTCTAGGACGATTATTTGTATCGGGGCAAACGGCAAGGGCATTTTCGGGTATGGGATTTCAATGGCTAAGGCAAGGACGAACAGTGAGATCAGTGCGATTTTGATGGCCAGGTAGTACTTGAGTCCTTTTCTGAGGTTGTCGAAGAATGTGCGTCCTTCGAAGACGCCGTGGCCGATCGTTACGAAGTTGTCATCTGTCAGCACGACGTCTGCTGCTTCCTTAGCCGCGTCTGTGCCCTTTGTGCCCATGGCGATGCCGACGTCTGCTCCTTTGAGGGCCAATGTGTCGTTGACTCCGTCGCCCGTGACCGCGACAACTTCGCCGTTTGCATGCAACGCTTGGACGAGTCTGTATTTGTCTTCAGGCGTCGTTCTGGCGTAGACGGAGACGTCCTTGACGATGTCCTGCATTTCCTTCTCGGAGAGTCCTTGTAGTTCTTCGCCTGTGAACACTTTTTCTGATGGGATGCCCACGCTCTGTGCGATGTAGGCTGCGGTCTGTGGGTGATCGCCTGTGACCATGATGGTTCTGATTCCTGCTTTGCTGATGGCTTCTATCGTTTCTTTTACGCCTGCTCGCGGAGGATCCTCGATCGATATGAGGCCGATGAAGTCCCAGTTTCCCTCCAATTTTGAAAGGGGCATGTCTGCGTCTTCTGTAGGAATCGTCTTTTCTGCTACGCCGATTACTCTTCTTCCTTTTTCTGCCTCGTTTTTGAGTTCTTCTCCGAAGACATCGTCTCGGCCTTGTGAGCTTAGGATTTCTTCGGGTGCTCCTATGGTTGAAAGCGTGAAGCTTCCGTTGTTCTCTCTTAGGACGGTTTTGGTCCGTTTGCCTGGTTGGAAGCCTCGTTCGTGGATGACGTTTCCGAAGTTCGTTTGGACTCCTAGTGCGTGGGCTCTTTCTAGAATTGCCTTGTCAGTCGGTGAAAGTGACATTTCTGTCAATGCAGCCGCGGCGGCGCTGAGCGTTCGGGCCTCTTCTTTGCGTGGATAGACTTGGACGACCTGCATCTTGTTCTCGGTGATCGTGCCCGTCTTGTCTGTGAGGATGACGGTTGCGTCGCCGAGGGTTTCTGCCGCTTTGAGCTTCTTGACTAGGAAGCCTTTTCGTGAGAGTCTGTATGCGCCCAAGCCTAGTATCATGGTGATTATGATGGGCAATTCTTCAGGAATTGCTGCAAAAGCCAGTGCCAATCCGGTCAAGATTAGGTCTTTATCCTTGGCCAGATCTTGGTATCCGAAGCGGACGATGCCTAAAGCTGGGATAACTATGCTGAAGAACATGGCAACGTACGCGAGCGTGATGGATAATGCTTTCATGGCTAGCTGCAGGGGCGTTTTCGGAGGCTTGATGGCTTGAGCCATGGCCGAAATCTTTCCAAACCTGCTGTTCTTGCCCGTGGCATAGGCTGTTCCTTCTCCTTCGCCGGAAAGCACCAAGGTTCCAGCGTAGACTTCGTCTCCGACCTTCTTCTCTCGAGGAAGAGACTCGCCGGTCAAGACTGACTCGTCGACTTGAATGTCATATGACACGTCAAGCTTGCAGTCGGCTGCGATTCGAGTGCCCTCGATGAAGACCAGTAGGTCTCCGGGAACGACTTTCTCGGTTTCAACTTCAACTATTCTGCCTTCCCGCACAACCCGTGTTTTCGGAGCTGCAAGCACAGAAAGCGCCGATATGGCCTTCTTGGCTCGATACTCGTTCCAGATTTCAACAAAAACCAACACGAAGATAATGCTGAATATTGTCACGGCATCTTCCACGTGTGGCCATTCGAATATGGTGTAGAGCACGCCCACGACGAGCAGCAGCATGATCATGGGTTCAACTACTTCTTCTTTGGCGATGCCCAAGAAACTTATCGTGTAAGGCTTGGCAAGCTGGTTCGGCCCGACCTCTAGGAGCCTCTTTTCAGCTTCCGCGTTAGAAAGACCCTTCGACTCCTTGTCCGAACCTTGCATACTGCACGTCAAGCTAGTTACATGTTTTAAAAGTTTGCGTCTGAAAACCAAGTGGCGTATATGATGCGGTCACGGCTGCAAGAAGAACCGTGAGCAGCTGAAGGCAGCCAGAATTCAGAAGCTCAGAATGCAAGAACACGCGACGAACTAGTAGTATCTCTTTAACGGATTGCGAATGTCTGTTGCCAGTCTGACTTGGCGCGGGACAAGTATACCTGTCCAATCTGCTTTCATCGTGCTGTCTCCTAGACCTTCAACTTTGACGCTGTGCGTGTCCAGAGCATAGGTTATGGCACGGTCCTGCGGGTTTTCAAGCTCAAGCATCTGCTTTAGGCTCAGGTGCTCAAACACTCGGCGAATCGGGCGCAGCGAGTTCCCATGGCATGAGATGGCAACGTTGCCAGGGTTATGCTGGAGCCATTCTTTAAGCTGTGCCAGAAATGGCAGCGTTCGATTTTCAACCATTCTAAGGCTTTCTCCCTCGGGCGGAGGAAAATCATAGCCTCTGTGAACCTCTGCAAACCATTCTGGCTTTTCGTCGGCCACCTTTCTCTTGCTTTTTCCCTGGAGCAGACCGTAGCAACGCTCAATAAGCCGATCATCCGTGAAAACTGGAACGTCAGGATGCGTTTGAAGGACGATTTCAAGGGTTTTTCGAGCTCTTTGAAGATGGGAAGCAAATGCATAGCTAATCTCTTCTTGCCTGAGTTGCTCTGCAATCTCACGTGACTGCAAAAGCCCTTTCGAGGTGAGCCTTGCGTCGCGCCAACCTGAGAATACCCCGCGGGCATTGTCAGTAGTCTCAGCATGCCTGAAGACATACAACTTGCAAATCATAATCTACTTTCCCCAGACTGGTTCCCAGCGGATACTATTGCAGCGAAAGCCTTTTCTCTTTTTTGCACGCCAACGTTCAGCTTCACGTAGCCAATCCGATCAACTCAGGGTTTCAAGCTAACTCGCTTGAATGCTTTAGTAAGGTAGGAAAGAGACTGATCTAAAATGCAAGAACGATGAATTATCTGGATCCGTCTGGGGATATTGTTAAGTCTTTTGACCCAGCATGAGCATCACGAGCTGCGGTCTGGCTTTCTGCGTGGTAAGTTTCGAGTACCGCGCCTGTTATGCATAGAAAGGCTCCGATGATGGACAGCCATGGACCAATGCCGATCTTGACAGTGGCTCGAGATGCGTAAAGCAGGGCGCTATCAATTATTGGAGGAGCGCCGTATATCTGACCGAAAATGACGAATATGCGTGGCTTGTAGTACAATATAGCAATTAGAGACGTTGAAGCGACTAGTAAACAGCCTACTGTGCTGACGGCAACAAGGACTAGTGACTCTGAGATTTTTTGTTTCTCCTTTTTTGCGAAGCGATAGAACGCCAACAACGCTGAAGTCGAAATCAGAAGTACCCCTGCTACGCTTAGATATCCGAACCAGAAGTCACTTCCAGCAGCACTCCACTGCGTCGAAGACCACATCGTAACGTGAGTTCCTGTGCTTGTTGCTCCTATTCCGAACGCTGACACGTTACCTGAAACCCAAACCGTTCCCAAAGCATGCTCAGCTGTGCCAGCAAAGATAAACCATGGCAAAAACAGACTCACAAGGACCAATATGAGTCCCAGCAGAATCAGAAGAAACGTGCCAATCTTCAGGAACCTGTGTTCCATCATTCCTCCCTTCCCCAGCGGCCGTCCTCGTAGCTTGAATCCTCGCTCTATCATATTTAAAACTACTGAAATCCTTTTTTCCATCACTGTGCCACTGCAAACGCGCGCTACAGGTACCCAGTCTGGGAAAAACGTAATAAGTCGTGTGGAAAGATCGTTCCAAGGGGAGACCAAAAGTGGATGTTTTTGAAGCAGTAAAAACTCGAAGAAGCATTAGGAAGTACAGGCCAGAATCTATTCCTGAAGAGAAGTTGGAGTTGATTCTTGAGGCTACTCGTCTGGCGCCTTCTGCCGCCAATCGGCAACCATGGCGTTTCATAATAGTTCAAGAGCAGGATCGAAAGAAGGCCTTGGCGGAAGCAGCGAATGAGCAGACTTTCCTAAGCGATGCTGCTGCAATCGCCGTTGCAGTGGGTGATCCTGACGTGTCGGCAAGGTGGTACGAAAAAGACCCGATGATAGCATTGGACCACATGGTCTTGGCAGCCACAGCCCTAGGCTATGGCACCTGCTGGATAGGCGCCTTCGACGAAGATGCAGTGAAGCGTCTGCTCAAGATTCCTGCGAAGATGAAGATTATCGCACTGGTACCAATCGGAATACCAGCTGAAAAACCAGCCCCGAGACCGAGGAAAGAGCTCTCAGAAATTTTCTTCAAAGAAGAATGGCAAACTCCCTGGCCAACGCATTAGGAGCTAGTTGAGACAAAAAGCGGAATAATCCGCTATAACACTAGACACGCGCGCTTTTAGTGTCTGAAGGATTTTCCATTTATCGGCAGCGCGCTAGCAAATATACAGCTTCGGATGGAAAATTCCATGCAAATAAACATGGACTCCAAGCGTGCTCCAATAATGGATCGGGCAGGATTAGAACCCAAACGGGAATAAGTCCATTTGTTTGCTATAGTTGAACCAAGGCTGCCCGTCCCCATGCCCAAACGGGTTCAGGTTCGCCCGGACTTAGACCCAAATTGGTTCAAGTCCCATAATTCTTGGCGCATACTAAGCGTGTTCGTGGGCTGCCCGTTGCTTTTCAAGACTTTGGTCTACTTGACTGGTCGGAGAGATTATCTAGTATATCTTTTATGGATAAAACAGCCAAGCAGAAGATTGAAACCAACATATGTGGGGCGCGTTATTATTTCTCGTGTTTTCCTATTTCTTCAAGAATGTTAAAAGGTTGAGCCTCACCCCACATCATGTCAAAGTATGCAGTGCAATTTTTGACAACTTCGTCATTATTCGTCCAATAGCCATATTCATATTTATTCATCAATGAACGGGTCTGTAAGTCAGGAGAAAGAAAGAGCATATAGGCGTTATCAATAATCACAAATCTTGAATGTAAATTCGGGACCACTTTCATCTCAATTCTGCGATCCTTCAGAGTTCTTTCTACAGCAATCCTCGTTAGATCTTTATTCTTTACTTTTCCAATAAATCTCTCGTCCTCTGTAACCAGAAGTAGGATTTTTAGATCTTTCCTTGTGGAAGCTAGCTGACCAAAAGTGCTGTCATCACAATAGGGGTTACATATCCTAACGATTGAAGTAGCTTTCGAAAAGAATTCGTTGATCTTACTTCCCAAAGACCATGGGAAATCAGGTTTTGTGTAAACGAGGCCTTCATCGTAGATTTTCTTTTTGGTTAATTCTTCTCTTTGCTTTTGAACATCTGAATTTAGTTCATTAATCCTCTTTTGCACTTGCTCGAAGAACAACGGCGGTGTGTCGAAAACAAGATCATATCGTTCGTGCAAGAAATTTTCGAAAAATTGGAACAACAGGTCATGACCAAAATTGAATTTTTCAAGTTTGTCAAATGAATATGTCGCTGCTTTGCCCCACTTTTCAATGTTCCATTCTCTGAGGCAATTTCGCATGAAATCTTCATCAGTTTTATTGCACAGAAATATAGCACGGTCTACATCGAAGTATGGAATATCACTTAAAACTCCTTCATTGTAGGAAAATCTGTAGAGAACCTGATTAAAAAGAGATTCGATTTGTCCTATACCGACGCTGACAATTTCAATGTTCTTGTTTCTGCATTCTTCGGTGAATTCTAAAAGTAGACTTGCAACTCCGACTGAATTGGCCTGAAATTTGCTAGTTTTCCTTCTTGGCCGAAACCTTACGTTTAAGACGTCAGACTCAGTCTTTTTGCTTATGGAGAGTTCCTTTATCTCTTTTTCATAGCTTGTCACAAAGGACTTAACTTCGTTTCCCATGACCTCAGTTTTGAATTTAAGTTCAGGATACTTCATTAAACCTTCAGAGTCCAGCTGCCTTAGAACAGTCTCAACAGCTTTCTCAGGCCATCCTACTTCCTTCAGTTCTTCTTTCCAGATGTGACTTTCTCGATTTTGGCATATTAGCATCAAAACTTCCAGTTTCAAGGCTTGTCCGGTTCTTTTGTATTCGTGAAGCTTCACTGCCACACTGGATGGAATAACTGGTTTAGGAAACTTGTCTGCTAATCCCAAAACTTCAAAAGGCAATTCTAGGTGTCCATCAACTTTCCGGATTATGCCCTTCTGAATCAACTCATCTAAGTCTTTTTGAAACCGAGTAATTCTGTAACCTTCAGAATAGTCATAGTATGGTCCTGCTTTTGTGTTTATGTCATTGATTATTCTTTTCCTTAAGTCTTCCTCTACTATTTTCCCTTGGCTTTCCCGTATGATCGAGAGAAGATAACCTATCGCTTCGCTCATAACTAGAGTATATCCAAGAAGCTATCAAAAATAATTTGTGCTCAGAGTGTCTCGACGTAAACTCAAGGGGCTTGCTATTCTTAGCAATCTACTCCATATTCCCCAGCTGCTTTTGGAGGGATTAAGTCTTCACGTTTTAAGCGCGCGCGCTAAACTGATGAAATGAGCTTTATCGATGTAAAGGGTTCCATTACTTTATTGTCTGGGCTGTTACGATGTTGATCATTCATCTAGATTTAGGATGCACTATCTTTTTTAGACACATCGCAAAGTTGCATTATTGATAGGAACGGATCTGATAAATGTCGCTTGCACTAGACAAAACTAGCGATGAAATAAGAGAACTTATCTTGGAATATCTGTACTCAAAGTACAAAAAATCCAGAAGTGTGAGTGGAGCAGGCGTTAAAAGAAGAGAGATAAAACAAGTATTGAAGGAAAGGGGACTCAACGAACAAGAGATAGCTAGTAACCTCTACTATCTAATTCAGAGCGGTTGGGTAAACGAAGAAAGGAAAACGTTCCCGATAACTAGGGGTAGCACAACCATAAGGGCGGAGAATATCTCCTATAGAATAGCTGATAAAGGCATTAATCATTTTGAAGGTCCTTCCAAATTCCAACGGACTCAGAAGCTGACAGGTATTA
Source organism: Bathyarchaeia archaeon (assembly GCA_050008435.1). Classification (GTDB taxonomy): domain Archaea; phylum Thermoproteota; class Bathyarchaeia; order Bathyarchaeales; family Bathycorpusculaceae; genus DASPTR01. The sequence continues at coordinate 566,820 of JBEKMQ010000001.1, forward strand.
ACATAACCAACATCCACGGGGTTACGGTGATCGGGGATGGCAACTACGTGTATAATCAGTACAGTAATCTTTACCGGAGTCTCGATTTGCTTGGGGAAGAAATTCGACAAACCGATAGACTCTCCGACGAACAGAAGTTGAATTATCAGGCTGAGATTGAAACCATCAAGAGCCAGCTGTTGAAACCAAATCCAGACAGAAGTATACTTAGAACAGCGTGGAATGTGCTAAAAGGCGTCGCTACCGTAGGTGGAATCGTAAGTGCACTGGAAAAAGTGAGAGCACTGATCCAACCTCTGTTAAGATAGCTCTTCCACAAAGCCAAGACAATCGCAGTTATCGAAGTTTTCTATGCCTATGAGAAATGGTTCGGGATATCAGTACAGATGTAAGCCAATGACAAGGGCATCGCACGCGAGACTGAACTAGCTTGAAGGCGGGTAAGACAAAGCCTCAAGCACTGACGTAGGTTGCTTGAAGCCCATTGGCCCGCCCGGACCTAGACCCGAATGGGTTCGAGTCCACTGCTTCAAATATCCTGTAACCATACATTCTCTTTGTCTTAGGCCCACTGGTTCAGACCTGTCCATCCCTTTATGCAAACGAGTTCAAGTCCAGTCCACCGCCTTCGAAGAATTGCATGTGCGCGAGAGTTCGGATCTCTTCCGGGCTACCAATCCCATGTTGTAATTTATACCGTTTTGCACGCTGCGGCAACTGTTTCTGCAAGTTCTTGCTCGAATTTCCGCTTCAGAGCCTTCAGCGCGCGGCTAGGAAAAAACTAAAAAGAGGGAGGTTATGGGTTTTTCACTTGTTAGATCCGTACTTAAGATATCTATGTGCTGAGGGAACAAGATCAGCGAAGCCAACGTCAATCTTCGCTCAAGCAAAGTCAACCGCCTTCCCTCGATTTGCTCTCTTGAAAAACTCGACTTGTTTTCCCGTCATTTCCTTCGCGCCAAGTTTCTTTAACTGGGTTATTTGGTTTTCGCTCAATCCCGTGACACCCTTAATATTCATTCCGAAACATGATGGCGTTCGACCAAGAGTAAAAACACAGTCCCTGAACCACAAGTTCCAGATCATCGCTGTGCCGTCGCGACTTCCCGTAGCCAGACATACGCCTTGAGGGTCAAAATCAAGGCAAGTCACATTATCTTTATGGCCTTTCAGTGTAGAGACAATCTGGCCTTTCTTAAAATCACATATCCTCACTAGGGGGTCGTCTCCTGCGACAGCGATTGTTTCTAGATCTGGACTGACACAAACAGTTCTGCAGATTATTTGAGTTCTGACATTGATGGCTTCCCTGCCATCTTTAGCATCCCAAACCCTCATATCTCTGTTAGAGGCGACGCTGACTACGAAGCGGCCATCATCAGAAAAACACAAGTCTGTGATTCTCTTGCCACACTCCTTCAGGTTGAGTTTTCGTACATGGCTGCATAGATCATAGATCTCGATGGATTGATTGCGACCTCCAACAGCGACGCTGTTTTCTACAGGATTGCAAGAGATTATCCATTTTCCCTCTCCTGTTGCTTCGAGTTTGAGTGTATGTATGAGCTTACCGCTTGTGGCATCCCAGATTTTCATTGCATCATCAGATCCGACAGTCACTATACAACTTCCATCGTTATTGTAACTCATATCATGCAAGGTTGAACCCTGTTCTATTCGGAACAATGTTCGTCCATCTCTCGAATCTCTGACAAATACGATGTCATCAGCGCTGGCGCTTGCGATGTTTTCTCCATTGGGACTGAAGCACAAGCTCAGCACCTGGTTCGTGTGTCCTCGCAATACTCTCGGGTTAAGTCTTCGACCGATGTCCCATATTTTCACGACGCCGGTCGAGTCTCCAGTAGCCAATCTCTTTCCATCAGGACTATATGCTATCGCTGAACAAACGTCTGTGGATCCGAAGCTAGCACCAGACAAGTCCGCATATGAGAAATCTACGTATTCTAGAACAGCGCCATCGAGGTTTGCATTGGGTAGTTTCGAACGTGAAAAATTGCTTCCCCAAAGATTTGCGCCAGATAAGTCAACGTAAGGCAAAGCCACCGATGAGAAATTTTTCTTCTTTAGATCTGCGCCCAAAAGGTTCAGCAAAGTCAATGCATTCGTAGCTGAATTCTGATTCTCCTCGGCCAGCGCGCTTTTGGGATTTCTGCTCTTGATATTTCCCAGATAAGCCTGCAAGGAAATCTTCACATCCCCCTTCGATCTTAACAAGCTCGCTAAGAACTGCAAGATCTCTGGCGTCAAAATTCTGACGTCAAGGTTGCCCATTTCGTGGTCTCGGATTTCTCGCGCCAACTTCTTTGCTACGAAGAATTCCATAAAGGACCTGTGGATGAATTTGTAGTTGCCTTCTTTGTCTCTGTTCAAAAAGGTACATGTTCGGGTGTCATTATCGAAATAATCAACATCTGAATAAGTTACTATTCTCCTTGAGAATTGTTCCTTGACCGCATCATACAATTTGCTGTAATGAATCAATTCCTGTCCCGTTTTGAACATTTGAAAGCCAAGGTTTTCCATAAGAGTTTTCTTTTCTTCCTTGCTCAACTGCGAGCGCCAATCCTCTCTCTCTATCCAATAGCTCGAGTATTCATCGTACAACGCGGTTTGATCTACGTCGATCCTCTTCTCGATTAGTTTTGGTAGCGTCTTTATGATCATATCCAGCAATATTGGGCGCCGAGCCAAGTCCTCAAGATTATAGATTGCGCGAATTCTATCCCAGTAGAGTTTCCAGTCCTTTGTTCTCTTTTGCAGTAGTTCCACTATCTGCTTACTGTCGAATTCTCGAAGTTCAAGCACTTCAAAGTTGTTTCTCTTTCGAATCTCTTTCATCAATTCGGTATCTTGCTGAGGCGAGAAAACGTCGAGCAAGTGAGTTCGACTCTTGAAATAATGGGTTCTGCATGTCAAGAGCGTCTTGGAATTTGCCGTAACAACGTTTGCTAACTCCTGGAAATTCCTGAACGTAGTTTCTTTGTCAACCTTGGTAGCCATCTCATCAAAACCGTCGAAGATCAGAACGAGTTTACCAGTTTCAAGAAGCTTTTGAAAAGCCTCGTAGCTGCTTAGCCTCAACCCATAGGTGTTTATCAAGAGATCAGTAATTAGTTGCTGAACGTTGATTGCCTTTGAGTAATCCCTTAATGAGATGAATAATGGGATTCTATTATTGGCAGGATCATTAAGATATTTCTTGGCCAATTCGTATGTGAGATGGAGACAAAATGATGACTTGCCTGCCCCATAATCTCCTAGGAGAGTCACGTGATTTCTTTGAGAATCTTCAAGCCAACCGTCAAAAAAACGGTCTATCGGGTCAAATTTGACTCCTGCTTCATTGGTAGAATTGAGGGGGATGTAGTATTTCTTCAAGTTGCATCTGTTCAGAATTCCCGCAATTGGTAGCCGTTGACCTTCGGAGTATTCATCGTAATTCTCATAATCGTAAATGAATCTGCGGACATATGGTTCAAAATCAATCAACTCAGATAATATCTCACGGTAAGTTCTCAGCTTGACGAAAGGGTACTTTTCTACACTTGCCCTTGCCTCGGCTGTGAATTCCGTGTTGGAGACGAAAATACCAAAGTCAACTTGACCTGACTGACGTGCTAACACCACTCTACTGCTAAACTTGTTTACGTCTTCTATTCCAACGGATTTTGAATGGTAAGACTTGCATTCAACAATCAACTTCTGACGTATCATACCCATCTTCAATTCAGCTCGCAGATCTGTTTGTCCGCTATCTACGAGAGCGTTAGACTCTACATCATAACCCATCAATAGGAAAAGATCTGCAATAATCCTCTCGAATTTCTTACCTTTTTCAGTACTTGTGACCCTTCTCACTCCCCTCCAAACAAACGCCTCGCTATAGGGTTGGCGCGCGCTCTCTCTAGGTTCATTCAACACAAGCGCTCTGACTGGAATAATCGCTAATATTGCTATTACAAATAGTTGTTATATTCTTTTTGTTCTGATGTCATATTCTGGTTTCTAGCAACGCTTGCCACTTTCAGAATGCGTGGTGCCGGCTGAATCGTTGGCAACGTTACGTTCCAGGTTATACGCGCCTCTTAATCTCCTGAAAGAAAAAGAGGGTGGGAAGTTCGCTTGTTTAGCGCGTCTAATAGCCGAACTGTTTTGCGATGCCCGCGATGTCTTTGATGTCGATTTTGTAGTCCTTGTTGACGTCCGCCACTACGTTCCAAGCTGGTTGGCCTGGGATCGTCCCGAATGCCTTTGCCGCCACTGCGATGTCTTTGATGTCGACCTTCCCGTCGGGGGTTGGCACTGCGTTCTTAAGCCAAGATGGGTTGCTGCCCAATCCTATATCGTCGTAGTACGTGCTTTCCATCAAGAACACTTTTAACTTATTCAAGACTCGTGACGTAGCAATAATTTTTGATTACAAGAGTAATGCGCGAGCTGCTCCTAAGTCTGTTGTTGTCTAGTTTCTGTTCCAGATTCTGCCCTGCTTAGGGTCGATTGATGAGTCGGGGATGCTGCAAGCATTTCCTAGAAGACGCTGTTCGCTGACCCACACTCGGAAAATGGGTTCCCTCAACCAACTTTGCTGGTAACGCGCGTCGGCCTTGCCAAAAGCTGCGATCACTTCTTAAGTACTGCCATGCATTTTTAGGAAATAGGCATTCATAGAAGCTACGGGGTAGCAATTGAGGATGTGCGATAATGCCAATTGAAGAACAAACCCGCGCGAACCTGGAGAAAATAACTGCAACATTAACAGAGCGTGAGAAAACATTTGAGAAAGCTGTAATCGGTTTCGCCATTTCAAGAAATGAACGAACCGAATGGAGGGTTTGCTTTGGCCAGATAACCTTCCAAGGAAAAGGAGAGATTCCAGCCAACGATAGAAGATATGACTATGGGAACTTTATTTTGGTCAAAAAGACTGTAGAGATATCAGATGCTATCAAATTTTTGCTTTCAGTGTTAGAAAATCAAGTTTTGAAGTTTGATGATTTCCCGGAAGTGCCTATAAAAGCTTACATTCATGAAATGAGATCGCTGCCGAGTCGCAGTCGCTTTGGTTATGCCTCGGGCGAATGGCCAATGCTTTACGCCTATGCAGAAATCGAGAGCCTAACAAAGGGAGAATTTCCTTGGAACGCGCTGTCAAAACTAGGATTGCCATTGTATCCGAGTGGCATGGAAGCAACAAATAGCTTTCTTGAATTAAAAATCCCGAAAGATTGGAATTCGTTGGACAGTCGTATCGAACTTCGCGTACCTGACTATCGTGCCAGAATCAAAAGTTTGCGATTAGTCGGCAATAAAATGACCCTTGAAGTGGAAACCAAAGAGATCGCTCAAAATGACTTGCGCGCAAAATTTTATTGCAAGAGTGAAGACAATGTCTACCTATCAAACGATGTGCCTTTCGAAAATTGCAGGGCCAATTTCATAACCGATGAAGAGCCGATTTTCGTCGAGGCTCATGTTCTCTCCGTATTGGATGAAGGTAGCATTGACAACAGAAAGTTCGATTATAGATATCCATCAAAAGAAGACAGCGTAATAATAGAGAACAGCGAGGTGCAGCTGCTGGACATGATAAACAAAGGAGAAAACGAAAACGTGGAATTCAAAAGAGAGCTCGATGTTAAAGAGTTCTTGGAATCAGTCGTCTCATTCGCCAATACCCGCGGCGGCACTATTTTCCTTGGAGTTGACGACAATTGTCAGATTAAGGGATTTGGTGAAGAGGTTGAAGCCAAGATCTACGACCTCATTCATGGCAACTGTGATCCACCAATTAAGGTGCGCGTTCATAGGCAAATCATTCAGAACGATATTCCAATAACGATCGTGGAGATTCCAGAAGGCGCAAACAAACCGTACATTCTGAACAATAGAGGGATATTCGTGAGGCGAGGAAGTTCGGACAGGCAAATAAAGAGAATCGAACTAGACGATCTTGTCGCCACGAAGAATCAGCCAAACGCTTTGTTTCGCTGAGTAACAGCAAAGGTTTTCAAAATTTCACGGTTTGTCCGTATGAATTAACACGCAGGTTTGCATGTGGGGAAAAACCTTAAGAATACTTTTAGTAACTATCATCTGGGAAGTGGCGCATGATTTTCGAGAATCTTCTCACAAGAGAGGGAAAAGACTACTTCTACATTATGCATCTGAGCTATGATGGGGATAAGAGAAGAACGAGAGAAGAACTGTGGGATTATGCTCAGAAGCATAAGATGATAGGGCTAGATCTTCCGAGAGTGGTGAAAGGTGATTGGACCGAAGTGCGAGAAAAAGCCAAAGCACATTTGCGCTCTGGCTGGATTAGGCAATTTGACGCTTTTTGCAAGAAGATGCAAAAGGGCGATTTAGTGATGATATTTGCGGGAATTGACTCTGTTCTGGGAGTTGCTCAATTGAGAGAATCACGGTACCATTATGACCAAGATCTGTCCAAGAATGTCGAGTTCTTTGATCATTTTAGACTCGTTGACTGGCGCGTACAAAGGGAGTATTCTCGCCGTCTATTGCTTTCGGAACCTCTCTATGGTTTCAGTAACACTCTTTCAATAGTGAGAAAAGGTTCGCCTAGATGGTCAAAATTGACTGGGTTGGAAATCTGAGCCCGCTAGATTTGAAGTGAAAACAAGGTTCCAAGGGAAGCGCGCGAGCAAAAGCATTTGAGGAAATTTGCTGCATGGTAGTGTCGTCATAGTGCAGAAAGATTATCCTGAAATTGTGTTTAAACTCGGTCGAAGAAAGACTCCAAAAAGTAGTCGTTTGTGGCTAACACATAAAAAGGATCATTTTTCAAAAAAGTGGGAAGTGCATGGCCGTAGCATCCTAAAAAACATCGAAAGAAATTGCGGACTTGGTTTCCCAAAGAGGGCAATCAAAGAGGGAATTGAGGTATACTTATACAAGTCGAAGAGGGAAGATGGAAACTATTTGGGTGATATGATCGAAACGGAGCCTTTGAGATTGAACATTTATCTGAAGAAGCGCAGTACATGGAGAACTGCTAAGAGTACCTTGATTCATGAATTAATACATTGTATAATGTGGCAAGCTTACTATTTCGATTACAGACGAAGAAACCCAACACTTTTTGAAGACTATTTTGCTGATGAATTGATAACATGCATAGTCGAACAGATTGTTCTTGGAAGAAAACTCAATCGGAAAATGTGTCGGGAAGCTTTTGAATACGCGCTTGGAGAAACCAAACTTCGGCTTGCACGAATGGAACACTCACAAGAACTAACAAAATTGCTAGTCGAATTTGCCGGTAATTATAAGAATAAAATCAGAAGCGGAGAGTCTAGTATTTTGACGGAGAGAAAACGACTACTGCAAGAATTACCTAGTCCGTTGCCGGAGACGCTTTAGTCACACATATGATTAGCGCACGCTCGCCGGGATTTGGACCCAAAAGGGTTCAAGTCCAGTATCTCCTTCATCCTATTCTTGTTTTGGGGCGACCGCAGTGACCCTGACTTGCATGGGCTGGAAGTCGGACCGGACTCAAACCAGTTCGGGTTCGAGTCCCTATCCTCGTTAGACTTCCTAACTAGTTCGAAATTAAAATAAAACTAGCGAAAATTGATTAATCATGTTGACTTGTTCACTAGTTCATTCCTGAACATGTCGACATGATGATTACCATTTCTGTGCTGCGCATACGTCTTCCATATGTTCGATATGTTTATATGTCCATGAACCAACGTATTAACATTGTGAAATTAATGACTGCAGAAAAGAGACTATTCCTAAGATCTAATCCATTCGTACTTACACCGATCCTCGAAAAGGAATCAACCGCTCTTTTTGTGAATAGAACCAAAGAGGTTGACCAAGCAGAAAACTTCCTTAATTTTCATGATATGGGCATAATTCTCATCATTGGAGATCGCGGGATAGGAAAGACAAGTCTCCTTTCAAAAGTCGCCTCGGATATGGACAAAAATACGCTAGTAGTGCCCATGACTATTCATCGATTTGACCCCAATCGGATAGAATTCCTAAGAGGAATATTGCTGAGCATACTTAATGAACTCCAAAACAAAATCAAATCACCTGTTCGCGGCGAGCGATCAACTAACTTGGAAAATGCATATAACGAGACTATAGAAAAAATTTTAAGAGAGCTTTCTCCCCTTGATCTTGGTTTCAGTCAAAGAGAGCAATACGTTCGAACTTTGATCAAACCCGACATCTATGAAATTGAATCCACACTAGATGCGATGCTTGAAACACTCCTGAAAACTTTCAGCAAAACTATAGTCATCATAGACGATTTTGATAAGATTAACCCTGCTGTTGCAGCTCCAATGATTATGATGTTAAGGCCACTGTTAAGTCGGAAAAATCTCTTTTTCATACTAGCAGTCAGCAAAGAACTCTGGGAATACCTTGGTCATGAAATACAAATTGCAAGGTCTATTTCTGATTTAGAAATTCTTCTGCAAGAGTTAACGAGGACGGATCTCCTTCAAATACTTGAAAGAAGACTGAAATTTGTTGAAGGACCTTCCTTAGAAGAGTTATTTGATCCTGTGGCACTAGACCTGATCACAAGTTATGCTCAAGGGAATCCGCGTGAGCTTATCAGTGCCTGCAGCCAAGCTCTCGACATCGTTGCGAATAGAGGGACTGCGGTCACGAAATCTATTGCAGATGAAGTTGTCACACAAAGAGAGGGCTTGGTGCTCGCACAGCTGGACGATAGACAAATCAAAATATTGAAGTATATTGGCGGAAAGAATGAAGTGAGAGCTGGAGATCCTCGTACATTCGAGCTTCTAAATGTAAGCCGATCTAGATCATCAACGATACTTAATGAGCTAGCGGAAAAGGGAATGTTGCTGAGGCGACGTAAAGGCCGGTTTTTTTATTATTCTATTCCGGAAACCTTGAAAGTGCAAGTAATGAAAACAGGTGGTCGCAGGTGATACCTGATCTCACAAAATTCGCAGGGGTGTTCAATCAAGCATCTATAAGCACTAAGGAAATTCCTCTTTATTATGTTCTCAGATCTAATGAGAATGGCGTTCTAGAAAATCAAATTGAGGAAAGCATAGTCCAACGGCGGTTCAGCCGGATTTTTCTGGTTGGTGCGCGAGGCTCAGGAAAAACTTCCTTCAACAGGTACATTCTTGCTAGGATCAAGGAAAAATCAAATTTAATTCCAATCGTCATCTCTCAAGACAAGGCCCCCGAATCAGTGAACTCCCCTCTATTTGACTTCCTTGCCGAAATTCGGAAACTCATCAGAGAGGGGAGGGTTAGGTATGCCGGGAAAGAAAACCTTGGAAGGCTCTTGTTGGAGCAGCGATCGCCTTCAAAACAGATTGAGAATCTCCGGGAACTTGTCACGCGATCTTCGGGTGTTTATCGAATTCTGTTGATTGTAGATGAATTTGACAAAGGTGCTCCAGAAAAGGCGTCAAAAGTCTTAGCGGAACTTCAAGATGCTTTGAACAAAATCTCTTCAAATATCGATTTACTCGTAACCCTCTCTCCAATAACATATAACCGGGCCCTGGACGGGGCATTGCGAATTCAGTTCCAGCGATTTGACATCCCTCCTGTCGACGAGAAAACTATCTCGGACATCATTCAAAAGAGGATTAATGCGATCGGAGACCTGAACTCCAATTCCATCAAAAACACCGATATTATTGATGAAGATGCACAGGATTTAGTGTTTACTCTGTCCATGGGGATACTGAGACGCGCATTTTACTTTATCAGTGCATCACTTTTGGTGGCTCAGAAAAAAGGTTTAAGCAGGGTCACTGCCGTTGCAGTTGAGGATTGTTTAAAGGATGACTTGAAAAAGGCAAGAAATTTCTACAACTCAACTACTCAAGGAGAAAAGGAAGTGATCAAAGCTATCCTTGACAAAAAATGGGGCAAGGCCGTCGAGCATAGTAAAATTCTCAGTGATTTAATAGACAGGCGCGGATATGTAATTGAGCTTTCTGATGAGTCTTGTCCTTTCACAATTTCGCCTGAATTAGCAAGAGTAACTCATGCTAAACCCAGAATTTACTTAGCTTCGACTTGCCATGATTTTCGTGACTTACGAGCAGAAGTCTCATATTCCCTGCGAAATTGGGGGTATCAACCATATCTGAACGAAAACTCCGATTTCCCGGTTCCTTCTGGCGTTGACTCATATCAAGCGTGTGTGGAAACGGTGAAACAGTCCGATTGTTTAGTCCTTGTCATAGGAACCCGATACGGTGGAGAAGTTAAGAACCTAGGGATCTCCATAACTGAACTCGAGTATCAAACTGCTCGCAAAATTGGAATTCCACGAATAAATTTCTGCCTAGACTTTGTATGGAACCAAATTCAGCTAGTGAGAGAAAATCCTGAAATGAAGTATCCGAGCTTCTTCACTGAGAGAAGAGAAAAAATCACAAAAATATTTAGGTTTCTAGATGACGTGAGAAAGTACGAAAGTGCAAAAACAGACAATTGGGTTTACCAATTCAAAGATTCCGTAGAGCTGAAGAGAATCCTGAGAAGACAGCTCAAGAGCACAGTTCCAACATCAAGCAAGAGATGAAATGATCAAAGACGAATCTGTTAAATCAGAAAAAATGCTGTCCATCTTCGAGTCACATGCTAGATTCATGTCACAATAGCTTAAATCTTTAAGAAAGTAATTTTATTAAAGTGAAATAATGCTAAATCTGAAGCAACTTGAAATAACCGCAGGAACAGTGGACGGAGCCAGACCTCTGTTCCAAAAGCTAATTTTGCACTTGGTCAAACTGAAACACGGAGGCGCCGTGGAAATACGCCCTAGTCCTGGTGACTGGGGAATTGATGTCCTTGTCGGGGAGCTTTCTTCAGGGAAATGTTTGATATGGCAGGCAAAATACTTCAATGATGGCATAAAGAAAGCTCAAAGAGAGCAAGTGAACAGCTCATTTGAACAGCTCATTGAGAAATCAAAAGAAAAGGAGTTCAAAGTTGACGTATGGTCCCTTTGTGTTCCGTGTAATCTCTCCCCCACAGAGATGAAATGGTGGGAAAAATGGCGTAAAAAGAAGATGGATGAGACAAGCGTCCCCATCAAACTCATGTGCTTATCAGACATCGAACAAATACTTATGACTCCAGAAGCTGAAGGCATTTGTTCGCAGTTCAACTTGGGCAGTAAGGTGAGCCCACATACCTCGGGCGAGAGGATAATTCATGAATTGCCAGATGAAAAAGCAACTGAATATGAGAGTTCGTTATTCATAAGAAAACTAGTGGTTGCAGGCATCACGGAAAACATGTCGGCAAGAAGTCAATTCTTCAATGCTGAACTAGTCCAAAAAGAAATACATGACAAAGGTGACCTAAAAGAGATGACCGAGTTGAAAAGCCTCTACGAGAAAATACATTCCATGTGGGAAACCAGATTCAACGAAGCGTTACAAAGCAATAATCGTGAAGCTGAAGTTAGACGAGTCTATTCTGACATGTTAAGATCAATCGAAAAGGAGGATAAGGGTATTCTAGACTCACCAAATGTCTTGGCTTCGTTTTTCCATAAACAGGGATTTATGCAACAACTGGCAGATGTATGCAAAATAGGATGGACACCCGACTTTCACAAGCTTGATAAGAGAAGTTGATTTGGTTGGAAACAGAAAAATCAGATTGGAAAAGCAAAATCATTTTTAGCCCAGAGGATGCAACTGTCTTCAATTCATCCAGGCTCTTATTGCTTTTAGACGTTTTGAACGACCTTGGGGTAAAAAAAGGTGTGGATTTGGAGAGGTTATCCTATTATGATTTCTTTGCTGCAAACCCCTTCCTAATAATAGGAAAAGACGACCCGTGTCGTCTTGAGCTAGAAATGGAAGGATTCGAACCCAACAAACTAGAGTATATAAGTTCGGATCAAAGATACCGAACCAAGCGAACATTAATAAAACAATACCTTTCTCTGCTTTTGTCCAAGGGTCTTATTAAAGTATTGAACATGGAAGGAAAAATACTGTACGAGATTACCTCCCTCGGAGTTGAAATTTCAAGCAAGATAAATTCAATGTATGCTATTGCTTACAAGAAGAGTGTTACTTGTGTCGTTAAGATGTTAAAAGGCTACTCAGATGCGCAGCTATGGGAGAAAGCAAGTGAATGGTTAGAGGCCAAGTCATTCCAAGTTGACTTGTACGATATGGTTGACGATAAGCATGAATAGAATCAAGATCAATGAATTGAGGGTAAGAGGAGTAACGAAAGACTACTTCGTTACCTTCAAAAGCGGTTTGAACATCATCTCTGGGGAGATGTCTACTGGAAAAACATCAATTCTGGAAACTATCGATTATTGCTTTGGGGACACTGACAATCCTATGCATCCTGAGTTTCTCAAGAAAGCCACCACAGCTCTCCTCGAAATAGAGATAAATCAAGAACCATTTACCATAGAAAGACAGCTCTTCTCGAAGCGAACAAAAGAAAACATTCACGTTTGCAAGATTTCGGAGTTGCAATCTAAGCATGAGATAATTGAAGTGAATTCCTATCAGAAAAAGGGCGAAGAATCCATTAGTAGTTTCATTCTTACAAAAATTGGACTGGCGGGGATACCGCTCAAAGAAGCACCAACCCAAGATATCTCCAATGTAGATGTAATGAGCTTCAGGGACCTTCTTTGGGTATGCTACCTGAAAAGGACCAGAGTTGCAGGAGCAGATTTGGTTTTCGAGAGCAACTTTGCAAAAGCAAACAAACTAGTTCAAGTAGTGGACGTAATCTTTAACCTACATTCAGATAAGGAAGCTGTATTGGCTCTGGAACTGAAGACAAATCAAGACAATATTCAAGAAAAGGAGCAAGAGGAATCAACTCTTCTGAATTTTGTAAAATCTCAAGGAATTCTCAATTTGGAAGAGTTAGAAGGACAAAAGAATAAACTGCTTCATGAGATTGTGACAAAAAGAGAACTCTTGGATAGGATAGACGAGAAGATTTCTGGGAGCTCCGATGTAGCCAAAGGTCTTCAAGAGAACGTTTTGAATTTGCGTTCTCAACTTCAAATCATAAGAAATGAAAAAAGAGGTTATGAAAAGACTCTGCAAAGACTGACCCCTTTAAGAGCACAATATCATGAAGACATCTCAAAACTGCATTTCCTTAACGAAGCCAAGAAAATAATAGATCCGTTATCCATACTCGTTTGCCCGGTATGTCTATCCTCACTGGAAAAGAGAGGAGATACGGATAAACTATGCCCTCTGTGCGGAAAAGCGATTCAACAGAGTGATTCGGATATACCAATAGATGTTTCAAAGGAGATCCGAACCATTGAAAGAAAACTTGGGGAGCTTGGAATTTACATTGAGGAGCTAGAGGGTAAAATAGAGCAAAATGAAAAAAAGGACAAGGAAATATCAAAAAAACAATCTGTTGCAGGTCAGGAACTGGACGCTACGCTGAAAAGTTTCGTGTCCCCATATCTTACGGAAAGAGAAGAATTCGTCTCCACAATAAGTGCTAATCAGAATGAAGTGAAGCATGTAGATGAGATGATAAAAGTCAGAAAAGATATTCAGCAAATCGGCGAGGAAATAGTAAGATTGCAGGCAAGACAAAGAGAGCTAGAAAGGAGTTTGTCAGAAGAAAGACTGAAGTCTATCACTAGATCGGAATTGATTGATTCTTTGAGCAAGACGTTCTTCAAGGACCTCCAAACAGTTAGATTTCCAAAGCTCAATGAAGCTTACATAGATGAAAAACTAGTTCCCTACGTTAGAGGGCTAAAATACAAAGAACTATCTAGCGAAGGGGCAATTAATCTATCTTCGATTTGTTGGCTAACCTCAATTTTCACCGAAGCAATACAGCGCTCGATGCATCATCCGGGTTTTCTCATCCTTGATGGCGTCCAATCCGGAATTGGACTTGGCAAGCGTGTGGATGAGGAATTTAGAGACATGTCCATCGTGGACGGAGTATACACATTGCTCAAACGAGTTTCCGAGCTAGATGATGAATGCCAGCTGATTGTTGTTGACAACCATCCGCCAGACTACACGAAAGAAAATGTTAGAGTATACTATAGTGGGGATCCACAAAGACCGCCGTATGGGTTCATCGACGATGAGACGTCCTAATGGCGCGGTCCAATTCTAATCCATGGCAGAAGAGATTTTTGTTAGTCCGAAGGAAATACACGTGAAGCCCATGAGTAGAAAGTGGGCAAGCTGCTCCAGCAGAGGAAGACTTACTGTTGCATATGCGCTTCTCAATGAGCCGCTCGATGTCAGAACCAAGGCAATAGTTCATGAGCTTCTACACATGAAATTTCCCAATCACGGCAAGATGTTCAAGACCTTGTTAATATCCTACTTGAGCAAGAAGGGAATCAATTGCTCCATTAAGGATGCTGCCCAATGGTATTTGATGAAATCCCGGATTACAGCACGATAATAACTGAAGAGATTGAATGCCCTTTCTGCAAAGCGAAAATAAAGGCTTTGTATAAGCCTTCAGTGCTTCAGTTCCATGTTTCAAGAATTTCTGCCAAGACATCAAGGGTTCCCTTCAGGACCCAAGAGAAATATGAAATTCTAGTAGACAAATGTCCCAACTGCGGGAAAACAAAGAAAGAAATAGAGAAGAGACTAAAGGAGGGAAAAGAAATGACTAGCGATGAAATCGTGAAAAGGCTCAGAGAAGCTGGCTTAAATCCTTCCACACTGAGATAGCAAGGAGGTGAGTTTGATGATCTACGGTGCTGAGAAAGCGGCATATCCCATCCTATCTGGAGGAATCGATTCTACACTTGGAACCATCATCGCGAAAGAGAAGTTCAAGGTAGTGAAGCCAATTTTTTTTGATTATGGCCATAAGGCAAAAAACATGGAATGGGAAGCCGTTTGTAAAATATGTTCAGCGTTGAAGATTGAAAAACCAGAGAAGATTCCAATTTGTATGTATTGGGATGAGTCTTATCTGACCAAAGGGAAAGATGTCGAAAAATTCATCATGCACGGCAGAAATCTGATTTTCACAGCGTTGGCATCGTCATTTGTAAGAACCGACGGCGGCGGAACTATCATAACCGGCTTTAATGAAAGTGATGCTGGTTTTGATACGAGCAAGAAATTTGTAGGTATAGTCAACCAACTTCTTGAATATGAGAATGAAGATGGAAGTTCCCAGGGCAGGGAAGTGAAGCTGCTGACACCTCTAATGAATTTTGACAAAATAGAGATTATAAATGAGTATAAAAAACGTGGAATGGAGAATATTCTGAAACTTACCTACAGTTGTTACAAAGGCTCTAAGAAACCATGCGGCAAATGTCATGCCTGCAAAAATAGGGCCAGCGTGTTAGACGTAATAAAATAGAGGTTCTCCTTTTTTCGGTTAAGTGCCCTAACCCTAAGCTACAATCACTGTTGGCCAATGCTCTATTCAGTCTGATTTTCCACAAATCCGCTTCTTAGCGCGCGCTATTTTGGTTCATCTACAGTTCGCAATCGCTATCTAAAGGATCAAAGAACGCCAGATAAATGGAATCGATGTGGTTTTCTGCAACTTCATATTTCCAGAATAACAGGACCCAAGCCGGTTGAATTCTGGTCTCTAGGAATTTGGACCCAAAAGGGGTCAAGTCCAATACCTCCTTCATTCTATCCGTGCTTTGGCGCGACCGCAATGACCACGATTTGCACGGGCTAGAATGTGAAAGTGGGTCGGACCGGACTCGAACCGGCGACCTTCTGCACGAGGGACTTGCTTTATTGCATTCTGTTGAGGCGATGGACAATCTTTCTTATCCATGCTACATCAGCTCGCGGCGTGCCCCATGCACTGAAGAATAAAAATGTTGCATTTCGGTCTAGATCTCAGTTAACGAAGTCAGGATTAGAATTCTCAAACAAATAGGAGGATGTACTTTTCTTCATTATATGTATTAATTGCAAATTCAGACTGTATTGAATGTGCACTTTGATTGAAGAAACAATAACCTTATATATATTCAGTGCGGGAAACTATCTTGAGGGAAAGGAGCAGACGAATATGAGCATTTTCAAGAAAGCAAAAAAATTCATGGAAGACGTAGACAACGCTCATGATAGGATTAATGCGGGAGTCCACAGAGTGCTCAGCGATGAAGATGGACTCATGTGGCAAAGAGATAACGCGAGAGAAGCTTTGGAAGAGATCAGGCAGGAAGAGGGGGATAGCAGCGAGGACGATGGGCGACTCATACGTTTTCCAAACCCGGCAAGAGACTGGTCAAAAAAGAAGAACCAAAGATTTCTGGACCTGACTAACACTCCTGCAGTTCTGCAGAATGAAGAGGAGCGTGCACGCACGGAGGAAGCGAATTCTGCATATAGACCTTCTGTCCCTGAGAACGCATATGAACCCGCTGATTGTTCGTCTAAGGAGCAAAATTCGCCCGATTGCACTAACTACACTTTGGTCAGGTACAAACGAAAAAAGGGAACATGGTAGAAAGGATCGTTATAATATGGTCAAAGCTTTCAGATTAGAGTCTACTAAGGAAGAGATTTTGGCCAAGCTTGAAAAGGTTAGAGACAAGGGAGGAGGAATGCTGAAGAAAAGACCAGAGGAGAAGCTTGCCTATCTCCGTCTTCTCTTGTTTCCGAGCGTTTTCGTGGAATACACATACCTGAAGAAGAAGGGTTTCATGGGTCCGAAGGTCCAACATAGGTCATCTACGATTCTAATGGACTATCCTAACTACGCTCAGAAATATGGCACATGGTTTCCAGAACTGGCCAAAGATGCCAAAGAAAACAATCTAATAGACATTAAGGAAGGACACTATTTGCCTCCGAAAGGAGACGCTGACGTTCTTGCCGCAGGCCAACTCGAATATGCGAAGACGTCGCAACTATTTGCTGAGACGCTGAAACCAGACCAACTGAAGAAAGCGATGAACCTAGATACTGAGCCAACGGAGATACAGGACCTGTCGAGTGCTTCAGTAATCTATATGCCATATTGGGTTGCAAAATTGGAGACGCCAAACACAACAAGATATACGGTTTATGACCGAAGCGGTGAAGAAGACAAGTTCCTCAGTTCGCAGATGAATACGAACAGCAGTTTTGTTGTCAACTTGGAGGAAATTGTGCAGGAGATTTAGGGCGAAGAAAGTTGCCTGAATGCCCGAAATGTGGCAGCTCTAATGTCATCGAGTTTAGTTCTGCACATTTTTCCTTTGGATCAAAGAAATACAAGTGCCAAACGTGCGGAGCAGTCTTCAAGTAAGTGATTCCATGACGAGATGCACATCTTGCGGAAGAGAGAAAGGTTTTACAGGATGGGGCTGGGTTCGTTGTCACAGTTGCGGCGTGGAGTATTGTGATAATTGCAAGTTGAGGCTAAGAGACCGTATGTTGGGGTTCGGCGGCTGGACATGCGTGAGATGCGGAGGAAAAGTCAGCTAATAGCGCCTCTACATTAAAGAATAAAAACATTACATACCGCGTGCTAAACCCGCATTACCGCGTGCTATTACAGTTTGATCATAGATCGGGATTTAACTATTTTTCTCATTGTCCGTGCCCGTGAGCGCACGCTAGAAAACGCGCGTATCAAGCTCCTAATAGAGAAGTCCTAAATTCAAAACAACGAAAAACTCTCTCGGAGGCATGTCTTGAGTGGTAGACAAAAAGAAAGAAGCACAAAAGGAAATGGGTAAACGGCGTTCAAAAGACAAGGAAAACTAGAATGAAATCAAAAGGCCAGAGTCCTATTTCCTTGGCGGAGCCCGTCCGATTTTTGGCATCTGCTCGCACGTCTACTCGATTTTGTATGTATTCAAAGCACGCGCTGAGTTGAAGTTCTCTCCTTTCCCCGGATTCCATTTGGACCTGGCGGACCTCTTTCAGCCCGATTAAATATTATTGTGTCGCTCAGCAATCCTGAGGGGACTCCGGCCAGAGGTTGCCGCCAGATCCTCAATGGCTCTTTCGTGAGAAAGTGAATAAAAAGGCAACGACTGAACGACATTCGAGCACTCCGGAGAGATCAGTGAAAGTGAATAATGTAGCACGCTACGCGCGCCGGCGCACCAATGCAAATTGGAATGCAAACGTTAGCGCGCCCGCTTCCTATAGCTAGAATGGTTGAACAGTTGGATATCATTTGTGGAAAACTCTTCCATACCAATATGTTTTGTTGGTTGTCATTGCACAGAAGCCTTTCGCCAGCTGAAGCCTTACTGGAGCTCTATCTCAACTAAAGTCAAGGGCCTCATCCAACGCTAGGGAATGCATTTATCTACAAAGAGTGCAAACAGAGAGTGATCTTTCCAAAACAGCGAGTAGTAGTGTGGTATTCAAGATGGTCGAAGACATTCGAGCTGTGAGCCAATTGGTTGATGAATTGACTTTTGAGAAAGCCTTGCTTGAGGCAATTGATGAGACCTTCAACATTCTGGGAGAGCCGGCCGCCAAAGCGATCTACGATCATTTAGAGGGAAGCTTCTCGCTAAGGAAAGAGGAAATCCCGGAGAGGCTGGATGACTTTGACATAGGCCTAAAGAAGATATTCGGAGAAGGAGCAAGATTCTTTGAGCTACAGATCAGCCAGCACCTGCGTGACAAACTTGTAGTCAAGAAATCTGAAAGCGCAGAAAAGCCTGAGCTTGCAGAAATAAAATTCCTTCCCAAATTTGCCTATGTTTTATCGGAAATCCAGAGGGACCCCAAGATTCTTTCATGCTCAGATATTTTTGAACAATTTCAAGATTCTGAACTAATCAACTCAGAAGAAGCGCAGCATACTAGAGCAACACTGTTTTCGATTCTTGATGAGTACGCAAGAAGTCGCTTCGGCTTTGTCATGGAAGAAGAGACAAGGAAATTCCTTGCGAACGAATTGGTGTATGCGTTACTCCTGTTCAAAGTGGAAGGAGAGTATGAAATATTAAAGAAGATCTCGTAGTACTATTCAAGAATCCTCTAAGAAGGCTGTGGTATTCCTTAACAAAGGAAAAGATTGACGAACTCGAAGTGGAAGGGGTGATCAAGATCTTTGTGAAATCACTTGACAACAAGAAATTCGCAATAGAGAATTCAAAAGCCAGAATCCCTTTGACCAGACTGGAGAGAGAGCCTAAAGAGATCGGTGCAGAAATGGCTGCACTACTAGAGAAAATCAGAAAGAAATGACATACGAGCTTTGGTTTTACAGCAGGGACGACTTGATTACAAACAAAAGGACAAGAAATGTCCAGCTATCTTTCTAGAATGCGCGCGCGAATGTTACGGCGAAGACCGCCTATTTTTTATCAGAAGTTATCATTATAGTAATGGGTGCATTTCAAACGACCATATACTTCCTTTATGGAAGACGAGAGTCATTGCAGAGTAAATCCGAAGCATATAAGAAAAGTGTAAGAGAATATTTGGAGTCATTTGGCTTCGCACAGACGACAGACTCGGCTATTCAAGGAACTTTTGCGGACATGATTTTTGTCAACCCCACGATTGAACCGGGTAAGAAGTTCCTAATAGAATCCAAAGCAGAAACTGTTTCTTTGAAAACAAAGAAATTTGCACGGGAACTGATTGGATATTTTAAGCTATCTCAGGCTGGTCCATTAGAAGGCATGTGCTTCAAACTTTTTGCTCAAGGTGTAACGAAACCGTCCATATGGGAATCTGTTTTCTCTGAGAAGAATGATTTTGAGATCGTGCAAAAATGGTGCGTTTGGTACAACGATAAATGCTTGGAAGCAAAGGAAGACCCGTTAAACCAAGAAACAATCTGTCAGGTCTTCGGGTTCTTTGCCAAGAGCGAAGTGATTGTTGGAACGGCTGTAGATTTGCAGCATGCAGCTTTAGACAATCAATCTGTGTCTATGCTTTCAATATCTAAAATGGCAACAAATCTGTTTAATCTCGTGGAAAGAAGACGGAGGCCAATTCCAAAAAAAAGCAGAATGGTAATGAATATTCTACCTATTTCCGTCCCGAAAGAGTATTACCTGGGAAAGTCCACCGTTCGATACAAAAAAGAGATTTACGATAGCCTGAGGGATGAAACCATCCCTCCATTTCTTTTCACAAATAACAAAGAGATATTGACTTTTGCCGATCTTGACAAAGCCAATCCCCTCTCTAGTTACATCAAGAATCCAATAGCAACCCTTAGGACTGAAGAATTTCAAAAACAAAACCCCGCACTTTCAGCCGAGTTGGTGAATATTCATTTGAGGAGAATATTTTGGAACAAGGGTTTATACAGAGACCCACGAGCCGACGTGTACTATTTTCCAATGCGCGACAAGACCAAGGAAAGAAGTGAGGTCTTTGACCACAGAGGAAAAAAGAGGTGGGTTGTAAAAAAGATAATCCGTACAATGGAAACCAAATATCATAAGAAAGGAGAAATCAATTTCTTTTTCCACCGCGGGGTTGAACTTAGAACACCAACTTATTGGGGAGAATCATATTGTGAACTGATCCCACGGAGATATTACACCCTAGATGGAGAAAAGTGGGTCGACGGAGAGATACGGGCAAGAATTGATAGAAAGTTCCGAAACCCGAAGTTTGACAGGTGCAAGACCAGACTTGGGCTAATGAAATTCTGGAAATTCATCTTGTTCGAACCGAGCTATCTGATTCCTCCTGAAAGGTGGTTTGAAAAATTCAAGTTTGGAAATTTCATGACAGAAACAGTCAGTTGGAGTCCGAAAGTAATTGGGAGGACGCAAATGCGGATATGGGACTACAAAGGGGAGTCTTGAGCCATGAACGTTTCAAGACTTGAAGAGCCAGAACTATACTTTTCTGAAGACAAAACATGTCTAGATCCGCAAGTGGGATTGCTAAATTTCGGTCCACACAGCGGAACAAAGACAGGAAAAGAACAAAGACAAAGAGTCACTATTAGAGCAGGAATAATTGGAACAACAAGAAGCATTAATGCAGCAAATGCTTTCCTAAGTAGACTCACTCATAGGGTTTCGGCGGAGGCAGCCTCTTCGGAGGACTACAAAGGTATAGACTTCCCAGGACTTGGTTTGGAGAGCCCACTAAGATTTGAAATCTTGGTTGACGAAAATTGCATCCTCAGAATAGAGAGAAATTTTGTGAGAGAACTATCTCGAGAGCCAGACAGAAAAGAGAGAATTTGGAAAACAGTTGCAGAGTATTGTGCCAAGCTCGACCTCTTAACAGAAGCTCATCCTAGGCCAGACATAATCTTGCTACCACTCGATGACGATTTGTTGGCTTTGTGCAAAGACCCACATTTCAAGACTGATAGAATAGTTTACCAAAACAGGGATTTCGGAGATCCAGAGAGTTCTAATGCCCCCATGTTTGATTTCCATCATCATATCAAGGCACAAGCAGCAGAACCCAAGAGAAACTTTGTAACCCAGATGATCAATCCCAAAACAATGGTTTTTTCAGAAGACAAGCAAAGTGCAGCTTTCATAGCCTGGAATTTTTCTGTTGGAGTATATTATAAGGCTACGGGCACGCCATGGAAGTTGGCTGACATTAATGAGAACACGTGTTTCATAGGAATTTCTTTCTACAGAGAGATTCTAAAAGAAAGTATGGCGATGAGAGCGAGCATAGCCCAAGTCTATATGAGAACTGGCGAAAGTCAGGTCATAACTGGACGCCCTTTTGAATGGAACCAAAAAGAAAAAGGAAAACATGTACAACTAAATTCGTCTCAAATGGCGCAAATTGTTCATGACTCTATAGACATTTTTGTTAGTCAACGTAATAGACTGCCTGAGCGATTGGTTGTTCATAAATCCACTCAGTTTTCCGATGAAGAAATGAAAGGATGCGTTGAAGGGTCCGAAAACATCGATGAGGTTGATATTGTTCACATTTCTGAATACACTGATTTCAGAGCTTATCATCACAAGTATGATTTTCCAGTTGTCAGGGGCACTTTAATTAGACAGAACGAAAAGTCAAATGAAGCAATGCTTTTTACGTCAGGTTATGTCCCAGCCCTTGGTTCCTATCCAGGCCCATCCGCACCTCGACCCCTCCACTTAATATGCCAACGAATGGATTCCTCAATGGAAACAATTTGCAATGATATATTAGGTCTAACCAAACTCGATTGGAACTCTTCAGCATTCTACACGAGATTGCCAGTTACACTAGCCGTGTCTCATAAAGTCGGTGACATATTGGCGGAGATGGTTCTGGCAAATATCACCCCGCCCAAAAGTTATAGATACTATATGTGATCGATCGATAGCTGATGGAAAAATCCATCTTGGCAACAAGCAATCACGGTCTTGTCATTTTCTTTTCTTGAACAACTTCAAGCCATCCATTTCAGTAACGTACTCAAATCCGCCCTCTACCAGTTTTCTGGCCTCCTCAACCGTCCTCGCCACTGCCGAAACATATTCCTCGTCTGAGAATCGAATAAGATGAGTGTAGATAAGCGTGTTTTCAATTCTTTTGTGTCCCATCTGTTCTTTCACATAAAGAATGTCTTTGGTCTTTTGATACAGCATCGTCGCATAATAATGCCTGAAATCATAAAGCCTGATCTTCATCAGATCAGGTTCATGTAACTTCTTCGCCAGATGTCTCCTCGTTCTGCAGTAAGCTTTTCTCATCGCCGTAGGTGTAGGAAACATTCTGATAGTCAAACCAAAGTCATTTTCGGCGACGTATTCTTTCAGCATTGCCAGAGTCGAAGGCTTCACTTTCAACAGCCGAGGGTTGCCATTTTTGGTTGAATATGCTGTTATGTTTCCTTTCTCAAGATCTATCTCTTTCAAAGTCAACCGATGCAGTTCTATCGGCCTTAGGCCTGTGTCTCTTAGAATGCTCAGAATCAAAGCATACTTTCTTCTACAATTCGAGATTATTTTATTCAACTGCTCAGTTGTCGCAACATAAGGCAGCTTCTTCGAATACGTGTAGAATGGCCTATTCCAAGACAGCCCATTCATTCTGACATATTGGTCGTATGATTTCGAAACGCTTTCCTTGAAAGCGTTGCTCCATGTGTCTCTAGTCGCAATGAACGCCTTGACAGCTTCCGGATTGTCGAGGTCTACATGTTTTGCCAGTTGCTTAAGTCTCGAATCATAGGCTTTCAACGTGGATTCAGCATATCCCTGTTTCTTCAGTTGTCAAATCGTGATTAAAATCTTGGATGAAACGTCTCGGGTCCCATTTTGGTGGGTCAGATCGGACTCGAACCGGCGACCTTCTGCACGTCAAGCATCGTAAGAGACAATATTGAGAGTGTAACCCACAAGTTTAGAGATTTTCTTGTTGTGGTTATGAAGCGTGACAAAAATATTTTATGAACACACGTACTACATTCGCAAGCTCTTGGAGCAATTGACAAAGCCTGTTAATCTGGTGTGTGCTGAGGATTTCCGAGAGTACCTCAGCGCGCGCGAATAGAGCAAGGATTTGAATACATCACAGACATGGAAAGAATCAGCCGCGCGCACTAAGTTTTGACCATGTCCTCAGAGGGTAAGGTCATAACTTATTTATGATGATGCGTCCTCACAGTGTCTGATCGAGCTTAAACTTCACCCTGTTTCAGCCTAAGCATTATGAATTCAGAATAAGACTTCGTGATCCACGGTCTGGCACACCTGCTTGGAATCTGAATCGGCTATGCTGAAAATTTAAGAGCAGAAAGAACCAGATCTATCGCTAACCGGGACAGGTTGGAACAACATGAAAAAGAAAGCACGTGACAAACCGTCAGGTCTCGGAGCATCCACCTACGCTGTTGAATATGGCGTTTTCTACTATCATCGAAACGGATGCAGAGTGCGTGCTGAACTCTCTAGACGTACTGATGCTGAATCGACGCAGTTGACAGCAGAAATCCCTACATGAATTGAGAAAAGCGCGCGCTTTTGTGGCGAATGCCCGTTGATTGAATATTGCGGATAAGCGCGCTTATTTTCCTAGTTTCTTCGTGTGGCGTTTTTTGACCTCAAAACTAGAGTTTAAACGAAGTTTTATTAATCTATTTTCACCTATTAAATCTAAACTGGTGAACAGATTGGATTCAATTACAAGTGTAGGAAGATACAAAAAAGACGAGCTGGTGAAAAAGGAAATGTACAAGCTTCTTAGAGAGAACCCCGAGGGAATTGGCTCAGAGGAATTTGTTGAAAAAATCAGGGCGACAACTAAGGTTAGTCGTGGAAAGATTTACTCTATGATAAAGAAATCTGAACAACTTGGCTTTATGAGGACGGAAAGAAACCCTAGGGACAAACGTCGTGCGGCTTATTTCCCAAATTTGCAGAAAGTGAAGACTGAACAAAGATTCTCGGAAGGCATGGAATTCATTCAAGCTCTACTATCAGAGCCTAAAACGGAATTTGCAGAATCCGAAACAAAATCGTCTGGAATCCATGTCAGTGTCAGTATCTTTACGAATTTGGGTGAAAAGCAGAACCTAGAGGATCAAGTAAGAAGCATAGCCAAGCAATTTTCTTCTAGCTATGATAAGCTGTTAAGTAAGAATATGAAGGTGAGATCATCTACAAAACTCGCCTTCATAATAACAATGGAATCATAACGAGGATGTCAAGCCTTGAATGAGCTCGCGCGCGTAGGGGCGGTCATTTGTTAAACAAAAAAAGGGAGTTGGAGATTAAGTTGGCTTGGTGATTGCTATTGTCTTTGAGCATAAATGTAATTTGTCTTGTGCCCTATTCTTTGCCATCCATCGTATAAATACGCGTGTATCGTGTAGACTCCCACTTGCTTGGGCGTGAACTCGGCTGAGTAACGGGCTTCCTCTCCGGCGGAAAGTTCCTTTATTTCTGTTGTGGCCTGCTTTTCAGACTTTCCTGAGGGGGGTTCCACCCAGAATTCCAGTTTCATTCCTGTACCTTTTCTCAGGCCCTTGACGGTTGCCTCGGCCGAGAGGGTCTTTCCAATTTGCGTATATGGGTGCGAAAGCACCAGTAGGCGTTCGAGTTCCGCTTTTTCATCGCTTACGTAGATGTGAATCCAGCTGGATTCCCACCAGAAGTAGTTTTTTTCTTCACGTGCCATGATGGTGGCGTATACATCAGCTGACCCTAATGCATTAATCCGGAAAACCAGTTCGACCTCTTCATTTGGCTTCAACTCCTTAAGGTATTGTCCAAATCCAAATCCATACCATGTTCCATAGACAGTTAGGTAATATGTATCCAAAGAGTGCAATTGTATGTCGACTCCTCTAAGAGTGTCCCTTGATGTGTTTCTCAGTGTCAATGTTACCCAGTTATTTCCTTTATCTATTGAAGTAGGATTCAACTCGTACTCGATGGGGTACTTATATCTCGACTTTAGTGCCTTCATTTTCAATTCACCATTATCCACATAGTGTACTATTTCTGTACGCACTTATAAGATTCTTAGCGCGCGTGTGTGTGGGCGTTTCATCTTTTGTGGCGTCATCTCTCTTCCTTGCATGAGCGCGTTTTCGGCGCGCGCTAGGCTTGGGATTCTGTTTTCGAAATCTTTGGCCTTTGAGAACTTGGACCAGTGAGCAAGGCGCTATTTGTTGTTAAATGATAAACGAAAAGTATAACTTAGCTGAATAGATTAGTGGTAATCATATATGGAGGAATGAAGGTTTGTCTGCGCAAGCAGGTGGTGTGCCTGTTCTAGTTCTGAGGGAAGGATCTGGAAGATCTAGGGGAAGGGATGCTCAACGCAATAACATTATGGCTGCAAGAACAATAGCAGAAGTGGTCAAGAGTTCATTAGGGCCTAAAGGTATGGATAAGATGTTAGTGGATAGTTCTGGCGATGTAACCATTACCAGTGATGGAAGAACAATCCTTGACGAGATGGCTATTGAACATCCAGCTGCTAAGATGATGGTGGAAGTAGCTAAGACTCAAGACGCGGAAGTGGGAGATGGAACCACCACGGTGGTCATAGTGGCAGGCGAACTCTTGGGAAAGGCTGAAGACTTGATAGACAAGGGCGTTCATCCAACAGTAATCGTTGAAGGATACAGTAAAGCAGCTGATAAAGCTCTTGAAACCCTTGAAAACATTGCGATTCCAGTTAAGCCTACAGGAAAGGAGTTCTTGGAGAAGGTTGCTGCTACATCTATGGCCAGTAAGCTGGTGTCTGAGAACAAGGAGCAGCTTGCCGAAATAGCTGTTGAAGCCGTTTTACATGTGGCCCAAAAAGTTGGAGACGAGTACAAAGTAGACTTGGACGATATAATGGTGGAGAAGAAGCCCGGCGAATCTGCGGCTGAAACCAAGCTCATTGAAGGGTTGGTTCTCGATAAGGAAGTTGTGCATTCAGGCATGCCTAAACGGGTCGAAAAGGCAAAGATAGCATTGTTAGAAAGCGCACTTGAAATTGAAAAGACCGAGTTCGATGCTAAAATCAACATCGAAAGCCCAGAACAGATAGAATCCTTCATGCATGAAGAGGAAAATATGCTCAAACAAATGGTTGAAAAGATAGCTGTCTCAGGCGCCAACGTCGTTGTCTGCCAGAAAGGCATAGACGACATGGTCCAGCACTTCTTGGCCAGGAAAGGAATCCTAGCCGTGCAACGAGCTAAGAAGTCAGATATGGAGAAACTCGGAAAGGCAACAGGTGGAAAAATCGTCACTAACCTGGAAGGACTCACCAAAAGCGACTTGGGTTATGCTGAATTCGTTGAAGAGCGCAAAATAGGAGACGACAAGATGACCTTCATCGAAGGATGCAAGAATCCGCACTCAGTAGCTATTCTAATACGAGGCGGAACACAACGCTTCGTTGATGAAGCTGAACGCTCAGTTCACGACGCATTGTGCGTAGTCCGAGATGTAGTTCAGGAACCCAAAATCCTTGCGGGAGGAGGATCTCCAGAGATGGAGATCGCTAGAGCACTGAAAGGCTACGCTGAATCTCTGCCGGGCAGAGAGCAACTTGCCGTCCAGAGCTTCGGCGAGGCCATAGAGATCGTGCCGTTAACCTTAGGTGAAAATGCCGGGCTTGATCCAATTGATGTTCTGTCAGAGCTCAGGGCTCGCCATGAGAAGGGCGAAAAATGGGCAGGTGTCGATGTTTTCGCAGGAAAAATAAAAGACATGTTGAAACTAGGAGTCTACGAACCCCTCGCCGTTAAGAAACAGATAATCAAGTCTGCCACTGAAGCTGCCAGAATGTTACTGAGGATCGATGATGTCATCGCTGCAGGAAAGACTAGAGCCCCGCCTATGCCTCCTGGAGGTCCAGGCGGCGGCTATGGCGGCATGCCACCAGAGTATTAGGGCGCGCCACCAACTACTAGCGCGCGCTTTTTCTTAGGTTAACACCTAGTGCAAGCTATGAAATACTCATGGAAGCTTGTCCAGACCAAACCGGAAAGAGTAATGAGCTTTACTTTCGAAACTTTTATCTTCGATTTTGTTGATACTGAAAGTGTGGATCAGACAATGGTGTTGTGTCCTAGGTGTGGAAACGAAGCATTAGATTCATCGACTGAGTGGGAATTTGCCGATTTTCACGTCAAGCTTTTTGTTTGCTCCAAATGCAAGAAGACATTCAAGGCATATTATCAAAAGGGAAGGTTGAGTCATACCATACCCAAACATTCTGGACAAACGTTTCATTCAGGGTCAGCGCACGCACGCTAGTCAAGAAACAGAAAGAGCGGATTGATTGGCAAAAAAGGGATTACTCTCTTTGTCAAGCTAAGCTGGCGCCGGCAAGAGACTAAAAAGTGAACAATAGAATTCGAAAGAGGTGAAAGAATGGAAAAAAGGAAGTTGGACCTGGTCTTCATCGATAAGAATGGAAAGGTGTATCAGATAGATGATGTTTCCCGAGCAGAATTAGCTGGGGGTCTTGAAAAGATCTCCAAAGAGATCGCAAAGAGACTGCTATTGGTGAAAGAACAAAGGTAGAACCCACAGTATTCTCTTTTTCCCAGTTCCCGGAAGCTACCCTGCATTTCCATCTTATGCTCCTAGCGCGCGCAGCAGGTTTGAAGCTTAAATATGGCTTGATTGGTACATGACCATGGTGAAAAGGCAAGATGGTTGGGTTAACAGTATCTCTCCCTGAAAAGTGGACGCAGTTCCTGAAGCATCTGGCCGACGATCACGAACTTGAAGTCAACATCGTCGTCAGTGAACTATGTGAGTGGGTCTTTTCCGATTCTGAAAGCAAAGAGCAGTTTATGGCTTGGCTAGACGGGGCTTACCCCCCAAAAGGGGAAGCTGAAGAAAAAGCAAGAAACGCAGGAGAAGAAGCTAGCGAGGAAGAACAAGAGAGGGAAAAAGAATCTGAAGAGGAATCTCACGAACACAGAAATTAGCCACAAAAATACGATAGATGAATAAACAGTGCGAGATTAAAGTTTGTCGCACCGTGAATCGCGCAACGCTTGCGTAGCGGCGTAAAGAACATTAAATTAGCCGGTGGTTGAGGCGAGAGGAAGCCGAAAAAGAGCCCTTCGCCGACAAATCCTTTCTCCCAAGAAAGTTGTTGTTATGATAGTGAATGCAACTCGAAACGTGGAGCTTTTGTTGAGGGGCGTTTTATGATGTGCGATTTGTTCGTGCGTCTACTTGTCTAAGGCAACCCATGTTCTTACAGATTCTTCGACAGCCTTTGAGAGGTCGCCTTTCTTGCCACCAAATCTCTCGATGGCCTTGAACCTAAGCTTCTTCTCCAGTTCATCTGGGAGCTCCACGCAAATTCGCCCCATTTGAATTACTAACCTTTTTTTGTATATGTTTCAGTTTATGTGCACGATTCCCACGTGTCAGATGTTCTTCCAATAAGCAAATTGCCATATACCAAGTATCGTTCTTATTCCTGTTATCGTCGTACATCCATCCTTTTTGCTTATCCTCATAGGCTATAATGTGCATACTCACTTATAAGGGTATCTGTTTACTCATTTAAGCGCTTAAGCCATCATCTGGAGACCTGCGATCTTATTTCCATGAAAAGCGCGTGCTATCAATGTTTCTTCTTACCCCTTATGAAGTCTGAAATGGAAAATTTGAAATATGCCGTTTTCCGCTGGACAACCGCAAGGTAACTTCTTGATTTCGTTCAAATCGATTGACTCAACGCTTTCAACTAACGTTCCTTTTGCACCACATTTTTTGCATTCATAGCTTACATTCGATTTCACTTCGTCCATATCATCACCTCGCGCACGCCATACCATAATGTAGAAGGTAAGTGCTACTTATTTGAACGGTCCAGTTAACTAGCTAAATGGAAAAAAAGGGTTTATTGGGGTGTTAGCCTTTTGGTTTTCTTTTCAAGCTTGGGCTCGAGCTTGGGAAGCTTTATTTCAAGGATTCCTTCAGCCATGTTTGCTGACGCTTTTTCTGTATCTATGCTTTGCCCAAACCCTATGCGCCTGCGGAACGTGGAGAACGCCCTTTCCCTATGCAAATAGGTTTTTCCCTTCTCCTCCGTCTCGACACCAGCTCTAGCGGTGATTGACAACTCGTTCGGCGCCACTTCAATCTGCACGTTTTCCTTTTTCAACCCTGGAAGCTCCGCTTTCACGACGTACTCGTTGGCAGAGTCGATGACATCAACGACTGGTATTCGCATCGGCAGTTCATATTCGACAGGCCACTCGAATCCCCTATAGGGATCCCACAAGTAACCTCCAAACTCATCCCGAAAGGTGTCCAACAAATTATTAAAGTCTTGAATCATCCTAGGCTGAGGTTTCCTAACGGCAAGCACAGTCTTCTTTGCCTTCTTAATCGCGAGGGCTCCTTTTTTCTTTTCAGGCATAGCTACTCCTCAGTACCTATACGCACGATTTATCTTATATTTTTTCTGTGTGCAATCGGCCAAGACTGGAACTAGCGTGCGTGCGAGAAAAGCAAGCGAGAATACGGGTCTCTGCCCCTCCTGATGCTGAAGAGGTTAGGCTAAAAGAGAAAAGCGTGTGCGAGAGAGAAGGGTCATTGATAGGTTTTATGCCTATCTGTCGTTTCTTTGCTCACTTTAATCTTTCCCAAACCACCGTTGTGCGCGCTCAAAACAAATCGCAACGTGCTTCCCATGAAATATTCTCTAAATTGATTTCCACACTTAGTGCACTTATACATCTTGACTGTGAATCGCCCAAAGTTCCATGTTTTTGTGGTTCTTGACATGTTCGCTGTGCAATTCGGACATTTTGGCATGACTTACCGCGTTTCAAAGTTATAGACAGCATTATTTATATATCATTTCCATGGCGCATTCGCCAGTATATCTCATATGCTACTTGCTAAGCGCGGACCTAAAGGCTTGACTTCCGATGAAGTTAGAAAACTGCTCAAAAAGGAAAAACAAAGTAACTTTAGTGCTGAGAAACGAACTCGTTTTATTAGATGGATTTACAAATAATATTTAAGTGACCTTGGAAATGAGACGGGTTCCCGACTATTCTACCGGAGAAAAAAACGCAAGCTGCCATTTGGAAACGTTGTGGCTGGGTCTGAGGATTTACCGTGGGCTATTCTCAAACATGTTTGGAGCAAGAGTTCCGTTGTTTTGTGGGCACAAGCTAACATATAACTGCAATCTACGATGCAAGATGTGTCCCTTCTGGAAAAGATCCACCAGAGATTCTAGTATAGAGCGAGAAAAGGCAATTCTGAGGCGGATTTATGATTCGGGTGCTTGTGGGATCGCGTTTGAAGGCGGAGAACCGTTCCTGAGAAATGATTTGGTCACCATTCTTGCTTTTTCTCGGTCTCTGCCTTTGCACACAAGCCTCGTCACTAATGGGACTCTCCTCGAATCCAGAATAGACGAGATAGCCTCGTACATCAATGGTGTCGTCTATGTTTCGTTAGATGGCCTAGAAAAAACTCATGATATGATAAGAGGCGTTAGTGGTTGTTTTGGAAAAGCGGTAAGAGGCATAATTGCATCTAGAGAGAAGGTCTCAGTAACAATCAATACGACGATAATGGCTGAGAATGTCCATGAGATTGAAGATTTGGTAAAGTTGGCAAAGGAATTGGATATAAAAATATCCGTGGCCGTAGCGCATGAGTACTGCAACGCCGAGGCGTACGCACCTGCCAGTCACGAAATCAGAGAGATAGCTGGAAAACTTTCTGAGTTGAAGAAGAAGGGTTATCCCCTCGTGAATTCAATCGGTTATTTTAGAGTTATGGCAAAAGAGAAGAGTTGGAAGTGCAAACCTTGGTCATTAGTTAATGTGGGTCCAGAGGGAAAATTGGTCCTGCCTTGTTATGTTCGGAATGAATACGCGACTAACGTCTCTGTTTTTGAAACCAGCATTAAGACTGCTATCTCTGGATTTGACTGGAACGAAACAAAGAACTGCCAAAAATGCAGTCTTCATTGTTATGTAGAGCCTTCTCTGGTGCTCTCATGGGATTTTCGCACTTACCTGAATTGGGCCTTTCGAGTTGGGAAATAGAATTACTGCGCGCGCGCCTTCCCAGAATCAAATAGTAACAACAAACAAGAATCATAACCTTCACCTGAATACGAAGTGAATGCTGCGTCTAAAACCGGAATCTAGGATGAGGGAGCGCGCGCTGTGCCAAAAGAAGCAATCAAAAGTCCCGCACTTCCTTTTTCCTCGCTTCCCAGTATTCTTTTGCTTCCCCGTATTCCTTTTCTTTTTTGGCTGCTCCCAATTTGCTCCTACATTCTGGACATAAGCACTTGCCTATGTATTGCACATATCGGGTGTAGAACATCTTCCCACAATTCTCGCATCGGTGATCGCCCATGATTTCGCCTTCCGTACAATGGCTATCTTCCAAGGATTTAATAGGTTCTACATTAGTCCACTAATGCAAAACAATAGTAGTTGAGAAAGCGCAGTTTTAAGGAAATCGGCTAGTTCCATTAACAATCTCTGAACTACAGTGTTCACAGATTCTGAGCCTATTAACGACCATGTTAGCGCGTGCTATAGTAGCGCGCGCTTAATTAGATTCGAGCCTGAAGTGGTTCGGGTCTCTAGGAATTTGAACCCCAGACTTTCCGAGTGCGGTCAGTATCCCTTTATGGTGCAGTGCCGTTTGATGTAGTCTTCAGATTTGTCTCCCAATGTTTGTCGTAGCAAGTTGCTTCTTATGTTGAGGTACTCGCTCCTGAGGACGTCGAAGTAGTAGCCGTCCCATTTTCTCCCATTTACGAAGGCTGCTTCCCTCATGGACCCAGCTTTCTTGAACCCGCAGGACTCCAAAACCTTGTGGGCACGATTGTTGAAGCCTCCGCTCCATGCATCGCAACGTTCCATGTTCAACTGATTGAAGCACATTTCCAAGAGTGCCACTGTGATCTGATGGCCCAAGCCTTTCTCCCACATTTCCTTCCTACCTATGTATGTGCCTATGGTGGCTCCCCTGACGTTGCCCCAGTCAGACTTCTCTATGCGGGCTGTTCCAATAGGTTCTTTCGAATCCGCAAGTTCAACGATGAAATGAAGCTCTTTATCGTTTTTCACCCAGTCTTCGTACTGTTTCTCCAGCTGCGCCATGTTCACGAAGTTTATCGGTCTCTGCCTAGAATACATAATGACCTCAAAATCGTTCTCCCACTCATGAATCACTTTCAGGTCTTCTCTTTCCACCGGTCTAAACCTCACGCTTCCAAATTCAAACATTTCATATTCACCACGCAAGACTAGAATCCATACGGAAGTTCCCCCCCAATTTTAATCCTTGCTTTCAAGCGGCACGAATTAAAGCCACGCGTTCAACGTTTTAGGGAGGTTAACTTTCGCTTTTCCTTCCGCCTTCCAGGAAGAATTGTGGAAATGCCTTGAGTCTTTCAGCCATCTCTTTAAGCCGCTCGTCTACTTTGTAATTAACCGTTCCACTTTCGAAGGTTCCATCTTTTCCTCTTGTGCCAGCTTTGACCCCAGTTAGGATTTCTATTCCCTCGTCGATCGTCTTGACAGGATATATGTGGAATTTCCCCTCTTTGACAGCATCCACTATTTCCTCCTTCAGCATCAGGTTCTGCACGTTGCTTTCTGGCATCATTATCCCTTGTTTGCCAGTGAACCCTTTGGCTTTGCAGACTTCAAAGAACCCTTCGATTTTCTCGTTCACGCCGCCTATGGCTTGAACTTCACCTTTCTGATTCACGGAACCCGTTACGGCGAGATTCTGTTTTATTGGAAGTCCAGACAGAATGGATAAGATAGCATAGAGTTCGGTGCTTGAGGCGCTGTCACCCTCGACTCCTTCGTAGTTCTGTTCAAAAACGAGTCGGGCTGAGAGGCTGAGCGGCTTGTCCCTGGCGAACTTCTCGTTTAGGTACCCGCCGAGAATGAGGACCCCTTTGGTGTGGATGGGTCCACCCATTTGTGCTTCCCTCTCAATATCTATGACCCCCTCTCGACCTAGGCCGACGCTCGCTGTTACGCGTGAGGGAGTGCCAAATTCAAAGTCACCCAGGCTGATTACTGAGAGACCATTCACCTGGCCTACGTTCTCTGCGTCCGTATCGATGAGCAGAATTCCTCTTTGGATCATTTCTTCAATCTTTTCCTGGATGAGTTTCGAGCGGTAAATCTTCTCTTCGACGGCCTTTTTCACATGAACCCCCGTCACGAATTCTGAGTTCTCCTCCGTAGCGTAGAAGTTCGCTTCGCGCACGACATCAGCAACCTCGGCAAACCTAGTAGAGAGTTTCTGTTGATCCTCGGCAAGTCTTGAACTATGCTCGATCAATTTTGCCAGGCCTGAGCCATCTAAGTGCTTGAGATTCTCCTTTTGGCAAAGTGAGCAGACGAAGGCTGCATATTGTCGCATGTTCTCTTCTGTTCGATCCATGGTCGTGTCGAAATCTGCCTTAACCTTGAAAAGTTCGTTAAATTCCATGTCCAAAACGTAAAGTTGTTGATAAAGATAGGGGTCTCCGATGATGATCACCTTGGTGCTCAGAGGAATAGGCTGGGGCTTCAAACTCTTGGTCGTAAGGAAGCCCAAACGCTCTTCCACATCTTCAATGTTTATCTGCTCGTTCCTGAGGGCTCTTTTCAAACCGTCATAAGAAAATGGATTGCGAAGCAACTCCTCGACTGGAAGAATCAAATATCCGCCATTGGCCTTGTGCAACGATCCACTGCGGATCATGGTGAAGTCAGTAACAAGGGCGCCGAACTGAGCCTCCTTCTCTACTCTGCCAAAAAGGTTCTGGTAAGTTGGGTGGAATTCCGTTGTTACAGGCGCTCCTTTCATGTCTGAGTTGTCGACGATGACGTTTACCTCGTATTTTTTGAACGGAACTTCTCTAGCCCAAGGAATTGGAAAAGGAGTTTTCGGTTCAGCTTCAGCTCCTCTTATGAAGTGAGACAGACTCTCAAGAATATCGCTTTGCACGCTTTTTAGGTAAGCAGCGACATCTGGAATGTCCTTGTATCTTTCCGTAAGATCGGTGACGAGGTGACCGATAGAATAGAGGGCAACGTCTCGGTTTAGTTTTTCAATTTCTTGATGGATCTTCCTGTCCATGTCTGAGAATTGCCTCATGGCGCTTCGCAAATCCACTTCCAACAGTTCCCTTTTCTGTTGAAGCTCTGCCTTGGTCTTCGGGGGCAGAC
Organism: Bathyarchaeia archaeon; assembly: GCA_050008435.1. Classification (GTDB taxonomy): domain Archaea; phylum Thermoproteota; class Bathyarchaeia; order Bathyarchaeales; family Bathycorpusculaceae; genus DASPTR01. The sequence goes on from JBEKMQ010000001.1 coordinate 601,398, forward strand.
TCAGGAATTCTGCATCGTTGACCGGTTTACCTTTCACAACAGGAATCAGAAGGAACCCAACGGGTGTACCTTGGATTATGAAGCCTTGGCTTTGGGCTTTAGTGTCGAGTTGATCGATGAGTTGCTTTCTCTGATTTTCCAATTCCTCCAACGTTGCTTCTCTCTTTTTGGCATAGTCTTCACTTTCAAAAGCCTTGGGAAGAGCTCTTCTCGCTTCTTCCACGAATTTCCTCATGTCTGTTCGGAATTCCTTACCCCTGCCTGCAGGCAGCCTTATTGCTTTAGGCTCATACTGGTTGGAGAAGTTGTTCACATAGCACCAGTCATCAGGGACAGGTTTGGTTCTGGCCATTTCTTCCAAAAAACCCTTGACGGCTGTTGTTCTGCCAGTTCCAGGATATCCTGCTACGTAGATGTTGAACCCTCGCTCCTTGATCCCCAGCCCAAACTTGAGCGCCCTCACAGCTCTTTTTTGGCCGACGATCACCTGGAGAGGCGATACTCCCTGTGTGGTTTCACATTGCATAAGATTGGAGGGGCATTCTTTCCTGAGCTTCTCAGCAGGCAACTCTTCTATCATTTCTTACATTACTCCTCTGATTCTGAAATATGCGAAGACGATCAATTTAACTCTAGTTAGCCATGATAACTTGGCACGCGCTAATACTGCGAACACCTGAAGAAAAATCTTTCTACACGCAGAGGACTCTGTGAACTTATCTGTCATGGCGACCCCAAACGAGCCTATTGTCCGCAGGGCGAACAGTAGGTTTGGATGCCCTTGAAAACTAGCCCTGCAAACTTTGTTTCAAACGAAATAAAATCCAACAACCTGATATGTTATCTAGATTCCGACAGAAACCCTTGATGAATGTAACTTTTATATTGCCTTGTATCGTTCAATAAGGGTAAGGTGCGTCATGCATAGTCCTTTCCTCTTTTAATTTGCACGCAGAATTCTTCTGCATGCATGACGCATCCCATCACTTCCAAAAAGAGTCTATAACCGCGCGCGCTTCAGACTGTGCCGCGTGCTCCACCTTTTCCCAATTCGATGACGATGTGGCTAGGGCGGGCTACACACGGGTGCCTATCTCTTCAGCTTAGACTAATTCCCTTCCAAGGAGAAGCTTTAAACTCCACTGTTTTCTTAGTCAAAACCTGCCATTAGCATTTGAGGCGTTGGGGAATCTTTGAGATACAGAAACTTTGGAGAAAAGTTGGATTGGAAAGTTTCCGCCTTGGGTTTCGGAGCAATGCGGCTTCCGATAATCGGTAATGATGCTTCCAAAATAGACGAACAGGAAGCAACGAAGATGATCAGATATGCCATTGACCACGGGGTGAACTACGTTGACACGGCTTACGTTTATCACAGAGGAAACAGCGAAACAATTCTTGGCAGGGCACTGCGTGACGGATATCGAAAGAAGATAAAACTGGCAACGAAAATGCCCACTTGGCTAGTGAAGTCTCAGCATGACATGGATGTTTACCTTGACGAGCAGCTCACTAGGCTCGATTCGGACTACGTGGATTTTTATCTGCTACATGGGCTAACCGGTGAGCGATTTCAGAAACTCAAAGAATTAAACGTTCTAGAATGGGCCGAAAAGAAGATAGACGAGGGAAAATTCAAGCACCTAGGCTTCAGCTTCCATGATGAATATGAGGCTTTCAAGAAGATTATTGACAGCTACGATGGATGGACGTTTTGTCAGATACTATATAATTATCTTGACGCGCGATTTCAGGCTGGAACAAAAGGTTTGAAGTACGCAGCATCCAAGGGACTTGCCACCGTTGTGATGGAGCCTATAGCGGGCGGAAGGCTGGCTTTCAAGCCTCCAGAAGAGATACAGAAGCTCTGGGATCGTGCCGAAGTGAAAAGGCCCCTAGCAGAGTGGGCGCTCATGTGGGTTTGGAATCATCCTGAAGTATCCGTCGTGCTAAGCGGCATGAGCAATATGCAGCAAGTGACAGAAAACGTAGAAAGCGCTGACCGTTCGGGTCCAGGCATGCTTAGCAAGAAGGAACTGCAGCTCATCAGGAGAGTTGTTCAAGAATATAAGAAGCTGGGATTCGTCGGATGCTCAGCATGCAGATACTGCTTGCCCTGTCCAGAAGGGGTCAAAATACCCGATATCATCTCGTTATACAACGAATATTACGTGCAAAGCGACAAGGACGAGATCAAAAAGAAGTATTGGGAACACATTACTCCTGAAAGCCAGGCCAAGAGATGCAAGAGATGCGGAAACTGCGAGAAGCTTTGCCCCCAACAGTTGCCTATCAAGGACATAATGAGCAGAGCCGCGATGATCTTCGAATCTCCGGATCGCGGTTAGAAAATGAAAACGGCTGTTATTTTTGACCTTGACGGAGTGATAGTAAACAGTGAAGACGCCCACATTGAAGCTGAAAAGCAAGCATTTCTCAAGTTTGGTGTCACTGTTTCCACCGACGAACTGCAAAAGTACGCCGGGACCACAGCAAAAACGATGTTCACGGAGTTAATACGCAAACATCAATTGAAGACAACTTTTCAGGAAATGGTCAAAATCAAAGAACAAAGCTTTTTCCGTCTCCTGGACGAAGATGCCGAGCCCACAAGAGGAGTTATAGAGTTATTTCATAGGCTTAAGAAAGCAAAAGTCAGACTTGCGATCGCTTCGAGTTCCAACAAAAAGTGGATAGAATACATTCTGGAAAAATTGCAAATAACATATTTGTTTGACTGTTTTATGGGAGCCGAAGACATCATACATAGTAAGCCCGACCCAGAAATCTATTTGAAGGCTGCCCGCGCACTAAGCACAAGACCTCAAGAATGCGTCGTAATAGAGGATGCGGAACTAGGCGTAAAGGCAGCAAAACGAGCAGGAATGAAGACCATCGGATACAGGAATCCCAGAAGTGGCAATCAGGACTTGTCAGAAGCAGACATCGTCATTGATGATTTTTCCACTCTTGATATTAACGAGGTTCTATCTTAGCTTTCTGATAACAGAATTGTGCGAATAAGTCATGTGGATTCGCATAAGAAAAATCTAAAAGGCTAAGCCACGACAAATAACTTAACAGTACCTTGTAGATAGGGTGAGATTGAACTTGTGCACAAGGAACTTTGATGTTGGTGAGTGGAGTGGGAGAGATAAATGGAAAGTACGTGCTTGGGAGTGGAGGTCGCGTATGAAAATGCGAAATCCAAGTTCCGAGGGCTAGTTTTCAAGGGCATCTGACGATTTTTCACATGAACCTAAGTCCGACGAAGACTGCACAGAACTATGAAACGAAATCATTAAAAGCCCGTATTGCAAATCCAACTGAAGGATTCTCATGATAAACAATGGAAGATACCTGTTCACTTCCGAATCAGTAGCGGAGGGTCATCCCGACAAGGTTGCAGACCAAGTATCGGACGCTGTCTTGGATGCCATCTTGGAAAAAGATCCTAAAGCACGCGTTGATTGTGAGACACTGATAATGCAGGGAAACGTCGTTGTAACAGGTCAAATCACAACCGCTTGCTACGTTGACATACCTCACATTGTCAGGAAAACATTGAAGGAAATCGGGTTGGACAACGCTAGAGACGGGATGGATTGGGAAACCTGCGGTGTTCTGGTTTCAGTAACGGAGCAGTCCCCGGATATTGCAATGGGAGTCAACGAAACCGAGACTCATGAGCAAGGAGCCGGAGACCAAGGAATGGTGTTCGGGTACGCAACAAACGAAACAAAAGAACTGATGCCTCTCCCGATAATGCTCGCGCACGGTCTCGTAAGAAGGCTTTCTGAATGCAGGAAGAACAAAATTCTGCCTTATCTGAGGCCTGATGGTAAGTCGCAGGTCACGGTCGAATACGTAGACGGAAAACCGAAGAGGGTGGAGGCTGCCGTGATTGCTGCGCAGCATATTGAGAGCGTTGATAGAGAAAGGATGAAGCAAGACATAATAAACCAAGTTATAAAAAAGGTCATCCCTTCGAGCATGTTAGACGAAAAAACAAAATACTACGTTAACGAGACAGGAAGGTTCGTGCTTGGAGGGACGCTTGCAGATTCAGGTTTAACAGGAAGAAAAATTATAGTCGACACCTATGGCGGCGTTGGAAGCCACGGTGGAGGATGCTTTTCTGGGAAAGACCCGTCAAAAGTGGACAGGTCCGGCTGCTACATGGCAAGGTACATTGCAAAAAACATCGTTGCTGCAGGCTTGGCAGACCGATGCGAGGTCCAAATATCTTATGCAATCGGTGTGGCACAGCCTGTGTCAGTGATGGTCGATACTTTTGGCACGGGAAAGGTGCCTGACGAAAAGATTCTGGAATTGGTGAAAAAGAATTTCGATATGAGACCAAAAGCAATCATAGACCATTTGAATCTGCTTAGGCCGATATATAGAAAATTGGCGGTATTCGGTCATTTTGGAAGAAACGATCCAGACTTCACCTGGGAGAAAACAGACAAAGCAGAGATATTGAGAAGAGCTCTGGAACCTCGATAGCCTCAGATCCGTCGATGCGAATATTAGGAGCACAATGCCACATTATCTCATTATCCGCAATTTTCATGAGTCTAGACGCATTTCTGGGTCCGATTCCTTGGATGATGCATGGACTTCGTGTTTACACGTTTCCCGAGGAGGGACTCACGGCTGAAGATCTGCTGTGCCCGCTCAGGAGTAAGAATCTTTTTTTCAAGCGCAATTTCTTTCACGGATCTTTTCTCGTTCATTGATTGGTCGGCAATTTTACCCGAAGCCAGATAGCCAATACTGGGTGATAGAAAAACCGCTAACGACGGGTTTCTTTCAACGTTGGCTGCACATTTTTTCTCATCGGCGGTGATCCCCTGAACGCATTTCTCTGTGAACATGTGCAAGAAATTCGCGAGAATTTGAATTGACTGCAGAATGTTGCGCATAATCACTGGCGTCATGACGTTCAATTCGAGTTGTCCAGCTTGAACAGCAAGGGAAATTGCCAACTCGTTGCCGACGACCTGGAAGGCAATCATGTTGAGGCACTCAGCCATCACTGGATTGGTCTTTCCTGGCATGATAGATGAGCCAGGCTGCACTGCCGGCAGTTCAATTTCAGCCAGACCTGTCGTTGGTCCGGAGGAAAGCAGCCTCAAGTCGTTCGCTATTCTAATCAGCTCAAGTGCCAACTCTTTAATTCCTCCTGAGACTGCCGCGATGGCGTTTCGACTTTGAAGCGCTTCAAAAGGGTTACGTGCAGCACGAAGTTGAAAACCGGTCATCTTGCTTAGCTCCTTGATGGCAATCTCCTTGAATTTCGGATCAGCGTTGACTCCTGTTCCAACCGCCGTTGCCCCTAAGGCCACCTCTCTCAAGCGAAGACTCCTTTCTTCGATCTGGTCCCTCGTGTTCCTGACGGCAACTGCATACGCACCGAACTCCTGACCCAAGGTAACTGGCAAGGCGTCTCTGAGGTGCGTTCGCCCCGATTTTATGACCCCTGAATACTTCTTTCCAAGATCCTCGAAAGCTCTCGCCAGCCTATCAAGTTCAGCCAATAGGGGACGTAACGCCATCAGAATAGCCACATGGAGAGCGGTTGGAAAAGTGTCATTCGACGATTGACCCATGTTCACGTGGTCATTTGGGCTAACATACGCGTAGTCTCCCTTCTTTCGACCCAATATTTCGAGCGCCCGGTTTGCAAGGACCTCGTTCACGTTCATGTTGAAAGACGTGCCAGCCCCGGCTTGAAAGACGTCAACGACAAATTGCTCTACCAACCTTCCCTTTAAAACCTCGTTACATGCTTCCACGATTGCCCTGCCAACTTTCCCATCAAGCCGTCCAACCTGCACGTTCGCAATGGCAGCCGCCTTCTTCAAGAAGGCATAAGCCCTAATGAAAACGAAAGGTGACTTCTCCCCGCTGACTGGAAAGTTGCCCACAGCCCGCACAGTCTGAACACCGTAATAGGCATCTTTAGGGACAAGTTTTCGGCCAAGAGAATCGAATTCTGTCCGCATTTTCATAAGAAAGTCGCGCTCTTCATCGTAGAGTAGTCTTTACTCAAATATAGCTTGTCATAATCCCAAGACCGCGGTCTGTACTAGATAGCTGGGCTTATTGTCTTATAGTCTAAAGTCAGTAGAATTAGTAACTTCTGCAACTTCTATAACTTCTAGAGGGTATGAAGATGGAAGATAAACCTGAACCTGAGGATTGGAATTCACATTATTGGAATCAGACTTACAAGGGAAAAGGCTCTCTAAAATACGCTGCCAAGACGACGGTGCGGAAAGAACCCGGCATCAGCGAGAAACAGTTTGAACGCTAAGATCTCGGGCAAAGTAAATCAATCTATCTCCATGGACAAGCAGACCGTAACTGATCTTTGATATGTGAAGTTGCGTATTAGCTCTTGCCGAAGAGCTTTACCACTGTGACGATGTCTTTCCCATCTATTTTTCCGTCATCGTTCACGTCGGCCAGAGCGTTCCATCTTGGGTCTCCAGGAATTGATCCAAAAGCCCGCGCAACTATGGCTATGTCTCTCCCATCCACTTTGCCGTCCATGTTCACGTCTCCAACAGGATTCTTCCACGGGCTCATAAGCGGATAACGATCACTACTAACAGCATCAATAACGAGCGGAGCGTCCCCGATTCCGTCACTACCAGTCACATTCTGGTAAGCCCCACTGAACGAGTCATTGCCGCGGTAGTCGCTCCAATAATTCCCGCCTGAGGGATAACCATTATCCCAGAAATTCGTACGCGGCATATTGATCAGCCAGTCGTTGGCTTGCTGCTTATTACCCACAAAGTTGTTATGATAGATAACGTTGTTCTCTGTATACTGGCCACAGCTCACACCATAATCATTGTTCACCAGCGTGTTACCGGTCACAGTGTTACCAGAAGAAGTGGCGCCGAGAGTGATTGCTCCGAATGTTAACCCTGTTGAATCGATCTGATTTGTTATGAAATTGTTCGAAACTGTATTATTGTTTGAAGAATAATCAAGCATAATGCCTACCCATTCTGATCCTGAAAGACTGTTGTTCATTAGCAAACAGTTGCTTGAGGACACTAGATACATGCAGGACCCACCCTGACTCGATATCACATTCCCAACCACTTCATCGCCCTGTGAACCGAAGAGGACGAGGGCATCCGTACCATATTCCTCCAGAACATTATCCTTGATCACGCAGTTGTCAGCTGTCACCGCTCTTTCATCAACCATTATGAGCATTGCGTAATCACTAGTCAGATGAAATCCACTTATAGTAACACCACTTGCATTCACGTAGAACCCAACATTAAAGTCCCCGCCTCCATGGAGTCTGAGAGTGGTGTTTTGGTTGTTTTCTCCTTTGAGAGTGAGCGGCTTGTCGATTCGGATGTTGCAGTCGTATGTTCCTGCCCTGACGAAAATCGTGTCTCCCGCCGAAGCATTGTTGATGGCGGCTTGTATCGTTGGATAGTCGTCTGGGACGATTATGGTTGTTGGTGATGATCTTGCAGGCTGCACGTTAAACGCCAGAAATAGAGTGCTGATCATAAGCAGGGTCAACATCATTCCAGCAAACGTCACTCCAGAAACTGGCCTCCTCATTTACACTTCCCCTTCAACCTAGACTAAACATCTCCAAGTACTTACGTGTTACGTGTTTTGGACCACCCGCCCTCTACACTATGCTGGCGCGTCTTCTGAGAATCAATGAGAACTCTCTTCAGTCTGGTTTTGGAACACCGGACTTCTTCAATCTCAAGCCGCTTACTCAAGTTTCCAGTATTCTTTCTGAAGAAGGCTTATGATCTGACTTCGTTTTGGTATATCTCTGTGACAAGTTCCCCGATTGCTGGGGCGCTTGTTAGGCCTGGTGACTCTATGCCCACTAGGTTTATGAACCCTGGAAAACCCTTGTCTGCCTCGTTTCTTATCACAAAGTCTCTGAACCCGTCGCCTGGCCCTTGAAGTTTAGGTCTCACTCCGGCGAAATCAGCTATGAGCTGGTAGCTCTTGATGCCAGGCAGGTATCTTTCGGCGCCTTGTCTGAACTCCTTTTCGTCTGATCCGACTGCATAATCAATGTTATCCACATAGTAAGCGTTCGGTCCAAGCCTGACTGCGCCGGCCAAGTCTGGAGTCAGATGAATGCCCAGTCCGGGTCCCTCTGGGATAGGGTAAACCAGCATTTTGACAGGGGGTTTTCCGACTGTTCGGAAGTAGTCTCCTTTGCAGGGATGCTGCCTGTACTTGTTCTTGTCCAAGTCTATTCCGAGCATTTGAGCTATTTTGTCTGCGTACAGGCCCGCACAGTTTATTACTGTTTTTGCTTTGATGGTAAATCTCTCGCCTTGGCTGATTCCGCCTATTTCAAACAGGTCTTTCACTTTTCTCAGCGAAGTAACCTCAGTGTTTGTAGATAGAACCGAGCCGTTTCTAGCTGCTTCAGCATTGTAATGAGCCATCAGCTCGTCTGGCTCGATTATCCCAGTCGAAGGCGAATATAGAGCTCGTTCAGCCTCAACGCCTGGTTCCAACTTCTTAACAGCCTCGCCGTCGAGGAATCTCAGTCCCTCGACACCGTTGTCCTGTCCCTGTTTCATCAGTTTTTCCAGCGCAGCTATTTCCTCATCTGTAAGGGCAACCGTTAATTTTCCCAGCTTTTTGTACGGAAGCTCGTATTTTTCACACATCTCGAAGACCATGGGGTTGGCTTTGACGCATAGCTTAGCCTTGAGGGAACCCTTCGGATAATGAATACCAGAATGCACGACACTACTGTTGTGAGTGCTGGTTTCCTGTCCATACTTGGCATTTTTCTCAAGGATCAGAATGCCCTCAGCTTTCTCCGACATCTTCGCTGCGACTGCTAAGCCGACTATTCCTGCTCCGATAATAACGATGTTCGTCTCTTCCAATTGTAACCCCCATGTCTGCACGGTAACTGATCAAGGATTTGAACCTTCATATAAGAAATTTGTGCCTCATGCCAATTGTATGACGAAAGGATGCCCGATTTATTCAAACTCTAACGGCGATTGGTCACACGGAACATTGATTTTCCAAGCAGGATATTCGCTCATTCTTTCCATTCTCCCTTTCTATGCATCCTTTTCAGGTATCTTTTCTTTCTTGCAAGTTTTTTTCTAGCTCTTTTCATTCCTGTTCAATTCCTGTTTTCTGCATGCGTTCAGAAGCTTTGTTTTGATCCTTATCTCACTATCTCTTCTTCTGCCATATAACGCTAAGTCCGTCCCAAAAAACCGCCGCGTTGAATCCGCCCCAAACCCTAAAAAGCAAACATGACATAGACTGTGCAAAAGAGGTGATTTGGATGCCTATGGCATACATTTTGATAAGCACGGAGGAATTCGACTTGCAGTTGATGAGCACGCTGAGAAAGACCAAGGGAGTTGAAGAAGCCTATGCACTTTATGGTGTTTACGACATAATCGTAAAGACAAGAGCGGACACGATGGATGGGGTCAAGGAGATACACAACAAGATTCGGAGACTGCCGAAAATCAAACAAACACTGACGATGATCGCGCACGAATAATAGAGCGCACAGCGCACGAAAGTGAGAATTGATTCTTTTAAGCCGACCCGCAGTCCTCTAGCTTCACGAGTAGCGTCAACTATCAATTAATTGTTACTAACACAACTGGAACGCACAGGTACGAATGTGTCATTCACGACCCCACCGATGTACGGATACCTCATGGTAGTTCCAACGGGGACGATTCCGGAATTTCAGCGCTAATAATGCTGTCACTGCTCGCCGCGGGCACGATGATTGCTGCCCTGGTCTACAATAAAAAAAAGCGAGTGCAGAGTCATTTTCCCTCCTTTTTGCTGTTATTCTGAGCATTCTATAATCGAAGGGAAGCGGTTGTTTGCGGGAAAGAAAGCGTAGACTTCTGAAGTGCGAATCCAAGGCTTAAACGTAGGTTTCATTGGTCTCGGGGCAGCGCCTGTGATTTGAAGAGGGGCATGGCGTGGCATTTCATTTTCTAGAGCTGTTCCTAGCTGAGTGATGCAGTGTAACGTCAGAACCTTGGTGGTGCGTTGAATATCGACCACAGAATTGATTGAGCCGTGCTTACTTCTTTCTGACGTAGCTCTTTACGTGTACTGTCTTGTGTTTTCTGCCTGGTTTAGCTCGGTTGTATCCTTGTACTTTCATTTTCTCACTGGCATCATAACAGAAAGCTAAAACTAGAAAAGAATTATGAATTGATAATCAATAGCTGAACTCGCGCATTTCGCGACTTCATTGATTGCTTCTTGGCTAGTCTAATTCGCGAGCAATTGTCCCGGCGGCGAGTGCGGCCCACAATTCCTTAAACTTGGTCATTGTTCCTCTGTTTTTCCAGTATTGATAGTGGACTCCCCGTACTGTTGAAGCGCCAAAGAAGCTCATGAGCAGAAACCTCTTTAATCACGCTTTCAGGAACTGGTATTTCTGTTGCGTTCTGAAGGTCGAAGGCCTTACCGTAGACTATCTGACCGGATGAGTTGATGAACAGCACGAGATTGAGCCTTTGAATAGTAAAAGTCGGATCAGCAAGGTTCGCATCGACATATTGGTTGTTGGGATTGATGATAAAATTATAGGTCTCGTCCCACGCTGCATAATCATTGGTTTTGCTGCGCAAATCAGAGACATCATTAGACAAGGAACTCAGAAATCGATCAACGTTCTCCTGGACGCTGGTCGCTTCCAGTTTCTCGAAGCTATTTGCCAATAAAGAATGAAAAGAGACATAGACTGTCACCAACAGAGTGATAGCTAGTATGCCAATAGCAATTGATGTTCTCTTCCGCATTCCCCATTGTGTAACCTGCTGTTTACGTGCTCCGAACACCCTACGATGGGCGTATTTGGAAATTGGACCGATCCACAAATAGTCTAACCACGAGAACCATAGTTAAGTCGCTTATGAATGAATACTATTTATCGCTAAACTGTATAGAACAGAGGCTGAAACAACGAGAAAAGAATCAAGGTCTATTCGGGTTCAGACCTAAAATGCACGCATTTTCAAAACTAATAACGCTTTCCTTCACGACAGGGCTTTGAGCAGCGCGTTGATAATACTTTTCGCGGCAGCCTCAACTTCAGGTGTGAGTCCTTCTCCGAAATCAGTCTTCTCAGGCTCGATCAAGATCAAGCCTATCTTGGCTTTTCCCGCTTTTGTGATTAACTCGCAGAATATCCGCAACGGAAGCATATGTGTCGAGAACGCAGGAGAATTCCCCAGTTGTCGCGGATCTACAAGTCTTGATTCTCCGGGTTTCAGCCCTAAGACCGCCGCATCAATCAAGAGGACGTGGGTCGGATCGAAATCCAATATCTGTTGAATGAAACTTTCAGGAACAGTCTCGCATTCGATCAGAAAGACGCTCTTAGCGACTTTCCCCTGAAGGCCCTGAACTATCTTAACTCCGACAAAGTCGTCCGACCGTATGGGGTTTCCAATTCCCGCAACAACTACCTTCTCGGCGTCAGAAAGCCACTCTTTCAGATCCTCGTAAACATCATGTTTTCGACTGGTCATCATTGAAACCGCCTTAGGAATAGTGAAGAGGGAACGAAAAGTGGGTTTCTATCGTTGCAGTGTCTTGATTAGCTGCTTTTTGCCGTCGTATATGTTCACTGTGAGCGGCATTTGTCCAACTGCGTAGTGTGTGGCGCATCCGAAGCATGGGTCATAGGCTCTAAAAGCCATTTCTACCATATTGAGCACGCCTTGGTCGACTTTGCCATTGTGGATGACGCCCTTGGCCGCATCGCGGATTGACATGCAGATCGCAGGATAATTGTTAGTCGTTGCCACTATCAGATTGACATCCTTCACGAGTGCATCCTTGTCGAGCACGTAGTGGTGGAACAGTGTTCCTCTGGCAGCTTCGACGACCCCGATGCCCTCCCCTGGTTCGCCTGGCATGTTCCTCACGTTCGTGCTCGTTATCTCGGGGTCTCTGCTCAGTTCAAGAGCTCTCTCAGTAGCATAGAGCAGCTCGATCAGTCGTGCCCAGTGGAAAGCCAACGTGCCATGCACTGGTTTGCCGCCCAGGGTCTTGTACATCTGCTCGTACTCTGCCTGTGCTTGCGGCGTAGCCATGCCGTCTGAAGCGTTGAGCCTTGCAAGCGGGCCGACGCGGTAGACGCCGCTGTCCATTCCGTAGACAAAGCCTTTCCATCCGACCTTCTTCAGGTACGGGAACTTGGAGTATGTCCATTTTTCGACGTGTTCTGCGACGTGGTCGAGATAGTCCTTGGGCTCAAACTTCAGGAATTCCTTGCCGTTGGGGTCGACGACTCTGATTTGGCCGTCGTAGAAGTTTACCTTGTTGTTCTTGTCAACCAGGCCCATGTAGTAGGTCTTCATCGTGTAAGCGTCGCTCTTAATCATGTCCACGTATTTGCTGTTGCCCAGAACGATGTTGTGGAACAGTTTCAACGTGAGCTTCGCAAACTCCAGCGAAGAGGCAGACATCTTTTCGATTTCTTTCCTGTTCTCCTCGCTCAATGGCTTTGAAATTCCGCCTGGTAGGCCACAGACGGGATGCGTCGCCTTTCCGCCTAGAATTTCGGTTATCTTTTGTCCATAGGCCCTGTGCTTGATGACTTCTTTGGCGATGTCCATTCCAGCTTTTTCTATTACGCCCAGGATGTTTCTTTTCTCAGGCGGAGCGTCTGGCCCGACTATGAAGTCTGGGCCTCCGAGATAGTAGAAATGCAGAGTGTGATCGTAGATGATGTATCCGGCATACATGAGTTCTCTGAGCTTCTTTGCGGCTGATGGTGGTTCAACGTTGAAGGCCGCGTCTAAGGCCTTTACAGCTGCGAAATGATGTGCTACTGGACAGACTCCGCATATTCTCGTGGTCAGTATGGGCATCAGTTCCGCTCTGCGTCCGACGCAGAACTTCTCGAAGCCCCTGAGCTCTGGAATCTTGAGGTAGGCGTTTTCAACTTCGCCCGCGTCGTTCAGAAATATTGAGACGTTTCCATGGCCTTCAAGCCTGGTGATCGGGTCTATGATTACTTCTTTCATTCTTTCATCGCCTTTCGCCTAAGTAGCGACGACGGTAAAGAGTACATGTAGAACGTGCCGACGGGGTCTTTGATTTGGCTCATGAGCTTCTCGACATCCTCCTCGGTGTAGTGGTCTTGCTCATTCTCTAGGCCCAGTATCGAAGCTATGGCACTCATCATCGCGGCTCCCTGCTCTGGCGAGTTGGGACATGGGCCGCCGCATCCTGTGCATGGCATGTCAACCGTCAAGCATTGGGCGCCGCATCCGCTACGGGTTCCTGGTCCCATGCAGATGATTCCCTGTTCTAGCAAGCATCTTTCGGGTTCGGGGATCTTCTCGTGGACGCGGTATATCTTAGAGATCTTCTTGTTCTCCTTCTTTCTTGGGCATTCGTCGCACACAGACTTCAAGGGTGCGAGCACCGAGCCTTTTGGTGGAAGCTCGTTCTTCGCTATTGCATCCACAGCGTTCAATATCAGCTTAACCGGCGGTGGACAGCCGGGCAGATAGTAGTCAACCTTTACGGTTTGATCCAGAGTCTTGACTGTGTCGTAAAATTCTGGAAGCGTCAGGATTCCTTCTTTCGCTTCCGTCTTGGTCTGCGGGACGACTCCTTCAGCGTTTGAAACGGACTTGCTCTCAAGATAGACCTTGCTGAAGATCTCTTTGCGGTCATGAAGGTTCGCCAAGCCAGGCACGCATCCTTCTTGTGCGCATGATCCGAAGGCTACGAGTGTCTTCGCCTTCTTCCTCAGAAGCTTCGCCATGTGTTCCTGCTCTTCGCTCCTCACGGACCCGTTGAAGAAGCATACATCGATGTATTTGTCGGGCATGTTTTCCACGTCTTTGTATTTGACATCAATCGCCACAGGCCAGAACACTATGTCCGCTATGTTCACTACGTCCAGGATTTTCTCGTTGATATCCAACACTGCGATTTCACATCCACCGCAGCTTGCAGCCCAGTAGAAGGCTAACTTCAGCTTTTCTTTCGAAATCCTACTTTCCTCCATCACAGATTTTGCTCAGTATTTTTGAAACGTCAACCCTGAGCTCGTTAAACGCCAGCTCTTCAGGCTTCATGCCCATAGCCAGACCGAGCAACTGTGGATAATGCAGTATAGGAATGCCGTAAACTTCGTTGAACATCTTCTCAATCCGCAGTTCGTTCGTGTCGTACATTATGTGACAGAAAGGGCAGATCGTGATCATGGCCTCTGCATCGACCATCTTGAGGTGGCTGAGCTTGTCCTTGGCAAGCTGCAGAGCAACCTTGTCGCTCACGCCGACGCTTGGGGCGCCGCAGCATTCGGTCTCATCCATATAATCCAGGCATGTCGCACCAGTGGCTTCAATCAGCGTCTTGAGCGTCTTAGGATCCTCAGGATCATCAAACCCGATGAATTCCTTGGGCCTCAGAATGTGGCATCCGTTGTGTTCGGCAACTTTGAGCATGGTAAGCGGCCTGGACACTGAGTCCTTGATCTTTTTCAGTCCAACGTCCTCGATCAGCATTTGCATAAAATGCTTCGCGTCAGCAGTTCCCTTGAACTCAAGACCAGCATCCTTCAAGTGGCCGTTTATGTCATCACGCAGGTCCTTGTCCAGCTTCAGCATCCTGTTGACTTTCTTCAAAGTGCCCGCGCAACCCGGGCACAAGGTTACGATGTTTAGGCCTTCACGTTCTGCCAAGGCCAAGTTTCTTGCTGCCAAGATGAGCATCATTTCATGGCTGACGGGATCCAATGGCAGACCGCAGCAGTTGAATTCCGGCATCTCCTGAAGCCCTATGCCTAACCTGCCGAAGACCTTCCGTGCCGAGATTTCAAAGGCGCTGACACGGTAAGGAATTGCACAGCCTAGAAACATGAGATACTTGGAGTCAGCCACTTTACTCACTCTTCTTCCCCACATGCTTCAAGAAATGCACGTTCAGAAGCGTCTTGCCTATACTATCGGGGTTTCCCTTCGGCAGCGGAGGTAAGCCCAACTGTTCCCTCTTCCTCATTCTTAACTCGGGAATCTTGTATGCATAGCCTGACTCAAGAATGCTTGACGCCTGTTCCTTGAAGACCTGTGGCACGCAGCCTTGCTCTGCAGCCAAGTTTCTCAAGACTCGTATGACGCTTGCCACTTCGACGTCTTGTGGACAGCGATCCGTGCACGTGAAGCATGCTGCGCACAGCCACAATGTGTCGCTCTTCAACACTCTGTCTTTGAGGCCGAGCTGAGCCATGCGAATAATCTGTCTTGGCCTGTACGTGTCGCTGAACCTTGCAACAGGACAGTCAGACGTGCAGGTCCCACACTGGAAGCATCGCATCAGCTTCTCGCCGCCGTGCATCTTCGAAATCTCATACTTGAACTTCGGATCCATCTCCGAAGCCTTGATCACTTTCTTCTCTGTCTGCGACATCAAGCTTCAACCTCCTTGTTCGTCACCGGGTTTGGCCCAAGCTTCTTCACCTCATCAACCATGTCGCGCACTACGGCGGCAAACTTGTCGCCTTCACTCGCCGAAATCCACTCCAAACGTAAACGTTCAGGCTCTATCCCGAATTCCTTCAGAACTTCCTTCAAAAGCGTTATCCTGCGCAGGGCCTTGAAGTTACCGCTAATGTAATGGCAGTCCGAGGGCAAATGGCAACCAGCGACGAGCACGCCGTCGGCGCCATCCTTGAAAGCCTCAAGGACAAAAGCCGGATCAATCCTGCCACTGCACATGACACGGATAATTCTAATGTTCGGGGGATACTGTATCCTGCTGACGCCTGCCAAGTCTGCACCAGCATAACTGCACCAGTTGCAGAGGAAACCGATGATCTTCGGTTCAAACCCGTTCTTCTCACTCATGCTGTTGCCTCCGTCAATACGGCTTCAACCTGAGCAAGTATCTCCTGCGTCGTGAAGTGTCCCATCGTTATAGCCTTCGTCGGACATGCTGTGCCACAGGCGCCACAACCTTTGCATAAGGCCTCAATCACGTGTGCCGTGGATTTACCCTCTTCTTCTTTCATTTCGACTGCACCGTAAGGACACAGATACTCACAAATTCTACAACCGCTACATAAATCTTCAGATACGTTTGCAACGATTCCTTCCATCTCAAGCTTGTCTTTCGAAAGTATGGTCGTCGCCCTCGCCGCGGCTGCACAAGCCTGCGCGATGCTCTCGTCAATGTACTTCGGGGAATGCGCCATGCCGCAAAGGAAAACGCCGTCCGTGGCGAAATCCACAGGCCTAAGCTTCATGTGTGCCTCCAAGAAGAAGCCTTCTTTGGTCAACGGCACTTTGAGCATTCCAGCCAAGTGCTTGTTATCAGGATTCGGAATCGTCGCCGCACTCAAGACCACAGTGTCAGGCTCAACCTCGACCTCTTGACCCAAAACAGGCTCCCAGAAGATCGCCTTCAGCCTTCCCGCCTCATTCAAGACCTGCGGCTTCCTCTCGTCATCATAATTTATGAACAAGACTCCTTTCATGGCAGCTTCGCGGTAATAGTCCTCCTTAAAACCATACGCCCGCATGTCCTTGTACAAGACGTAGACGTCAGTCTCCGGGCTTACTTCCTTTATCTTCAACGCGTTCTTTATCGCCTGGCCACAGCAGATTCTAGCACAGTTCGGTCTCTCCTCGTTCCTCGCGCCCACGCATTGTATCATGAGAACACTTTTGGCCTTGAACTCGTTCTTCGAGAGTTTCTCCTCAAGCTCATGCTGGGTCGTTATCCTCTGATCTGTGCCGTAAAGGTATTCCTTAGGCGTGTACTCAGTCGCGCCTGTGGCCACTATGACCACGCCATGCTCGATTTCCTTCTCTTTGCCGTCAAGCTGCTTGATCTTCGACTTGAAGTTACCAACAAAACCGTAAATGTCCGTGACTTCTGCGCCGCTGTAGACGTGTATCTTGCTGTTACCCATCACTTCTCTCACTAAGCCATCAAGCTTCTCCTTCGGGTCCGCATTTTCCCCCAGCAAGTAATGAATGGTGCGGAGATGCCCCCCGAGCTCCATTTCCCGCTCGACCAAGTGAACCTCAAACCCCTGCCTCGCGAGTTCCAAACTGGCGGTCATGCCGGATACTCCTCCGCCGATAATGAGCCCGACTGGCGTGACGTTTATCAAAGGTTTCTCCAACGGTTTCAGAAGCTTGGCTTTAGCAACCACCGATCGCACCAGGTCTTTGGCTTTCTTAGTGGCTTCTTTCGGCTCATGCATGTGAACCCAGCTGCACTGGTCTCGAATATTAGTCATCTCGAACAGGTACGGGTTCAACCCTGCTTCTTGCACTGTTTCCTTAAACAGTGGCTCATGCGTACGAGGAGTGCATGAAGCCACGATCACGCGGTTAAGGTTTTTCTGCTTGATCTTCTCAGCGATAAGCTTCTGAGTGTCCTGAGAACACGTGTAAACGTTTGCCTCAGCATACGCCACGTTGGGCAGAGTCTTGGCATATTCCACAACTTCTGGAACGTTCACGACGCCGCCGATGTTGATGCCGCAGTGGCAGACGAAGACGCCTATTCGTGGCTCTTCCTTGCTGACGTCCCTTGCGGGCGGGTATTCCTTCTTCGTGACCAGCTTTCCTCTTTCACTCGCGATGATGGCCATGGCCTTGGACGCCGCCCCGCTTGCCTGTGCGACGCTCTCAGGGATGTCCTTCGGTGCTGAGAAGGCTCCACACACGAATATGCCCGGCTTCGAAGTTTCAACGGGTGAAAACGTTTCTGTGTTGCAGTATTGGTACTTGTTGAGTTTTATGCCCAAGTTCTTGGCCAGTTTCGCAGCGTCCTTCGGCGGCTGCATCCCGATCGACAGGACAACCATGTCGAACTCTTCTTCCCTGGGCGTCTCATTCTCGACGTAATGAACAAACAAGTTGTGAGTCCTCGGATCTTCAGTCACCCCGGCCACTCTTGATCTCACGAACCGGATGCCCCATTCGCCCTGGGCACGTTCATAGTACGAGTCGAATTCTTTCCCGTAAGAACGCATGTCCATATAGAAAATCGTGGGATCTAACTTCGAAGGCGTGTGTTCCTTGGCTATCACCGCTTCCTTCATGCCGTACATGCAGCACACAGCTGAACAATAGTTGTTCCCAAGCTGATAGTCACGCGAACCAACACATGAGATGAAGGCTATTTTTTTAGGGATCTCACCGTCCGACGGCCTCAATACGAGCCCCCCGAAGGGTCCAGAAGCGCTCAGAATGCGCTCAAACTCGATGCTCGTCAAGACGTTCGGATACCGCGCGTAACCGTACTCGCTCTTCAACCGGGCATCGAAAGTTTCGAAGCCTGGAGCCAGAATGATCGAGCCCACCTTCAGTTTTCCATCAGTCTCTTCTTGCTCGTATTGAACAGCGTTTGCCTTGCAGATTTCAGCGCATGTTCCGCAGCCGATGCATCGTTCACGGTCGATCATGTACTTCAGCGGCACCGCCTGCGGATACTCAACGAAGATTGCGCCCCTGTTGCTGAGACCCTCATTGAACGTATCAACCGCTTCGATAGGGCATTTTTGTGCGCAAAGTCCGCAGCCGTTGCACTTGTCTTCGATTATGTAACGAGCCTTCCTTCGAAGTCTGACTTCGAAGTTCCCAGCCTTACCGTTCAGGCCAGTGATTTCCGCGTTAGTCAAAATAGTAATATTCGGGTGTCTTCCCGTAGCCACGAGTTTAGGCGAAAGAATGCACATTGAACAATCGTTCGTCGGGAACGTCTTGTCCAACTGGGCCATCACTCCGCCTATGCATGGGCCCTGTTCAACCAAGTAAACCTTGAACCCAGAATCAGCCAAGTCGAGAGATGCCTGTATTCCCGCGACTCCACCGCCTACCACCATCACTGCTCCAACCTTGTCGTCGGCCATCTAGGACACCTCCAGGGCCCTGTAAAGCGGAGTCGTACCCTGAATGCGGTCTACCGTAATCATGTTTCTTCTGCGCATGTTCACGATCTGCTTGAGAACCGCTGCAGGCTCTAAGTCAGTTGCCTCTGACAGAGCTTTGACTGAAAGAGGCTCGGCTCTTGTCAACAGGTGAATCTTCTGTCGAATGAATTCAGCCTCAACAACCTCGTCAAGCAACGAGTCAAATTCCTCCTGCGAGATCTTCTCATTGTACACGTTATTCTTCTCCGTCAACTCTCTTTCCCTTCCAACGAGGACCCTTAGCCTGAAATCCGAAGCAGCATTCCTGGCTGCCTCAAGATTTTCGAGAACCGTCTGATCAGGCGCCTTGCCAGAAACGGGTGATGGACCAAGCTTCTTAACCTGATTAGTAAATTCGGTCACGATCTGGGCAAACCTTTGGCCCTCAGACGCTGAAACCCAATCGAGTCTCAAGCGTTCTGGCCCTAAGCCTGTCAACGCGAGCAATTTTTTCAACATCTTGATCTTTCTTTCCTCGTACAAGTTTCCCTCAACATAGTGGCAATCAGCAGGATGACATCCTAGGACTATGACGCCGTCTGCTCCTCGCATGAAAACCTCCAGCGGAATAATCGGGTCGATTCTCCCACTGCACATCACACGTACAATTCTGATGTTTGGGGGATACTGTATCCTGCTGACGCCTGCCAAGTCTGCACCAGCATAACTGCACCAGTTGCAGAGGAAACCGATGATCTTCGGTTCAAACGCCTTCTTTTCACTCATCTCAGTCGCCTCCCAAGGCTGCCGTTGCCTCTGCCAGAACCTGTTTGTCGGTGAAATGCCTCATCGTTATGGCCTTCTCTGGACAGGTTGCAGCACAAACGCCGCATCCTTTGCAGAGAACGTCGTTAACTCTTGCTATTCCACGCTCATCCTTTTGAATCGCATTGTACGGGCAAAGCTTTACGCAGGTTCCGCAGCCTGTGCACAGAGTTTCATCGATAACTGACGTTATGGCTTCTGTCCGCACCCGCTTCAGAGCCATTGGGATACCAGCCCTCGAAGCGGCAGCATAAGCCTGCGCGATGCTTTCAGGGATGGTCTTCGGGCTGTGAGCTGTTCCACAGATAAATATCCCATCTGTCGCGAAATCCACGGGCCTAAGCTTGACGTGCGCCTCTAAGAAGAAGCCGTCGGCTCCGATTGGAACCTTAAGCATCTTCGAAAGGCTCTTAGCCTCCTCGGTTTGAACAAGCGGGGTTGACAGGACAACGAGGTCAGCATCAAGCTCAAAGGTGTCATTGACCAGAATATCGTGTACCGTTACGGTGCATTTCCCTGTCGGTTTAGCGGTGACTTCTGGAGGATCCTCCGCATCAAACCTTATGAATTGGACAAAGTTTTCTCTGGCCTGCTGATAGTACTCTTCGAAGTCCTTGCCGTACGTCTGCATGTCCCTGTAGAGTATCGACACTTCCGCATCTGGGTATAACTGTTTGATTTCCAAAGCGTTCTTGACTGCCGTGGCACAGCATATTCTGGAACAATAGTTTCTGCCGCCTTCTTTTCCTTCTCTTGCCCCGACGCATTGGATCATGACGACGTTCTTCGGCTTCTTCAGCTTGTCCTCCTTCATAAGCTGCTCAAGCTCAAACTGTGTAATCACGTTCTTGCATTCGCCGTAGCAGTACATTCCGCTGGGCTCAAAAACTTCTGCACCCGTGGCCACGATTATCGTGCCAACATCAAGCGCCTCGTCCTTACTTTCCTGATCCAACGTGACCTTGAAGTTTCCTATGAAACCCTCAACGTTCTTCACCGTTGACATTGTATGCACTGTAATGTTCGGGGTTGACCTTACTGCCTGAACGAATTCCTCCACTATCTCTGATGACTTCTTGTCGGTTGGATAGAGCTTGTGAAGCTCGTTCAGCTTTCCTCCGAGCGTTCCTTTCTTCTCAATTAGGTGAACCGAAAAATTCTGATGTGCAAGGCTGACGGCCGCACTCATTCCCGAGACTCCGCCGCCTATCACAAGGGCTGTTGGCTGAACATCGATCTCTGGCTCGGTTTCAGGCTCAAGCAGAGCAGCCTTGGCCACTGCCATCTTCACGACTTCTTTGGCCTTCTCCGTTGCCTCTGCAGGCTCCTTCGCGTGAACCCAGCTGCATTGCTCACGGATGTTAGCCATAGTAAACAGATACTTGTTCAAACCTGCTTCTTCACATGCGCCCCTGAACAGAGGCTCATGAGTCCTCGGCGTACAAGAGGCCACGACCACTTGAGTAAGATCGTATTTCTTGATCGCCTCTTTGATCTTGCTTAGCCCTTCTGACGAACACGTGTAAAGGTTACCTTCAGCATAGGCTACGTTTGGCAATGTCTTCGCGTACTCAACAACTTCTGGAACGTTCACCACAGAGCCTATGTTTACTCCGCAGTGACAGACGAAAACTCCTACTCTAGGCTGCTTGTTCTCGCTCATGTCTTAGCCTCCTCTGAAACGCAGGCTATGGTTTCCGCCGCCCTGGCAGCAGCCCCGCTTGCTTGCGCAACGCTTTCTGGAATGTCCTTCGGGCTTTGACAGTAGCCGCAGATATATATTCCAGCAATGTTCGTGTCTACAGGGCCCGTTAACTTATTCTTAGACTTGAAGAAACCATATTCATCAAGCTCCACGCCGGTCGCCTCCGCGATTTTCTTGTTGTCCTCTTTCGGGACCAATGCTGGACACAGAACGACCATGTCAGCATCAAGCTTTTTCATATCGCAACGTGCCCTTATGTCTTCATAATAGATTTGGAGACTCCTCGTCTTAGGATTCTCTGCGATTCCTCCAGGATGAGCCTTAATGTAATTTACGCCATACTCGCTCTTGGCCCTGTCGACAAATTCCTGAAAGCCCTTGCCTACTGCCCTCATGTCCATGTACATGATGTAAACATTCGTATTGGGCATATGATCCTTCACCAGAATCGACTCCTTAGTCGCATACACGCAGCATACGCTTGAACAGTAGGGCAATTCACCCCGCTGGCTTCTCGACCCCACGCATTGAACGAAAACTATGCTCCCGGGCTCTTTTCCGTCAGAGGGTCTCAGAAGATGCCCACCCGTAGGCCCAGACGCGCATATCAACCTCTCGAACTCCAGTGAGTGAATGACGTTCTTGAATCGTCCGTAGCCGTACTCCGTCATCACTGAAGGATCAAAAGTGTCAAAACCTGTGGCAAGGATTATTGACGAAACGTTCAGCGCCGTCTCCTTAGGCTTCTGTTCATAATCTATGGCGGCTGAAGGACAGACTTTCTGGCAAACTTTACAAACCCCCTTTGTGAAGTACAAGCAGCTGTTTTGATCGATCGTAGCCACAAGCGGCACTGCCTGTTTAAACGGCATGTATATGGCTTTTCTGCTTCCCAATCCCATTTCGAACTCGTTCGGCGCCTTAACAGGACATTTCTCCATGCAAGTACCGCAACCAGTGCACTTGTCGGCTGTTACGTACCTGGGTTTCTCCAAAACTTTCACCGTGAAATTACCAGCATCGCCGCTGACGTCCTTAACTTCAGAATAGGTCATCAAAGTGATGTTCGGATGCCTGAAGCATTCGATCATCTTCGGTGCCAGTATGCATATTGAACAGTCAAGAGTTGGAAAGGTCTTGTCAAGCTGAGCCATTCGACCTCCTATGCTTGGCGTCTTTTCGACGAGGTAGACTTTGGTTCCGCGGTTAGCCAAATCAAGAGAGGCTTGTATTCCCGCTATTCCTCCTCCGACTATCAGAACCGAGTTCGTCACTGGTTAGGCTCCCTCCGAGTTTCTGAAGTTAATGTGTGAATTAATGAAAGTAGATAATCTTTACGTCTGCAATGACTGTTTTTGATGATGCGTCCATCGATCGTTCGATTCTTGATCATAAATAGGACTGCCTACTCAATATGACACGTGTCATAATGAGCCAACGTCTCACTATTCCTAATAAGCATTCCCATGCACAAAAAGAAAGATCAACGAGCTAACCAGCTGCTTATTCCCCGAGCGCTTCAGCCTTCTTCGACTCAACGGGCTGCTCCTCAGACGACTCTGCTTTGACCTGAGGCTCAACTCTCACAGGCTCGGGACACTTCAACAGTTCCTCCTCTTTCAGGTCGAGAGTCCCTTTGGCCGTGCCATCTTCCATGTATGTGATGGTGAACCCCATCTTTTTCATGAGGTTTATCGCTCTGTAGTTGTCCGGCAACATAATCGCATAGAGACCTTCAATATTCATGTCCTTGCAGATTTCAATCGCGTAGTCCACCAGCTTCGTTCCCAAGCCTAGGCGTTGCCATGGATCCGCGACGATAAAAGCAATTTCGCCCGTCTTGCCGTCGGGTTCGAGACCCACCCTGGCTACGCCCAGTATTTTTCGCCGTTCGTTTTCGGTCATTTCGGCAACGATGGCAATTTCCCGGTCATAATCGATGTTACAGTATCGCACTCTCGTCTCATGCGGCGTGTCCTTGATTATCTGGAAGAACCTGTAACGGATCGACTCTTCAGAGAAGCTCTGGAACATCTCAAGCCACAAAGGCTCGTCCTCAGGCTTGATCGGCCTCAATATCACGTTTCGACCGTCTCTGAGCTTCCAAACTGTTTCATATTTCTTCGGATAAGGAGTAATGACAAGATGCTGATGAGGCACAAGCTTCTCAAACACTCTGTTCTTGTCCACCACGATACGGGCGTCAAAAACAAAGGCTTCAGTCTCATTTATGAACAGAGGGTTAATGTCCACCTCTTTCAGCTGTGGAAAGTCAATGAGCATTTGACTGAAATTCACAATTATCTCCTCCAGCAGCTTGATGTTGGCAGGCGGGAAATTCCTGTAACCCTTCAAGAGCTGATAGACCTTCGTCTCCTCCATCATTCTTCTCACCAACGTTTGATTCAATGGAGGCAACCCAAGCGAAAAATCTTTGAACAGCTCGACGCCTATGCCTCCCATGCCAAAAAGAATGACTGGACCGAACAACGGGTCAGTCTTCGCTCCAATGATCACCTCGTAACCATGCTTCTTGATCATACGCTGCACGGTCACGCCCAAGATTTCAGCATCAGGCCTGTACTGCTTAGCACGCTGAATAATCCGCTCATGGGCTTCACGAAGTTCAGTTTCACTGTTTATGTCGAGCACCACGCCGCCAGCGTCAGTCTTGTGCACTATCTGAGGAGAAAGAATCTTCATAACAACTGGGTAGCCTATCTCCTTCGCCATAGAAACAGCTTGCTCCACATTCAGAGCGACCTTGGTCTTCACCACAGGAAAATTGTAATACTCAAGGAAAGCTTTGGCCTCGGCTTCATTGAGTACTTCGCGGTTTTCCTTAGCCATGTTCCTCATTATGACCATCAGCGGCCGCTTAGGCGGTGCCACATCCACAGGAAGCTCTTCTGGCGTTTCGTACAGCAGCTCAAGGTTGCTCTTGTACTGGTACATGTACATGTACGTCTTGACAGCCTGTTCGGGCGTTGAATACGTTGGAATATTGTTCTGATTGAAAACACGGTTTGCCTCTTCCACTGCGCCATACCCCATAAAGCTAGTCAGAATGGTCTTGTTCTGATAAGTCCGGTTCCTGCAGAGCTCGGTGATGGTTCGAGCAATTTCAACAGGCTCGCCTACAGCCTGAGCCGTATAGATGACGAGGATACCATCAATGTTCTCGTCGTTCAAACACGCTTCGACGGTCGCCCTGTATCTGTCAGCTTTCGCATCACCCAGAATGTCAATAGGGTTGCCTCTGCTCCAGTAGTGAGGGAGGAAACTGTTCAATGATTCCATTGTCTTGGGGCTAAGGTTCGCCATTTTCCCTCCTCTGCTTATGATTGCGTCCGTCGCCATCACGCCGGGTCCGCCAGCATTGGTGATTATGGCCAGGTTTGGCCCTCGGGGAAGCGGCTGCGTGCCTAGGACCTCAGCACAGTTGAACAAGTCCGCGATTTCATCCACACGCACGATGCCCGCGCGTCGGAACGCTTTATCGTAGATTATGTCTTCGCCAGTGAGCGAACCAGTATGGGAAGCAGCAGCCTTGGCGCTTTCGCCGAACTTGCCTGCTTTTACGACGATTATGGGCTTGGACCGTGCGAAATGCTTCGCGGCGCTCATGAACTTGCGGGCATCCGTCAGCCCTTCAACATACATTAGGATGCTCCTGGTCTTAGGGTCTGTTCCGAAATAGTCAATCAGGTCTCCGAAATCAACGTCTATCATCGAACCTATCGAGACAAAATTGCTGAAGCCAATGTTCTCATGCATGGCCCAGTCCAGGATGGCTGAGCCGAGCGCGCCGCTTTGGCTGATGAAGGCTATGTTGCCAGGCTTCGGCATTCGGTTTATGAACGTCACGTTCAAACTAATGCTAGGCCGAATGATGCCTAAGCAGTTCGGACCTATTATTCTCAGGCCATACTCGCTTTTTATCTTAAGAATTCTGTCTTCAAGCGCCTTGCCTTCGGGACCTATCTCCTTGAAGCCCGCACTGATTATTACGATGCCCTTTATCCCAGCCTGACCGCATTGCTCCACTATGTCTGGAACAGTTCTTGCAGGCGTGGCAATCACTGCCAAATCGACAGGCTCTCGAATTTGCTCTACTGATAAGTAAGCCTTGTACCCGAGGATTTCGGTCTTGCGAATGTTGACTGGATAAATGTCCCCTTGAAACTTGAGCTCGATGAGATTCTTCATCAAAGCATGGCCAACGGTTCCCTCCTCGTCGCTAGCACCGACCACTGCTATACTCTTGGGGTTGAAGATCTTGTCAAGATTCAAAGTTACCACGATTGTAACCTTCCCAATCTTGAGTTGTGTCCTAAGGCGAAAATTAAGCTTTACGACTTAGGAATACAATTTCTACACTGCAAAGACCATGAGTCTTTAAAGGATTTGCAGGTCTGATGTCTAATATCATCCAGTGGATCACGAAGCAGAAGAAGTTATAAATCGAATATGCCATAGTTTCCATTCATGCCGGACAAAGTTCACTGCGCTCACATCTTGGTCAAAACAGAGACGGAAGCTAGTGCGATTCTCGAGCGCCTCAACAAGGGTGAGAAATTCTCGAACATAGCCAAGGAAATTTCGCAATGCCCGTCCAAGAAGAATGGTGGTGACCTCGGAACGTTCGGTCGGGGAAAAATGGTGAAGGAATTTGAAACGGCAGCCTTCGCGCTCAGCAAAGGCCAAATCTCAAAAATCGTAAAGACAAAATTCGGATACCATATAATCAAACGATTAGAATAAGCGTGAGTACCATAAAAGTTCGTTCAACTGAGCAACCGAAGCCTAGGGATAAGGCGGCCTTTCGGTAAGCACTTGAATGATATAGAGCAATTGAATGGTAGTGTGCACGAAAAGCATATGCAGATTAGCTTCCGTGGCAAACTGAGACGATTAAACAAAAAGGAGGTGAGAATGGAAAATGACTAAAGATCCGGTCTGTGGCATGAACGTGGACGAAAAAACGGCGAAGTTCAAGTCTGAACACAAGGGGAAGACCTTCTACTTCTGTGCTCAATCATGCAAAGCAGTTTTCGACAAGAACCCAGCGAAATATGCCGGGGGACGCTAGCATCTAGAAATCAAATAGCCATCCTTGGGTCCTAGGCGGCGGCGAGTATAACATGTTCAATAAAGAGGTCTTCGGGAAGAACGCCAACAAATTCTACTTTCTCATTCAGGACGACTTTTGGAACCCCTACCACCCCATACTTGAGAGCCAGATGCGGAAACTCGCCAGCATCGACGACGTCTGCCCTTATTAGATCGTTTTCTATCGCAAACTTATGGGCTGCAACAGCCGCTAACGGGCAATGTGGGCACGTCAGAGTCACAAAGACCTGAATATGAACCGGAGTCTTCACCTCCTTCAGAAGCTCTCTCGTCCTGTCTGAAACGTCGGTTCTCCCTCTCGAAACATTCACTAATGCCTCCGTCAGGGTTTGAAACTCGTAGCCAAAAGGAAACCCGTAGTATCTCACTCGATAATCTTTTTCACCTACGATGGCGACTGCAGGAACTTTGTCTATGCCATACTCCTTAGCCTTGTCAGCGTTCCCCACAAAATCATAGACTTCAACCTTGATCTTCTCATTCAGCTCTCCCACTTCCTGAACCAACTGTCTTGTCTCAGAGCAGTATTTGCATTCAAGTTCCTGCGTGAACATTATTATCCTAACCGGCTTCTCCAGTTTTTCCGCAAGTTCATTCTTCAACCGTTCCTTATGCTCAACGGGTATCAAACTCATCAATAACCCTCTGCTTAGCCCACTCTAATCATATTATGCTTCCAGAGTCAACCTGCTACAAATGCTTTTTCACTCTTGCGTCCCCATTTTGTCGGCAACCATGGATTCGGGTAACTTAGACCGACTTGCCCTAAAGCCAAACCCAAATAAACCTTTTTGAAACAGTTGGCAAGTTGAGCAATTCTGTCAAGAGAAGAAAAGCCAATAACCTAGCGGACCGATATGCAATAGCGTGAAGACAAATGGCAAAACTCTGTGCAAACGCATTCTTGGTGAAGGACTTCAAAATAGTGGTAGACAATGGCAGATCCCATAGCATATGCCTCGACCAACCGCTTGGGGAAGGATCAGACATGGGACCGACAGCTCTTGAGCTGTGCGCAATGAGCCTCGCAGGTTGCTATGCAACCATCTTTGCATTGACGGCGAAAAAAATGAGGATGCCATTGAATGGACTTGACATCACGCTTGAAGCAGTCAAAACTGAAGAAGAGGGAACCATAACAAAAGCAAAAATGAACATCACCGTAAAAGCAGACACACCGCAGGACAGAATCGGAAGAGCACACCAACTAACGGTCAAAAATTGTCCCGTAGGCGTACTTTTCGAAAAAGCCGGTGTCAAGATAGAATACAACGTGCAAACAAGAAAACAGTAAATTCACTTGCTTCGTTCGTGTTTATCAACCTACAACTTATCGTGTAATAAAACAATACTTGTTGTTTTTGAAAGAAGCGGCATCACGTTCAGAATGGCCCAAACGTCGAAGACTAAGGCATCGATCAGCGGCTTCCACCATTCTTTTGGACGAACGAACACCAAAATGTTATGGGAGAAAGGAGAGGATATCCATAACAAAAACTACTGTTATTGGCATCCATTCATTATCCAGATGATGAAACAAATGCCCAGCCGTTCTTTATCGAATTACTCCTGTGCCCCCACCACCGCTGCCCGGATCGTTCGGACGAACTACAATTGCTTGCATGACGAGTGGACCCAGACTGAGTTCAGCATGTTCGTGCTCAATAAAGTTAAGCGTTGAAAATGCCCCGATGACCGGTGAAGCAATAGCAAGGCAAGAAAGCGCCAAGAGAACGACAATTAACGTTCTTACCCTCATGACCCCCTTCCTCCTACAGTTTGACTTAATGGCCAACCTTTCTTATAAATTTATTGGTCATTGTAGCACCAAGAACACAAAAACGCTTTTATTCTCGCGCGATTTAGTAAGTTGACACGCATGGCTTTCACAAACGCCACCAAGGTCTGTACATGAGCTACGTAAGTCTAGTTCCTGCGATGCATGAATACGCACAGAAATTCAGACTACTCGATCCGGTGGATTTTAAGATAATAAGAGCCATGTATGAACGCGGCTTCTCAAACCTAAGCAAACTTGCTGGATCCACTGGGATTCCAAAACAGACCCTTAGTTATCATTCCAGAAAGCTTGAAAAACAGGATATCGTTCGTTTTAGAGCCCTTATTGACGAACCGAAACTAGGTCTGAAGAGCTTCGTTGTCGTGGCTTCTTCTCCTTTGGGAAAAGAGGATAGCTCAAGCAGAGCTATGACTTGCTTCCCTCTCTGGAGATACCTGGCAATCGTGGACGGATGGAAACATGGGAATTACGTGCGCTATGTTGTTCCCGCAGACAAAGAAAGAGATCTAAACGCCTTTCTGAACGATATCAAACAAAGGGGCATTGTCTCAGAGTTTCAAATCCTCCCCACCGTAGGCCCAGACTATCCATTGTTGGATTTGGACTTCTACGGTAAGAAAGAAGGTTTTTCACTCTTTGATTGGGACCAGTGGGTCAGAAATTTCGACGTTTTCCGAGAAGAGGATCTTGTTGAGCCTGCTAGCTATGAAAAAGCCAAGCTCGACTTGTACGATCTAATAATCTTAAGATGCCTTGAAATCAACGCTATGACAAACCAGAGAAAAATCGTTAAAGAAATAGCGAGAATCCTGAAAGAAAAAGAAGATGCAAGGTTGATCTCCTTGGTCTCGCGACGAACAAGAGACATATTGGCGCAAAGAAGCTTGATAAGAGGATACCGTGCTTACCTGTTCCCAAATCCCATTCCTTCAACGCTGCTTCTCATGTATCAATTGACGTTTGCCAACGGCAGCAGCTTACGAAGGTTCCTGGCTGGACTGAATCACCTACCTTACAACACTGGCTACGAGAAAATCCTGAAACGGGACGAGATATTCATAAGGTTCATTGTACCTGCATACGAAAGTACGAATGTGTGGAAATCGATGACTGAACTGGCTGAAAGAGGTCATGTCAAGGAAGCATACCTGTTTCTTGGAGACCTGGAGCGCAAAACTTGGGACAACGTAGAAATCTACCAGATGTTCAAAGGCGAAACATGGAATTTCAGCTATGGAATAGCAGCGGATGCACTAGAAAAGACCACTCTACAAAAATGATCGAGTTCATTGTGGAATTCTTTGGCAAATGGATACCGAAATACTACGGAATCTGCTCATCCAGTTTGCCAGCGGCGATTTTCATGGGAATGGGCAAGTCTGGGTTGGGCAACCTCCAGCGTATTCTGACTCAGCCGTGACAAATTTCCCTCTTTCTGTCTTCACTTCCCCTATGTACAGGACTTGCTCAGGCTTGCTTCCGTATCTGAAAACCGTGACTCCTTTGCATTTCAGCCTCCAAGCAAGCTCATACACTTTTCTAACGTCCTCAATACTTGCTTCCCGAGGCAGATTCACAGTTTTTGAAACAGCGTTGTCAGTACACTTTTGAAAGACGGCTTGCATTCTAACGTGCCACTCTGGCTCAATGTCAAGGGCGGTAACGAATAGCTTCTTGACATCGTCTGGAATGCCGTCAATGCTCTGCAGCGAGCCTGTCGCAGCGATTTTTTCCAGAAGCTCGGCACTGTAGAAGCCTCTCTCTTTGGCGATCATTTCAAACAGCGGATTGGTTTCGAACAACCTCGTTCCGCTCAGCACGTTTCTTATGAAGGATATTGCGAACATCGGCTCGATTCCTGAAGAACAGCCTGCGATTATGCTTATGCTCCCCGTCGGAGCTATGGTAGTAACTGTTGAGTTTCTCATGGTGCCGTAATGGTCTTTCCAGATGCTGCCGCTAAAGTTCGGGAATGATCCCCTTTCGCTGCCAAGTTCAACGGATTCCCTATGAGACTGGGTTTCCAAGAACTTCATCAATTCCTCGCCTATTTCCAGAGCCTTTTCGGAATTGTAGGGGATACCCAGTTTTATCAGCATGTCGGCGAAGCCCATTATACCCAAACCTATTTTCCTGTTGGCCCTCGTCAATACCTGAGTCTCTTTCAATGGATACCTGTTAGCGTCTATGACATCGTCAAGAAAGCGAACACATTGCCGCGCAGTCTCCCCAAGCTTCTCCCATTTTATCTTTCCATTCTCCACCATTCTTGAAACGTTTAACGAGCCCAAATTGCAGGATTCATATGGGAGTAGAGGCTGTTCCCCACATGGGTTGGTTGCCTCGATTCTTCCGACTTGCGGAGTGGGATTGTGCCTGTTGATTTCGTCGATGAAGACCACTCCAGGGTCGCCACTTTGCCATGCGGACTTCGCCATCAGGCTCCAAACGTTTTTGGCTGGAAGCTTAGCCACTTTTTCTTTGCTCCGAGGGTTAACTAGAGGGTATTCCGCGTTTTCTTCAACTGCTTTCATGAACTCGTCTGATGCGGCGACCGAGATGTTAAAGTTTGAGAGAAACCCTGTTTGCTGCTTTGAGGTAATGAATTCAATAATGTCTGGGTGGTCAGCCCTCAGGATTGCCATCATAGCACCGCGTCTTTTTCCGCCAGCCTTTATGATCTCAGTTGAGACGTCGAAGACGCGCATGAAACTCACAGGGCCTGAGGCCACACCTTTGGTCGACTTGACTATGTCTCCTCTCGGTCTCAGCCTTGAAAAATCGAAGCCTACTCCTCCGCCTGTCTGTTCGATCAAAGCCATGTTTTTCACTGTCGTGAATATGCTCTCTAGAGAATCCCCAACAGGTAGGACGAAACAGGCAGAGAGTTGCCCAAGTCTAGTTCCTGCGTTGAATAGGGTTGGAGAATTGGGTAAAAACTCGAGCCTTGACATCATTCCATAAAAGGTTTTCTCGGTTTCCTTCCTGTTGCCGCCATATTTGCGTTCGACTTTGGCTATGGCCCTTGCAATCCTCATAAACATCTGAGTAGGTGTTTCCACAATCTTCTCGTTCAAGTCTTTGAGAAGATATCTCCTTCTCAAAACTTCCATGGCGTTGACCGTTAGTTTAGGTTCGATTCCAAGCTTTTCTCGAAGACTCCGTATCTCATCCTTCTTCTTTCTGTAAGCCTCATATTCATGGGCAACCTTCTCGAAGCCCTCTCCTCTCAAAACGTTTATTACAAAATCCTGAGCATCTTCGACGGAAGGAACTTTTTCCAAGAATTTTCCTTCTAGGAGCCTGACAGTCTCGCTCGTGAGATTTTGAGCCTTCTGGCCATCAGCGAGTTCAACGGCAATGAAAGCTTTGTGGATCGCATCTTTGATTCTGGTTGGGTCAAAATCGACTATTCTTCCATCTCTTTTTCTTATCTTAGTAATAGGCATAACTGGTCAAATCAGATCTGAATTTGTCATAATATTAAAGTTTTGAAAAGAGGCATGGTTGAGTTGCTTCAACCTTTCCTGACGAACTGATCTTTCGCAGCTCCACATAGAGGGCATGTCCAATCTTCAGGCAGGTTCTCAAAAGGCGTTCCGGGCTTTATGCCGTGATCTGAGTCGCCTACGTCTGGATCATACACGTACCCGCAAATGCTGCATTCCCACTTGTCCAACACAGTCCACCGACTTGCGCTGTTTTTAACATCAAAATGTTATGAACCTTGTCTATTTAAACCATGTCTCAAAGAGCTATGAAAACATCGCGCGATAGTTCTACAATCATGCGAACCGCGCACCCAAGATAAACAGTTAAAAAACTTATTTCGTTTTCTTTTTGTTCTCTCTGTATCCTTCTGCACATTGCTTGCAGCAGAACAAGTACTGCTTGCCGTCGATAACTGTACTGTAGGCCGCAAGCTTGCACGTTTCTGAAGGAATCTCAGATTTGCAGAATTCGCATCGGACAAATTCCGGCATCACTTCTTCACCTCTTTCTGTTTCTTATGGTAATCTTCTATTGCAGCATGTAGCGCGTCAGCAGCAAGGTTAGAGCAGTGCATTTTGATCGGCGGTAAGCCGCCCAGAGAATCAGCGACGCTTGCGCGCGTTATTTTCATAGCTTCTTCCAATGTTTTTCCCTTAGCGATCTCGGTCACCATGCTGCTGGTTGCGACTGCTGCACCACAGCCGAAAGTCTTGAACTTTATGTCTTCAATGTGATTATCCTTTACTTTGATGTAGATGGTCATCATGTCTCCGCAAACGGGATTTCCAACTGTGCCTATGCCGTCTGCGTCTGGGATTTCGCCCATGTTCCGCGGGTTTCTGAAGTGATCCATAACCTTCTCTGTATACATCACTCGTTCAGCTCCTTCGGAGTCAAAGGTGACATTGCTCTTAACCTTTTAACGATTCCAGGCATTAGGCTCGCTACGTATTCAACTTCCTCTTCAGTGTTGCCCCTGCCCAGAGAGAACATGAGTGAGCCGTGAGCCTCTTCATGTTTTAGACCCATGGCCAAGAGCACATGGGACGGTTCCAACGTTTTCGCAGTGCAAGCTGAACCTGACGAGGCGGCCACTCCCATCATGTCTAGACTAAGCAGCATCGATTCGCCTTCGATGAAGTTGTAACGCACGGAGACGTTGTTTGGCAGCCGTTTCGTTGGGTGCCCATTGAGGAACGAGCATGGTACGGGATCAAGCAGACCTTTTATCATTTTATCTCTCAGTGTAGCGAGCCTTGCACTTTCAGTTTGCATTTCTTTGCCCGCAATTTCAGCTGCTTTCCCGAACCCAACGATGCCCGGCAAGTTCTCTGTGCCTGATCTGACGCCTCGTTCTTGTCCGCCGCCGTGTAGTATCGGCTCAACGCGTATTCCATCTTTGACGTAAAGCGCTCCCACTCCTTTCGGTCCGTACATGTCGTTTGAGGAAAGGGAAAGCAAGTCTATGCCATCGTTCTTCACGGCTATTGGAATTTGTCCATTTGCTGCAGTTGCATCAACATGTAGGTAAGCGTTCTTGCTGTGCACCATCTTACTGATTTCTGTTATCGGTTCAATCGTTCCGATTTCATTGTTTGCGTAGACTATTGTGACTAACGTAGTCTTGTCCGTAAGCTCCTTTTCCAATGCCTCGACGCTGACGATCCCATGGTTATCCACCGGTAGAAAAACCACTTCAAAACCCCTTGTCGTCAGGAATTTGCATGAGTTAACTACTGACATATGCTCGACGCTCGAAGTGATTATGCGCGTTCCACGGTCCTTGTAGCGATTGGCGACTCCTTTGATTGCAAGATTGTTGCTTTCTGTCGCGCCTGAAGTGAAAATGATGGATTCTTTCTTTTCAGCCCCTATTAGCTGGGCAACTCTCGTCCTAGCATCTTCAAGCGCCTTCAAGGCTTCTTGGCCGAAAGCATGCAGCGACGACGGGTTGCCATAAAGTGATTGATTGAACGGCAAGATCTCTTCCATGACTCGGGGGTCGACCGGTTTCCCAGCTGAATGGTCCATGTAAACGCGTTTTTGGGTAGGCATCCCCTTCACTTTCAACGACTTCTTTAGTCATTTCACCTTTTTGATCAGTATGCGAACTTTGTTCCCGTCTTTGTTTATGCTCACTATTTCTTGCTCAAGATTTTTGATTAGACTTCTTATGTCTTCTTCTGCGGCTGGGTCATCGGCTAAGACTTCGAGGACTTCGCCTTTTTTCATCTCGTCGAGCTCCATTCTGGTCTTGAAGACGGGTTCTGGACAATACAAGCCGAGACAATCCAATTTTCTATTGGGCTTAGCTGTCATGACTGTGCCTCCTTAGAGATTGCGAAAGAGTTAAGATAAAAAGGTTTTCCGTCAACATTTTTTCGCAAGGAACTCGTGTCTAAAAGCAAAAAAGGGGTTGGGCCGTAGTAGGTGTGTCGCTGGTTATCTAGGTTTTGATTTTTATTGCCTGAGTTGGACACTGTGTCTCGCAAGCCAAGCATTGGATGCAGTCTTTCTCCCTCGCTGGATCAGACTTCTTTTCAGAAGTCGGATGCCCCGGAGCATTCCCCCAGTCAAAAACTGTAACGGGGCAAACGTCGATGCAAATGCCATCTCCGGTGCAGACTTCCCAGTCGACAGCCACGTTGGTTCCATGAATCCCCTGTTTCTTAGGAGGTTCAACAGGACCCCAGATGTCGTGTCCGTTGTGCTGACCAACTACCTTCCGATTCTTCTGGAAATCAGGATCTATTGGCAAAGGAACTCCACCTGTCCATTACCTATTGAAGGTCAAGTTATTAGACTTTCTGCAGGCACAAATCCATTTCGCGCAAGACTTGGGAGGGATCGTTTGAAGCATGAATAATCATCAAACACAGCTTCTCAAAGGTGTCCGGGTTTCAAGGATGAAAAAGTATAAGAATAATCTGATCATAGATGACTAGGTGTGGTTAACATGGAACAGAGCAAGCTCTACGTTTTGCCGCAACTACCTTACGGATACAAAGATTTAGAACCATATATTTCTGAGCAGCAGTTGACGATCCATCATCAGAAACACCATCAGGCCTACGTCAACGGAGCGAACAACATATTTCAAAAACTTGACAAGGCTAGAAAAGAAAATGTGGACCTGGACATCAAGTCAATTTTGAAGGAATTGTCTTTCAATATAGGTGGGCATCTCCTTCATTCACTATTTTGGACGAACATGGCCCCTGCAAGCAAGAGTGGAAAGCCCGGAAGCGCGTTGACTGATGTCTTCACAAAAGAATTCGGAAGCTTTGACAGGTTCAAGAAAGAATTTACTCAGGCTGCCACAAGCGTTGAAGGCTCAGGTTGGGCAGCGCTGACTTGGGACAGACAGACCAACAGACCGATAATAATGCAGATAGAGAAGCACAATACGAACGTGTATCCTACTTTCAGAATTCTGATGATCATCGACGTGTTCGAGCATGCATACTACATTGACTATAAAAATGACAGGGCCAAATTCATCGAAGCATTCTGGAACATCGTAAACTGGAATGAAATAAACAAGAGACTTCAAGAAGCACAGAAGTAGCTTCTCCCTCTCCCTCATTTTTTGTTATCCTGCCGTACGTTCATTTCGAATTTCTTTGTTCCCAATCATTTGATGATTATCAACAGTTTTTTCAAACACGAAAGGATTATTCCTATATCGCAATTAGTCTTCCTTCAATAGTCTACAGTCATGGAACGCTACAAGCACTTCTGAAACAATGACTCGAATGAGGCTGAAAGACAGTTGGGTACAAATCGCATTGTTTCCAAGTGAGCTAGAGCCATTGATGACAAACTAGAAAGCTCATTGCAGTTCAGAAAATTCAGAAGGTTTTAAGAAACGAGGAAAATAGGATTAAACGACGAGGATCTCCTGCGGTTACAGTGGTTCAGGATCGCAAAGATTCGTAGAGCTTGCTGCTGCGCGTCCGCATTGTCTGCAGACCCACTTGGCATCTCTAACAAGCTTCTTATATTCGTCCAGAGTCATACCAGTTTCCACTTTCACGCATAGGTGCTTCGCATGATCCAAGTGCGGTTTTTCAAAAAGGGGCATATTCTTCACCTCCTAAATTGTTTGCCATCGTGCTTTTCTTATCTCCGTTCTACTTTCATTCATATTGCGATCCCATAAATATCATTTGTTTTTTAAGTATGAGTTCAGAAGTTATTCTTAAAATGACTTAAGCTTGTTTGAAGTTGTAGTGTTCATATGTGAGGTTGAGAGGGTTCCATGGAAGAATTTAATGTCCTCGTGATCGGATCGGGCTCCGGAATGATTGTGGCCGCTCAGGCCGTGGCAAACGGTATGAAAACAGCCTTAGTTGACTCAGGTCAGATGGGCGGAACATGCATAAACCGCGGATGCGTGCCCTCCAAAATGCTGATGCACGCAGCAGATATCGTGGAGACAATCCGAGAGTCTGGAAAACTGGGTATAAGTGCATCCGTAACGTCGATCGATTTCAAACGCATAATGAAGAACATGCGTGAAACTGTCATGGAGGATGTTGCGCAACAAACTAGGGCTGTGAAGTCTGAACCTGACATCAAGTGGTTCAATGGCGTGGGCGAGTTTGTTTCAGATTTCACGCTTAAAGTGGGCGACTCAACCATAAAAGCAGAACGAGTATTCATAGTTTCAGGTGCAAGACCGCATATCCCACAGATTAAGGGAATTCAAGACGTAGATTATTTGACGAGTGACACGGTGTTGAAGCTGGAGGCACCGCCGCACAGCATGATTATCATTGGAGGAGGCTACGTTGCAGTTGAATATGGTCATTTTTTCTCCAGCATGGGGACTGAGGTCACCATAATTCAAAGAAACCCAAAGCTTTTGCCCGGTGAGGAAACTGAAGTATCCGACGTAATCAAAGAAGAAATGGGCAGGAGAATGGGGATATTCACGAACCACGAAGCAGTAGAAGTAATCCAGAAAACCGATGCAAAGACCGTTTTTGCCCGAGACAAGAAGGATGGAAGCATGAAAGAGTTTTCAGCGGAGACTGTTCTAGTAGCTACTGGACGAGTTCCAAACTCCGATATTCTGAAACCTCAGAAAACGGGCGTCCAACTTGACAAGAGAGGCTACGTAATAGTTAACCAGTATCTCGAAACACGAAAGAAGAACATTTGGGCTTTCGGAGACTCCATCGGCCGGAAAATGTTCAAACACGTGGCGAACTATGAAGCTCAAATCGCTTGGCACAATGCCATGCATGATCACAAGATTGAAGTAGACTATTCAGCCGCGCCCCACGCCATCTTCACTCATCCGCAAATCGCTTCAGTAGGCCTGAAAGAAAGCGAAGCAAAACAGCAGGGCCACAAGATCTACGTGGGCACAGCATACTACAAGGACATGGCGCTAGGAGCAGCAATGGGAAAACCTAAAGGTTTCGTAAAAGTCATCCTAGAACGCAAGACTGGCAAGATTCTTGGCGCTCACATAATTGGACCATGTGCCTCCATGCTAATGCAAGAAATCGTGAACGCAATGTCAGCTGGAGACCGAACGTTTACTCCGATCCTGAGAGGCATGCACATCCACCCTGCCATGTCAGAGGTTGTCCAGAACGCGTTTGTTAACTTGCGCGAAGCCTAAAGCAAACTTTTATTTGCTTAGACTTGGCATTCCACATCAATAGACTACAGCGAAAAGAAAGTGAGGAAGATGAAGATAGAAAAAATGCCTGGAACGAACCAGAAGAATAAGGTTTTCCTCTACGCGTTGAGCACGTGCGCATGGTGCAAGATGACAAAGCAGTACTTGAAAGACAATAATATCGAGTTCGAATACGTTGACGTTGATCAATGCAGTGACGAAGACCTGGAAAAGATCAAGAAGAACATTCTCAGCAAGGGAGGACACCTAAGCTATCCGGTTGTGATAGTGAACGACAAGACCCTAATAAACGGCTTCCGCAAGGACAAAATTAAGGAGACCCTTGGAATTTGATAACGTTGGATAAGGTAAGGCAGAGGGCAGAGTCAGATGCTAAGACTTACGGCTACTATTTGAACCCAGACCCAAAATTCCTGCAAGACCTTTTAGAAGGACTCAAACAGAACGAAGAAAAATATGGATATCCAGCCTGTCCATGCAGACTGGCATCTGGAAATCTTGAAATCGACCGGGACATAATCTGCCCATGCGACTACCGAGATCCAGACGTTGCAGAATTCGGAGCCTGCTACTGCGCCCTGTATGTCAGAAAAGATGTGTTTGAAGGAAAAACTCCGGTGCAACCCGTTTCAGAACGCCGACCGTTGGAAAAGCAGACAAGATCATACCCCGGGACTCCATCAACTGAAGCTGAGAAGAAGACCGAGCCTGGCATAACAGTTGCCAAAGAACCCTCTGGAATAAAGAAGAAACTTTGGTACTGCAGACAATGCGGTTATGTAGTGTATCGAGAAGATCCTCCGTACGTCTGCCCGATTTGCAAAGCAAAAAGGGAAATGTTCGCCGAAATAACCATAGGTATAGAGGAAAGATAGCGATCGCAGACAGTAGCGTTTTCATCTTGTGAGTTCTATCTCTATTCGCTTCCAGTCTTTATTTATCCCTCTCAGGGAAGTGACTGCGCCGACCAAGGTTCCGTTCAGAATCTTCGAAACAAACTCGTTTAAGGCTATTTCTTCTCCATCAACGACAAGTTTGACGCCCAATCAAATCACCGTAGGACTATGGTTATGTGGATGAGGGTAAAAGCTTTCTGCGGAACGCTAACTAGTATTAGACCAACAGACAGGTGAACGAAAGATGCCAAGAAGACCTATAACGCCCGATTTGGACGACAACCTCCGAGTGGCCAAGATAATCGCATTGCTCGAAAAAGAGCATCCAGACGCTAAGATAGCGCTCAATCATAGCAACCCGTTGGAGCTCTTGGTGGCAACGATTCTTTCGGCCCAATGTACGGACGAGAGAGTGAACGTAGTCACGAAGTCGCTTTTCAAGAAATACAGGCGAGCAGAAGACTATGCAAAGGCTGACTTGAAGGAGCTTGAGCGGGAAATAAGGCCCACAGGGTTCTACAGGAATAAGGCCAAGAACATAAGAGCATGCGGCAAGATGCTCGTTGAAGAGTTCGGTTCTCAGGTTCCGAAGACGATGGAGGAAATTCTTGAACTGCCGGGAGTGGCCCGAAAAACAGCGAACGTCGTCCTGTCTAACGCTTACGGAATCGTTGAAGGAATTGCGGTTGACACGCATGTTCGGCGGCTGGCGCAGAGGCTTGGACTGACGAAGAATGATGACCCTGTCAGGATAGAACGGGATCTTATGAACCTAGTTCCTAGGGACAAATGGATGAGATTCACTGACCTGCTGATATTTCATGGCAGAAGAATCTGCACTGCGAAGAAACCCAAGTGTAAAGAATGCGTGCTGAACAAACTGTGTCCTTCGGCTTTCACTTTCGGATAAGTCAAGGTGGAAATGATTTAAGCTCAGCAAGTGATACTTGAAGAACATGAAAGCTGTAATCACGGTTCTCGGGTTTGCTGGAAGCCTGAGAAAGCATTCCTACAACAAGTCAATATTAAACGCAGCCGTGGAGTTGACCCCGAAAAACATGGGACTTGAAACGTTCGACCTCGAGGGTATTCCACCATTTAACCAAGATTTAGAAACAGAACCGCCGGCGAGAGTCAAAGAGTTCAAAGCAAGAATCCGAGCAGCCGACGCCCTTCTAATTGCAACACCAGAATATAACTACTCGATTCCAGGCGTTCTAAAAAACGCAATCGATTGGGCTTCAAGACCATACATAGACAATGCTTTTGAAGACAAACCTGTCGCAATAATGAGCGCCTCAATTGGAATACTTGGAGGCGCCAGGGCCCAGTACCATCTCCGGCAAACGTTCGTTTTCCTCAATGCTCATCCGCTCAACCGACCTGAAGCCATTATACCGTATGCAAACAAAAGAATTGATGAAAATGGTAGATTGACGGATGAAACGACGAGGGAGAAAATCAAGGAACTACTTGAGGCACTAGCCGCATGGACTGTGAGATTGCAGAAATAGATCACAGAAAACGAACTGATGCGCAGACC
Organism: Bathyarchaeia archaeon; assembly: GCA_050008435.1. Classification (GTDB taxonomy): domain Archaea; phylum Thermoproteota; class Bathyarchaeia; order Bathyarchaeales; family Bathycorpusculaceae; genus DASPTR01. The sequence goes on from JBEKMQ010000001.1 coordinate 641,368, forward strand.
GATGATCGCAGTAAGTGCCAGAAAGATGATACCTTGGAGCGATTTGCAACTAAGCGCATTGGTCGACCTGATTCTTGATGACATGGTCGAGAGATTTCTGAAAGAGGAAAGCGTCAGAAAGCTACGATGGGAGGAGATCTATCAATATAGGATAGGCTGTGAACTCTATTCCCACAATCGCGCGCGCGGAAAGTGGCATCTTCATTACCTAATGTGTCGCCTTTCGTATGTTTAAACATGCTCTCACTTGGTTCTCTTGAGAGGCTTCATGTGTCTTTCATATTTTCTTTCAATAAGACTCACATTCTCCCCCACACTAGACTGGAATTCACGCTCTCCAGCCCTTGGGCATTAAATGTTCGCAGAATCTTCCCAATTTAGAGGGGCATGCGTTTTGCCTACTTGGCAGAGCGCGCGCGAATGTAACGCTGTTCGATACGGTCGCAATAGTGATTATTGCAACCGCCGCGTCGCTGGTGATCGGGAGCATTAGACCAGAATACTCGCTAGAGCCAAGTCTTCAGTTCAGTGTTTTTCTTGTGCTGCAGCTTTCCCGAGTAAGTGTTGATGTTGTTGTCTCATGCATTTGTCCATGACGACTATCAAGCCTGCTTTTCGCGCCAATTCAGCTGCTTGCTCGTTGACTACTCCGAGCTGCATCCAGATCACGCGCAGCACGCCGTACAGCCTCTTCATTTGAATAGCCTGTTCGACTATCGGAGGAACATCTTCAGACCGCCTAAAAATGTCAACGACCTCGATGATTTTCTGTATTTCCGCAGGCATTTCCAAGAGACTCTTGTAGCTTTTCTCACCTAAGACTTCGGTGACGAAAGGGTTTACTGGCACGATGTGAAAACCATGATTCTTAAGATATTCTGCCACGCCATAGCTCGGTCGGGTTGGATCGTTAGACAAACCCACGACAGCGACATTCTTGTATTCGGAAAGAATCGTCCTCAAAACATCTTCGGTCGGATTTTCTTCAGGTTGCATGCAGACAACCACGCTTAATCAGACAATTAGACAACGTGTTCTCTTAAACCTGAGCATTGCAAGAGATAGTATTGGTATCCTCGAGTGTATTGTCAAGGCCATGTTCGGCTAAGCTTTCTTTCTGAGGAGTTGAACAAAGTAACCGGCGACGATGAGAATAGAAATTATCGTTAACACCGCTGAAACAGTTGATACCGTCACGTCAATTCTGCGCAGTAACACTGCTATGGAGATCACTGCGAGAAGGATGCCGAAATATAGGCCCGCTCTGCTGCGCGTCAATCCGGCAAACTCGGCGGCTATCACCCTTGAATACCTGAAAAAAAGAGCTATCAGCAAGACGATAGTCAAGAATATGATTATGAGCGTGTACGTGATTCCCGTCCAATAGTTCCCCGTGGGGGTAAGCTGAAGCCCGACTTCGTCTCCGTAGATTCCGCCTCCTGCTCCATAGAGAATAGCGGCTAGCCTACTGATCCGCTCACTCTTGTAGCTGATGCCCAGCCAACCTCCGATAGCAAGCAACGCTATGCCATACCAGAAATGGTGAATGTGATAGCCCCCGATTTTCAACATGGTATGAGGTCTTAGAATCGTAAATGCCCTTGCAACCAAAAAGGAAGCTATGAAAGAAATTATTGCAACTATGGAAAGTGTAATTCTGCTCCCTACCTTTTCTGCGGCAGTACTCATCGAAGCCACTCTACAATAAGCCTTAGCCAGAGGACAACTTAAGTCTTGGTCTGGACCAGATTATGAAGACGATCTCTCAACGTCGTTCTCAAAACCATGGAAAAACCAGAGGCATATTCACCATGTGTGATCAACAGGATTGAAGCATTTTCAGAGCCACATCGTATCCTGAACGAATAGATCTCCACATATCGTATTCTATGGCGTATTCTCGCGCCAAGCAAGCCTAACGAGAAAGTGTCCGCCGCTATGGGATTTTGCTTAAGGTCACATCGATTGATTGTTCTCGTCTTCCGCGAAAGATAGTCAGCCTGACCCTGTCACCTATTTTTCTGTTGTGAATCTCGGCAAGGAGATCTTCAACGCTGTTTATCGACGCGCTATCCATTCTTAAGATCATGTCGCCTGCAACCACTCCTGCCTGCTGTGCCGGACTGTCATCAACAACTTTGGTAACGAGAACCCCATGTTCTAGTTGAAGGCCATAGTAGCGGGAGATCTCTTCGGTTAGGCTCAAGCCTATTATGCCTAGCCAAGGCCTAGTAGGTTTCGCACCTTTGATGCCGTCAGCCGTGCATTCCCTCACAGCGTTTATCGGAATGGCAAAGCCTATCCCTTGGGCAAAAGGGATTATGGCCGCGTTCATCGCTATGACCTTTCCTTCGAGATCGACGAGGGGACCCCCACTGTTACCTGGGTTAATTGCGGCGTCTGTTTGAACCAGATTCTCCAGCAGGCCTCTTTGAGATTCTACTGTTCTGTTCACAGCACTTATTACGCCCGATGTCACGGTGGGGCCGCCTGCGAGCCCAAACGGATTTCCGATTGCGTAGACTCTTTGGCCGACTCTAAGCTTGTCCGAATCCCCGAGTTCTGCGGCTGGCAGTTCTGTTCTTTCCACTTTCACGACCGCAGTGTCATGAGTAGCACATGAGCTCATCAGCCTCCCCTGTAACACATCGCCGTTCCACAATACGACATCAATCTTCTCTGCACCGCCGACCACATGATTGTTCGTCAGAATGTAGCCCTTTGAGTCGACTATTGTTCCAGAGCCCATCCCTTCTACGGGGATCGTCTGGTAAAACATCCGAGAGAGGACGAGCTTGACAGTGCTGATGTTGACAACGCTCTTGATTACTCTTTCGACGATGTCAAGAACCGTCTTCTCGTCGAAGGAAGACACGTTTTTCACCTCTTATCAGCAGGCAGATCATAATCTAGGCAAAATCTACACTGTTCTATTTCAACGTTAGGGTCCATCTTTAGGCATAACGGACACATCACACCGCTTTTACGCACTAGCGCGCATGTCTGACAGAAATAGTCCAAAAATTCTTGTCCTTGGTACTTTCCGTCCAGAAGAAGCGTTGTCATTTTATTTATCAACGGTCTTACGTCGTCGATGTCGCCGACTTGTATGACTTGGCCCCTGTTCTTTCTTGTGTACCTGCTTACGGCGGATTGGGATATGCCTAGGATTTCAGCGACTTCATCCTGTTTCAAACCGTGTTCCTCGACCAACTGCGTTGCCACTAACGCTTTGACCGCCGGCACGACGGACTTAACGGCCACCTCGCATGGTAATATCAAAGGGTCATCACTGTTTGCTTTATTTGTGTGTGAAAAAGTATATAAATATGACGCACGTCATAAATATATGACGCGTGTCATAACGGGACCAAAACGAAGAATTTTGGAACAATCACACCCCTTTCCTCCTTCCCCGACATGACACACGCCATGGACGATTAACATGCAAACAGAAAGCTACACGAGCTCGCTGAATGGGATAATGGAACAGACAAGCCTAGCAGACACGGTAAAGAGGATGAAAGAAACCTGCAACGAATGCAACCCTATGTCGACGGTAACATGCATAGCAGGCTGCAACATTTGGAAAATGAAAAACGAGTTCAGAGACCTGCACAAGAAGATTAAAGACACAGACTTCATGGCATGCTTGCTCAACGCATTGAAAAACACAAAAAGACTACAAGCGCTGAACACCCTTTCCAAAAACCACACAACAATAGGCAAGCTTCAGCAGGAATTGAAGAAACCCAATCGCTGTCACAGCCAAGAAACGATCGTCGAAGAATACGTGGGACCCCTGATAGAAGTCGGCCTAGCAGCACACAATGGAGACAAGTATTTCGCAACAGTCTTGGGCCGAAGACTCAACGAAGTGATGATGCAATATCCTCACTTTGCCAAAGTGTTGCCGCCGCATTCCAAAGGTCATGAAGAGACGACCCTAGCAGCCATTTTCGAACAACCCAAGACTCATGAAACGTTGGAAAGACTGATCCCGCCTGGAAACGTTGCACGCGTCCTGAGCAGGCTTCACTCAAAAGGATTAGTCACGACGACCAAGGAAAACGATTACGTCTTCTTCTTCAAGACCCAGAGAGACCCAAGCAAAGACGGTTTTTCACCCACGGAGAAAAAAATATACGAAAACATCCCCGAAGAGGGCATATCCGCTCGCAGACTTGCACCAAAAGCAAGCATCTCCCTCAGGAGAACCTACAAGTACCTGAGAAGACTGAAAGGAAAGAAGTTAATTTTTACGCGGGATAGACCGAAATCATACGCCCTGACCGATGAAGGCACCAGACTGGCCACAGTTCTGCAATGCATACAAGACTTTACAGGAGAAGTCTTTGAAGCAACTACACAAGTCGTGAACGACGGCAAGGCCGACGAGTTTGTTGTAACGACTAATCAGACCAAGAGCTAGACGAGACAAAAGAAATCCCATCATAGACCGACGCAACCTTTCAATGAAATTTGCAAATCTCTCTTTGCTAGATAGACTTTTCAGCGAAGGTTGAGCTTTGCAGTTTAGCGTGGATTCATTCCTAGTTGACAAGCTTCTGATATTCCGGGTTGATTTTTCCGTATCTTGTCTGAATCAGATAACTGGTTGCGCGCCAGTCGTCCTTCGTTTTTGCCCATATGTCTGCTCTTGTGAGCTTGTCAACGTAGCTCTTGATTGCGGGTTGCCGCTTGATAATTCCCCTTTGCCAATCTATGGCTATGAGCCCTGCGTGTCGAAGACTCTGCAAGCCGTGTGTGATTTGATCTGAATCAAAGGGGTAGGTTGCGATTCCTCTGAGGTCATTGTCCAACGAATCTATCGAAATCTCATCCTCAAACCTCAGGCATATAACAGCTATCACTGTTTGAAGCGAACGCGCCGTTGGAGTAATGTATGCCATGGCCCGTTTCGGAATCGGAATCTGCTCCAGTTTTTGCCCATGTCGCCTGTAGAATAATCCTTTTACGATCTCTACGATGGACAAGTACGCGGCGACGAATAGCGCTAGGATAATCAGGAAACTAATCGGGATCGGCAAGAACGTGAATATAAGACCGAGCGGCGTGAATGGCAGTATCAGAGCAAATGCAACGACGGCCAGACTGCTTATCAGCAGAGGTTTGCTCGGCTTACTCTTGAAGAATGGTCTCAACCTCGTCCTTATGACGAAAATCACAAGAGTCTGAGTGCTCAGCGACTCGATGAACCATGCGGCCTGGAATTCGCCTTGCAAGCTCAATGTATTGGCTTGAAAAACATACAGCATCACAAAGAACGTTAAGAAGTCAAAGATAGAGCTTATCGGACCAAAATATAACATGAAGCTTCTCACGAAAGACATGTCCAACCTTTTGGGTCTCTCAATATACTCTTCATCAACGTTATCCGTCGGAATAGTCGCCTCAGACATGTCATAAAGAAGGTTATTGAGAAGTATCTGCGTGGGCTGCATCGGCAGGAACGGCAAAATAGATGTCGGAAACAGGGATGCACCAGCCACGCTGACCATGTTTCCAAAGTTGGAACTGACACCCATCATAACGTATTTGAGAGTATTGCCAAACGTTTTTCTGCCTTCAAGAACCCCTTCTTCAAGCACCCTCAGATCCTTCTGCAAGAGTATGATGTCTGCAGATTCTTTTGCAACATCTACCGCGTTCTCTACTGAAATGCTAACATCAGCAACCCTCATAGAGGGTGCGTCATTTATGCCGTCGCCGAGGAAACCGACAACGTGTCCGTTCCCTTTCAAAGCGCTGATTACCCTATCCTTCTGAGCAGGGGTGACTCTTGTAAAAATGTTAGCCTCCTCGACAACTCTCGCTAACGCATCGTCGCCCATCTTGGCGATGTCGCTTCCAATAACCACTCCCTTTATTTCGAAGCCTAGCTCTTCGCAGACTTTTCGTGATACGAGCTCGTTGTCTCCTGTGAGGATCTTCAGCTCGATTTGATTCTTCTTGAATAGCTGTAAGGATTCTTTTGCGCTTTCTTTCGGCGGATCCATAAAGGCAACGAATCCTAAGAACACCATGTCACTTTCGTCGTTGACAGAATAACTCATCTTATCTTCTTTGACTTTCTTGTAGGCTATGCCAAGGACCCGGTACCCCTCGGAGCTCAAGTCGTAATATTTCTGCTCGATTTTCCCCCGTATTTCACTTGACACATCGAAGATCCTTTCAGAAAGCTCATAGTATGAACATACCTTGACAATTTCCTCCGGTGCCCCCTTACTAATGAAGAATCTTTCCCCAGAATGCTGCGTCACAACTGAAACTCGTCTTCTGACAAAGTCAAATGGAACTTCGTCTATTTTCTGATAGTCTGTTACGTCAATTGTCCTGTACGAAAGTATTGCCTCATCAAGTGGACTGCGTAAGCCTGTTTGGAAATGACTGTTCAAGAAAGAATATAACAGGACCCTGTCATCGTCTTTTCCTTCCATGTCAATGTGCAACAAAAGCGTGACTTTGTTCTCTGTCAATGTACCGGTTTTATCGGTGCACAAAACATCCATGTTGCCAAAATTCTGAATTGAAGCCAGCCGCTTGACTATGACGCCTTTCTTTGACATCGCAAGAGCGCCCTTTGAAAGATTTATGGTCAGAATCAACGGCAAAAGCTCGGGTGTCAGGCCTACAGCCAGGGAAACAGAAAAAAGCAGAGATTCGACGAGGCCACGGTTGTTTAGGGCGTTTATGAAAAAAACGAAGATGACGAGGAGAAATGTCACTTGCATGATCAAATAGCCGAATCGCTTCAGTCCTTTTTCAAACTCGGTTTCAGGCCTCCTTGCCACAAGAGCCCTAACGATCTTTCCATACTCAGTGGAACCTCCCGTTTTTACGACGGCCGCGGTGGCTGAACCGCTCACCACTGAGGTCCCCATAAAAAGATAGTTACGCCATTCGGTTATTGTGGGAATACATTCAGGTCCCACTGCTGATGCTATTTTCTCAGCCGGAAATGATTCACCGGTCAGAGCTGACTGATCCACATAGAAGTCTTTGCTGCTCATTAGCCTAGAATCTGCGGGGACTATGTCCCCAGCAGAGAGACTTACTATGTCACCCGGGACTACGTCTGAGAGTCTGATTTCACACTTTTTCCCTTCTCTCATCACCGTTACGGTGGTTGCAACTCTTCGCCTGAGTTCTTCAGCCGCCTCTTCAGCCCTGGACTCCTGAAAGAAAGTGAGGATTACACTGAACAGAATTATCACAAGAATGATTATCGTATCTGGCCAGTCTCGGCTCGCGCCAGATATCAGACTGGCAATAAAAAGTATTATCACAAAAGGATTCTTAAAATTGAGGAGGAACTTAACTATGGCCTTCCTTTTCTTCTGTTTCGCTACTTCGTTAGGCCCATAGATTTCGAGATGTTTTGCGGCCTGTTCCGACGTAAGCCCAGACTGAGAGCTTCCCAGGGCAGCAAGAACATTCTCAACCGGGGTGCATAAGATCTCTTCGTTGTCCAAGACCCGCGTCTCACTCGCGATTGTCTTTGCTTCATCCTTCGAAACGGTTTCTCCGCGGTCCGTTTTTTCACTGGTCATAATCAAGCGCAACCGGGTGTTGCCACACGCCACGAATTTTTCAGAAGTTGAATGCACAGCCATGGCTTATAATGGTTTCTCGATTGCCACAAGAACGCAGTTCAACAAACGGGTGCCTGACTTTTTTAAACCTAGTTCAGTTTAGCCCCCGGGAGAGCCGTGAAATGGAACGTTTTTCCATAGCACGTCCCACCAGTCGTCTTCGGTGATGGTTTCTCCTCGGACTATGATCTCCAGTACCATTTTCAGAAGCTCATGATGCCTTTTCTCATCAGTCAATATTGCTTCCAAAAGCAGCCTGACTTTCCCACTTTCGATTGTAGGCACGACTTCATTCAGTTTCTCAATGAGCTCGGCTTCGAGTTCTATGTGCTTTTCCACGAGTTTCCTTTGCTCGTCCAGATGCTCCTGTTGAAGGGCCTGCGATGTGCCCGTTAACAGCTCGATCGCCGAAGCATAAAGCTCTGCATGCTTCACAGAATCCAAGGATATTCCCTTCAAAACCCCTTTAACAGAGATATTGTGAATGTTGATCAATGCGCTGTTTAACGAATCGACAATCTCGTTTTCAATCCCAATCTGCCTCTTCATGAAAGAAACCAGTTTTTCGTTTGAACTCATGATGGTTTTCCTCCGCGGTTTAGAGCATGTTAAGCAGTGTGCATAAGTCTTTCGGCAACTCTTCTTCCTAGTTCTCGACACTTCTCTAACCCCGCGGCGTCCGGGGCATACTTCAACAGAAGAGGAGGCTCAATCACACTCATTTCGAACCTGTTCTTCATAATCTCAAGGATCAGCTTGGGCGCTTCGCCGCTCCAACCGTAAGAACCGAAAGCGGCGCCCAGTTTCCCTTTCAAGTCAACATTTTTCGCCCCTGCTTCTTCGAATAATCTCTTCATGTTGAGAGTCATGTCATGATGGTAAGTTGGCGCCCCCATGGCCAAAGCATCGAATTGACTCAATTGTTCAGCGTCCACGTAATAGCTGAGCTCCACGTTCACTTGCTGCACACTTTGGGCACCCTCTGCCACTGCCTTAGCCATCTTATCCGTGTTTCCAGTTTGACTGTAGTACAGGACCAGAATTCTCGGCAACAACGGCACCTCTCCTTGCGGTGAATCAAACGTTTACGATTGGAACCTAATCTAGCTTACGCTGGGTCGTCTTCGAATCCAAGCGAAAATGTGCCCTTAAGGCTGCCCCACGAACTCGACGAATTCCTCGAGTGTCCGCTTCTCCAAGACATAGTTGGTCCTTCTCTCCACGCCGATTGTCGAATGAGCTTTTGGCCCGTAGTCATGTCCAGGGTAGACCTCAACGTCATCATCAAGTTTCATCAACTTGTGAAAAAGACTATCGTACATGCTCTCGGGGCTACCGCCTGGAAGGTCTGTCCTGCCGCACTCGCCCACGAATAGCGAGTCGCCCGTCAACAGTTTACCGTCAATCAACAGGCATATGCTGTCCGGCGTGTGACCTGGGGTATGAATGACTTTGATCATGACTTTTCCGATTCTTATGACGTCCCCGTCGATTACACTCACATCCGCGTGTACGCTGGACAGTCTATGCGCTACTAGCTTCGCATGGGAGGCGGATAATATTTCCTCGTTTCCTGCAGTGTGATCTGAGTGATGGTGAGTGTCTATCACGTATTTCACCTTAAACCCAAAGTCTTTCACCAACGCGAGTAAGGCATCTGCATTGAAGCTCGGGTCGATGACTGCGGCTTCTTTACTGGCCTCGTCGGCGACGACGTAAGAGAAGTTGTCTCCGTACTTCTTGACCTGCCTGAAGAACATAAAGGTCACGTTATGGAATCAAAGTCTGCTTTTAAAGGATTCTGCCACAAGAAGAAAAGCTCTTCTTTTCTATACTGAAATGATGTTGCGCTCATTTGCGAATGTACTGCTCCGTTGACAAGTGTTCCATCCTCATGCCAAGCTCAGTGAGGCTCTTCAAATTCTCAACGCAGCCTATGCTTGCATCTATATTATGATGCACCGGATGACCCCACATGTACTTTGGGTCAAGGTTAAACTGCAACGGAACTTTCATGGCTATACCATACTTCTCGCTTAAACCCTTTACGATCAAATCCTTGGCGCACGCCATCCGCGTCGTCGTGTAGCTCTTGAGCAATTCTGACGCTCCGAAGGCTCCGATGCCATGCCACAAGACGGCATCTTCGGGGGACGCCAAGGAATAGAGAAAGAACTGAGGCGAAGAGGGAGTCTCAGCATAGCGGTAAGCGCCAAGCTTCTCCCCGTCTAAAGTGAAGCTGTCGTCAGCCTGCACGACGCTGACGTCGCTCGGGTCGATCGCGTTCGGGTAAAGCAGGGCTGTTCGATAGTCCACTTTAACGCTTTTCAGCTTTGCACCCTCAAAGTAGATTCTTCCTCGAACAGCACGTTTGGAGCCGTATCCTTTCGGGGAATGTGGCACCGTTAACAGCGTCGTCAGGTTCTTCATGCTTCTGCCCATGCACCTGTAGACGCATTCGATTGACTCGTAGTCCGCGTGAGTTTGTCTTATAACATAGTGCAGCAGGCCCTCGGTTTTCTCCTCGGCCAGCATCGTTAATGGCAGCCGCATCGAATAGAGGCAGAGGTCGATTCCGAAAGATTCAGAGAGAATCTGAAGGCTCTCGTATTTCACTGTGTCCACCATGTCCATGTAGCTGTTGCCGCAGCTTTGAAGGTGTTGAGCTATCTGCTCAGCTTCATGTTTAGAAATGAGCGTACCCTCATACTTCTGCAGAAACCTTTGATCTAACAGCAATTTCTCGGTCTTGACGTCTGCAGTTGGGAACGCACTCTGTCCACTGTTTACTATGGACTCTTTAAGGGGGTTCATCGAATACCTGTCAGGCTCTATGTCATCGGTGTTCAGAAGAAACGAGACCACGAGACCCTCAGAGGGTTTCTTCAAGATTTCACACAAGGCGCCGATGTCCTTTTCGTCAGGTTTATGCAGGCCATATTGATGAAAATAGTTGCTGCAGACCTCCAAGACTCGAGCAGCTATGATTCCCTGAACCTCTTCTACTGTTAATTGAGGGTTTGAATATTCAACCGAGGATCTCAAGAAGAAGTGGCGGCCACTGACTCTGACATCCACTCTCCGCCCGTTCTTCAAGTAGAAGAGCAGAGCATCTGCACGTTTCTCCTCTTTGAACGCTGCAAGCTGCCCCACGACGGCTTCGACACAGGGCCAGGACTTCTCGAGGAAGTCACTGACTATTATTCTTGAAAGGTCTGAGGACATTCTGATGATCAGCCTCGCTCCAACGATTCAGCCACGTAGACACAATCACTCATACTGCGTGGATTGAGGAACATCCTTATCAGCGGAAAGCTTTCGACAAACCCATTGGCTACTAGCATGTCGAGAACTGATTTTTCCTTCCTCGGCAGGCACAATGAGACCCTAGCATCTTTCAACTTGTGAAGTACGGCTTCCAAAAGAATGATGGCTAAGTCGCTGCGCCCTTTCGGGCACACCAAGGGTCCGAGATCAGCTATGCCATCATAAACCTTTGCCAATGCGTACCCGAGCATCCTGTTCTTCTCAATGCACATGTAGCCAATGTTGCGTGAATCGCCGAGTATGGGCTCAAGCACCTTCCTGCGAGAAGCGCCGAAACAAAGGCTGTCATAATCGATGATTTGTTGCAAGTCCTTTCTTCCTGCCTCTACGATGCCTTTCCGTTTTTCTGCAGAAAAAGCTAGGCCTTGCAGAACTGAAAACTCTGAGTCATATTCGAAGCCAAGTCTCCTGTAGAAATTGACCTTGTCAACGTACGCATACAAGCCAACCGTTTGTACGCCCCTGCCTTTCAAATAATCGACCGAGTATTTCACCAACAATGAGCCCGCCCCCTTGTTTCGCTGGCTCTTTGCGACGATCAGGTTTCCAAACCAGCCCATCTTGCCGTAGCTCACGGTCGTAGCCATCCCAATCCTTTCCTGGTCGTCGAACAGCACAAAGCACCCTTCTGGCTCAAGCTTCCTGATGAACTCGAAGTCGTCCTCGACCATGCCCCAGCTCATCTTGTCAGTGATCTGAACTGCAAAAGAAAAGTCCTGCCGTGTCATGGTCTTTACGCTGAACATACGAGCAGACTCGCTTCTGCAGAAGGATAAACTTTACTAATCCACATTGCTTGAAATATACTCCAAAACTGGAGTGGAAAACCATCGAATCGCAATTGAAGGTCAGAATAACACGTGACGTGCCCATCACGACCCATCCATTCATGGACTATTTTAAGGGCTTTGAAAAAGTCGAGGCCGTCAGGCAGATATTCGGAGAAAAAACAGAACAGGTTCTGGCCAATCTTAAGGTGGAGTTTGCTGGAACAAGAGGCTACATGGGAGTCAACAACCATGACGGCCACCTGCTTGTCGGGGCCAACTACCTGAAAGAAGGAGACATCGTCGACATCTACCTGGACATAATACACGAGCTTGTTCACGTCAGACAATTCATGGAGGGAAAAGAGCTCTTCGACGACAATTTCAGCTACACCGACAGACCGACCGAAGTCGAGGCTTATCGGCATACCGTAAACGAAGCCCGCAGATTGGGATTAAATGGCGACAGAATTCTCAGATATTTAAAGACAGAATGGATGACAGACAAAGATGTCAGACGACTGGCGAAAACTCTGGGAGTCAAGTGCCCTTGAGCGGCGTCTTTTCCCACTGCACATTTGATAAGTTTTTTCGAAGTTCTTTCTTCGGTCACTAACAGTTTCTCAACACAGGCTCATATGGAACTAAGAAGGAAGTTGATCCCAAAATAGATCAAGACTACGCCGAATGCTCCTATGAGAAGTCTGTACAGCCGCAGTCCTACGATGTTCAGTCCTAATTTCGCGAAGTGTGCAGTCGCTATGAGCCAAGCATAGTCCATCCATACGTGACAGAGATACATCAGCAGGACGCCAGCAAAAGACGCGAACTCCAGCGAAATCATGATAAGCTGAGAACCGGCGGTGAGCCACCAAACGATGAAAAAGGGATTCAATCCAGTTAGGGCGAGGCCCAGGAGGAAGAGCCTGCGTGAGCTGACGTTTGCTTGCTTGGACTCTCCCAATTTGGATTTGAGAGAGTCGCGAACCTGCATGGTGCCGAAGGCTATTAGAACGATCCCGCCAGCAATTCCGATCACGTTTTTCACTGCTGAATCGTGTACAAACGTCAACAGCCCGAAGGCCAACAGCATGACAAGCGAGAATTCGATGAGAGTGTGCGACAAAGAGAATACGAAACCACTTTTTGCGCCGGACCTTGCTCCTTGAGACAGATTTTCAAAAAACAATGGACCAGGGGCGAGCGCACCAGAACCCGTTATCAGAATGATAGTGGTGACGAAGCTGAACACGTCCATAAGCATAAGGATGGCCTAATAGAGATAATAACGTTCTGCAGAATGAACAGCGCGCGCGGTTCCAAGCTGAGTAGTGTTCAGTGTGTTTTGGTGCGCACTTGGAATCTGACAGACGTTGGACCTCGTCGACAGAAAGAAGTAGCTTCATCAAAACCTTATTGTTTCTTGAAAAATGATATGAACATCGATCCAGCATGGCTTTGCGTATGAAGCGGTCAGTGCTGAACAGAGACTTGAAGCTGGTTTTCACGACCAACGTGGTGGGTTCGTTTGGCGACGGTCTCTTTGCCTATCTGTTGCCTGTCTACATGCGCAACGTGTTGAAGACTGATCCGATTCAGATCGGCATACTCTACGCTTTGACGGCCCTAGCAGCAGCTATGACGCTGCTGATCTCTGGAACGCTTGCAGATAGGTATGACCGCAAGAAAATCATGATAGCCGGATGGCTAGCATGGTTGCCTGTGCCTCTGATTTTTGCGTTTGCCAGAAACTGGATCGAAATGATTCCTGGAATGGTGATGTGGGGATTCTGGCTCGGACAGCCAGCAGGGTCTGCGTATATAGTGACGTCAGCGGACAAGAGCAGGCTGACTTCAACGTTCACGATAATGTCTGCTGGCTGGTCTTTAGGCTACGTCTTCTCCCCAGCAGTTGGCGGATTTTTGGCCGGAACGGTTGGAATGAAAATGGTCTTCTGCTTGGCTTTCATCTTCTACGGTTCGGCCTGTTTTACGCTTTCATTTATCAAAAGTCAGTACGCAAATCACGAGCGGAACGGTTCAGAAAAGGAGTATTCATTCCTGAAGCTTGTTACGAACCGGAAACTGTTGTCCTTATCTGTCTTCTTCGCCATGCTCATGTTTGTAATCATGATGTTCAGAAACTTCGTTCCCACGTACCTCGCTGATGTTTATAGGTTCACAGATTTTGAGATAGGCGTTTTGGGTTCCATTCTCTTCGCTAGCTCGGCGGTTCTCGGAATCCTGCTCGGCAGACTTGGAGACATGAAACGAAAATCGTATCCTTTGGCCATTTCTTTGATCTTTGGTGCCGTAGCGATGGTTCTGATGCTGGGATCAGGCAACTTCGGCATTCTTGTAGTGTCGTTCGTTTTCAACGGCGGATCTTACATAACTTGGTCCATGCTGAGCGCGATCGTCGGTCCCACTGCACCAGAATCATGCAGAGCACGGTGGATAGCTGTTCCTCAGACATTGTGCATGTTCGCCTCGTTTGCTGCGCCTTACGTCGGAGGATTTCTGTATGCAGCTTCAACGCAATACCCTTTCATCCTTGCCATAATAGCGATGCCTATCCTCGCTCTTCTGTCATTCAAGATACTACAAGAATGACGAGCACGATAAGTCCCGCGCGCGATGGATAAATGCTAATCGGAATCATGAAAAAGTAACATCTAAACTCCAGAAGACTCAGGTTCCACTTTAGAGGAATTGTTGAAACTTGGCCTAATTGAAAGGAGCCAAGCGAATGGAAGCAGGATCTACACTACGAGCGAAAGTGGATTTGGGTCGGTCGCTAGGAAGACCCATGCAGAACTTCCAGAACTGGCTAGCCAAATAGCATGAACTAAATTAGTAGACTCAGGACAATAACATTTATCTAAAACGCTCCGCAAAAGAGAAGGTCATCAGAAAGCACCCTATAATCAAGGTGGATAGGTTGGACCAAGATAAGAAATGGGCTGAGAAACTGAGTTCTCAATGTGGTCTCAGCGAAGCTTTTCTTAAAGACGTATTGCAGGAACTGAGCGAAAGCTGCTTCGGCGACGCAAAAACTTCAAAGGATATCATAGAAGAGCTAACGTTGAGCTGCCATTTAGATGAAAAGGAACTCAGAATGTTTTTAGACAAAGTTTCCAAGAACTGCCCCTTCGACGCCGAAAAACTTAAAGAAATCGTCGCAAAGGCCCAAGGCAGCAAAAAGAACCTTTTTGAATCGATAGATGTATATGAAGGATCGCGAGGGCCCGCGGATCGCGGGGGCGTAAAGTAGCATAAGTGCGCGCCGTTTTGCGTACGACGTTCTTCATCATTGGAAAAAAGATGGGTCGAAGACCGGACACATAAACGCTCGGGTGCGAGGGAAAACGATGGACGTAGGCTTTGTTCTCATGCCGAGTGTGAGCAAAAAGACTGCGGAACAGAAGCGACACGGTTAATTGTGAATTATCCGTTCGCAACAGAAAAAGTTGTTAGAATTCAAGCATCCATCGCCACAGAAAATACCCCACTAAGAAAGCCTTGGAAAGAATTGGTTTCATGAACGAAGGAATGATGCGAAAATCAGGATACGTCCGAGGCAAGTAAAGAGATCAGCATCTCTACACTATTTTGCGAGAAGACTGGAAAAATCCAGGACATTGACAAAGACTGTTTAACAGGACTCTTGCAAGATAACTGCGCGCCACTCGTTAAGTTACAGTCGATCAATCAGAACACGCGGGAACTAGGGTCTTCTTGTAAGTCCTTTCTTTTTCAAGACCATGGCAAACATAGAGGCCACAAGCAGCAGGAGTAGAATACTGAATGACGAAAACTCGGGAACGCCGGTTTCGTCGGTCTTTACAAGCCACATATCAGCTGAACCGGCGCCATACGACTCCGTGTACCCCGCTAGCGCGTATCCTCCGTCACTAGTCTGAATCACACAATACGCAATATCCGTGAGTGGTCCTCCGAAGGTGTGGCTCCAAAGTTCGCTTCCATCCACACTAGTCTTAACCAGTCCAAAATCGGCGCTGCCGCCAACACCATAGGACTCCGTGTACCCCGCCAGCACGTATCCTCCGTCACTAGTCTGAATCACAGAATACGCAACATCAGAGCCGCCTCCTCCGTAAGTTTGGTTCCAAAGTTCGTTTCCGGTCGCATAAGTTTTGACCAACCAAAAATCGTCGCCGCCAGCGCCGAAAGACTCCGTGTACCCCGCCAGCACGTATCCTCCGTCACTAGTCTGAATCACAGAATACGCAATATCCGTAGATACTCCTCCGTAGGTTTGGTTCCAGAGTTCGGTTCCGGTCGCATCCGTCTTGACCAACCAAAAATCAGCATTGCCAACGCCGTAGGAGCCTGTGAATCCTGCCAGTGCGTATCCTCCGTCACTAGTTTTGACCAGAGAGGAAGCCTCATCAGAACCACGTCCTCCGTAGGTTTGGTTCCAGAGTTCGGTTCCGGTCGCATCCGTCTTGACCAACCAAAAATCGGCAAGGCCAGCACCATAGGACTCCGTGTACCCCGCCAGCACGTACCCTCCATCACTAGTCTGAACTACAGAATACGCAATATCATCTTTTGGTCCTCCGTAGGTTTGGTTCCAGAGTGCGTTTCCGGTCGCATCCGTCTTGACCAACCAAAAATCGGCAAGGCCAGCACCATACGACTCCGTGTACCCCGCCAGCACGTACCCTCCGTCACTAGTCTGAATCACACAATGCGCTTCCTCATCTAATACTCCTCCGTAGTATTGGAACCATTGATAGTTTCCGTTTGCATCCGTCTTGACGAGATAAAAATCGTAGCCGCCAGCGCCATAGGAGTCTGTGAATCCTGCCAGTGCGTATCCTCCGTCACTAGTCTGAATCACAGAATACGCTTCGTCTCGTTTTGCTCCTCCGTAATTCTTATTAAATTTCGTTGCAGATGACCCAGACGATTCTGCTCGTTGAAGGTTGAACGCCAAAATTGACATGCCAATCAGCAACAGTGCAAAGACTTTCACTAAACCTGTCGTGTTCACCCTATCATTCTCCTACAACGAACTTCCTCAAAGTGGGGTTAAAAGCTTTCGTTTGGCACCATATCGAATAAATCACACTTTTTCTAGTTCAAAGAAACGAAGAAAAAGGCGCGCGCGCTTAAATCCGTTTTCGTATGGTCGAATTATGGATTTGTTTGATGAGCGTGTTTTGGCTGCGTCCAACGATGGCAATCCCAAGGTTTTCGCTCAACTTCTAGACGAGATTGGTTTTAGTCGCAACACGCTGAAGCTGCGCCTCAAGCGCCTAGCAGCTCAGAGCTTGGTGATGAAGGAGAAGACGGTTTCAAATGAACGGGGAAGGCCGAAATACACCTATTCCGTATCGGCCAGAGTCCGGCGACAAGTTTCCGCTGCCCTCTCAGACCCGTCCATAACGATTGTAACCCTACCGTTCAGCCGCCTAAGACACCTCTGCAGGTTCGAGAAAGGCGGATACTGCAAACAAATAAGAAACAAATGTGACCCAGGAAACTGCCCTCAAATCCCAAGAAGCAAAGAATAAAAACCATTTTTCGCCAATTTAGGAACACGCATGCGCATTATGCAGACATTGATTTTAGAATCAAATAGAAAAAAGGGAAATTGAAAGATTTCAATGTTCCTCATCTTTGCACTCAACGTAAACGCGACCATCGTCGGTTTTCCTTACTTCTCCTCGCCTTATCAATCTTTCAAGTATTTCCCATTCCCAGGTAGGGGATTCGATGAATATGGAATACTTTTTTTCATGTAGTATTCCAACATCTTCCGGTTTGACCGCGTTTTCCGGCGAAGTCGCATTCGCTTTCTTGAGCTTTTCCACGCAACGACTCTCAGCTGCACGCGCGGCCGCTGCGCCCGCGATTGCTCCATATATTCCCATTTCCTCTGCCTCTAGTCTTCTATGAATACTGGTATCGTGCATGAGATGTGTATGATTATTGGCAGCCATGTGCCGTACTGGTTGGGTGCATTGGGTGGTGTGTGGTTGTAGAAGAAGGGTAGCCAGACTATGCTTGAGAAGTCTATTGTGACCCCGCCCGCGTTAGTTGGAGAAGATGCCCAAACTCTGAAGAAGTAGGCGCTGCACACAGATCCTACAGGAGGAGACAGTACAGGAAGCTGATCTTCCGTCGTTCTGAAGGCCCCCATCGCATAATTGCGAGAACTCGCTGAGCCTGGTTGCTCCGTCGTCCAATTCAGTATCTGTTGGTCTTGAAAGCCATATTGGAAGAAACCTGTGTTAGCGCCTCCGACGACGGCTGCCCCAACTGCCCCAACTACCAAAGGCCAATCTCCACTTGTGGCAATCAACGCTCCAGTCACTCCGCCGAGGATATCTCCTAATACTCTCCATGCGGGGTTTATGAAGCTTGTTGTTGATTGGTTGGAGAACACTATTGATGGTGTTGGAATGTTGAGCATGCCGCCCTGAGTTGGCGCGTTGACGCTGATTGTGCTAGGTCCGAACCATAGGGGCATTCCATACATTACGCTGTCGTTTATGAAATAGGTGTACGTTAGGTTCACGTAAACGCCTATGTCCTGGTATGTATTCGTTTTCCACGGTGATCCAGGCACGTCTAGAGTCAACGAAACTTCTGCCTCTTGAGGTATCGGGAAGTACGTGTACGTGTCTGTCTCGTTTGCTAGAATCCTGAAACCAGCAGTGATGCGTTGTCTTGAGCCAGGAATAGAATTCCATTCTGATCCTGCGAAAACAGGTTCATCGTAAAGCGTGAGGAAAGCTGCGAAGGATGGATCGGGAGCATACATCTGGGATCTGAATTTTGGTTCTCCAACTTTATCTAGTTGCTGCGTCCTTGAAAGATACTGAAAGTCCAATATTCCCTTGCCCACATTCCCATAATTGAAACTCGTATCGTACCAACCACCCAGCCGATCCAGTGGATACATAAAGTCCCAGCCAGAGATGCTAGGGCCAGATTGTGAATTCCATTCCCAATCTTGATATAAGCATCCCACACCCACGTAAAGGTCCGAAATATCATCATCAGCATATCCGCCTAAGTAGTACGTATCAGTTGGTGGAAAGTAAGTATGTGTCTTCACAGTGTAGCCCGCTTCTGCAGGTGCATAGTTTGGTACGCATACGCGGAACCTGTACAACCAGGCAACCTCACCGGCTGCCGTGACCACACTGAAGTTCACTGAGCCTCCAACTCCATAGTCTGAAAAGGATAGCTCGAGCAGGTGGTAGCCGTTTAAGCCAGCTATAGCTGGGTCGCTCGGCGTCGCAGCGCGGCTAAGCTGCCCAAGCGATATGTTAAACTGTCCCGACCCGCCTCCCCAAGACGCCGATGTCGTGTCGATTATCACGTTTTTTATAAACGCGCTAAAAACAGACGTTGTTCCCACAAGAAAGCTCGTATTCGAAGTAAATACTTGAGGCATGTATATTCCTGCAAGGATGTAGTACCACACTCCAGAAGTGCCGGTGCTTGGCACGTCGAACTGGAAGCTCGCTGAATAAGCCACCGGAGCGGCAGATGTGTTATAGAACTTGCCGTTAAGCTTCGATACTGCAGATATATCTTTCCCATCGACTTTGCCATCGTCATTTACATCGCAGCGAGCGTTCCACCATAATGGAGGTGGGCATCCGGGCCATGAGCCGAAGCTCCTAGCCACTAAGGCTATGTCTTTGCCGTCAACCTTTCCATCACAGTTCACGTCGCCCGGAAGATCCGGCGGAAACGAAGCATGATCCACCGTATAATCGGCGCGAACCAGAGGCAAAGAGGCAAATAGCATCGAAACAAGAATCACTGCCGCCAAGAATGATGCCAAAAGCTCATTCTTAAATTCCAAATTGTTCACATATTTCAACCCGACAGTCCTCCTTTCTGTACACATCTTGGATATAAGCCTTGTGAAAAACGGTTCTAGAGGCAGTTTCTAGCATTACCCTTGTATCCGTCCTGGCATGCCTCCTTATCCATTTTTCGTGCTATATCATCGCGAGCTGCCTTGTCCCGAAATTGTATGTTGAAGTATGTTGGTGAGATTGCTTTGTCTGGTCTGCCCATGTTTTCCGCTGCTTCTCTATTCAGAACCAAGCACAGTAAGCTGTAAAGCTCGTAGGAAGCAACGTTTCTTACGCCTATGACCTTGTTGATGGCTAGGCTGTACTGGGTCTTCGGGAAGCTGTAAACCGCTTCAATGTGCGGCCTCTTGTGATGCTCTCTTTTCTGGTCTTCTGACCAGTAGGTTCTGAACTTCTTGTCCACTCTCAATAGGCCTTTAGCGTCGCGTTTCTGGTTTGCCGGATACGGAATTACTGCACTGTCAACGGCGTTTCTAATTTTGCCGTTGCTGTACTGGCTGTCGGCTATCACGCTTCTCAATCGGGTCATGAACCGCTTGAGAATAAGCTTCGTCTTCTCCAGCATGTTCAGCGAGTGTTTTTCTCGTTCTGGTTGGCGGAAGCAAGAACGCAGGTTAACGGGGTCATGTATGGCTTGGGTGAAGACAAAGAAGACATTGAACCTCTAAGCTCCAAAATCAGAGATTTCTTAAATGAAAACAAACACGAGGATCTCAGTGGAGTCGCTTTCTTCAGTGGCAATTTTGCCAAGACCGTGTTCATTGCTAACGCACATGCATCTGAGAACTCAAAACTCAGTCAAGGTGAATCACAGAAACTCGGAATGAAAACAGTTCCGCAAGTTCAGTCATGATGCATATATAGGCAAATTTCAGACTTTGTTCTAGCGCGCGCGAAATGTACTAAGCATGTCCTTGACAGCAGCAGGAGTTGGAATAGCGCGCTTTTACCTCAGTGCGCTAGCCTAGGTGATTTTTGCACATTGATTTTAGCGCGCGCCCACAGACTGGGGATGTATGCTAAAAAGCCGGGGATGGGAGTTGAACCCATATAGAGCGGCTCTGCAGGCCGCCGCTTCAACCGTTCAGCCACCCCGGCAATCAGATATCCTCATGACTCGGATAAATATGTTATTTGGCCCCTTCTAGCCTTTTCATAACTTCTCTGTAAACGTTTAAGGCCGATTCCTCGTCCTTGGCGTTTTTTATCAGCATTCTTCCACCGTTGAACAGGCTGATCTCGTAGTTCTTGTATGTGAATATTATTGCAAGTTGAGATCTTACGTGGACCTTGAAGTCGCGCTTGATGGTTTGATAGACTTCATTCAGCTTCAATCTTAGCGGTTTTTCGGGGTTAACGTTGACCGTGTTGCGACCACACATCCACACAAGCTTCTCGACAATTCCTCTGGATACCGTGCTGACTTGACATGCTGGACACGCTTCCCTTTTGGTGATGTCGATCGCGGCAAAGTACATGTCGCCGAAATCGCAGATCAACAATTTTCCCTTCAAAGTTGAACCCATTCCCGTCAGCACCTTTAGTGTTTCCATGGCCTGCAAGGTTCCGATTATTCCAGCCGTCGCGCCGAGCACTCCTCGGACATCACATGACAACAACTCGCTGTCATCGACGTTGGGAAAGACACACTGCAAACAAGGAGTCTCAGGAGGAGCAAACACGGAAAGGTTTCCCTCCATTCCTATGGCCGCACCGAAAACGTAAGGGATTCGGAGTTTCACGCAAGCGCGATTAATCAGGTAACGCGTCTGCATATTGTCCAGACCATCGACGATGCAGTCGACTCCTGAGAGTAACCTCTCAACATTGCCTTCATTCAAGTTTTCAGGAATAGCCTCGACCTTCACAAACGGGTTGGCCTTCTTCAGTTTCTTAGATGAAACCTCAACCTTCGGATAGGACAGATCATCCGGATTGTACAGTATCTGCCTATGCAGATTATCCGTTTCCACCGTGTCCTGATCGATCAATCGGAGATAACCGACACCGGCAAGAGCCAAATACAATGACGAAGCCGTGCCCAATCCGCCCAGTCCGACAACCGCAACCTTCGACTGGACAAGCTTTCTCTGCCCTCTGCGACCGAGCTCCGAGAGGTTGATTTGGCGGCTATAATATTCGCCCATGCTCATCTTTGCGGTTTTAGACATCTTCAAGCTTCCCCCTAAGCTATTTCTGCGTCAAATCAGTTTTATATCTACCCTTTTTCAAGAATTGCCTCTCGAAAATCTCTTCGACTCTCTGTATCGTGTCCGCTTCTTCGGCAGTCTTGTCATCTCTAATGCGAGTTATCCTCGCAAAACGGAGAGCCATCCCGCACTTGTACTTCGGGCTCCTCTGAATCTCATTGTATGCTATCTCTAAGACTATTTTTGGTACGACGACGACTTTGCCCCGTTCCTCATGTACCGCGAGGTCTTTGAGACGCCTCGTCATATCCACGATTTCGGCGTCGGTCAACCCTTTGAAAGTCTTGCCTACCTCCAAGAAGTCGCCGGTTTCAGCATCGCGTGCAGCCAAGTAATAGTCTGAAAGCCACCCGTGTCTACGACCGTAGCCGTAATCCGCGGCTACGATGACGAGATCCAAAGGCTCAAGGATCGGTTTGATCTTAAGCCAGTGTTTTCCCCTTATCCCCGGAGTGTAAGGGCTGTCGAGCCTTTTCGCCATCAGCCCTTCATGGCCCGCGCTCATAGCCTCGCTCAAGAGTTTCTCGGCCTCTCCGACATTGTCAGTCACTAATTGCCTTGTCAACGGTACCCTCCCAGCTCTTTCTGCCAATATTGCCCTTCGCTCAGAGTATGGAAGCGAGATGAAATTTTGGCCGTCGGCAAACAGAATATCGAACAGATAAAGCCGAACAGGTATCTTTTCACCCATTTCTTCTATTGAATGAACCCTTCTAAACCGCCGCATCAGATGCTGGAAAGGTATAGGATGCCCTTGATCGTCAACTGCTATGATTTCACCCTCGACTATTGCCTCTTCTGCATCGACGTTTTCTTTTGCAGCTTCAACAGCTTCGGGCAAGCTCTCAGTAACATCCGTCAGTCTCCTGCTGAAAACCTTTACGTTGTTCCCAAGCTTGTGAATCTGCACCCTGGCCCCATCGTACTTATACTCAAAAGCAGTTTTTCCTCCGTGCTCAGTCATGGCTTCCGCAACGGAATTTGCCATCTGAGCCAACATGAGACTCACAGGCCTGAAAGCTCTAAAGTTGATCTTGCACAGCCCGGCTGCCCCTTCCAACTTGCCCGTAGTAGCGACTTCGCCGACATCACCCACAATCATGGTCGCCTGCTGAACGGTATCAAGCGGAACGTCATAAGCCTCTGCCACGGTCTGCTCCATTAATCCTTCATGAAAGCCCGTTCGCATCTCACCGATGAAAACCTTGATCAGATACTTGGCTTCAAGTGGCGAAGCTGAACTCAGCAGGGTCTCAGCCAAACGTTCCTTTTTCTCCCGCGAACCAGTTCCGGCAGTTTCTGCGATGGCCTTGAAGCTTTTCCGGACCTCCGTAATCGTCAAACTTTTCTCAACGAGGACTGTTTGCCGCTTGAGCCTGCTCCCCTCGAAGACCGCTTTGGTCGCCGAACCTATGTCACCGGTTCTTCTGAAAGCCTCGGAGAACACTTCCCAACGTGCACCAGTCACGCGGCCTATGATTTCGCTCAGAGTCGCCCAACTCACGTCAGGAGTCTGCTGACTCCACTTTGGAAATGGCCTGCCCAGAATCATGGAAATGGCTGGTTCGATTTCTTGAGTCTCCAACGTCTTCAAGAACTCGGCCACGAGGCTTATCATCAGAAGTCGCTTTCTCGTAGCTTCAAGCTTCTCGCACAATTCCGCTAATGACCTGAAACTTGTCTGCATGCCTCAGAACACACTTGGCTTTCCAAATATCAGTCAATACAAATAAATATTGTTCATCCTTTCAGACACGGAAGAACATTAATTGCAGACACTGATCCGGCACGCATACAGCATACAATTATATCATGTCAGACACAAAGACACCTAGCTACCGAGTTGAAAGTCCCAAAGGAACAAATATAAGCCAATTTGACGGGACATGCCATGGAAAAGGCGAGAAGATGGTTCAGGTTTCAGTAGTCATTAGGGCTCGTGATGAGGAGCAACATCTCAGCGATGTACTGAAAATGCTGCGAGAGCAGACGGTTCCACCGTCGGAAGTGATCGTCGTTAACAACTATTCTTCAGACGCAAGACTTGTTTCCTTTGAAGACAACATGAAAAAGTCAGGCGGGCTTTTCAAGCGGAAGAAAATCAGAGTTAGACTCGTGAGTTTTCCTGATCGGGACTTTTCGCATCCTTACTCCACAAACGTAGGAATCTTCTTCGCTGAGAACGAACTCGTAGCCATAACTAATGCACATGCTTTTCCAGCATCGTGCTCTTGGCTGGGCTTTGGCCTCAGACATTTCCTGGATCGCAAGGTTGCGTGCGTCACGGGTTATTCTTATCCTTTCGAGAAGAATGCTCCTCTTTCGAAGGTGAGTCAATACGTGTATTACTTCTCAGAGAGATTCGTCTTAAGATTCAACTGGACGTCCACTGTGGATTGCATCATCAGGAAATCTCTTTGGCAAGCGTATCCATTTGACGAAAACTTGCCCCAAGTCATCCCTGAAGCCAAAGCCTACGGATGCGAAGATTATGACTGGAGCAAAGAGATGGAAGCAAGAGGTTTCAAGACAGTTGTAGATCCGCAATTCAGTGTTTTCCACTCGCACGAAAGAGGATTTGAGGAAGCAAGAAGAAACATGGCAAATTACCTAGCCCAAAGGCCCATTTTGCACGACATCGACAGGTTCAAGAGGCCTAGAAGATCTTTCACCAGATTGGAACAGATGAAAAAGCCAGACGTGCGCCTCTTGGAACTCTAACATCTGTTTTTTCAGAACCGACACCTTTCTCGCAGAGTCTGCCTGAGTGCCTCCGTGGCTATGACGACAGAAAAGCTCTGATTTGTAGATTATGGTCAGCCCGTATGATGAATAATATCGTGAGCTATATTCGGATAGTAGGAAGACGTAAATACCATTGTAGACCACAAGGCAAGTTGATGAACATTTGCATCGTTTCTGACTTGTTCGATTCCTCGTACGGAGGCGTACCTGTAGTCATAAACAGGTTCATTCAAACACTCGTGGAAAGAGGACACAGAATCACGATCGTTACGTCCAAGTGCAAGAGCAAGGAAGCGGTGGAAAAGAAAGAAAACTTCACGGTCTACAGGTTCTCTTCATTCACCCTTCCAAAGTCAGAAGGCGAGTACGCAATTTCTTTTCCAAGTTCTCATCGGATACGGCAGATTTTCGAAAGGGAGGGAATCGACGTACTTCATTGTCACGTTCCTTCGCTCTTGTCTCTTGCCTGTGTTTTAGAGGCAAGAAAAATGGGCGTGCCCTCCATAGCGACCAACCATCTCCTCTCAGAAACATTTTCCAGAAACCTCTTCTTCGACAGTGCAAGATTCAACGACTTCTTCTACAAAATGATAAACGTGTTCTACAACCTTGTGGACATAGTGTTGTGTCCCAGCACTTATGGATTGAGAACCCTCAAAGAAAACGGACTGAACACCAGAGCATTTGTCCTAAGCAACGGTATTGAACTGTCCAAGTTCAACTCAAACCTAAACCACGAGCAATTCGACCGGCAATTCGGCCTGAAAGACGAAAACAAGAAAATCCTTTACGTTGGAAGACTGATGGAAGAAAAGGGCTTGGACGTTCTCATCAAAGCTTATGCGATCGTCAACGCCAAGGTTCCGAACACGAACCTGATCATCGTCGGAAAAGGCCACATGCGAACGAACCTCGAGGCTCTGGCCAATAGACTCGATTTGAGAAACGTGGTCTTTACAGGTTTTGTCTCAGATTCAATGTTGAGACAAGCATATGCTTCCTCAGACCTGTTCGTCTTGCCATCATACGCGGAGATACAGCCCCTAGTTCTGCTTGAGGCTTTGGCCATGGGACTGCCTGCGATTGGAACAAACGTAGGAGGCATCCCAGAAATGATAATAGAAGGCCAGAACGGCTACATACTGAAACCGGGAGACCACGAAGGCCTAGCCGAGAGAATCATAACGATCTTGAATGATGACAGGTTAAGAAAAGAATTCTCACGCAACAGCCTGCAAATAGCCCGAGACAACGACATCGAGAAATCCGCCGACAAACTTGAAAGGCTCTACCATAGACTCACGTCAAAAATCACGACAAGATTGTAACAAGCCGCAAAGCTATAACGTTGAAATAGTGCGCACGTTCGAGCTTTGCGAGACAAGCTGCGCAGAAGAAAAATAATAATTATGGCGGTTGGCTTCTTAGAATTGGGCCTCTAGTTTGGCTTTGACTTCTTTTATCTTCTTCTCAGTTTCGGCAATTTTGGCTTTTTTCTTCATAGCCTTGTAGCAGTCCCTAGCATATTCTAGGGCGCTGACGCCAAACCTGTCGAATCCCTTTTGAAAGGACAAATCTGCGGATTTTTGAAAATGTTCAACGGCAGCTTCGTAGTTCTTGAGCGCATATGCGCATTCGCCTGCCTTGTAAAGCATTGACGTTGAGTCAAAATAATTCTGCCCTTTATGATAAAGCTCAGCCGTGCGCAGGAAGATTTCTTCAGCCTCCTTGTACTTGCCTACATCGTAGAGGGTTCCTGCTTCTTTATGAAGCCTCACCGGATCCTCTTTCACTTCGCTCATAGCCATCAACCTTCAATTTGCTATCTATCAACATTCCACTCGCATTTAGGCTTTCCCATTGCAAACCTTTGACCCTGCGCGTAAACACTAAACCGTTTGGGTTTCCAAAAGAGCATGATGCCGTTCTTTTCAGCGATGTAGTCAAGTTCTCTCATAGCAGGCCTCTTCCTTGGCATTTACCTTTACACAGGAGTCAGTGTTGATCCACAGGTTTAATGACATGATCGCACAAGCAATCATCGGCCAACTTGCTTCACACTATCAGCCAATGCTAGAGGCAGCTCTAGTCGCACTTGCAGTCTTCGAAATATGGCAAGTCATCACGATGGTTGCATCCGGCATCAACTTCGGTCTTCTCTCTCGCTCGTAATGACTATTGCATGATTCACTGGCGGAGTCATCCTTGTGTTTTTCGCCATCCCAAGTATCATCTTAATTAATCGTCTGTTTTCTGATCTGTGGGTTCCTATGGCAATGGTTATGGCTCGTCTTCGAGCTACATGATGAGCCGCAAATTCCTGTCCTTGTCAGTTATGCCAAATTGAGTACGATGTCAGAGAATCTTGATCTGCAGTTTGAAGATATATTGTGTAGACGCCTATTCCATGTGCATTGAAAGCTGGAGATAGGTCAAATCTTATCTCGAATAGCAGCCCTGACTGTACCCAAGTCTGAGCTATTATCGTGATGCCTTGCTGTGATTGATAGTTGGGGGGAAGAGCCATTCCGACGAAAGTGCCCTGCGTATAAGTACCATTGTAAGGAGGATTTTCTAACTGATCATTTGTCAAGTTTGATGGCTGAGCATCATAGAATATGTTGACCTGGTCCAGAGACATTGGTTTTGAGAGGCTCCCGACTAACGAAACTCCGCTCTGAGTAACGGTGAATGTTGACCACTGAACGTAATAGTCTATGAAATCTTGAACAAGATACGCTTGACCGCTGCCGTAAGACACTCCGATGCTGACCTCGTTATGAAATGGGTTCAGGATGTTGTCTCTGTGACCCCAATTCGACGCCGCATCGTTATTCATCATATTCGATTCTAAGTTGTTCAAGGCTGCTTTGAGATCCCAAGGGGCCCCTTGAGTGAAAGCTGCAATATTCTCAGCTACTGCCCCTTTTCCTCCGGCCAACGTATACCGCATGTACGGTTTGGAGCCATCTGTGCCCCAGTGGCTGAAGAAATCGTTCCTCAGCATGTCATCGGCATGTTTTTGAGCAGAACTCACCTGACTCAAGCTTACATTCTGCAAACCATTAGCTTTCCTATCAGAGTTGATAAGAGACAGCGCGTAGTTCACGAGCTCATCATGACTGTAGTTTGGCTGCAGTATGTTCGGGAAGGATATCGTATGCTCATAAATAACAAACAGAGCCGCAAGCATCCCGCCGCCGATGAGCAAAGCCCCGATCATAGCGACTACAACTAACCTCATATGTTCTCGTTTGCGACGACGGATATAACACAATTATGAATTTCGAATCACCAACTCACTGCAGTCAGGATTGCGCGCGCGCAAGTCTTTTATCAGTTAACATAGTCAGACTATTTGGGATTGGGCTAGTTGAGTGTATCAATAGGTTTCTGTGGGGTTTGTTGCAGTCATTGTGGGATGCGTTCAAGAATTCCTGATATGGCAAAAAAGCTTAGACGGTTTGTTCAAGCCTATAGATATGGAGAGTGGATACAGTATATGACCCAAGATTTTGAATTTGGAAACTTCATGAAAGGACTGAACTGGTTTGCTAATTCGGGTTGCAAGGGTTGCCTTCAAGGTGGTGGAATGCCCGCTTGCGAGGTAAGGACTTGTTGTAAAGGAAAGGGCTTAAAGAATTGCTATTTTTGTGGAGATTTTACAAGATGCGCGAAACTTGGATACCAGAAGGCAACTTATAAGATAAACGAGAGCTACGACAAAAAAAGACAAATAGGTTATGAGATTTGGCTGAAAGAACAAAACGAAAAAGCAAGCAAAGGCTTCGACAATATCCATTTCCTCGAAGAGAAGAATGGAAAGAACCAAAAATACTGACAAAGGCAAATTGAGAACTCTAGACAAAACCCTCACTTTGCCCTCAGCGCGCGCTTAACTTTTCTTCAAGCAGCTAGGTTACTCTCAATTCTCTAGCCATTTATGAACTATGAAACCGCGCGTGGCTTGAGCTTTGTCCATTCGTGGTCAAGAATGGCGTATAGTAACGAGTCGCGCCATTTGCCTTTTACCCATCCGTTTTCGCGACAGTGGCCTTCCCGTCGCATGCCGATCTTCTCCAGAACATGTGCTGATGCGACGTTCTCGGCGTCGCACGTGGCAAATATGCGATGCAGTTTCAGCCTATTAAAGCCGAACTCTAGCAGTGCTCGCGCTGTTTCGGTTGCATAACCTTGACCCCAGAAATTGCGATTGAGTACGTACCCGATGTAGTCTTCTCTGTTGTCAGAATTTGACACATAGATCCCACAACCGCCGATGAACGCATTCTTTGCTTTGAGGACTATTGCCAACGTGAAGTTCTTGCGGCATTGTTCGTTTTGCTGGTCAAGCGCTTTCTGAGTAAAAAACTTGCTGTCTTCTTCGCTGTTGGGCCCGAAGTCTACATAGCGAACGACCTCTGGATCGGAAGCATAATCGTGCACTGACTTCCAATCTCCTTTTTCGAAGTCCCGTAGCATGAGTCTTTTAGTCATGATGACCTCCATAAATCGACCTCAGTCAACAATCCTGAATTGAGCTCCTAAACAAAAAATGTTTCCATAAGATTCGCGTCACAATGCGTTACGTTATCAACAGCAGCGTGCTATTGCATACTGCGTGTATTCATCCGCGTGCACTTTGAACCAGTACCTAAATCGATTGGGGTGAAGCTCGCTTTGAAACCCCTGACTTCCTGCCAATGGCTGCCCCGTGCGCCTTTCTGAATTCATCTTCAAGAATACTCATCATGACGCCGTCGCTGTACTCGTCGTCGTAGTGATACTCATCTCTCTCAACGCCTTCCTTCTTGAAACCAAGACTCTCCCAAAATCTCAGCGCTCTTTCGTTGAAACCGACCACCCCTACCGAAATCCTATGAAAGCCCAATCGTCTAAAGGCATAGTCAAGGAGCAAATGACCCGCCTCAGTCCCATATCTTTTTCCCCAAGCATCCCTCTCCCCGATTATTATGGTCATGTCCGTACTTCGCCAAGGTCTAAACATTCTCAACAATCCCGCCTCCCCTATCACCCGGTCACCTTTTTTGAGGACAATCACAAACCACATCCGATCCCTATCAGCAAGCAGATCCTTGTACCATTTCTCAGTTTCAGCCCAACTCATCGGCGCAACTTCACCTATCAGTTTTCTAAGTTCAGCGTCATTCGACCACTTCTGAATGTAAGGCAAATCGTCTCTGGAAAAAGGCCTCAAGTAAACCCTTCTTCCTGTCAAAATCTCCTTTTTCAACACATCACAGAGAGAAATGCTTGGATAGTCATATGAACATATTTTCTAATACTTGAAAGAACAAGAAGCTGATGGCTGACTCAAAACTGAAGTGAGTGAAACATCTTCACTATTCCTGAATGCCTAATTTCTTCAATCTCTAGTATTCTCTTGATCAGGTAATTTTTCCACTTCTTCTCCTCCTTGTAGAGATGAACAAAGATAACATAGATGTCATTCTTTTTGTAGATCCGTTCCCTGTATTCATAGGATTGGGCATTTTCTGAACCACAGACTTCAACATACATCCCAAACTTAGGAAGATAGAAGTCAGGAGTCCATACTCTTGGTCTCTCTTTTTCATCATACACAAAGACAGGTGACTCATAGATCCACCAAATGTCAAGCTCCCTCAAGTAATGAGCTACTAGCTTCTCTGACTCTTCCATGTCAGCATAACTTGAGTCCTTCATCAAGTCTACTTCCTAGTCGAATTGAGAGTCATCTGATTTGAAATATATCAGTTGTGCAAAGGAGTAGACGACATTAGATAACCCTTATCTGAGAACGAAAACAGACGACCAGTGTGGTTGTCTTGAAGATTAAGGCAGTTCTGTTTGATCTAGGCAATACTTTGGTCAGGTCTTGGATCCCTGAAGTAACATATTATGATGTTCTAGCTTCTTTGGGAGTCGATAGGTCAATTGAAGAAATACAAGAAGCCCTTGCTAAAACAGAGGAGGAATTTAAAGAGTCCAACTACAGATCATGGTATGGCAAGGCTACTTACATAGAATATTGGGAAAGGTGGGACGCACAGGTTCTCACATATCTAGGAGTCTTTGGAAGCGAGAGTCTAGCGAAGCAGATAATAGCAAGATGGTTTGATCACGCAAACTGTGTAACTTATCCTGACACCATAGTAACTCTGAACAGACTAAAGCAGATGGGTTTGAAGTTGGGATTGATTTCAACTGCATATGAAGAGGACATTAATTCTATTCTAGAGAAAGCAGGTTTGGAGAAGAGGCTCTTTGACATAGTAGTTGGAGCCAACACGATAAAGAAGGAGAAGCCTCACCCTGATGTCTTCAGACATGCTCTTAGCAAATTGAATGTTGAACCATGTGAGACTCTTTTTGTTGGAGATCATGTTGACAATGACTACAGAGGAGCGAGAGCAGTTGGAATACATGCACTCCTCATTGAAAGAGAATACAAAAGCCCAGACAATACCTATGATCTTGAGAGCATCAGAAGCCTTCAAGAGATCTTCAAGTTCATAGACTAGGTTTATTTAACTACAAAGCCTGAAATGGCACAAGTCAAAAGAACTGAAATGACTCACGACTCTAACAAGATGCAGAAAGGCTATTTCTGGTGATGCCATCCATATTGTTCATAAGTCTTCTTGCCTCTTTCAGATACTAGAAAGTCGATGAATTTCTTGGCTAGTTCTTTGTTCTTGGAGAAGGCTATTACACCTATTGCTGTGCTTCTATGCACTTGAAGGTCTTTTGGCAACTCTATAATATCCATGGTTTGCATGTTCAAGTTCTTGAAGGCATCCCATCCCAGAATTGCATCAACCTCTTTCTTGTTGACAAAAGACATCAATTCACCACATCCATCGGCATAAGCAACAGTATTCTTTCTGATTTGCTCTGTAAGTCCTGCTTTTGTTGCTAAATCATCCCAGACTCCTGTCAAACAGCCACTTACAGAAACACCAACGTGTATTCCTTCTTTTGCCAAATCAGACATTGACTTTATCTTCTTAGGGTTTTCAGTTTGGACAAGAATGGCAGATGTTCTTGAACCGAGGCTCTTTCTTGTTTCTTTAAGAATTAATCCCTTCAACTGTGCATGGTCAAGTATATACTCTGAACCACAAGTCAACAAGTCGCCTGCTTTAGTTTCTGCGATTTCTTCTATGAGACTCTCAGCTTTGCCAACAGTAAACTCAAATTCTGTTCCAGATTTCGCTTTGAACTCTTCAGCACATTTCTTTATTGGCGGTGCTACTGCACCAGCAGAAAAAACATGGAGACTGTTTTGTTTTGACATTATTCTTTCCCACACCAATTACTTGAATGGATACTTAACTTTGCATTTCCTTGATTTTCTCTTCGACTGCCTCAAGCTCCTTCCTCAGTTCTTCTGCGTAGTCCTTAAGCCTCTCAGTCTTCTCAGCCTTGGTTAGGAAGCGTCTTCTGTAACCTTGCTCGTGTTCATGCATACCACACCCACAGTGACTATCATGTCTTCCATGATGCATATCACAACCACATTCATCGTTCATGTATTTGTTTCACCTCACTTTTCGTTTAACTATAGAAAGTAAAGTATTTAAACTATCAAGTTTATAGTGTGATAGTTGCTATTGACAGCGAAAGTGACAGGCATGGAGAACAAGAATAACGTAGTTTGCTTTTGTCCACTTGAGGGAATTATAGACGTGATAAGCAAGAAATGGGCACTTCTTATTATAAATGCAATCGGGAATTACGGTAGTCTCAGATTCAACAGACTCATAGAAGAACTGCATGGCATAAGTCCTAAGACTCTTGCAGACACGCTGAAACAACTTCAAAATGAACAGTTGCTCAAGAGAGATTCATTCGCTGAAATCCCACCTCGTGTCGAATACTCATTAACAGAAGACGGACGAGGGTTAAGAGAAGCAATTGTCCCTATCCTAAAATGGGCAGGGACAAGGCAAGGCTCAAAAAGGAAGAAGTGTTCCCCAGCCTACAAGAAGATGCCTGCACATAGAATAAAGGACAGAGTCACTCAAGAAAGCATGAAGAAATAGAGCATTCTTCTATATGCGATGTAGAATAATACTTATGTGAATGACTGACTTCTTTCTAACTTGGTATATCAGAGGACGAAATGCCACAGAACATGTGGGTGTTCGGGAGATGTCTCCACTCTTTAGTTTTTCCTTTTGCAAAGCTTAAAATGGAATTCACAACGAATAACCACATAAACATGCCCAGGAGACTTTGTTGATGAGAATCTGCGACGCGCACGTCCACCTCGGAAAATCTGGACCGTGGCAACCATATGGGGACCCCACGATCTACGTTGACGATCTCATCCGCCTCTTTGACGAATACGACGTTGAAAGGGCAATAGTCTTCCCAAACCCGAACGTGGGCGACAAGTACTCGCAAATGAATGATTACGTCGCCAAGTCCGTCAGAAAATATCCGAGGCGCCTCGTTGGGTTCGGACGCGTCGACCCCAGAAGAGACGACTCTATAGAGGAATTGACCCGCATAAAGAATAAGCTACACTTGACAGGACTGAAACTGCACCCCATGGTAGAATGCTTCAGACTGGACCACCCGTTCTTCAACAGATTCTTCCAAGAAGTGAATAAACTCGGTCTGCCAACCCTATTTCACACTGGCGACGGCTTCTCCTCGCCAGGACTCATCTCAAAAATCGCCAAGAAATACCCGAAACTATCCATAATAATGGGCCATCTAAAGGAAGGAGCCTTGAGCATGATGGAGCAATTCGACAATATCTACGTCGAAACCTCTGGAACGTTACCTGACATCATCGAACTCGCAACGGATGTAGACAAAAATAGGATACTCTTCGGCTCCGATTTCCCGTATTATCGTTATCCAACACAAATGGCAATCGTTCAAGCCGCAGACATCAAGCAAAGAACCAAGGAAAGAATCTTTTACGAAAACTTTCAAGAGCTATTCACCCGAAAGATAGAATAAGAGATCAAACTCTAACTCAATGCGAGGATACCTAGATGGGCGCGAAAGAGAACCCTACAAGAGTTGTCAGGCTTGCAATCGCAGCGGTCTTCGCCGCAGTGGTATGCGTAGTCACATTAGTTCTCATCGTGAATATCCCAGCAACAAAAGGCTACTTCAACATAGGCGAAACCGTAATCTACATCGCCGCATTGGTTTTCGGCCCATTTGTAGGTGCCTTCGCAGGAGGCGTGGGGGCCGCAATATCTGACTTAATAGCCGGACCAATTTTTGCTCCGGGAACGCTGGTGATAAAAGGCTGCGAAGGAGCCATCGTAGGATTCTTGTACAAGAAGATGCCCAAACACGCCTCAAAGACCAAATGGAAGAGTTACACGATAATCCTTGGAATAGTCGTTGGAATACTTCTTGCGACAGTAGGGTCTGCCTATTTGCATCACGTGGACATTTACTGGGGGTATCCTGCTCCTGAAACTGCGACGTTAAGCATAACCATACCGATCTTCGTTTGGTACTTCTTAGGTGGAATTCTTGCCCTTGCTATAGCCTTGATGACCCTAAAGCTAGAACCCGAGTCTGGACAAGCCGTTCTGCCGATACTCGTCGGAGGCTTAGAAATGGTTCTGGGATATTATCTCTACGAGCAACTGGTCGTCGGCCCTGTCGCGATCGTAGAAGTTGCTGCAAACATTCTCCAAATGCTTGTCGGACTAGCCGTTGCAATACCTGTCGCCAGAATAGTTTCTCGACGTCTCCCTCAATTTAAAAGCTGAGACAAGCACCTTTCGAAGTGCCTACTATGAAACTGCATGCCGGAAAAATCCCAGTAGAACTATTGAGGGAAGTTGTCTTCAGAAACCTCGGTGTTGAACGATCAGAGGTGGTATTAGGTCCATCGGCCGGCATTGATGGTGCAGTAATAGATGTTGGGAACCGATCGTTGATCGTCTCGATGGATCCTATTACTGGCGCATTGGAGAGGATCGGTTGGTTAGCAGTGAACGTTAACGCGAATGACGTGGCCACTTTCGGTGTTGAACCTGCCTTTCTTTTCTCATGCATTCTGCTGCCTGAAGGCGCAGACAGGAAAATGGTTGAGACGATCTGCGTTCAGATGGACAAGGCGGCGAAGGAATTAGGAATCGCAGTCGCAGGAGGCCATTGTGAAGTGACGCAAGGGTTAAGAAATCCGATAGTTGTGGGTTGCACGATAGGTATCGCAGAAAAGGGGAAGTATGTGACCGCCGGGGGAGCAAAGAACGGCGACAGGCTCATTCTTACAAAAAGCGCGGGAATCGAGGGGACGGCGATTCTTGCGTCAGACAGGGCAAAGCTTTTGACTAAGACTCTTGGCGGTAAGATGCTGCAAGAAGCAAAAGGGTTTTTCAGTCAAACGAGCGTGGTTGAAGATGCGATCACAGCTGTCAAGACAGGCGAGGTAGACGCCATGCATGACCCCACGGAAGGTGGCATTGCCGGCGGAATATACGAAATGGCGGACGCTTCAAAATTGGGCGTGAGAATATTCGAAGAGAAAATTCCCGTTCGACCGGAGACAGTTAGCATCTGCAAATTCTTCAAGATCAACCCGCTACGACTCGTGAGTTCAGGCGCCCTACTGATAGCCGCGAAGCCCGAAGGCGCCGAACACATAATCGAGAGCCTAAAGCAAAAGCGAATTAAAGCCTCGATCATCGGAGACTTCGTTAAGAACGAGAAAGAACGCACTCTGAAGGGAAAAGATGGAAAAACTCGGCCCCTGCCTAAACTGGTTTCCGACCATCTTTGGCTGGCGCTCGCGAGAAGCTAGAAGCTAGATCATCACCCGAAGCTTCTTGAAATTTCGGAAATCTACACGAATTTGCATTAGGTTAAAATACCCACGCGAATTTCATGAACAAGCAAGGATGAAGTGACGCGTCTTTGGTAATGACGCTTGAGAAAGCTGCGAGGATTGCCAAGTGTTCTCTGATTCCTAACAGACCTTACCACGTTCAGTGGTTCCTCACCAGCAGATGCAACTATCGATGCAGAAGCTGCAACGTCTGGCGAGAACAAGACGAAAACGAATTGTCTACGGCAGAAGTGAAAAAAGGCTTAGATGTCCTCAAAGCGCTCGGCGTCATAGAAGTCGTACTTTCCGGAGGAGCGCCACTCCTCAGAGACGACATAGGCGAAATCATAGACTACGCATCACGTTTCTTCGTGACCACGGTCTACGACAACGGAAGTTTGGCTGGGGGCAAGATCGAAGCCCTGCGCAAGGCAGACTTCGTGGCCATATCCTTGGACACTTTGGACGCGGAAAAGAATGATCAGGCCAAGGGGGTCAAAGGCTCCTGGGATAAAGCCATGAAAAGCATCGAAACTCTATGCAAAGAAGGCGTTCAGGTAAGCATAACGCCCACGATCTCGCAGGTTAACCTCCACGAAATCGTGCCGTTGACGAGATATTTCCTGCAAAAGAGCATCCCAATATGGTACAGTCTGTACTCCTACGACTCTTCTGCCGATTCGAATCAGCTCTTCAAGATAGGCAAAAAGAACGAAGAACTCGAAATCCTCGACAAAGATTCCATGGTGAAACTCTGCGACTCACTAGACGACATGAGAAGGCAGTACAGCAACATGCTCGTAACCCGCAAACTCTTGCAAGCCATGAAACAACTCTACATGAACGGTGAACGCACATGGAAATGCAGAGCGCTCCAAAACTTCTTCATAATAGACCACCAGGGAAGAGTTGCAGGCTGCCACCTCCACAACCCAGTAGCATCCATTCTTGACCTGCCCAAAAAATGGCACAGCACCACATTCAAGACCCTACGCAAGACTTACAGCGAATGCTCCGAATGCACTTACCTGTGCTACATCTTCTACTCCCTGCACTCCAGCGTCCTCGGCAATCTCCAAATCGTACAGGAAAGATGGAGAAACGCAAAAATGTTCATCAAGAAAAACGTACCCACGGCCACAGTCTGGTCACAACAGCAATAATCTGCAAATCACCCACAAGAAACTGGCCGCCCTCAACCGGAACTGCCTCAACAGCAGTTAACACGGCTTCAATGCGTCACCCCTTGAAAAAACTTTGAGAATATGCACGCTTAGGCCGACGAGGAGATGGCCTCTATATCTTCCAGATGCACAAATTCAGCCCACAAGAGCGACAACGCTTCAGAAACTTCCTTCTCCTTCACAACTTTGCCCTCGAGGTCGAAAATTTCCATGCTGAAGATGTTGTTACGCGCGGTTGATTTAAAAGAGTTGCGGAACACTCAAGACTTCCTCAACAAGAGGACGACAAACAACCAAGCAACGCACGGCTTGCTAGCTTCCCCCTTGGGCTCTGCTCACCAGTTTTCAACACCCCGAAAAAGCAAAAAGGACGCTCAAACCCAGATCAAATAGCCGCCCAACCCAGAATACCTGCGGCTATTCAAGAAAACTCAAGCCAACAACAACGATGCGACCCACACGAACCACACGACACAAGTTTCAGCACACACGGCTTGACACACGGGTTGAACCAGACCGAGGCCGAAGTATCCACACACAAAGGCAACCAGAAATTGCGTCAAAACCCCAAAGAAAGAACAGAAAAACCGACCTAGGAGAGGGTTATCAACTGTTCGCGTGATTTCAACCCAACAGTTGAGTAGGTTCAACCCTCTTCGGCCATCAGCAAACATGAGGCATCTTGTCCAAAGATGAAAACCGACCTAGGAGGGGGGAGGTGCGTTTTTGGCGTGTTTTCAGCCCTAAACCGCAAGTCAGCCTATTCTAGACCCAACAGGGCGAAGAAAGCTCACGGGAACCGAGGCAAATTCTATGGCATGCCCAAGTCGGGTTGAACTCTCCTAAGCTTGAATGAGCTCAGGATTCGTTCAGCATCAAGAATCATGTTCCTGCCCCGATCTTCGCTACTGTTTTCGAAGCAGGCAGTTATCCATCACCATGCAGAGAACACTGAAGACTTCCCCGGCGCCAAGGTTGTCAGTGTCCAAGATCAGATGAAAAGGCTCAAAATCCCCGCCCAAGTCAAAACCGTAAAGCTTCCTGTAAATGCTCCTCGTCCTCGATTCCTTCACCCGTAAAGCCTTCAAAGCCTCCTCAAAACCCAAGCCATCCCTCTTGGCAATCCTCTTCGCTCTCCTCTCAGGAGAAGCCTCCAGCCAAACCTTGAAACCACGATCAAGAAGCCACGGCATAGTCCAACTGTCCAACACGACGTTGCCCTCCCTAGCAAACTCCAAAAGCTTCGCGTCAATGACCCGATCAAACTCCGAATCCCTCCGCCTCCTCTCAAGAAAACGCATGCCCTCAGGACTCTCCCACCAGCCACGCTTAATCTGCCTGTAACCCTCGTCTAACGCTAAAGCTTTGAGTGCATCCCCACCAGAATAATACTTGAAACCGCATTTTCTGGCAAGTTTTCGCCCCAGCGTACTCTTCCCGCTTCCAGCCAAGCCGCAGACACAAACCACAACGCGCCCATCAGTCCTCCCAAGCCTGCGGTTTCCAGACATCTACCCGCCTCGAACACTGCACGTCAGACGTTTCTCGAAGCCTGCCTCAGATCACGCTTGAGGCAATCGGGACATATTTGGCCGCCAAATGGGCGGCTTACATTTTTCTTGCCTCGACTAAGCTTGCTCGCCGCGAACCTAGAAGCCCGCGGAACCCCCGCTAGTGGTCGCTTGCACGCGCGGCAACGCTGCACGGCGCCAACACTCAGCCTATAATGAACACTCTGCCCAGCTCCAGGCAATCTCTTGTAGACACGCTTCCGACTCCTAGTACGCTTATTTCGTCTTGGCAATCTATTCACTAACCTCCACAATCCCAAACACATGAGAGAAGAGCGTCCCAAACATCATAGAACACAACAAATACCACCACAACAACGACGCAAAACTGAAAATAAACAGGTGGAGAACAGGACCGACACCTGGAAGATACGCAATCGACATCGGCTGCGCCGGGATCTTGCCAGTGGCCGGAATCGTGTAGAACCCGCCCAGAATGGACCATATAATAATCAGAGGAACGAAGAAAATCAACGTCACCTTCATCGATTGCCACATCATCTTAGACTGAAGCTGAAGAATCTCTTTCTGCTTCTTCATCACCCTCTCCAGCTTCTTCTTGTCTCCCTCGCGCCTAGCCTCCTGCATCTCCTTGTTCCATTCTGAGACCTCCTTCCTCCAAGCCTTCGACTTCCCCGGATCAGTCAAAAGACGATTCGACAGCGACGTCAACAACGAGATCAGAGCAGCCAGCAAGAACAGGAAAACCGTAGAAAGGGGAATGTTTTGAAGCACTTCAAACAACTTCAGCCCACTCCGTAAGCCTTCAACACTTCTGCCAATGCCTTCCCAGGATCATCTTCGAACAGCCCCAAAACAAGACCGCACACCATGACCTCCGCGGTCTCAAACGTCCGCAATACAACTATTGTAATATCCATCTCTTACTCCCCAAAAATCCGCCTGAAGGCAGGAATCGCCTCCGCAGCCTGCTCCTTCACCAACGTCTCATAATACTGATATATTATTCCCACTGAAAGCAAAACCCCCATACCGGAACCGAAAACTCCAAAGAAGTCCGAAACACCCGCAACTAACGCAACCAGTATCCCGCCCACAACAGTCACTGCCGGAATGTAGCGTCCCAGAATCGACTCAATAGCCCTTCCAGACCGCCTATACCCCGGAATCTCCATGCCCGCATCGATCAACTGCTTAGCCACCGTCGAAGCCCCCAACCCACCAACCTCTAGCCACGTAAGCGAAAACACAACACAGAAGACCATCAGTATTCCCAAGTAAGCAAAAGCCTTCCCCGGATCGAATACAGTTTGCACGAAATTGGCAGGCGCCGTCACATAATAGACCAAACCGCCCGAAGGGCTATACCCAGTCACTTGCGTCGGGGCACTTGAGTTGCCAAACACCTCTCTGTATTGACCCAGAACACTCATCCAGAAGTTGCCCGGCACGCCTCCTACACCAGGCTTCCCGCTCATACTCCAGAAGATCTGTGAAAAGAAGTACACATTAGCAAAGAGTGCTGACGCGAAGATCACAGGCAAGTTTGAAACGTAAAGAAGCTTAATCGGATATCGGCTACGATATCCCTTGTAACCAGCATAGGACAAGGGCAATTCTATTCTCACCCCTTCCATGTAAATTATGGCCAGAAACGCACCTATCGTTGCTATGAGGCCCAGCATAGATGGGTTTGCCGGGTTAAATACAGATAGATAGCCGGGCGACGTCGTATAGCCTGTTGCGGCATGACCATTCAACAAATCCCAGTGGCTACTTCTGAGCCACATCGACGACAACGGTTGGCCTGAAGAGAAAGCCTGTCCCAAAGCGAAGAAGAAACCATAAGCGCGAGGTTCCCCAGGAGCAGATACAGGCGAGAAACTCTCCCAGAAGATGGTCTGAGCGACCCCAGCCATGATGAATAGGCTTATTCCACTGCCGAAGCCCCAGCCTTTCTGCACGAGCTCATCTAGCAACAATACTGTGATTCCCGCTGCCAAGAGCTGCAGAAAGACAACCAGAGCTATCGAACTCGACAGAGTTCCGTACATCCCACCAACGATATAGGCTAACGCCTGAACCCCCGTTAAGAGAATTGAGAAAACTTTGCTCGCGGTCGTGAACAAACCTCGATCCTCAGGATTTGACATGTCGCACTCTATCATTGATGAACCGGCCAAGAGTTGCAGGATCAACCCAGCCGTGACTATAGGGCCGATTCCAAGCTCCATGAGGCTACCTCGGCGAGAGGCAAAAATAACTCGAAGAGCGGCAAGTTCCCCCAACGGTGAAGCACTTATGCCGAAAAGCGGAACTTCAGACATCACAAAGTAGATGATGAGCACGAGCCCTGTCCAAAAGAGCTTCTCATTAAACCTCACTCGACGCTCTGGCGCCTTGATTTCTGGGACGACCCGCGCGATGGGTTTGAACAGGCTTAAGAATCTTCCAGCCATTGGCTAGCAGTTACTCTCCCTTTTCTTCAGTTAGTGCTAAGACCTCTCCGCCGGCGTCTTTTATTTTTTGGGATGCAGATTTTGAGCAGGAGACTACTCTCACGGTCAGAGCCCGAGTGACCTTGCCCGTTCCGAGCAGTTTGCCGTAACCGAGTGCCTCCAAATCAACGGAGTGTTTGCCATTCTCTACTGGAAGTTCTGCAGCGATTTGATCTAATTCTCGGACATTCAAGACACGACCAGTTCGCCTCAGGCTTCTTGGACAGGTGAAGCCCCTCTTGTCAAAATAATCGGGCTCGTACCTCTGAACATAGGACCATTTATGCTTGTGCCGTCCAGCCTTCCGTTCTGGCTTTGATCCTTGGTCTCTGTGTTGACCTACTTTACCGTAACCACAAGTTCTTGAGCCGCGATTTTTCCTGCTTTTTCTAAGTCGATGAGGCATTTCCTAATATGCAACCTTGTCCAACGTTTTCTCCCGTACAGCTTTTTTCAATCGTATTTCGAGTACACCATTCTGGTATTTCGTACGTATGGTGTTTGGAATCACTCTCTTAGGAAGATTTAAACTTTTGTAGTATCTGCGATTCAGAGCCTCACCGTATAGGGTTAGCTTATGACTTTCTACGTTAGTCTTCAAACTGTCTTTTTTGAAACCGGCGAATCCAACAACAACTATTATTTCACCTTTTTCTTCAAATATATCAAGAAGAGGTTCCGGCTCTCTCATTCCCCTCTCTGAACTTGCTTCTGGAATCCTTTGCCTGTTGGAATATGACTTCTTCCTTGTTTTCCACCCATCTAAATAAGGCACTGGAGTTCCTTTTTCCTTGGCACTCATGAAGGCTTTGAAAATGCCTGGCCTCTGTGGATTCCTCCTGCTCCTACGCCATTTCGCACTCAACTGTTCCTTCCCCTCAGGATACAATGGCATCTGGAAAGTTGCTATAAAACGTATCGCCAGAAAATCAGGAAATTGGAGTCTAAACCATCCTCTTTATGAGCTCGCTGATCTTTTCGCCTTGATATCCGGCTGCTCCGCCAGCCCTGTAGGCTTTTTTTATGTTACCCCTAAATCCTTTCGTAGGAGGAGTTAGCCTAAATACAGGCTGAATATTTGGCAACCGCCAATATTCCACGCGGCAATCGAAAACTGCTTCAGCAAGGTCTTCTAGCGTTTTGTGGCCAATTTTCTGCAGGTACTCCTCCGTGAGTTTCTTGTTGCCCAAAAGTCGCCCGCGCTGCTTGATCAGCATGTTGACAGCTTCCTTTGAGGCTTCCCCCCAGCTTACATAGCCTTGTACTGCCTTTAGCATCCCGATGAATGCCGGCCGACTGTCGATTAGCACGGCATAATTATTACGGTTGAGGTGAAGCAACTCCAGCGTATCCCTTGCTTCTTTTCGGGCGCTGATCACTCCACGGATCCTCACAGCTATGATACTTTTGTTGTCTGTTTCTTGTTGAGTCATTAAGTCACCCAGTCTGTCGGCGTTATGAGACTGTATGTTCTCCTTAGTGCGTCAAAAATGGCGCCTGCAAACGAAGGGACTGTCCTAGTTGAACCGTAACTCCTAGTCCAGCAGTCTTTTATCCCAGCGAGGCCCAACACTACTTTTGCAACTTCACTCGCCACCAAACCCAAGCCACGTGGGCCTGGAATCACATCTATTCTTACACTTCCACATTTTCCTTCCGTTCTAAATGGAATTGAATGAGGTTTTCCACAACCACACTCCCAACTTCCGCATCCTCTTCTTATGGGCACAATTTTAAGACGTGCATCAGCAGCGGCTTTTTCTATGGCATTTCGAACTTGGGGTGCTTTTCCATACCCCATGCCTATGTAACCATCTCTGTTTCCGACTGCAACTATGGCCTTAAATCTTGACTTTTCACCCGCGTCAGTTTGCTTTTGAACAAGATTGACGTTTATGACTTCCTCCTGCAAGTCTGGAAGCAAAGAATCAACAATTTGCGGCTCACGCAGCTGAAAACCGCTCATGAAGATTTCTTCAATCGATGTGATTCTGCCTTCTTGAATCATCTTTCCAAGGCGAGTCTTAGGAACCCATTGCTCAAGGTTCTCAGCGGGCCTCCGCGCGCGCGCTCTGTCAGATCCTCTGCGACTTCGACTTCTCATGCCTTCTTACCTCCGCTCCTTGAATGCGACCAGAATCTCCTTCTTGGCTTCAGCAAATTTCTCAGTGAGATCCTCTGGACGAAGTCCGTGCTCGATGTATTTGGAGAACTTTGCCTGATACTCCTCTGCATTTGAGGAAAAGCTTCTTGCATACTGCACTATGTGTTCACCGCTCAGTCTTTTTTCATCAGGCAGTTTCTTTTCGTCAATTGGTACGTGTACTCCTGCGTCAAGAAGCCCTTTCAATACAGCAAACACTCTGGAGCCCTTCGAAGGTGAATTCAATCCTATGTCAGGGATTACTTCTTTTAATCCCTGCGATCTGGCTTTTAGGCCACAAAGAAGCCCTGTCAAGTACGCTGTTGGCAGGTTTCCTCTTGAAGCTTTCCACCCATACTTTCTTGCGAGTTCGCGACTATGAGCTGATATCACAAGTCTGTCTCCTTCAGGTTTGGCAATAACTATCTGGGCAATCACGTTATTCAGAGAATTACGAACCACGACTCGAGGTCTCCCCGACCGGACGAGCGCCCTTCTTGCAGCATAGTCTGTTTTTCCCTCTTTCCTCCGCCTGTACGGAGCGCAGTACCGCGAGTT
The DNA here is from genome assembly GCA_050008435.1 of Bathyarchaeia archaeon. Classification (GTDB taxonomy): domain Archaea; phylum Thermoproteota; class Bathyarchaeia; order Bathyarchaeales; family Bathycorpusculaceae; genus DASPTR01. The sequence continues at coordinate 684,629 of JBEKMQ010000001.1, forward strand.
TCTTGCCATTACCTTTTCCTCCATACGTCATGAGCTTTCAAATGACGTTCCAAGTCAGCTACTGACGCGAACCGTCCACTGCTTGCCATCGTGTACAGTTCTCGGTATGCACTCTCGGTAATGGTTTTTCTGGCCTTCAGCCCTCTGAGCCTCTTTCTCAGGGCTCGAATCTTACTCATCCAAGCTTCTTTCTTAGAAATCCTTGCATATGGTGACCCTGATCTGCTGCCGACACCGCTACGCAAGCCCCTCTTTTTCTTTTCATGCAAGACTCTTGCTCGTGCTCGGCTTACTCCCTTTTCCGGGTTCAGCTTGATAACACCTTCGTGGATTAGTTTTCTCACATCTTCTCTAGTTATCGCTGTTTCTGCATCGTCCACTTTTTCAGGGTCTATCCAAACGCGGTTCCGGCCGGCTTTGAGTATCTGCGCCGCCAGACGCCGCTGAGTGTTGAGGTTGGTCACGACTGTTTCGCCTCCTCCTTACGTTTCCTAAGCCTATCCGGTTTCTGGATAGGCTCAGAGGATTCTGCTTTCTTTGTTTCCGTTTTTTCTTCTCCAAGCTTCTCTTCGGTCACTTTTTCTTCTTTTGGAATTGCTTCTTTCCAGTTCAAGATAGTGAGTCTCTTCTTTTTAGCCTCAGCTAACATCCTGGCTTTTTTTCTTTTGCCGACCGTATGTGCAATTCTTACAACTTGGGTCTTGGGGTCAATCCCCTTAAGCCCTTCAACAGTGTATACCAAGACTTCTCTGTAACCAGAGGGATGAAGCCCTCTAGTCGCTTTAGGTCCCTTATACCCAACGCCCACGCTGGGAGGCCATCCGTCATATTTTATGCGCATCTTGTGATCTAGACCTCGTGGTCTACGCCAACTCTCTTTGATGCGCACGTAACGCCAACTCTCAGACCTAACGAAATTTGGCTTTCGCTGCCTCATCTTCCTAGTCAGCCTCAACTCTTTCTCTGTAATCTGCCCACTCGACCCGGTCATGCTTACATCCCCTCAGACCGTTCGTACACATAGATGCCGTCTAAGAATATCCTAGGATCCTTTCTCTTCACTCTGGTAGCTTGCTCAATGTTCGCGGCCGTCTGGCTTACCTTTTCTAGATCGAGATCCTGAACGATTATGTCTTCGCTTTCAATCTTCACCCTAGCGTTGCCCATTATCTCTGCCTTTCTGGGACTTCGTTCCCCAGTGAAGTTTTCGATTAATACCGTTTTCTCTTTGACCTTGGCTGATATGGGAAAATGGGAGAAAACTATTTTTAGCTTGTATGTGAACCCTTTTGTGACGCCTTTAATCATGTTCTGAATGTGAGAATGGACGGTGCCTACGAGTGACGCTTCTCTTTTCCTTGGCCATTCAGCCCAGACGCGCATTGTCTTGCCGTCGACTTCCAGTGACACTGATGCATGCTGAAAGTCTCTGGTCAAAGTTCCTTTTGGACCTTTAACGGTGACCTTTCTGCCCTCGAGAGTGACCTCAACACCTTCTGGGATCTGAATTGTTCTTGAGGCTTCTATTGCTCGCATTAAGACACACCTACCTAGTACACGAATGCTAGCAGTTTACCTCCAAGGTTTTTTTCTCTTGCCTCTCTATGAGACAAGACTCCCTTAGGCGTTGAAATGACCATCGTGCCCACTTCTCTAGATGGAAGAATCTTCTTCTCCCACTCTTCGAACTCCTCTATTCCGACAGAATACCTTGGTCTAACGGCCCCGCACTTGTTTATTCTTCCCAAGAGCTGAACTTTGAACTTCCCTGATCTACCATCGTCTACGAACTCGAATTCCCCTATGTAACCATTGAGCTGCATAATTCTCAGGACCCTGCCCAATAGCTTAGACGCAGGGCGGATTATGCATTCCCGTTTGTTACGCATCTCATTGTTGACTAGCGTTGTTAAACCATTTGCCAACGTGTCCATCACGATTTCCCTCGTTACTCATATTTCCTGAACCCGAGTTTTTTTGCCGCTTCCCTGAAACACTGCCGACAAAGATTCAAGTTGTAGCGCCGAATCACAGGTCCATAAGATCCGCATCTGCTGCATGGTCTAGTTCCTTTGCCGTACTTTCTTACTTTCTTTGGTTTCTGCTTGGCCATACTGCGTCTCCTCCAGTCTATACTATTTCGACTCCCAACATATTCTTCGCGAAGACTATAGAATCTTCGGGCCGCAAAACGTGTCTTGAGCCAATTTTGGCCTTTTCTCCCCGCCTATTCTTAACACGATATCCAAGACGCGCCATGGACACGCAGACATCCATGCCAAATATGCCTACGTCAGGGTCGTATTTTACTCCCTGAATCTCGATGTGCTCCTTTATGCCAAACGAGAAATTGCCTTGCCCGTCGAAGCTTGTCCTCGGAATTTTCCGATCAATCACAGGCAAGACTTTGTCAAGAAACTCGATCGCTTTCTGTTTTCTCAACGTCACGATACATGCAATCGATTCTCCCATTCTGATGCCGAAATCCCTTATGGTCTGCTTGGCCTTTCTTCTACATGGAGTCTGACCCGTCAACTCCTCCAAAACCTTCACGGCTTTTTCAAGAGGTTCCCCAGACTTCCCCACACAGAGGTTCACAACGACTTTTTCTATTTTCGGTTTCAGCATGGGATTTTCTTCCCATTCCTTGAGAATTTCATCCTCAGACAACCTAATCTGCCTCCGGAAGAGATATCAACGGTTGCGTCTCGCCTATGGCAAAAACGAAGTTCAATGTTGTTTGGTAACGATTGCCTTTCTTGTCCTCGATTGTCACCAATGCGTTTCTGCGTTTCTTCCCCGACGCTTCTTCAATTTGGATGATGTTACCATGCTTTCCAATGTTTTTCCCGCCGGTTATGATGGCATAGTCTTTCTCTTTCATTTTTATGGATTCAACAATCTGCCTTTCTGGAAGTGTGATTCTCACAGTGTCAATTGTCTCTAAAACATCCTCTTGCGGGTTCTTTGCATCAGCAGACTTAATGAGTATGTTCGAGCCATCGTGAAGGTTCAGCTGCATGTTTCCATTTTTGGCAGTTGTCTTGTTTTCTATTCTGCAGAGTTTGAATTTTGCCTCTTCTTTGTCAATCGGCTGAAGAACCAATCCTTTTACAGATGGTATCACTCGGAAGTTTTTGTCAACGTCAAGCACTGAAACTACGTCTGCAAGACCCACAGGAAAGCCGTCGTCTCGCCTGATCTGCCCGTCAATACATATTTTACCTTGTGAAACTATCGTTCTAGCTTCCTTTCTGGTCTTGGCAAATCCAAGACTATCACGCAGAACTATGGTGAGAGGCAGGCAGTTGCTCCCATCGTGAGGACCAGGAGAAGGCTTTACTACCCAAGTAAATTCTTTCCTGTGAATCGGCCAGAATTTCGGCGCAGGCTTCCGTTTCAGACCGGTGGATGCTCCTTTTCGTCCCACTCTATTCTACTCCAGTTTTCTTCCTTTCCTTTTGCGTTGCTCTTCGCTCCTTTGCCTTCGATTCTTGCTCGGCCTCAGTTTTTTCTTTTTCTTTTTTAGATTTCTGCGCAGCTGGCTTTCCAGTTGCCGTCTTTTTCCTTCCTCTAGGTTTCTTTGGCGCTGGCTTCTTACTTTGTGCTTCCTCTTTCTTCGGAGCCTCTTTCTCAGCGAGTTCCTTGGGTTCAGGAATCTCCTCCGGTTGTCTTGCTTGTGGTTTCGTTTCTTCTCTGCGAGCCTGTTTTTTCCTTTCCAAGATTTTCTTTCGCCACTTGTCATCAAGGACTAAGCCCGTGATCGTTACCTTAGAAGGATGTATCGGAACGAATATCGTGGTACCGTCTACCTTTTCCCGAGTCAGCCCTTCAACGTAAATCCTGTAATTGGTTCGATCTATCCTCGAAATTTTGCCTTCGAATCCCTTGTGATCTCCTCGCATGATGCGAACGGTGTCACCGCTCCTCACGGGAATAGTCTTTGTCCCCTGTGATGCTCGGAGCTCTGCCGAGAGAGGCGCCGCAAACAATTTGCGACGTACGTGATCAGGTGCTTGATAAATCATTCTTCTCTGTTTCGTTGGTTTCGCTGTCAGCTTAAATGTCTGCATCCTTATCCTCCTGTTATACTATTATGCTCGAGGCACTCGCTATTCTTGGCCATCTCTCTGCAGCTTCTTTTGCCACTGGACCACGAATTTCTGAGCCCTTCATTTCTCCTTCGGGAGTAATTATCACCGCTGCGTTGTCTTCAAACTGAACCCAGATACCATCGATTCTTCGAAAGGGTCTCCTCTGTCTCACGATCACTCCTTGAAAGATCTTTTTCCTCATGTCTGGTGTTCCTCGTCTAACGGAGAGTGTTATTTTGTCGCCAACTCCCCCAGATGGATATCTTCGCAGTCTTCCCTTGTAGCCCATTACCTGTACCAGTCGTAGTATTCTGGCCCCTGTGTTGTCCGCGCACCTTAACATGGAGCCGGGTACCAATCCTCGAGTGACTTTCGGCCCTTGGCCAACCATTCCTTTTGCGACCAAAGCTCTATGCTTTGCTTTTGCCGCCGTTTCAACTTTCCTCCTTTTTCTCGACTACAACAAATGAAACAGTCTTGCTTACTGGGCGACATTCCGCTATCCTAACATGATCTCCTTCTTTCGTCTCCAAACAAGGGGGACTGTGGGATGCAATACGGCTATGCCTTCGTTCATACCTTCTGAGTTTTGAAACATAGTGAAGATAGTCACGTTCAACGATGACTGTCTTATCCATCTTTGCGCTGACGACTACTCCGTCCAAGGCGTGTCCCCGCACTGAGAGGTCCCCGTGAAATGGACAATTTCTGTCCCCACAGGTCTTCTTAGGCTTCTTGAAAGAGAATGACATTACCAAAGCCTCCTGATATTCTTCTTAAGCCTATCTTCAGATCTTCCTGTCAGAAGCCTTCCATCAACCTCAACTACTGTGCCATCATCAAAAGCAAAATGAAAAACTGTTGAGCTCTTGGCTATGATTTTTCTGTCGCCTTTATCAAGAATTGTGAAGGTATTTCTGGTTTCATCCACTATTTTACCGTGAGATCCTACACATTTAATATTCGTGCTCTTGCCAACTTTCGCCTCGGTTCCGATAAGTTCATGGCATATTATTTCAGGGGTTATTCTCATTTCCTCTTATCACTCTTCTTGTTCGTCTTTGTTGGGGCAAGGCTCTGTTCTCTTTCCATCGTAAGGATTCGAGCAATGGTTTTGCGCAATTCTTTGATCCTACCTGGATTCTCGACTGAGCCGCCGGCCTTAACCATAGTCCTTAGCCTGAGAAGTTCTGTTCTGAATTCGCCAAGTTTATTAGTTCGCTCTTCAGAGGACAGTTCTCGTATTTCTTTGACTCGCAGTATCGGCACTTATTCAGTTGCCTCCGGTTGGTCGTTCGTGTCAGCTTCTTGGGCTGTGCCTTCCATCTTTTTTTCTGTTGGTTCTTCCTCTGGCGGCAAAGCCTCTGCTATTTTGATTTTGTCAGGGAATTGTGCATCGGGGGGCATTATCCTGACTCTTATGCCAAACATCCCTGGCTTAAGTTGAACGTGAACCTCGGCTTTTCGCATGTATTTTTGAGGCGGATCTCCACACTTTGGTAAATAGCCTGACTTGAATTTCTCGTACCTTGCTCTTTCCGTCCTCAGTTTACCGCTTATGATTATCTCTGCGCCCAAGGCACCAGCTTCCATGACTGAGTTGAGCGCCCAGAATCCTGCCCGCCTGAAATGCACGCCTCTTTGCAATGCTGAACCGAGTTTTGAAGCAACAACGTAAGCGTTCAATTCTGGAATTTCAATCTCAGAAACGGAGATTTGAGGGTTCGAAACATTGAACTTTGCCTCCAAAATGCTCGCCAGTTCTCTTATCGTTTCTCCGCCCCGTCCGATCACTAAACCAGGGCGCATGGCATAGATCACAATATGCGTTCCTAGCGGAGTCTTCGATATTGACACGCCTCCGTATCCTGCCTTCTCAAGTTTGTTTTGAAGAAACTCGTCAATTTCCGTTCTTTTTATGGACTCTGTAACAAAGTATTTGACGACTGACATTATGCCTCAGCCCCCGTTTCTGGTTCCTCCTGCAGGACGACTTCGATGTGGGACAAAATCTCGAAACGAGGTGAGGCTCTTCCCTGTGCTCTTGGCTTGAATCGCTTAATTTTCATTCCTTGGGATGCGGCAGCATGGATTATGCGCAACCTGTCAATGTCTAAACCCTTGTTCTCAGCATTAGCCTCTGCTTCCTCAAGCACCTTAAGAACATGCTTTGCCGTCTTGACCGGATATCTGCCTGCATATGCCTTCACTAATCCGTGGCGGTGCCCAAGCTTCTTGGTAAATCGCCTGAAAGGAACCGGCTTCTTCTTGTCAACAACGTCCTTGAGGTACTGCTTCGCTTTGGTAAGCATCATGCCCTTTATCGTTCTGCAGACTTCTCGTGCCGCCTTATGGGATACCCTAATCTCTCGTGCGCTTGCTTTCACGGTTTTTTCCAGATCCAACTCTTCCGCGATTATTGAGTATCCCCATTTTGGCACTATGTGCCCTCTCCAACTGTGCAATTGAACAGCAACATGGCGATTAATATGGTTTTCCTTCACCGTAAATGCTTTTAAGACTGACCACAATTGCTGACTACGTCTAGATGGAGATGAGTGTACGCAAGTGGAAAAATCCTTCACTGCCTTTGTCCATTGTAGTCACAGCTTCAAAGCAGATCATGCTGACTAACGAATGGGTTCTCAGCTCAAGAGCTAATCATATTCCCCTCGTGCTTTCCTACGATGTATTTATGTTCAGCTTTCAATGCTAGTATTGAGAGTCATTCAAGGGATGGAAAAATGGTAGCTGAAACTGGATACATAACGATGCTTCATGGGGCGGGCGGAACGGTCATGCATAGCCTGATTGAGAACTACGTCGTAAGGTATTTTGGTGGAAGTGGAGCTGAGGTGCCACTTGAGGCCATGGACGACGCAGCTGTGGTCGGTGATGTCGCTCTTAAAAGTGATTCACATGTGGTGAAACCGATTTTCTTCCCTGGCGGTGATATCGGGCGCTTGGCAGTGTCAGGAACCGTAAATGATATTGCCGCTATCGGCGCTGAACCCTATGCTTTGGCATGTGGTTTTGTGTTGGAAGAGGGACTAGCAATAATGGACTTTGAAAGAATTCTGGCCAGCATGCAGCGCACGTGCAAAGAAGCCTGCGTGAGCATCGTTACTGGAGACACTAAAGTTGTTGAAAGAGGAAGCCTAGGTGGCTGCATAATTAACACCTCCGGAATTGGCAGAAGGACTCCAGCCCTAGAAAAAAACCTCGACGTTGTCAGAAGATTCAGAAGCAAATTTGAGGCACGCTGGACTCTTGACTCAAACCTCACAGCGAGCGACAAGATAATCCTGTCCGGGACAATTGGAGATCACGGACTGGCCGTTCTATCCGCTCAGAAAGGTCTAAACTTTGCAAGCGAAATAAAATCTGATGTCCAGCCTTTGAACCTGCTGGTGCAGCATTTGTTCGAAGATGTCGGCGGAATAGTGACGATGAAAGATCCTACAAGAGGCGGCCTAGCTGATGCACTTAACGAGGTTAGCATGAAATCGAAGGTCGGCATACTAGTTAATGAGGACAAGATTCCAATTAGAGAAGACGTGAGAGCAGCATGCGAAATGTTGGGATTGGATCCATTTGAAGTTGGAAACGAGGGAAAAATGATAATATGTGCAGTAAAGGAAAAGGCTGAAGATGCATTAGGTTTTCTGAGATCAACAGCCGAGGGTAAGAACGCTGAGATCATCGGAGAAACGACGGGGAAATTCAAGGGCGTGGCAATGCAAACAGTCGTAGGAGGCAGGAGGATAATTTCCAGGCCTATTGGCGACCCTGTTCCTAGAATATGTTAGAATGCTAGTGCCACGGCAAATGTTGCTGCCCGGTGTCTGACCGTTCAAGGTTTATTGCCGTAGCTTGATTTTGCCGTTGCCCATATTTGACATGTTCCTTCAGTACTCACCATGCAGGCTCCGACTGGTTTTCGAGGGGAACAATCTTTCATAAAAAGTGGACATTCGGTAGGCTTAATTTCGCCGATCACTACGAGGTTGCAACGGCAACCAGGCTTCAAGTCTACCCCGTCTTCGATTCTTAAGCCGTATCTTAGATTAGCATCAAACATCTTGTACTCTTCTCTCAGACTAAGCTTGGAAGAGGGAATGGTTCCTAGCCCGCGCCATTTCCCATCTGCGATATCGAAAGTTTCTTCCATAGTCTTCTGTGCCTTAAGATTTCCTTCGCTCTGGACAGCTCTTGTGTATTCATTTTCCAAGATAGGTCTGTTGCTGTTCACCTGCTTCATGATCATATAGATACTTATCAGAACGTCGAGGGGCTCGAATCCGGCCACCACGACGGGTATGCCATAGTTTTCTGGAAATATCTCGTATGGTTTCAGCCCGATTATCGTACTGACATGACCAGGTGCTATGAAGCCGTTCAGATTTAATTTTCTCATTTCAACAAGTGTTTTCATCGCTGGCGGTATAAGGCGATGCGAAACAAGAAAGCTCATATTTTCCGGCGGTCTACCCAGTACTTCAACGGCGGTTGACGGTGAGGTCGTTTCAAAGCCCACTGCGAAAAAGACTAACTCTTTGGCAGTCTCTTCAGAGGATATTTTGACGGCGTCGCTAACGCTGTAGACAACGCGGACGTCGGCGCCTTCTGCCTTGGCATCTAAAAGAGACACCTTTGATCCTGGAACCCGCAGGAGATCGCCAAAGCATGCGACAATGACACCTTGTAATGCCAACTGCACCGCTTCGTCTATTTCTGAGGCTGGAACAGTGCAGACGGGACATCCTGGTCCAGCTATCACCTCCACATTCTTCGGTAAGAGACTGCGCAGACCGTAATGAGTTATCGTCCATTCATGAGTACCGCAGACATGGCATATTCTGACAGTCTCTTTTTCCCTTGAAAGCCGGCCTATCTTGTTTGCCACGCGTTTTGCGAGATCTGGATCTCTGAATCTCAGTCTCTCTGCCATGCTAATTCAACTTAACTATTGTCGCATGTTTCGATCTCAGCTTGAAAAATCTCATTCCACAGTTTTATGGTCTCCTGTGCTTCTGTCTCATCCATAACTTGGATCGCGTAGCCTGCATGCACCAGTACGTATTCACCGACTTTGACATCCACGAGTGCCACGTTGATCTCTCTCGTAACTCCTTCCCCAAAATTAACACGCGCGCTGTTTCCGCTTATACTCACGACTTTTGCCGGAATCGCCAAACACATTTTCATCAATACATTAGGCAGAAATATGCGTAAATAAATCATTTATGGTTCAAAAGCGAAAGAACCCTCCTACTATGGCTTGGCCAAACGATATGCCGCCGTCGCCTGGCGGAATAGCCTTGTTTACCAGAAACTTCAGACCAGAATCTTCCACCGTTCTCTGAATTTCTGAAGCAAGCACTTCGTTGCATGCGGCTCCGCCTGAAAAGCCGACTGATTTGATTCCGTTTTCTAAGGCTTTTTCAACAGCCAATTGAGCCAACCCCCTTGACAGGTAAGAATGCGCTGAGTTGGCCAGATCTGGTCTCGAATACTTATTCCGATTTTCGAACAGCTCGTGTAACATCTGAGTGGTCCGCAGCGTGTCACCATCTATTATGGGCTCTATCCTAGGTACGTTCTTTCCGCTCTTCGCGAGTGATTCAAGCTTCATGGCTGGTTCGCCCTCGTAGGTGCGTTCGAAGCATATGTCGAGGATGGCTGAAGCCGCGTCCAGGATTCGGCCGCAGCTCGTTGTTTGAGGGATACTTCGGTCACTGCTTAACTGTTGCAAGATTGTTCGAATCTCTTCCTCGCCATGCGGAAAATGCTCCCTGTGCTCTATTAACCATGGTTCTACGTCGGTCTCCTTTTGTAGTATTCCAGCTGCCATTCTGAGTGGATAACGAGTTGCAAGATCCCCCCCCAAGAGCGGCTGTTTCTCAAGGTGCGCGACACGTTTGAAAACAGTTGGTTCTCTTGTGCAAACCAGTACTTCGCCTCCCCATGCTTGACCGTCTGTACCGTATCCATATCCATCACAGCATATGCCTACCAATTCATCAGCTCCATGTTCAAGCATTAGTCCTGCGGCGTGAGCATAGTGATGTTGAACTTGAAGAAGCTGCCAACCGTTTTCTTCTGCCCATTCACGGGCCAAATGGGTAGTTACGAATTTTGGATGCAGATCACATGCGATGAGTTCGATCTTGCTGTTTGCCAGGTGCACCAAGTGCTTCGTGGCTTCTTCCAAGAACTCTTTCGTTTCGACGTTCTCAACATCTCCAATATGTTGGGAGACAAAGACCTTGTCTTGTAGCAGTACGCATGAAGTATTGTTCAGCTCCCCCCCGAGACCCAACACGCAGTGTTTCGCCTTTTCTCTTAGGCTCAACGGGACAGGCGCATAGCCACGTGAGCGTCTTAGGAAAACCGTCCTGTTGCGATGCATGCGGACTACTGAGTCATCGCATCTGTGTGCTATTTTGCGGTCATGAAGCAGGAAATAGTCGACCGTACCACCGAGCGTACTTAGGGCTTCTTCATTATCTTTTGTGATCGGTCGATTCGGAGGATTGGCGCTGGTCATCACGAAGGATGCATCTTCCACATCATCAAAAAGCAGGTAATGTAGCCCGGTGTATGGCAGCATGACTCCTACGTTGTGTAGACCCGGAGCGATGAGGTCTGAAAGATGGAAGGCGCTGCTCTTGTTCAGTAGCACTACTGGGCGAGTGTAAGAAGTGAGAAGCGCTCTTTCTTGTTTACTTATGTTTGCAAAGGTTTCTATGGCCGTTACGCTTCGTGCCATGATTGCGAAGGGTTTTTGGCTCCTATGTTTGGCTTCTCGGAGTTTGAGTAGGGGTTGTTCCTTCGTTGTCGATGCTGCCAAATGGAAACCTCCATATCCTTTTATTGCTACTATCTTGCCTTCTGAAAGAAGCTTGCCTGCCTTCCGTATAGGATCGTTACCCTCGATTAGCCTGCCCTCAGAATTCACTAGGTAGGCTTTTGGTCCGCATCTTGGACATGCTACTGTCTGCGCGTGGAAGCGTCTTTTGGATGGGTCAGCGTATTCGGATTGGCAAAAGCTGCACATTGCAAAGTCGCGCATGGTCGTGTTCTCGCGGTCATACGGAAGTTTTTCGATTATTGTGAATCTTGGACCGCAGTTTGTACATGTGATGAAGAAGTAGTCGTGTCTTGGGTCCTTCGTATTTTCGAGTTCCTTGAGGCATTCATCGCATATTGCGACGTCTGGCGGAATAGTGGAGCCAGAAAGTTCCGTTTCATCGGAGCTTTTGTGAATCGTGAATTCTTTGTGTTCTGATCCTCCTGCCAGTTTTGTCGTCGTGGTTTTATAGATTCGTGAAAGGGGAGGCTTATCGTTCTTCAGGTCACGTATGAATCGTTCGATAGCCGCCTTGTCTCCCTCAACGATGATTTCTACGCCTGCATCCCCTTTGTTCTTAACGTAGCCCGTCAGGCCATCGCGCACTGCGATGCGATAGATGAAGGGACGGAAGCCCACTCCCTGGACTATGCCTGCAGCCATGATCTTCAGACGCATTGCAGCCATCTCTTTAGTTTAGGGGCGAACGACAGTTCTTATACATTTTGACTTCCTGTAGAATATGTTATCGCGAGTGCGCGAATGTAAGCATGTAGTGTCGATATGAGAGGAGGATCTGGCAACAGCTGGTTTGGCTGATGTCTCTGCGGAGTGATGGCAGATGATTAAAGATATTAACAGCCTTTTGATCTAGCTATTGGTTGAACCTTCAAGGGCTGATTGAATGACGAATCAACAGCAGGAGACTGCGAAGTTTGAGGCATATTCCACTAGCCTATGTCCAGAATGTATGAGCAGGATTCCTATGCGGGTTTATGAGAAGGACGAGGTGATTTATCTCGAGAAGACGTGTCCTAAGCATGGGAAGTTTGAGGACGTTTATTGGGGTGATGCTGAGCTTTTCAAATGGTTCTATGGTAATTGGTACAACGCTCGGTACATGGGCTCTGGGTTGGAGAATCCGCATACGAAAACTGTGAACGGTTGCCCTTTTGATTGTGGAGTCTGCCCGCAGCATAAGACGCCGACGATTTTGGGTATAATTGATGTTACGAATAGGTGTAACATGGCCTGTCCGGTTTGTTTTGCTTATGCTGGTGCGTCGAATTATGTTTATGAGCCTTCGTTCGAGCAGATCGTGAGCATGATGAGGCTTCTGAGGAATAACAGTCCGTGGGCTTGCAACGCTTTGCAGTTCAGTGGGGGTGAGCCGACGATTCGGAATGATTTGCCTGATCTTATTAAGGAGGCAAAGAAGGCTGGGATCAGCCATATTGAGGTCAATACCAACGGTCTGCGTATCGCTGACGATATCGAGTATTTCAAGAAGCTTCTTGATGCGGGTTTGAGTACTCTTTATCTTCAGTTTGACGGTTTGAGGGAGGAAATTTACAAGACGACGAGGGCTAGGACGAGTCTTGTCCCGATAAAGCAGAAGGTCATAGACAATGCTAGAAGGATAGGTTTGGATTCTGTTGTTTTGGTCGTGACTTTGGCGAAGGGTGTGAATGACAAGGATTTGGGGGCTATCGTTGATTACGCTGTGAAGAATCATGATGTCGTCAGATGTGTGAACGTTCAGCCTATTTCGATGGCTGGCAGGCTTCAGAAGGACGAGATGCGGAGGATGAGGATAACGATACCTGATGCGATCAGGGAGATCGAGGCACAGACCGGTGGAGTTGTTTCTAAGTGGGATTGGCGACCTGTCAATTGGCCGGTTCCGATGACGAAGGGGATGGGTGTAATCAAGGGCAAGGTTTACCCAGACTTTACGATGCATCCGATGTGTGGTGCGGCTACGTTTCTGGTTGTAGATAAGGATGGCTCTTTCAAGCCGATTATGGACTATGTGGACGTGGACAAGTTTGCTGAGGTCTTTTGGGACGTTTATTATTCAGGGGCGAAGGGCAAGAAGACGATGGCTAAGCTTCAGATGTTGAAGCTTTTGCCGATGGCGAAATCTGATTTCGTTCGAGGGTTGATCAGGAACGTGATTACGAAGGGAAGCTATGAGGCGTTGGGAAGCTTCATGCGTAGGATTGTGATGATTGGGATCATGCATTTTCAGGATGTCTGGAACTTTGATCTTGATAGGGTTCAGCGATGTGGTATTCATTACGTGACGCCGGACATGAAGATAAGGTCGTTCTGCACGTACAACAGCATTCATCGGCCGAACGTGGAGAAGCAGTTTGCGGTTCCAATCAGTGAATGGACGAACAGAACTGGGAAGAAAGTGAACGAGCCAGCATGATTAGGCCGTTTTTAGAGGTGGAGTTCTGCTGATCAGCTTTTTGTGGCTTTTTGTTTCTCTTCTTCCTGTAGGACCCTTCTGAGAACCTTGCCTACTAGCGTCATGGGCAGCTCTTTTCTGAATTCTAGTTCTCTTATCGCCTTGTATGGTGCAATTTTTTCGTTGACGAACTTTTTGATTTCTTCTTCAGTCGCGGTCATTCCGTCTTTTAGCACGACGAATGCTTTAGGTATCTCACTTGCTATTGGGTCTGGTTTTCCGATGACTGCGCAGAGTTTTACGGCTGGGTGTTCGTAGAGCACGTCCTCGATTTCGCGTGGGTAGACGCTGTAGCCTTTGTATTTGATCAGGTCTTTCTTTCTGTCGGTGATGTAGAAGTATCCGTCTTGGTCCATTTTTCCTATGTCGCCGGTGTACAGCCACGCGTCTCTGAGGACGTTGGCGGTTTCTTCTGCTGTTTTCCAGTAGCCCTTCATCACTTGTGGACCTTTGACTGTTAGTTCTCCGATTTGGTCTGGTCCGAGTTCTGTCTGGCCTGTTTCGTTGTCCATGATTTTGGCGTCCGTGTCGGGCCATGGTAGGCCGATGCTGCCTACTTTGACTGTTTTCATCGATCTGTCGAGGGGGTTGCAGTGTGTCACGGGTGATGATTCGGTGAGGCCGTAGCCTTCTACGAGGACGCCGTTTGTGATTTCCATCCATTTTTTCTGCACTTGTGGTGGAAGTGGTGCTGAGCCTGAAATGCAGAAGCGGACAGATGTTAGGTCGTATCGTTTCAGGTTCGGATGGGCGAGCAGCATGGAGTACATTGTGGGGGCGCCGCAGAAGACGGTGACCTTGTGTTTCTGTATGGCTGCCAGTGTGCTTGCGGCGTCGAATCTTGGTAGCATGATCATTTTTCCGCCTAGGTAGATTGGGGTGTTCATTCCTGTTGTCATGCCGTAGATGTGAAACAGTGGCAGTACCGTTAGGAAGCTCTCTTCGCCGTTTTTGCCTCTGAGCCATTCGGCGCATGCGACGGCGTTTGAGACGAGGTTCATATGCGTGAGCATGGCTGCTTTCGCAGTGCCTGTTGTTCCTCCCGTGTACTGCAGGGCAGCAAGGTCTTCTTCTGGGTTGATTTCGACTTTTGGAGGTTCTGCTGGATACTTATGTAGGAGTTCTTGGAAGAAGTGGATGTGGGGTTTTCGTTCGATCTTTTGCGTGGGGATCTTTCGGAGCATTGAGCCGATGACGACTGTGACGAAGGGCATGTATTCTCCGAGGTTTGTTATTATGGCGGTTTTTAGTTTGGTTTTTTCCCAGATTTTTTCCACCGTTGGGTATAGCATGTCGAGGGTGACTATTGTTTCGGCTTCTGAGTCGGCTAGTTGGTGTTCTGCTTCTCGTTCTTTGTAGAGTGGGCTTACGGCGGTTTCGATTGCGCCGATTCTGAGTGCGCCATAGTATGATATTATGAATTGGGGCATGTTGGGCATGAAGAGGGCTACTTTGTCGCCCTTTTTTACGCCTAGTTTGCTGAGTGCCGTGGCAAACTTGTCCACGGTGTTGTCGAGTTGTTTGTAGGTTATTCCCTTGTCTAAGTATACTGCAGAGATGCTGTTCGGGTTTTTTTGGGCTGTTTGTCTGAGCATGTCGGAAAGCGGTATTGCTGGATACTTGATGTGTTTCGGGACTCCTTCAGGCCAGAATTTGTACCAAGGTTTCTCAGGCGGTGATGGAAGCGATTCTTTCTTCGTCTTCTTCTTCGACGATGACATAATCATGAGCCTGTTCTGTATATATCTGGAAAAGATGGTATAATACTTTCGACATTTGCAGTGTTCTCGGCTACCCTCGTTGGGATCGGGAATGTTGACCTGCGGTTTAGAGCTGAAAACACGCTTAAAACGCACCTCCCCCCTCCCCGGTCGGTTTTTCCGATCCTGGGCTCCGCAGCTTACCGATTCGATGAGGACCTACCCAAATGTTGGGTTGAAAACACGCGAACATTTGACCTCCCCCCTCATAGGTAGGTTTTTCTGTTCTTTGTCTTTTGAGTTTTTGACGCAATTTCTGGTTGCCTATGCGCTTGGATGCTTCGGTCTCGGTTTGGTTCAAGTTGTGTTTTGGGCGTGTGTGGTTGAAGCGTGGTTTTCCGCGGTACGTGAATTCGTGGTAGGTTGCGGTTTCGTTCTTGCCGATGACCGTGACTTAGCTTCTTTTTTGCAGTCTGGTGCTTGTGCTGCTTAAGCTTAGGTTCTCGTGGAGAAGTCTCCTTATAGGTGAAGGGTGTATGTTTTCTGCGGGTCTCTGTTTGAGGGTTGAGCAAGTTTGGGTTCAATGCGCAAGCGTTAGGCTCCATGGTGAACTGCGTGTTCCCGATGCTGTTCCTGCGCCTGCGGTGCTCATCTGCCACGGCATGGGTGTTAGGGGTTTTCATGGTCTTGGCATCTACTCGCGTTTGGCTGATGAGGCTTGCAAAGCAGGGTTTGTTTGTTTTGTTTTTGATTTTCGCGGTGTAGGTGGGAGCATGGGGGTTTTTGATTATGGTTTGGGTGAGCAGGAGGATTTGAAGTGTGCCTTGAATTATTTGGCTTCGAGACCCGAGGTTGTTCCTAACAGTGTTTTCGTCGTGGGACACAGCCTCGGGGGGGCGGTTTCGCTCTATGCGCTTCAGGGCGAAACTCGAGTTCGAGGACTCGTGCTGTGGTCCACGCCGAAGAATCATGATTATAACGTTAAGAAGTTCATCAGGCGTACCCATGGAACCCTTGGGTTGTTCGCTTTTCAACTCTTTTCGAGGCTGGACAGGGTTTTCAAATCTTCGAGATTGTACAAGCTTGAGGTGTATGGGATAGACCTTCGTTCCAGAGAGGTTCGGGGCAAGCTTATGAAGCTTGACGAGTGCGAGGCCGCGTCGAGGCTTCGTGGTATCCCCCTGCTGATAATCATCGGACGAAGTGATGTTATCGTCGGCGTGGACGAGGCAGAAGAGGTCTGCCGTTCTGCGAACGAGCCGAAAGCCCTCGTCATAATCGAATCTGCAGATCATACCTACCGGGGAAAGGAACCGGAGCTCATCGCCAAAACGTTGGATTGGATAGAAGCTCTAGCCCCTCGCAAGTCGTAGTGAAGCCGTTGCAGAACGTGCGTAGGGTTCGTAAACGTCTTCGAATCGCATTTTAAGGAAAGATGGGTGTGGATCTTAGCCTTTTTTGTCGGGTTGGAGACTTGGTGTTTTTGAGTTTCGGCGGTTATTGTTTGTAGGAAAGCTAAAATTCAAGTTGGCGAGTATTATGAGATTGAAGAGTTGGGTTAAGGTTGAGTTATGAAGAGCGTTGAATTGAGGCTTATGGCTGAGCTCATGAAGGACAGTCGCCGCAGCGACAGACAATTGGCAAAAGTAATCGGAGTCTCTCAGCCCACGATCAGCAGAACGATAGCCAAGCTGAAAAGAGACGGTTACATTAAGGAATTTACAGTTATTCCTGATTATGAGAAGCTTGGGTATCAGCTTGCGGCCTTCACGCTTGTGAAAATGAAAAGTGGTCTCAGCAAAGAAGAGCTGCAGAAAGCAAGAGAAATTAGCCTAAGAGACATGCGACACGCACCATCAGAAATCGTGCTCTTTGAAAGAGGCCTAGACGAAGGCTACAGCGCCATCTTAGTCTCGTTCCACAAGGACTATACGAACTATTATAAGCTTAAAGAAAGAATGAGGCAATATCCTTTTCTTGACTTGGCTGCCACCAAGAGCTTCATAATAGATTTGACCGACAAGGTTCATTATCGATATCTAACATTCTCAACTCTTGCAAGCAACCTGCTCGAAGCAGAAGAGAAGATAAAACAGCCCACCAGACGACATCCTCGCACAGCAAAGCCCACCGGTTTCTCAAAGTCTAATTCCTAATTCCGATTCACGGCAACTACTGCGGGCCCAAAGGATTATTAGCGGTTTCTGATCGCAATGCTATTGTTCGATTGGTTCAGGAGGCTTATGGAATGAGTGCGCCAGAGGAGAATTATGATGTGATAATCGTCGGCGGTGGACCTGCTGGTCTGTCTGCGGCCATATACTGTTCTTGGCTTGGGTTGAGAACAGTCGTGTTGGAGACAGGTGTCAGCGGAGGGAAAGCTTGGGAGGCTCCGAGGATAGAAAATTTCCCAGGGTTTGAGGAGGGAATAAAGGGAAGCGAATTGGCCGCGAAAATGAGCAAGCAGGCAAATCGTCTCGGCGCCATCTTGAAAGATTCGGAGGAAGTTGTCGACTTGGACGTCAACCACGAGACGAAGAGGGTGACTACGAGGAAGAAGACTTATTCCGCGCCGGGTCTGATCGTCTGCACGGGGACGCAGAGGAGAAAGGTGCAGGTTTCTGGGGAAGCTCAGTTTCTAGGGAGGGGTGTCAGCTACTGCGCAGTGTGTGACGGGCCATTCTTCAAGAATGCAACAGTCGCCGTCGTCGGCGGAGGCCAAGAAGCGGTGTTAGATGCCTTGTTCCTAGCAGACCTAGCGAAGACCGTCATTCTGGTGACTCATGAGAAAGAGGCAGAGATCGAAGGCAGTTTGATGGAGAAGGTTCGGAAGAAGCCAAACGTCGAGATAGTCATGGGCCGGCTTGTCGGGATACTCGGAGATCAAGTTGTGAAGTCAATAAGGGTTCTTGAACCTGACGCAC
Source organism: Bathyarchaeia archaeon (assembly GCA_050008435.1). Taxonomy (GTDB): domain Archaea; phylum Thermoproteota; class Bathyarchaeia; order Bathyarchaeales; family Bathycorpusculaceae; genus DASPTR01. The sequence goes on from JBEKMQ010000001.1 coordinate 702,676, forward strand.
AACGTGAAATCGAGAAGGAAGTCAAGGGTGTCTTCATTTCCTTGGGCGGTGTTCCTATGACTGAGATAGTGCGAAAAGCTGGAATTGACACTGACAAGAACGGCTGTCTGATCGTGGATCGCCTGCAGAGAACGAACGTGGACGGCGTGTTTGCAGCTGGAGACTGCACATGCGGCGGAATGCAAGTTGTCACGGCAGCGGGCGAAGGAGCGATGGCCGCCATGAAAGCCTCCGCATATGTCAGAAGAAACAGAGTGCAAGAGTGAACAGGTGCGCGAGAGAGCAGCCGACCATATTCTCTTGAGAAGACTACCCACAGCTCACTTTGTATGCGATCGATTCTTCCAGCCCGTTGCAGGAAAGGCTAGCTTATGCGCTTAGTTACGTGTGTGAAAGTCTTTTGTGTTGTTTCACTCAGGTTTTCAGCTTGATTTGTCTGTGTCCTTGGACCTCGTCATAAATGGTGCCGACAGAATAGCCGAAGGGACTGAACATGCTGGCGGCTGATGCGTAGAGAAGAAGCAGATACTTCTTTATGTCCGAGTTTGTGTTCTTCTCTATCAACTCTTCTGCTTTCACTCTCCTTTCGTAGTGTTTGTTCTCGGCGCTGGTGAAGAGGAACTTTATGTTCTTTCCAGCGACAACTTCGGCTCCTTCTTTCATGAGCTGTTTGGCCGCGATGACTTGGCTGACCATCTGCTTATAGTTCTTCGGATCCTTTGACATGTGCTTAGTAATTATTAGGTCCCATATTGAAACTTCTCCGGCAAGCAGCTTTTGTCGGTACTCTCTCAGAATCTTCAGGGCTTCAGAGATCTTATCAAGAAATTCTCTGGAATTCTTGGCTTCTGCAAGCACTTCTAGCATTTTCGTTTGAGCATCGTACACGAATGGAGGCGTGTCTCTTCTCCTCACTTCGAGACCTCTAGCTTTGATTTTGCCCGTCTCCATTACTCCATAGTAACGGTTCAACACTCCGACGTTTGGATGCATTTTGGATGGGAGAAAAACGATCCAGTTGTAGCGTCCTTCGAAGCTGATAGGGATATGCGTCTCATCCGTTATCTCTTTACAGAGGCTTTGATACTCCATGTCTGTTGCCTCTTTTTTCTTTAGCCACAGGGAATCAACTATGCCGTGAATGACCCTGAACCCTTTGTCTTCAGCTATTCTTGATGCCTTCAAGAAAGCTTCTCTGCCGAAGGCGCAGACGCCTATGTGACCGTCCACCGTGCCAAATCGTGCATTTCTGTATCCGAGATAGCCAAAACACGTCACCAGAATCCATTTCAATGCTATCTGGCGATTATCATAGACTTCTCTTAATGTCTCATCCTCTGTTTCCGTTTTTAGTTTTTTGTAGAGAAGTCTTTTCGCGATTATAGGCTTCAAAGCCTTAGGGACGACCCCGACCCTCTTTTCGCAGATGTTATAGCCAAGCTCGGGAATGCGAAGCCTCGAGTCATGACAGCATTTGCACAGCACCGTCTCGGCAGAGATGTTGTTATTGACCATCACCGTCGGGTACATGGAGGCAAAGTCAACTTCGCCAACATCATCATGAACGCCGACCTCTGGTTCGTAGACGAAGCCTCCACGGTCTCCCACGAGCAATTCGAGGGCTGATTTGAAGGCTTCAGGAATGCTCTTGTTTCTAGGGATCAACACGTTGTCTTTCATCGCCTGGTAAAACTGAATAGATGACATGCTTGAGCCGATTGATGAACGTGCAGCCGTGTGCAGTGAAACCCTGCAGGTTCTAGCTATCTCATACAGTCCATCGAGCCCAGATTCTGCGAGAATGAACGTGTTCTTTTCATCGACGTGAACCCTGCCGTACAATCGTCTCGCTGGAGCCCGATAGAAAGTGCGTCCATAAGAAAAGAAGGTTTTTCCACGAACGTTCTTAGCAACGAGAGGAACATCGTCTCTGCCTAGAACGAGCCTATCCAAAACTCCGTTGATCATTGCCCTGCGAACGAGATAAGGGAAAAGGTACGAGTCGCCGCCCCTGGTGACGATGATGTCTGGATCGAACTCTTTCACTGCCTGCACGAGCCTAAGCAGCTTGTCTTGCTCATTGCCCATGTCAATGTCCACTTTGTTGCTGCCTTGGCTCACGACTATTTTGCCTATGGGGTCACTGAGCTTGGCGATCTTGCCTTGTTTGGCGACTTCCACGGTGATTTTTGAGATTCTTAACGGTGGAAGGACATAATCTACGCTTTCAGCGGAATCTAGAAGAATATAATTTAAATGGGCATTTTCAGATTCGATCTCGACGAACGCGAGGGGAAAGACGTCGCGATTGTAGAAGTAGAGTTGTTCATGTTTCAAGTCGCAGTTGAAAACGTTGTATTGTAAGTATCTCCCAGATTTCAAGACTCTTGTGGTTAATGATGGCGAAGCTCTGCAGTCTTTCAGGGTTACTTCGAGGACCGTTGATTCTTCTGAATCGGTTGCCTTTGCGTATCTTCGGACAGAATCCCATGACACGACTGCCCTATCGTAGGGGAACTGGCTGGCAAGCCTCTGTAGGCTGTCTTCCTTTCCTGAAATGTATATTTTGGGTTTGAAACTGTCGGCTAATCGTAGGCGTTCTCCGTTTTCGGCTATGATCCAGACTGCAAACTCTCCTGGTGCAGAAGGATATACGTCGAGTATCCAGCCTTTTACGCGATCAGGGTTGGATGGGCTTCTGTTTGGTTGCAAGGAGTTCTTTCTCCATGCGGTTCAGCCTCTTCTGCTGTTCCAAGAGAATCGACATGACCATGGGCTCAAACATCTCCGGTCGTGTCGCGTTGCTTCCTGCGGATGCGTGGTTCCTGCATGCGTCGGTCATCTGCTCGAACGCTTCTCTGTCGTCGGTTCGCAGAGCCTTGAAGAAGCCGTTCCAAGTTTGAATCTCCGTGTCTAAGGCGAGCCTGTAGGATTCAACCGTCTTCCCCATCACTGGGCACCTCCTGCGAAGTCGTTCAGGGTCAAGTTTTCGATTGGAAAATCAACGGATCCCAGTTTGAACATCGGATGTTTTTCAAGGGTGAACTGCTTTTCGAATGGATATGCCGATTTTTTCTTTATGGATATCGCCACGTTTGATCTTGCACATGCAACGGCGTGGAAGAACGCGCTCCGCCTAGAATAGCCGTGTGGTAGGCAAGTCGCCAATAGGATCACGCTTTTTTCTTCGGCAAGCTTTGAGAGGTACGCGGTCACTTGGCTGAAGACCTCTCTGCTTTCCTCTGGAGGAATGTCTTTGTCCAAGTATAGCCCTTGGAAATCTGATATGATCACGAGTTTAACATCGTATTTTGTTACGGATTCCTCGAGTTTGTCGAGGATTATTGAGGTCATCTGGTGCGCTGTGAACGCTCTTGAAATGAAGATTCGCTGCAGGACGTTTCTCGGCCTCAGGTGATGCAGTCGGGCCAGCTGAGACACCTTGTAAAGCCTGAAAGTGTTGCCCCCATCGATGAACACGGCGCTCGATTCTAGTCCGCCTAACTGGTACGGCAGCTGGGCCCTGACGACAAGAAGCAACGATAAAGTCAGGACAGAAGGGAGACCATAGATGATGGCAAAGTCGCCAGGTATGAAACCGGGGAACAGGCAGTCTACGTTTTGTATGTTGAACGATAGTAAAGCCTGAGATGAAACAGTCTTAATTACTGTATTTTGTGCCAAAACTGTTCACTTCCTCGAGTCAATGGGGATTAAAACATGCGGTTCTCAGAGCTTTTAACAGTTGAGTTGAACAGTCAATCCCAAAGAGTGGAGAGTAAAGTTAAAGTGAAGTGTTTAAAGGAGGCAACGTCTCCCGCACACGCAACCGAAGAAACAAAAAAGGAAGTATACTTCAGCTTCTATAACAGCAGCACACGCGGAAGGTGATCTTCCACAGCATAGCGCGCTAGTTTGCTGACATGCTAAGTGTAAGAACGCGCAGAACATCATGCATTTACAGTATCGTTAACAAATCTAACGTCACCCCTTCGCATCTAAAGTCACACTCTTCAAACCTGTGCTCTGAAAATGACAGTGACCAGCATTTTTGGCCAGTCTAAACTCTTAAGAGAATAACTCATGTCAATAAATCCGAGTTTAGCGCGCGCTATATCGCCACTCTCTGATAGCACCAAAAAGCAGAGAAAAGACCCCAGCACCAATTAGTACGATGTTGTAAAGTGCTATGTTGCTAAGGTAACGGATTAGGTAATTCTGGTTGATGTCGATTCCCAGTCCTTGAAACATGGAACTTAACGTGGTGAATAGATAGTTGGTTGAGAGCCAACCAGCGAATTCCAGAACAATCAATGCTGTTCCAAACCCGATGAAAATACCATTGCCGATATGCAATCTTCGCTCTGAGGTTCTGGGCGACGACATGCAGAGCCCTGGTGATATGTCAACTTCCTCTCCTATTATATTCTTTTGCCTTCGCTGCTCCTCCCTAGTCGAGACAGAAGAGGAATTGTGCCCAGCCTTTCATGCGAAAAAATAATCGCCGGGTTCTGTGCAGCGAGACAAAAAACACAAGCATAAAACGTCAACAATAGTGAAACTGCACGTTATACGTTCTGATAGACATGAGAATGTTAACAAGTCTTATATCCTGAGATTTGCATACCTAGTCGAAGGTTACGTCCGATTCTAGGTTTGACGCAGAAAGTTATTCTCTATTTTTGGACCTAACTTAAAAGAAAAAGGAGAAAATATCAAAATGAAACAAGTCAAAAAGGCAATAATCGTCGCTGTCACTATGATGATCACAATTATGATGTCCGCACCGATCTTGCAAGCTGCTGCCAATAGCACATACTATTGGTGGGACAAAGCCTATTTCCTTGGATCAGCGCCAACGTTCGTGTACCCACATCCAGAGCGAAACTACTATGGAATCAACATCTTCTCAATGTGGGGCATGTATGGTGCTAAGCTACTCCACTTCCAAATGGATCAGAAGACTTCAGGAGGCTTGGTAGGAGCAGGACCAGCCGTTATCGGCGCAGCAATCGGCGCAGCAATTGGAGCACTAGCTGGTGGTGGAATAGGTGCCATCGCAGGAGCCGCCATCGGGGCTCTCATCGGAGTTTACTTGGCAACTGTCGGAGGGTATATCCTCTTAGACGAATCTGGGTGCATGTGGGCCTGGATAAGCATTGCTTTCATCAATTGGGTCGTGAATTGGTGGTGGCTTGGCGCCGCTGCTATAGCTGCTGCATTTCTATTATATGGTTATCTGCGAGTGGGCTCACTAACAATCTATGACGCAGTCGGGGCAGGAAGTCCTTCACCACCATCGTACTATGTGTCAAGCATCACTGCCTATGGAAAAGTTGGCACTGGCAGTGTCGGCAATCCCAACAACCTAGTAGGTAGCTCAAACGATGGCAAGTACGCCACCTTATACGCAGGCAACTATGGCGATTCCGCATGGTTGACCACGAGTATGAACACAGCTGCCGCTGGGCACGTTTACGTTTATGGCTATTCGGTAACAGGAACTGGTGGAGGATACGTAAGCCACCTAGTCGTATCAGTATCTACCAACGGCAATTCTTGGACAACTATCTCTGACCAAATGCTATCTCCGAAGAGTTCGCCATACAATATCGATTGCGGATCGACTACAAGCTATTTCTCGTACATGAAATTCTTCGTAGACTATCATAATGGATACAGTGCAAACGTAAATTTGGATGCAGTTCACGTAATTGATGCTAGTGAAAACATTGTATCAAGTATCAACAGCCAAGGACACTCCAGCGGTGGTAGTGTCAATAATCCCAACTACTTGATAGGCGCAAACGATGGTCAGTACACACACTTGCACGCATCTAACTCTGGCGATTACGCGTGGATAGTCGGGAAAATGAACACGCCTGCCACTGGGCACGTTTACGTTTATGGCTATTCGGTAACAGGAACTGGTGGAGGATACGTAAGCCACCTAGTCGTATCAGTATCTAGCGACGGCTATACTTGGACAACGCTCTCTGATCAAATGATATCTCCGGGAAGTTCGCCATACAACATAGATTGCGGATCAACTACGTACTCTTTCAATTACATAAAATTCTACGTAGACTACCATTACGGATACAGCGCAGGACTAAACCTAGACGCAGTCCATGTGCTCAGCTAGGCAATGAGGTCAACTAAATTCAAACTCCCTTTTTTTCGCCCAAAGCAGATTCCAGATTTTCGTTTCATTCTCCAAGCCTTGTTTCAGCTCCAAGACTTTCCTCTAGTGCACGCCAAGCTAATCCGTCTACTCTTGCGAATATGGCAGATTTCACCAAAACAGAGGATTCTAACCAAACTAAGCGCTTTTGATCATGCTCTCAGATGGCAAGGTCATGCTTTTCTCACCTTCTTTCTTACGGCTTCATGGTTGAAGTGAGAGCCTCCCGCTCGTTTACATGCAGCACAGAAGCCAGCTCTAAGGACGCACGGGCAGAAAAGAAACTTACGGTGATTTTTGAGAAAAGCTTCAGCAGATTTAGGTTTGGGGAGTAAAGGATTATTCTATTTTCGTTTTCTGAACAGCATTACATTCTCATGATTACAAACGTACTCAAACCCAGCCTCAATAAGTTTCTTTGCTTCTTCTACATTATTGGCAATGGCTGAGCAGTATTCGTCTCCTTCAAACTCCACTACTTGAGCATGCGCACTTTATTAAGACTGCCCAATCTTCCAATGACAATCTGCATGTCGCAGCCCTACCTAACTAGAAAAGAAACAGATAGAGCGCACCCGAGTATATCTTGAATCTTTATTGTCTTTTCATAAACTTGTTATCCCTGAAAGCCAACTGCCATTGTTGTGGAATGAAATGAGCTGGTCTAAAGAACTTCAAGAATTACAGGACAAAAGGTCGAAACTAGAAGGCGAATCACTATCTTTGAAGGAGCAGCAGAAGAAGCTGGAAGAAAGAACAAAAGCGCTTGAGCAGAAGATAATGGAAGAGCTGAGGAGCAAGAACGAAGAAACACGACAGTACATATCTCACCTCGAATCTAGGATAAACGACTTGGAACAAAGACTGGGACAGATCGCACAAAAAACAAAAACGAACGAACCTATTGATGAAACAGCCTCGCAGACACCGACTCAAGAAGCAGCAGAAGGATTAAGTGTCGAAATCAACGCTGCAGTGTTGGAAGAACATGAAGAATCAGTGACAGTGACGCCTGTTAACGATTCCTCAACAGCTGTTGAAAAAGACAATTCAGAAACGCATCAAGGTAGCGAGAAAAAGAAACGCAGATTTTTGTAAGTGCAACTTGCTGGAAGTTGAGTCTTTCATTTCCCTTGTCCTATTGCTACTTCTGGACATGCTGCCTTGTCGATGACACGTATTAGCGCGTGCTATTTTCTCTTTTTGAATAGCATGGATTCATTATGGTTGCAGACGTATTCAAATCCCCGCAAGCTGTTTGCAGCTACGTTTAAATATGCAAACGGAAATCCAAGATCATTGCAAAAACTGAGGTGGAATAACGGAAAAAGCACAAGACCCTTTGAAAGTAGCCAAAAACGTCTACAAGTTCAATATGGAAAACGACCGTGTGCGTGTACTTGAAGTTCTGTTTAGGCCAGGCGACAAGGCGGCAATGCATTACCATCCAGACCACGTGGTATATGTTCTCAAAGGTGGGAAAATAAAGATGACATCTTCAGGAAAAACAGATCTATTAGAATTGAAAACTGGTCAGGCAATCTTCCTTAAAGCCCAATCTCACGAAGCCGAGAACACGGGGAAAACCGATTTAGACCTCATAGTTGTCGAACTTAAAAAATAGTTCCCTTTTTTCTTTTCTTACACGCACAGATTAACTTCCTATTTTCGTCTCCTAAACAACATCATATTCTCATGGTCACACTCTCGTATTGTGCCAAGCACGCGCTGCCTGTTCGTAAACAAAGAAAATGAGTGGGATCTCTGCTTTTAGGTGATTTTCCGCTTTTACTTCTTTACGGTCTTTTTCTTATTTCCTTTGGTTTTTTTAGGCACTATTCTAGCCTCAAACTTCGATTTGCCGATTTTCTATTTAAATTTGTGTCTGTCACAAGACCCTACGGCGATTTTTGATGAAAAGATGAATAGGGTCGGATCGATTTTTCCATCTTGCTTAGGAACTCGGTGAGCTGTTCGATTCGTTGCTTGTTTTTCGTACTCCTCTGGATACTCCTTCAGTACGAGCGCGCGCCGAAAAGGTTTCTGGAAAATTGCGTTTCACGAAAGACTCTATAAATATCCGTCTTCCTATTGCTGAAGGCGTCAAACATGTGCGTGAATGTCCAGATAAAGGAGAGCCTAGTTAAAGATGACGAAGGTTTCACGTTCTTTCCTTCGCAATCACCACATGGACAACAACACCTTATACGAGACGGGAGTTGGACATTTCTCCTGCCTCTTGAACCATGTAGTTCTGAGGTGAGTTAAGATGAGTGGGGGCACAAGAAAGTGCAAAAAGTGCGGTCAGGAATTTACGGTAAAACCAACCCATTATACTAATCAACGGTATTGTGACGAGTGCAGAGCCATAAGAGGTCATCCGCACTATTATTGTCTCTACTGTCGAAAGGAGCTTCAAAAAACTAGTTACACGAAAGTCCGTTTCTGTTGCTCGTTTTGCAGAGAAGAATACTACAGGCTTAGAGCTAAAATTTACGATAGGTTTTCGCTAGAACAAATTCCGATTGAGCTTGAACGACTCAAAAAAGAAGGTCAAGATTATGTCATCTTAAAGAGGTGATATGCATATGCGAAAACCAAATCCTCAAAAAAGAGGGTTTAAGGTTAGTCTGGGATTTGTGAAACAAGATAAAGAACCACTGAGAACAGCAAAATTAAGCCTAACGTCAAAACGTCTACTGTATTTTCTGAGGGGTAAAAACCCCGAAATGGTGAGATCACTAAGTAAGCTGAAAGCAATACCACTAGCGCGCGTTAAGAAGGTTATAAACATGAATCCAAAAAGCATTAACACGACCTAAAAAAACCGTACAAAGAAAAGACACAAGAAATGAATCCGACAGTGGGCTGTTACATTTCTTCGTCTCCCCAGTCTTCCTCTTCCCAGTCGTCTTCTTCCGATTCTTCTTCTTCGTCTCTCACTTTTTTGCACCTCCTCGATTTTTGTTGCATACACAATCTAGGCTCGGTTTAAACATTACAGTTCGTCAATTGTCGAGATCAGACGCCTAGACCATGTCCCAGAAGGAGCCTTTATGGGATTTACTTCACAATTCTAGCCGTCAGGGATGTGATCGGCTCATTCAGTCCATGCTTCATGCAGTTAGTGCGCGCTTACAGGTCCGTGGGTTATGTACACCGAGGTATGAAAGAACGATATCTACTCAAGTGATTTGAAAAAAGAATATGGAAACTGGCAGAAAACCAATCTTAGATTAGAGCTGTTGGCTTGATCTAAAATCGACTTCTTCTTGGTGGTGCTCTCTTGGAGTAACACTCTCGGCAGTATACAGGTCTGCTACCATCAGGCTTGAATGGGACTTCACATTCCTTCCCGCAATCAGCGCAAACTGCCTTGTGCATCTCTTTTCTCTCATATGTCAACTCTCTCAACTCCTTCACGGTTGCTGTGCAAAAATCGCTTCTCACACGCTTTGTCTAGTTTTCACACCGCTGCTTATAAATAGCACGTCCAAAATCACAAAGTCCATGCTTATAGAAATCAAATTCGAGATCAAATGGAACATTCAACAAGTTTTTTTGAGAATAGTTGGGTTTGGGGGTAAAGCTTTATCCGCCATCCCAAGAACTTCGCTAAATAACTTGCATCTCAAATCTGCGGATGGAATAATTCTCTTGCATTTCAACGCTTACAGAACTTTTGTCTGTTCAATTTTTCGGGTTAGGATTTCAACGATCCGCTCGTTGTTGAGGTACATCATGGGTTTGTTGCAGGCGGGACATTTGAAGAGAAGCTCAAATGCCTCCTCGAAGGGGTATCGCTTGCAGCCTAGCGTTTGGCAGGTGTAGAACTCGTGGCTTTTCTCGTATTCAAGCCGGGTTTCCAGTTTTTCAAGAACACATCGCTTTTGGTTTAGGATAAAGGCTTCCAGTTGTTCTGGTTGGAGTCTCCAGTTGAAGATAAACCAGCCTGTTTCTTTGTCGCGGGTCCGCCTGAGAGCCACGATGGAGTGGTCGTAGAATCTGTATAGTTCCTTGCGAACCAAGTTGAGGCGTATTAAAGTTTTGTCCGCTATCTCATTATCCGTGATCTCGTGAACTCCTTTGAAGGTCTCAACTACTTTAACAGCATCCTCCCCGAACAACACAGCCACCTTCTTCAGCGTATCGTCATCCACAAAGAACAGTTATGAAACGCCTCCACCCAGACAACGCGCAGACGAGCTCCCAGAAGAAAAGCCAAATAGTGAATAGGAACAGGTTGCATGCAGACTAAAGTTTTAGCCGACTAATTCAACGGTTGTTCCTAAAGCTTGGCCAGGCACTCCTTTTCGGAATTTGGCTTTGACCACGCCTTTCTTGCCGTGGAAACCCATAATTCTCCCGATGAAATCGTTCTTTCCATATTTCAAAACTACTTTTCGCCCGATGAGTTGGCCTACCTTAGAGATGGAATTTGCATCTGCAAATTGAATTAGGCACCATTTTGGCTTTTGTGTTTTGTTGCCTACCCGATAGTTCACTATTTTCCCATAAACAGGTTGAGACACAAGCATTCACCGGTGTACCACTTCCTTTAAGACGCACATCCAACTCTTAAACATGTTTCATTTCGCCTTACCGCACGCTACATCTACACGCATCTTAATATGCTGCGCGTGCATTACGTTAGCAGCGCACGCGCTAAGATTTTTGAAATCGACCAAGAATGGTTTCTGAAAAAAGAACAACAGGGAAAATGAGAGGAAAAGCCTTGAGAAAAAATGTATCAACCGGTGAATATCTGGCTTTTCTTTCAATAAAGTATGAAGTTGACCCTGACAGACTTTTTCATGCTCTAATCTCAGCAGAAGAAAACCAGAAATACACAACTGGAGACCTTTCAATCGAATGTCGTGGCAAAACACAAGATAAGGCCATGTTCCTATTTCTGAAGGATTCTAAAGTTGTTGCCCAATTTTTAATACTCAAGGAATTTCTGTTGGAAGGAGGCAATCCTATTAGGAGTCTCATGAAAACAGACATGATCCGCAGATATCTAGCTAAGAAGAATAGACGATCACTCTCTCTTCCAATCAGAGATCTGCGAAGCGGAATGACACAGGTTTGTCTGAAGGCCAGGGTTTTGGAAATTCCAAAGCCCAACCTAGTCTGCACCCGTTATGGAAATTACGCAAGCGTGGCAAACGCGTTGATAGAAGATGAAACTGGGACGATCCGGCTGTGCTTGTGGAACGAGCAGATAAGCTGCATCTCTAAAGGAGACACCATTCGAATCGAGAATGCACGGACCTTTACGTTCAGAGGTCAAAGACAATTAAGAATCGGAAAAAAAGGATTGCTCACCAACGTTAATGATTCGAGCCGCCAGCTGACTGCTATGACAACGTCCTAGAACATGCCAGCCGAGCAAGAGCGGTTGAGAAATTGTTCATAAAAAAGTGAAAGGCTGGAGAAAAATAGGCGGATAACAAGGGCTATGAATGAGACGACAGGACAGAACCTTGTTGCGCGCGCTAAATTCTCCCAGACTACCAAAACAACCATAACTAGACACTGTCTTTCGATATGATTTGTCGGAGAGTCTGCTTCTTATGCGGTGTTCAAATTGTGGAAAATGCTGCGAAAAAACAGAGATGGAACTGTAAAAAAGGACATCAAAAGATTATAGGAACCTGGTTATCGCCGCGCGAGCGGGCGTCAAAGATGTTTTCAAGCATTATTTTCCGTTTTGTAGTTGTTTACCGATGTTTTATCTTTTGGGCATACAGCTTTTCTAAGTCCTGCATCCCATATTATTTCTATTCTATTACAATTTGGGCATCGATATAATTTCTCCATCTTCCATCACCTCTTATTTCATTTAGGCTGCACCAAAGCGCGCGCTACTTGTGTCTCTCTTGACTACTATTCAATTGTTCTCTAGCGGGGGCCAAATACTGATTTTGAACCCAGTAGACTAATATGCGACGTTCCCTATTCTGTTGGATCAAGCAAGATTTTTGCCCTCAGAATTGTGAAACCGGATTATTCCGTTTTTGCGTTTGGCATGTCTGCTGAGACGTAATTCGAGGTGAAAAACATGCAAAACGTGAAGGAAACAAGAGAACAAATGAGAAGAATCGAAATTTGGAAGTGTCGCGCCATAGAGCGTCGACACTCTTCATAGACTTCCTATCTTTTTTCTGTCTGTCTGAAATTCGCCTTCCATGAACAATTACCGCATAAGCCCGCGCGCGTTAGAACTGTTCCTTTTTCCAGATATTGTAGGGGCATTGCCCCCAACAGTAGGGGCTTGACTTGTAGATGCAGTCCATGCATTCAAGTCTATCAAAAATCCGACGCGTTTTCCGCATTGGCTCTCTCATTAGCATTGCTGCCGTCTCGTTAAAGAGGCTTCTGGCATGGAATGCGTTATACAGCGCGCGCTACATGTTCAACACTCTGGTCAGGATGAAAGTCAGGATGAATATCAGCACGAATCCAGCTGTGCACGTGATTACTGTAAGTGTTGGGGGATTCTCTTCATGCGCTTGTGGTAAGAGGTCACTTGCCCCTAGATACAAAAAACCACCTGCAAAGAAAGGCAGGAGTAGCACTATGTAATACGGTGGTAATTGAAGGAAAAGTGTGACAACTGCTCCTAAGACTGGAGCAATGGCATCCAAGAACAACATCCTTAGAGAATTCCTCAGTGAGTTGCCAGAATTCAGCATCACGGTAACTGTGCTGAGTCCATCAGTGAAGTCATGGCATATGACGGCAAATGCGATTATAATCCCTACATGAATGTCTGCTTCTAGACCAAACCCGATTGCCAAGCCATCTATGAAACTGTGAACCGAAAGTTCTGACGTTGCAAAAACTCCACCGAGAGGATGTTTAACTTCAACGTATTCACCATCTTTGCTGAAAACATGCTCACTTATCAATCTAGAAATGATATAGAGGAAAAGGAACCCCACAACTGTCAGAGCCATGACATCTTCAAGAAGCACGTTGGCGGATTGAGCAAGCTTGAAAGTCTGTGGCAATATGTCGAGCAAGGAAGTAGTAATCAACACACCTGCCGCAAAAGCCCCAAGAATCCCAATGTTTTTCCTGTATCTTGCTGCAACGATACCTCCAAACACAGTTGAGAAACAAGTAATAACAGTCAGAGGAATCGCGACAAAGTTCATATGAGCACTAGATTTTGAACTAAGCTACTTAACAGTTTTTGTTACTATCAGAATTTTCCGCGCGCGCTAACGTCACTCCCCAACATTTAACGTCACACTCACGCATGGCACTTCTAGAAAAGGAAGAGCACGCATTACGCTTATTAGTGAGCAATTTTGAGAGATCTAGTACATAGTACGCTCAAGGAGCTTAACCGCAATGGGAACGGCTAAAGAAGAAAACATTGACAAAGTCAATTACGAGCGTGAAATCAAAGTCACCAGGAATGGTCCATACTTTATTTCTGGCAAACTTCCCATATCCGAACAAATCATCATCGTCAATAAGGAAGGGATTCCGGTCGAATGGCGTTCGGGCAAGAAATATCCTTTGCAGGAAAAATGCGGCCTTTGCCGATGTGGAGAATCAAAGAACAAACCTTTCTGTGATGCAACGCACATAAAAATCGGTTTTGATGGCACTGAGGTGGCCAATAGTGAACCCTACCTGAAACAGGCAAAAATCATACAGGGCCCAACGCTTAAGCTAACAGACGTTGAGGATCTTTGTGCCTCTGCGCGTTTCTGTCATAGAGCAGGCGAAATTTGGAACCTTATTCCAAAATCAGATGACTTGAATGCTAAACATGCGGCAATCGAAGAAGCAAGAGACTGCCCGTCAGGTCGTCTTGTGGTTTGGGACAAGAAAACAGGTGAGGCAATTGAACTAAAATTGGAAAAATCAATCGGGTTAATCGAAGACCCTCAGATGATGTGCAGTGGTCCGATTTGGGTGCGAGGAGGCATCCCGATTAGGTCTGCAGATGGAAAAATCTATGAAGTTCGCAATCGCGTAACTCTCTGTCGCTGCGGCAAGTCCTCCATCAAACCATTTTGCGACAGCAGCCACTTCCCTGAGCATCGCTACGAAGAAATGATGTCTCGCAAGTAAAATCAACGTAATCCTATATTTTACAGCGTGCGCTAAGAAAAACAGGGAGCCATCTACTGTTATTTCGCACCCCATATTTGAGGTAATGTTAGTGAGCTTCAGCATTGATTACATTAGTCCAAGCTGTTTCATCATTCCGACTACGTCGTAGAAAAGACGTTCCTCTGTGATTTCGTTGTTTTTCCAGGTGGCAACGGTGCAGAACTCAAGCTTAGCCGTTTTGTGGGTAGGTTGAATGATTTTTCCATCTGGCCCTTTCATTGGTCCAATCATGGTTGCTGTCCAGTCAGCGACAGAACAAGTGTAGTTGCCATCGCCGAAAAGAATCTTGTAGGGATTATTAACCAGTTTATTATCGAAGGTTTTGAAGAATTCGACAGATTCTTTGTAATGTGCCTCTCGCCCTCTTGTTGGCTCCGGCTGACCCGGCCAGTAAACAGCGACGTTTGCTGCGTGACGTTTCTTGAATGTCTCCCAATCCTGATTGTTCCAAGCATCATCCAAAGTCATCATCAATTTCATGTTTTCCTTCACACCCAACACAATCACCTCAACAGTCCGAAGCCATTGCCAGAATAATAAAGTTGTGAAAGCTACTAAAGAAAGCCCGCTAAAAATGAGATAAATCTACGGATTCTTGGTGAGTTCTGCTAGTTGTTTCTTGGTTAACCCAACCCCAGGCTCGGCATCAAGTCTCTTGTGCACCTTTCCTTTTTTGAAAAGAAGCACGGTGGGGTAATACTCTATCGCGTACTCCTCACATAAATCTGGCCTATCATCAACTATGACGCTCATGCACTCTTGCGGATTGTCTCTGGCGTACTGTTCAAATAGTGGTAGGAACCTTTGGGAAAATGGGCACCAAGTAGCGTAGAAAAGGACGAAAGCCCTGTCCTTGTTTTCTATTTCTCTCTCTGGACTGCTGTTTCTGGAGACGTCCATTTTACGCTTTTCAGCTTTGCTCATTCATCTGTCACCCCTCTTTAATAACGCGTCTTAGCCTATACACCCAACAACCCACCAACCATTATAGAGTTTTCCGTGTTTTGAAATACCCATAGAACATTGCGGCCCTTGTCTTTTATCTCGTAGGTGAACCAGCCAACAAATCCCGTCGCCTTCTTACGCTTCGCGCGCGCCCGTTAGCCGTTTTGTTTTCAAAACGTTTAAATGGAGTTTTACTACTTATTCTACTAGGTGTACTTCGTGCCACAAACGAAGACCGTCAAAATCAGCAAGGAAACATACGCCAAATTGTCGGAAATCGCAGGGGAGCTCCAGATGAGGCTGAAGCGTCCCGTTTCTCTAGATGAAGCCATGGAGTATTTGATCAGCCTGCGAGGGAAAGGCACAAAAATCACAGACCTCGCCGGTTCCTGGGACATTTCAGATGAAGAACTCGCTGAAATCAAAGCTTCACAAACAGAGGCCTGGAAACGATGGAGACTGCCCGAGTTATAATGGACACAGATATTCTAATAGATCTCCTCAGAAACGAGACAAAAGTCGTTGACTCTATCAGCGAAATGGAAAGAAAAGGATGGTTACTCGCCACAACCATCATAAACGCTTTCGAGCTGTTCTACGGCGCCTGCAAATCAAAGAACCGCCAGAAAAATCTGGCGTCAGCAAAAACCTTGCTGGAAAGACTAGTCGTTATGAATATAGGACTAACATCAGCTCAAAATGCCGGACGCGTATACGCCGAATTAGAGAGAGAAGGACAATCCATCGGATTAAGAGATGCTATGATAGGCGCAATCGCCCTAACCAAGGGTTACAGCTTGGCCACAAGAAACACCGAACATTTCAAAAAGATTGCAGGTTTAAACCTCACACCCATTCCCTAGAAAGATATACTGTGAGGAGTTTTCTCAAACAGACGTTCCGAGACAAAAAACAAATGTAGGTAGCAAGGGTCGCATTAACAGGCTAATTAAGGAACACCCTAGCGCGCACGGAAGAAAATAAATCTCAAATTGGACTGCGTGATACGGAGATAGGTTGTGGAAAGGAAATTTGAGGGATTGTTAAGATGGGAGTCAATTTGCAAGTTTTAGGCATGCAGTCAGTTCCTCGTCTCGCGAAGAAATTGGGAGTAAGGTTGAGTTTTCCGGCACGTGCATTGAGTGTTCCACTACCTCCAGATGATTTTAGAAGACTCCTAGATGACTGTGGACGGATTCTTGATTCCTTTTTCAAACAGTTTAAAGTGTCATGGGGGGATGTTTACATCAACTCAGACATTGGCTTAGAGCGAATGGCAATAGCGCAAGAAATGCAACTGTGTAGTCATGATAGTGTACTCGACATCGGTTGTGGTAGAGGGTATTTCTCGATCGCAGCTGCAAAATCGTCTCAAACTGTCGTGGGCATAGACTTAATGGATGGAGTTGAGCGTCCAGGCTGGTGGAGAAATTTCAACACTTGCATGGACGAATTGAACCTCTGCGATAGAGTCTCAGGCATCAAGTCTGACGCTGAACGCTTGCCCTTTAGATCTTCTTCTTTCAATGTGGCCGCAGCAGTTCACTCGATTCGCAATTTCCGAAGTTACCGTTCAGTAAAAACTGCACTCAAAGAGATGAAACGCGTAGTTGCGAAGGGTGGGAGGGTGATAATTGTCGAGAGCCTTCCTGTTGCCCGAACCAAAGCGCAAGAGAGCCACCTGCTAATGTTCAAATGCAAAACGAAGTACACGTTGGGGGAACTGGATTATCTGCCCGAAGAGAAGGTGGCAGAAATGTTCCAGAAAACAGGATTCCGGAGAATCAACATCAAAAGACTCGACTACAACTGGAGCGCGACACCACCACTCTTTTGCATAGATAACCATCTTACATCATTGCCAGAAAGCGAAAGAGAAAAGGCCAAAGAAGAATACAATGAAGCCGCTGCTATGATCAGGAAGTGGGGTGAAGTTTCTCCTCCTGCCTTATTTGCAGAAGGAACCAAATAACCTTGTATTCCAGTTCTTACAACGAACTAGAAACTCATAAGAAAGGGCGGCAGAATGTATCCTAAACGTGCCAGTGACAATAGCGCGCGCGAACACTTTTCTCTTATCTTCGACCGAACGTGGAAAGCGACATTCATCGCGATCCAGTGGCCCACCATTTTTCAGTTATGCTTCTTGGCCTCTCATTCTCCGAAGTCTGAGCCTAGGGTCCACTTCATGGCGGTACGAACTCGTACGTTGGGTTTCCATCTTGTGTGATCTTGGCCACGAGTTTTACTTTCATGCTGACTTTGACTTGGGACAGTTTGAAGCCTGTTAGCCAAGCGAGCACTTTGACGCCTTCTTTGAGTCTTCCGATCGCCACGGTGTACGGTTTCTGGTCTGAGAATGTTGTCGGCCTCACCACGATATGTGTGAAGGCTTCAACTTCCGCCTCGCTACTCAATTGAACCCAGTTTACTTCGGAGCAGATGCAGTGGGGGCAGTCGGCGGACGGGGGAAAATAGAGCTTCTCGCATTTGCAGCATTGTGTGGCGTAGATTTTTCCTTCTTTGAGGCCTTCCCAGAACTTCAGGGTTTTGCTTATGGGAATCTCCTGCACTATCGTTATGGGTCTAGATTTTATCGAGGGCATCGATGATGAAGTCATGCTTTTCATCTCCTCAGAATCGTCACGTAGCAGTAGTGTCCTGTTCCGCCGACGTTGTGGGCGAGTCCGATGTAGTTTTTCAGCGGAACCTGTCTGCCCTTCTCAACAGCTTCTCCTCTAAGCTGGCGCGTCAACTCGTAAATCATGGCGCAACCGGTTGCGCCTATCGGATGCCCCTTGGCTTTTAACCCGCCGTCCATGTTTACCGGTATTCTCCCGCCAATTTCAGTCTGGCCATCTCGCAGCAGTTTTACTCCTTCACCGCGGCCGCAGAAGCCTAGATCCTCATAAGCCATTATTTCGGCAATCGTGAAACAATCGTGCACTTCAGCAAAATCAAGCTGGCTTGGCGATATTCCAGCAGCCTTATATGCCCTTTGAGAAGCCAACACGCTCGCGTCCAAGCTCACAAAATCCTTTCTCTTGCTCAAGTTGGCCGTTCCGGATGAATAGCCTATCCCTGCGACCCAAACGGGAGTATCAATTTTGAGTTCTCTTGCTTTCTCCTCTGAAGCGACTATCGCGCAAGATGCACCGTCAGTAATAGGAGAACAATCATACAGCTTCAGCGGCGAAGCAATCACCATAGACGAGAGAACGTCATCAACAGTAATCTTGTTCCGAAGGTGCGCAACCGGGTTCATAGCCGCGTACTTGTGATTCTTAACAGCGACTAGAGCCATGTCTTCCTCAGTCGTGCCATACTTGGCCATATGTGCATTAGCATACAGGGCATAGTATGCTGGGAAGGTTAACCCGAAATTGTGAAACTCCCACAAATAGTAGCCTGCTCTTCCAATCCATTCCATGGCCGTCAATGAGTCAATTTCCTTCATCTTCTCAACGCCCAAAGCCATGGCGATTTCAGCGTGCCCACTTGCCACCGCCGAGTAAGCCGTGAAGAAGGCCGCACTTCCACTTGCACATGCAGCCTCGCAGCGTACTAGGCCAGCTCCTGATAGACCGCAGTATTCGCCGACCACTACGGCTGGAAGCAGCTCCTCATACCATGCTCCGGCGCCGACAGAGCCCACGGCAGCAAATTCAACATCTTTAGCGGCTATTCCCGCATCCTCAAGAGAAGGCTTAACCGCTTCAAAACCCAACTCTGAAATGTTAGCGTCGGTTCTGACGCCGAATTTTGAGCTTCCAACACCGATTACGGCCACCTTTCTCATGGCATTCACGTTCTCCGTGCCTATTTTGGCGAAGAGCGAAATATAAAGAAAAAGGGATGAGTATGTGGGCTATTTGCCTTTGAAATCGGCTTTCCTCTTCGACATGAAGGCTTCTACGCCTTCTTTCAGGTCTTCCGTGGAGAACGTCAGAGCACTTAGACATGCCTCCAACCGCAGTCCCACATCTAACGGCACTTGTGACCCGAAGTTTATTGCATGCTTTGCGTATTTCAAAGCTATCGGGGGCTCTTCACTGAGCTTCTTGGCTAGACCCCTAACCTCATCCCTGAGTTTCTCGAAGTTCACCACTTTGTTTACCAATCCTATTTTCAGTGCTTCATCAGCCTTGAGCCGGTTTCCAAGCAGTATCATTTCTTTGGCTTTCACTAGACCCACGATTCTGACAAGTTTTTGGGTTGCCCCCCATCCAGGCACGAGGCCCAGATTACTCGTTTCTGGAGTTCCAAGCTCAGCGTGTTCAGCTGCTATTCTGAAATCGCATGCCAAAGCCAACTCTAAACCGCCACCGAGAGCGTAACCGTTGATTGCGGCAATGACGGGTTTAGACGATTCTTCTATTTTGCCGAAGACCTTCTGTCCGGCCCTCATGAATTCCTCGGCTTTAACTGGTGTTGCCTTAGGAATCATCGTCACGTCTGCGCCTGCGCTGAAAGCCCTGTCACCTTCACCCATCAAGACTAGGCATCTTATGCTCGCGTCTTTTTCAGCCGTGTCTAGCACGTCAGCAAGCTCTTCGATCAGAACATCGTTGAAGGCGTTCAGCCTATGCGGCCTGTTCAGTATAATCCACAGTACTTTTTCTTCCCTTTCCACTTTCACAGTTTCATACGCCTTACTCAAAGTCTTTCACCTGGTTCGTGTTTAGAGCTCACATGCCTATAACATTTTTCAGAATTTTCTGAGCAGATACTTCAACACGGTTAACTTCTGGATCTCTTTCGTACCTTCGTAGATTTCAGTTATCTTTGCATCACGGTGGAACCTCTCAACACGGTATTCGCCCAAGTAACCGTAACCGCCCAAGACTTGTATTGCAAGATCCGTCACTTCCATAGCGATCTGACCAGCATAATACTTGGCCATCGCCGTAACCATGGGATCCATCTTCCCAGAATCCACCAGCCAAGCCGCACGATAGGTGAGCCATCTTGCTGCTTCGATCTTCGTCATGGCTTCAGCCAAGCCTGCACCTATGAGCTCGTGCTGTAGCAACGGCTGCCCGAAAGCTTCTCTCTGTTTAGAGTATTTGAAGGCGATCTCGAAGGCCCCTTGAGCCATGCCCACGGCCTGCGATGCCACGCCGACGCGTGTCTTGTCGAAGAATTCCATTGAGCTGTAGAAACCCTTGTTCAATTCGCCTACGATGTTCCAGTCTGTGACTTTCACGTTGTCGAGGCGAACCTCTCCGGTCACTGAGCAGCGGATACCCATCTTGTCGTGAAGCTTTGACGTTTCAAGCCCAGGCGTGCCCTTGTCCACGACGAACAGTGTTTCACCCCTGTAAGTTGGTCTGATCTTTGTGTCCGTCTGTGCCAACACGACTATGAAGTCGGCAGTCGTCGCGTTCGTTATGAAAGTTTTTGTCCCGTTTATCCACCATTCGTTTCCGTATTTTGTGGCCGTCGTTTCCATGCGGGTGATGTCGCTTCCGCTCACGTTGGGCTCAGTGAATGCTGCAGCTGATATCCAGTCGCCTTTGCATAATGGCGGCAGATACTTCTCCTTCTGTTCTTTGTTGCCTAAGGTTGCAATGAATTCGCTTCCGAAGGTTCCGGTAGATATGGCAACGCCGAGAGAAGAGTCCGCCCTGCACATCTCTTCGATGGCTAAGCATGTTTCGAGAAGACCGAAGCCCTGGCCGCCGTATTCTTGGGGCAGACTGAGGCTTACGAACCCAAGTTTTGCCGCTTGCCTGTACAATTCCATCGGAAACTCTTCTTTTCTGTCAAGTTCCAACGCTAATTCAGGCTTGAACTCTTTCGCGCAAAATTCCTTCACAGCCTTAACAATTCCGATTTGAGTCTCATCAAATTCAAACTTCATCTAATAGAACCCCCTTCCAGCTTTCTTCCCTGTCCAACCTTTGCCCACGTAATCCTCTAGCACTGGGCAGGGCTTATACATCTCCATATTATACTTCGCATAGAGCTCCTTAAGCTTGTTCAGAATCACGTCTATTCCGGTTCGATCCGCGTATTCGCATGGGCCTGAGGGCCAGTACGTGCCAAGCTTCATTCCTGTATCAATGTCCGCTGGGGAGGCTGCATCGTCATGGATAAGCCAGGCAGCTTCGTTAACGGCGACTGCCCAGGATCTGTCAACGTCGTATTCGTCGAGAAGGCTGAAAGGTATCCGGGGCCTTCCTTTTGTCCAGTCGTAGAAGCCTACGCCGGTTTTTTGTCCCAGCTTCTTTTCCTTAACAAGCGGTTCAATTACTTCCGTGCATGGTTTGAATCGCTCCCCGTAAGCTCCGTAGAGTACTTTGCCGACGCCGTATATTATGTCTAGTCCGACGAAATCGCTGAGTTCGAACCATCCCATCGGAAAGCCTCCGGTATACTTGACTGAAGAGTCTATTCCTTCTTTCGTGGCTTCTTTCCGCTGGTAGGTCCAGTAGGCCTCATTAAATGCTGCCCCGAGAATGCGGTCTACTATGAAGCCGCGGACGTCCTTCCGCACTGTTATCGGTGTTTTGCCAATTTTCCTAGCGAGTTCAGCGACCGCGACGATCGTTTCTTGGCTTGTCTTGTCGCCGTTTACCACTTCAATCAGTGCCTGGAGTTGAGGAGGGTTGAAAAAGTGCATTCCCGCAACTCTGTCTGGACGTTTGGTAGCGTTTCCCATCTCTGTTATGCTCAAAGCCGACGTGTTTGAGACCAATATTGCATTTGGAGGAGCTGCCTGATCAAGCTTGGCGAAAACCATCTTCTTTAGCTCCATATTCTCAGGCGCCGCTTCTATCGCGAAGTCTATGTCTTCTGCTGCCTCTTCATAACTTGTCGTTGTGCTGATTCTTGCAAATGCTGCGTCCGCGTCCTCCTGTCTTATCCTCTTTTTCTCAGCGAATTTATCCAAGCTCCATTTGATCTTCTCTTTAGCTTTCTGCAAGATTTCATCGTTAACGTCAACCATTGCAACGTGATATCCGTTCATAGCCAAAAGCTCCGCGATTCCGTGGCCCATGGCTCCTGACCCGATTACTGCTGCTTTCTTGATCCTTTCTGCAGTCAAGATAATCTGTCTCCTTCGATCTGATATTGCGTAGACTTACGAGCGGTAATAAAACTTGCGAATGCTGGCTCCGTTAACCTGATCAGCGATGGGTCAACGCTTTAATGGCTAGGCAACGAGAAACATCAACCGCAGACTCGGCAGAACCCTGCATAAAAAACGTATTTAAATTCGGTCTTTCTCATGAAAATCATGCTGGATGGACGCGCGCTAGGATGAAGAAGAATGGAACGGGTTTAGGGCTGTTTTGCAAGGTATCCTGCGATGGTGCTTTTTTGAATTTCGCTGGTTCCCTCGTAGATCTCGGTTATCTTCGCGCATCGGTGAAAACGCTCAACGTGATAGTCTGCTAAGTAACCGTATCCTCCGAAGACTTGTATGGCTTCGTCTGTAACTTCCATGGCCACTCGGCTCGCGTATGCTTTTGCCATCGAAGTCGCTATGGCGTTTGGCTTTTCCTTGTCGTACAGCCAAGCTGCCTTGTGCATCATCAGACGGGCGGATTCGATTTTGATCGCCATTTCTGCAAGTTTGAAGCTTATCCCCTGAAAATTCATTATTGACTGCCCGAACTGCTTTCGCGTTTTCGCATAGTTCAAAGCTTTCTCGAAGGCGCCTTGGGCCATGCCGACGGCTTGGGCTGCCACCGTGATTCTGGTTCCGTCGAAAAGCTCAAGTGTGTAGTAGAAGCCCTTGTTCAGTTCGCCTACAAGGTTTGTTTCTGGAACATTCAGGTCGCACATAGAGAGCGAACCCGTAACGCATGGTTTTATGCCCATCTTCCAATGCAGTTTCGTCGCGTCGAGTCCGCTCATTCCTTTTTCGGCGATGAATATGCTCTGTCCCCTGTGGGACGGCTGCACGTTCGGGTCTGACTGGCAAAGAAGAATGAACGTATCCGCAATTGTGGCGTTTGTTATGAATTCTTTGGCTCCGTTGATCACCCATTCCTGTCCAGTTTTCACGGCTGTAGAATTCATACGAGTTATGTCACTTCCATGCTCCGGCTCTGTGAAGGCGGCTGCAGCTATTTTTTCGCCCTTCGCAAGCGGCGGAATATACTTCCTCTTCTGTTCGTCGTTACCATGCTTGAGCAGCAGGTCCGGAATCATCAGGTTTCCCAACGAGATTGCCACGCCGATGCCTGGGTCGACTCTGCACATTTCTTCCACGGCTATGCAGTCTTCGAGCACGCCGTAGCCCTGTCCGCCGTACTCTTGAGGTATACGCATGCTCGTGATACCCAGCTGCGCTGCTTTCTTGTACAGCGGCATGGGAAATTCTTCTTTCTGATCGTATTCCAACGCCAGTTCCGGCGTGAATTCCTTCTCGGCGAATTCGCGGACGGCACGTTTTATTTCTTGCTGTTCATCGTTGAGTTTGAAGTCCATATTTCATCTTCTCCATTGCTAGCTCATGCTTTCTGTGTTCGCGCCTCATTAATCTTGTTTTTTAGCGAGGGCACTATCTTGAATAGGTCCTCGACGACTCCGTAGTCGGCGAAGCTGAAAATCGGAGCCTTCGGATCCTTGTTGACGGCTATGATCAGGTCTGAACTCTTCATGCCCAAGACATGCTGGAACGCGCCGCTTATGCCCATCGCCAGATAGAGTTTCGGCTTCACCGTTTTTCCCGAAGTGCCCACTTGCCTGTCGCTCGGAAGCCAGCCCTTGTCAACTATGGGGCGTGAGCACGATAGGACTCCGCCTAGAGTTTTCGCCAGTTCCTCCATAATGGGCAGGTTTGCAGCATCCTTTATTCCGCGGCCGATGCCCACGAGCTTGTCTGCGGCTGTTATGTCCACCCCGCCCGGCGGAGGCAGAACATATTGTATGAAGCGTTTTTCAGTTATCTCTTCTGTCAGCGGTGAGGGTACATCGACGATTTGCCCGTTTGCGGGGGTTGCGGGTTTAGCCGCCGTGAATGCCGCTTGGCGTATGGTCACTATGTAGGTGTCGGCTTTTCTAGCGACAGCCTTGACGTTTACCTTGCCCCCGAACATCTGGCGGGTAACCGTGAATGCGTCGCTCTCGAATGAAAAGTCGATGCAGTCCGTTGCCAACGGCAGGTTTAGTGCAGCCGCTAGTCGCGGAGCCAAATCAATTCCGTAGCTCGTGTGTCCGACCATGATCAATGATGGTTTGCGCTCAGCGATCAATTTTGAAAGAATTTTCCTGTAGGCTTCAGAGTTGAAATTCTCGAGCTTCTGATCTTCAACGACTATGACCGTGCTCGCATACTCCGCCAGAGGCCGTGCGAGTTCCTTGACCTTGTAACCCAGTATTGCAACCGTCAGTTTTGCATCTGTCTTCTCAACGAGTTCTCTGGCTTTGGTGAGCATCTCGTACGTTATGTCTCGCATCTGTCCCTGTCGGTGCTCAGCCAGAACAAGAATCTCCGCCATCAGAGCAGCCCCCTTGACTTGAGAAGCTCGGTAATCTTGGCCGCGATCTCGTCCGGGTTTCCCTTGAGAAACTCAGCCTGCTTCTCAACCGGCGGGATATACAGCTTCTCCAGTCTTATCCAAGAGCCTGAAGCGCCAACGTCGTTCTCAGTCAGTCCCGTGTCCGCGAGGCTCATGAGTCTTATTTCTTTCTGCATGGCCTTGCGTATTCCCATTATTGAAACGTACCTCGGCTCGTTTATGCCAGTCTGAACCGCGAACAATGCGGGGAGCCTGATTTCTATCTGTTCTTCCAGGCCACCTTCGAGTTCACGGTTAACCTTTGCTGAACCTGTCAGAAGCTCTATTTTCTTAACCATCGTCGCATGCGGAATGTTAAGCATCTCGGCAAGGATTGGCCCAACCATAGCATATCCGCCGTCGCCTGATTGCACACCGCAGAGTATCAGGTCGAAATGCAACGTTTTAATGGCTGAATGAAGGATCTTCGCGATGGCGTAGCTGTCTGAACCCTCAAATTTGGGGTCAGCAAGCCTTATCGCCTTGTCGGCCCCGCGCGCCAGACATTTTCTCAGCGTGCTATCAGAATCGTCTCCGCCCACGGTTATGGCCGTGACCGTCCCACCCTGTTTCTCCTTTATCCTCACAGCCTCTTCGAGCGCATAGTCATCCCACTCATTAATGTCATAGACCAACCCGGTTCTCTCGATGGTTTTTCCCGTTGAATCGATTTTCAGTTCAGCCTCCGCCGTTTCAGGAACATGTTTAACGCAGACCAGTACGTCCAAGTTCTCTAGACTCTCCTGAACACCGAGGTTCTCTCACGAACAATTTCATATAACTTTTGCTCATCACACCGTGTTTTGACATAGCCAACAGGCGAGATTAACGAGCTTACGTGCTTCCAAATTCGTCTACAGAACACCTTGACCGGCGCGCTTGGCTTTTAACGCGCGCCAAACACAGCAAGACGGAACTTTTATGAAGAAGAGAAATCGAGGGTTACGTAGGTAGTGTTTATGGAAGTTGATGAGGCCATAAAGGGACGGCGGAGCGTTCGGAAGTACACGGATAAGCTTGTTCCGGCGGAGCTCGTTCGCCAGGTTCTGGAGGCAGGAACGTGGGCGCCATCGGCCAAGAACGGTCAGCAGTGGCGTTTCACCGTGCTTGAAGGTGATGCCAAGAGGAAACTCACAACGCTTTTTCGTGCTGAACTGGAGAAGCTTTCAGCCAAGATCGGCATGGCACATATGGGATCATCATTTAGCTCTTGCAAGATTATGGATGAGGCGCCCGTCTTGATCATAGTCTGGAACTCGAACGACAGCAAGCTTTTGGAAGAATCCTCTTTGCAGAGCGTGTCAGCCGCAATTCAGAATATGCTCCTGAAAGCCTACAGCCTCGGACTGGGTTCACTGTGGATCTGTGACATCTACTACGCGACAAAAGCGCTTAGCAAGCATCTCGGCAAACCATGGACACTAGTCGCCGCAGTAACCCTCGGTTGGCCAGCAGAGTCTCCGACACCCAGACCTAGAAAAACCGTCGATGATGTCTCAGAGTTCTTGAACTGACGAGAGCAGACAAAGGATACTTGCGTTTAAATCTCACGAATGCTAATAGGTTTTCAAAAGCCTTTCTGAGCAGATCTTGAAGAGACAAATTCCAATGATGCCCTTGATTATCTATTTGACACGTTAGACATATACTGCGGCGCGTAGACAGCAAATTTTATATACACCGTTTTCTATTTGGTGTTTATCGAACCAAAAACGGCTAATGTCGAGTTATGGAGGCTGAAAATCGAATTGTCTGAAGATGTGAAAGAAGAATTGAAAAAACTCAAGGAAGAAATGGCAGGTCTGAAAGAACAGCTCGGAGAAATAGTGGGGAAGGAACGAGAAAGAAGACGTGGGATACACATTGACGTAGGTGATCACGTACATGACTACGTTGAAGATGTCATGGAAGGAGTCGCCGAGGGCATACATGGCGAGCTTGAAAAATGCATCTTCATCGGCCCAAGAGGCGTCAGAATCACCAAAGGAGGGGAACCACCCCTGAGAGAAGAGGAGGAGACGCAATTCAGTTTTCCGAAAGCAGCTGAAGCCATGAGCGCTCTGGGACAGGAACATAGGCTGAGGATATTGAAAGAACTCATGAGCGGGGGAAAGTACATCAACGAGCTTCAGGAGAAACTCTCAGAAATCACCACGAGCACGCTTTCAAGCCATCTCAAAGTGCTCGAAGAGGTAGGGCTAGTAGTGCAAGAAAAAGTGAGAGGTCGCTATCTAATCACAATGCCCGGCAGGGTCGCATACAAGATGGCTGGTCGAGTCACAAGATTTCTTGAAAGGGGAAACCGAGAATGATGTGGCAGAACTATCATCTCGACAATGCGATTTCGAAGACAGCTGAAGACACAAAGCTGTGGCAAACAGAAAAGGGCATCGTAGAAATCGGCAAGAACACCTTAGCCATTCCCGTAATCATGCATGATCAGGTGAACGGTTACATATTCGATGGTCACGCCAAGCTGCTCTTGGACACGATAGTCGAGACAAAAGAAGGCGCCGTCGGCAAACCAGTTGAAAAAGAAATACACGAGCCCTTCGTAATGTTAGGGAACACGGAAATGACAGGGCAAAACTTGAAACCGGCTAGTTCAGAAGACCTAGCAGAAGCCGGCTATGCTGATCGTCGGGCGCTTATGGCCAAAGCCGAGGAATTACTTGACAGGTTTTCCAAAAATGGGAGAATACATTCCTGTCGATGTTCCTATGGTGAGGAGAGCCTATTATTCGCTTTTCAGAATCAAGCCGACAATTTGGACATTCTTCTTGCAAAAGATACGAAGATTGTTTACAAAGCGATGGATACAGTCTTCATTTCAGACAAGAACAGAGCAGTTCTCAAGAGTTGCGAAGTCGTCTGTGTCAGCAGTGGAAAATCGGTTGTAGTCAAGCGCGCGAAAGACTGCTCCATGCTTTGCTGTTAGCTTTCCCTTCTTTTCTTTGGATCTGAATCAGCATCTGAATTTTCTCTGCCCATAATGAACTGGCAGTTCGAACCCGAAAATGACTTGGTAAAAAAGGAAAAAGTCAAGCGTCGCGCTTTGTGATACCTAGATTTGCAGTTTTTGTCTGATGCTGCTTCTCTTCTCTTCGGCCACGGGTCCGAACTTCTTGATTCTGTCCGTGAACATCGTGAATAGCTCAGCGGCCTTCTTGTAGACAGGCAATGGCACGTAACTGTAGCGTACCCTCATGTTCTCGATGCCGTATTGCGCAAGTTCCTTTCCCATGTCGATCATGCGCTTCTTCGTGAAATGCTCATCAATCTGTTCGCTGCCCTCTATCACTAGCACGCCGTCCCCTCCGTAAGCGAAAGCGCTCAGGATGAGCTTCTTGCCGAGAATTGCAGTTGTTGGTACCGGCACGATTCTGATGTTTTCAGGATACTTGGTTCTATCCAAACCCAAGAAGTCCATGCCTGTATAGCCTATGTTCTTGTCGACGAATGCCAGAACCCTGATTTCCCCCGGATCTTTGTCCGTAAGTACTCCACGCATCTGGGCCAGAACCTGCTTCAGCGTCGAATTTTTGAAGTCGATTGCCTCTTGAGGACAGACTGGAATGCATGCACCGCAGCCCGTGCACATGAAAGGATTAATCACGGCCTTTCCGTCCTGCATGCTAATGGCATTCACAGGACAAATGGACACACATGCCTGACAACCGTTGCATAGGTCAGCGAGAACATATGCCTTCTCTGGGCTAGTCGTAACGTAGTCGCTTTTCAGGAACAGCGCAGCTTTGGCCGACGCGCCCAAGCCGTCAGAGACTGTATCCCGCACGTCTTTGGGACTCAAGGCGCAGCCGCACGCGAATATTCCCGTGACGAGCGAGTCCACAGGGTCAAGTTTCGGGTGCTTCTCTGTGATGAAACCGTCCTCTCCCGTGGCAACCTTCATCTTGTCTGCGAGTTCTTTCAGACCGGAAGGTGCAACCATCGGCGTTGCAAGGCCCACGAGATCAAACTCGTCATCAGTCAACTCGCCTGACAGCGAATCCTCCGCCACGACGACCAGCTTATTCGTCTTCGCGTCCTTGTAGACCTCAGCCACTTTGCCACGAATGAAGCTGACGCCGGCTTCCTGGTCGCGCCAGTACAGATCCTCATAACCTTTGCCCGTGGCACGAATATCCGTGTAGTAAACGGCAACATCGATACCCAGCATCTTCTTCAACACAAAGGCCTGCTTCAAAGCATACATGCAGCAGATCCTACTGCAATATGGAATGTAATTCTTGTCGCGCGAACCCGCACAAAGCACGATCGCCATTCGCTTAACATCCGTGCCGTCTGCCCGCTTCACGAACCCGCCCGTCGGGCCTGTTGCAGAAACAAGCCGCTCCAGCTCCATCATCGTAATCACATCTTTGTATGTGCCATAACCGTAAGTCTCCAACCGCTTGGCATCATACAGCTGGTAGCCCGTAGCCATGATGATCCCGCCCACGTGGAGATCCAATGTTAAACCCTTATCGTCGATCGATATTGCTTTAGCGGGGCAGAGCTGCTCGCATTTTCTGCATTTTGTGCAGGCTTGAAAGTCAATCGTGTATGCTGATGGAACGGCCTGCGGAAATTCTTGGTATGCCGCTTTTCGCGTTGCTAGACCCTCGTTGAACTCGTCTGGAACGATGACCGGGCAAACTTTGGCGCAGACACCGCAGTTTCGGCATTTCTGGAGGTCTACTCCGCGAGGTTTCATGAACACTTTGACGTCGTAGTTTCCAGGACGACCGCTGACTTCTTGAACCTCGGCGTAAGTATAAAGCGCTACGTTCGGGTTTCTTCCAACTTCAGCCATTCTGGGAGTAAGAATGCATTGTGCGCAGTCCAACGTGGGAAACACTTTTGTGAGTTTCGCCATGTTCCCGCCTATGCTGGGCTTGCGCTCAACCAAGTGAACCTTGTAGCCCAGGTATCCAAGTTCTAAAGCAGAGGTTATTCCTGCGATCCCACCGCCGACGATCAGAATCTCTCTGGAACCCTTCTCGCTGACGATCTGCAGAGGCTCAAGCTCGCGACTGCGTTCATAGCCGCCGTGGATCAGGCTTATGGCCTTCTTTGTGGCCTCAGCCGAAGGATGAGGACCAAGAATCCATGAATCTTGCTCCCTGATGTTCACAAACTCAAGCATGAACGGGTTCAGGCCTGCCCGCTCGACGACACTCTGAAAAGTCGGTAAGTGCATGCGCGGCGTGCAGCTTGCAACCACGACTCGATCCAAGTTCTCCTTCTTGATGGAATCCACTATGATGTCTTGAGCGGGTTTGGAGCATAGATACTTCTGAAATTTTGCAACCGCAACGTCGGGCCAATTCTTGACTGCGTCCACGACGGCCTTGACATCCACAACCTCGCCTATATTGCCGCCGCACTCGCAGACGAAAATTCCGATCCTGGGCTGTTTCTTCTCCATGAACAGCGGTCTCCGACTTCGATGATATGTTTTAATTGATTCACGGGAAAACGCTTTAATAACCTTATGCTCCTTTTTCAACAAAAAGTGATGACAAAAGAATGAATGCTCAGGAGCTTACCCAGAAGCATAAGCTTCTCGAATGCATCCAATGCGGAACCTGCACTGGAAGCTGCCCGGTAGCCAAGAAGGCCAACTTGAACGTCAGGAAGTACATGCGCGAAGTCGCAACGTTCGGCAAGCTGTCTGTGCATCCGCAGAATGAGCTCTGGAGCTGCACAACATGCTCCACATGCGGTGTGCGATGCCCAAAGGATCTCAACCCATACGAGTTTTTAATTGACATTCGCGGCATGGCCGTGGAAGAAGGACAGATCGCCCCGACCATACGCGACGCTTTAGAAAGCATCTTCAAGAACGGCAACCCATGGGGAAGAATGCGCAACAAACGGTCAGAATGGAGCCAAGGCCTGAACGTTAAACACGTGAGCCAAGGCGCAGACACTCTATTCTTCGTGGGCTGTACCTCAGCCTATGACCCGAGAGTACAGAACGTGCCCAAGAGCCTCGTGAAATGCTTCGAGAAGGCAGGCCTAAACTTCGGAGTCTTGGGCGATGAAGAGAACTGTTGCGGAAGCGAAGTCTACGGCATGGGCGAAAAAGGCTTATTCGACTTTCTCGTCGAGGAAAACATGAAGGCCTTCAACAAGTACAACGTGAAGCAAACGGTGACAAACTGCCCGCACGGTTACCATGCCTTCAAGAACAGGTACAATCAGACAAGCTTTGAGGTCCAGCATCACACGCAATTGCTTGCCAAGCTCATCGAAACAGGAAAACTTGTCTTTTCAAATCGGTTGGATAAGAAAGTGATTTATCATGATCCATGCTTCTTGGGCAAGCAGAACGGCATCTACGACGAGCCGCGGAAAGCCATTGAAAGTGTTCCAGGCGTCAAACTGCTAGAGTTTGACCGTTCTAGAGCAAGAAGCGTCTGCTGCGAGGGAGGAGGTGGAAGAATGTGGGTCGACATACCGGGCGAGCGACTGGCAGAAACCCGCGTCAAAGACGCTGGTGAAGCTGGAGCAGAAATCCTGGCTGTAGCCTGCCCCTACTGCCTGTTGACGTTCGAAGATGCCGTCAAAACAACAGGGTTAGAAGGCAAGCTTCAGATTATGGACGTCGCAGAACTGTTGGCTCAGGCCGTTTAGGACTGGATTCTTGAGATCTCAGTCGATCGATTTCTTCGGCTTGTATCTTTTGAAAAAGCACTTTTGGCTGATTAATTCTGTGCCCTTCAGGCATCGATAGTCTCGAGGCTGAATCCCAGTCTTGTTTATGAACTGAACCGTCTAGATTCAGTTGTTGCCAGAGCCCGTCTGCAGAAAACGGTATGTAGGGTTCAAGCAGAATCGCCAGGGTTCTTACAGCATTGGCACAGAGGTACAGGCAAGTCTTGGCCTTGGCTTTGTCTTTCCATGGTTGATTTCTTTGGAAGTATTGATTGCAGACCGTGGAGAATTCCATTATTGTTTTCAGGCCCCGGCTCAGCTCATTGTTTTCGATTTCCACGGCCACGTTCGCGGCTATCTTCTGAATGTTCTCTTTGAACTCGTTATCGAGGTCATCATAAGCTTCGGGCTTCGAAACTTCTCCTTCATAGTTTGTCCATATGAAAGTGAGC
Source organism: Bathyarchaeia archaeon (assembly GCA_050008435.1). Classification (GTDB taxonomy): domain Archaea; phylum Thermoproteota; class Bathyarchaeia; order Bathyarchaeales; family Bathycorpusculaceae; genus DASPTR01. The sequence goes on from JBEKMQ010000001.1 coordinate 734,571, forward strand.
GTTCGATGGATGAAGTTTCCGACGTTGGCTATGAGTTCGTTGTTTATTCTGTTCTTGAAATCTTCCCAGCTGAAATTTACGTCGAGTTGACTATAGGGAGTGATTGCAGCCAAATAGAATCTGAGGTAGTCGGCTGGAAACCTGTTAAGAAATTCACGTAGACTCACGTACCAGCCTCGGCTCTTTGAAAACTTTTTTCCTTCGAGCAGAAAGTAGCCCCTGGTCGGAATGAAGTCTGGGAGCTTGTATTCTCCGACTCCCAGTCGCATGGCCGGCAAGAACAAGTAATGGTGATAGACTATGTCCTTACCTATGAAATGGTAGATTCTCGACGTGTTCCACTCTTCCTTCCCGTCCATTCCCCTTTCTGCAAAGTATTTGAGTGCAGTTGAGAGGTAGGCTATGTGGTTGTCAAACCAAACGTAGAACACTTTTCCCACGGCTTCCGGAAGCGGGACAGGGACACCCCAAGAGATGTCGCGACTTATGTCCCAGTCACGCAGACCTTCTCTTATCCAGTTAAGCACGTAGTTCTTGACTTCTGCCTGCAGATTCTTGTTTTCCGTTAACCATTTCTCTAGTGCGCCTGAGAATTCTGTAAGCTTGAAAAAATAGTGTTCGCTCTCCTTGCTCACGGGCTTTGAACCGCAAATAGCGCAGTGAGGATCGAAAATTTCGCCTGGCTCAAAGGTTCGTCCACATTGCTCGCAACCGTCAGAATACTGATCCACAGCGCCGCATTTCGGGCATGTTCCCTTCACGTAACGGTCTGGCAAGAACTTCTTGCAGGTTTCGCAGTAAGGCTGCTGGACGACTCGTTTATAGATGCAGCCTTTGTCGTACAGTCTTCTGAAGAAGTGTTGCGTAAGCTCTATGTTTTCCTCTGAGCTTGTCTTATAGAATATGTCAAACGATATCCCGAGGTCAGCATAGTCCTTGTAGTCAGTTTGGTTCCAGTGAGCCACGAATTCTTCCGGGTTCATTCCTCTTCTTTCGGCTTCCACCAAGATGGGAGTTCCGAAGTCGTCCGTGGCACCCACATGTACGATGTGATCCCCTTTGAGGCGGTGAAACCGGACAAAAATGTCCGCGGGTAGATAGGTCGACGTTATGTGTCCTAAATGGACTTCACCGTTGGTGTATATGAGAGCGGTTGTAACGATGATTTTCGAGTCTGTTCCGAGTTTGACGACCCTCCACGTTGGGCATCATGGTCTAATCTTCAATTGAGTACTTAAATGCAATGGCCTACGGCTCGGTTTGCTGGAGCTTAAGACTCCTAATGGCTGTTTTGCACTTTCGTCAAAATGGGATTTTCACGTGCCCTTGACCGAGTTCGCGATCAATAGACTAGGCTTATTAACAGCATGCGGATTGAACTAATTCCATGGGCCAAGAACAGTCCAAAACCGCTCCTTCCACACGAAGAGAACTGGCAACTCTTGGCGGGGGCTGTTTCTGGTGCACCGAAGCTGTTTTCACCGCACTGAAAGGCGTGGAAAAAGTCGAGTCAGGCTACTCTGGCGGCGCAGTCGCGAATCCGACCTATGAACAGGTTTCCACTGGGACCACAGGACATGCCGAAGTCGTGCAGATTACCTTCGATCCTGATGTGATTTCTTTCAAAGACCTCCTAGAAATCCTATTTTCGACCCACGATCCGACAACGCTGAACCGCCAAGGTCCCGATGTCGGCACTCAGTACCGGTCAGTCATATTTTATAATAGCGACCAACAGAAAGCAACTGCCGAGCAGGTGATCAAGGAACTAACTGAGGAAAAAATCTGGGATGCGCCTATAGTAGCAAAGATAGAACCATTTAAGGCCTTCTACAAGGCCGAGGATTACCACAAAGACTACTTCAAACGCCACCCCGAACAAGCATACTGCAGGCTCATCATTGCGCCAAAAATCACCAAGCTACAACATCTAGCGCGCCGATTGCAAAGTCAGGATTAGTGAGAGCACTATTCTAGCCCGAAACATAGCAGTTTGTAGAGTGCAGTTTTCTATTGGATTCTTAACGTACCATAAAGCGCAATTTTCCGTGCTTTGGCAGGCCGTAACAGGTGATTAGGTCTTATTTCTCAGGGCTTCCGCCTACGTTGGTGGTCCTTCTTCGGTCCATGCTGGAGCTTGGGCGTTTGGGAAGAGGTCGGCTCTTGGGAGGTATGGTTTGATGTCGATTATCGGTGAGGCTTCGAATGCATCGAGTCCCTTTACTGTAAGGATGCATCTTTCAGCTTTAAGAAGCCGTGTTACGCAGAGGGCTATTGGATTCGGTCGGGATGGACTCCTGCAGGCGAAGACTCCCTTTTCAACGTTGAAGGCATGCCTCTTCGGCGTAACGAGTAGGGTCCGTCTTTCCTTCTCGTTATCTCTCAAATGAGACCAGTAGAGGATTATTAGGTCCGAGTATTCTTCGATGCCCTTGAGCCCTGCGCAGTAGTCTTCGAAAATGCGTATGCGGGCCTCTGTTTTTCCCTCTTTTTCTACAACTCCGATGAAACGAAGCGTGGCGTTCATTTTCGTATTCAACAGGGTCAACCTCTCATGAGACTGAACGATATTTTTGATTCTGTTTTCAGATTCATAAGTGTTTTAATGTTTGCAGGCCTAGTTGAGTTTGCAGGGTGAAATGGCTTTGAGCGAAGAAATTCTTGAAGCTTGCAAAGAATTAGTTGATGACGCAAAGAAGGGTTGTGCCGATCTTGTTTTCAAAGAAATATGCCTCGAAATTCTGTCAAGAGCAAATCATGTTCTGGCTCCGAAACAGTTTAAGCAGCTAGTTGAATATGCTGCCTACAGAATGAAAGAAGAAGTTCCTTTTGAACTGCAACAAGAACTGGCCATGAATAGATAAAAAAAGGCGCAAGATCACCCGTTAGATCGATCCTTTCAAAACGCGGTTCAATATCAGGCCCCCTCACGCGGATTGCCTAACGCCTTTCACCCTGCCGATTTGCTCTTTCCTTGAAAGTCTTGAAAAGTACCGTCGCCTCAAGGCTTTCTACGTGAATTGGAATAGTCTTGATATTGCTCAGCCAAGCTTGTAGCCTATTTTTCGGAGAAACTGTCTTCTGGCCTTGATGTCTTCTTCAGTTTCTATTCCCTTGCTTTTTAGCCCGTCGATGACGCCTATGATTCCTCGTCCCTGCTCAGTTTCTGCTATGATTATTTCCAGTGGGTTTGCTGTCGCGGCATAGACTGTGCAGGTTTCGGGTATTTCCTTGATTTTGTCTAGAACGTTTATGGGATACGCGTTCTTGAGGAAAATTATGAAGCTGTGGCCGCAGGCGATCTTGAACGCCTTGTCTTTTGCCAGTTGTCTCAGTTCTCCGTCGTTTCCTTCGTATCTGACCAGGCATGGACCTGAACTTTCGCAGAAGCCTATGCCAAATCGTATGTTCGGAACAGCGTTCACAAGCGCCTCATATAGGTCTTCAACTGCTTTTATGAAGTGGGCCATGCCCAGTATCACATTGCAGTCTTTGGGCGTTTCAATTTTGATTGTCTTGAATTCGAGCATGTTGAAAACCTAATGCAGACTCTAGCATGAACTCGCTTTTAAGACTTGACGAGTTTCTATTTTGCCTTTTTCCGCTTTCTCAAGCGCGGTCGACACTCAAGGTTTCTCAGCGGTTTTGTTCTTGAAGAAGAGCCAGTTTTTGTCTTGCTTAAATCTCAGTACGGTGTAGTCGCCGTTTAGCTTGTCGCCGTGGAGTGTAAACATTATTTTGTTCGGGCTTCTATGCTTAAGCGTGTAGTTGCCCTTGTCCCAAAGTTCCACTTTCCCAGCGCCGTACTCGCCCTCGGGGATTATTCCCTCAAAATTAATGTAGCTGAGTTCATGGTCTTCGACCTGCACTGCGAGCCTTTTCACTCCAGGTTCTGTGGGCGGCTCCTTCGGGATTGCCCAGCTCTTGAGAACGCCGTCCATTTCCAATCTGAAATCGTAGTGCAGATGGGTTGCGGCGTGTTTTTGGATTACGAACCTAGCTGTCATGGACTCTGACATGTTCTCCGGTCTACAGTAGGCAATGTGTAGAGTAAAAAGTTTGGGGACCGCTGAAATCGGCGTATCAGATACGATGATAATAAGTTTTATAAGCGACATGCCCATCCGTTAAATCCGTCGTGCAGGAAGCGATTCTTGCATAGAGCGTACAAGGAGTTGAAACGAGAGATGGAAAATAGAGAAATGCATAAGGCAGTTTGCGCTGAATGCGGAAAAGAATGTGAAGTCCCATTCAAGCCTGACCCGAGTAGGCCAGTTTACTGCCGAGATTGCTGGTCGAAGAAAAGAAACACTACCAGAAGATTCTAGATTAAGCTAACCGCTTCATTCTAAAGAATCATCCATTCTATTTTTCTTATAATTCATTGTAAATAGGACAACAACCTGTGGACTGTGCTAATGTTGCCTCCACTTTGAATCTTTTTACGTGTCGAAGAGCCTAAGCGCACCTTGGGCTTTCGTAATATGTCGTTTTTCAAAATATGCACTGTCATATTCTTATTGTGAAGCAGGAAACTCGGTTTTTAGGTGAGCAAGCGAAAGTTATTCTTGATCAAACATGTTTGAAAGTCTCTTCTCTGTCGCTGCGGACTGGGTTGTATTTTTACTCTGGCTGATGCTATTTTTGATCGGTGTCGCAGGTGTGATGCTTTCACGAAATAGTAAAACAGACAGAACATTAGATTGGACGCACGGTTGATCCATCCAAAGCTTGCACCATAAGAGAAGCCCTGACGTCAAAGGAAATAATCTAGAACAAGGCTTATGACAAGAAGGCCGAGAATACATTCCGGGAGTAATGCGAGAATGCTGCTGAAATTCTTGGAAGGGAGGTATCTACTCGGCAAACCGGTGGAAGAGTGTTCTGCTCTTGTTCAAGAGGCTTTGAGTGAAGTCGGCCTCAAGAACGTGACCTTGAGAAAGGAGGTTTTTCCCCATTATTTGCTGGTGCAGTATAGTCCGGGATGGGTGGGAAAGAATTTTGAGATCGAATTCTTTTTTAAGGAAAGAGAGGGCGGCACTGAGATCTCCGTCAAATGGCCATATGCTGAAGAGATTCCGCCGCCTGAAGACGACAAGTATCTTGTCATGCACGGAAAACTTGAAGAAGAAAGGAAGCAGAGGATGAAAAGGCTAATCGAAAAGTTCAAAAGCAAAATCGGAGCAGCCGACATTCCAGAAGCCGAGAATGAAAAGAAAGGCAGGAAAAGTTAGACTCACTCAATTGTCGTTCTCGATGCCCATACGATCGAATCTCAACGTCAAGAACCAGGCGCAAGCATCTGTGCTTATTCTTCACACAACCTTCTTCATCATAGGTTTCTTTTGAGAGCAGCAATCCTTAGACGGAATCATTAAGTTTTATTATTCACACTGGTTCATAAATCATAAGTAATTCGACCGTTCTTGTGTTTCACGATGCGGCTTGAACTCCAACTGTGACAACTTCATCGACATCCCATGCTTCAAATGCCTGTTTTGGAACCCGATAAAAGAAAGCCACCTCCACTGCAACCCAAATGAATGCCCAAAGCTGACGGAATGGCTGCTGATACAAGTTGCAAACGATGAACAAACAAAAACTCTAGTCCTTACAGTCTCAAAAAATGTCTAGACACACTTGCTGACCATTCGTGCATCCCCTTGACGCAGATGCGAGCAAAGGACAGAGTGACCCAAAAGACGGCGCTACAACTATGATGGTTACTCCCGTCCGGCAGGTGTGGACCGCTCAAGACACGTGTCGGCCGCTGGCTTTGCAGGCCTTTAACATGAATACTTGAACAGTTCTCTGTATCAATCCCGGGAATAAATGCTCAACGAGACGCGACCGAAAGCTCTAAATTTCTTACTGCCCGTTCTTTCCCGAAAGAGGCGATGCGGGCCGGTAGTTCAGTTGGTATGAACGCCTGACTTGCACTCAGGAGGTCTGGGGTTCAAATCCCCACCGGTCCACCATCATTTTTATGGTGAATTGAGCGCGCGCATCAGTTCGTGCGGATTCTTCTGCTAGATTATTACTTGGCATATTTGCCCCAGCATTTACTGTAGCCTCAATTTGCTCTGCAAGAGTCGTAGCTGAAGCATGACCCATTGGAAGTGAAGTTGAAATGAACAAGCGCGCGCTATTCGATCTTGCGCTGAGGGGAAGATACAGGGCGTCACTTATTTTTTGATTCGCTTTCGCCATCCCCAGAAAATGATTGCGAAAATGGGAACTAACGATAGAAGCGTGATGATGTAGTTCACGTCAGGGCTTAGCCCGTTGGGGAAAACCAAGTTCTGGATGAAATCACGCGCGAAAAAGTACCAGAAGGCCAAGTACGAGACGACTACGGATGCTACTAGAGTCATCAAGTTTAGCCCACGCGAGCTTTGAATTTCAAGTATATCTATGTGGGCTCTGTGGGTTTCCGCTAGAACACTGACATGTTCAACCAATTCCTCAATTGCATCATGGATTTGAGAAGCAAGTTCTGAGTTGAGTCTTTTCGCAGTTTCTTCCAGATGGTCCCATTCATGTGACAAGTCTAGGATGGAAAGTTTTTCTTCCTGTAATTGTTGGTAGTTTCTCCAAAGCACTATCTCATCCTGCTGACACGACTGTTTGTTCATGATGGGTTCCAGTTGGATACAAATGCCCTGCAAAGCCTTGACAAGAGCACGCGCTCTCTTCTCAAAGTCCGCATCCACGTCTTTGACCTCGCGCACTTGCTTTAGAATTTCGTCGTAATCGGTGTGAAAAACGTAGGAATCGTTGGCGTTCATGGCTCAACGTACAGTATATACAAGTCTCTTCAAATGCTTTGCTCAGCGATCGACACACTGAACGGCCAGCTTGTCAACGCGCGCTTCAGATGCTCACAAGTATTTCATTGTTCTCAGTTTTGATTTCGTAGGTTTGAAGGTCGATCGTCTCGATCTGCCGCGCGTGCGAATCAGTCCTTTTCAGACTATCGGGAACGCGCGCAAATTACCAGTTTGAAATAGAACGCCGAGGCATAGGTTTTTGAGAGACCACTTGACTTGATAGGCACGAACCTGAAACACGAGTTCGTCGTGGAAACGCTGGCGAGGATGTTTTAGATGAAGGGAAAGATATGCGTTGTGACTGGAAGCAACTCGGGGATCGGAAGGGAAACCGCTCTGGCGTTGGCAAACATGGGCGCCACGGTTGTCATGGCGGTCAGGAATCAAGAGCGGGGACAGAAGGCCCGAAACGAGATAGTTGACAAGACGGGCAACAACGCGACTGATATGATGATTTGCGACGTGTCGTCAAAGGAATCAATACGAAACTTTGCGAAAACGTTCACAAGCAAGTATGATCGACTTGACGTTTTAATTAACAATGCGGGGGCCGTGTTCTTCAAGCGGCAGACGACGCATCATGGTTTTGAGAGGACGTTAGCAGTCGATTACCTTGGACCTTTCCTCCTCACTCACGAGCTGCTGCCACTTCTCAAGTCCAGCGCACCATCAAGAATAATCAACGTCAGTTCTGGTCTTCACAAGTCTGGTAAGGTGGACTTGGATGATCTTCAAAGCGAAAAGGGCTATGGCGGAATGAAGGTATACTCGAACGCCAAGCTGATGCTTATAATGTTCACCTACATGCTAGCAAGACGCCTAGAAGGCACAGGCATCACCGTTAACGCTGTGCTGCCAGGCTTCGTGGCCACCAACCTCGGAAAAGGCGGTGGAAGTCTCCGTCAATCGATCGCGTTCAAACTCGTGCGCCCGATGCAGATCAGCGCAAAAAGAGGAGCAGAAACCTCAGTTTACCTCGCGTCCTCAGACGAAGTGAAAAACGTAACTGGAAAATGCTTCGCAAAGAAAAAAGAAACGAAAACAAACCTGATATCGTATGATCAGGAACTTCAAGAAAGGTTGTGGAACAAGACCATCGAGCTGCTCGGATTGACCTCTTTCTGAAAAAGCACATAGCGCGCGCACGAAGAAAAGGGGAGTTGTTTTATGCGTGTCTAGTGGGGCATGAATACGCCGGAGAACACTAGCCAAGCCAGAAGTGTTTTCGCCACGAAACTTAGCACTATGTACGTTCTTTCGCCGTACAAGTAGTCTTTCCAGCGCCCCACGCCTTTGTACTGCAGAACCATGTTGACTGCGAAGACCATGAAGAGGATGAAGTAGATGAAGATTATGAAGTACACGAAGGTTGGCGGAGCAACGCTTGAGGAACTGAGGGCACCTATGAAGTAAGCGTAGAGGACGACCCAGGGTAGTCCGCCGGAAATACAGCCAAGTGTGAAGGGCGACCAGTTCGTCTTCTCGGTTTTCTGATTCAACAACTCCATCTCGTAGCCGAACATTATCATCATCGCGTTCAACACGAAAATCATCGTGAGCGACCAGAAATCCAGAATGCCAACGAACGTAGATATTAAAACTATCATTATGGAGCTTGAGAAGGCGTACTCGTACCAGCGGTAGGGATTCATTCCCTTTTTCAGGTTCTCGTTATAATCCTTATTCTTTGGATAGGCAATCGTGAAATGCGCCACGGCAGAAATCAGCGGGAAAGAGGCTAGGATGACTCCTAGATTGTTGAATGAGAAAAGAGACTGAATGCTAGGCGACCAAGGAAGAGGGCCGGCTTTCAGATAGAACGTGTATAGTTTCAAGGGCCAGTTCAGCAAAAAGCCCAGAGCCAGCATCAAGATTCCTTGCACAAGATGTAGAACACCGGCAGCGGCATTGAAACGCCTCAGATACGGAAAAGAAATCGGCGATTTAGCGATTATTTCCTGTCTTTCCTTATAGTTCATGAATCAATCTGTAGTCAAAAACCATTCTTAAAATTTGCCCTCCACATATTATTTCACCATGAGCGCGCTCATGAGTTTCTCATTCTGGCGAGCGCCTAGCACGGGTACAGAACCCAAGTTTCCAAGATCAAATTGATTCTGCAAAGAGCTTAAATGGACTATTTATCCAAGAATGAATCTGACCAAACATGAAGCAGAATGGCATTCTGGTTTCTATAACTGCGAGCAGAAGCAAAGGAGATATTGTTTACAAGGTTGAATGCTCCAGCGAGATAACTAACGAGGAATTTGAGTATTATCTTGGGGAGATAGTCAACGGCATATGCGAATGGAAACACAATATTTGCGAAGAGAACATCCGAAGCTACAAAGGCGTCATAGCAGAAAAGAAAAAATGACTCCGATCAGTTGATAGCGCGCTTTCTTTGGAAGCTCTGAAGGCTCGTGTGATTAGACGGGTTGATCTACTTGCTTCAGAAGGCTTTCAAGGATCTTCCTATCTTCAGCGTCCAACGGTAATGCTGGCTTTCGAGGGTATCCGCCTTCCAGTCCCTGCAGCTTCATAGCCTCTTTGATGGCTGAGATTTGATTGAACCTTTTCACGAGCACCTCGTTTGCGTAGGATAGGCGGTTTTGCAGTCTACTTGCCTCCTCGTACCGTTTGCTCTTGAAAGCAGCGTAGAGGTGGCTGCACAGGGTGGGGAAGACGTTTGCGACCGCCAGCACTGCGCCTCTTCCTCCCGTAAGCAGAGTGGACAACGTTACGTCAGCCGTTCCCGCCAAAACTGAAATCCTGTTACCGATCAGTCTCACGGTTTCTGTTATTGTGCCGATGTTCCCGCTACTGTCTTTCACGCCGATTATCTTTTCATTTTCTGTCGCAATTTCTTGAATGAGGGCTGGTTCCAGAGAGACGCTGGTGAACTTTGGAACGCTGTACAGGACGATGGGGATGTCGACGTTTTCTGAGACGGTTCTATAGTGTTCACTGATTTCCTTGTTTGAGAGTTTGAAGTAGAATGGTGTTATGACGAGTGCGGCGTCGACACCTAGGTTAGCAGCATCCTTCGTGAATGCAATTGTCTCTTGCGTGCACATACTGCCCGTTCCAGCTATCACGGGAACCTTTCCGTTGACCTCGTCTACGACGGTTTCGATTGTCTTAATCCTCTCTTGGCTGGAAAGGTAGGGAGCTTCGCCGTTGCTGCCGCATGGCACCAACCCTGAGACTCCTCCTTCCAACCAGAATTGGACGCATGCTCTGAGCGCCTTGATGTCAAGTTGTCCGATTCGAGTGAAGGGGGTAACGTTGGGCACGAACATTCCATCCAGAACAAGTCGTGGCATGTTTTTCCACTAAACGTCTAACGTTGTGAAATGGTTATATAAACGTGCGATTAGCGAGGAAGCGCACGAGACCAAGCTGCAGGCAGGGTTTTTCGGTATTCGCAGCGTTAATGCGATGGGACTCGGGGCTATTCTGTCCAGTAGACCCATCCGTCCGAGTTCTTGGTTTTTTTCAAGACCCCTTTTCTTACTCTTCTGGCAAGAGAATCCAGAATCTTGTTCTCTCTGCCTTTGGTTGAAAGACCACGGGCTTCTAGGGCTTTAGCTACTTCGTCTATAGTTCTCTTATTGGGTGGCTCAAAGAATCCGTCGCTGATTAGAGTTTTAAATGCATGATTCGCGTGGCCGCCCCAGGTTTGAGGACCACTGCTCTGTGCGCGTCGTCTTTTCTGGGTCGTTTGAGCGGACGTAAATTTCTCATGAAGCTTTTCAAAAGAAGCCCCCCGAACTTCAATATTCTCCATGTTGCCTTCTCCAAGGCCTCTCTTCGCAAATTCTTGTATCACTGGCATCTTTTGAGGGTCAAGACCCGCAAGAGTCGCTCCAACTGTTTCCACAGCAACCGCGTCTCTTCCCACAAGTATAGTGTTCATCCGCACAGGAGCATCACCTGCCCCGCGCCAGAAGTATGTTCCATCGAGCACGGCAAGGTCTATCCCGCCTATTGCCTCATAAACATCCGCGAGCAGCTTAGGAAGGACCTTGTGATATTTCTGGCGTTTCGAATCCATAATGCACCCGAAGAGGTTTTTGAGGACGCTTCCGCTTTCGAAGGATCGAAGTATATGCGTGTCAACAAAGACGTTGGGTTTGAATAGCATGTGCGACAAATTCATTTCTTCGTTGGCAATCTTCACTTTTCTGACTTCTGAATCATCTGAAAGGTTGAAGGGGACGACTCGATCAGTGTAAAGTTTCTTCCAGATCTGAAGTCGCTCGGAACCAGTGCCTTTGTAATTGTCGGATTCAGCCACAAAAATCTTTGGCGCTCTGTTGAAACTATCGATGATTGCGCCAACCAGGCCTATGGATGCATGGTTCTCTGCCTTATGACTGAACACGCCAACCTTTATCACGACAGGTCGCCCAAGAGTATTCAGGTCGTCTATTCCGCCGATTAGGTCGAGTGCCCGCTTGAAAGGAGCTAAATCGACTCCGTCGAATTCAACCATAGCGACTTTCGAAGTCAACGCCAAACCTCGTTTGTGTGCAGAATTAGGCATTAGGGGTATTAACAAAAAAGCCTTTCTAGTAGTAGCGTGTACTGAACAGAGCGCGCTAGTCTCTTGGTTAAGCTTGTTTTCTGAGGGATCACATGAAGGAGGCATGATTTGAGTTGAAAATCATAGGCGCAGTCGGCCAGATCGGAAGCGGCAAGGACACAGTAATCATGTACATTTCGAACAGACTTTCAATACCAACAATTTCCATCGGGGACATAGCCAGAGAAATAGCCAGAAACGAAGGCTTGCCCGCGACAAGGGAAAACCTCCAGAAAATCACCCAGAAGCGCTATGAACAATTCGGAAATACCTACTTCATCGAAGAAACGATTAGAAAAATAAAACATGCGAACATGGATAGAGTACTCATCACTGGAATTCGCGCACCGACAGACGTTACAACCCTCAGAAAGAACTTTCATGACAATTTCCTTCTCATATGCGTCACGGGTAACAAGAAAACAAGGTTTCAACGACTCGCAAAGAGGGCAGAGCCCAGAGACCCGAAAACCTGGAAAGAATTCCTAGACCAAGATGAAGTCGAGGAAGAAATCTTCCAACTCACAGAGGCCTGCAAACTCGCAGACCTCAGAATAGAAAACAACGGAACAGCAAGAGAGCTTTTTCAAAACGTAGACAAGATAATCGAAGAAAAACTCACCAACCAATAGCCCGCGTCCGAAAATTCATATTGAACACCCGCGAGAGAAAAACCGGCAGAGGCCTATCGCGTTTTGGGAGCCTCCACATTCAAAATGGCAGGTAACCCATCATTCTCAACACCAACATACTTCCGTATCAACAAAACAGTTTTCCTTCAGAGGCTCATGGTGATTGTTAGACAGGGATTTTATCCTTGTGAGAATCAGTTCATGCAGGTCAAGGGGAGAGAAAACAAAGGTCGTAGGCATAGTCGGCAGTGGAAGATCCGGATGAAACACTTCAAATCCGAATGGAATAAAAATTTATGCGGGTACCCACCGATCTACTCCTAATTCCGGTCGGGTTCTGCAAGGTCAACACTTTTTTAGCAATAAAAGAACGGGTTTCGAGAACATAACTCAAAAGGTTCTTATGCTTCGTTTTGATCACCTGCTGATTGCATCAGCTAATCAGAAAAAAGGGATCGTTGTTAGATTTGTCGTCTTCTTTTGCGGGCTAGAGTAGCGATTCCGATACCCACAATCAATAGTGACAGCATCGCTAGGGGCTGGAATTCTGGAATTGTGCCGGTAGGGACGACTCGGAAGTATCCCCACATCACATCTGGGTGATAGGCACAGCGATATTCGTAGGTTCCAACCGTATTGGTGGCGTTGAAGGAATAATACACTGTGCCTGAAAAGGCCAGCGACTGTGGATCGCCTGAGCCAATCGTTGTAGCGTTCGTATAGCTAACGAAAAATTGATGTGTATTTCCGTCGTTGCTGATGAGGGTAAGGTTTACGGTGTCTCCCTGCTCGACCACGATTGTTGGACCGGGACGGGTTATGTTGTTGGCGGTGAAACCCCATCCGCCTTGAAAGGAACCATACAACGTGAAGTTGCGAGTAGTTGCCGCCCCTGCTTCGAGAACCTGCGTCGTGACAAATGCAACGAAGAAAATGGTCAAAACTGCCGCAAAGAACCATTTACTCTTCAACCCTTTCACACTCTCCAATTGTCCAATGACCTCGGCTTACTTTGCAGAAACTGTTTCCACAACTCTCCAGAAAGATCAGAGCCTTGTATATTCTAATAAGTTTTTCCTGTTTGCTTCCGACGTGATTGTCGCAGTGAACCATGGAGAACCCTTATTCCTTCGAGCCCACTGCCCGCGCTCATAGATTCTGGCCTCTTGGATTCGTTCTTCATTTCTGAAGGAGGGCTAACATGTATATTAAAACTCAAAAGCCTTCTCAACGAAGTGTAGGACGCTAAGACAAAAAGCGCGCCTTCAAGAAATCTCATATAATTAGACTCGACTGTCGCTTGTTCTACTCTTTACTGATCTCTTTTACGATCCTGAGGGCTTCTTCTACGTGTTTGGTGGCGTTGAGCTGTGAAGAAAACACGTGTCTGACTATTCCTTTCCTGTCGATGATGTACGTCACCCTGCCTGAAAGAATCCCCAGAGTCGATGGGACCCCATAGAGTTTCCTGACCTTTCCACTCTCGTCGCTTAAGAGAACGAAGGGCAGCGTGTTCACCAGTGCAAACCTGTTATGAGAATCGACAGACTGCGAGCTTATCCCCAATACCTGCGCGCCTGCCTCCACTAACACGTCATAACTGTCTCTGAAAGCGCAGGCTTCAGCCGTGCATCCCCTTGAGAAGTCCTTGGGATAGAAATACAACACGATAATCTTGCTGCCAACATAATCTCTTAGGTTCACCATCGCCCCAGACTGGTCTGGAAGCGTAAAATCCGGAGCCTTGTCCCCGACCTTAACTTTGCCTTTCAAAGTTTGCTCGTCACTCATGCTGAAGTAAACCCCTATTCTCGTGACCTCGAATATACGCACACTCGTTGGTGTGCTCGCGAATCCTTTTTGTGAACCCTGCATAATAAAGATATTTACTGCAACATCACAGGCGTCAAAGAATTACGAGGGGCCCGCCGGAAAAGATGGTTTCGTCCCAAAACCTCCCCACAGGTTTGGACCAAAATGTCAAATGCAGCACGCTTAGCATGACGTATGCTCTATACGCATGGCTGCCCTGCTCGACAGCCACGAATGCGCTAATCAGGTCCGAAGCGAAGCTTTCCCGTTTTCTCGTTTATTCGTATCGAACCAGGTAAAGCGGCTTCTGGGCCTCGATTTTCGCTTCCTTCAATTTGCTTCTTAATGAGCCAGAGTTCTTGGCTTCTTTGCTCTGCTTATTACCAGTTTTCAAATGACACGCCTATTCGCGAATAGCTACTTCTGCATATTTGTCTTGAGAAGCCAGAATCAGAATCTTGGATTCATTTTTTGCGCACTCCATTCATTTTCGCTCAAATGGCCAAAGAAAAACTGCCCATTACTGAGGGACAACTATAGAAAGGGCTACATAGTAAACCAGTGGATAATGTGATAGGAAAGAAACCATGCCCAAGAAACAAATCGAAAACCTTTTGTACCTACTAGCTGCCATTTCAGGTTTTCTCCTGCTTCGTGCACCAAACTTATCGTGGCCTAACAAGATAGTTTTCATTCTGTTTACCATCCTCTTCTGCGGAACTTTCGCAGTAATTCTGGAATGGCTTGACAGACGCGAGTTTATGAAAGTGACCACGCACTAGCGTCGAGCTCACTGCAGAAAAAGAAACCTCTCAGCACGTTGAAATCAGCGTTTCTTCGCAGGCCAAGTCTTGATGGCTTTTTCCAGTGCGTCGAAGGCCATTGTGAGGTTCGGACCATCTGGATTTATGTTGCCAAGGCCGATTCTGATCATCTTTGATTTTGCGAGTTCATACCCATTCTTGAAAAGGAAGAATGCACCTGGTACAGGCGCCAAGCCATACTTGGGAAGTGCATAGTCATTTATCCACTTGTTAGTGTCAGTTATCGGAAGATCCACCCAATAAGTAACGCTGACCCTGTTCGGGAAATACTCGAGTCCCTTGTGTTTCAGCAATTCTTCAGTCTGTCGTTTCAGTCTGACCCACTTTTGCTTATGCTCTTCCATCTTTTCTCTGCATCTGTCCAGCAGTTCCGCTGCAACCAATTGGACCAAGTTGGAGCTGTTGCCAACTGTGTTCAACACGTCCGAATAGAGTTCTTTCACAATGTCCTCGCTGGCTAATGCTGTCCCGAGCTTCAGGCCGCCGAGACCGTATGCTTTCGTGAAGCTCGTCGTGACTATCCCGTGCTTCGGGGCGACCGAGAAAACCGTGGGCACAGAATTTCGGTCGAATTCCGCGTATATTTCGTCGCAAATGACAAAAAAATCATATTCATCTGCCACGTCGCATATCGCCTTCAGCTCATCTCGGCCTGAAGTCGCCCCGCTCGGCGCATGCGGGTTGGTCAACACGAGTAGCCCTGTTTCCCGTGAAGCAGTTTTCCGAAGCAGGTCAGCATCGAGTCCGTACGATTCCTCAGGCCTTCTTTCCAGCCTTTTCACCTTGAGGAAGTGCTCTTGAACCTGTCTTAACAACGGCTCGTAAGTCGGATATTCCACGATGGCCTCTTTTTTCTTCACGTTTCGTTCTGCCAGAACTCTGATTGTCCGAGCGTTCTGACCTGACGCGCCTTCGCTTGAAATAAAAACGTTCTCAGGTTTCACCTCGTATCTTTTAGCCAGCAACTTAGCAGTCTCAGGGTTGCCGCAGGTATAGTTGACGCTCAGGTCAACATCACCTAGATTCAGCTTGTAGATAAAATGTGTCAAGCCACTCGATCTGAAATCGTACTTTGCCTTCTCAACCTGACCATACCAGTCCAAATAGGCTGAATAATGCTTCATCGATAACGCCTATGCATCCTAGATCAGGTTTACCCTTATCTTTTTCTGTATCAGCATACCTCTGAGTCACTTCATAAATGAGCTAATCATTCAGGTGAACAGCATGAAAGCCATCGAGACAAAGGACGGTTTGATCCTCGAGGTCTACGTGAAACCAAGGAGTAAAACCCTCAGAATCATCGTTGACAAGGACGAAATCGTCGTCTTCTGTCAGGAAGAACCAGCCAAAGGCAAAGCCAACAGGGAAATAACGAGAGAGCTTTCTAAACTTTTTCGCAAGAAGGTCGAGATCACCTCAGGTTTTTCTTCCAGACGGAAGAAGTTGCTCGTAAAGGGCGCAAAAAAAGGTGATGCTGAGAGGGTCTTGCTCGGCTTAAGAGTTTAGCCTTGGGTTTTGAAGCGAAGTATGGCTGCAATTCCGCCGAAGGAGTTTTTTAGCATCTGGCCCTCTTCGCTTTCGCTGGATATGATCTCGACTTCTGCGTTCGTGTACTCGGCCAGCTGTGCGAAGTCTTCGATCACGTCTTGGGTCTCTGCCACCAATAGTGCCGGCGCTTTGCATTTTGGGCAGGGTTTCCCTGCTAGACTCTGCTCGAGGCCTATGAGCATCTGTGTCTTCAACGTTTGCTGCTCCTGAAATCCACACGCGTTGCATTTCAACGTCACTCGCACCTTGTCCAACTCGTCTGAAAGCAGCAGTATTCTGACAGCTCCTCTTTCCAAAGCTCTTCTAACCTCTTCCTCGCCGTACGTCACCATCCCCGTGTCATGCCCAATCTCGTAGAGAAACTGCTGAATCAGCTTCTTCTCCTCAATATAACGTATTTTCCGCATTATTTCAGGAGCCTTGTCGACGATTTCCTTCACACCCTGCTCCTCCACGTACGAAGTGTCGATCACGTCCAAGATCCTGTCCTTCAACATGTAATTCAAATAGTCGCCCTTCTCAAAATCATACTTCGTAGGGCCAGGACCGCCTAAGATCAAACCTTTGAGGTTCTCAATCGGAAGAAAAATCTCATTCGCATGGTGCCCCACACGAGTAAAATATTCTTGAAGCCTCATGTCCCTGAGCCGCTCATATCTTCGCGCTGACTGTCCACCTGCACGCGTCTTTCCAGGCACTCCTGAAGTCAAATTCAACACTATTTCGAGCCTTCTGCCCTGAAGCGTGGCCAGAGTGGCCTCCGAAGCATCTATGAGAAGTATGCCGTACGTCTCTTTTTCTCTGAGCATCTCCTGCAGGTACTCAGTGTGAAAGCGCGCGTCGCACCTGTACAGGTATATGTGTATCGGTTCAGGCGGCACGATCACGTAAGTCTCGATTCTCTCGCTTCCAGGACCGTTTTGTGGGATGGCACCGCAGAATATTACAAGGCCGTTTTCCGGCGGCTCCTTGAAGAGCTTGAGCCTCTGCTGAACCTTGACGATCGCGTCCATCACGTTCTTGCGAGTGGTGGTAGACTTTATGTTCGACGCAGTGCCGTACTCGTCCCTGAGTGTGTTCAAGACGTCGCTTATCTGTTTGCCAGGGGGAACGTACACTGAAACTAGCTCCGTTCCCCGACCTTCTTTGGTCGCTAGCGTATTCAACGTCTTCCTCAACCTGAACAGTTCCAGCGAAGTCTTCTTGGGAGCGCTCAACTGAACTCACGATCGTCCATTATAGTTTAAGGTTACATTATGAGGAATCAAATAAATGATTTGGGAAGGGAGCTAAGCTGAACTCAGAGTGTCTTTTAGAAATGCTTTGAACGGTCCGATTTTGCCGCCGTAATTGCCTGCAGAAATTCTCACAACGCCGGGAACGCTTGCCGCAGCCTGAAGGCCCGCTGTCATGGCTCTTTTGACGGCATCAACGCTTAGTCCGTTGATGACGATCTCATAGACGCAGTTCACATTTTCGGGAACCTGTGTGTCGGGCACGAGGGCTTTCAACGTTGGACAGAAAGGATGATTTGTAGACGCCTTAAGCTTATACTTTAGCGAGCCAGCCTTCGACCCTGAACGGCAGATTCCATCGGGAAACGGCATAATCACCTCACGTGCCTTGGCTCTTATAGATTCGACAGCCTCCTCTGCTGCTTTCAATCCTGAAGACTTTTCCCTAGCCAATATGAGGAAGTTCCCGCCTGCAATGGCTTCAGAAGCGCCGAACGAATCTTCTACTATGAAGGCGCCTTCCATAACAGGGATCTTCCATGCTTTTCTAGCTCCGACAAGGACTTTTTTCTGGAAGCCGTCGCCGAATAGACGTATGCTTCTACCCACTTTCAGTCTTCTTTTCGCATCCAGCATCGCATCGAAGGCCGAGGCTGTCGGACAAGTCATGATGCACTGACCGATGCGAAGTATCATTTGACTCTTCAGTTCAAACCTGTTACGATTGTAGATCTGAATCAAAACGCCCGTTCGACCATCCGGGGTCGCATTTGCTGGTACGACACCTTCTATTCCAGCCTCTGCGGGAGACATTATGACGCTCGTTGCCAAGCCCGTTGCGGTTCGTGCGGCAGTTAACGCCCATCTCTCGCTGTCAGCAGTTATGAGCACTCTGCCCGCCCACATGGTAAACATTTCGGCATAGGTATCCAAAATCTGAAGCGTATTCCCCGTCGGCGACTTGACTGTGAAGAACTTGTTCTTGTCGTCATAACCGACAATTTCAAGCCTCTCGCTCGCAGCAGATTTCGACTCCAGTCCGCTCTGTGACATGATCAAACCCTGATTCCAAGAGTTCTGCATCTTTCTTAAGCATTTTCACTCAGCATTCGATTCTGTAACAATCCCTTAAATCCTTCATCGACGAACAAATCAGGGTTCATCAGCACTTGGGCGTAGCCTTCTATCATTGACCGTGATTGCTCACGTTCTTCGTGCTTTTCCTCAGGGAATCAGCCTTCTCCTTCATGCCCTGTTTTTCATAAAACAGAATCGCGTTCTGCAGGTCTTCTTTAGCCAGAGCATCAGCGCCTCTAGCAGCATCATATTTGGCCTTCAATTCAAAAGCCGAAGCGACACCTACCCAATTCTCAATAGACTTCAACGATCTAATAGCTTCATCCAGTTTCTCTTGGGCTTGACTCAATTTCCCCTGTTTGATGAATACTCCACCCAGATTCAGTAGAGCCCAACCGGCACCTTGTTTGCTGTCATAATCATCGCCTCGGTTGAATGATTTCAGAGCTTCTGTCAGCAACTTTTCACTTTCCTCGAATCTGTTTGTGGTGCCATAGAAGACACCCAGTCCGAGTTTTGCTCTGCCGACAGCGGTTGTATTGTCTGACATCTCTGCATGGTGCAAGGCTTTCTGCATTAGCTGTTCGCCTGATTCCAACTCTCCCTTCTGCATTAGGACTCCAGCTTTTCGAAGAATCAAATATGAAATAACGGCGTTCTTTTCGTTAACTTCCTGTTGACTTCCAAAAGGAATTGCTTCTACGTCTGTTAAGAGCCGATCGTAGGCTTGCAATGCCCTGTCCAATTCTCCTTTCATCTCCCAGACGAGTCCTTCTTCCTCAATCCTTTTTTCAAACGTTTTGAGGTCACATTTCGCATCCATGATGATCGCCTCCGTACATTGTTTCACGATATTGAATCGATTCGGTTTGATTTTTGCGACAAGGTACGATTGGCATTTCTGTGGATTTTCATCGAAACAGGTCTTTCTCTCTGGGCATAATCAGATCATTAACTGTTGCGTTTTCAGATCCTGAATATGGATACCCGCGTATTATGGCGACAGGGATGCCCTCATCTGCCTGCCCGATTACTAGTTCAGCGGCTGAAGCAAGTTCATCAGCAACTGCGGTTTGTTTCACCTTTAAGACGTATCCGAAAAGGTCTTTTTCCCCTCTTCTGTCTCTGATCGGGGTTATGCCGGCCACTCCTATTGCCACGTTTATCTGGCCCTGTCTGAGCGGTCGTCCGTGTGTATCGGAAATTATGACGGCGACGTTACAACCCGTCAATCTCGCTACATCCTTTCTGATGTTTTGAGCCGAGGCGTCAGGATTATGTGGCAATAGAGCCACGGTTTTTCCACCTGGAACATTGGACTTGTCAACACCGGAGTTTGCACAGGTAAACCCATGTTTGCTCTCCGTGATCAGATTGCCATCTGCCATGCGTCTTATGGATTTTGTTTCTCGAAGAACGACTTCAACGACAGCAGGATCCTTTTCATACTGTTTCGCTATGTTTTTCGCAAATTCAGATGGTACAATAGTCTCAAGATTAACTACTGCTCCTTCAGCCCTGGAAACGACCACGTGAGTGACCACTAGTATATCGCCGTCTTGAATTGGGGTGCCTTGTCTTCTAGAAGCTTCACAAATAAGCTCGCCCAAGTTGTCGCCCGTCTTTATGATTGGCAACTCCTTGATTCCAATTATTTGAACAATGTTCATCTAGATGTCCCTCTGATGCTTCTCAAATTACTACCTCGATAGCTTAGACTTATTAATGTTGCATATTTCTTTTCTCTTGATGGCAGTCACGGAGAGTTTTAGTAAAATCAGCTTCGAGGAATCGTTAGGCGCAGAAGTTGTCAACACTGAGAAATGTGTAGGTTGTGGTGCATGCGTTGCCGTATGCCCCTTTGACTGTCTGGAATACGACAAGGACAAGCCTGTATTGATCAAGGATTGTAAAATCTGTGGTATCTGTGCAAGAGTCTGTCCACGTTATGGACAGTCTCAGACCCAATTGGAAAGGTATGTATTCGGCAGAGAGAGAAACTCTGAAGAAGATTTCGGAATCCATCTTAGACTCTCCGTGGCCCAAGCAAGAGATAGTGGAATACTTGGCGCTTCTCAGGATGGCGGGGTCGTGACCGCGTTATTGTTGTTCGCCTTGGAAAACAAGTTGATTGATGGTGCAGTTGTTTCTGGGGTCGGCATGGAAAAGCCTTTTCTGCCAATTCCGAAATTGGCTACAACCTCAACGGAGATCTTAGAATGCTCGGGATCAAGATACTTCTGCTCTCCGAATCTCCTTGCCTTGAATGAGGCCATCAAGCAAAAGAAAACAAGCGTAGCGTTTGTGGGCACACCGTGCCATATCCAGGCTATCAGAGGGATTCAAAGGGCTGGCTTGAAGAGGCTTACAACCCCTTTGAAGTATCTGATTGGGCTCATGTGTTCTGAATGCTTCACCTATGAAGGGCTTATGGAAAAATATATCCATGAAACACTTGGTGTCAGACCTGATAGTGTCAGAAAGATGAACATTAAAGGAAAGATGCTTGTTACGACAAACTCAGGCGCCTGTGCAATTCCGCTTTCAGAAATAAAGCAATACGCTCGTGAAAACTGCAAGTGTTGCAGTGACTTTAGCTCTGAGCTGGCTGATATTTCCGTTGGAGGATTGGGAATGAACAATTGGACATTTACGGTGGTTCGCACGAAAAGAGGCCAAGAGCTATTTGAAGCCGCTGAAAAGGCAGAAATAATCATAACGAGAGACGTGATCGAAGAGCCGAACGCCATGAATCTGTTGCAAAAGCTGTCCAAGAAGAAAAGGCAAAACCCTGTTCTCTCATAAACCAGGAGGCCTCTTCAGGCAGTTTTCCCGTAAAACTCTTCATCAAGAATTGGGGCTGTCATTAGTCTAGTTTTGATCTTTAGTTTGCCCTCTTTTGAGTGAGGTTTCCTTACTAGCGTGTCGCCACATTTTTCGATCTCTCTAGCTTCCTCTGCCAGTCTAGCGGCTACCTGAGCTATTTCATGTGCACAAGCCACAAGCGGGACATACTTGGCACTTTCTTTCTCAACGAAACATGCCTGCAAGTTGATCTCGGCAATTTTCTCGGTGAGTTCATAGGCCGCCATAGCTTTCGCCCGTGCGTAGGGGTTTTCGAAGTCAGACCGGTCTCGAATAACGTTTACGTCAACTATCAATTTAGGCAAGAGCAGAGACGTGCCTGTCTTGATTGCGTCTATCAGCTTATCGATTTCTTGATGAATTATCCGGAATACACCTGTGATTGCGAGCACCTTGATGACGTTGGAATTAAAAATCGCCATCTCCGTGGGATCTAAGAATTCTCTTCGTGCCCCAATCAGGGGGTCGCCCATAATGATTATGTAGCCCAAGCATTGTTTTTCAAGCTCTGCTTTGACACGTTTTGCCGGAGCATCCGAAATCACCACACAGGGCACGCCGCAGCTTGAGAATTTTTCTCTGACCCTTGTTGGACCAGGTATGGCTGGATTAGGAGATATGAAAACTAAAAGATCAGGATGAAACTCAAGGATTTTGGGCAAAGCCTCTTCGATATCCTCAACCGCCATCTTCGAACCAGTAGTCACCGAGCGAGTTTTGATATCTTGCCTGTCGGCTAGTTCGTCCAAGAGGAGTTCGAAAAGCGGTGAGGATGCAATATTGCCACATTTGAACACTCCGACTTTTTTGAACTGTTGTTCTGGCAACTCAAAGCCTCTGTTTATTGTAATACTTTTGGGGAACGCTTAAGAATTGTGTTGTTCGTCGTTGATCTCGAATCGTTGGAACATTGAAAATCATCCGAACGGCTTTGTAAGCACTAAGTTGAACTTTGATTTAAGTGTCTTCAAAAGAAAGTTTGAACCTGGTAATATAGAGGTGCCGCATGCTGGATGGTGTCTACTAATCCTAGGACGTACACTGACGATACAGTCTTCCCTCGTCTTCTCCTATTCCTCTGTCGTTGTCCTACCCTCTAATAAATTGAGCCTCAGAATAGCGATGAGCAGGGGTACGCCGACCAGAAAAGACACAATCACGACGATGAAATCCTCAATGTACGAACTGATAGCAGCTCCAGTAAAGACTAAATAGAGGCTTTCAAAACTTTCGAAAAACAAGTTGTACAAGCCGCAAGGAATGAGTAAGAAAATTCTCACAAGTGAATCCGTTGCTATACTCACGAAAGACACCAAGACTAAGGCTATCGACAACCGCTTAACGTTGCCTTCCGAGAAGTATACGCTGAATTTTGCGGTGGGATATATGATGAAGAGTGCTAGTAAAACGTCTAGGATTGTCCATATAGGAAGGAGTCTTCCGAATGGATGAACAAAGTATGCCGACAACATTGCTGCATTTGCCGCGAGAACGGGCTTCCATTTGCCTTTACTCAAGAATCCCGCTGTCATGACGCTAAAAGGTTCAGCGATTAAACCGAACATCCAAAGAGGGTCTGGTCTGATTATTCGACCAGTCAAACTGCCCAAAAAAGCCGCTAAGGAACCAACGCCGGGACCCAACGTTATCCCTTCAATGGATTCTAGGTAGATTCCCCAATTTCGCCACAAACCGAATGAGACGAAGTACAGGACCGCATGTAATGCTCCAAAGACAGCAGCGAGACTCAACTTCAGGCTTTTTCGCATTTGACCACACCTAGTGGTTCAAGGCTCTAAAGAAAAGCTTTGAGTATAGTCTTTGCGGGGCATTTTCTGTTTCAGGTTCTGCAAACAGATGCAGTTTTGAACCGCAATTGTTTAATACGAAGTGCAGTGATTTTGAATTTCCCTGCGAGGAATTGATGATGACACTCGTCGAAATTTCGGAGGACCTCTCGAACGCTTGCGGTGTGACGGGAAGAGAAGAAGAAATTGCAGGCTTGATGAAGAAATACTTGAAGCCTTGCGTGGACGAAGTCAAAGAGGACAAGCTCGGAAACGTCATAGGAATAAGGGAAGGCAAAAAACACGCGCGCAAAGTCATGCTTGCGGCACACATGGATGAAATAGGCCTACTCGTGAAGACCATCACGAAGGAAGGCTTCCTGTACTTCGTAAAGGTCGGTGGGATAGATGATCGCATTCTTCCTGCCCAGAAAGTCATAGTTCATGCAGAGAAGGGCCCTCTTCATGGAATCATAGGCTCCAGGCCGCCCCACATACAGAAGATTGAGGAGCGCCAGAAAGTGATCAGTTATGACGAGCTTTTCATAGATGTTGGAGCAAAAAGCCTAGAAGAGGCTCAGAAAATGGGCGTGAAAATCGGAGACACCGCTAGTTTTGATGTTAGATTCGCAAGAATCGGAAAGAATGTTGTTATTGGCAAAGCACTCGATGACCGTATCGGCTGTGCCATCATGATTGAGACGCTGAAGCGACTCAAGAAAACTGAATGTTCCGTATACGCGGTTGGAACGGTTCAAGAAGAAGCTGGTTCAAGAGGAGCGGCAACATCAGCCTTTGGTATATCCCCAGATGTTGGCTTAGCACTCGACGTAACTGTGGCAGGCGACACGCCTGGAGTTAAGGAAGTTGAAGCACCGATAAAGATGGGCAAGGGACCAGCACTGACAGTTGCGGACGCAGGAATGATTGTCCCGCCGAGGATCCTTCGACTCCTGGTCAATACAGCGGAGCAGAACAAGATCCCGTACCAACTTGAAACACTAATGGGAGGATCGACGGATGCAGCGCGCATACTGCTCACAAGAGAAGGTGTTCCCAGCGGCGCAATATCTGTTCCAACACGCTACATCCACAGCCCAACATCCATGCTTAATTTGGAGGATGTTGAGAACACAGTGAAGTTGTTGGTCGCTGTGATTCAGCAGATTCCGAAAAGCCTCTGACCCATTCTCAGCAGGGAGAAACGTTGACTGACAAGAAAATGCTTAGCGAAAAGGCAGTGAACCGTTTCTTGGAAGGATACAATTGCGCTCAGAGTGTTCTGCTAACGATGTTTGAACATTGGAACAGCAAAAACATGTTGATTCCAAAGATTGCCACTGGGTTTGGCGGCGGAATAGGACGCTGCGGTTCTGTCTGCGGTGCTCTGACCGGAGGTGTGATGGCAATTGGAACAAAATACGGGACGAACGAGCCTTCTGCTGAAGAAAGACTTCAATGCTACAAGCTTTCGCAGGAACTTTTCAAGCGGTTTGAGCTTCAACATGGAACCGTCTTTTGCAGGGAGCTGATTCACTATGACCTTTCGAATTCTGATGAACGGGAAAAAGCCAGCAAGGCAAAAGTCTTCGAAGAAAAATGTACAGATTTCGTTCGAACATCCATCGAAATCCTGCTGGATCTAACTTAAGCCTAAACTGATCCTGCATTTTTCAGATCAAGATCATTCGATGCGCGCAGTGTCAAGCTAATCAGTCAGACAGAATCATTTTAAGAAAAGACAGGCTACTACTACTGTATGATCGACTTCAATAATGATAATAAGCGGTTCGAGTTTTTGGAGCACACCGCAGACGCCTACGTAGCTGCGTATGGCAAAAGCCTAATTGATGCTTTTGAAAATGCGGCTCTTGCCTCGTTTGAAGTGATGACTGACGTAAGCCAGGTAGAACCTGAAATCCAAGACAGCGTTGAAGTCGAAGCTTGGGACGAGTATGCACTTCTTTACGGTTGGCTTGAGGCTTTGCTAGTAAAGTTTGACATCGAGGGGCTGCTATTCTCAAAATTTAACATCATAGAATTGACCAGAACTGCCGACGGCTTCAAGCTTCGAGCCAGAATCTGGGGTGAAAAATTCGACCCGAAGAAGCATCTGCAGAAGGTAGGTGTGAAGGCCGTGACCTATCACAGAATGGAAATTATCCGAGAGCCCGGCAGGGTAACATTGAAGTTCATCCTCGACGTTTGAGCAGCCACGCTCAGCGGACTATAAATGCTATTTCCTTGACGAGCGTTTCTGGGATCAATGCCCTTTTTTTCCTTTTGTTCAGCTTAACGAAGCCGAACATGTTTAACACCTTCAAGTCTTCATACACGTTCTTTACGTTGCGCTTCACTTTTTGGGCCAAATCATTAATCGACTCCACCCTCAGTACCGCAAGCTGGCACAACAATTCTATCCTTTTCGGCGTCAACAAAGCGGTCTGTTCAGGCTTGAAATCCTTGACCTCTTCAGCCGTGTAATCCAGTTCTCCATCCTCAACATAGCCCTTGTAGCTGTCAACGAGTTGTGCCCATTCAGAATATGCTCTCGCAGAGCTAGCACCCATTTTCCTCCTTCGGAAGAGTTCTTCGAACTCGTTGAAACTCATCCCGAATTTTTTTTCAAAAGTCCTAATCTTCTCCAAGACTTCCTCTGACGTGAGCTCTCGACTAATTCGCAAAAGCACAAGCAATCCTCAAAAATGTGTATACGTTCGTCCGCTTAAATGTTCACGATGAAAACCCTTAAAACATTTGGCACTGACGTTAAGATTCGCTTGAGAAGAACCTTGGTGTACACATGAGCGTAACGAGGCTTGATGAGCACATTGACTTGATCGATGCAGAAACTGCTGGAATGAAGAATTTCATCGCCAGCTACGTGCTCAGTGGAAAAAAGGTTGCAATCGTTGAAACGGGTCCAGCCTCCTCTGTGCCCAACTTGCTGTCCGGCCTCAAGAAACTGAAGGTAGAACCCGCAGAAGTTGCCTATGTCGCTGTTTCGCATGTCCACTTGGACCATGCTGGAGGCGTGGGTACCCTTCTGAAATACTTGCCTGATGCAAAGGTGATTGTCCATCCGAGGGGTGCATCTCATCTGATCCATCCGCAAAAACTCTGGGAGCAGTCAAAGCTCGTTCTCGGAAGCATAACCAAATTGTACGGTGAACCCGAACCCGTTCCGGAAGATAGGATCCTCAACGCGTCAGATGGTATGACCTTTGACCTCGGAGATGGAGTCGAGCTGAAGGTTGTCGAAACGCTTGGACATGCTTCACATCATCAAAGCTACTATGAAAAATCCAGTGATGGAATTTTCCCCGGAGACGCGGCTGGAATTTACCTCAATGAAATAAACGTTATCGTGCCTACAACACCACCGCCCCTACGTTTGGACGTTGCCCTCGCCTCTTTGGACAAGCTGATCAGTCTGAAGCCTAGAAGCCTATACTACAGTCACTTCGGCAAAGCCGCCAACGGGGTCGAGAAGCTGAATGCTTACGTGCGCCAACTTAAACTTTGGGCCGAAATCGCAAAGCAGGGATTAAACAGAGGCGATGGATTGGCCGCCATATCTGACCGCATAATCGAGAAGGATGATTCGCTTCGGCGAGCTTTGAATTATGTTAAGATTCATCCTGTTCTAGGTGAAACTGTGCTGTCCAACAGCGTGCAGGGCGTTGTCGACTTCGTCGAAAAATCTGGAGCCGCTTGAAAGAAGAGTTTTGGTCTAGACACCAAAATTGCTTATATTTTCGTCCAAACACTCTCTTTGATAGGCGAATAACATGGGAGAAGAAGAAAGCCGAAGGCCAACAGAAAGAGTGCCTCTTGAGAAGCTGGATGAGTATTCTTGGTGCATTCCAAAGTACAAATCGGGCATGCGTGTGCCAGGCATGGTTTTTGCCGATAAGAACCTGTTAGAGAAGATGCAGACGGACAGGACTCTCGAACAGTGCACGAACGTGGCTCATCTGCCGGGGATTTACAAGTATGCGATTACCCTACCGGATGGACATGAAGGATACGGCTTTCCAATCGGCGGCGTAGCGGCAACAGATCATGACGAAGGAGTAATCAGCCCTGGGGGAGTCGGCTACGACATAAACTGTGGCGTGCGTTTACTGACTACCAATCTTTCAGAAGACGACATCAGGCCGAAGCTTTCGGTTCTGACAAACACGATCTTCGAAAATGTGCCGTGCGGACTTGGAAGCCGAAGAACTGACTTAAGAGTAACACTCAACGAGCTCGAAAGGACAGTAACAGATGGCGTCGGATGGGCCATCGAACAAGGTTTAGGCTGGCAAGAAGACGCGGAACACTGTGAGGAACGAGGATGCATGAAAAACGCCAACCCAGACAAAGTTTCAGCGACCGCGAAAAGCAGGGGACTACAACAGATCGGCACACTGGGTTCAGGGAACCATTTCTTAGAAATCCAAAAAGTGGACAAGATAGTCGACACTAGAACGGCAAAAGTTTTCGGCATCACTCATGAAGGCCAAGTGACGACGATGATCCACTGTGGCTCCAGAGGCTTCGGACATCAAATATGTTCAGACTATCTCCGCGTCATGGAAAGAGCCATTAGCAAATACAAGATTGTTCTGCCCGACCGCGAACTCGCATGTGCTCCAGGCAAGAGCGTTGAAGCACAGGACTATTATCAGGCCATGGCATGCGCAGTCAACTATGCCTTCGCAAACCGTCAAGCCATCATGCACTGGGTCAGGCAAAGTTTCAAACAGACCTTCAAAGAAGACCCTGAAAAGTTCGGACTCAAGCTGGTCTACGACGTAGCACATAACATCGCCAAGATCGAAGACCACAATGTAGATGGCCAAAGAAAAAAGGTTTGGGTTCATCGAAAAGGCGCAACTAGAGCTTTTCCGCCTGGAAACCCTGAAATCCCGCCTGATTACAGTTCTGCCGGCCAACCCGTGCTCATCCCAGGCAGCATGGGAACAAGCTCGTGGCTACTGGTCGGCACACAAAAAGCGATGGAGCTAAGCTTCGGCTCAACCGCCCATGGCGCCGGCAGAATGATGAGCAGAACCGCTGCCAAAAGAAACTATTGGGGCGCAGATATCAAACGCGCTTTGGAACAACGGGGAATATACGTCAGAGCTGCAAGCTCAATCGTCCTAGCTGAGGAAGCTGACGCCGCGTACAAGAACGTAGACGCCGTTGCCGAAGTCAGCGACAGAGTCGGAATCGCTACAAAGGTCGCTAGGTTCGTTCCACTAGCCGTCGTAAAAGGCTGAGCCCTCAACACTTCCTCATTTTCTTTTCAAACATTTTCATTCATCCATAGGTCAAGCTTTCCACAAATGGGATGAAACTTGCATTCCTATCGCATGGCATACGTCGGCCTTCTCATGCGTATACTCACGGACGGGAAAAACCGTTCGTCAGCTGGAGACAGGGCTGGATATAGAGAGAACTTGTCAGCGACTTCAAAATGAAGTTCGGAGAAGTTTATATCAAAAGCTCCCCAATGATTAAACGAATAGGATCCAAGACAATGTTAGTGATCTGAAATGCCGTACAAAGACCAGTGTGGATTATGCAAGAGGGTTCTTTCGTTAACCCGGCTGAGGCGATGCCAAAGATGCGGGAAGCTCTATTGTAGGGACTGCATGGTGCCAGACGTTGCCACCGGAGACCCAACCAAGTTGCTGTGCCTAAACTGCGCGAGGCGCATTGTGGCACCTAGAACCGCCTCGAAGTACTCTGGACTTGGAAGCTACTTGAAGTTCAGGGGAGCCTTCACCGACACGGCTAAGCTTAGCTTCGCCCGCATCGACGGAATCATCGGCGATAATTTGCCATTGGAAGCTTACAAAAATGAAAAATGGTGGGAAAACACACCTGGTCACATGCATGCACGCGCTTGGCTAGATGCCGGTTGGGAAGCGCACGAAGTGAACCTAAAAGAAGGCTACGTTGTCTTCAAAAGAGTTAGAATCGTCCAAACGCATCGCTCAGCCAAGAAAAAGGCAAGTATGCAGATTGATAAGCCCTTCACGCCTGTACCAGTTAGATTTCAAAAGCCCCGAATACCGTCCAAGACTAAAGTGTCGAAGCTGTACGCTCGAATCAAGAATGTGGAACGAAAAAGAAGCTCAATGCCAACGTACCATGGAAGTTTCAAGCCTAAGCCGAAGCATGAGAAGAGTCTCTTCAAACCCGATCAAAAACCGCAACAGTAACATTGCTTAAGAAATCTTATCTAGATGACTTCTCTAATCTAATGCCAAAACTCCGGGCGGTCGTCGTCTAGTCTGGTTTAGGACACAAGCCCTCCAAGGGGCATGTGTGTGGGTGTGTGTATGGTATCTAATTACATCTATTAGAATTTCTAAAGCTTAGAAATCATCTGCTTTTCTTTATACGTATACTAAGTGCACCAATTTCACTACATTGTCAAACTGTCCTAAAGGAGTGATAAGAATTGTTCTACTTTACTAAGTCCTTTTCTCCTTCAGACTCTCCTGCAACCTCACGGTCTGGTGTTAGCTTGTAATGATTTTTCTCAAAAAAATGCTTGACTCTGTGATCATCTGCAATTGCTGAAACCGTGACCTTCGGCAGCCCTTCTTCCTTGGCTTTTTCTTCAACGTATTCTAACATTTTTGTTCCGAATCCCATCCCTTTTGGATTTGAAGAGATCTTCATCAGATTTCCTCGACCCATTAATACAGCAGTACATACATTCGCATACAACCGATAGGTTATGAAGCCCTTTTCCTCTTTTTCAACAAAAAATTCAGGTTCTTTGACAGTCTCGTCACACATGTGAAAATCTCATTCCTCAGATCAACCTAACCAAATATAAGATTTTGGACTCATGAGACGGCTTGATCTGTATCAGTCTGAGTTTCCACAATACTAGACTCTGTATCAGCTTTCTCAGCACTCGGTTCTGTTTTGAACTTCCTCAAGTCAATATCGAATATTCTCTTGTAGATCTTGGAATTATCTTTGATTCTACTAGCGTATACCAGAGGAGGGATTTCTTGTTCCCATCTTTTTACATATTTTAAAATAACCTGAGGCTTCCTTTTCACTCTCTTCCCAATCTCTGCTAAGCTTCTTTCACCATTGATCGAGTTCCAAATGTTTCGACCCAGTTCACTTTTGACTTTGGCATTGATATTTTTAGTGATTTCCAATTTGTTTTTGCCAAGATGAGGCAGAACCATGGCAGAAAGGATAGCATCCATTTTGAATTTTAGATCTTCAATGTCACTTCTGATCTTTGAAGTTTGATCTCCATAAGTGGATTTCTTTTTCGAACTCATTGAGTCTCACTACAGCAATTCTTATTCATTTGAGCAGATATAACCCTTCAGAGTGAAAAGACGATGCAAGGAGAGATGGCATCACCAGATACAGTTTTCCAATTTCTTGTGGATAAGGCACTCGAAGAGTATAAGTTCGGCTCTGTGAAGGATGTTGCTGACAAATTTTCCATAAGTACTCATAGGAGCAGAGAAATACTAGACTCACTAATCAGAAAGGAACGAATTGTAATAGTCTATGAAAACCAACAAATGAGAGTCTATGCTCCTAGAGAGATAATAGAACAGATAGTCCATACAACCAAGAAGCCTAAGTGGATAGAGAAGTACGCACTTCCCAATAAACAACAACACTTGACACAAAAAGAGGAGCTTGACAAGGAATTATACGAGTATGAAAGATTCGAGGAACTACTGTATTTGAAGACTATCCTTCTCGAAGAACCAGCCATGTTTACTTTTCGATGGTTGGGCTTCAATGTTAAACCACTACCGAAAGGAGCTTATGCTGATTTTGAACTGATGAAGGACAGTTTTCTAGGTGCTGTGGAAGTTGCTGGTGCGAATGGAGCTTGTTCAATGGAAGAGATTAGGCAACTGATACAATATCAGTTAGAAGAATTACAGAAAGATAGGGATGTACCAAACCTTTTGGTCTTGTTTAATCACTATGCTGACAAGGACATTAAAGATAGAGGGATACCTTTTGCCAAGAACATTGTGGAAGCTGGAAGAAAGCATGGAATTACTCTTGCGACCACTTATCAATTATACGAAAAAATCAGGCAAGTGAAATCTGGGAAAAAGTCAAAAGAGATTGTCTGCAAGGAAATCATGGATGGAAAATGAGGATCTCTAGGTCGTTGGAGTAGAAGGTTTTGGTTCTGAAGGTTTCTTTTTCATTTTTACGAATTCTTTCCATTCTGAAGGAGCATAGTCTATTACTCTTCTAGGATGTCCTCCTTTTTCCATCTCTTCTTCCAGTAAGCCAAGCGTCTTTGCCATGTCAATGAAAGATGTCACTGTTCTTAAAGAAATACCAGATTGTGAGACAATATGTTCCCTTGTTAGCTTTCCAGAACATAAGAACCAAATTGCCTTTCTTTCATTTGTCGAAACTAGTTTTTCTATTTCCTGAATTGCAACGTGTCCAGCTATTAGTCTTGCCAAGCTCTTGATTTCATGTAAGTTTTCTTCAGCTTCCTTTGACAAGATACTACTAACACTTTCCTTTTTCTTCATGCGAAGCGGTTATATTATCAATTCTACTTAAGGTCTTCGCATTTTCATTCATGAAGGTAAAAAAAAGGAGGTGTAATAGATGGCTATGAAAGATCTGAAAGATTCTATAGATAACCTGAAGGATAGCATAGACAGTCTGAAAGGTCAAATGGGTGCAATGGATGATCCTGACTGGGGTGTCAAAGGTTTGAATATGAACATTGCATCATTGATCTCTAGAATTAGAAGCCTCGAAGAAGAATTGAAAAGGTTATTTGATGTCTTGAGCAACATTGAAAGAAAGTTGAAGTGAATTTTGTGGTTGAGTAGAGACTCTTTACTGTGTCAACAATGATCTGCTCTCCTCTTGTACTAATGATTTGCTCATCCACAACCGTAATTTTCCTATTTTCTTTGTTTGCGAACTTCATGGATTCCCTTGAAATCATACGTCAGAGATTTCTATCCACTACTATGGCAGTTTATTGGCGAAGTAGTCAAGGATAATTAAAGTGATTCCATATCCCATTTGAGCTTCATAGAATCCTGGTGGTGTTCCCTTTTCATGTACTCCTAGAGTAGAAAGGCAGTGATAATAGCTCTGAAGCAATTGTGTAGTGTCAGCATCAACAAAACCTTTGGCTTTGAGTCTCTCGAGGTTGTTCTTGTAGTTGTTAGTTTGTTCAAGACCTCTCTTTTTCATCTGCCAATCAACCATTTTCTCAAATGCAGTCCTACTACAAGTCATTGACTCAACAAAGTTGTCTTGAACAATGTGTCTATCTGCATCAACCAAATGAGCAACAATTCCCTTCAGTCCAAGATTTAGAAGTCTACTCTTAATTTCTGTTCTAGCTATAATTGGATACACAGAGACAGGTTCAACTTCCTTTCCTTTGAGAATACTCATAACCCTCTTTACAAAGGCTCTGCACTCTATTTGAGCCTCTTGAACTTGATTATTTGTAAATTCCTCAATATGAAGAGTGGCAATCTTATACCACATTGCTGGTCTGCATTCAGCTTCCAAAAGGATGCTGTCATCAAAATGCTCTACTATAACTGCAGAAAAAAACACCGGAATTCCTGATCTTGCGTTCATAATATTTTTTCCCCACTCAGGTTCTAGAAAATATATAACAGTAATTGCTTCACCCATCCTTGATTGGATTTTCCAGAAGTGTTCTGGTTCAATAGCTTGGAGAAGTTTTGCTTTAAGGTCTTCAATATCCACATTCTTAAGAAGATATTTAGCTCTGATTGTGATTGAATCCAAGCTTGGAGTTATCTTGTTGGACATAGTTAAGGACTTACTCTTCTTGGTTATTTTAGTCTTTGACTGTTTTCAATGGCTTCAGTGAGTCCATAGAAATTTTCACTGTACTACCTGTCCAAGCTTGGACTTTTTCTTGAATGAATGGAGATTTCAGGGGCGACAAAAACGAGCATCCTTCAAAGTTTTCAGGGACTCTCCAGAGGTTTTTCATGGAACTTCTAGAATCACGTGAACGAAGAAGCGAAAGATTAAATGCTTTTTCTAGGCGATAGGAGACTATGAAAAAGGAACAACGAAAGACAGGTAATATGGGGTCATATACCCTGCCCTACTTTTTCCTGAAATACGACCTGATATATCTTGATTTTCTGAATAGAAAGCTGCCCAAAATTATTGAGAATATCGTGGTCAAGCAAACGAAGACTCTCAAGAGAAAGGCCAAGAAGCTTGATGTGAAATCCAGAACAACCTTAGAGAATGCATGGTCAGAACTTGAAACTGCCACAAGAAGGAAAGGAGGTAGCAGCAAAGAGTTCGAACTAGATGAGAAGGCAACAAAACTCTTAATACAAATGATGGAAACAAAGGGATTTCCTTTTCATACTAACGAATTCATTCGAGATATGAGCTTGGTTTACTTGGTGACCAAGTTCGAGAACTTCTTGGGCAAAGTCCTAAAGATCACGCTCGAGAAGAAACCTGAACTACTAATGACTTGCCAAAAAACTATTAACTTTGAAGAGATTTTGAAATTAGGAAAATACGAAAGCGTTAAGGACCACATGATCAAAAAAGAGATAGATTCCATCATCAACCAAGACATTATGGCAGTTGAAAAGCTTTTTGAAGAGAAATTCAATGTTGATCTTCCCAAATATGCCAACTGGAATGAGTTCAAAGAGCGATTCTGCCGAAGAAACATTCTTGTACATACTGAGGGGATGCCGAACACAACCTATAGATCCAAAACTGGATATAAAGGAGCTGATGTTCCTCTTCATGTTACTTCTCAATACTTGAAAAGATCCATCGAAGTGTTCAATCAAATGAGTTATGAAATTGCTTGGGCACTATATGTGAAATTCAAGGAGTAGTATCCATCACGTGATGAATACACCTGGAAGGACACTGTTACACCAAAAACCGCAAAACCCTAAGATTCAGAGGGTTCATAGAAGTTTTTCATCGTTGTGCAGATTAAAGATTTTGTGAGCCAATAATAGTGAACGAACTACGATGAAAAACTTCTAGGGAGTTCATTAAACCATTGCAAAGGCTGAAGCTCCTATACTCAAGATTGCACCGCATCATTGTTTGTACATGTCTATTATTCCCTCATCCTGAGCCTTTCTCAACAGCATGAAGAAATCTTTCTTCGGAAAAGTTGGGTTAGATTGTCCCCAGACTATTTGCAACCTCCCCTCTTTCTTAAGCTTCTTTAAAGATACAACATAGTATCCGATTCTAACGTATTGTCCTTTGCTCATTTCTTGAAAAACATACATCTTCAAAGGATAATCACTCGCTCTCATTGGAACGAACTTTCCTACATCTGTTTCTATGTGTCCGCCTAGTGGTCGTTTCTCTTTCACGGTTCCCTTCCCTTTCAATTCCTCAATTTTTGAGGTGAAAGCTTTGTCAACATCTTCCAGTGTATGACCAGCTTCTTTCAACAGTTTCTCCCAATCTTTCATTTTATTTCCTTCCTCTAAACAATTTTGATGCTTATCTAGCCCGTAAACATTGCAATGCTTTGTCTGACTATTTTTCCGAGGTGCACTCTTAGTCTTCTTCCAAATTTTCGTTCTCCCAGCTTGGGGTTTTTCTGGAACAGATTTTCCATTTTTAGAAATTCGTCATATGGAATATCAATGTCAAACTGTTTGTATGTGAACCTGATTTCATTTTTCTTTTTCAGCCTGTTAGCCATTTTCTCACATGATTCTTTGTAGCCCTCACAAGATGGAGAGAAAACGTGAAACATATGTACATAAGGATACCATTTGTGACTTAATATCTTCTGGACTTTCTCAACATTATTGATGCACATTTCTTCTGCATTCTCTATTTCCAATTCCCAGATTAGAAAAATGCTTCTCTTTCTAGAATATGCATAGTTGTCAAATCTAACGTCTCCATGAGTCTTCTCCTTCTTCGTATAGAATCCGATGCGTAGCTGATCCAGCTGATAGTTCAATTGATAGTCCATGTCTTCTTGAAGAAAGTTCGTCAGTTTTGAAGGCATACTAGTTCAACCCAGAGCTAGGTTACTTCAGGCTGTCTTCAACGATTTCCTTTTCGTCTTTCGTTATTCCATAAATCTTGTAAACCAGCTCGTCAATTTCCGAATCAGTTTTCTTTATTTCGTCTTCTATTACTGTTCTTTCATCTGTTAGTTTATCGCCAATCTGGAACAACTTTTCATTCAGTTGAAGCATTTTCTCCACATGTTGAGTTATCTCAATTTCTTGCTCTCTTGTCGGTTTTTTGATTGGAACCTGTGAAACATAAACTGGTTTTTGCTCGATGAAGTTACCTTGCCTTTCTGCACATATAGATTTCAAGAAATAGGACATTAGTTTAGAATTTAAGATACCCAAAACGTATTTAGATTTAGTTGCCAGAATACATGCTGGAGCATTAACATAAAATCCGTTCTTTTCATCTAGTGAAAAAGAAGACCTTGTAGCAAGATTCCCCCATACAATCTTCGGTCGATCGAATAAATCGTAATAAGAGCACGCCCTAAGTTCATACCAATAGTTCCCTTTGTCCCATCTCTTTTCAAGAGCCTCTCGAAAATCACCCAAGTGCTTGTATATAGCAGGATATTTCTCCACTTCTACGCCAATTTTCGTAAGAATGATGTAATTCTTCCTGGATTTCACCACGTACCGTTTACATTCTGCTCCAGTCAAGAATGGTTTGATTAGCTCCTCATTTCTTGAATCATCAAATATCAATTCTTCCTTCTCTTTCTCATCTATTATGAATGCTTCGTTTAGACCTGTCTTTATCCCATAGCATATCTTAGCCCCAACATATTCTTCAAGTCGTAGCCCACTAGTTCTTAGTTTCTTAAGTAACTCATTTGCTTCTGTCTTTTGGATGTTCCATTCATTTTCACTTAGCCCGTCTTGGTCAATGAAAAAAGAGTTGTTTCCTACATATTCCGCAAGCGAACCAAATTCCAATGTTTCTATCTTACAAATTCTAATTTTCGGATTCGGCTTCTTGATTTTTCTTATGATAATAATACATGGATAGATTGTTGCATCGGCAAATACCCTCAGACCTCCAAAATCAATGAACTCTTCAATCCAAAACCCAGTCAGCAATTTCCTAAGACCCTTTCCATAGCCCGCCCGAAGCCATTTGTTGGAAACAATCATGCCAAAATAACCGTCTTCTTTCAGTATTTTCAATTCTTTTTCGAAGAAATACACAAACAAATCTGCCGTTCCTTGATAGGTTTCGTAGTTTGCTTCAAGGTAAGGCTTTATTTCACTCAA
The DNA here is from genome assembly GCA_050008435.1 of Bathyarchaeia archaeon. Classification (GTDB taxonomy): domain Archaea; phylum Thermoproteota; class Bathyarchaeia; order Bathyarchaeales; family Bathycorpusculaceae; genus DASPTR01. The sequence goes on from JBEKMQ010000001.1 coordinate 771,091, forward strand.
TTCCTCTTGCCGAACATAAGGCGGATTCCCAATTACAACATCAAACCCGCCTTCTCTCATGATCTCGTTGAATTGCTCCTCCCATTTGAAAGCTTTATCATGTGCTAGCTTCTCATCATCTATCAATGAATTTCCACATCTTATGTTTCTTTCCAACAATGGTAAACGATGACCCTTTTCCGCAATTTTCAACAAAAGATTGAGTTGTGTAATCTCTACAGCTTGTTTGTCTAAATCTACACCGAAAATATTGTCTTGGAGAATCTTCACTTTTCTTGTGAACGTTGTGCCAGTTTTGGAGTCAAGTTGTGTTTGGCTGTAATCTTTATCGTTCTGTTGATAATGTTCATTTAGAACATCAAAAGCCTTAATCAAGAAACTCCCAGAACCGCAAGCGGGGTCTAACACTCTTATTTTTTCGATATTGACATTCTTCTTTTCGAGCAGTTCTCCTAGAGCATTCCTGACTATGTAATCAACTATGTATGTTGGAGTATAGTAAATTCCTTGTTCTTTCTTGTGAACATGGTTTTCGGTAAGTGTTGCCCTTTTCTCAGTTTTCTTCAAAATGTGACTCAGATACTGTTCATAAATTGTCCCCAGAACATCTGCGTCAATAGCCGAAAAATCATAGAAAACAAAGTTGTCTCTTGTGTGATAGAGTCCTTCTATTATTTCGTGCAAAACGTCATTGTCAATTTCCAGATTGTCGCATAAATGGTTAGCGAATATCTTGCTGTTGTATGCCGTGTCAAAATAAGCAAAGACTTCTCTGAGGCTTTTTATTAAATGTCCTCTGCCTTTGCTTTCCCATTCCCTTAAATTCGAAATGAGTGTTCTTGCTTCAAGCTCTCTATCTTCACAATTCCTGATAAAGATTAACCTGTCTAAAATCCGTTGAATTGACTCGTCCAATTCCTCTTCTGTCAGATTCTTGCTTTGGTTACGTTTCGTAATATTCCTAGAAAGCAATTCCCTAAATCTTGTGAAATCAGTCAAGAGCTGTTTGTCAACGCTGGTTTTCTTAGCTTTCTTACCCCATTTTTCTGCTTCCTTGTCGATTAGACCTTGCTCAAAGCTCTCCCTTGACAAAAGCCAAAGCTCATCAAAATGCTCCAAAAACTCACGACAATGAATTCTCTTGAGCTGACTTTGCCAAGGATGCTCAGTTTTTAGTTCAGCATTGAAAACTACCACACTCTCAAAATTAGTGAGAACAGCCCAAGTGCAACCTTTGAGCCAAGAATAGTTTATTGCTTGATCAATGAACTTGCGATTGTCCAAGTCTTCCTTTAGCGATTTTGCTTCTAGAAAGAATTTCGGAATGCCATTTATCCTAAAACCATAATCCACCCTTTGTTTAGACACTCTCTCCTCGGCACTAACTTCTCTCGAATCAACAGTATTCCAGCCCAAAGCATCGAATAAAGGAAGAATAAAATCCTTCTTAGTCATCTCTTCGTTATACTTACCGATTCGCCCTTCTTTCTCCAATTCGGCATATTTCTCAACTAGAACTTTAGTTCTCTCTAATGAGGCCATTCTATCCATACTAGATACACTGACAAGCCATTTTCAGTTAAGACTTTCTCAAAGCCCCAGCTTCATCATTTGTACTTTCCAATTAGAGAGTCGTATTCATTAATCCCTAGATATTGTCCAGCCATCGTTATCGGTCTACTGTAACCCACAGGCTGGGCAAACTTATGCAACTTTTTCAGAACTAATGTCAACATCATCTTTGAACGAGTCCGTGATAACGACCTTCCAACATAGGCATAGAATTCGCTCTCATTTAGAAACAGTCGTTCTTTGTATTTTGCAAAGACAGCTTCAGGACTGAGAAACTCAACTTTTTCCACTGTGCCTTCTCCCACCAATTTCTTTGATCCATGAGAGGCGTAGAATATCACCTTATGTCTTGGAGCCAATTTCGTAGTATTGTGTACCACGTATTTAACGAAAACTTTAGTCTTCCCATCAAATAGACGATCAACAAACTCCCTCGGGACGGGATAAATTGCTCCTATTATTTCGCTCATACTCTCTAGTCCCTTGCACTAATGATTACTGAGTACACCTTACAAGCTTAAAGTATGCCGAAAACCAGAAAACCCCAAACTTCCCCACCTCAGTCTCACCAAACCAAGTACAAACTCTTTAAAACACCAGAGACTAAACACTAAGTCCAGAATATCTCTATTGTGTGGTATCTTGATCCTCCTGATTTTATTACCCTAGTAAACTTGGGAGTCTCACCCTATCTGCCAATGACCTAATCATTAGCCTTCTGAGCTGATAGTATGGTGTTTATCATTGACCAATTACTTAACATTCCCTAAGAATACTCTGAAGAGAAGGAATAAAGAAACAATACAACAGAAAAGAAAGCTATTCTTAACCTCCATGTTATAGATGTGTTATTATCACTGCTTATGTGATGTATCGGGAACAAGATCACTGTCTTTGAAAAGCATTATATCGCACATTTCCAAATCTTAGAGTAGATATGCTTTATACACCTTATAGAGAATTTTGGTACTGATCCTTTTAACTAAGTGTCCCTAAGGCCATGGGTCAATGAAACCTTAAGGGAGGTGAAAGAATGGCAAAGGGAAAGTGTCCAGTATGCGAATGTGTTGGATATCTACAAGTCTTGAATAAGGGAAAGTATGCAAGGATTAGACACTATGACAGAATGGAGGACGGAAAGCCTAAATTCCACTATCATCAAATCTCTCTGAATGATGCGAATAGAATCCTAAGCCTAGACATCAATAGACCAAAGACCAATTTACCAACGAATCCAATGACCCAAAGCCTAATAGTCAATGACTCAGAAAGGAAAGAATCAGCCTCAGAATCAAAGAATGAATGCGGTCGTCGTCTAGTCTGGTTTAGGACACAAGCCCTCCAAGCTTGTGATCCCGGGTTCAAATCCCGGCGACCGCACCATAATTCAGGTTCAAAACGAGTGGGACTTGAACCCATTTGGGTCCAAATCCCGACGGGCGTATGAGCGCGCGCTTAGACTGCTAGCGTAAGTACAAATCCCGTGATTAAGGGCACGAGCAGATTATCGTTCAACGGTAGCGGCATGCTCTCAATCAACATGGCCACCGCTGCCCCTAGAAGGGCCGCAATGGGATTCACAAAGAAAGCGGCGGCCAAGAATGCAAAGAGGAAGCCGATTAGTGAGCCTTCCAAGGTTTTGCCTTTGTTGTAAGGAAGCGTTTTTCTTCCGAGCATTCCTCCGAAGATTGAGGCTGTGCTGTCGCCTAGCGCAAATGCTGCGATAGCGGCGCCACTTGCTTGACGCGGAAAGAACAACAACGTGAGCAGTATTCCGAAAGCAAAGAATATTGGTGAAGTGCGAAAGCCATAGATTTCTTCTGATGTCGCGGCATGTCGAGTTATCAAGGAAACTATGGGCAGAGTCTTCCTTTCCATCATCAACAACTCAGAGAGCATATACAGTGAAGTTATGAGTAGAATTAGAAGAACAGTAGGGTAGAGACCGACAATTCCCGAAAGAAGAGGCACCGCGAAGCCGCACGCGTGGATTGTCTCTCGAAGAACTTGATTCTTGGTGGGTAGATTTCGGTTCAATATAGTTTCACTATTCATCAAAGAAAGGATTTCGTGCGGGCGACCAACAACCACGTGGTCTGCCTTCATTCGGACTGCAAAATCAGGGTTGTAGCCGATCTTCAGCGCCTCCGGAAGCATTATGGACGCATTGTTGCGATCATCCGCAATCACAACGCAATCCTTAGCTGTCAGCTTCTCAGTTTGCAGGAGCTTTCTCAGAACCAACAACTTCCCGTCGCGTTCAATCACGTCGCCCCAGATTTCTCCCGTGAATACACCATTTCTCACTTCCAATTCAAAACCGAAGGCTTTGTCCGCGTTGAGCGTCAACGCCAAGTCCTTCACGACAAGAGTGGGAAGCCCAGAGCTTATCAACGCAGTTCTGCAGCCATCACTCCTGATTTTCTCAAAAACTAGTTTCATTCCAGGAACCAGCGGTATCTGCCTGAAAATCTGCAGGAGCTCGTCAATTCTGAAGCCCTTAAGAGGCCTGAAGACATGTTTCATCGTTGATTTCAGCGAGGCTATGCCCAACCAGTAGAGAATTCCGTAGAAGAGTAATCTTAAGGACTTCAGGAAGCCAAGACTTCTCCCCACCTCAAAAAACAGATACCGATTCTCAGGAATCAGCACTCCTTCGACATCGAATATCGCAATTTTGGGTTTCCTTCTAGTTGGCAGACTCAACTTCTGTCCTTCCCAGATTATTATCCCTATTCTAATCGATCGACAATAGAAAACCTGTTGCCAACATTACTATTGATGTAGCTAGAAGAACACGACCTTTCTTCATGCAGAAATATGTTTCGACCGATCTCAGATCGTCCTCACGCGTGTTTCCATGGGTTTCCCGGCAAGAGAGAATCTTTAAAGCGCACGCGTTCCCGTTGGAATGGGTATTACATAAGCTCATCGTGGAAAAGCTTCATGGGGTCTTTGACTGAGGGGCTCCCGTGGACGACTATGACCATTTTTCTCACGCCCAAGTCTTCTGCGCGTCTGATTTTTGCTTTGACATCTTCAACGTAGCCGATGAAACTGTTTCTGAGGATTTGTTCTCTGCTAAGTTCCTCGTTCTCTTGCTTGGCTCGTTCGATAATCTGGCGGATGGCTTCGTTCAGCTCTTCCTCGTTGTCGACAAGGGTAATAAGGTTGAAAGCGGAGATTTCAAATCTCTCTGGGTCCCTGTTGTATTTCTTAAGCTTTGAAGCAATGAAGCGGGTTCTCTCTTCCAATTCGTCGAGGCCGTGGTGAGGAAGGTTTATGCCGTCTCCATCACGACAGGCAATGGTGACGAGTCTGTTTTGTTTTCCGCCAATGACAATTTGCGGCCAAGGTTTCTGGATTGGTTTTGGGAAGTTCTTGCAGTTTTCAAGCTTCCAGAATTTCCCCTCGAAGGTGGTTACATCTTCTGTGAAGAGTCTCTTGAAAATTGTCAAAGATTCTTCAAGTTGATCCACGCGTTCCTTGGCCGAGGGAAAAGGGTAGCCGTAAGCCTTGTACTCGTCCTCGTACCAGCCTGCGCCAATCCACAACAGAGTGCGACCGTTGGAGATGTTGTCGAGTGTAGAAATGATCTTGGCTGTTAAGGCGGGGTTGCGGAAAGAATTGGCTAACACGACGTGCCCTATCTTCACTTTTTGTGTTTCGACAGCGATGGCACTCATGAGAGCAATAGCTTCAAGAACGGGTTGTTTTCTTTCTGGGTCAAACCCGATTAGGTGATCGGGGACGTGGACAGAGTCGAACCCGTACTCTTCTGCCTGTAAAGCTAGAGCCTTGATTTCTGGATAGGAGTGCACTGCACGAATGTTGTAGCCATATTTCATGTGAATTGCATCTCACAAAATATATCTATCAGACTTGGCTTTTTTGATTGTTGGTTTGGAGCTTCTTTGGCCGTGTTCCGCAACCGTCACTGTTCCCTACGTTTTGGTCTGGATTAATTACAGTACTATAGTCCGCGTTCTTGAGGGTAACTATACGACCCCTTTGGGATAAACTCTCGATCCGATTATAACTAGTGCTATCATACCAGCGAACAGCACAAGCAGATCAAAGCGGGTGCTAAAGCCGATGCCGTAGCTGCTGCTTCCATCGACGATCATCAAGCCTCGAAGGGCATTCACTTCATACGTGAGCGGGTTGACCTGCGAGATGGCCTGGAGCCAGCTCGCGCGCGCTATGAATTAAGGACTTGAACCCATTTGGGTCCAAATCCCGGCGGCCCTATCATATTCCAGACGAGGAATTGGACTCGAACCCTTTTACGTACGGGTCCGTAGAGACCAACACCCAAAGCCATGCAGATCCATTCTTTCGGATGACAGAACCCAAGAACAGAATGTTTATAAGTTGCTATCACTACCGTTTAGTAGTGATAGTGAATAGTGCATTGAGGTAGTGTAAAATTGTCTTCCCTCTTGAAAGGGCGAGCATCCCTTAAAGAATCATCTTTGAAGGAGAAAGTATGCGCGCGTGTTAGTAGGGGAGGCAATTCACCCATACTATACTTGCCTAAGAAATTCTTCTCGCCAGGCGATAAGGTTAATTGCATTTGGGCAATCGACCACGGTCAAATTGAGCTAATACTAACCAAGAGTCTCTACAATTTTACAATAGATGCAATGAGGGACCTTGCGCACACGCTTAGGTTCTCTATCGAGTATGATAAGACAATAGCTGATGTCCATGTTTTTGACGCTACATATGATAATACTTCGCTAAGCTATACCGAGTCTGTTGATAGTCTCGAACCAGCGCGGATTGCGGTCTCGCGTCATTTCGGCAAAGTAGACTCCAAAAAAGAATACTTGCGAATACTCACCATTGTCGAGAAGCTAAAACACAAAGGTTTTGATGTCTATCTAGAACCTGAAGGAGATTTGGACTCCATAAATGTTTTCAATGATCTGAAAAGATACGGACTTAAGGATCAAAGTGAAGCCCTCGAAGCCTTAAGAAAGACCGGGAAAGAGTTGGAATTTTCGGCTATTGTCAGATTCAGCAATGACAAAGACAACGTCAAAGAAATTGATTCAGCTATAAAGGAGCTGCGCGACACCTAGATCTTGAGTTTTAGTTTAATGTGCCAAGCTATTGCTTTGACAATTCCCTCGGATTTTGGTTTCCTGTTCAAATCGATGACGGTTGCCTTTATTATCTCGTTGACTGACATGCTTTCTGTGCCGCTTAGCTTCGAAGTCGCAATGACAATCACTTCTTTCTTCAACGATTCAAAAAAGGTCTGCCATTTTTCAATCTCATCTTTGCAATCATCTCTGCAGCAGATAAAACTATGAGAAGCTTCTCGGGAGATTATACGCGTGATCTCGGTTATCCTTCCTGGTGCATCCCCTATTACTACGTCATGTTCATTCGAGGCGTCCTTGAATTGTTTCGCAGCTTCCTCAGCAAGTGAAGTTGTCCATTCCTTTTTGGCCTTAGATCGTTTTTCCCAGCTTTCTTCTCCAATGATATATTTGACCGTCTCAGACGCAAGATCAAGGTCTTTTACGAACACATCAACGCCAAATGAGCGCAACGCCATTGCTATGCTGACGGCAAATGTGCTTTTTCCGGAGTTTGGGGGACCACCGACAATTATTCGTAATCCAAGTTTCGCTTTCAGTTTGGACTACCTCCAGTCGTTATTTTTGCGCGCGCTGTATAGGGTTGATTTGAGGTAATGAAGCGCGCGCCAATAAAGCCTTTGCAAAAACAGCCAAAGAGGAGGTATTGGACTTGAACCCATTTGGGTCCAAATACCGGCGACTGCACCAAAGCATATACGCTAACTTTGCTTCAGAACTAAGCTTCAAATCTGGAATCGGACCCGAGATCGGGTTACGTTGGTCTCTTTCAACTTCAAAATCAGAGGAAACTGCAGGATCCAAGGCAAAGCCGTGGCTGCAAAGATTTTAAAGAGCATCAAATCATCTTCAGGTTCAGCGCGCGCTTAACAGAACCCGCTTGCGCGGAACACAGAGTCAAACCAAGGTTGAACAGAGCCATCGCCAAAACTTTCACTCGCACAACCAACCTACGCTTGAAGATCGACTCACGAACGCCGAAAAAACCTACCTAGGAGGGGGGAGGTCAAATGTTCGGATGTTACAACATCCCAAAATACAGATAACACACGCCAAATTTCCTAAATCCACACAGACAAACAGTGAAAATCAAGGTCAGAAAAACCGACCGGGGGAGGGAGGGGAGGCCGTCTCTCTCTGTCCACGTGATTTCAACCCAACATTTGGGCAGGTCATGCCATCAGCACACACGAGACTTCATGCTGGAAACCCAAAAAACCAGCCTAGGATGCGGAAAGGAACCGCTTGCGCCAAATCAAACATTTTCAAAATGCTTTCTGAAAACCCTTCGAATGTCCTGAGGCTTTTCGATCAGAGACACGTTTTCCATAGCCTCTAGTTTCCTCACGTTCGCAACATCTTCTTTCCTAACCTTCAGCGTAATGTCTTGACCGCCAGGAAGCTTGGTATGAATTAACCCTTCTTTGTAGTCACAGGGCATAATGTAAACAGGGACTAACGCCTTTAGGGCCATGATTGACGCGTTCGAAAGTAAGGTATCAGCTATTCCATTCGAGATCTTCGCCACAGTGTTCGAGGTAGCTGGGGCAACAAGCAGGAATTCATACTTCTGCGTTTCGAGCCAACCAGCTAGAAACGGCGAATTGGAGTCGACCTCAACCGTGACTCTTCCGAAGTTGCTCTTCAAACAGTCATCAAGCTTGTAGTACTTGACAACCTGTTCGCCTGCCTTAGAAAGATACACTTCGATGCTGACAACGTTCTCATACTGCTTCTTGATCTCACTCATGATTTCCACCGTTTCTTGCAGTTTATCTCCACTGCCGGTGATGCCCCACGCAACCTTCCTTTTCTTGGTCGATTTTTCTGCTTCATTCATCAAGAAAGATCCTCAACCCTTCTCTTCAGGTTCAGGCTTCCTCATGCACCTGGCGAATCTTTTTACCGTTTTTTTCAGGCTTCTGAACCCTTCCTCGTCCTCTCTCACTCCTGCCAGAGTGTCCTTTGACCAAAAAGTCGCTCCAAGATTGGCCCCGAAGAAGCCGCCGCTAACGGGTACCATCCCGTTTATGATGTAGAAAGTCAGGATCTGCTGTATCGCCTGTTCCTGCCCGCCCATTCTATCGCCTCCAACCGCAATGGCCATCCCAATTTTTTGCCTAAAAAAATCACGATCACCCACAACCAAGGCTCTGCATCTGTCCATGACTGATTTGACTTGGGCACTGAGCCCGCCGTTATACACAGGAGTCGCAATGACAATTCCTTCGGCTTTACTGAACAGGTCGTAGACTTCTTCCATGTCATCGTTGATAACGCACCCTTTGTTTTTCAGGCAATAGTCGCAGTGAGTGCAGAAGCCAAGTTTTTTGCCTCTGACGGTAAAGAAACATGTTTCGAAACCGGATTCCTCAAGCATCGCTAAGGCTTTTTTCAAAACATATTCCGTGGCTTGATTTCTTGGACTGCCACAAACGCCAACGATCACTTTTACTCCTCAAAGGGCCATACTCCTCAGAATCAAAAAAGCTTTTCCAAAAACCTCAAGATCGAGGAAAACGTTACAAAACGGGGATGTTGAAGAAAGCTTTGAGTTTACGCATCTTCGAAGAATTCCTCAGCTCTAGGCGGCACTGGGTTCAGCCCGCGGCGTTCACGTATCTGCTTTATGATTTCCGCCTGCATCTGTTCTGGAACCGGAGACCAGCGGCTAAACTGTGTAGCCCAGAAGGCTCTGCCCTGCGTTGACGATCGCAATTCCTCCGCAAGCCCGAATGATTCGGAAACAGGCATTTCGGCCTTGACAATAATCATGTCTTCCTCGTTTACCATGTCCAAGATTTTGCCTCTGCGTTTCTGAACTATGGCTATGACGCCGCTAACGAACTCGTTCGGAACCTTGCATTCAAAGCTTATCAACGGCTCCAGGAGTTTCGGGTCACTCAAGAGGAATGCACACCAGATCGGACGCCAAGTCATGGGCAATATCTGCGCTGGGCCTCTGTGCACTGGGTCTTCGTGAACCGTAACGTCCTCCAAGTTTACCTTCAACCCGTAAGCTGGCTCTTTTGCAAGCACCGAAGTGAACATGGCCTCTCGGAAACCGGATTTTACGTGATCCATTATTTCGTCAACGTACTGCCTTCCCTTAATCCTGTTCACCAACAGGTTGTTTCCCTCGACTGCAACAACATTACGCGCGTCCTCTGTTGCCCAGCCAAATCCCTTCAGGGTTTTCTGTCTCTCTTCACGAGTCTGCATTTCCGAAATCTTCTCCGACCTCATCGCTTCGATGATTTCGTCCGGCAGCTTCTCCATCGTGACCCAGAGTTTATTGTGCTTGTTCGGACTCTTCCCCATTATTGCCGGACCCTTGTAGTCATGACTAACAGTTTCACGATAGATCACGATCGGCTTGCTGGTTTTTACCTTCAAACCTGCTTCCTGCATTCTGTAAGCCGTGATCTCAAGGTGAAGCTCACCCATACCGCTGAGAAGGTATTCGCCGCTTTCCTTATTGATTGAGAAGTGCAGATTCGGATCTTCTGTTGTCAGCCTATGCATGACCTTATCGAAGAGAGGAAGGTCCTTAACATCAGCCGGCTCAACAGCCACGGTGACCACTGGATCAGAAACATACCTTAACCCCTCAAACGCCTGCGTCTCCACATCTGCCTCGGCAACCGTTTCGCCCACGTGTATCGCTGGGAGTCCCGAGACTGCGGCAATGTTTCCGGCTGGAACCCTGTCAATAATTTCCCGGTCTGCAGCCATACTCATGTAGACTTGCTGAATCAGTCCCTTCTGATGACTGTTTACCAGGCCAACGGTCTTCCCTTTTTCAACGGTTCCGCTGAAGACGCGGCCGATGGCGATAACGCCGCTGTGCGGATCAACCTCAATCGTCGTCACACACATGAGAACTGGCCCTTTCGGATCAACCTTAGCCATCGCCTTACCGACCTGGCTGTCCGGGTCACCGGGCCAGATCTGGCTCTGCCTATAAGGTTGCGCTTCATACGGGTTAGGCAAGTGCTCAACGAACATGTCCAGCACAGGTTCATGCAACGGAGCCTTCTTGCTCAAAGCATCAACCTTTCTTCCGACTTCCTCATACTCCCCAGTGTAAGCATCGATAATCTCTTTGAACGTAACGCCCTTGGCCTTCATGTGGGGTAAGTTTAAGCCCCACTTATGGAGTGCTGAACCAAATGCCACACGCCCACTTTCAACTGAAACCTGCCAGTCCTTCTTATGCTCGGGAGGGGCGTACTTCTCGATTAGGTTGTTTATCCTGAGAATAACTTTGGCAAATCTGCGTTGAATCTCCTCTGGAGTCAGTCTTATCTCTTTGATGAGTCTGTCAACCTTGTTTATGAAAAGGATGGGTTTGACCCTTTCACGCAGGGCTTGCATCAGAACCGTCTCCGTCTGAGTCATAGGACCCTCAACAGCGTCCACGACCACAAGTGCACCGTCCACTGCGCGAAGGCTCCGGGTGACTGCCCCGCTGAAGTCGATGTGACCAGGAGTGTCGATCAAGTTTATGAGATAATCCGTGTCCTTGAACGAGTGGATCAGACTTATGTTTGAGGCGAAAACGGTCATCTGCCTCTTCTGCTCAAGTTCCCACGAGTCCAAAAACAGTTTTTGACCTGCTGTTTTCTCACTTATTATGCCTGCAGCAGCCAGAAGACTGTCTGAAAGCGTTGTCTTCCCATGATCAACATGTGCTATAATACTTGCGTTCCTAACTATCTTCGGATTTTCCATCAGTTTAACGATTTCGTCGACCTGTCTGTAGCGTCCCATAATCAGGCCTTCCTCAGCGTAACACGGCGTCCATGAGTGTGCAATGCATTAGTGACTTTTCGCAACATTCCAATTTCCACTGTCCAAAGGCGAGCTACATGGAAATGAAAAATGCGACCTATTAACTTTTTGCCGAACGTTTTTAGAATGCCTGCGCACGATCAGAAACTCTGATAGCTTCGAAACACGCTGGCAAAACGCACAGAATAGATTCGAACCTTCTTGAAACAGGAAGAGGGCTCCTAGACACGTGCTATCAGGATCCTAAAAGCTTGATGTGAACCCTATTTCCCTGCAATTTGCCGATTCAATATATTATCGGTCCATGTACGAAACCATTTTCTCCGCAGTTTCTTTGTCAATATAAAAGCCTTTTCGGGATAGTCTTCTCATGCCCAGTATCGCGAGAACATTAACAAGTGGCAACCCATGCCTTGCTTCAACCAGGTCTTGAAATCTGATGAATGAGACTTGACGTTGCTCTCCGAGGAATTCTCGGTATTCCCGTTCGGACCTCATGACTGATTCTTCTCCATGCTTTCCCCATACTTCCATAGGCTCGCCGATTGTTCTCTGAACGAACTCGGCATAGCCAGCGATTTCGCCGATAGGCTTGCTCACATAGAATAGGATTTGTGATATGTTCTTGGGCGGGGCCAAGCCTTTCTGAACGTAGGACTGCATCCTCTTTCCTTCGTGATGATCCGAAATAAACCTGTTCCACCATTTCTCCTTAGTCATCATGACAAAAGCGTACTCCTGAACCATCTGATCATCATTTATGGTCTGGCATTTCATAATTTAAGGTTTGTCCGAGTCGGAGTGTGCCGGGCGAGCCGATTGGTTTAAATCCGAGCCTTTCTCATTGCTAGCAGCAAAACGTTGATGCCATGCTCAAAACTGAGCAGGCTTACAAACGGCGCATGTTTTGCACGGATGATTCGAATGCACGATCTCCAAAAACCATTGCTCATCACGGCACGGGATATCGCTTTCTCAGCAGAGAGCATGATTCGAGAAATCCTCTCTCAAGGATACTAGCGCCTGTATTAGCCTCAGATTTTGAACAGAAGGGATTCCCTTGAAGGATGCCGTGAACCTGCCTGTAAGCGGAGTTTTCGAGACTTTTGAGACTACCCTGAACGGATTAACCAAGGAAGAAGCTAGAAGGAGACTTGAAAAATACGGTCCAAACATGCTTGTTGAAAAGAAAGGCGTGCCTATCACTTACAAGTTTCTGGGTCACCTCAAAGACCTGTTCAGTGTTCTGTTGCTTTTCGCGAGTCTGCTTGCGGCCATCGGCGGCGCGTGGCAAAATGATCCTGGCATGTGGGAACTCAGCTTCATCATCCTGGTCGTAGTTCTTATCAACACTTTCTTCAGTCTTTTCCAAGAATGGCGGGCCGAAAAAGCCATGGAGACCCTGAAAAGCTGGATGCCCGAGTACGCCAAGGTCGTCCGGGACGGAGAACTGCAGAAGATATTCGTCAAAGATCTGGTTCCGGGCGACATCATAGTGCTTGAAGAGGGCGATCGAGTCCCAGCTGACGGCCGACTGATCGAAGCCTTCGAACTGTGGACAAACAACGTCCCCCTGACAGGCGAATCTGAACCGCAGCCACGAACTGCCAAGGCCGAGAAGATTGAAGATAGCAATTACTTGGATGCGCCAAACCTTGTTCTAATGAGCACAAGCGTGGCCAAAGGGCAAGGCAAAGCAGTCGTGATCAAGACAGGCATGGGCACCAAGTTCGGGGAGATTGCCGGACTAACCCAAGGAATTCGAGAAGAACCAAGCCCGCTGCAAAAGGAAATTGCGTACACGGCAAGGTATGATTTCATACTGGCCATCACGGTGGGAACGATTTTTTTTGCCGCAAGTCTCGTTTGGCTCAAACTAAGTCTCATAGGCGCCATACTATTCATGATAGGCGTGATGGTGGCCCTAGTCCCTGAAGGCTTGCAGGTCACCGTGTCAAGCGCCCTCGCCATAAATGTGCTAAAAATGGTCAAAGAGAACGTTCTCGTAAAAAGATTGTCCGCGGTCCAGACACTCGGAAGCGTGACCGTGATATGCACTGACAAGACCGGAACGATCACCAAGGGTGAAATGACCGTCAAGAAAATATGGGTTAACAACAAAGTCGTAGAAGTTTCAGGAGCGGGATATGCGCCGGACGGCGCATTCACCAACAATGGCAAGACGATTGAAAAACATGAATCGCAAACGATTGAAAAGCTTCTTGAGATCTCAGCTCTCTGCAACAGCGCGAAAGTCGAACCGCCTTCAGACAGGCACAGATCATGGGACATCGTAGGAGATCCCACCGACGGCGCCATGCTTGTCGCCGCTATGAAATATGGGCTCAACGTTCAGAGCGTGCTTGCCCAGAAGCCCATCGTCGACGTCAGGCCCTTTGACTCGAAAAGAAAAAGGATGACGACCATCCACAAGAACGGGCATCAGTTTCTTGTCTACACCAAAGGCGCCCCGAGAAGCGTCCTCTCTATATGTGACAAGATAGCCGTCGACGGAGAGACCGCAGATTTGGCCGGACAATATCTATGTTCAGTTGAAGAAAAGATCCGCGAGTTTGCAGGAGAAGGCCTGCGCGTAGTAGCCATAGCATACAGAGAGTTAACCGAAACGCAGTGGTCCAAGGGCAAAAACGTCGAGAAGAACATGATTCTAGTCGGACTTGCAGCCATGAGAGACCCTGCACGTCCAGAAGTTGAGGAAGCGGTGAGGCTAGCGAAGGAAGCTGGAATAAGAACCGTGATTATCACTGGCGATTACGGCCCAACCGCCCAAGCCATCGCTGCAGAAGTTGGCATGGTAGCCGAAGCAAATTGCCGAATAATACGAGGCGTAGACCTAGAAACAAGGAGTGATCATGAAATCGTGGAAGAGGTCAAGAAAGGAGACATCATATTTGCAAGGGTTTCGCCCGAGCAGAAGCTTCGAATAGTTAAAGTGCTTAAAGAGAGCGGTGAAGTCGTCGCCGTCACAGGGGACGGTGCCAACGATGCTCCGTCGCTTAAGGAAGCAGACATCGGAGTGGCGATGGGCGCCTCTGGAACAGACGTCGCCCGAGAAGCCGCAGACATGATATTGCTGGACGACAGCTTTGCTTCAATAGTCAAGGCAATCGAATCTGGACGCGCAATCTATGAGAACCTGAGAAAATTCATAATCTACGTTTTCTCGCACAATTGGGCAGAGCTTATCCCTTACGTACTCTACGCAACGCTAGGATTACCTCTTCCTCTATTGGTCGCCCAGGTCTTAGCTATAGACTTGGCTATAGATGTCATCCCATCTCTCGCATTGAGCCGTGAACCAGTAGAACAGGGCATAATGCAGGAGCCACCCCGAAGCGTCAAAGAGAGAATATTCAGCGGAGGAGTGTTCCTGCGTTCACTGTATGTGGGACTAATCATCTCGGCCGGAGCGATGTACGGCTGTCTCACCGCATGGTCTCAAGGTGGGTGGCATCTAGGAATGCAAGGAGCCGCCCTCAAAAGTTTCACAGGAAGCCCAGCATATTCGATAGGCGTCACGATGACCTTTGCAGGCATAGTCGTGGCTCAGGTTGGCAACGTTCTTGCTTGCCGAACACACAAGGTCTCCCTCTTCAAAACGAGCCCCAGAAGCAACAGGTGGATCTGGCTCGGCATACTCGCCCAAATCTCAATCCTGTCCGCGCTTATTTATGTGCCAGTTTTGCAGCCATTCTTTGGCACGACGGCAATAGGACCTGTGCAATGGGCTTTTCTAGTGTTTCTAGCATGCATCGTGATTCTCGCGGAAGAAATCCGAAAATGGTTCGCACGAAGGCTGAGCAAGTGACCTTTTTCGAACGTCATCTTTTTATGAAAAGGCTTATTATGTCAGGTTGATGTCTGGCAAGGAATTCTTCGTAAACCGATACCGCCAACTGGGCTGGAGATATGAGCCTGTCGAACTCAAGCAAGCTATCAGAATCAACTGCATGAACGCTGAAAGGACCGAAATCAAGGAAAGGCTCGAATCTCGAGGCGTACAACTTCAGAAGATTCCGTTCCTTGAAGGCGGCTACTGGATATCAGAATCAGACTTTTCAGTAGGCGCGATGACAGAGTACCTCTTGGGCTTCTACTCAATTCAGGAGGCAGCTGCCCAGATACCTGTCATGCTTTTCAGCGAGTTAAAGGATAAACTTGTTCTGGATGCGTGTGCGGCTCCTGGTGGAAAGACTGTCCAATTAGCTGATTTGATGTGTAACACAGGTGTGATAATTGCCTTGGACATTGAGAAGCGAAGACTGGCAGCCCTGTCAAACCATCTGGAGAGATGCCTAGTTAGAAACACCATAGTTTATAATCAGGATGCAAGGCTATGTCGGCGACTCAATTTGAAGTTCGACCGAATACTCTTGGACATGCCGTGCTCAGGCAACTTTGCAACCGATGAGGAATGGTTCAGCAGAAGAACGATAGAAAATGTTGAGAACAACGCGAAGCTGCAAAGAGAAATCCTAATTGAAGCGAAGAAAGTTCTCCAAGAACACGGCGAAATAGTTTACGCGACATGCTCGCTGGAACCCGAAGAGGATGAATTGAACATAGATTGGGCAATAGCAAACTTGGGTCTCCAGACAGAGAATATTGACTGCTATGGAGAGAAGGGGTTGACAAAGGTTTTCGGAAGAAAACTGGACGGTTCAGTCGAAAACTGCAGAAGAATCTGGCCCGGAAAAACTCAGGGTTTCTTTGTTTGCAAACTCAGAAAGCAGGTGAATCGAAGATGAGGCAAATAAACGATTTCATAAGCAAATTCAACGCAAGCGTGAGTTTGGATCGAGATCTGATAGTCAAGAAAGACGGCAGATACTTCCTCCTCGACAGGAAGCTCAAAAGGCTCATCAGGAAGGACTTCCTCTATGCGGGAACCTACCTGGGAAAAGAGGAGAATGACACGTTTTTCCCGAGCTTCAACCTGTTGGCGATGATCGCACAGACAGACGCAAACAGAATAGTAGTCGACAAGAAGAGCGAGTGGCTCTTCATCTGCGGACGAGATGTATTCAAACGAGGCATAACTCGAACGTCAGGACCAGGAAGAAAAGGCGACTACACGCTGATCCTCAACGAACATGGCAACTGCCTGGGTTTCGGCAGGATACTTCGCTACTTGGACACCCAAGACCAAAGCAAGATTGCCGTGAAGAATATTGTGGACATAGGTGACTTTCTCAGAAGAGAAAGGTAACGCAATAGCACGCGTGGGCACAATAGGCATGTTTAGGCTTGACTCAGAGCCTTTTTCGCTTTCTCTCTATAGACGCTTAAATCGTGCTTCGTGAACAACACGAACACTATTCTGTCGAGTCCATCTTCGTTATTCAGGAATTCTTTCACGGCAACAATGGCCACTTCGCCAGCTTTCTCGATCGGATACCCATAAGCGCCCGTGCTTATCGATGGAAATGCGACGGTTTTCAACCCTTCGGCAACGGCAAGTCTCAAAGAGTTCTGATAGGCTTGTTTCAGCAGTTCAGGTTCACCAGAAGTGCCTCCGCGCCAGATCGGTCCAACCGTGTGTATAACGTGCCTAGCCCTAAGGTTGCCGCCAGAAGTCACGACAGCCTTGCCTGTTGGAAGACCATTCGGCCATCGCGTAGCCCTTATATGTTTACATTCTTCAAGTATTCTAGGTCCCCCTCTAGTGTGGATGGCCCCATCCACGCCTCCCCCGCCCATAAGCGTCGAATTTGCCGCATTCACTATAGCATCAGCATCTACGCTTGTAATGTCCCCCTGAACCAGCACGATCTCAGCTCGGTCTACTTTGAATTTCTCCACCATTATGACTGCCCCTCTTCCTGTCGCCGATGCAAGAGATATGGTTGCAAAGCATTTAATAGCTGTCCAAAGCTTTCCGGTCCGCGCGCTGGACGAGCGCATTTTTTTGGAGGGCTATGATCTCAGTGCTGTTTTTAGCAGTTGAATACGCTTCAAGTCTCTCATGGTTCAGGTCTAGAAAAGTGTGTCCCCATTTGAAGATTGATAGCAGTTCGGCAGCGCCTGCTTTGAACCCTAAAATGTAAAGAGCCGCGGCCAAAGCTTCAACCGTGCTGAGCTTGGTAGGCTTACCGTAATTGACAGGGTTTCCAGCAACTAGGATGGGGAGGCATCGGGATGTCCCACGCACGTGCTTCGGTAGCACATTTTCAGTTCGTTCCCAGCTAAAGTCCAGCGCTACCAGGCCGAAATCCTGGACGCGCTGCCTGTCAGCGGGAGAGAAGGCAATCTCGGAGAATGGGTTAAGCACGATGGCTCGTTTTGGCAAGAACCTGATCTGGCTGACTAGGCGAATCAGTCCATGATGGGCAAGTTTGAGAGCGGTGCATTTTCTGGGATCACATTGACCCGCCTGATAGATGGTGATTCTAACTCGATCTTGCACCCGCCCTTTGCACCTTCAAGTGACTCATGGGATCGTTCATGACTTTCGGAATCCATTCAATGAGATCTGTGGCAACGAGGTGGTAGCCCCTCCGTTCATAGGCGAAGTCTCCAGCGGCACCATTGATGAAGGCGCCGGCTACGGCTGACTCAAACGGATCAACCTTCTGAGCCAAGAAGGCGCCAACAATTCCAGAAAGCACGTCGCCGGTTCCGCCTACAGTCATGCCCGGATTACCTGAAAAATTAACCTTGAACCGCTTTCCATCAGAGATTATGTCAACTGCTCCTTTCAGCAGAATGACCGCGCCAAGCTCCGCCGCGGTTCTCTGAACATCCTTGATTCTCGCCTGAAGATCTTGTGGTGTCTTCCTGCCTGTCAGTATAGCATATTCCCCAGCGTGCGGCGTCAGCACAAAAGGAGCGTTTAGCTTTCTATTGGATTTGGCAAATGCTTTCAAACCATCTGCATCCAAGAGCAACGGTTTCTTAAGACCGACAGCAAGCTCAATCAATGCTTGGACCGCTCTAACGGTTTCCTGTTCCAAGCCTAGACCAGGTCCTGCGGCGACGGCGTCAACCATTTCGAAGTAAGTCTTCAAAATGCGAATATTGTCTGGGCTAAGATGTTCCCCTTCAAGCTTGATGGTGATCAGATCAGGCGACATGGAAGAGATTGCAAGTGCCGTTCTTCTTGGGGCAGCAACGTAGACCAAGTCAACCCCTGTTCGCATCGCCCCGAGCGCCACCAGCGCAGGAGCCCCAGAGTATATGTCGCTTCCGCCAACTACCAATAGGCGGCCGAAGTCTCCCTTGTGGGATTCTGGTGGCCTGGGTTTTGCAGCTAGTGAGACGTCACCAGGGCCTGCGAATTCCTCGAATTGTTTTGGTAGCCCGATGTCTTTCACGGCGAGTTCGCCCACGTACTTCTTTGCCTTTTCGAGCCCACTTTTCGTCCTGTGAAACGTTATGGTCAGATCTGCCTTCACTGCGTCACCGAAGATTTCACCCGTGTCTGCATCAACGCCCGTGGGCACGTCTATCGCGACTCGAAAGGCATTCGCCCTGTTGATTTGCTTGACCAGCTGCATGATAGGCGGCCGCAGGCTTCCCCGTGTGCCTGTTCCTAGCAGGGCATCAACTATTATTTCGGCACTCATTTCCGGTATCAGAGTGCTGTCATAGGCCTCGTAGATCTTCATCCTGTCCTTCAGGCATTGAATCGCCGTGAGATTCTCTAAAGCTGCTCTTTCTGAGACGTCTTGAGTCTTGCCTGCGAGGACTATCGCAACTTTGAAACCTAGAGAGAACAGGTGTCTCGCGGCAACGAACCCATCGCCGCCATTTCCGCCTAGACCACAGAAAACTGCGACAGATTTATCTGGCTTAAACCTTGAGGCAACTTCCAATGCTACGTGGTGCCCCGCGTTCTCCATCAACTGAAGCCTTGAGACGCCGAAGTATTCCGCGTTGAGCTCCAACGCCCGCATCTCTCGACTCGTCATGGGGTTTTTCACGCTTTGATTTGCCATATTGAATCCGAAAGCCTAGTATGTTCAGGTCAAGATAAAACTATGCGTTATACGAATGCTGATCACGTTCTGGGTCTCAGGAACCTGTCGAATAGAGAATTGAATGGTTGTTGTAGCAAAATCTTTTAATGCTGAGAACAAACAATACATTGGAGATTCAAATGCCAACAGCTTTCGTGTTAATAAACACCGAAATTGGTTCAGAGGCTGACGTACTGAAGGAATTGAAAAAAGTGGAAGGCGTAGATGAAGCCTTCGCCGTCTACGGAGTCTACGACATTATAGCCAGAGTGAAAGCAGATACCATGGACAGACTCAAGGAAACCGTGACGTGGCGAGTTAGGCGACTTGACAAGGTAAGATCAACGCTGACGATGATCGTGGTTGAAGAAGCTCGTAAATAACACATAACCTTCTTTTTTTGTTCCTTTCAATTAGCTACTTCCCGTATTTCAATTCGGCTTGTTCGTTTGAGAGAGTTATATCTTCTGTTGACAAGAATGAATAACTCTATAGCATTCTGTTCCAATCTATAATGTTTTTGAAGAACGAGTTGCGCCGAATGACTGAAAACACGATGCACATCGGCTTAGACGACACAGATTCAGTTAGAAAGGGATGCACAACGTACGTTGCTGCTCTTTTAGTCGAGAAACTCGAAGGCTTAGGTGCCAGATTCATAGATTACCCGAATTTGATCAGGCTGAACCCCAACGTGCCGTGGAAGACGAGGGGAAATGGAGCCTTATGTCTGAGAATTCGGTACAACAAAAACGTTGACAACAGGATTAAGGACATTGTCATTAGCACTGTTGAGAACTGTTCAGATCTGGACAGTGAAGGGACAGAACCTGGGATAGTCTTCTTCCGTGGGCCGAGAATTCCGAGCGAGGTAGGAGCCTTCGCGAAGAAAACGATCAGCCAAGTCGTAAGCCTCAAGGATGCAGTCAGACTCGTGAACAGGTTTGGGGCTGAAGCCGTGGGCTTCAAGAGCGGACGTGGAATTATAGGGAGCCTGGCTGCTGTTGGAGAAAACCTCCAAGGAGACTGCACGTATGAAATACTCGCGTACCGTAGCCCAGAGAACTGTGGGTCGAAGAGAAGGGTGGATGAAGCCTCAATCTTCGAGATGGACAGAGCGAGTGCGCCTTACACTTTCAACAACGTTGATCTGGAGAAGAACCGAGTTATCATTACGCCCAGGGGGCCTGACCCTATCCTTTTGGGAGTCAGAGGCGAGACGGCAGAGATCGTGAAAAAAGCGTTCGATATGATAAAGTCCTTCGAGCCTGTTGAGAGATGGATGATCTTCAGGACAAACCAGGGAACCGACGCACATTTGAGGCCGGTCAAGAGCCTAAGTCAAATGGTTCCGTACAGTTCTGTGATCGTTAGAGGAAAGGTGTATGCAGGTCCAAGGATCGTTCCGACGAGGCATGTCATCTTCTCGATCAGCGACCAGACTGGACAAGTTGACTGTGCAGCCTACGAACCCACTGGCAATCTTCGTCGCGTTGCCAGAGAGTTGATCGTCGGTGACGTGGTTAGGGTCTATGGCGCCGTGCGAGTTTCTAGGCGCAGAAGACCTTTAACCGTAAATCTTGAGAAGATCCGCGTGTTGGAGCTCGCAGAGAAAATGGCAGTCCAGAATCCGACGTGTAGTATATGTGGGAAAAGACTGAAGTCAATGGGGAAGGACAAGGGGTTCAAGTGTGAAAAATGCGGTTCACTGTACAGGGACCTTGAGAAGGTTGAGACGCGGCTGGAGCGCGCCTTAAAAAAGGGTCTTTACATAACTGCAACTAGGTCTCAGAGGCACTTGACGAAGCCTTTTAGGCGGTATGGAATGGAAAAACATCACGTTACGATCAAAGAACCCACGGGCGTCTGGCATTCGCCATGAGTTAATTCTCTGATACGTTGAAGATTTCGCAGAGCAGTTGGTACAGCTCGTCGCCACCCTCCATCTTTGAGAACATGTCCTTCTCGGCTTTCAACACTCGCCCCATGGTCTGGTACGTTCTTTTCCATTCGAGTTCTCTCCACATCATACGGTAATTTTTGAGTTCAATCCATGCGCGGAAGATTAGGACGGTAAACATCCCTAGAGTGAGGAGGATGTTCAGCAAGTAGAGTTCAAGTATTTCGTCCGTGACCGTTCACCTCCCTGCCACAGCAAGCATCGTCACTCTCTTAATCAAAATGGATTAAATCAAACTTGCGATTCCACGTTTGGCGAGGACCTGAATGAGCGAAACTGCTCTGGCTTCAAGATAGGAAAACAGAAGAACGTGAAGTTCCGGTTTCCTCTTGAATCAGAAGTGCATCTGGATGCGCCTGATTTGCATAAATCAAATATAATCCTATTGCCACGCTATTGTTTGATGCAGATGGGAGCATGAAGAGCCGCAGATTTCTTGGAAGAGCGACGTGTTGAAGTATTTTTGGGCAGGGTATAGTGTTCTCTGTGATTTTCCTAGTTCTGGTGATTGTTTGAGTTTTTCTTCTTGCTTTTCTGGTGCCTGTCGGATACATTATCGGGTTGATAATCGGTTTTGTGATTCTTCTTTTTATCATTGCCTGGCTTAATGCGGCCCTGACTGATGAAATCTGGCATACGCAAACAAGGACGGACTGGAAAAGTCTGCTGGGTCAGGGTTTTGTCTTGTTCATCGCTTTGATTATCGTTCATGTTCCAGCTAATCTGGTGAACTTGGCTGTGCCTGGCATAGTCGCTGTGATTGTTCTATTCGTTGTGTAATGCTTCATCGACGGTTTCGTGGCCAGGAAGGTGGCTGGGTACTTCGAAGAAACGTACGATGAGACTGGCGAAATGGTTTAAATTGGCGCAGCTAGTTAATCTTTTGAAAACTCAAGGTTCATGCAGCTGGAGTGCTTAGAATTGTTGAAGTTTCCCGCAGGAGAGTACAGTCTTCCATTCTTCAAGGAAGTGGGCTACGTGAGGAAGCTCTGCCCTAAGTGTGGAACATACTTTTGGACCCAGAACTCAGATCAGGAGACCTGCGGAGAGGCAAATTCAGAGGGTTGCGCAAGTTACACTTTCATAGGAGCTCCGCCGACGAGGAAGAGCTACAACCTACGCGAAATGCGCGAGGCCTTCCTATCCTACTTCGAAAAGCATGGTCATACTCGCATCAGGCCTTATCCTGTCGTGGCAAGATGGCGGGACGACGTTTACTTGACGCATGCGAGCATAATAGACTTCCAACCCTACGTTACAGAGGGCATCGCGCCTCCGCCGGCGAACCCTCTCGTAATCTCGCAGCCCTGCATCCGCATGGTGGACATCGCTAACACGGGACCGACCTTTGGAAGACATTTGACGATTTTTGAGATGGGTGGAGCTCATGCGTTCAATTATCCTGACAAGGAGGTCTACTGGAAAGATCAGACGGTCAGGTACCATCACGATTGGGTGACGAAGGACCTAGGCGTCAAGTCTGATGAGATCACCTACAAGGAGGATGTGTGGGTTGGAGGCGGCAACGCGGGTCCGGACGTGGAATGCCTCATACGAGGCATGGAAGTGGCCACGCTTGTTTTCATGCAGTACAAGGTTGTTGATAACAAGTTTGTTAAGTTGCCAATAAGAACGGTGGACACGGGCTACGGGATAGATCGCTATGCTTGGGTTTCTCAGGGGGTTCCGAGCGGTTTTCACGCGATCTACGGTGACTTGCTCAACCGAATTTTCAAGATGGCTGGCATGGCAAGAATAGACGATAAACTGTTGGCGAGAATAGCCAGAGTTTCGGGTTTGGTTAGCCTTGACAAAACAGCCAGTAGGCTTGAGACTAGGAAGAAGGAGGCTGATCTCGTCGGAATGAGCGTTCAGGAACTAGACCGATTTCTGATTCCCATCGAGAATGTCTTCGCGGTTGCGGATCATACGAAATGTTTGAGCTTCATACTCTCGGAGGGCGTGGTTCCCTCGAATATTCAGGAAGGATACTTGGCGCGGCTACTCTATAGACGAATCTATAGGCTGCTGAAGATTCTCGAAATCCAAGACGAGCTTTACGACATCGTGGACATGCAGATTGACTTCTGGTCCGAGGATTATCCGCGTCTGGATGAGATGCGAAAAGAAATCATGGATATGCTTAGGGTCGAAGAGGAAAAGTTCCTAGAGACGATCAAAAGGGGTGAAGGAATGGTGAAGCGCATCTCTGCAGAGTTGAAGGCAGAGAAGAAGACGCGGATTCCCGTTGAAACCCTCACTGAGCTGTATGATTCTCACGGGTTGCCGCCTGAGATCGTCAAGCAGACGGCCGAAGTTGAAGGCTTGAAGGTTGAGGTTCCTGATGACTTCTACGCGTTGATTGCACAACGGCACATGCAGGTCTCTAAACCAGCAGAGGAAGAAGAGACTGCGGCGAAAGACGAATGGCTTAAGAACGCAGTCGCGGGCCTTCCAGAAACCAGGCTTCTCTACTATGAGGATCAGTACATGAGAGAGTTTGATGCAAAGGTTCTCAAAGCCTTGAAGGATGAGTATGTAGTTCTTGATAGAAGCTGCTTCTTCCCGGAAGGCGGGGGCCAGCCGGCAGACGGCGGCTATCTGGTGTTCAGTGGCGACAGTAGGGTTGACGTCGTTGACGTTCAGAAGGTAGGTAAGATTGTGGTTCACCGGTTGAAAGACAAGTGTGCTCTGAAAGAGGGCAGCGTCGTCAAAGGCTTTATCGATTGGGATAAGCGGTACGGTCTAATGAAGAATCACACGGCGACTCATGTTGTCGGCGGGGCGGCTAGACGCGTACTCGGATGGCATGTTTGGCAGTATGGGACTCAGAAGGGCGTTGAAAGTTCTAGGCTGGACATTTCGCATTATCGTCGGTTGTCGTTGGAGGAGACGCAGAAGATTGAGACTTTGGCGAATGAGGCGATTTTTCGAAACATCCCGGTTGAGACTGCTTGGCTGCCTCGGAATGAGGCGGAGAGCCTTTATGGCTTCCGGCTTTATCAGGGTGGGGCGGTGCCTGGCAAGGAAATCCGCGTTGTCAGGGCTGGTGATTGGGATGTGGAAGCATGTGCTGGGACTCATTTGAAGAGCACGGGTGAAATCGGTTTCCTCAAGATAGTTCATTCGGAAAGAGTTCAGGACGGCGTTGAAAGGCTCGTCTATTCGGTCGGTCTTTCGGGGTTGAAGGTTGTTCAGCAGAGTGAGAGCTTGCTTTGGAGGCTTTCGGCGACTCTGAACGCGCCGTTGGGGAAGTTGGACACGACGGCTGATAAGACGATGCGTGAGTTGAAAGAGGCTAATGTTGAGAGAAGAAGGCTCATCAAGGAGTTGGCGGCTCGCGAGAGCGCGGTTTTGGATGCTAAGGCCGACGTTGAGTGCGGTGTGGAAATGGGTGGAGTCAGGCTTGTGAAGCGCGGTTTTGAAGGGTCAGTTGATGTTGACAGGATGGTCCGCACGGCGAATGAGATAATCAGTAGAAACGATCTGGCCGTCACGATCTTTTACGGGTCAGACGCCAAGAACGCCAAGATAATGGTGATGGCTGGAAAAGCCGCCGTCGAGAAAGGTGTGAAGGCAAACGTCATAGTCAGAGAAGCATCTGCAATCATAAGCGGTGGAGGCGGGGGGAAAACTAACTTTGCACAAGGCGGCGGAACACTGACTGAACAGCTGCCCAAAGCGGTCAGACTGGCTGAAGAATTGTTGAGGAAGCAGCTGACTAAGAGGTAAGGCCAGACCACATTCTCCGATCCATTCGCAAGCGAGGAGTGCAGGCGTCAACTTCACGTGTAATGTGAGTGAAGGCTTCGACTAACGACCTGCGGTTTAGGGCTGAAAACACGCCAAAAACGCACCGCCCCCCTCCTAGGCTATTTTTTGGGTTTCCAGCATGAAGCCTCGTGTCGGCTGATGGCTGGACTGGATCTACCCAACTGTTGGGTTAAAAACACGCGAACAGTTGATCCCCCCCCTCCTAGGTAGTTTTTTTGGTCTCGGTAGGCACGGGTTTTCACGTGCCTGAATGGAGAGTGTGATGCTTTGTTGAACTTTGAAAGAGCGTTCAAAGCGTTTAGTCGGGCTTGAACCACCGTCCGTTTGACATTAGTCCTTAACGTAGAGTGGGGCAGACGCTGAAACGGAATTGGGAGGCATGGACAGTTGTACTTGCTCTTCCAGTTGTCATCATCAAAGCCAGGCTTCCCCGCATGTTCAATGATCATTAACCGTGTTTTTCCAGTTTTCTTTTTTTTTACGATTGTTCTACCGTCAAATCAGGTGGCAGAGCATTCGTCGGGTAGGCTACTATTTTTTTGTTTCTTCAAAATCATTCCGTGAGTCGACTTCGGGGCTGCTCAGCCGCTTTGTTTTCTTGGATGAGTGCCTTTGCGGCCAGTCTTACGGCCTGTTTGCTTGATTGTTTCGGTTTCCATCCAGTTTTGATCAGTTTGTCTATGGATAGCTGCATGGTTTTGACGTCGCCTTTCCATCCTCTTCCGCCGTCGACTCCTCCGGTGAACTTGTACTCAACGTCGGGCGTTTTCATTTCTTCAGAGACGATTTTGGCGATTTGTGCGACGGTGACTTTGTCGTCGGAGCCCACGTTGAAGATTTCGACTCTTTCTTTGCCCTTCGAGAAGGCCCAGGTCAGATGCATGATCGCATCGATGCAGTCGGACAAGTGCATGTAGGATTTCTCCTGTTTCCCATCGCCGAGTATCTCAAGTTCTTTAGGGTTAGCGCTGATTTTCTTGATGAAGTCAATTATGACTCCGTGGTTCGATCTTGGGCCTATTACGTTTGCGAGCCGCAGGATTAACGCTCGATGATTGAACGTGTACGCGTAGCTTGTGATGAGGGCTTCACAGGCGAGCTTTGATGCTCCGTAGGTTGAGATGGGTATAAGCGGTCCATAATCCTCACGCGTCGGCACCTGTTCGGCTTCCCCGTACACGGTGGATGTCGAAGCGAAGACTATGATCTTTGGTTTTTCGCTTTTCCTCACAGCCTCGAGCACGTTGAAAGTTGCTAAGATATTCTCTTCAAAATGCCTCTCAGGCTCGGTCTCACCTATCTTCACCTCAGGGTTCGCAGCCAAGTGGAATATCATGCCTGAGGCTCTTACGATAGGCAATAGTTTCTTCGGCTTCTTCAAGTCCTCCTTGACCAGGGTCAGCGAAGGATTTTCCAACAGTTGTTGTATGTTTTCGGTTTTTCCGTTGGAGAAGTTGTCAAGTATCACTACTTTGTATCCCTCGTTTAACAGTGCTTCGGCCAGGTGGCTGCCTATGAAGCCAGCTCCACCTGTGATAAGCATCGTGTGTTCAGTCATCGTGTTACCTCTCCGGTCTTCCATCGCCAACTATTCTGAGCGTTGTCAAAGGCGTGGTTCGCCTAAAGAGTTTGTCAGTGAAGATAGTATTTGGATTTTGTCCCAAAAAACAGTACTTAGCGCGTGATCGATCAGTGTGGACTCGGCTTGAGATGGGCAGTCTATCAAAGCCTTGCTTGGCTCTCTGCATTCGGGGAAATTGTTTTTATCCCTATCCACTGTTGTGCCGCGAAGCCTATGAAAAACCTCAGCCACAGAGTTAAAAGGCGCATTAGGATTGTTGCGGTTGCGCTTATTTGCCAAGCGATCAAATCTGTACCTGCCCATGGTCGAACAAAAAAGTACAACAGAGTTGTAAGAGTGATCTCGGGCAAGCCCACTTCAAATGGGACTCCTATGGGTATGGATTTCACAGCCATGAAGATCGCAGAGACCACGAGTATCGCGCTCCAGGTTATCTGAGGATATCCTATTGACAGGAACGTAAAATAGAGAACAGCCAGCGTGAGTATCCATGACGTGACTGAAAAGAGAGAGGCTTGCAGCAATGTTCTTGGGGCATGGGCGTATTCTCTCATTGCCCCGTGAAACGCCTTCGCTTCTTCCTTTGCCTCGTCTCTGAGTCTCGACAACTTCCAATGGCCTCTAGTTATGTATTCTGCGAACCTGATCACTGCATCCACTAACCCCAATGTCCACTTCTCCTTGACGCATAGGAGCAGAGTCAGCGCCAGAAGAAGCGATGTTACGATTATGAGAAAGAGCACCAAAGTTAGGATGATTCCATAGAGTCGCCCTTCAACAAGCAGTAAGGCTGCTCCCACGAACAGGGTAGAGATGTTTATGAACATTCCAATCAGTCGATGTGCAACTATTGAGCCGGTGGCCTTTCCGGCTGTTCCATTTTGCTCCTTGTTTACCAGATAGATTTTGGTAATTTCTCCGCTTACTGACTCGGCAGGAATTAGCGTGTCGACAAATATCCCCACCCACACGAAGAGAAACGACCTAAATCTTGAGACCTTCACGGAAAGAAAACTGAGCAAAGAATGCCATGCCAAGGCGAAGAACAGAGTATCCAGCAGGGACAATACTGCCGCGATCACATAAAAATTCAGGTTGATCTGCTGGACTTTGACGATTATCTCTTGAATGTCAACGTTGAAGATGTACACGTAAATGAAGAAGGCAGCTAGGCCTATCAGCGGTAGAATGATGGTTTTCCAAGTTACCTTGTACTTAACGGGTTCCATTGAACCATGCCCAGCATCAATTGCAAACGAGGACGAAGGGGATAATATGTTTTGCCGATTTCCGCGCGCTAATATGCAGAGTGTATGTAGGAGGGCATCTTCGGAAATAGAACGTCTATCAAATGTCTGTGGCTGACGGCAATTCTCACGTCTGAATAGCCTCCTCCAGTAGCGCGCGCCCGCTATTGAATTCCTCCATTGCTCCAAATGTGCGACTGTGCCATATGCTAAGCGTGTATTTGAACTCTTTATTCAAGAAACGTAAAGTTAAATGCCCTTTTTCGCCCCTTCCAATTATCGGAGTCTCTAGAGATGAGGACTCACATTGACGACAAGATTTCGCTAATCTTGATACTAATGGCAGGTGCATCTCTAGTCTCCATGCTTGCCACTCTAAGTATAGAC
This sequence comes from Bathyarchaeia archaeon, assembly GCA_050008435.1. Taxonomy (GTDB): domain Archaea; phylum Thermoproteota; class Bathyarchaeia; order Bathyarchaeales; family Bathycorpusculaceae; genus DASPTR01. The sequence continues at coordinate 799,497 of JBEKMQ010000001.1, forward strand.
CACATCATTAATCATGACCTCTACAGTTATGGTCTTCAGTTCAGCACACAATGGGCTACTCCATACTGGACGACAGTTGCAGTCGTATTCTCAATGGGGTGGTTCATCATCCTAACCTCGATAGCCTTCGAACTTCATTTGGTCATGCAGAGGTTGCACAGACCCTCCGAACCCGAAGTCCCAATCACTCAGCAGAAACCGATTCAGAATGAAACCCCGAGAATGGAAGTTGAGCCAAGCAAAAAACTGGAGGAGGAACAAGTGATGACAACAGCTCTTGCCGTGAAGAAAGACGAAGAAGACGAGCTGAGCGAGTTTCGAGTACTCCTCGAAGAGATATCCGTAATGACGAATGCAACGGTTACACGTCAAAAAACAGAAGACAAACCGAAAAATGAGTAGTGCCCGGGTACAGTTCAATCCAATTGATCAGCATTTCACTCACTACGAAACCGTTCTGACTCTGGCAGAAGCAGCACACGCTTTGACCCTACGCAGCATCATGTCGCTAGGCTTTGCCTGCTTCTTTCCTGTAGGTACTCTATCGTCTATCGAGATATTCAAAATGTGAAAAGAAAAACGGTTTTTTCATGGATTCTCTCATGCCATAAATCACTGGGCGGATTGGTTCCCACAATGTATTCAAGGAAGGACCGAAAAGGCACGCGCGCCTTAGCTTTTGGCATTCGCTCTTTTTGAAAATGCCGTTGACTTCTCATCGGCCTCGGAACAACGTGCAGAGTCGTTTGTGACCATAATGCTCATATCTTGGCATGGATAGCATTTTCTGAGAAATGGTTCATGAAGCGGAGAATTCCGGTTGTCGTTGCAGCCAGCGCTTCGTTGGTTCTTGTGCTGGTAGAGCTTGTTGTGCTCCGTGGGCCGGTGGGTGATTTTTCAGTTGTAGCTTCGTCAGGCTCGGTCGCGGTGTATTCTGACGTGGGGTGCAGCCGGCCAGTGACTTCTGTTTATTGGGGCTTGTTGTGGCCTGGCTGGGCCAAGAATGTTGTGGTGTACGTTCGAAATGAGGGAGCTTCTCCGCTCGTTCTGGTCCTTGCAGGTATGAACTGGACTCCCGTTAATGCAGGCAGCTATCTGGGATTCTCGTGGAATCATTGGGACCTTAAACTGATGCCCGTTCAAGTTGCTGAGGTCATACTGATGCTGAGCGTGTCTCCGCAGGCGGGGAACACCACTTTTGGTTTCAACATCCTTTTTGAAGGGTTGGACAGTTTCCCAACAGACTTGAATCATGATGGTAAGGTTGATGGTAGAGATATAGTAGTAGTCGCACGGTCTTTCGGCGCTTACCCAGGATGCTCAGCACCTTTGATATGGAACCCGATCTGCGACATCAACGGTGACGGCAAAGTGGATGGAAGAGATGTGTCCGTGGTCTGCAGGGATTTTGGACAAAGCCTCGTGTAGGACAGTGCACGATTACGGGCGTTTATATGTTGGGTCTCTGTTGAATCAATAGTGTTTGCAAAATCTGATTCTGCGTATTGAATGTTGCTTCATAATGTATTCATGGGATGGGTCACAAGCATGATTTATGGTGGACTTTCAGACGCTCACGCTCTTTTCGCTCACCCTTTTGACAGCGGCGATGGTCATTTTCTACTATTTATTGGTAATAAAAGGTCGCCGAACGCCCCCTGTCACACGGAAAATACCGCAGACTTCCGTTGAATCTCCAGCTTCCGTCTCCCGAACCAAAATCGAAGATCCAACCCTAAACCCTGTTGAGATCCCAACTCAAACGCAGAGTCAAATCTCTAGCCAGCCGCCAGTTCAGGCTATCCCTCAAAATTCTGTTCCAGCCCCACCTGATAATGCCCTCAACATACCGGCCGCAACCCCAACTCAGGCCCCAATTCAAGCTCAAGCCCCAATTGAAATCAAAGCCCCGATTGAGACCCCAACTCAAACGCAGAGTCAAATCTCTAGCCAGCCGCCAGTTCAGGCTATCCCTCAAAATTCTGTTCCAGCCCCACCTGATAATGCCCTCAACATACCGGCCGCAACCCCAACTTTGAGTGGAGAAGCCGCGACCAAGGCTCTCAAAGAATTTGCCGAAGAACTCGAAAAAGGACGAGGCCCAAGTGGAGAGAAAACGCGCGATGCTTCACTGATAAAATTGGCAAGAGTGTTGATGGATGTGATTCAAGCAGACAGGGCCCCAGGAAAACCCCCTGAGCAACCTGACCAAAACAAGCAGGATGTGGAACGCAAGGAGAAGACAGTAACGGAACCCCCGCATAAGCATGGTCAACCTAGAAAAAAGAAGAAGGCCAAAATGCACAAACAAAGCAGAACCAGAACAGCAAGTCGAAAAGCAAGTCGAAAAGCAAGTCGAAAAGCAAAAAACAAAAAGACAAAGGTCAAGGTCAAGAGAAAGGAGCATAGAAGAAGACAAGCGAAAAGAAGCTCCAAACTGTCCAGGGCGACTAACCTTCATAGTAAACGTGCGCAGAAAAAAAGGCGTGCACGAAAGAACTGATCACAAAGCGTTGGCTATTTTTCTGTCAATCGTTTTTGCTTTATGCGGGCTGAGTTATCGAGTCTTTGATTTCTACTTTGAAAGTGTTTTGGCGATTTCTTGTGCCCAATTCCTCGTTTTTTCTGGTTCTCCTTCTTTCAGCTGTTGCTCATTCGTCTTGCCTGTCACGTAGGTTACTAGCGGAGGTGTGATTATCTGGAAGCCGAGTTTCTTGAGTTTCTTCATTATGCCTTCGGCCGCGTTTCCGCTGAGCCTAGATTGAAGTTGCGTGTCAAAGGCAGCTCCCAGCTTTCCGGAGAACTCGTTGTCTGAGAAACTGTTGAGGAACTGCATTATTCCCCTTGACGCTCTGAAAGCCATCGTTGGTGCACCAGCGATCAGACAATCATAATTTTTTACGGCTGCCCGGTCAACATCTTTAACGGAGAAGGAGTCAACCTCGATTGCTTTTTCCTTCAGGACCCCGCCAATGGTTTCAGCGACCTTCGCCGTCAACTTCATAGCCGAAACCGAGTCATAGACGATCATAACTTTCATTCCGCCCGACCTCAACACGATTTAGCAAGTTTATGCTACCTGCTACGGACTTTTAAGACTTCGCTGTTTTTCGAGTAAATGGAAAACCAGAAGCCACGACACGTCAGATACATCGTGCCTTTCCCATACACGTCCCTAGGCCCTGGAATTTACCGCATTTACCGCATTTTACCGCACTTTACTCTGAAGGACGCCACGCACTTTACCGTCAATCAATCAACCAACCAATCAACACACACATACAAATCAATCAATCAATGAACCAATCGATCAACCGACCAACGCGCGCGATTTCTGTCTTTGTTGCGTTTTCTGCAAGTTTTGTCTAGTCTTGCCTTGTTCTCATACTCTTCTTTCTGTAGATTATGACTGCTAGTAGTGTTGCTATCATGAATGGTAGCAGAACAATCAGTGATGGAAACTCTGGAATGATAGGGCGCGCGCTGAATGTCACTTGTTCGTTCGTGTTTGTGCCGTTCACGGTAACAAGCCCTTTCGACGCAGAAGGGGTGTAACCGGACGCACCGGTGCTGTAGGTGTACGTCCCGTTTGGCAGAGAGAAGTTTATCACGTTCGAGGTTGAGGACTGGTTGTCACCTTTCAGGTCGACCCACCACTGGGCTTGTGAAGGTAACTTCGTTTCCAAGAAGCTGACTGTGTAGTTGCTGGGAAGAGCAGCTTGATAATATGCTGTGTAGTTTCCAGCAGATGAAACAGTTATCGTCGTGGTCGTTTGGCCAGTGTTCCAGTTTTTAAAAGGATGACCATTCGCATCAGCGCTTGGAACCGTGAAAATGTGAGTTCCAGTGAGCCCAGTGAAGGTGTAAGTCGTGTTGAAACCGGTCGATGACCCGTCTTCGGCAACAGCAACAGGGACACCTGCGGCCTCGGTTTCACAATAAGCATTGATTGTAACATTGTACGTTGGCAAGATCTCCTGTCCTCCAAAGAGTATGTCAAATGCGAAGCTGGAGAAACCTCCCCCGAATGGAGACGCAACGTGCAGTGTCGGGTTAACCGTGAGAACTTTACCCGCTTCTATCAAGTTGTTCGAGTAATTCCACGAAAAAGTTAGCCATTGGGAAGCATTCGCAGGAGTCCAGTTCATGGATGTCAAGTTCAAGGCTAGCGTTTGGTTCCCTTCGTTCCTCACGTAGACCACGGCTTCTCCCGTGCCTCCTGCAGTCAGGTTTCCCCAGTTTATCGAGGAGACCAACTGCGTGCAGATTACATCCCAGTACACACCGATGTTTGCTCCTGTTTCAACCGCGGAAGCTCCTGGAACAGATGACTTCTGAAAAAGCAGTTCATGCGCACAGAAAGACAACAGCACGGCTAAGATTAAGGCCAAAACAAACTTTTTCCTATGTTCAAACCTTCTCGCAAAGCGCACAGAAAATGTGTGGCGAGAGCTTGCATATCTGCTTTGCGTTCAACACGAAAGCGACGAGGCGCTGGGACAACCGATTCAGGCCGTCTTGGAAGAAAAGCGCGCGCTATGTTGGTTCTTGCCTCGGCGTGTTGCCCGGGTCGTGGAAGGGATGATGGTTCTAGAAAAACTTCCTTCTCTTCTGTTTTTCCTCTTCGGGTGTGACGAACTCTGGTTTCGGGGGTTCTTCGTTTGGGGGCTCTGGGGGTACTTCGGTTTCCTTGGGTTGCTCCTGATTCTCAGTTGTTGACTGCTCCTTCTTCTTGGGTTTTTGTTCGTGTTTTCTCTCTGGTTCCTTTATCTCCTTGGGCTTTTCGGGGGTTTTTGGACCGAACATGCGCTGGAAGTGAAGAAGCTTCTGGTCTCCCAGTTTGAGGTACTCCCACTCGTAGAGGTCAATGCTCATTCCCTTCATGCTTTCCGCCGCGTTGCGGACCGCGTTTGAGAAGCTGGGGGCGATGAGTATCATTCTGGGCTTTTCTTGGTCGTCTATCTTGTGTTTGTTGTAGGTGGCCTTGAGGAACGACTTGAACTTGTCAACGTAGTCCATGCTCTGCAACCCGTGAAGCAGCATTGTGTCATCCTCGCTTGTGCTGATTTGGATGATGGCGAGCTGTCCGTTGTCGTCGTGGCACAGTATGTCTAGCCTTGCTTTGTCGTTTATCGGCACGTCGGCGCAGACGACAGTCATGTTTTCTCCGATGCTGGACAACTGGTTTGTTATCATCTCTTCGAGTTCTCTTTTAGTTTCCACACTGAGTTTTTCGATTGACACGGTTTCAACCTTCGTAGCTTTGAATAACGGTGCTCAAGTGTGGATAAATGGGTTATGAAGTCCGAATCTTGATTATTAAAACAAACCGTTCCTCACTAAGACGCGCAGCGCGTTCAGAACGCCCAAAGGATTGTTGACGGTCTGCAACAGAAAGCGGTATTGCCCCCCTCATCGAGGTTGACAATCTGAGCGGAACTGGTTCACGGGCTAGGCTGTTGCCAAAATCACCTATCGCGCGCTACTGAAATATGTACTGTGTGGTCAGCGCGCGCTGGTCTTTTGGTTCCAGACTCTCGTTTGGATAATCGTCGTAGGATGGGGCTTGTTACCTCATGTTCGAAATCAGGTTTATGTATGACTCTTGGAAAGAGTAAGATGAGAAGAGGGAAGGCTTGAACAGGCGTCGTTTGGTAGTCTTGCTGATTTCTTGTGTGTTGCTTGTCTCGGTTGTTTCTTTGAAGAATATGCTGGTCAGCTCGCCTGCTGTCGTTCACTCTCCTGCTGTGTACACTCCGATTATGCGTGTTCCAGCGGATGTTGATAAGAATCATGACGGTGTTGAGGATGGTCTCGAACAGGAAATCGCTGATAGACTAGGCAATGGCACGGCTCAGGAGTACGTGAACGTTACTGTCATGTTGAAGGCTGAACCGACGGTTCATGACGCGGACGTCTTCCTTTCGTCGGGTGGATACCTGACCACTTCTCCTTGGACGTACGCCATATACGGGTTCGGTGGGCGAATACCGTACGATGATGTTGATGTTTTCGCCGAGCAGTGCCCCGATGTGCTGCTGGTCGAGAAGGAAGCTGTCTGTAATGCAAGTTTGGCTTACGCAGCAACGCAGGTGGGTGCTAGACCCTACGTGTGGAACATTCTGGGGCTGCAGGGAGACTCGAACTCGTCGATTGCGGTTTTGGACACGGGGATAGACGCCTCTCACATCGACTTCTCGCCTGGATACGGCAACCAAAACTTTTCAGACAAGATAGTCGGATGGAATGATCAGATAAACGGCCAAACATCCCCCTACGATGACGAAGGACACGGCTCACACTGTGCTGGGTTGGCTGCGGGGGACGGCTTCTTTAGCGTGGGTGCTTCAGGAAATGCCCTCACCACGTGGGGAGCTAACCTAGGATCAGTGTCGAGCACTGGCAGATACTACATAAGCGGCATGATGGTCAACAAGACAGGTACCATAACAATCAGTGTGAAATGGGCGCGGACTGGCACAGCTAGACTTTCGGCGCTCTATCTTTACTATGGCGGCAAAACCCTTAGCACTGGGTCTTGGTCTGAATTGGCTTCGGTGAACACTCCGAACCAGAACACGTTTTACTCGCTGACCTACAACGTAGCCTCAACTCCTTCAGGTGGTTACGATATGTACCATGTGCTGATGGGATTGACAGCGGGAACGGCAAATCTTTACGTAGCATTCAACATGTCGTGGCCCTACATGCCGCCGTCAGACGGGTTCTCGGCTTGGACAGGCATAGCTCCGCAATCGAAGCTGGTCGGAGTTAAGGTGTTGGATTCCGCGGGGTCAGGAACATCAAATGGGCTGGTCAGCGGCATTAACTGGATAATCTCGAACAGAGTGACCTATCACATAACCGTTGCAAGCATGAGCCTGGGCTTTAGTTCTGAAGTGAGCTCGGTGGACTTGGCCTTAGTGAACTTGGTTAATAGCGGAGTAACCACGATTGTTGCAGCAGGAAATAGTGGGTCGGGTGGCAACTACATTTATACTCCAGGCTCAGTGGATGAAGTCATCACCGTAGCGGCTATGAACCAGTTTGACAACGTAGCCAGCTACAGTAGCCAAGGCGGGGTCTCACATGAAGGCGGAGGTGTGACTGCGAAGCCTGACATCACTGCTCCGGGAGGCAGCTTCTATGCTGTGCCATTATTCAGCGTGGACTCGAACTATAATGATGCAGAGGGGCAGTGGTCGGACGTGCAGGCCAACGATTCGGCTCCTATGCAGGGAACGTCTATGGCGACACCGGTGGTCGCGGGCGCTGCAGCCATCATAGTCCAAGCGATGGGAGGATACGCCAACTGGCAGTGGACAAGAAGTCAAGCCTTGCAGCCGAAAATGATTCTTTTGATGACAGCCACTGAGACCTACCCCAACCTTCGAGAAGCGGGCTCTTCATCAACATCTCCAACCCTCGACCTGGGAGGCAAAGACGTGCACGAAGGATATGGAAGACTGAACCTCGATGCGGCAGCGGACGCCGTCTTGAAGACGTACCGAATCGGAACGACCGTGTCAGACACTTTGGGTATGCCGCCATCCCCAGGCAATATTTCGGTGCTCGGTCAAAGACTCGCGTGGGCGAGGAACGTCCAGCTTGTTTCGGGTCTCAAATACAATTTCACGCTTAGCGTCCCATCCGGGGCAGACTACGACCTGTACCTGTATAACACGACAGGGAACGCTTACGGTGAGCCTGTGATCCTCGCGAATAGCACGAAGACTGTAGCCGGGGGTTTTGAGAACATAACCTATACTTCTGCTCTTTCCGGAAGGTATTATGTTGTTGTGAAGCGTGCCAGGGAAGATACAGGCACCGGACAGTTCACTCTGACGAGTTCGACGAGTCAGACGGTGCACCTCCTCTTGACTGTAGATCCGAACCAAAGCACGTACACGCGGAACCAGCCCGTAACCCTTAGAGTGGACGTGCTTAACCAGTTGGATCCTCCCCTAAACTCTACTTTGACTTTGACCATTACTGGTCCGGGCGATTACTACTATTTTGACTTTCAGAGCATAAACGTGAAGGCTGATGCGGTGGGCGAGTGCAGTTTCACTTGGAACGTTCCGGCCTTGGCTGGAACCTACGTGGTGGAAGCGGGTCTGGTTCCATCGCGGTTGACGGCTTACGACGCCGCATGGTTGGAGGTGGCTTGAATTGGATACTGGAGAACTGGAGCAAGCGCGCGGTGTCTGCAGTGAAGATGAGGTGATGTTTCGGTTCGTGCAGTAACGTATTTATGTGTGTCGGGGAGAGAGGTTAAGTCGTTGTATTGAAGGTGATTTCATGGAACGGGTGAAGGTCTCTGGGGTTTTTCTTGCATTGTTCTTGTTGGGCACGTTGGTTCTTCAGCTGAGCTTTTACCCGCCTGCACACGCGGAGCCAGATACAGTTTTGTTTAGCAATGGTTTCGAGTCGGGCGACTTCAGCGCGTGGACTGGCACGACCTATGCGGGAGGTGGTCTTGCGACTGCGCCGGTTGTGCAGTCTTCTGTTAAGAGTAATGGTACTTACGCTATGAGGGGGACGGTTTTGGGGGCGGTAGGCTGGTCCGCCGCGTACGAAACTTTGGTAACAAACTATGCGACCTTGTATGTGCGCTGTTACGCCTACGTCACCGCTTTGCCCGCGTCGGGGAACAGGATTAGAATTGGTCCTATGATTGAGGATGGACCAGAGGAACCCACGCTCGCTCTGGCAGATGGGTGCATCTACAATAACAGTGGCACGTATGAGTGGAGTTTGGGGTATCACACGAACAGCGGTGGGGAAACTGAACAGTTCGTGGAGGCGAGCGGTGTCACGATTGCAGCTAACACTTGGTACTGCGTGGAAGTCGTGTTTTCGGCTGGTTCTGGAACTGGTTTTTCGCGGATGTACGTTAACGGCGTGGACACTGTTGATGCGACGGGCTTGACGAACGACGATGCGGTTGCCAACTACTTTGAAGCTGGAGCCTGGAACTTTTTTGCCTCTACTGCTTACAGCAACTACGTTGACGATGTTGTGGCGAATGATACGGGCCCGATCGGTCCGGGTCTGGCTTTTACGAACATGCTGGTGAGCACGACGCAGGCGGGGGCTTCGTGCACTTTTTCCTGTCAAATAATGGGTTCTTCTGGTCTTTCCAAGTATATTTTCAGCACAAACAACACGGGCGCGTGGGTCAACGATTCAGCCGTGGCCGTCAGTGGAAGTCTGGTTTCGGCGTACGCGACGAAAACGTTGAGCAGTACGGTTGGGCTCGTTGTAGGTTACGAATGGTTTGCAAACGACACTTTGGATCATTGGGGGTCGTCGGGCGTTCAGACTTTGACGACGTCGCTCCCGTGGTTCAGCATGTCCCAGCCGTCTAATCCGATTGTCGGTAACCCATCGGGTCAACACGGCTTCGACGTGGTGCACACCACCAACATCGTGAAGTGTGGCCTGACGATTGACGGAGCCGTTCGCACGTACCTGGCTTATGACACGGACCCGCCGGCGGGCTTCGGGGGGACGGGACGAGTGAGGTTGTACTACGCAGATGGGATCGGTGGTCCTTGGACACCGTATTCTGGAAACCCGATTATGGGTCCAGACGGCTACGTCGCATGTTCAGTCGCACTGGTCGGAGGGACTTTCCAGATGTTTGTCAACAACGTAACCCTGAAGGATGTTGAACGTTGGAGCAGCACTGACGGCATGAGTTTCACTTTTGCCGAGACGGTTTTGACCGCTCCCAATGACAATTGGACTAACCCCTTCATCTGGTTGAATCCTAATGATGCAAGGTGGTACCTCTTCTGGGCGAACGGCAATAACGCAGGCGGTGCTTGGTCGCTAGAGGCCAGGAGCTCGACTTCTATCACTGGCCTCGCGTCTCAGCCTGACACGGCAGTCATGTCGACGACGACTTTGGAGCACATGGCGTTTCCGACGGTCATGTACCGGGATGGGTACTACTGGCTTCTATGCGAGGCTGAACCCACGAACTCGCCGCCTTGGGAGGTATTTGCGTTCGTTTCGACGAGTGTGACGAGCGGGTACGTTGAGTGTTCCAATTCTCCCATTATAACGGGTGACGAGGCTTGTCCGCAGATTTTCGTCGGTGACGACGGTGTGTCGTGCTATCTCTTCACGGACCAGAATTCGTTCGTTTGGTATCAGATGGTGCGGGAGGTGTCTCCGCGGAACTACCTGTACCTCATGTTGAGTGTGGACCCAGACAAGGCGACGTACACGCGTGGGCAGTCGATAATCTTTGACGTGAGTGTGCTCAACAAGTTGAGCTCGTCTGTGATTTCTACTCTGACGCTGACCGTCACGGGTCCAGGAGGCTACGGCTACTTTGACTTTGACAAAATAAAAGCGAAGTCTGGATTTAGCGAGTACAGCTTTGCCTGGACTGTTCCAAAAGCTGCGGGAACATACGTGGTGGAGGTCAGCCTGGTTCCCCTGCAGTTAACGGCCTACGACGCTGCGTGGCTGGGGGTAGTCTGAGTTGGACGCGGAGTTTACGGTCACCTATACTAATGCTACGCGTGACACGACGTGGATGGAGGTGAAAAACGATGAAAAGTAAATTGACATTAACAAAGAGAAAGAGACTAGTTCTAGCAACTGTCGTCATATGCGCAGTCTTGATAGCAGGCTTAGCCATACTATGGCAAGGCGGCAAAGTGTCCGAAGCCGCCGTTCTGGACGCTCATCCAGGGCTCGTGGGCTGGTGGCGATTCGACGAAACAAGCGGAGCAGTAGCCAGCGACAACACCACAAACGGAAACAACGGCATACTTCAAGGTAGCCCGCCGCCGAGCTGGGTGACTGGAAAATATGGCAATGCTCTACAGTTTGACGGTTCACACAATTACGTGCAAATTCCAGATTCAGCGAGCCTGAAACCCGCGAACATAACGATTACAGCATGGATAAACCCGACCAGTGTTACTGGCGACACGATATATTCAAAGAATTATCCCATTTGCACCCTAAGATACTGTCAAAATACCCCATCTAACCCATACCCGACCTTCATTTTGACGATTTCAGGAACTCAATATGAAATTGTGTCGTCCATTGCTATAACCTATGGCGCATGGAATTATATTGCAGCAACATTTGACGGTACAACAATGAACCTTTACGTCAACGGGCAACTCGCTGCTACTGCCACACACTCGGGTTCGATAGGTTGGGACACGACTGTCGCAACTATCGCTGAAAACACTTGGGGAGGTTATGGTGCAGGTATCATCGACGAAGTTCAAATCTACAACCGCGCCCTTTCCGCAACGGAAATCCAAGCTGACTATCAACAAAGCCCAGACTTTTCCTCAAACCTTCTTGCTGCTTTACCAAAGGGTACGACCGACTTCATAGCCACGCTGTCTTGGCAAGGAATCGGAAGCATAAATGTTACGATACAATCTCCGTCCCAGACTTACACCGAAGATACACTATCTGTCTACCAGAAAACAAGCTACTCTGTTTCCGGCGGTACATCTACTATGCTTAATATAAAACGCCTTGAAGTGTCGATCGGCGCTCTAGGATCTGACCAGAACTGGCACATTATACTACAGACTAGCAATGTAACAGACTATAAGATAACTGTTGAAGTGCAAAAGTGAGTTTCCAACGCGTCCAAATAGCCACCGACGCTCTTTTACATATCTAGTTTACACGCTTTGGTCTGCTTCCGAGTCCTATGGCTGCAAATTTGAGTTTTCTGCTGAATTCTCCTGGGTTGTAGATTCTTCTTCCATCAATGAGGATGGGCTGTCGCATGTTTTTGGTGAAGTCTTCGGGTTTGAGTTTTTTGAATTCGTCCCATTCTGTTACGATTATGCAGCAGTCCGTGTTTCTGAGGCATTCGGTCGCTGATGTGGCGTATCGGATTTTGGTTTTGAAGATTGTTTTTGCTACGGGCATTGCGACGGGGTCGTAGGCCGTTACGTTTGCACCTTCTTTTATGAGTTTGTTTATTATCGGTATAACTCGTGCTTCTCTCATGTCGTCCGTGTCTGGTTTGAATGCTAATCCCAAGATTGCTATGTGTTTATCTTTGAGGGTGCCGAGTTGTTCTTTGCAGAACTGGGCTGCTCTTAGCGGTTGGGTTTCGTTTACGTTTTCAACGGCTTCTAGGAGTTGAGGGTTATAACCTATGTTTTTTGAGTATGCTATTAGGGCTTTCACGTCTTTGGGGAAGCATGAGCCGCCGTAGCCTAAGCCGGCGTTTAGGAACAGGGGGCCGATTCGTTTGTCTAGGCCCATGGCGGTGCCCACGGTTTTTACGTCGGCATCTGGGATTCTTTCGCATAGGTTGGCTATCATGTTGATGAAGCTGATTTTGGTGGCAAGCATAGAGTTGCTGGCGTATTTTATTAGTTCGGCTGTTGAGAGGGTGGTTCTGATTGTTGGGGGCGTGTTTTGGCCGTAGAAGTCTTTGTACAGATTTTCTAGGGAGTCGCCGGATTTTTTGTCGTGTTCACCTATGACTATTCGGTCCGGGTTGATTGTGTCTTCAAACGCGGAGCCTTGGCGTAGAAATTCAGGGTTCATACATAAGCCAAAGTCTAAACCGCATTCTTTTTTTGATTCCTTTTCAAGGATTGGTTTGACTAGGTTCTGTGTTGTTCCTGGTACAACGGTGCTTTTTATTACCACCACGTGGTACGTCCTCTTTTTGCTGAGTGCTTTTCCCATGTCATATGATGATGTTTCTATGAATTGGAGGTCTATGCTGCCGTCTGGTCTGCTAGGGGTTCCTACAGCGTTAAACGTTAGGTTTGTTTCAAGAACGGCTTTTTCTGTTTGATTGATTAAGCATTTGAGCCGCTCTTTTTGAATGGCATGTTTAAGCATTTTTTGGAGGTTGGGTTCATGAAATGGTGGAATTCCCTTGTTTATTTTGCCTGCTTTTTCAGCGTCATGAGTTGAAGCGATGACGTCGTATCCTCTGCTCGCGAATCCCACCGCTGTACACAGGCCAACGTAACCTATTCCAATAACAGATATGTGTGGTTTTCTCAAGTCAACCTTTCTCCAAGTCAGTGTGACAATTCAGTTTATCTTCGCATTAAACATATATGGGTTACATCAGAAAGGGAAGAAAGGTGAAGGGCGTTTGATTATTCGCAAGGTTGTGGTTCCGGCTGCGGGTTCGGGAACGCGATTGTTTCCAGCGACTAAGGAGCAGCCTAAGGAGATGCTCCCGATTTTTTCTAGAACAGCCGATAATGATGTAGTGGTGAAGCCTGTGGTGCAGGTGGTTTTTGAACAGTTGTATGATGCTGGGCTTCGGGAGTTTTGCTATGTTGTCGGCAGAGGAAAACGGGGTATAGAAGACCACTTCACTCCCGATGCCGATTGTGTCAGGACTCTTGAAGGGATGGGTAGAAATGGCCAAGCTACGGATCTGGAGTCTTTTTATGAGAAGCTTAAGACTTCAACTATCATGTGGGTGAACCAGCCTGAGCCCAAGGGGTTTGGCGATGCGGTTTTGATGGCTCGCCCTTTTGTGCAGAACGAGGGGTGCCTGGTGCACGCCGGTGACAGCTGCATAATATCGAAGGATATGGATTACATCAAGAAGCTGCTCAGCGCGCACGAACGGTTTGACTCTGACGCAGCCTTCATCGTGCTGGAGATTGAGAATCCTAAGCAGTACGGAATCATTGAAGGTGACGAGGTGGAAACTGGGATCTTCAAGGTTAAGGCCGCCGTCGAGAAGCCCGAGAAGCCTCCGACGAACTTGGCGATCATGGCCATGTATGTTTTCCACCCAGTCATTTTTAGGGCGTTAGAGGCGACCCAACCTGGAAGAAACGGGGAAATCCAGTTGACAGACGCGATTCAGAAGCTTATTGATTGGGGCTTAAACGTTCACGCAGTCAAGCTGGACAGAAGCTTTGCGCACCTGGACATAGGCAGCCCTGAAAGATACTGGGACGCTTTAGCCTTGTCGTACAGGCATTTTTGCAGAGGGCCCAGCAGTTGATAGATGACATAATTCTTGAAGGCATTGCGAGAATAGGAAACGTCGTGAAAAAAGACGGTTTCGCAGGAAAAAAACTGTTGATCACTGGGGGAGCAGGGTTTATTGGAAGTTGGCTCTGCGATTTGCTGGCCAGTTTTGGTGCTGAAGTCACAGCTGTGGATGATTTTTCAACTGGAAGAAAAGGAAACGTTGACCACTTGATAAGAAACCCGAAATTCAAACTGTTACAAGGCGACGCGTGCACCTTCCAGAGCAAGGACAAGTTTGATTTCATTTTTCATATGGCTGCCCATGCGTCTCCTGAAGAGTATCAGACGCATCCGATCGAAACGCTTCAGGCGAGTTCTTTCGGCAGCGCTAACGTGGCTGAGTTGGCGAGGAAGAACGACGCTACTGTTCTGTTTGCCTCGACTTCAGAGGTGTACGGCGACGCCGAGGTTGTGCCGACGCCTGAGAGTTACTGGGGAAGGGTTAACCCGATCGGGCCTAGGTCGTGCTACGACGAGGGAAAGAGGTTTGCCGAAGCTCTGTTTACGGCTTACGGTAAGCAGTATGGGTTGGACGTGAGGATTCCGAGGATTTTTAATTCGTATGGTCCGCGTTTGAGAGAGGATGGACTCTATGGGAGAGCTATGTCGCGTTTTATCATGCAGGCTTTGGCTGATGAGCCCATGACTGTCTATGGTGATGGAAAACAGACCAGATCATTTTGTTACATAACTGACACTGTGACTGCTTTGGTGTTGTTGACTACCAACGATGAGGCGAAGGGAGAGGTTGTAAACGTTGGAAGTTCTCAAGAAGTGACTATCTTAGAGCTTGCAAAGAAAATCAAAGAAATGACAAAATGTAATTCCTCTTTCGAGTTCCATCCTTTGCCAAGAGACGACCCGAAAAGAAGATGCCCAAATACCAGCAAACTAGAAAAGCTCGTAGGGTGGAAGCAAGAAATAAGCTTTGAAGAAGGGCTTACGAGAACGATTACGTGGTTTTCATCAAAACGAACATCGTGATTGATTGTTGTTCGGACAGTTTACTGTGAGAGGTAGTGATTTGAATCCATGTAAAGTGCCAGTGATTCTAGTAAAGCCCAGGTTATTCGCGCGCGCTTACTTTATGGCTACCACTATCAGATGGTGCAAGTGTGGGGCACTAACTTGGTAAGATAAGGGTATGAAGCCACCGAAATTTCTTAAGAGAGGTCACCCGAAGAAGCCATTATGGAATGGGGTGACTTTCGCATATTTAAAGCCAGCTTCCTTGATGTAGCCAATCAAAATATCTTTGTTCATCAAACTCACGTGGTAAGGATTCTTTAATGCCGTATAGGGCACAATTCTTTTTGCTATCTTCGCTAAGGCGCTATCTTTGTTTGGGGTTATTGCTAGAAATAACCCGTGTGACTTCAGTACACGCTGGCTTGCCTGGATTACGGTTTCGGGGTTTGGAAGATGTTCTAGTGTGTTGATTGCTAAGACGGCATGCGTGCTTTCCTTTGTTATAGGCGGGTTCTCTCCATCTGCTCTGATTACGTTAAGAGAATGACCACAGTCCAAAGAGCGGGAATGTCTAAGCGCCGAGGAGGACATGTCTATGCCTATCGCCTCATAGCCGTGCTCCTCGAGCTCTTTCAACAAATAGCCCTTTGAACAGCCAATTTCGAGCACGACGCCTCTTGGAACATGCTTTTTAACAATGGGAATCACAACTTTCCGGAACAGCCACTTCTTATATTCGTCATATTCATACAGACCTAACCATCTATCTGAGTAATGCTCTTGTCCTCGTTTAATGGCGATGGATTAATTTTGCTCAGTTCGAGAATTTGCTACGTTCATCTTTAAGAAGCGTTCACTGTAGATACTTGTTTTTTCTTGGCATATTTTTTGTACGTGATTTTGATTTTGTCTTTGCTTACATACACCATGCATAAAATAAACGCGGTTACGGATATGGCGCCGCCTATGTAGAATAGATTTTGGGGCCAGTATTCTAAGGTTATTGTGTATGCGCCTGTTCTGTTGATGTACCAGCCGTTGGCGTAGCCGTTAGCTGTGAAATGATACTGGCCGGGTATTTGTTGTCCGCTAATGCTTGCGACCCAGTCGTTGTCGTAGGTTTCGCTGAAAACAAGGTAGAATGGTTCCGACGCGTTAACGTGAACAGTGTATTGGGTCGGGTTGATTTCTTCGTAGGAGATTGAGGTGACGTTTGTCTGGCCAGGAGAGAGCAGATTATCTGCGCTTACAAAGGACTCGCCGCTCTCTAAAGAGTAGAGTAGCATGCTGTTTATTTGTGGAGGGTTGGTTTCAAGGGTAACATTGTCGGCTTTATGATCTATTTGTATGATGGCCCTTTGGTTTGGCGGTATTATTATCGGGTACGTGACCGGATTTGTGCCCATTCCCATCCAGCCTGTTTCCCACCAAACTCCTGTGATGTCTGTTACTATTTTTCCGTCACCCAGAATTCCGTCTATACGAAGCGGATCGTTGCCGGTGGTTAAGTACACCAAGGTTGAGTTGTACGCGTGCCAGCCGGATGGAGAAATTGACGGAAATGTGTATGGGCACTGATCCAATGAGGGAAAACTTATCGTGTCTTGTGCCTCCGTTCCGTCGGTTGTCACGACCGCTTGCCAACCAGCGTAATATCTGGCGGCGTATGATTGGTTTGTGAACGTGGATGTCCAATTCACAGGGTTTGCCAATCCGTCATAGACTGGTATGGTGGTGTTTTCTCCTGATATTGATATTGCGTGGTAGCCAACTGTTAGATTGACTGGCCCGATGTATTCGTAAGTGAAAACTGGACCTTGCTCTTGAGAATTGGCATCGAGGCTAAAGGTTTGGTTATCAATTCTTGTTGAGAAGTTTCCGTAGCCGTATCCTGTTGCGACCTCTATGGCTAATAGATAATTTGCGGCTTTGGGAACAAATGCTGACGTTTCTGGTGGCGATTTGACGATTGGCGGATCACTTTCCCCATCATATACTGGAAGAGTTATCGTGCCGATGTTTGTTTGCAAAGTGACAGCGTTAGGATTGCCTCCTATTTGCAATATCGCTCTCTGGTTCGGTGGTATGGATACCGAATAAGTTGACCAAGCCGCGCCAGTCTCCCACCAAGCGACAGCACTGGTTTGAATTCCGTCAATCAAGACGGAGTTGATTGTTAATGCAGAAGCATCCGTTGTGATGTAGACTAACGTTGAATTATATGCACTCCAACCTGCTGGACTCTGTGGCGGAAAAGTGTTAATGTATGGGCAGTCACTGGGAGATGGAAAGATTAGCATGTCTGGGTCTCCCTGTCCATTGGTACTTATTACGCCCTTCCAACCAGGGTAGTACCTAGCCGTAAATAGTGGTTGAGGCTCTAATTGATAAACGACTCTTCCATCGAGTAGTGCGCTAGACAGCGCATTATAGGCTGAGTTGAAGGCTTGTTGTGGGATAACTGCGATTTCTTCAGGAACAGAGTCTACATCTGTAATGTTCAAAGTAATCACATGGTTTCCTTCAGTCAGACGGGAGCCTCCCAAATCTGTCCAAGAGGATGAAGAGACATCGTTGACTGGCAGTCCGAGATCGCTGACAATTAATGAGTCATCTACGCTTGCAGAAACTTTACCAGACTGAAGCGACGGAGGCACTTCAACCCACAATGTGTATAATTCGGTGCTGCCTGCAGAAAAATTGGCGCTCACAACAGCGTTTCCGTCGTTGATAGAAAGAGACGCTTGTTCAGGAATAGTAATGACGTAGTCTCCAAGTTTGGACAGGAGCAAGTCTAAATAGCTATTACCATTGACGAAGATTGTATTCACAGGAACCGCTGAGAGTTGCTCGGTGCTAAGCTGATCTAATAATGAAGCAACGCATTCACTGTAGTTAACATCGTCATTTTCAAGAGTCTGCATTAACTGAGTTGCACTGCCGTTGACTAGAATGTTGTCAGTTCCAGCGTAGACTAATAGTGGTTTCCAGTACGTGTTTCTATAGAAATCGAGTTCTCCGAACGATTTCTCTAGTGTGAGACCTGTCGTTGAGTTTAAGAGGGCCTCAAGTTGATTTAAGGAGGTCCCAACCGACATGTAGCTGACAGGATTTCCCTGGAGATAATTCCAATTGGCATCTTTTTGAAAGAGAACGTATTTGACGTTCATCAGAGCTAGCATTTTAGCGAATGTATCAGCAGTAGAATTGCTGACGAAGGATTCCGCTAGGAACATCCCAATACCGTCGCCGGAGGAACCGGATATCACGGGCCTACTTAGAAGGAACGGCGTGGGGTCCATACCGCTGAAGCTTTGGTTGCCCCACACATATGTGGCATAGCCTTCGATGGAATACGGTAACTGAAAGATGTTAAAACTGTCTTTTTGCATATTAAGCCAATCAGCCGCTTCATAATAATAACTTGGTATTTCATACCGGTTGGATGCCAAGTACTCGTTTCCTGGTTGTATCACCTGCCCTGTCCAGAGGGGAAACGCGTACAGTCCAACGATGAGGAATAGAATGACAACAACAGGCACAAACCTGAGAACACGGCCACTGAGAAAATTATGAATCGCGCGTTTTCCAAATTTGAAAATCGGTTTACACAGATGGGCGTAAAGAGTTGATATAACGTAGCCTATAAGGAATGCATATCCAAGAACCACGTAGGGAGTAATGTCCTGAAACGGTCTAGGAATGATGCTAAGGACAAAAGGGATATGCGTCACGAGCCATGTGTTGATACTGCCAAACGGAAAGTTGACTCCACTAGCAAGGAATAATGCTAAAAGTGTCATAATTGAGAAGAAGAATACAAACTTATTTCTATTTCTGAACAGCAAACTGGCAAACGCCAAGACGGGTATAAGGAAGCCTATGAAGACGAAAATAGGTGTATTGTATGGTGGAGCCCAATAGTAATATGGGTAACCTCTATAGCTTAATTGAAATGCCCACCAACCTAATAATCTCATAAGCTCATCTAAGGAAGCACTAGTGAGTGTGTATTGGCTAATGCGGGTAACTCCAACAGAAGCATACGCTCCGAGAGTCCCTGTTATAATGTTCCCAGCGGTTGATACCATTGGAAGTATCCAATAGAAGTTCAATGGAAGCCATAATGCAAGCAAAATGCCTGTAAAGCGTAGGGAAGTTGTAGTCGCCTTTCTATTTCTGCTTATTAAAATGTGAAAAATCAAGTATAAAATCAAAGGTGCCCAGCTCAGCACTATGAAGGATGGACGAACATAGTTGATCGTTACTGTTATTGACCAAATGATACATGTTAGGAAGGCATATTTCAGACCTTTCTCCTCATCAATGCCCTTAATGTAAAGCCCCATTATTAATGGAATGGATGTGTAGAAGAACCAATTGAATGTGAAAGTTGTAATGGAGATTGCTACATAGGGGTTAAACATATAGAATAATGCTCCTATCAAACCTGCCAAATGTTTACGTTTACCTTTCATCACTACGGTGATAAGAAAATACATCGATAAACCGCTTAATGCAAAAAAGAGAAAGAACCAAATTTCTTCAGCCATTGCAAGTGAAAGCCCAGCGACCTCCATTGCCGCCTTCAGCGCATGCCCAAGAATAGCTGGCTGAGTTCTTGTATTTTCGCTTCCTAAAGAAAAGGAAGTCCACATGTAAAAAGACCTTAAGAATTCTTGGACGCTGTTTGGGGCAAACTGAAAGTCGTCAGCGATGATTAAGCTACCTCGACCAAACCATAATGCAGAGACTCCGCTGACTGCCAGAATGAATAAGATATTGATGATCACGATTTTGTGGTTCAGCAAATTCATGTATAAGCGGTTTTTCTTTAGTTTCTCTCTAAGAAGTTCATCCGTAAATCCTGGCAAAATAACTCACTATTCATTTCTCGTTTTGACACATACCATGTGAGCAGCTAAATCTGGCGTGAAGTAAGTACAAGGTACTAACAAATAGGAGATAGTATAGGACAATAATTTTCTCGGCACCGAAATGAAGGCTCCTGCGGCACTCCGATACACGTAACGAAAACCTTGCCCTCTAACTTTAAACCCTAGGCTTTTAAACTCTTTTGGCATCCAGCCCGACTTATGAACTTGTAGTGGATTATCGTCGATACCTTCTACCAGCGGGTGAAACCCAACATGGGCGGACATTATTATTTGGGCACTAGCAACTTGTTCTAACTCTTTAAGCAACTTTCTTCCGTCGTTTTTTGAAAGATGGTCTATTACTTCAAGGCATAGGGCAACATCGAATGATTTTTCTCGGAAGGGCAGGCAACAGACATCACATAATACGTACTCATCGTGGATTCTCTCCTTTTTTGCTTCTTTAAGATATGGCATGAACAAGTCTACCCCCACGCTGTAGAACTTCTTTTGTCTGTTCATTACTTTCATAGGTAGGCCACGCCCACACCCTACGTCAAGGATGAGATTTGCTGATTTCCAAAGGTTTCTTCTGATTATATCAATGTAGGTTAATGGAACAAAAGTGGATACATTTCCTATTTTCTCATCAAGCGTAGCGCGCGCGTATGTCGATAATCGCGATTTGTAGTTCAGCGCATTCTTGCATATATCTTGCAACGACATTGTCAACCGGCCCCTTTTGGACATTATATTCTTGTAGTTGTTCCGGGCTTCGTCTAATACCATCAGAGCGTTCTCTGCACATTTTTCAATTTGAAAATCATTTCTCTATAAATCCTTTTTATCATTTGGATTTTCAATCTATCGTTCGTAAGCGTACGGCTTGATTCGGTGTGCTTGATGCTCATCTTCCTTTATCATATACGGTCTGCCTATTTCGGGCATTTGACCTGATTTGCAGATAAATACAAAGCAATAGGATAAATTGAGAGGTATAAACGGTCTAAATATTCTATAAACTAGATAGTCGAAACTTTCTATGCGCCATTTGGGATTATACTTGAAGGTATTCAAAACTTTTAATTTATTATTTTCTAGGATAGTAATCCATTCTCGAAGTGTATTGTACCTATCAAGTGGTTGACCATAGCCAGGAAAAGATCCTTTTCGCCATACCATGTAAATATCCTTGATGAAATAAGCGTTGGGTAATACTATAATTGATAGCCCGTTAGTTTTCAGGACTCGACTTATTTCTCTTATTGCGACTTCAGGATGTAAAAAGTGTTCCAAACTACCAAGACAAGTGACATAATCAAAACTTTTATTTTGAAATGGCAGTTTCTCTCCAACCCCTAAAACAACCTCTGATGCCGACGTATTTTCTTTCGTCAAATGCAAGGCTACGTTTGAGAAATCGAGACCTGTCGGAACTAAACCTCTCCGTTCGGACGCCTTCAAAAGATGGCCTGCACCACAAGCTACGTCTAAAAGTTTTTCGTCAACTTTTGGCCTGATTAAGTCAATAATCCAACGGTAATAGTATTCTGGCTCGCTAAATATCTGAGCCGAATAAATCTTGTCGTACGAAATTTTAAGTTGTAGCCCGCGAGCTAATCTCATTTGTTTTCATCCGATTTTTCACTAGGGCTTCCAAGACGGTTAAAAGAGAGGCCGCCGACTTTTCCCACGAAAACAAATGGGCTCTCTTAACACCATTTTTCTTTAGTTTCTCTCTAAGAGGCTCATCCGTGAGTCCCTCCAAAATGACCCTTGACGCTTCATAAACATTATATGGATTAACCATCATCCCAGCATCATTAATAACTTCTGGAAGCGAAGATGTCCTCGAAGCGATGACTGGTGTGCCACAAGCCATTGCCTCTAAAGGAGTTAGACCAAACCCTTCGTATAGCGATAGGAAAACAAATAGGCTCGCACTATTGTAAAGCAAGGGCAAATCTTCTTGAGAGACATAACCTGTTAAAATAACTCTTTCTTCTAAATTTAGGCGAGTTATGGTTTCCAAAGCTTCATTATATAATGGACCTTTCCTTTTGCCTATGATAACAAGCTTATATCGCGATTTCGTATCGTCCGGCAACTTGTGATAAGCATAGAGTAGCCGTAGCACGTTTTTTCTTGGTATAAATGTGCCGACCACGCTTAGAATAAACGCATTATTTATCCCGTATTTACTTTTTACATATTTCTTGGCGCCCTCACGATCAAGAGGTTTGAACTTTTCATGCTCAACGCCATCATAGACTACTACTATCTTTTCCTCAGGAACGTGCAATATCCTCATTACATCCTTCGCCGTATTTAAAGAAGGAACAATTATTTTTGCAGCTTTTCCAGCCGTAAAGTGATATAGAACGAACCAGATACGGTTTAACCATTCACTCTTAGGGGGAACTTCTACATCATGTATTGTTACGACCGTTGGGCAAAGTGCAAAAAACGGAACAGGTGGATTAGGACAAAAGAAAACATCTATTTTTCTGACCCACAATATGATTGGCAATATTAGTTGCTTCCAAAACAATTCCTTAACCAATGCATCTAGTGGCGAGAACAACTTTACACCCTTGAAAAAAAAGCAGAAGGTGTCTTTCTCATCTATTTCAGTTAAGGTCTTAACCAAACTAGTAATATAAACGCCCACACCAGTTCTTTGACCATGCATTCTCCTCACATCGATGCCTATTCGCATTTGCATATGGCCCTCATGGCGTCTAGTGCTGTAAACAATCACTTATTCTCTCCAGAAGAAATTCCGCTCTTTTGTCCCAGTCCCATTCCTGGGCCCAGTCCAGCGCGGCCTTGGCGGTCTTTTCGTAAAGTTTTTCATCGTTGAGCAATTTCAATATGTTTTCTGCAAACGCCTCTAAATCAAAGCAGGGAGTCTTGAGCATTCCTTTCGGATAGTAAGTCCTCAGTGCTAGAAGGTCAAAACTTACGCCTGGCAACCCGCAGGCCATAGCTTCGCACGCGGCCATTCCGCCGCTATCGTAAGTCGCTGGGTGCACGACCACTTTACTGTCCTTAAATATCCTAAACTTTTCAACACCATCCTTGAAACCCAAAAGAACAATGTTGTTCTCCAATCCATAACTTCTAATTTTCCTCACCACTTCTCCTTCAAGATCGCCAACGCCAATCATTGCCAATTTAGCATCCTTCTTTCTGCCACAGACGTATTTCCAGATGTCTATCAGCTCTAGGACTCCCTTCTGAGGATGAAAACGTCCGATAAATACGACATCAAACCTCTTCTCCGCAGGTTCAGGTATGGAAGCAGGCGTTTTAACATCAACACCACCGCGCACCGCTATAACGCTATTCGGCAACAATCGACTATCAACAAATCTCCATCTATCAGGCTCGCTTGTCACCCAAACCATATCCGCGTATCTTCGGATAAGCGCATACGAAGGCGACTGAGACAAATAATAAAACAAACCACGCAGTTTCCGTCGCCCCCTGTATGGAGACTCGTCATTAAAAGGACTAGGAGCAAAAAGATTAAAACTTGCAACCCACTTCGCCTTCCTAAACCTTATCTTCAAAATCCAAGCCGGCAGAGAGTCAGGCCAAAAATCAGAAGCGGAATAAACCACCGTTCCCTCAGAAGCTTTTGAAATATCCATTTTTAGAGCTCTGATAATCCCTTTGACCGTCCTAGACAAATAGAAAACTGCGAAACCAAAATTCTTGTAGAATGCAGCAGGCCATAGGACATACTTAACATTCTGTAACCCATTACGCTGACACATCTCATATCCTTCTTCGCAAACATAAACAGAGAGATTATGACCAGACTTAGCCCATCTCTTCGCGCACTCTATAAATATCCGATCACCACCGCTTAAACCTCTGCCGAAGGCAGCATTAGCTATGATGTGCAAAGTCACCTCGGTCTTCATCGAATCCGACTGCTTTTTATTTGTGACAACTACCGCGCGCTCACAGAAAATTTCGTCTTCTTTGCTATCATTATTTGTCCTTTAGGCATCATGCCGAAATAGCTACCATTCCATCTATATGCAACTCTTCTAAAACCAAACTTAATTAGCATCGTTTCCAAGGATTTTTTGGAAAAGAACCTGATATGGGGATTAGTTGGATAGAAATATCTATTCCAAAAAAATAAGGCTATTATTACTTTCTTAGGCAAATTGAAATCGGTCGTTGTAATAATAAGATGCCCAGCATCTTTAAGAACTCTTGAAAATTCTCTAAACATCTGCTCGGTGTCATATATATGCTCGATCAATTCTATTGCAACTACGACGTCAAAGTAATTACGCTCAAATGGTAAATTTGCGACCTGGCCTACTTTAAAATCTATATGTGGATATTTCGATTTGGCAACACGTATTGCCGTATCGGAGATGTCTACGCCATGTACTTCCATAACGCCTGGTAATTTGCTTATCGCACGAGTGACAAACCCGTCTCCGCATCCGACATCCAGCACACATCCACTAACATAGGGTCTTAAAATGTCCATTGTCTTACTTATCTCATGGTCACTATGCTTAGGCGGGGCATTCACGAAACCTTGTTCGTCCAAAGTTTCTTTTTTCCAGTATCTTTCATAATACTCTTTTTCCATCTAATCGATCGCCATAAGCATTTTCTATTGCCTTTGCATTATTCTCGCTAAATCTCTTCTCAGCATATTCCCGGCAGTTTCTCCTTAAATTCGCAAGTTTCTCTGGATGCTCATACAGACTTTCTATCGTCCGTTGGATTTCATCGATTTTAGGTTCTACAAGTATCCCGACTGACTGATCTAAAGCTTCAGGAACCCCTCCTCTATTTGAAGCTATGACAGGAATCCCGCAAGACAAAGACTCTAAGATAACTCGACCGAAACCCTCCTCATAAATCGAAGGCAGGATAACCACGTCTGCAGCATTATAATATGGAGGTAATTCTTTATTGTCAACTTTTCCCACGTAAAGTATATTCCCAACCCTGTCAGATGCTGCCTTAACTTCATTCGCCAGAGGACCGTCGCCAATAAACACAAAAAAGATATTTGTCGAGTCAGCAAGTCTACTAGCAACTTCGATAAGTACTTTGACGCCTTTTATCTCTAAGAGCCTTCCTACGAAGAAAACCACAAATTTACCGTTCAGAGCAAGTTTTCTCCTGCACTCAACGACGCTCACAGGTTTGAAAACTGCCTGATCAACCCAATACGTAAAAACTTTAAGCCTGTTGTCATCCAACCCTATCTTTAACAACTCCATCTTTGATCTATTAGCCAATGTCAATATCGTATCAAACGAAAATAAACTAATTTTCATTAATCTAGCGAGCATAGGCCTTTCGGATAAATTGTATATCGCGTGAATACTAACAACAGCCCTTTTCCTAAACAGTCCAGCCAACATGTTGGTCACGAACGCTGCGTTAAGACCGTGAGCATGAATAACATCCACATCATTCCTGTATCTGAATAAAAATAACAAAGAATACATTAGTAGCATTGGTGTCAAGTAAATGAACTCTAACAAAGGATATGGCTCCAGCCTATGAAACAAGTCATAGCCAAGCCAATCTATCCTTCGAACTGCTAAATTTTGCCTGCTCTCGAACCTTGGAGCTCTAACCCTTGTCGTTAAAGGTTGATATGTGATCACAAATACCCTGTGCCCTCTCTTTTGAAGATACGCACACAAATCATCCAAATGCGTCTCAACACCGCCAATATTAGGGCTAAAAAAAGGCGATATCATTAACACTCCTAGAGGTTTCTTGGTCATATGTTAAAACCATAATTTTTCAGTAATAACAGCAATGAACTTTGACTTACGCAAAAGCTCAGGTTCTGCTTAGACGATATGTCAACGCCACTCTAAGTCGCAAACCGTACATCGCAATTGTGAATAGCGGGTGTCTTATCAGCTTTTTCCATTTGCCTTTTTCAACAAAAACACCCATCAACCTGTACCGCGCACCTGTCTGTTTCATAGTTTCCGAATCATTAGTGCCCCATTTCCGAACGTAATTCTTGATCCCGTTGGAATAGTAATTTTTCTTTTTCAGATACCTTTTCATGTTGAAATTGCCTTCATTGTGATAAAGGGCCGTATTAATTATTCCAGTTCGACCGATTTTCCTTATTCTTCTGTCGAAGTCCCAGTCTTCAGGACCGACAAGACTTTGGTCAAATCCTTCCACTCTCTCGAATAAATCTTTTCGAACAAATCTTACCGCGTCTATGACTGTTCCAGTGTAGAAGCTTCTCTCAAAATCTCTAACCTTTATCCAAAAGCCTTCTCCCACTATTCGCTCCGGAACATAAAGCGCATCAACTCTATCGCGTTCACACTTTTCCAAGCATTCTTCTATTACAGTTGGGCTCAAAATCATGTCAGCATCTAAATAAAGCAGATACGCACCGCTGGAAACTTGAGCTCCATAATTCCTTTGTGAAGACCTTTCTGGTCCCTTTGAGTAAACTTTTGCGCCATTCTTTTTGGCAATCTCGACAGTTTTGTCTTCCGAGAAATTATCAACCACGATTAATTCAACGTTTTTAAAAGTTTGAGCTTTTATGGATCGTAAAGAGTTTTCAATGTTTTTTTCTTCGTTTTTTGTGGTTATGATCACGGAAACCATGGGATCGTTTTTTACTTCTGCAGAGTAAACGACGGTTTTCTGTGCAAGATTACTTGCTTTTTGCAAAATCCTTCACGTGCCCCAAAACTTTTGTAGCGCCCTTAATAGAGTACTTAACGTCTCTCAAAGAGCGTATCCGAACTAATTGTTTAAGCATATACTTCGGGGACAAGAACACCTTGTATATTTCGTCACAAATCTTCATCACTTCCTCAGGCGTCATATCCAGCGTACTTAAGACAGGTTCTTTCATGTCAAAACGGTCATAATCCTTCGGATCAATCCGGAACCATCCGTTCTCCAACGCTTCGGCGTATAATTTAGTCCCTGGATACGGAATGACAATCGTAGACTGAAGAGTAACAGCCCAACCTTTCTCCATCAACATCCTCGCAAGGCTCAACGTGCTCAACGCGTTCCCGCGTTTCTCCCAAGGATAACCAACCATAATCGTTATGTGCGGCTCCAAACCTTCTTCCCGCGATACTCTACACTCGTTGATGATGCCTTCAACAGTCGTACCCTTATTCAACCGATCAAGCGTAGTTTGACTACTAGATTCCACACCGAAAAGAAGCATTCGGAAACCTGCCTTCTTCATTAACCGATAATCGTCCCGCGTTAGTGCTCCAAATCGCATATTGCAGCTAAACTGGACTTTTTTGTTGTATCCTCGTTCTATCATCAGGTTGGCGAAGCGTCTAAGCCATTCTCCCGCTGGAAAACAGCCAGTGTCATCAAACACTGACTTAACGTCGTAATTTTCAATTAACAATCCAATCTCGTCTGCTAATCGTTCAGGCTTCATGGCTCGGAAAGTGGGATACAAGGTGGGCCATGAGCAAAAAGTGCAGCCGCCGTCTTTCCTCCACCAACAGTCGCGACCTGCCATAGTGTAGGCACCTGGGGTAACTTTGAAGTTGCCGTTTCGTTCGTTGTAAAGCTGCCACTTAGTCAAGTCACGATTAATATGTGGCAAATCATCCAAGCTACGGTTCAACTTGAACTGCCCAGTATTCTTTATGTTTCCGTTTTCTCGGTACCAAATCCCAGATTCAAACTGTTTCGTCTTGCCATTTAAGAAATTAACCAAGTTCAACAACAGGAAGTCATAGTCGCCACCCGTGAGAACAAAATCAACCTTGCTCTGCTCCATCGATTCCTGAGGTAACGCAGTAACATGATCGCCTACCAAGACAACTTTCGAATTGGGAAGAACTTTTTTTATGTCGCCAATCATGGACCAATGCTTCCTTACCACTGGAGTTTTAGTTTCAATCAGGATAACATCCGGATTGGTTCGCTCCAAATCGTTTAGCCATTGGCTGTAAGTTTCTTCCTCTGCAATGCCATCATCCCAAACCACGTCATAACCCGCGTTCGCCAACAAAGTTGCAGCATACGCTGGAACAACAGGATAAATGTACGTGGGCGATTGAAAATACTGGAATTGCCTATTTTGCGATAGAAGCGGGACGCCTTTCTTCGAAATGATTGGCGGATAGGAAATGCTGATTTTCACCGTTTCAAATCACGCTTCGCTAAACCTGACAAAAAGAAGGAGCCATATACTATGTGTGTTACGATTATGCCAGACCAGACTGAAAGCAGCAACTTCACGTTTCTCACTTGGAGCGCTGCAGCAATTAAGCTGGAAATAAGATACACCACCACACCAAACAGCACAACATAGGCAAAGAACGGAAAAAACAGAGAAAGCACTATGCCAACGAGAAGTGAAAACACAAGCAGAGATGGAAAGAAATAAGTCAGCTTCAAAGAGTTCTCTGGAAACTTTTTCGCGAATAAACCCCTGTGTTCACCGAACTTCGACACCTGCTTCAGATGAGGTCTGAAAAGAGACCGCCGATGATGATAAACAACTACATCGGATGACTCAATCAGCTTTTTCCCAAGCTTCTTAATCGCCAAACACATCAAAGTATCTTCCCCAGGCCAATACTTCTCGTTCCAGCCTCCAACCTCGTTCACCACTGCTTTCCGAGCAACGAAATTACAGGAGTGAATATCATCTGACTCAGAGACTCGCATAGTCTTGTACCTGCTCGATATGCTACCAACCATAAAAGAGGAGAGAACATAACCACTGGCTCTCTGCATGAAACCATCCTCCTCAGGCGTCAACCCCGGGCCGCCAACAGCAGCAACCTGCGGATCGTCAAAGTACGTGACAGCGTTGCTAAGCCAATCCCCTCTCGGATAAGCATCGGAATCTATGAACGCGCAAACTTCACCACTGGAATTCACAACCCCAATGTTTCTCTTCGCCCCAGGAGTCACAGGACCAGTGGGAATGACTCTAACTCCATCCATCTTTTCGAGCGCGTCGTCAGGAAGCAAGATGATCTCATAGCTCCCATAATCCAGTTGTCTGCAATGCTTAACGCATTCTTTTGCATAATCATCTATCTCTTTGCAGGGAATTATAATCGAAACAACCGGGCTCTCAAGCATTTCTATCCGTATGCTCTAGTTAGCACAAGCGATTCCCGCGCGCGCTCACTCATCCTATTCGCCAGCAGCCCTTCCGTCAAAGCAAAACTGCCCTAACTGCGCCAACGTCATCGGTTCAAGCGCGCGCTGTTCATGTTACCAAGCTTGCTAATATTTGCTCGCTGCAACAGATGCTCGCTGGTACCACCGAAGCACTCTGAGCCTATACGTAATTCCGAGCAAATCAAGAAACATCTTCCAGACTTCGGTGAGACTAAACAAAGCCCGCATCCGAATGTTAACAGGCATCTCCACAACCCTCAAACCATAAAGATTTGCCACAGCCAACAACTCAACGTCGAAAGCATACCGTTTAACAGCCAACCTCGGAAAAACGTCTTCAAATGCTTTCCTCCTGATAGCCTTAAGCCCCGTCTGGGTATCTCGCGACTTAACGCCAGTTAACATCCTAACCAACGCGCTAAACCCATGGCTAAGAATCCTACGTACCAGAGGAATCTCCACAACCGATTCAGGATGCCACTTAGAAGCGATGACAATGTCTCCCCGACGCAAGGCTTCGACATAACTTGAAACCCTGTCCAAATCAATCTCCATGTCACTGTCCAAAAAAACCACAGCGTCCCCAGTAGCCTGCGCAAAGCCCTGTTTAATCGCGTACCCTTTCCCCATATTCTTGTCGTAGCCCACCCACCTCACGTGCCCGTTTCCGTTAGCGTACTTAATCGCCTTCGCACGCGTGTCATCTATGCTCCCGTCGTCAACCACAACAATCTCATAACGCAGCCTCGTGTCCTTCACAACACGGTCCAGCTTGTCAAGAGCACACTCTATAGAGTCCCCCTCATTGTAAGCGGGCAAAACAAACGAAAGCTCAACCTCACTCATTGGTCCTATTCGCCGCCCTTTTCACGAAACTTGAGAAAGCAGACGAGCTGCAAAACAACCCCAGCAACCAGAGCAAAGTACGCATAAAGGGATACCTCATCGGCCAACGCATTTAAGCCTCTCGTCAAAGAAACAGCCGCAACAACCAAGAGCAGCATAAACCCCAAGATGAACGGAGCACCCCAGTTCTCTCTAACATACCTTTTGACCCTTGAAGAAAGCGCCTTAGCAAACTCCTTAACTTTCATCAAACCTCACCGAAGCCTGCCTTCGAAGAAAGATCCAAGAGTTAAGGCGCCAAATCCGCGGAAACAGAAACGGTAGCAACCGTGTTCGGGTCATACTCGTAAACCGCTATCTTCCCGCTTGCGTAGACTTCTCTGAAAGCAGAAGAGACGGTGGGCTGACCGTTCCACCCGCTGCCGTTAACCCACCAAATCAAATACAGCTGACACTTTGAACCATTTTCTACCAAACCCTGCGCGTACGCGGCAGGATTGGCATAGCCATAAGCAAGCAACTGGTCGCGATTAAGGGTTAATGTGGCCCAACCATAAAAGGCATCATGAACAAGCAACCGCGAGTCGTTGTTCATACTGGTTTTTGCCCAGTTTAAGGCGTTTACAGTGGCTTGGCAATCACTCAGCGACACGGTGTTCTGCAACATTGACGTTGGCACGTAAAATGGGAACAAGCCAAAGTACGGAAACGCCAGACTGTTCGGCAAGAAAATAAGACTCAGACTCAAAGCCGCCAAGACCAAGCCAACGCCCACCTTGTACGACTTCAGCTTGAGGCCTGCAAACGCATCTGCTGCAAAGAAAGCCAAAGGATACGTAAGAAACAGTATCCAACGGTAGGGAAGAACGCTAAAGGAAGCGTCTGGACTGATCATAACCAACAAGAGCGCGATCAATACCCAAGAAACCCAAGCACTCAACTGAAGATTCTTCCCGAACCGCCTGGCACCCAGCAACAACAGTGGCATCAGAGGCAGGTAACAAAAAACAAGAAAACCCAAAGTGTTAACCACTAAGCCAGAGTAAGAAGCAAACCCAAACAACGTCATCCAGCCCGCCGAGCTCTGCCCCGGAAGACCAGCTAGCACCGAGAAACTCGAAATCGTCGCGTAATTTGCATAAACTATCGTCGAAAAAAGCAGCGCCGCTGGAACAGTACTGGCAACGATCATGCCTGCGGCACGCGTTTTCTTGCTAAGCCATAGATGCGTGACCGTGACCAAAACGATGGCAAACATGACAACGGCAACGAGCTGCTCGGCAAAGACCACCGACAGCATGGCCAACGCGAGCAGCACTCCATTCCTGCGAGGCCTTCCATCTCTTTCAAGCAGAATCAACGTTGCAAACAAGAAGATCAACGCGAGCTCGCTTCGAAGCATGTCCCAAGACACGCGCAAAGCCACGAAATACAGAGTCGAAAAAAGAACAACAAGCAGACTCTTCTTAGGAGACCAAGACAACGTCTTGGCCGCGTAAAAATAAACAGCAACCCCTAGAAAACCAAGAAGCAACGGAGACATGACCTTCAGCGACAGAACAATCGGAACACCAAATGAAGTTAACCCCATCAGCAACACGTAGAAAAACGGGGCCACCGCCAAAAAACTCCAGAATCCCACGCCGCCTCTCAACCAAACAAGAGTGTTCGGAACATAATAGGCAAGCGTATCAAACCCCACCACGAAACGGCCCATCAAGACCTCAGGGATAGCACGCACAACCAACGGTACGAGAAAAGCCAAGAAAGGAAAAACCCTAGATTTAGCGGGCAACTTGAACAACCATTCAAGGCCAGTCATAAAACTCTCGGTCGACCGCAGTAACCTTCAAAACACGCCGACAAGGCTTGGCTTTCCGTCAACAAGACGTTGAACCGCAAACGCATCATCCCACGCGCTCAGTCTTGACGAAACCTTTCGGTCTCGTCCGAAGTCGTCGTCGACGATCCGAACACGGTTCGAAGCCCATCTTCCAACGGCACCTTTGCACCGTAACCCAACAAGCGTATAGCCTTCGAAACATCCGCAAACATGTGCCTCAAGTCGCCCTCCCTCGGCTTCTTGTAAACAATCGGCAAGTCCAAGTCGGCCAACTCCAGAACCTGCTTCGCAAGCTCGTTCACCGAAACACGCTTGCCAGAACCAATGTTGAACACGCGACCCTCAGCCTTCTTAACCTCCAAAACTCTGAGAAAAGCATCGACAACATCACGAACGTGAATGAAATCGCGAGTCTGAGTACCATCACCGTACACGACCAGCGGAAGCCCCCGCCTGACACGATCAACAAAACTCGTTATGACCCCGGCGTACTCGCTCGCAGCCTGCCGAGGCCCATAAACGTTGAACAACCGCAAAATCACGGTCTTCAACGCTTTCTTCTCTTGAAAATCAACGCAGTGGCGCTCAGCCTGCACCTTAGAAATCGCATAAGGCGAAACAGGACGCGTCGCATAAGTCTCTTTCACTGGCAACCGCCTAGGTTCACCGTACACGGCGCACGAAGAAGCGAAAACGAACCTTCCTACCTTCGCGCGGACACACGAATTCAGCAGGTTCAGAGTCCCACCCGCGTTCGTCTTATACGTTAAAGCAGGATTCTCAACCGAGAGAGGCACACTCGCGACGCCTGCGAAATGAATCACAGCGTCAACTCCGTCAACACACTCTTCAACAACCTTCAAGTCCAAAACGTCCCCCTCAACAAAACGGGCCCCACCTGCCCGCAAAAACTCATCGATGTTACCCAGTTTTCCAGTCGACAGATTGTCCAACACCGTGACTCTACATCCCGCGCCAACGAGCCCCTCAACAACATGACTTCCTATGAAGCCCGCCCCGCCGGTAACGAGAACTTTCTTACGATCAACCATGACTGATCCACATCAAAGATTCAACTTCGATTCTGAGCCCTTCTTATCAGCCTTCAACCATTTTCCTGGTCTGCGCAGCAGAATTTCTCCAGCACAGCTAATATAAATCGTGGTCACACCCTACAATGAAGGCGCGTTCATACTCAATATAGTCAAATACCGTATAAAACCAGGGTCTTTCGCCCATTCACGGGCGGACTTGTTACCCCATCCTTGAGCGATTAGACTCATCTTCTCTGCAAGCGGACCGCCAATTCGACGCATCATACAGCTGACCTTGCCCTCCAAAGCCTCCACTAGCCTCTGCATTATCGACCAAAGCGTTGTCGCCAAAGTTCTGCTCCGTATGCTGTGCAACATTCTCAACGTCAAATCAACCAGCCCCCGATCAAGCCTGCTCAAAACCCTAAACCAAACACCGCGCCTGACAGCCAACGACCTCAGCCGAGCCAGCGCACCCAAACTGACCCCGACCGACGCCTCAAAACTCAACACTGAACACAACCTTACCGTCTACCAGGCTCCCCCTCTCGTCACGGTTATGTCTAGAACGTTTATAAGAGTTACTTCTAGAAGACAATTCTAGAAGACAAAACTGAAAGAGCTCTTCTAGAGAAAGCGCGCGCTCATGGTTCTGCGCCACAAGGTTAACTTCCCTGGTTCGCCGAGAGCTTCTTCTTTTCTTTTTCAGTCAATTCGCGGTAACCTTTCTTGTCGATTACGGATATGTTGAAGCTGTCTCCTGTCGCAGAATTGCGTTTCATCGCAGCTCCTACGGCCTTGACTATCACGGGCAGCAGCTCTTCCACCGCAACGTCTTCCTTGTATTTGTCATCAAGCACGCCGTAAGCCACAGGTGAGCCTGAACCTGTCGAAACACATTTTTCCTCGATCAGAGTGCCGAATGGATCCAACCGGAACACGTGAGGCCCAGAATCGTCCAATCCTCCCACGAGGGCTTCGGTTTCCAGCGGTACATACCTGTTTGAGAACAGCAGATTTGCGACAAACCTCGCAGCTGAACCCACGGACATGGGCCTGCCGTTGCTTATTTTATATAACTGAGCATTCGAGGTCAGAATGTCCACAACTCTCTGATCGTCGGCCATCGTTCCAGCAACGGTCATGGCAAGGTGATCATCAATCTTGTAGACTTTTTTCCCATGCTTGTGAGCCACAAAGAAGCCCATGCTTACGCGTGTGTCTGAGGCCAATATTACCCCATCTTTGCAGACAACACCAATGGTTGTTGTTCCCCTCAACGCGAACTTGTCTACTGCATCATTGCCTGTCATCTCATCTTCACCCAAAATCCACTTGTTACGAGATTACTTCGCAAGGAAGTAGCAATCACGGTTTCTGTCAATTCGTCACCTTTCCATCCGCATTAGTAGTCGTCAGTCCTCTCTTTTCCGTCTTTGACCAAATTCGAGGTCTACGCAACACCATCAGAACAACGGCATAAGAGGCAATGAGCGCCTGCACGCTCCAATAGAAATAGATGAATGGCAACCACAGCACACTCGTGACTTTCCTCGGCTTCGAAGAGTAAATCAAAGCCAAACCGCAAAGAAACATAATGAAGGTTGCGCCCAACGCCGTCAACTCTGCCATGATCTGCAACAAAGCACCCAGCGGAAAAGGCATGAACGTCACGTAGGAAGCCGCAACGTACGCCAACAATGACGCAATCAAAACAAAAGGTCCAAAAAGAGTGACCTCAGCATCAAGGCTCTTTCTGCTCGGCTTCGCCATCAATCGGCCATATTTCAGAGCGACTTCGATGGTTCCCCTAAACCAACGCGCACGCTGCCTGAACAGCTGCTTCAGGTCACATGGGCTCTCCTGCCAAGATCTCACGTCTGGAGCATACTTGATCCTGTAGCCTTTTTCAGTTGCCTTCGCCGAAAGCTCCATATCCTCAGATAGGGCATTCTCATCGAAGCCTTCCACTTGTTTCAGAACGTCTCGCCTGATGAACTGGCAGCTTCCCTTCAGGTGCACAAACAAGTTGAGAGCGTCCTTGCCGCGCAAATATGCTTCACACCAGACGTCCTCCTCCCGCGAAATGATCCTGGTCAGCATGTTTTCTTCAGAATTAATCGACAGCGTTCGACCCTGAACCGCCGCCACTTGCGGATCCTCGAAATACTTGCACACGTTCAACAAAGCATCGCTCGCAGGAACACTGTCTGCATCAAAAACCCCGACTATATCGCCCTTCGCATATGCGATGCCACTATTCAAAGCGGAAGGCTTACCGTCAGAAAACCCTCTCTGAACAACTCTCATGTTCAGCCTCTGTTCTCTAGCAAAGGCTTCGCACACATCAACGCTCCTGTCGGTTGAACCGTCCTC
Source organism: Bathyarchaeia archaeon (assembly GCA_050008435.1). GTDB lineage: Archaea > Thermoproteota > Bathyarchaeia > Bathyarchaeales > Bathycorpusculaceae > DASPTR01. Next base: position 834,626 of record JBEKMQ010000001.1, read on the forward strand.
AACGATGATTATTTCCTTCTTGCCAGCAGGATAACTCAACTCAGACAAGGCATTCAGCAATCTGCCCACAACTTTTTCCTCATTCTTAACTGGCACAATAATTGAAAAGACTGGAAGAGCCCCTCTTTCAGCAGGCTTTCTGCCGGGCTTCTGCTTGCTCTGCCTCAGGCTCTTCACGCCTGCCACCAAAATAGGCAGATTGTAGAATGACCAAGCATAGACGATGAGGAGCGCACAGACTAATCCGACATATGGCCAAGTCAGCATTCGAGATTCTGCTCTTCAAGGGTCCAAGAAAGATCGTTCAGAGAAACTTCTTTCAACCTATCAGCCTTCAACCTCAACCTTATGAGTCCAGCTCCAGAAACCAAAAAACCATTTTTGCTACTCATACAACCACACCATCTATTCAAAGTATGCTGTTTCGACGCCTAGCTTCCAATGTCTGTAAAACAGATGAATAAAAGACTTTTCATTTACTACTGTTTCTAAAATAGATTGGCAACCATATCCAACCATGGCCAACGCACGCGAAACATCCACCTTGCTAATCCTTCAAGAGCCCAGCGACACAATTCTCCCACGAACACACGAATAAAAACAGCACAAACAGCGCGCGCTCTATTCAGAGATACCCGCGTGGCAACCATCGGATCAACACGCGATTGACACGCAGAAATCCTTCCAGAAGAACCACAAGAATTCAGGAAGAACACGAAAAACCGACCTAGGAGGGGGAGGTCAAATGTTCGGATGTTACAACATCCCAAAATACAGATAACACACGCCAAATTTCCTAAACCCACACAGACAAACAATGAAAATCAAGATCAGAAAAACCGACCAGGGGAGGGAGGAGGGCCGTCTCTCTCTGTCCACGTGATTTCAACCCAACATTTGGGTAAGCCCTCAACGATGAAGCAAGGACCCGAGAACACCCCCTACGGGCACCAGACAAATAACCCCCAGGCGCACGCGCAAGGACGAGACAATGCCTCAGCGAGCCGTGACTGATTCCACGTAATTTGACGCTTATGGGTACCTGTTGTTTGCGCAATCTCTGGCAGTTAGCAGGGTAACGTTTCACGCGTCAAAATATGTCAGATGCCGTAGTATTCTAGGTCAAGAATCAAGTATATTATAACTTACGACACAATATTAACAGGAGGCGAATGTGAAAATGATGAAATGGAAACGTCGCAAGAAACCAGACGAACAACTAGCCCTGTCAATAATAGAAAACGCAAACAACGCCATGAAGAAGGCGTACTGCCTCAGCCAATGGATCACGATACACCAAGGAAACGACTCCTACTGAAAAGAACGCGCGCGACCCCGAATAGTCTCCTGAATCAAAAAAGGCGCTAGGTTTCATCGTATTCATACTTTGCATTTTATTGCCTTTGATGGTTTCTGCCTCTATATTCTTCGTTCATAACGTTTTTCTCTATACTCAATATCAAGTTCCCTAGATGAGAGCATGAATCTGAAGCCCTTTCTCCAAGGCCCTTGGTTCCAAAGAATCGTTCTTCTCGTATGGCTAGTCAGCTCTGCTCTCGTCATGTTTTCCCAAAGAACCATCGATACAATCGTCAACAAAACGCTGTATGATTATGGACTACAGTTCAGCAACAAATGGGCAACACCCTATTGGACCTACGCACGGTTGCTCTATGCTACTCAATTTGTCTCCATCGCCTTGAGCGCGGTAGCCTTGGCCTCAGGCTTTCTAAAGAAGGACAACAGCGACAAACATGCTCCGAAACCCGAAGAGAAAGTCGACAAAAAAGTCGCAAAAAAAATCGCTAAACAAATAGAGACAAACGGACGCAATATACTCATATCTTGTCCCTCCTGCAAAAAAGTCTTCAGCAAACCATTAGTCATGCTGGACTTCCCCGGGGGAAAAGCCAAGCTCGTAAACGTCTGCCCCTACTGCAACACTGTCCTGGACAAATCTATTGAACAGAATGATATTGAAACGATAGTGGACCCAGACAAGGAAATCGTTCAATAGAAGCGCGCCTTCTCTTCCTTTCAACGTTCTCATCATAAGCAGCTGAAAAAAGTCCTCAAGTTCTCTCATATCGATCGCGCAACGCGGTGATCGCTGTATCTCGCGTGCTGCACAAGTCAGGAATCAGAATATATCGGTTTTTGTAATATTGGGGTTTCCGCAATTTCTCTTATATTAAGATTTGCGAATCTTCTTTTTCGAGGTGCTGGACAAATAGGAAAGAAACCCTCAAGCAGACAATTCTTGGAACTCGTGAATGCCTTGCTATGCGAAGGCCCAACCGTCCGATACAACCAACCAGACGGATGGACAGTCAACTAGAAGATTCCAACTTGCCCTGCACTTGAATAGTAGAAGGCCTGCATAGCGCGCGATTTCCAAATCGCAAGAGGTCAGGCAGAATTCACCCTCGGAACCATCAAGTTGGGGTCAACAAAAATGAGAGTCAAGATTGATGCTACTGGTTTATTGTTCGCCATGCTGATCGCACTTACTATATTCTCGGCGTTTAACGCAACTGCCGAGACGTGGCCAAGCGCTTCTACGCCTTCTGAACCATCAAGCGTTTCTGCCACGTGGTCCTACAAGTTTCTCGGGGCCGAAACCAGCTACGGAGAAAGCCAGGGAGTGTGTGCAGAAATCAGCGTCACAAACCCAAGCGTGCCCCACGACCAGAGCCACAGTGAGTTTTTCTATGCTTGGATCATGGTTTATAGTTCAAATCACACCAAGTGGATACAGGTCGGCTGGTCCGAAGTAAGCTGGAAGCCTGATACGCAATACGTGACCGAATACGATACGGAACATAACGATTGGCGCTTCTACAATCAATACCCGCTGACAGTAGGCCACAGTTACTATTTTGCGATTAGTTATCAGAGAAGTGGCAGCTGGAGCTCCTGGATCTGGTGGAATAGTCGATGGAACCTGCTTTCACAGGCAAACATACAGTTACAATCAGCAGAGCGGACCGGAGAATTCTGCGAAGTGTGCACGTCGACCAACAACTGGTTCAACGTTCCAACCACAACTTTTCATTCAACGCGCCTGCTTACTGGCAATCGATGGAGCCTGTGGATGGCACAACAGTCCACAACTGTGTACGATTCTAACGATCCTTACAGTGTTCATTGGTGCGCTCAATATTCTGATTGGTGCATGAACTCGAGTGGGTTGACTTAGCGCGCGTCATGCTTCGATTTCTTCGAGTATCATGGGCGTTATGGTGATTAGGTCTTTTCTTGGCGTTGCTTCGCAGCGGTCTGGTCGGCGTTTTTGTTCCTTGTTGAAGGCTGCTAACAGCATGCTCCATCCGATCATCCAGAGCACTATTGCTAGTGGCAAGAGAATTAAGGAGACTATTCTGTTTTTCATCTGTCGGTTCACTCATTGAATCTTTTCGAAGTCAACGTTAGAGTTGGGCCACGTGTTGTTAAATCTCTTATGAAGCTCGAATCAATATTCAGGCTCAGCTTCGGGCTTGTTGTACAGTTTTGGAGAACCTTTGAGTGTTATGCGCGTGCTTTTTGTTTGGGTGTATGCTCTGTGATGTGTATTTGTGTTGTTTACGTAGACAATAAGGTTTATTAAGACTTACGATTCCCTTCTTCCTCGGTGCAAAAACATGGCATTAACCAAAACAAAATACAGTCTAGTCTTAGCCGTAGCAGCCATCGGCGTCATCGCGGCCGTCTTCGGCGCGCTGAGCGCGTCTCACATGTTTTCCAATAACGGCAGCTTATCATACCCGCCGCCTCCTCCGCCGCCCACGGTACAAATAGGAGTGTACAATGACAGCAACTGCACGAACGCCGTTTCCAATATTGCCTGGGGAACCTTAAGCCCAGGCGCCAACGCGACTCAGACCGTTTACGTGAAGAATGAGGGCAGCGCCAGCGTGACTCTGAACATGACGACTACCAGTTGGAACCCTTCAAATGCTTCAAGCTACATGACTTTGACGTGGAACAGGGAAAACTACGTGTTAACTGCCAGCTCAATTGTCTCAGCCGTGCTCACTCTTAACGTTTCATCAAGCATCACCGGCATCACAACCTTCAACTTCAACACGACCATAACGGGAACACAATAGCACAGGCACGTCAGCCCCGTATCAGCGAGTTCAGCCTCCTAGAACGCGGGCGGAGTTCGATCCTGAACGGATCTGGCCATTAGCATCGTCAACCGCCTTTTTTTCATCGACTGTTTTTCGAAGTATAACTCTTCGTTTTAGTGTGGCATTGCTTGGATTGAATGGGACGGCTGTGCTGATCCCTTCGTACGCTAGAAGGTCTAAAGGATGCGCATGATGACGGTGATCATGAATCCTACGCCCAAGGCGAGTGCTATTAGTCTCAGGCGTTTTTTTTCTATGATGAGGTTTCTTGAGTATTTTGTTGAGCTTGATAGTAACTCTGAAGTGATCAGTAGTATGATGGCTGTGACGGCTAGCCATAGGCTTATGTCTGAAATTGAAAGAGGAAAGTGCATGGTTTTAGCCTTCTAATATGCGGTATGTGGCCTCTATGGTTTTTGTGTCTGGGTTTGCGTTCAACTTTTGTATTGTGACGGGTTTGCCTGTGGTTTTTGCGATTGCGCTCGCAATGGCGCTTATGAGTGGGCACCCCAGTGTTTCTATGCTTTTTAGGTTTGGTTTGCGGTAGAGGCTCATGTATATCGAATCTACTATTCGTATTTGCACTTGGTCTTTTTCCGGTCTCATTTCGATTTCTTTTGCGAGTTGGAAGTTTTCGAGTATTAGCTGTGGCAGTGTTTCGCATAGTTCTTCCAGTCCGATTCTTGTTAGGCTGGTTCTGATTTCTTTTTCAAACTGTGTCAGCAAGCCTAGGCCGGGCGAGGTGATGCATATGCCCTTCGGGTTTTGCAGGAGGAATTTGCTTTGGGCGATTTCTTCTATAGATGGCGTTGTCGCTGTTGTGGTTGCTGTTGGGATGAAGACTACTGATTCTTTTAGGCCTTTGAGGTGTTCTGGCAGATAAGCGTCTTTTGGGTAGGGCGGTATGTAGATGCCGTTGCCCTTTGGCTTCAAATCTTTGAGTATTCGCTCGATGGTTTCGTATGATGGGGCTGCGGTTGCCGTGACCAGGTCAGCTTTGACATATTCTACGGGCGTGATGAGCAAGAAAACGGCTCCCCAGAGTGTTAGGCCTAGGCCTATGAAGGCGAGGACCTGCGAGTTTGCCCTGATCGAGAAGGCCAGTGCGAGTATTCCTGGGATGAGGAAGGCTATGCCTATGGCTACGGTGCGTGTGATGTTTATCCTTATTAGTTTGGGGTTCAATTCTCGCTCCTCTGCTGTTTGTTGCTCAGCTGGGGCTTCTGTGATGGTTGGCTGTTCGTATGTTGGCTCTTCGGTTGTTGCCTCGGTTGGGGCTTCTTCTTTGGACATCCATTTTGAGATCATGCGGTTTGCATTTAAGGTTTCTTTTCTTTTGACTGCGGGCTTTGAGGATTAAAGAGGGTTGACCTGCGGTTTAGGGCTGAAAACACGTCATAAACGCACCTCCCCCCTCCTAGGTAGGTTTTTCCGATCTTGCTCCGCGGCTTACATTATCGATGAGGACCGTAAAATGTTGGGTTGAAAACACGCGAATATTTGGCCTCCCCCCTCATAGGTAGGTTTTTTGGTGTTTAGTCGTATGTCTCTTGTGCAAGCTTTGGTTGTGTGCGGGGTTGGGTTGCTTCAACCTGTGGTTCTTGTAAGTTGGGTCTTCGTGTGCTTTCGAGTTCGGTTGGGCCTGCCTTTTTGTCTTTCGTTCTTGCCTTTCGTGGCCAGGTTGAATGCGTGTTCTTTTCGGTTCGAAGCATGTTTGGAAAGAAGCGCCAGCGAGAGGGTGTCTTAGGCTGGGCAAGTCGAGAAATGGTGTTGTTCGTGGGTTTGCGGAGGCTGATAGAAGCATGTTCCAGGAGCATTGTTTTGTTATTGTTCGATTTTTGATGCGTTGGCTATGAGTATGGCTTTGAGGATTTTTATTCCGTCTGATAGTGTTTTTACTTTTGATATGTCGTGTTCTCTTCTGTTGACGGTTATTGGTTCTTCTTTGAATTTGAAGCCGTTTTTGAGGCTTTTCACGGTGATTTCGGTTTCTATGTCGTAGCCCTGTGATTGTAGGTTGAGTTTTTTCAGGACTTCTTTTTTCATGGCTCTGAAGCCTGTTTGGCTGTCTGTGATGGATTTGCGCGTCAACAGCATGATTGACATGTTGAACATGAGGTTTCCCAGAAGGTTCAGCTTCGGCGTTCCATACTTTCCGCGGCCTAAGAATCTTGAGCCGGCCGTGATGTCCGTGCCGTTGAGCAAGGGCGTGATCAGGTTGCTTATTTCCTTAGGCTTGTGTGCTCCGTCAGCGTCGATGGTGACGATTATGTCGCCCTGCGCATGCTGGAACCCTTTTCTTTCAGCGTTGCCTTTTCCGCGGTTTTTCTCGTTTGATAATACTGTGGCCTTGTAGGCCGCGGCCACTCTTCTCGTGTTGTCCGTTGAGCCGTCGTCTACGACGATGATCTCGTAGGGCATGTTCAGGCTGTCCATCACCGTGGCCGTGTCTTCGATGACGTTCCCTATGGTCTTCTCTTCGTTGAACGCCGGAATGACGATGCTTACTACTGGGGAACGGAGCATACCCTTCTCCTATCTTGCCGATTACAAAATTTGACCGAGGTATATAAGTTGGATGGAAGATAATTATAGAACATTATCATCTGATCCTTGAAATGCTTTATCGAGTCAGCGGCCATTGAATGTGTCAACGAGTACTCCTTTCCTGTCACCGATGAAAAAAGGCGTGGGGAATTAAAGCGGTTGTTTCGAAATGGATAATATGTTGAAAACTGCAGTGTCCCCGCCAATCGTGCCTGCTCGGGTCCTGTTCGAGTTCGCAGACGCTTTTTCATCTTTGCAAAGCTACGCTGGGTTGTTGGCAATTGGACGCCTCCGAATTTGTTTGATCGTGGGCTTTCGTTTAAACACTTGTGACTGCACGCTTGCAGCAACGAAGCCCAAGGAGGCAAAAGGGTCCGAATGGTTGCCAAGAACCGGGCGCGCTTAATTTAACGTTGTTTGGCTGTCTCTTTGGTCAGTCTCCAAATGAAGAAGCCTATGATGCTAATGATGAAAGACATGACTGAGAATGTGTCTACTCTGATCCAAGGTATGAGGTGACTTAGAGCCGTTTCCAGAAACTCGGGATGTGTTATCTGAATTAGCACTCCGTAGATCCAGCCGAGCAGCCCGTACAGGAAAAGGGCTTCACCGACTACTCTGACGATTCCGAGGCCTGTGTCAAGATTTCTGTTCATAACAGCATACTTCTTCGTGAAAGCTGATTTAAACTTAACGCATTTCAGCATTGCGGTCAGGAGTGTTATTCTGAGAAAGCTGTTCTACCTGATTCCGCTATGATGGCGCAGCGCTGGGGTTATTTTTCGTTTGCTTGTAGGGTTATGTCCATGGAGAATTGTTGTATGTTGCTGTTTATCAGATATGCGAGGAACTCCTGTGAGCTGTCTATCGTGAGCGTCAGCGTCGCTGTGATGGTCTGATTGCTTGCCAGTGTCTCGTTTTCGCAGTTGCAAGTCAGGTTCATGTAAGGCGAGGTGTCTGCTGGTCCCCAGATGATTGTGTCGTTTGCGTTCTTGTAAGCCCAGTTTGCGACCGTCATCTGCAAGGTTGTTGGGACGTTGCTGGTGCTCTGCAGGTAGAATGATACGTTGTTTGTTGAGCCTGGGTAGATGGTACCCCAGTTGATTTGTCTTGTTTCGTTCTGTAAAGTTGGGTCCCAGTAAGCTTTCAAGCCTATGGTGTGAATGTAGCCGACGCTTGGGAGTCTGAGGGGGCTGTTGCCGTCCAACATTATGGCCACGAGGCCGCTGACGATCAACGTTATGCCCGCAACGACTGCTATGAGCATAAGCGCCTTCTTCCGGGCGCACAGAAACGCGGCTACCCGAGTTAACAAACTAGCTACTCGGGTTAACAAGCTGGGTTTTTGATGAGCCAACGTGATCCACTTGCCAGAAGCGCAGGTCTACGCCATAGAGAAACGACGATATTAAGGCTTCTCGCCTGTTTTTTTGTTTCCTGATCTGATGCTTGCTGCTTTTTCCGCAGCGGTTAGTGGGAGGTTCATGATTTTTGACACTATGCCCATGCTGGAGAACATGGATCTAAGGTTGGTTATGTCGTCTTGGCAGATTGCGCCGATGAGCGGTGCGCCGAATACGTAGACAGTTAGGAAGATTACTAGACCGATTATGAGCTTTATCCAGTTGGCCGTGTTCAGGAAAACCGTTGGCAAGTAAGCCGCGACAGCTGCGATTGCGGATGCGGCAAGGATCTTCGCGGAGGATTGAAAATCTGCTTTGGCCTCGTAGTGCTTCCATATCCAGTAGAGGCCCCAGAACATGCTTGGCAGTCCAGCGATAACGCTTGCAACTATGAGCCCTGTTATCTGGAACATGCCGATGAGGATGACGCCCAGGGGAAGGCCGATGGCCACTGTTATTATGCTCTGTGTCATAGGTATTCTCGTCTGTCCCAGGCCTGTTAGGAGGCCGCCTGCGCTTAGGCTTCCGAAGACTGTGAACAGGTTTCCTATCACAAATATGGTTAGGAAGAAGGGTCCGTAGACATATTTTTCTCCGTAGAGCGTGCCGATCATTGGGCCTGATAGGGCCATCATTGCCATCGTTGCCGGTACGAGCAGTATGGACGTGTATTTGATTGAGGCTGCATAGACGGTTTTTACTAGCTCATGCTCTTTCTTCGGGTCAAGTTTCGCGAAGGCTGGAAACAGCACTGTCGCTATTGGGATTGTGAGGAAGGTTAAAAGCGTGGTGAAGTTTAATGCCGTTATATAATTGCCATACAGGGTGTTGCTGGTCAGGGGCACCACGATAAAAGAGTAGAATTGTCCTAGGATGCCGCCCAGTATGGAGGCTATTGAAAGCGGCACTCCGTATCTTAGCATCTCCTTGAGCGTTTTGGTGATGCTGGAGTTGCCTGTCGCCTTTTTTCTCAGTGGTCTGAACAGGATGAAGTAGAAGGTCGCCAGGCCGATGATGCCTGCGGCTATGAAGCCCACAGTGTAGCCGATGACTGCTCCGAGGACGCTGTAGCCCAAGAAGATTAGTACAGGGCCGATTACAGTTTTTACTATCGCTTGGCAGATGACGGTGAAGCTGTTGAGTTTCCACCTTTCGAAGCCTATGAAGACGGCTTGCGAAGCCGCCAGCAGTGATCCTGAAATTATCGAGACTGAGATTATCGCTATGAAGACTGCGGATTCTGGCCTGTGGAAGACTGTTGAGGCGATGAAGCTTGCTAGAGCAAGCGAGAGGAATGAAAGTGCAAGGCCGGATGCGACTTCGAAGATGAGCCCGGCGACTATGACATCGTGTATTTCTTCAGTCCTATTCGTGACTCTGAGGCTGGCGACGTACTTGGTTATCGCTGAGTTTATGCCCCAGTCTCTGAACAAGTTTATCAGCGTCGCTGGAATGACGACGATGCCATAAAGCCCATATCCGTCGGCCCCAAGGAACCTGCCTAGAATTATGGCTCCTACTGCCATGATTATGGTCGACGTGGCTACGCCTATGAGTAGCTGAAAGCTTCCTGTAGCCGAGGTCTTGCCCATCTGTAACGTTTTTTCCATGGCTTTCAATCCTTTCTAAGTCTGTTCAAATGGGGGTCCGAATCTAGCGCGCGCTCAGACATAGGTTGCAGATAGGTTCATATTGTTGTCACGAATATTATGTTGTCGGCGATTTCATGGTTGCTCGCAAGTTCACCGTCTTCTTGGAACCTGCAGAGGAAGGCGGCTTCATAGTTAAATGTGGGGAGCTCCCAGTCGCCACTCAAGGCGAAACAAGGGAAGAAGCCTTAAAAAACATCAAGGAAGCCATAGAAGGCTACTTAGAAGTTAAAGCAAAACTTTTGGGCAGCAAGATCAAAGGAGAAAAGGCTGAAGTAATTGTCGAAGCTCCCTCTACTCTCTTGGCGTGAAGTTGTAAAAGCCCTCACAAGTGCTGGTTTTCAGGTTGCACGACAAAAAGGAAGCCATCTAATCCTCATAAAAAACGAACACATAGTGCCTGTTCCAAAACATAAAGAGATAAAAAGAGGATTATTGATTGAGATCATATCAGAGGCAGGTTTGACAAAAGAAGAATTTCTAGGGCTTCTAAAATAAACTTAATTCTCTCCTGATGAGCCGCGCGCGCTCGAAGCCTAGCCACGTATCGCGTTATCGCGCTGTTGACCCTCCCAGTCTCGGAACAGGTTTATCATAACGCTGGGAGCATAAGCCAACGCGTACAGGCCGTAATTTGCCTGCCCCAAGAGCCTCGTCAAGATTACAGTTCCGACGGCCATTATTATGGTGGAAGTGGCTACGCCTATGAGTAGCTGGAAGCTTCCAGTGGCCGAGGTCTTGCCCATCTCATAGCGCACGCGCTTTCCACTCGTTCAAGGCTTGCTCAAGGGGGTTGTAACCTGTCTACGGCACGCTTGCTGCATATCTGTTTTTGGCTGAATTCGAGTTAAATAGGATCAACCCGCAACGCTCCAAGAGGGGGTCTGGTTCAGACGTTTTTTTCTCTTAGTATTTTAACTATTCTCTGCGCAGCTTTTCCGTTGCCGAACGGGTTTTTCCATTGCTTCTTTATTTTCAACATCATTTGGACTTTTTTGGTTATGGTTTTGGGATCTGTGCCTGCCAGCACGTTGGCTCCAACTTTGAGGGTTTCTGGTCGTTCTGTGTTGTCTCGGAGCGTCACGCACGGCACGCGTAGAATGCAGGCTTCTTCTTGTACTCCGCCGGAGTCTGTTAGAATGAGCTTTGCGTTGCTTTCAAGGCGGAGGAAGTTGAGGTAATCAAGAGGTTTAGTCATCGTGATGCCTTTTGTTTTTAGCTCAAACTTTTTCAGCATTTTCTTGGCTCGGGGGTGAATCGGGTAGATGATGGGAAGACCAAACTGTTCCTGGACCATTTGGATGCCTTTCAGGATATTCTGGAATCTTTGGGCGTTGTCGACGTTTTCTTGGCGATGCAGAGTGACGAGGAAGTAGCTGCATGAGTCCACGCCTAATGCTTTGTTTTGGCCTATTTTTTTCTTTGCTATGTCCATGTTTTGGTAGACGGCATCGACAATCGTGTTTCCGGTGACGAAAATCTTGTCTTCTGGGATTCCCTCGCTTAGTAATGTGCTCTTTGACGCTGAGGTAGGTGCAAATAGCAGGTCTGAGCAGTGATCTGCCAAGATTCTGTTGATTTCTTCAGGCATCTGTCTATCATAACTTCTTAAACCAGCCTCCACGTGCCCAACCTTAATGCCCAGTTTCACCGCGGCTAAAGCTCCTGCAAGAACGGTGTTGGTGTCGCCCTCAACCAAGACTATGTCTGGTTTTTCTTTGAGGAGGACGCGTTCTATGCCAATGAGCATCTTTCCTGTCTGTTCTGCGTGGGTTCCAGAGCCTACGTCAAGGTTATGCTTGGCTTCGGGCAGCTCGAGTTGTTCGAAGAAGACTTTGTCCATGTTGTAAGAGTAGTGCTGCCCCGTGTGGAGGATGAAGAAGTCTTGACCCAACCGGGTGCATTCGCGGATAATCGGGGAGAACTTTATTATTTCCGGTCTGGTTCCAAGAACAATTGCAGTCTTCATGTTTACACTTCCTTGCTCCAGTCTTTTCAGCGCGCGCAAGTCGCAAGTTAAATATTTCAAGAAATTACGTTCTCAACTTCTTTTCTTACCACGTTCCAATCATAATTCTCAGCTATCTTCCTGTTGATATCATTCCATTCAGGATGCCTCGATACATTTACAATGTTCTCAGCGATTTCTTCTGGAGTGGGATCGCTTGATAAAAGTTGAGGTTTAGGAACGAATTCTGGTATTCCTCCAACATTACACGCTACTACAGGAGTTCCGCACGACATGGATTCTAGCAGGACTACTCCCCAGGCTTCCATTCTGGATGGTAGACAAAAAACGGTCGAGCGTTGATACATGCGTATTTTATCTGCAATAGATAAATTTCCACACCATTCAACCCTATTCTTGTACGGTTCGCTCAGTTTATGACACCAAATCCAATATTGCCAATTATCTTGATGTTCAATCGGTATGGAGGGATCTTCCCTGTCCACATTTTCATGCAATCTGGGTCCGCCTCCGACTATCAGCTTCCAGTCTGGTAAATACTTCATGGCTTCTATCAGCAGGTGAAGCCTTTTTCGTCTGCTTGTGAATGCTAAGTAGGAAATCAGGTTGTTCTCTCTCAGTCTAGAATTCGGTCTGTAGATTGACGTGTCGACACCGTTATGCACGATTTTTACGCTTTTTTTGTAGAACGGCAACAACCGCGTGATTTCTCTTCTGCTGTATTCGGACACGCATAAGGGCTGATCGCAAAACTTCAAGGCTGTAAGGATTTTCCACCCGAACAGATCAAGAATCTTTTCTACGTCTGTGTAATGAAGTCGAGAAATGATTTTTGCTTCGGAACTTCTGTAAATTCTTCTAAAATTCCTGTTAACGCTTGCAGAATAACGCATAAGATAAAGCATTAAGGCTTGAACGCCCTCTTCTTCGTCGCACCAAATCACGTCAAATTCATTTGTCAATGCTTCAAGTGAATACCGTAACGTACTCGTGCCAAGCGTGCATTGCTTTGCACCTAGCGGTTTGAAAACGTAATCGTACATGTCTTGTGCAAAGCCGTAGCCTCTACCGCCGTGGAACAAAATCCTTATCTTCATTGCCCTGAACCACCAAATGCCTGATTAGCGCGTGCCTTTTTACGGATTCCGAACGAGTTTTTTGAGTTTCCAGCGCTGGCTAAGACGCACTTCAGAATGCGGAATAACGATAGCCAGCGCGCGGGCTAATTCAGTGAGATTGCAAAGTCTGCCTGAGTAGTCTTTCGAATACGTCAACTCGCTTTTCCCAAGAGTTATCTTGTGCAAACCTGATTCTTTTTGCAACCATTGTCTTGTTCTCAGGTTTCTTGGTCTCGTCGACTGCCTCTTCTACTTTTCTTATGAAATCTTCATCATCTTTTGCAATGTAGACCAGTTCGGAGACGTTGTCGCATACCTCTGGCAATGGAGTCGATACGACAGGTTTCCCTGTAGCCAAGTATTCATACATCTTTATTGGGTTTGAAGATGATGTTAATTTATTTATCTTGAATGGAATTAGGCATACATCTATGCAGGACAGGTAGCTTGGAAGAGACTCGTACTTCCTTGCTCCAAGCATTGTTATGTTTGGATACTTTTGGAGTTCTTCCAGACCAAAAGCCACTGGACCAATGAGGAGGATGGAATATTCTGGGTGTGATTGAGCTAGTTTGCATATTAGCTCGATATTTATCCAGTCTCTAACGCTGCCTATGAACCCTACTATTGGATGTGGGAGGTGACTTATTTCCTGAGGTTTGTCGGTCAACCACCTGGCTTTGTGAAAGTGGTCAAAGTCTACTCCATTAGGGACGTAGAGGCAATGGCTGTTGATTTTCGAAATTCTCTTGTAAAGGACTTTGGATACTGCAGTTACGACGGAAGAATCCGCGATTAGATTCTCCTCGGTTCTTAGAGCTTCTAACGCACGAACCCCAGAATAGAAAGCTGAAAAGTCGTCGGGGCAATCGTAAAAGATTTTTATGTTCATCGAATTCAGACTCGGCAAAAGGAAAACGTATGAAAAAGAATAGAAAATGGCAACTTCTGGCTTGAAATTGAGATATTTGAGAAGCGACCGAAGGACTATTGAACCATATTTTTCTTTAAGAAACTTGAGTCTTCCAGAGAATTCAGGGAGGAATAGGTTTGTGACCGATAGATTATCCTTGACTTTCTTTCTCAGAAAAACATCCTTTCGTCTACAGCTCGCTATCAAAGACTGCGGAAGCAGATAAATCGGATCCTGAACGTACAAGATGTTGATGCCACCTCTTTCCACAAGTCGTGAAGGTATCTGCTGCGGTCTCGACCATAGAAATCCCCAAGGAACACAGGAAAGATAAAGCACGTTCAACAATATCACCATTCCTAGCGCGCGTGGCGCGTTTTAAGTCGATTGGTTGTAGCCGTACCGTAGTGTGTTTTTGTGTTCTACAGGTGGACAGAATGGTTTATTAAGTATTGCGATACACGTTCAAGCTACCTGAGGGAAATACCTATATGCGGTTAGGTAGTCCTAATAGCGTGTCGATGAAAACCCCGAGCGTCCTAGCAATAATAATGCTGTCTGTCCTGCTTGCTGGCCAAGCTTTGAGTCTAAATCAATCCATAAATATTCCCTCAAGCGGGCGCATACTCGCCCTGCCGCACGCGGCTGCTGAAAGTCAGTGGAGAGGCGTATTGGTTGGGAGTTGGACAGACATGCCCTACGCGAACTGGCCACTTATGGCAAGCACATTAGCATCTTACGGAGTCAACTTTGTGGATATGGGTGTGATAAGTAACTATGAAACCTCTTATCAAAGTGTGGTTGTCCCTTGGACTGCAGTTTCTCCAGCTATTAACTTCACTCAAGCCATCAATGCCTTCCACGCTCAGGGAATACAGGTTTACGCTCATTTCGCTACTATGATTAAAGCATACAATCTAGATGGCATCGACAGAGACTGCTGGTACATTCCTTACAATGAGAACATAAGTGCTTTACAAGAATTTGATCCGGCTCCTAGCGAAAACGGCGGATGGCTCGACATTGCAAATCCAGCGAGCGTAACACTCGTTCACAACTTGATTAGTGAATTAGTCAGCAACTACAGCATAGACGGCATAGTGTTTGATTACACAAGATGGCCCGATGTGTTGATGCCGCTTGGCAATTATGACTTTGCACAATTCCAATCTGATACAGGGCTTGGTGTGGGCTTGACATATCAACAGTGGCTTAGTGATGTTGTTCCAGTTGCTCAAGCAGGAACAGGAATATATTACACGCAATTCTTGGAGTGGCGAACCCAGCTTATCGATACGTTTGTCAAGAATATAACCCAGTGGGCTCTTGCCATAAACCCGAACCTTAAATTCGGTACCACATGCCATACCATCTTCAATAGGTCTCCAGACTATCAGAATTATAATCAGGGGCAAGATGCAGCAGCTTGGATAAAGCAAGGTTCTATCCAGTTTGTCATGCCCATGTTATATCCCAACAATTACGGCATAGTAACATCATCTGATATAAGCAACTTTCAATCCTATATGCAAGCTTGGCAAACCTACACATTAGGCGGTACTCACGGAATAATCCCGATAGTTCCCTGCATCGAAGATGGTGGTGCTGAATTTGGCTATAATCTTACAGTTTCTAACGTTACGAGTGTTGTAAGCACTCTTTTAGCTAGTGGTGCAGACGGATGGGCTATCAACGAGTATGGCGGCCCAGGAGCTAATCCAAATTCAGGCAACCTTGACGTAAGGCCATATTTGAATGCTCTAAATCTTCCGCAAACATTTGCATTGACTAATATTGCCACGCAGGCTCTGAATAGCACTTCAGAACAGATTTCATGGACTACGAGTTCAGCGGCAAACAGCACCGTTGAATACAATTCGTCTCAACTTTTCGTTTGGTCTCAACTTAATGCCACAGACCAGATTTCAACAGGATTTCCTTACTGGCAGAATACCCACACAACAGGTTTCATCGCCAGCAACTCAGTAACCGTAACCAACCACGCCATAACGTTGACGGGACTAACACCTGGGACAACATATTACTTCAGGATCCAAAGCGGCGATCCTTCAGGCATAGCAACTACCCCCGTCATGATGTTCTCAACCTGACAGACGGACTAGCCTAGCGCGCGCTTAGTGGATTTGGTGACGACTAATCCCTTTCACAGTTGCGCCTTATTAACTGTAAGACGAAGGCTAGTAGGCAATTAGCATATGCTAATGATTGCTCATTTGCCGTCTCGATTTTCCTCAATCTTTTCCTTCTTTCTCCATGGGAAGATGCCCTTGGCAAATCACATAGAATGCTATAGCGGTAGAATCTAAGGCTTGAAAAAAATTGTAGTTGGCATAGAAATAGGTTTAAATCGTCATCTCTCTGACTTGTTGACATGGATATTCACCTTATAGATGATTTTGCTCCTTACTTTGCAACGGTAAATCCAGCAAGAAAACTTTTTTGTTCTCAACGTTTTGGCAGAGTTGGTTTTTGGTGTAGACACCATGAAGACTTTGTAGTTCAATGGGGAAAATGTACGCTTAAAGACTTAAACTTGGATTTTTCTCTCAGGCATTTTCCATATTCTGCGCTTGATATGCTTTATTTTCCTAACAGAGAAAACTACGTTTTTCGCAACGTAAACGGCAAAATATGCATGGATATTGAAGACCGCGTTTTTCATATTCCTTTTCCCCATGGAATATATGAGTTGCTAGAAGTGTACCGTGACCAATGTTACAGGCACATTAAAGCTTCCGGTACAGTGGTAGACGTAGGCGCGTTTATAGG
Source organism: Bathyarchaeia archaeon (assembly GCA_050008435.1). Lineage (GTDB taxonomy): Archaea > Thermoproteota > Bathyarchaeia > Bathyarchaeales > Bathycorpusculaceae > DASPTR01. The sequence continues at coordinate 851,148 of JBEKMQ010000001.1, forward strand.
AGATACCGCCGTATATTTTGCTTCTCAAGGGGCAAAACGCGTAGTAGCTTTTGAACCTGTCTGTCAACTCTACCAATACGCCATCGACAACGTAAAACTTAACCATTTAGAGAACACTGTTGAAGTACACAATTGTGGGGTAGGCATAAAAAAGGGAGAAGCAAAGTTTTTTTGTAACCCTAATCACCCAGGTGGGTCTTCCTTGGATGACAGAGGCTTTGAAGCTGTAATTCAGAATGTAGTTGTTGTATCGTTGGCTGATGTAATTAGAGATATTGGCAATGTTGAATTGCTAAAGTTGGATTGTGAAGGCGCAGAACACCAACTTCTTCCACATCTTCATGAAACAGGCGTCATAAGTCAAGTACAAAACGTAATTCTTGAAGTGCACGGCTCAAAACAACCAATACTAGGGATACTAAAACGTGATGGATACAAAATAGTGCATGTTGACGAGACTGAGACTGAATTATCGTTGGTTTTTGCTTCCAGAAACCCGTCAAGCCACAATTAACGCGCGCGAACCTCTATAGACCACTGTGCGCTCTCTTTTTGGCAGTCGTTTGCAAGAACGCAAAATTCCCCTTCTTGACGCATTCAAGATTTCTAAGCAGACTCAAGTGCGCACGTGTCAAAAACAAAATAGATCGATGATCTTTTTCAAGAAGCATCGACACAAACCTGCCAAAAAAAATGCCCCAAACAAAAATCATCATGTTTAAAGGTGTCTGTTTCATGTCTTTGAAAAATATGTAAGTTGGATAAGCGACCCCTACATAAATCAGTTCTCTTGTATCTATTCTGGCAACTGGAGAAAACTTGTGAAGTACCCGTGCATGAGGAGTTGCATACAAAGAGTCGGGGTGACATTTTTGTATTCGATATGAAATGTCCATATCTTCGCAAAGTGAATATCCCTTCAGGTTAGTGTCCCATTTGAAATCCTTCAGTACTTCTCTTTTGTAACTTGACTGAGTCCCCGTGAGCCATTGGCTTCTGATTATTCTAGTCAGGGGGCTTGGAAAGCTCATTCCTGCTGCATGCACCTTACAACTGTCTTTTTCAGAGTGAGGCTGAAAGAGTACTTTGTCCAGTGCATTCCCCAAAACGGAATTTCTTCTAGCGCCCGGCGGCAGCACCATATCTCCTTGTACCCCAAGAGCATCGGGATATTCATTGTAAACTTCTAGAATCTTTTCGATGTATCTGTTGTCAAGTATTACATCGTCATCTATGAAGAATGTTACTTCTCCGGTTGATTCTTTAGCACCTAGATTTCGGGCGGCACTAATACTCCTATTTTGTTCGTTTCCACGCAGGTATTTCAAAAGAATTCCTTGATGGAAGAAATCTTTGCCCAGTTGTTCAACTAGATTCCTCGTTCTGAGGTTATCACTATCATCCACTACGATGATCTCTATCGGAAGTATTGTTTGCTTTCTAATAGAAGCCAACGATTCCTCCAAGTCTTCATCTCTATTTCGTGTAGGAATAACTATGGAGACCGGCATCATTTTGAGACCGAGTACACATACCATGCTCTTTCAGCTCAAAACAAGTCAACTAAGTGTTTTTTAAGGACAGTAACGCGCGCGCTAGCACTCATTTCTTCGACTTTTCTGGGTTAGAAAACTTCGCTATAAACTCGTCAATGTTTTCAAAATAGTCTATGTTTTTGACTATTTTCTCCAAGGGCCAATTCCACCACTTTATCTTTAGCAGTTCATTGATTTGTTCGTCCCTAAACCGGTATCTCACCAGTTTGGCAGGGACTCCAGCAACTATTGCGTAAGGAGGAACATCTTTCGTAACGATCGAGCCAGCGCCAACAATTGCTCCATCTCCAATTCGCACACCGCCGAGGATAGTCGCCCTAGTGCCAATCCAGACATCATTTCCAATATTGGATTCGTGCATTTCATTTCTATGTTCACGTTTCGCGAACCTGATTTCAAGAGGAAAATTCGCAACTGTCCAGTATCGATGGTGTGCACCACCCGCCCCTATTATTATTACCTCTTCGGCGATGGAACAGAATTTGCCAATTGTAATTTTACTTGCCGAGCTATAAGAGAGTATACGAGGATGCCCATAAGTGTATTCGCCGACTTGTACTAGTCCTTCAGAAGGTTTAAACTTCGAAACGATCTGCGTCCACAAAATGTCAGTTAAGATGGACAGAAACCTACCCATTTGCCACCAGCTCGTTTAGTTTCTCTATTTTATGTTCTATTGTTAGCGCGCATGCGTGTTCCTAAATTCGTCTTCTATTTGTAATAGGTGAGTCGCATATCTCTCTCTTGGTAGGCGCGCGGATGGGCGCCACATCTAGCCGAGTCTTGCCGCTAAACGGCTATATGTTTTAGCAATGAATTCCCACGTCTTGTATCTCGCGTCTTTTTTCGGAAATGAGTCGGCGAATTTACTCAAATGCTCTCCCACATTGACGTATTTCAAACTTCCAATTCCTTCAGAAGAAGCTAAGCAAATGTGGCGTATGGAATGCGGGTTAAATCCCGCTATTCTTGCGGCACAAGAATCAAGGGCCACTGGATCTGTACTTGCCATCAAGAGACCAAGTTTTTGAGGCTGTATCCCCCTGACTACTAGTCCATCCATAAGGCAAAGATCAGGTTTCATTACTTTGTTTAACCCTACTATCATCTCATCAAGCCATCTGTGATACCGGTATTTCTTTGGGTATGGATTGCAGCCGAATATGTTTTTGAGAGATCCTGAAAACTTTGTCCCCGCCATATACTTCATTTTGGGAACGTTTATGAAAAGGTCTGCTTCAGCGATAGAGTGCGGCAAGGAAACCCGAAAACTCATGTTGCGAACAGTAATGTTCGTGCTCTCTGCGTTGTCGTTGGTCAGATTAACCAGTTTAACCTTCTTATCGTCAGCCATTTTTTCATAGCCCAACATTCTGAACGCGTATTTGCACCTCATTGCTGAAGCATCGGACTCAACGATTGAAATGTCAACACTCTCATTCAGGTTTTTCCTTAGGACATCAATCAATGCGCCAACGAGCTTTTGGTCAGTCGTCTCCCCAGTCGAAGAATCCCAATAATAGCATAAGTTCGGTTTTATTACAATCTTGTTTGCTCTGGCATCAAAATGAAATTGGATCAGGTCTAGAGACTCTTGAATCGACTGCTGCAATGACATCGTATCAGTACGTAATTTGACTAGACTCACCAGACTCATCAATAACACCATCCTTCCAATTAGAAAGTGTTCTCGTAGGCAGCCTCGATGATTCTAAGGTTCTGAAGCCCCTGTTGCCCTGAAGGAGTCGGACTGATATCCTTAGAGAGACACGTGACAAAATGCTGAAGTTCTTGGTAGAACCCAGAGGAAACATTTCTCGCCCGTCTGCTAGTCAGTTTCATTACGTGGTCAATAAAGGTCTGAGACTTGGAACTTGCATGAGCGTGTGAGACGGTTCCATAGACGTCCACTTGGACTCTGTGATATTCCGCAAACCAGCCTACATCCAACGTTGCAACGATTCCGCTTTTGAATTTCATTACGCAAATTGCGTAGTCTTCGAAATCCATATTGAACCTATGACCAAGCTGACTTCGAATACTAGCTACGTCACCGAAAAACCAAGTCAGAATATCAACAAGGTGAGAACCCAGATCTATGAGTGCGCCTCCTCCAGTGAGTGCCTTGTCAAACCACCAAGAAGGCACGGGTCGAGGTGTACCATGTTCAGTTCTATGAAAGAAGGGACCACTGCTAATCGTACCAGCTGCCGCGATCTGTACGTCACCTAGTATTCCAGATTCCAAGGATCTCTTCAGACTAACAAACTGCGGCATAAACCTCAAAGGATAACCTACCATCAGTTTCACTCCATGTCTCCTTGCAGCCGATGTGATGCTCTCCCCCTCGTTGGAGTTTCTAGCCAATGGTTTTTCGACAAGTATGTGCTTTCCACACTCTGCTGCCTTTATCGCAACCGGTGCATGAAGAAAAGTCGGCAGCGAGATTATGACAGCGTCGATCCTCGGATCATCAAACAATTTGTTGTAATCTGAATACACATCCTTAATCCCTGCACTCTTGGCGACGCGCAGCGATTTAGCCGAGACGTCAGATACAGCCATGAGTCTAGCTCCCTTTAAATAGATACAGTTGCGGAGATGAATCTTGCCCATTTCACCTAATCCGATCAACCCAAGATTGATTGTCTTCAACCATGAACGCCCTTCTTCGGATTTCCTTTGCTATATGAGATCACTTTCAAGAGATAAGGAACATATATCGAGGTGATGAAAACATCGCCACTCAATACTCATCAACGACATAGCCAGACGACGCAACCAGCGAATGGTATTATAACAATCAGTCCCAAATATTAATCGCCAGAGTAGGGGCTTTCCCGAAACGCAACGTGGATTCTCTGCTGAATGTAATGATTGCCAGGATGCCAAACAAGGCATGTTTTGCCTGCGCAGCGTCAGAATTTGTGCAGGTTGCCGACCACCGATCAAAACTTCACGGACTTTGATAGACTTCAGAATAACCATTAGAATACACTAGGTTAGTGCTATTGAGCAAGGCCGAGATGTCTGTCGTTTTATACTGGTAGAATTGCCCATTCACGATTCCCAGATGAATGTTCATCCACCCCAAATAGATATATGACCCAGATTGCAGGCCAGATGTCGTATTAGACGCGCGCGCTGTCGTATTAGACAGTACTTGAATGTTTTCTCTATCCAAGGAGCAAAATGCTGTTAGAACGTGAGAGTCTAAAGAGGCATCACTAAACACAATCGATTTCCCGCCGGCAGCTCTGTAGTTGCTCAGCCATTGCCCACCAACGACGTCTCCTGGCAACACAATTTGGCTGTACAGCGAAAGTTTGTCAGAATTGTACATGCCCATTTCAACCGTCCAAGTAACGTCTCTAGTTATTGCATAAACAAATTCTGACTGAAACATGAAGAAGACTATGAGAACGATCAAGGCTAGACTGAGAAATGTGGATCGTCTCCACAGCTTCTGTCCGATTTCGGAAACTGCCTTAATGCCTAGGATAGCCAGTGGAGACAAGAAAAGAACGGCAACCTCGTAGAATCTTTCCTCGCGAAAAGAACTAGCCAACATTGGCACAACAATAGTCATGACAAGCATTACGAAATTGATAATCATTAACGCCACGAATTCTGGGTCAAGCTTGACCTTTTTTCTTTGGATAATGACTGCTAATAAACCAAGACCTATTAGAGCTTCTGTACCGTAGAAAATGTACCTTCCAATTTGATGGAGAAAAGACGTAGCAGACCCCAAACCAAGCCCAGATAAGACTGTAGAACTTCTGGAACCTGCGTTGAAGAAATCAGTTGCAAAGTTCGAAGATATATTGTTCCCAAACTTTACAAAATCATCAAAAGGGCCTGAACCGGAAACGAAAATGTACCATGAAAATGCCATAACAAGAAACAGAATACACACGGTTAGGGATATTCTTCTGTTGTCTTTCTTCAAGACAAAGGTCGCGAACCACACCGAGAAAATCAGGAAAATAAGTATGTAAGAAAGCGAGTAATGCGAAACAACGATAGATGCACCGAATATGACGAGCAAAATATACTTCTCCCATGAAGCCAATTCTTTGCTAAAAAACAAGAGGAATATCAGTAAGTAGAATAACATGGCAACTGTCTGCTTATCTGGGCCCAACAAGTTGCCACCCAGTCCGACAAACACCGACACAGAGAAAAATACACTCAGAAGAGCCTCTTTCTTGTTAATCTGGGTACAGTACAAACTGTACAATGCCAAAATAATGAAGGCTGCAATTAATGGATAGAGAAGCTTGAAAGTCGAAGTGGGATCTATCCCCAGCATTTGAGAGTATACTTGTGGCAGTATGGTTACACTCAACATGCCGTTAGCCTTCAATAATTCAATATTCTGTGACCAATTGAGGCTCTGATTCCAATAACCGCTAGCATTCAAATGCCTGAAAACGTAGTACTCGTCAAATTCATCGTATCCCCAGAAGTAGTGACTAAGGAAAAACCCACGGAAGAGAAGGGCTATAGCAATGACAATAATTATCAAGGCAAAGAATTTCGAGACTTTTGTTCTAGAAAGAACGCTTAAAGAGAGGACAACAATGACCGCGAGATCCAAAGCAAGCAAGAGTGACCCATTATTTGATGTGGCAGCATAGATGGAACCGACGATACTTAACGCTGGCAAGAGAACAGCAAAGAGAAGAACACGCACTGAGAATATGCTTTTTAGATCAAATCCCAACTTCCTCTCACGCAGTGCCGATCCGAGAAGAATTAGGACCAACGAGAGATTGAAAACTACCAGAATAGGGAACTCGTCCAGCGGTCTGCCAATTCCCGCCAGAGGAAGCAGAAAATTAGCAATAAGTCCAAGAAACATGTCAAAAGATACGCTTAGACCAACAGACAGGAGGACCGTGTTGACAAGGCCAAGTCTTCGATCCAACTTCATTAGTCGAAGAATCAAAAATCCGGAAACAAAGGTCAGCAATACGAGTCCTAGCAACTGTCTTAGCAGTATTACGTTGAAGAACGTCGCCAGCAAGAAAGTTGCCTGAACCAACAGGATTATCGGCAGGTCTACGCTAACGGTGGCACTGTTCGACTTCACTGGATCATTTCTCCTCACAATCTCGAATCATTAATGCCAAGAGAGTAAAATGTAAACGAACTCGTTGCATGGGTGGCCACGCAAGAAGAAATCATTACACATTTCCACTTGTGCCGAGATAGAGTTCTGCAAGCTCATTGGCCTTCATGAATTTTGCCCCGATTCTCTTACCATACAGAATTATATCCATCAATGTTTTCATGCCTTTGGCCGTGTTTTTGTACGAATACCAGGAAAGGCCCCCCGTTCTGTAGATTACATCCTTAGGATGAACATAGAACACTATTGGAGAATTAAATATTGAATTCGCTCTAATTCCTGCCTCAGTCCATCTAACCCCGAAAATCCGCATGTAGGCACCACCCAACGGAAAAGGCAGAAGGGGATTCACGGAAACAGGGATTTCAAGCAAGTTGCGTTTTGCATGCTGATCAGAGCCAAAAAAGAAAAAGGGCTTTGATAGTTGACAAGTTTTAGGATTTCCAAACAATGGGGAGCAGACCATGGAAGAATCGTAGACATAGTTGTTCCGTCGCAGGGCTATTCGACAATTTGCATTCGACCTGAAGAGCGGCGCTCGATATCCGATTGGCCTGAAACCAGCTACACTTTCGATATCCTCTGTGGCCCTTCTTATCGTACGGTATTGTTCATCAAGACTTGAAATAGCCTCATTTGCATCGTGTTCGAGACCGTGGCACGCTATCTCATGGCCCTCGCTTTTTATTTCTCGAATCAGTTCAGGGAACGCCAATGCAACACTTGCAGGTACGAAAAATGTGGCAGGGATCCTACACTCCTGAAACAGTCTCAAAATGTCAGTTGTTCCTTTCTTAATATCAAGATTGGGCGCCGACGGTGGCGGGGGATCCACGTCAACTGTCATTATGAACGATTTCTTCATTGTTCTCATTGATTCTTACCGTCGGTTTGACCATATGGCTTATCATGTCCATATCCATCTAGATGCGCCCGGACAAAACCTGAAAGCCAAGCAGTCTGTTTGTATACATACTGTAATGGAAGCAGCAACGATTTCTTGTGATGAGCCACTTCGTTGACTCTTTTGGCCTGCAAGAACCCAGAGAAAAAAGCGACCGGAGCTGTCCTAGTCCAAACATCAATAAAGCCCTCGTGTTTATGTTTGACGTAATGGCTTCCATAACCATACCAGAAGTACCTTCTCCACAGAATCCTCCAAGTAGTGCCAGATTTGTGATAGAATCTTGCCGTCGTGAAGCTCATGAGCCAACCTTTCTCCATCATCGTGGCCCCCACATCTATGTCTTCTCCTGCACCGAAAATGGCCCTGTCGAATCCTCCTGAATTCCTCAGCGGCTCCGTCCGACAAACTGATCCGCCTATGCCGACCAGTTTTTGACTCACGCGACCTTTGCCACTATGTTTCGACTCGTATCGAACAAGTGTCATGTTCTCCAATTCCTCAGCCAAATTCTCTGCTTTATGCGGCTCCCACCTTCCTCTTGCCTTCCAGACTTGGGGATTTCTTTCCATGAAGCCTACTTGGACGGCAAGGAAATCTGGAAATAGCGTTATGTCCCCGTCGACCCAAGCTATGTACTTACCATGAGCATTTTCCACAATTATCTGCCTAGACTCGCCCAGTCCCTTACCGCCAGTGGCGAAAATTCTACTCCTGAGTTTTGAAAATTCAAGTTTGCCTTGAATTAACGGAATTGTTTTATCTGTGCAACCATCGTCAACAACGACTACTTCTATTTGCTCCATCGGATAGTCCTGATTGATAATGCTATCCAAAGTCTCGCCAATGGTTTTTTCGCAATTCCTAACTGGAATACCAACGGTTACTAGAGGCTTCTCCAAATGGTTATCCCATCATTCGGCATATTTTGATAAAACCTTCATTGTATTTCCTGTGATTATTCGCCAATCGTAGAAATGCTCAACGTGTTGACGGGCTCTTTTCCCCATTTTATCACGGACTTCAGGTCTCTTCAGAAGGTCTAAGATCACATTGGCAAGTTTCTTCGAATCGTTAGGAGGAATTACCAGCCCGTTTTCGCCGTTTTGGACTATTTCTTGAAGTCCTCCTATAGAAGTTGTAACCACCGCTTTTCCCATCGACATTGCCTCGAGAATCGTTGATGGACACTCGATCTGAGGCCAAAACTTGAAGGGCAATGCAACAACAGAAGATCTTTGCACGTATCTGATGACCTCTTCTTGGTTGAGTGTTCCCCAAACAATTTCCAGATTTGCCACGGATTCAGTTTTCTTGAGCCAATTTCTATCAGGCTTCGCACCTCGTGCCAAAATCACCAACCGAGCGGGAGTAAACCTCTTTCGAATTTCGGCGTATGCTGCAAGCAGAACATCAATCCCTCGGAAACTAGAAAGTGGTCCAAAATAGAGAATACTACTGTCATCCTCATATGATTCCATTGAAGGCTTGAAAACATCAACATCCACGCCTGAGGGTATGCAGGTGATCTTCTGGTGGGCTATGCCAAAGCTGACCAATCTGTTCGCCGTGCGTTTGCTCAGTGTGATAATGTGTTTTATTGAAGGAACACTAGACCAGCATCGTATCAGCGTCTTGGGAAAATATGCGCTTACAAAATTGTTCCAGAACTTATGCAATTGTAAAATGTCCTGAAAACTCAGGTTCTTAACCTCGTTGAGTGTCACCGGCCCAGAATGCAACGTCCATACCATGTTGAAATCTGTTTTTTTTCTTAGGCGCCAGAAGTAGAAAGAAGACCAAACGTCACTACAATGCCAGTTCACTATGTTAGGCTTTTCTTGATCCAGCAATTTCGCGAGCGCTTTTGTATCGAGAAACAAGCCTTTCTTGTTTACTCTTTTGATCGGGACAGAGTTAATTTCTTTGCTCTCCTCTTTTCCAGGCAGTTTGTCAGAAACTATCTCTACGTCGATTCCGAGTTTCTCCATGCGGGAAGCTAGTTCAATAACATGCTTCCAAGGTTGGGCCACTATTGTGTGGTCATGCAAACCTTCGCAAATAAGGCTGATCTTCATCTAGAACCTGCTTTGCTCAAATCAACGCGAGTCTTTCTCGATTTCTGCTAAGATCAAATCTCGGATTCTTTGTTGGTTTACCTTGAAATCTTGCGATGAGTCTACGATGTAAAATTGAAATCGTTGTCCCATTTGCAGGAACATCTCTCTTTTTGCTTGAAGATCTTGCAACGAGAAACCGCGTCTTTGGGCTGTCAAGCTCGGAGGTGCATCAAACAAGAAAGTCATTTGCGGTCTGGGCAGGGTTTCCGAGATTCTTCGGATGAAGCCTTCTGATGATGTCTTGCTAACGCCGAGGTCCATTATCAGATCGTAGAAATATCTGTCCAAAACTACGATCTTTCCAAGGACCAGGTGTGGTCTTGTCTTGACCAACGTTTTTATCTGGAAGTCAATGAAAACGGTAAGTCGCCAGAATTTTCCCAGCTTTTCAGCAAGTTCTCGTGGAGCGTACGCCAATGGATCTGTGTAAACATTTTTCGTGGTCTTTTTCCAATAGCCGAGTGATCTTGCAAATACCAAGAAAGCATAAGAGAAGACCGGTCGAGATGCTCCCCACACGTACTTGCAGGCATAACCTTTGGTTTCTAAGTAGTCCAGTAGAGATTTTGCATGGGTAGTCTTGCCCGAACCATCAACGCCGGTAAAGCAGATCAAATGGCTTTTCTTCATCCTTTAAGCAGCTCCGTTAGCTTCTTGTTTCAACGACATTTCTGTAGACTTGGATGCACTTCTTGATGACGTCACTCCAGTTGTGGTCTCTCATTATCTTTGAATAGACGTTTTTCCCAAGTTTCTCCCGTAATTTCTTATCTCCAAGCAAAACAGAAATGGCTTTTCCGAGCTCTCCGACATTCTTGGGTTCAAGCGCGCGCTATCATGTCCATCTTGCTCTTGGACAACTCTGATTTTTCTCCTGTTCCAGTATTGCTATGAAAAGTTTTCTCGCAGCTTCCTTGTCTATGATCGTAAAGCCCCTTCGTACATAGTGATGTATTCGTCTGCCAAATCGTCCCAATTGTGATGCTTCTTCACATATTCAAACGCGTTGTTTCCGATTCTAGCTCGCAGGCGGCTGTCCGAAAGAAGCGATTCTGTTTTGCGGACCAGATCATCCATATCACCGGCTCTTGCCATGACACCGGTTTCCGTATCTCTTATGAACTCTCGATTGAACGGCATATCAAACAAGACAACAGGCTTCTTGCATGCCATAGCTTCTAGTGCTGCGATGAAGGGGCCGATTTCTAGAAAGGTGGGAAGTACAATGACTGATGAGCGATTTATGTTCTTTATAAGCTCCCCGTACGGAACATGCCCCATCACAGTGACGTTTTTGGACAAATCCTCTCTCAATATTGTCGCCATCAGTGAACTATACAGTGGACCACTTCCAAAGATTCTAAGACGGGCTTCAGGAAAATCGGAAAAGATGGTTTTGCTGTGACGCAAAAATTGGAGAACGCCTTTGTGTGACACCAACCTACCAAAACACATGATTGAAAGTTCTGAGTGATCAAGATTCTTTTCATTGCAAGTCAACGACTCTATTTTTCCAAAGTCTATTCCATTGTATATCACTGAGGTTTTTTCTAAATACTTGCTTGGGTAAACTTTTTTCATGAACTCCAATGTCGAGTAACCAGGTACAATTATCTGGTCAGCACTACGAAACCAAATTCTCTCAAGGGCCTCGTTCAAAGGATACGAAAAAACGTTTATTGCCAGGTCCCCTAGAACGGGTTTCCATGTTAGCATTCGCATATACGTTTTCAGGTTCTGCAGTTCGTTCAAATGATGAGTCACTATTAATGCCTTCTTAGGGTGCCTTTTGCGCAGGGCTAATAACGCAGACGCAGTAGGATTAACCCCGTGGACAACATTACAATCAGAAGTTAGGTCATACAACTTCCGCTGGTTGAACAGTTGAAACCAAATGAAACGCGGGGGGAGATCCAGGCATGGCAAGCTTATCACTTCCAGAAAACGATTAAGCTCCTTCCTCTGGATGGACTTATCAGTAGAGCCACAGATTACTCTTGTTTCGACTCCCTTTCTAGACAAGCTGTATGCCAAGTCGTAGCAGTGACTTCCGATACCGCCGACAACGAATGGTGGAAATTCCTCAGACACCAAAGCCACTCTTAGACTTGACATGGTTTTGCTAGGCACCTACGACATTGGATTTAGCGCGCGCTAGGCAAGACATTTAGCACGCTAGCATGCACTAGACTCATTTTGCCCAAACCGACGACCGCAACCTTGAAGTCTTGCTTGCTCAACATCTTGCCTCCGAACGTCTATTCGTTGAAGAAGGCCTTCCTTGTGCATTAACCGATGAGCGTCCGGGTACCTTCTGCAGGCGAAAATCCTAGATCCTAACCAAGCACTCGCGCGCGCTTCACAAATCTAAGATGGCGATTTTTCCCAAGCAGTGTAACGTCTTCCCCGCACCAGAGATGTCAACGCGTAGAATAGTACCAAATTATCAATAATAACCTCAACGAATGCTCTTCGAGCGAAAACCAGAAGGCAACCGCTAACTGCAAGAATGCTAAGGCTGAAAAGTGAGAACGGAGAAAGAAGAATCGCTGATATTGCTGTTATGATCAAGCCTATAAGAATCACTGGGCTGAAAATGAACAATAACATTTCGGGGATGGCGATTCTCTTGGGAAGAAGAAGCCGTTTCTTGATCAGAAGCTTAAAGCATTTTGCCCACAGACTTATGAGTTGAGTTGCGCGGCGCGTTTTGGTCTTTAACTTGTCGCGGAAACGAGTTGGAAAAGCGGTGTAGAAAAGGGCGTCAGGCACCATTATTGCCCTGTGACCTTGTTGAACGACTTCCAAGGCCGTGCCAGAATCATCAGAGCCAGTTTCCGCATCAAACTTGTCAAAAGCGTTCTTTTTGAAAGCACAGAAACCTCCTTCAAACCTTATGGTCGAATGAAGTTTCGATTCGCCGAGCCTTATCAAGTTAGTAAAATGCAGGTAGGTGTCTTCACCCTTTGTCACCCAAGTTTCATCCATGTTCCTGTTTATCCCTCCGCACGTTACTGCCCCGACTTTCGAGTCCATAAGATAAGGCAGCATTTTCTGAAGCATATCCTCAGGCCACTGGGTGTCTGCGTCAGAAACTATGACCACGTCGTTTGAAGAGAAAGGCAAAGCCCTGTTCAAAGCAACTGATTTGCCCGTCCTAAGATTATGTTCGACAACTTTGATGATGAGGTCTTGGTTGAGCTCAACGAAACTTTTCACCCTCTGCAGAGTATCATCATCGGAAGCGTCGTCGGTTACAATTATTTCAATGTTTTCTTTAGGATATATGACGCTCTTGATGTTTTTCAACTTATCCACTATAGTTTTTTCTTCGTTGTGAACTGGAATGAGAATTGACACCTTGGGTTGGAAGTTGTTATCAATCGCTAGTCCCCATGGTTTTTTCGCCCACACCCTAACACAGACAAAGTAAATCCCGTAAATTCCGACAAAAAGCGTGAACAGTAGGAAAAAAAGCAACATCAAAAGCTCTACCATTTTCTGCCCACATTCAGAATTGCATTTCCTCGTAAGGTCAATCCAGACTCCACAAAAAAACCGAAAGAGCGACGTCTTTTCTATTTCCGCGCGTGCTGTATTGCCTGATCCACCGACGCTATGAAACAGACCAGTAATATTTGCTTTCTCGTTGTATGAGCCCGCCTAAATTACAGTAAGTACAAGAGTTTAGGGAGTTCCGTCCTATTCAGATGATACTCTTTATCTATTTTTTCGAAAGTACGCCTTACTTCTTTCCAGAAACCATCATCATATATCACTTTGCCGTAGTATACTGCATCTAGTGCGATAACTCTGAATTCTTTTAGCCACTGTATGAACTCTGTCTTGGAACAGCATGAACTCTGTTGCACACCGAACAATAATGGAAAATCAGACAACAACAACTCCCTTCTTAGGTTCATTATTTTTTGTGCAAAATTCGTGAATTCGGATGTGCTTTTCCCCGGCAGGTTGCTGGCGATGATGGTCACATCGACATCACTTTGTGGTTGTCCTCGCCCCTTCGCCCTTGAGCCAAGTACGATCAATGTGTGGAGTTTGACTCCTCGTTTCTGCAGCAATGCTACATATGTTTGAAGACATGAGGCTATGTCTCGTCCTCTCTCGTCCTTTCCTAGGTCCAGGCTGACATTGGTTGGCGATGAGACTATGTGTTTCGGACCACTAATTATCGAAAACGGTGTTTCAATCTTCACCGCTATCCTGCTAATTGCCTGTGACATAACCCGCTTGACATTGTACTTCTGCGAAAGCCTCAGTTCTACTTGTTTTCGTACTCCCTCGAGAATTTGAGACTGACTCAGGTTTTCAACGTTCGCGCGCTCCCTCTCAAAGCTATTTCCATAGTCGCTCAAATCGAAGAATTTCTTGAAGTGCGAGTACAAGAATCTTGGATTGTAACGAAAGAGTTTTCTTGCAGCGTAGACGCTTCGATTGTATGTCATTCTTGGGTCAAATTCTGGAATGGTTTCTTTCTCTATTTTCAGTGAAGGAGTGACTTCGATTAGTTTCATTCTTTGCAAGATGTTAAGCTGTCTGAACAGAAGTTCAATTACACATAGCCTTATCGCAACGTCTAAAGACCCGCGTTCGATGTTCTTTGAATCCTTTTTCAAGTAGTTCCTTCGAGTCTTGAAGACAAGTCGGGCCGGATGCAATGATAAAACCGTGCAAGAACCTCTGAGGATTCTTGAAAGGGTCAGGTTCAGTTTAAACGCCCCCTTATGTGGATTCGATGCACTTTCCCCCCAGAAACCCACCATGTTTGGGATTCCATCGAGGGGCATCGGAGGCGGATAGAACATTACGCCTCTATAGTAGAACGGCCGATCGGTCACTGATGAAGAGAAGTCATAAGATATCCCGAGTGACTGCAGCGCCTCAAGATGCGGAGGAGACCAACACATAAACGGTGCTCTGAATGAGACTATGTTCCATTCCGGCAACATCTCTTGAAAGGCCAAAAGTCCTTTTCCTTGAACATTTTTTGCTACGCTTGAACGGGAAAGTTGGGTTTCCTTCTCAATTGAGACTGCAATGGCTGCGTTGTAGTCTGGAATATCTGTAAACTCAAAAATGAGCGGTCTCGTCGAATGAGTTGAAGAGTGGTATCCTATCTCATGCGACTGCAAAGCCTCCAAGAGTTCAGGATGTTTTTGAACGGCGCAAGCCACGCTTCCAGGAAGAAAGAACAGTCCTCTCAGCCTGTTTCTCCTAAGCTTTCTCAAGATTACCATTATAATGAATTGCGTTCTTTGGTCCAAGACATCTTCGTGTGGTGCTGGACCTTCAACGTCAAACGTTAAGAAAACCTGAGGGCGCTTCTTCGGCATATTCTTTTCCTTCAGACCAGTCCTTTCTGAACCAGCATCTGCCCTTCTAACAGGGCTCTGTCTTCAGGTTGTGACCAAACGGCAAATCTCTTTTTGAACAGACTTGAGAAAATAGCGTATACCAAAATCACCTAGTTCAGAGTAGCCTCTGCAAGATAGGATCTTGCCTTTGGAACCAGCGTGCACTATTCAATGTTGGAATCACTACTGAAATCAACACTTACTCGATCGTGTGTAGCTTGCTTCACTCTCAACCTTTGATCGAGAAGCCTGAACGTTTCCTGCGCGTGCTTCTCCTTTGAAACGCCTGCGGCAACGCCCTTTACGTTAGGCAGAGCAGCTATGTAGTCAACAGCCTCTTCAAGTTTCAAGTATCCAGCGGCCAGAATGCTTATTCCTATCAGCACTGGTCCTTGGCACTTCTTCAGGGCCTCCTCGCAGGCTGTCTTCGACGGATTCATCTGAAAACCCACTTTGTTAAACGGTGATGCGATAACCGTCTTGCATGGGTCGATGTCCCACTTGTCAAACTTGTCAAGTAGATATGCGAAGTTGCAAGTGTTGAAGCCTGGCGTGGCTCCCGTTTTGGAAACGAAATCTACGTATGCTTTGAAGAACCAGTCTAGATTAAGGGCTAGGGCCAAGTCGGTGACTATCTCATGAAGCACCACAGAAGCGATGTTCGCCTTTTTACCTGCTGAAGACCTTATCCTGCTCACTTCATACGTCAAGTAAGTCTTCATCAGAGAAACCGGGTCAGTCCACACCACGCCCTTGAAACCTGTCGCAAGCGCACCAAGGTTCCCTGACAGCACTATCTGCTTCGCAAATCTTTTAGCTAGGCCAGGAATCCCGCCGGACTGCGTAGCCAGCTGCACGTATTCGTATGCGTATGGTACGATTGGATAGAGGCTCAGGCGTTCAGTCTCGCCCTTTTCGTGGATCACTTTCAAGATTGAAAGCGTCTCTTCGCTAACTGAAAACATAAACCCGTTTGCCCCGTTATCAAGAGACATCAACACTAGGCTTGCTGCATGCTCTGGCTTAGTAACCGATTCGTCTCGGGCTCTCATCCTGTCCTGCGACAAGTGGCTTATGTTATGGAACGGGTTGTCCCCAACAAGCAAAGCCTTTTTGCTACTGCTGACCACTGGCACCAGCTCCTTTTTCCACCTGGCTGATGATTTCATCAACCTTCGAACCAGCGCGAAAATCAAGCTCTACCTTGACACGCTCCCCAATTGACTTGATAAAGCACAGGTCTTCACGATAGTATTCAGGCAGCGCTAACCAAAACGGAACGTTATCGTCCAAATCATGTCTATACATCGTGGACTTTCTCCCATCTTTCAGATTAAGCTCTATTTTGTCATCATTAACCATCAAAGTTCCTTCAGAACCAGTAATCGACAGTCCCGCCTCTGGCATGCGATAATTCTCCATACGCCACGATACACTAAAGTCTCCCTTCAAACCGCCAGAGTTCTCAACTTCAAAATTCACTGAGTCATCGAAGTCAGGACCAGCGGGAGAAGCTGAATTAGCCGAACGAACCCGCAGTTCACCAAAAAACCATAGCGCCAAATCCACGGCATGGCATCCCAAGTCCCTAAGAACACCTCCTCTGGAGGCAGACGTTCCTGCTTCATAATCAGCGCCAAGAAAGTCTGACGAATAAGCATAGGCTCTGAAGGAAGATAGTTCTCCTATCACGTCTTCAGAGAGCATATCCCTGGCCTTTCTGAATGTAACGTAGAACCTCCTCAGGTAGCCAACCATGTTGATCCCCCCAGAATTGTTGGCTAACTCGCAGAGTTCTTTCGCCTCCTCATAGGTGGCCGCAAGGGTCTTCTCGACAAACACGTTACGAGCCACGTTCATTGAATACAGAGTCTTAACAACTGGATAATGAGAAGGTATCGGCGTCGTCACATAGACCGCGTCAAGACCAAAATTAGCAAGTTTCCGAACGTCATCAACCATTCGGACCCCATTAAACACTTTCTTCAATAGCCTAAGAGTCATACCACTCTTCTCGCACAAGGCCGAAAGTTCTACCTGAGGCAGAACATTCAAAATGCAAGAGTGCAGAATACCCATCTTACCCAGTCCGACAACAGCGACCCTTAACTTCTCTCCGCTCAAACAACGCCACACTCGAGCTTGCAACTTAAAACGGTTCGACCGACTAGTTACTCTTTGCTTATTCCTAATCAATACAAGACTTCAAGATTCTGAGTATTCAGGCTGATCCTGAAAGAATGTAAAGCCGCAGTTCAAAGAATTGGTATTTTGCGATTCCTTACTTTTGCTTGCTCAGAAGTTTCGCCACTTCTTTGGCGTAGTACGTCAATATCATATCGGCTCCTGCTCTTTTGATCGAGTTCAAAGTCTCAAGAATCAGAGTGCCCTCATCCACATGCTCATGCTCACTGAGTAGCTTTATCATTGCATATTCGCCGCTGACTTGGTAGGCCGCGAGCGGAATAGTCGGATACCTCTCCTTAACACCCTTGACAAGATCCAAATTTGTCACGGCAGGTTTGACTATTACCATGTCTGCACCTTCGCTAACGTCAAGGTCCACTTTTCGCATGAACATCTTCTCATTGATGACGTCTGTTCTAAACTTGCTTGAATCTATCCCATGTCTAGGAGTCTTCGACAAGGTCATAGCCTCAAAAAAAGGCTCGAACAAGCAACTGTCAGTTTTAATGTACGACATGACCGACACATCCTCAAACCCTCCTTTGTCCAAAGCTGATCTTATGTGCGCACCCTGACCGTCACACATCGCGGCAGGAGCAATCACGTCAGCACCAGCCTCAGCATGAACCACCCCTATTTTAGCCAGCATTTCAGCGGTTTTCTCATTCAACACCTTGCCTTTCTCGCTGTACACGCAATACTCGTCTGCAGTGTAGTCGCACAAACACACATTAGATATAAGGACAAGATCATCACCGAACTCTTTCTTCAACCTCCTGAAAATCTTTGCATGAAAATTGCCTTTCTTCAGTGCAGAAGAGGCATCTGCATCCTTTTGCTTCAGCACTCCGAAAACCATCACTGCGGGGATACCTAAGTCTACTGTTTTGCCACAAGTCTTGACGGCGCCTTCCAGAGAAAGATAATGCTGCCCCTTCAAAGACGGGATTTCAAAGCTCTTACCGTCCTCCCGGACGAAAATTGGGTATATCAGATCGCTCGACGTTAATTCCAGCGGTCTCACAAGACGAATCATCTGCTTCGATCTTTTCAAACGAGTCGTCAACTGCATCGTTCTGGGCCTCCATTATCGGATAATGTTTCTTCTTATATTAGTTTTCACGCTTTCAATTCGCAAAAAAGAACTCTTCAAAGTGCTTCCGAAGACTTCTAGGCTCGTAGTGATAGTATCTCTTGCACCACTCAGCCATCTGGTCGCATTGTTTCATTACGCGGTCCCTGTCGATTGGAGCATGGTCTGCTAAACCTCTAAACTGCGGCGTGACTGCGATCAGATTCGTTCTGTTCAGCGCTTTGACGTTTCTAATGAACGATTCGAATGTAGAGAACATCTTTCTCATTTTTCTCAGACTTCGCGCCCTCGTCATCGTTAGCTCTTCAGGGTTTCCATTCGCATAGCATCGATTCCAAGCATCCACATTTACAAAGTACCAATCATGGAAATTCAGCACTATTGTCCGCTTTCTCGGCAGCGCCATCAACAGCGCGCGGTAAACGCCCATTCTGTTCCAGTAGTGATAGATCGGATACGGGTAGAAGTTGATACCCCTAAAGGATGCGGGTTCAGGAAATAGCCTTGTGGAGAAGTCGAAATCTACTCCAAGATCAGTCAAGGCCTGCAAATGCGGTGGAGACCAACCATAATCAGGGGCCCTGAAGGCCCTAATTTTTTGATCAGGAAACAACTCGCGGAGACTGTGTATTCCGCCTCTTCCTTCGATCGATCCTGTCAGCGGATTTATGTGTGAAGTTTCCCTTCTGATGGATTCCAAGCGGCCCTCAGCGTAATCTTCCACATCCGTGTATTCAAGGATTGTCGGTCTCACCGAATGGCTTGACGAATGATATCCTATTTGATGGTCATGAAGAAGATCAAGAATCTCTTCGTGTCCAACAAGTTTTTCTGCCATGTGTCCTGTGATGAAGAATAGGGCTTGAAGTTCGTTCTTATTCAATATCTCCAAAATGCGATGCAAAGCCTTGATCGATCTATCATTGACGAAATCCTCTACGTCAAACGTTAAAAAAAGGGTTCGTGTAGGAGCCATGTTCATTTGCTTCTAACTAAACTTCTTATTCTCTCTGCTTTCGGAAACATATGCCTAATTAAGACGTTGTCTTCGTAAAAGAAGGTGCAGCCTGAGCATTCCCTTCGGTACATTTTTTCTGCAAGCGCTTTGTATTCCTTAGACTTCACTATGTTACTGAGCCTTGTCTCTCTTATGCTTCCGATGGGCTCGAAAACATAGCATCCAGCATAAACTTGTCCTCTTGATCCGAGGGAGATGACCTTGTACCCGAGAGTGCATGGAAGATCATCGTCCCTTTCTATCCCCTTCAGGTAGTTTCGGGCATATTCAAGAATCTGTGGTCCGGAATAAACGAGCCAAGGCTTCTCATTCCACAGTTTCTTCAAATAATCTATAGTCTCATCGATGACCTTCCAATCTTTGATGACTAAATCTGAAATATCGATTCCCTCAAAAAAATCAAGATTTCCATCCAGCAGACTGAAACACCAGCTCACGCCGATATCTTCACACAGCTTCAAGAGTAGTGGCACCTCACGAACATTCTGCCTCAGCAACGTCGTAAAAACCGTTATAGGAATATCGGTCCCCACTTTCTTCATAGAGCGTTTTATTACGTTGATGCCTTCCAGCACCCTCTCATAACCTCCAGTGACTCCCCGAATCACATCATTAGTTTCTCCAATTCCGTCCAATGAGACACCGAAATGGGTTACTCCGCCTTTAACAAGCTCTTCACCCTTCTGCGGAAGCAAAAGCCCATTTGTCGCAACATACACATCTTGAAATTTCAGCAGTCTACACTCTTTTATCAACTCTACGATGTCAGATCGAATTAACGGTTCTCCTCCCGAGATGCGAATGGATTTCACTCCGATTTCTCTCAATTGCTTGAAAGCATCGATCATTTCCTCAGTAGATAATTCACCTTCTCTAGAATTCTTCCAAGCTCCACACGTTATGCACCTGCTATTACATCCCTCGGTAACTCTCACCTCAACATAATCCGGTCTTGGAGAGATAAGTTTCAGAATAGAGTAATTTCCCAAGTAAAGAACACCGTACCGTACCTCATTTGAAAGACGACTCAAAACCCCATCCATCTTCTCTATCTCCACAATGGCAAAGAGATACTCAACATGAACGGCATAGCTCAAATGCTTGTTCTACGCACACGATCTAGATTTATCGTTTCAATATTCTGAATGAAACCCGTAGACGCGACCCAAACCGTAACTTGCTACCTGAAAAAAGTGCAGGAGCTTTTTTTCTGAATCCCTAGGAGAAAACAAATAAAGAAACCATCGAACAGAAGAGTAAGAAGCATAAGCGATTTCCTTTGCTCCTCCATCGAGGTGATGTATTCTTTTCATCTGTGTCCATTGGGCTCCCCACCTAAATTGTTGCTTGAAGATACCCTTTAGGCTGTCGGAAAAAACGTGGAACACTTTTATATCAGGATCAAAAAAAAGGTTCTTTCCATTGGCGACAAGTCTCAATGAAAGCTCCAAGTTTGAACCTCCCGGTTCGATGAATCCCCCTGATTTCACAAGTTGACTTCTCTTGTAAGCGCTGTTTGAGCCAAAGATGAGTCCCCGCAAGGAACCAAGTTGAATTTTTTTGATGCCTCTGGGATAGCCTTGGTCTTCAACAAAGATCCTTCCCGTCAATTCCTGAATTCTATTTTGACTCTGAGCGTAGGGGAAGACTAGTCCGCCGACTCCATCAGCTTCCGGGTGCAGGTTGAAGAAAGTGAATATCTTTTTGATCCAGTCTTTTTCGACTATGCAATCTGAGTCCGTGAAGATGACAATATTGCCTTTGGCTTTCTGAATTCCCAAGTTTCTCGGAGGCCCTATGCCTTTCCTTACGCAGTGGAATATCTTCACAGGAAACCTTCGCGCTATGTCAACCGTTTCATCCCGGCTTCCATTATCAACAAGAAGAACCTCGAACGTTTCGCCACCAGTTTCATTCGAGAAAACAGATGAAAGAGTGCCTGAAATCGTGGCTGCACTGTTCAGCGCTGGAATAACAACAGAAATCAAGTTTGATCCTACACCTATTAGTCAAGCTCAAAGAATTCTAACAGTTGAGAACGAAGATACTTCGGCTCGTAACCAAAAAACGTCTTAGGCCAATAAGAAAAATCGTCTGCAAGCTCATCGATGTCGAGCTTCGTGGTGTCAAGACACGTTTTTGATTTCATCAGGTTTGGCGAAGTCTCTATTACTCCCACTTTCTCCAAGTTGTGAACCCTCTTCAGCAGCACTTCCAACTTCGCCAGCTTGCTCTGGATTTCCTTAGAATCCCTCAGCAAAGTTCTTTTCAGTTGCAGAGGGTTACCCATGTGATATGCACTATCCCAGAAGCCCTTTTCTACAAGACTCTGCGGATGAAAATCGAGAACAGTCATCTCTCGCGTCAAGATCGACCAGATCAGCCTCGACCAGCTGATGATTTGAACGTCACTTCCCAAAAGAGCATTGTCACAGTCACGAAAAATCGGTTTGGGATAAAAAGTAATCCCCTTGTAATTAACAAGACCATTTGAAACACTCCAAGAAAAATCATATCTTATTCCCAATCCAGCCATCGCCTCTAGATTAGGCGGCGGACAGCAACAACCTGGTGCTCTATATGCGCGTATGTTCTTATTTGGAAACAACTTTCCAAGTGCAAGAATCCCTCCTTCCTCCTCAATTTTCCCCGACAATGGATCGACGTGAGATGTCTCCCTCTTGACCGACGCGTAATAGGCATCTTCATACCTCTCAACATCACAGTACTCGAAAATCGTCGGGTGAACCGAATGTGCTGATGAATGAAATCCGATTTCATGAACCATCAATGAACGCGTGATTTCCGGGTGAAGTGCAAGTTTCTCGGCCATATGCCCGGTTATAAAAAAAACGGCTTTCAGACCGTACTTCTCAAGCAAGTTCAATATAGAGCTCAAGGCCCTCAAAGATTCAACATTGATGAAATCCTCAACATCAAAAGTAAGCAAAAACTGGTTCGGCATAATCTTTGCTCCTCAAGCCAGGAAACTTATCGCAAACATGCTCTGGAAACCAGTCCTAGCTCCATCAAACAAGACTCAGTTAGAAACCAGCGTGCTGCTCAAGAGCAAAAACTGCATGGCTTCTGGCGCGCCTTAAAATTCTTGCTGGCTAGAAGGTAGGACAGTGTCTTCATGGGCTCCGTGCACAGTTCTTGAATCTTCGACATCGAAGACGTATAATAAAATGAATTCAACAGACTAGTACCCCTGCTAATCTTGCCCTCTTTCAAGGCAAGGTCATACAGCACCGTGTGAGGATAAATGCGCATTCTGTCCAGCGTCAAGTATGCAAGTTTTTCTCTGCATTTAGACACGATTTTTCCTGTCATACTCGCGAGAGCCAGCATGTTTTCAACGTTGCCGCTCGGCAGATCGTAAAAGAAATTGTAGCCCACGCCTGCACGTTCCATAAACCGAGTCAGATCCATAGTCTTCTCTATGTCCTTGACTCGCATATTCTTGTTCAGCAGGCTCAAAGCTTGGTCGCTGGCACCATCAGTGTGAAATTCGAAGATCCTGCAACCTGCGTCTTCAGCTTCCGTAACAAAGTCTGAGTTCAACAGATCTTCACGAAAGTAAGCATTCCATTCTACGTCCAATTCTCTCCTGCGCATCTCTCGGCATATTTCACGTGCATTCTCAGTGGGATAATTGAAAATCGGATCAACAAAAAAGAAAGACTCAACACCATAATCATTCACCAATGCTTCCACTTCGTCCACAACGCTCTTCGGAGACCTCACCCGCAACTTGTACCCACCCAAGAAGGGGTCCGGACAGTACATGCACCTGAACGCACAGCCGCGCCTCGACTGAACACCCACCGAAAAGGGCGTCTTCCGGTACTCAGACATGTCAAATAGGCGCCTCGAAGGAGCAGGCAAACTGTCAAAATCAGTCAACTCGCCTTCCCCCGAGAAAACGACCCGCTTCCCCCTTCGAAAGAAAACGTTCTTCACTCTCTCAGGATGATCCAGATTCTTCAAGAGATCCCTTATCGCAATCTCACCGTTAGAAACCACACCATAATCGATCTCCTTGTTCTCGGCCATTAACTGTTCCGCAAAGATCGAAAACCCCGCTCCGCCAACGACCAACTTAGCAGACGGAGCCTTTTCCCTGATGAGACGTATCATCGCTTTGAAGCGGCCGTAGAAATTCACGTCGTTATTGGGCGGATCCAACAAATCGACATTCCTCAAGGATATGCCGACCATGTCAGGCACGTCACTTTCAAGCAACTTCGAAAGTTTTCCTGGGGGATCGTCAACCACGTTCGCATCAAAAACCCTCACATCATGATCATCGAGAACTGATGCAATGTATGCCAATCCTATGGGAAAACATATCCCAGCAGGAAAAACTCGACCGCCGTCACCGTAAAATTGGGAACAAAGCAACACTTTCACGAAAACTCACATCCTAATTCGGCGCCGGCATGCCATCCAAACTGGCGAGGAATCGCTTCGCAGTCTTTCCCCAAGAGAAAGCGCTAGATCTTACTAATGCCTTCCGACCCATCTGACGTCTGAGCCCAGGATCAGACAGCAACTTAGCCACAGCCTCATGCCAAAGATCGCTCCTTGGCTCAAGCAAGAAACCAGAATCACCCACTATCTCAGGAACCCCACCCCCATTACATGCCACAACCGGCTTGCCACAGGCCATAGCCTCAAGAACCACCAGCCCAAAAGTATCTATCGTACTAGGAAAAAGAAAAACCGAACAACACTGCATCAACCTAACAATCTGCGCTTCTGACGGACGCAAAATCAGTACAAACCGCTCCGAGATTTTCAAATCCTCAGCCAAACTCAGAAGCCTCTCCACATACTGAACGTCACCATCGTCAACATCTCCCGCAACCACCAGCGAATAGTCCGAATTCATGTTCTTCATAGACATCATCGCCAGTTCCAAAGACTTATGAGGATGAATCCGCCCCACATAAAGCGCAAAAGGCTCCTCTTCACCCGACGGACAAAACTCGGAATGATCAACCCCCAACGGAACAACAGCAGCCCTTTTTTGCCCAACCACACCCTGCACCATCGCTTGATGAAGCTGGAACTCGCTCGGAGTCATGAACAAACCCACGTTTCTGAGGCTTGCCTTCTCAAACCTACGGACAAAAGGCAGACTGACCAGCCTGTCCACGATCCTTCGTTCCAGAGTCGACTCCTGAAAAGGCAAAGCCTCCGGGCGAGGCCTCGGAGGAACCATGTTAAGATACACGGCGCCTTTCGCATGGTTCAAGTGATAGAAGACTGGAAAAAGCCAATGTTCCCCATGGTACTGAAAAAGAACCGCTTCGTATCCCATGCTCGCAATCTTTTCGCTCGTCTTCAGAGCGAAATCGGTCTCCATCATATCATAACCAAAATGCTCAGCAAGATTGATTATCGCATTTTTTCCGCTCTTCCTGATCGCCCTCTTCAGCGAATTCGCGCTTTCCTCTTTGGAAGAACTTCGACTCGAAGCGACCTCAACAGGAAGAGATAGGCACTTTCTGAAACATTTCTGGGTATTCAATCTAGACGTGAAGATTCCAACTTCATGCCCCATAGCCTGAAGTTGACTGGCCACCTCACAAGTAAAACGCCTCGATCCAGTTCTCAGAGACATATCCACATCTACGAACGCAATTCTCAACCAGAGTCACACCGTACCTCTTTCGGCCGCTCAACGCATTCAACTCCAACAATACCAGAAACCGTCAATAGAAGGTTATTCCAAGCCTAACAATATATCAAACACGACGACTCCTTGCTGCGCCGAACTGCAACGAACAACGATGCGACCGCCTACCAAACCTGCTCCGCCAGTGACCAGAGCACGTGCACACTTGAACCTCACCAAATTCAACCCCAAGATCATCAAAGGCTAAACCCAAGCCCCAGTCAACCACAAATTACATAAAACGTTCAAGAACACCCAAACCAAAAAACCGACCTAATAGGGGGGAGGTCAAATGTTCGGATGTCACAACATCCCAAAATACAGATAACGCAAGTTAGCTTTCCTAAACCTACACAGACAAACAATGAAAATCAAGATCAGAAAAACCGACTAGGGGAGGGAGGAGGGGCCGTCTCTCTCTGTCCACGTGGTTTCAACCCAACATTCATTGGCCCTCATCGAACGGGTAAGCCGCTCAGCCCAAGATCGGAAAAAACGGCCTAGGAGGGGGGTATCAACAGTTCGCGTGTTTTCAGCCCAACCGTTGGGTATGTCCAGTCCTGCAATGAGCACACGCGGGATTTCACATCCGAAGACCCGAGAAACCGGCCTAGGAGGGGGGAGGTGCGTTTATGCAGTGTTTTCAACCCAAAACCGCAGGTCAACCCTCTAAGCCTTCACAACGCATAGCATACGACAAAGAATCCCTAAAAGCATCAACCGTCTTATCGATATCCACCATCGAATGCGCACTCGAGAGAAAACACGTTTCAAACTGAGAAGGAGCAACAAATACGCCAAGCTCCAACAGCCTCTTGTGCATAAGCATAAACCTCTTGCTGTCAGACTTCTTCGCACTCGCATAATCATAAACAGGCTCTTGCGCAAGGAACAACTGAAACATCGAACCCACACGATTAACCTGCACCCTCAAACCCAAATCACCCGCCACACACTCCAGGCCCAAGACAAGCTTCACACACTTCTTCTCCAACTCAGAATAGAAGCCCTTACTGCCCCGCAGAACCCTCAGCGTAGCCAAACCAGCCGAGACACTAACCGGATTACCACTAAACGTGCCCGCCTGATACACCCTTCCAGAAGGAGCAATCAGCCGCATCAGATCCTCACGACCAGCAAAAGCAGCCAAAGGAAAACCACCGCCTAAGATCTTGCCCAACGTCGTCAAGTCCGGCTTCACCCCATAAAACTCTTGAGCCCCGCCTAAACCCAGCCTGAAACCCGTGATCACCTCATCAAAAATCAACACAACACCGTATCGCTCAGTAGACTCCCGCAAAACCTCCAAAAACCCCTCCTTCGGCGCGACCACGCCTACATTACCCATAACAGGCTCAACAATAACTGCCGCAAGCTCCGACCGCTCCTTCTTCACTGTATTCTCAAACGCTTCAACATCATTATAAGGCACAACAACCGTGTTCCGAGCCGTCTCCTCAGGAACCCCAAGCGAATCAGGCATCCCAAACGTCATCGCACCAGAACCAGCCTTCACAAGCACCGAATCATGCGCCCCATGATAGCAACCCTCAAACTTAATGATCTTCTTCCTACCCGTGAAACCCCTAGCCAACCTAATCGCGGCCATCGTCGCTTCTGCACCCGTGCTCACCAGACGAACCATCTCCGCCGAAGGCACCAGCCCGCAGATTAATTCCGCCAGCTCCACCTCCTGCTCAGACGGAGTGCCGAACAAGGTTCCATACTCAAGCTGCGCTTTCACGGCTTCAATGACGTTTGGATAAGCGTGACCCAGAATCAACGGCCCATAGCCTAAACAGTAGTCAATGTACTCTTTCCCATCAACGTCAAACAGCTTCGACCTCCTCGCAGACCGGGTGAAAAACGGGTAAGGCGAAAAAGCCCTGACTGGACTGTTCACTCCGCCGGGAATCAGCTTCTGCGCCCTCTCGAAAAGCCTCTGAGACTTGGACATCACATCAACCCTTTTCGCCTTTTATCTTGAATAACCTTCCAGCAGCCGAGAGCAGTTCACCCTTGCCTTCGAGAGCCGATTTCTTAAGCTGCTCAGTTGGAACCTGCATTATCCTTTCAACAAGCTCTTTGGAAAACCTCTCCAAGACCATCAGCTTCTTCCCATCAGACTCCGCCATCTTCCTCACAGCCCTCTCAAACTCCCTCCGCCTCACGTCCTCCAACCTTCTAAAAATCTCGGAAACCAAAGGCTCAACAAGAATCCATGAGAGCTCCCCCTCAAACCTCTCCAGCTCCTCAAGAACAAGCAACCTTGCCTTCTCAGCCTCAGCACGTCGCCTCCGAACACTCTCCTCAACCACGCCCCTGAGATCATCAATATTCCTAAGCACAACCCCCGAAACTGAGCCTACTGCTTCCTCCACGGCCCTAGGCTGCGAAATATCAATCACGCACAAACGCTTGGAACCACCAGCCTTAGCCAACGCCTTTCGCATACGACTTGCAACAAAAATCGGCTTGTCCACCGAAACCGCCAAAATAACCACATCCACTTCAGGAACAACATCATAAACATCACCAAGCTTTACGGCTCTGCCAGAAACCTTCGAAGCCAACTCAGCCCCCTTCTCAAAGGTCCTGTTCGCAACCACAATGTCGACTACGCCTCTCCTCCGAAGAGTCTCCGCCGCAATACCAGCAGCTTCCCCCGCGCCTACGACAAGAACCCTAGAGCCCCTAAGACCTCCAAACTCTTTCGCGGCAAGGTCCACAGCCGCTGAACTCACCGAAAGGGAACCCTCATCGATCCCGGTCTCAGTGCGAACTCTTCTGCCCGTGTTAACAGCCTTCATGAAAGCCCTTTCAAGAATATGCCCCACGCTACCGCTTTTGTTGGCCTTCACATACGCCGTCCTCACCTGACCAAGAATCTGATCTTCACCGACAACCATAGACTCCAAACCTGCAGCCAACGCGAACAGATGTGCCAACGCCTCTTTTCCCTCATAAAACTCGATGATCTTACCTAAAACGTCACGACTCACTCCCACCTTTGAACTCCAAAACCCCAAAACCTCATGCACAACAATGTCCTTGTCAGAATCCTGCGCTACACAATAGACTTCGACACGGTGACAAGTCTGAAGAACAACGCATTCCTGAACGATTCCACGCTCACAAAGAGCCTTCGCAACACCCTCTTCATCTGAAAATGCAAGCGACTCAAGCATAGGCAAGGCTGCCCTCCTATGCGACGCAGAAAGACACAAGATCATAAGACACTCTTCCCGCTTGATGAAAAACCGCGCAGGCCTACTTGATGACCACAGACTTCTTGTACTTGGCCTCGAAAGTCCCTGAAGGCACAAAAACTACCTCATTAAACGTTATTCCAATTCTGTTCTTGACTTCAGCGATTATTTCTGCCGCCGTGGATCTCTGTTCAGCCTGCATGAAAGTACCCCGCGTTTCAACCTTCAAACTGGCCACGTGCTGCGGCGTACGCTTATCAACCAACACTTGACACGTGCCGTTAAGCGCCGGAAACCTGCTCAGTATCGTTTCGACCTGACTGGGAAACACGGGAACCCCCCGAATCTTCGTCATAAAATCTTCCCGATCAATATCAACGCCAACCTTAGGATGCGCCATGCCACACTCACATTTTGCAAAACCCAGAAAGCTTGTCACGTCACGCGAAAGATACCTGATCAAAGGAAAAGCCTGCCTCTGCAAGCTCGTGATGACGAGTTCACCCTTCTCCCCGTCCCGACACAGCTCATGAGTCACAGGGTCCACAACCTCAACCAGATAGTAATCCGCCCAAACATGATGAAAACCCCCACAGTCGCAGTTAACCGAAAAACCAGGAAACTCCGTGGCCCCATAATCCAAAGCAACCCTCTCATAACCAAACTCGTTCTTCATAATCTCAACCTGCTGCCTCGTCGGCTTCTCCGCCACACAGATGCCCAACCACAAACTGTAATCCCTCAAAGACTCTCCAAGCGCCTTCGCAACCTCCGCGATCCTAAGATGATAATTCGTAACACCATAAAGAACCGTAGTCTTGAACTGTTTGATGATGCGAATCTGCCTCTCAGAATCACCGGCACCAACCGGAAGCACACATGCACCAACCTTTTCAGCACCCCACGTAACTGACCAAGCTCCCTGCCACAATCCATACGCAGACGCAACCTGCAAAACATCCTTCCCAGTGACCCCATGATACGTCAACTTCCTAGCAGAAGCCTCAGCAACGTTCTCAACGTCCCTCCTCGTATGCGCAATCGCCAAAGGAAAACCCGTGCTCCCACTCGACATTCGAACCGTCGCCACATCAGAAAAAGGAACCGAAAGCACATCCCAAAAGCTCCTCTCCAACTCCTCACGCGACGTAAACGGCAACTTCTGAACGCCCTCCAAACTCTTAATCTGCGAACAGTCAAACCCAGCCTCCTTGAATTTTCGACGATAAAACCTGCTATTCTCAAAAGCAAACTTGGCCTGACTCCTCAGAAGCCTCAGCTGCAGCCTCTTCAGCTCCTCAACCGACGCCTTCTGAATCTTTCTATTCCAAAAAACTCGACGCATATACAAAAAAACCCCCAATGCTAAGTAATCTTGCCCCCGAGAACCTCTCGAAGCACCCACAGCTTCTCGTAGGCACCCCACATTTTCGTAAGCCTACCCCTAATTTTCAGTCTGCCAGTCAACAAAACACCAAGCATCTTCCGCATCCCAACTTCCTTCCCCTTGATCCTGCTCAAGGTAGCAACATCACTGACGATCACCACATCCGCACGTTGCCTGAGAGCATCTTCCTTCTCGTGAACTTGCACACCGTCCCTTCCTATTCGCAGAAAGAGCGGAGGAGCGCTAGCCACTTTGAAAAGGATGTTGATTTCACCCTTAAGTTTCCCGACAGGTTTACCACCTGCTACAGCTTGATTAAAGGAAACTGCGTTTTCCTTCACTTTATTCCAATTAAGAACCCTCGTAAACGCAACAGTCCGATCAGGTGAGGGAACGTAACCGCCGATAGGACTGTGAAAATGCTTACTTAAACCCGGGTTTGCAAACATGTAAATCACCGCAAAGCTGCCTTTCTTCGCAGCATCTGAAGCCCTCAAAAACTGCAAAAGCGCTCGGCCCACCCCCATCCTCCTATACTCGGGACTCACAGCAATGTCTGCTCCAAGCACACTCTCAACCTCAACCGAACCTGACATCCTGAACCTTCTTCGAAGCCAATGGTTGCAACCGACAAGTTTACCGTCTGCTTCAGCAACAGCCACCAAAGAACGATCAAAACTCGGGTTCTCCCGGTACTTCCAATCCCAAAACTCGCCCTCGATAAAACTGCTGAAAGTAGACTCCACGATCCGCTTAATTGCCTCTTCATCGCCGTCCCGCATTGCCCGACAAACAAACGCCTTTTCCACAAAACCCACGCAACCTTAACCATAATCACTCAACGGCCAAAACCAGGAATCCTTCAAACGTGCCGTGCTGAAAAAGCTCAACACTTTCCCAGCTTTCCAGAAAGGTCTCACGCGTATTTTCCCTGCGAGAAAAGCACGGTACGCGCTGGAAACCCCAAACAGCACAGACAGGAAAGTCACAAACTCCGTTTTAACCGCGATGCTCGGAGACTGAGAAGAGCCTTTAACCACCGCCATTTCTCCTTTATGCGTCTCAACCCAAAGGCGATTCTCAACGCCCAAAGGCGAATCTTTCAGCTCAAAAACAACCCGTTCGTCTCCCATTCCTTTCTTGCCAGAGATTAATGCTGAAAGCAACGCGAAAGGGTCCAAAGTGCTCACGAACATCCTGTCAGGCGAAACCCGCGCAAAACCTTCACGCTCCAGTACCTGCTCGATAACAAAGTCGTCGGGCACGTTCATGTTCACAGAAGAAGCGCCCGCAGCCTCAAGATATTTCAAGACCTCTCTCAAAAGAATTGAAGCTGCCTCGTCCTTCTCGCCGCCAACGCAGAACTCCCAAACGTTACCAGTCAATCCGACGACAGCATAACCGCAGACTTCTCCCGTCTCTCCGTTGCAGGCGAGAAAAACCCCGTCTTCCCTCACATCCGGCCTATGCAGACAAGACCAACGCCAATACTCTGCAGTTCTAGGCACGAAACCGCCATAGGCTTCATACACTTCATTGAAAAGCCTAGAAACTTTGTCCTCATCACCTTTCACAAAAGGCCTCACGACGTACTGGTTCAAGCGAACAAACTCCTAAGTAGAGGTCATGTTCAACTTCAAATCCACAAAACGCTCATGATACACGAAGTCATGGATCGCGCTGCTGTAAAGCCACAACTCAAAAATCAAATCACCATAAAACCTGCTCGTGCTCGCATTCCACGTCGTACTCTCCCCCTCCAAACTCAACACGTTACCGTTAAACGTCAAACTGTGAAAATCAACCCGCAACAGCGAATCGTTGTACCCGTAATCAAAACCAAACGACACCGGCAACTGCCAAACACTCGAATCCGCCACAAACGCAGTAACATTATAGAGCGAAGGCAAACTGCTCGGCAAACGATCCTCAACCGGACCCAAACTCGTCGGAGCAGACTGACTCTCATTCCTAAACTTCACCTCAACCAAATAATATGCACAGTACCCCAAATGATTCCCAAGCCCCAAGGAGATGCCGTAGCTCCCACCACTACTGAGATTAAAAGGATAACTCTCAGCCGTCTGGTTCGAACCCAAAACCCACAACTCCGTGAAAGTCTCAGTCTGAGGAAACACAAGCACGCGACTCAAAACGGGCGAAGCCACTAACAGCGCCACAACCCCGACCACCACGAAAAACGGCACACCGTACTTGCTTATGTCCATCAAGCCCCACCCGCCCTAACAGCGTACCTCTTCTTCAAGAACAGCCAAACCAAAAACCCACCCACTACAACCGCAACTGCGCCAACCGCAGAACCAACAACGTTAACCCAAAAATCCATAAGCCTCACTCGCAAAGCCGAATCCCTCAGACCGTTAGCGATGTTGTCAAACCCATCAAGCTTAGTCACACACTCACCGGCCAAAGCATTCGCCGAAACAAAACTCCCGTTAATCAGAGCCAGATGCGCCTCCGATAGAAGAACCCCCGCATCATTAAGCGTAACAAGCAAACCACTCACGTTCGCCCCAGCCTTCTGCGCATCTGCAACAGCCAAATAGCAGGCACTGACCCTCTGATCCGTCTGCGCAACAGCCGACGTCGCATCAGCCTCACTCAAACCGTGGCAGACTGCCGTAAAACCTCCAGACGCAAGCACAGCCAACAAAACTAAAACTACAAAAGCAGTCTTCATCTCTTATGCCGCTCCACAGTTACCCCGTGAACACAAAGCCTCCAACCTCTTCCGCTTACCATCCACATCGTTCAACCGATTCTCAACAACCCTGTTACCCTTCGCGTACTCCTTGTAAACCTCCAAGAACTGCTGCCCCTTACTTGTCAAAACATAGCGCCGCTGCTTACGCTCAAAACTTAGCAGATACGCCTTCCTAACCACCTCCAA
Source organism: Bathyarchaeia archaeon (assembly GCA_050008435.1). Classification (GTDB taxonomy): domain Archaea; phylum Thermoproteota; class Bathyarchaeia; order Bathyarchaeales; family Bathycorpusculaceae; genus DASPTR01. The sequence goes on from JBEKMQ010000001.1 coordinate 883,728, forward strand.
GTACTTTGTCAACAACCTGTAACTCAAGTTCGCTTGGTACATGATATGCGTCTTCTTCGCACCCGAACTGGCACCCAACAGCATGTCCGCTATTATGTCTAACTTTCTCCTATACGTCAAAATGCATCACTCCAAAAACCATCGATCAAAGATCAAGCATAAGCAAAGAAACCTTGACACGACGCACATACTCAATGAGCTGCCCTTAGCACGCGCGATTGCCGATCGAGCATCCGACTCGCTGGCCGCCCTGCATGCCGCCGACAAGCCTGACAACAGAAAGGCGCACAAAACCAGAAGCGCGCGCTAATAAGGTTCCGACTCAATTGCCATTTGCCCCATAGTGCCTTTCTGGCACATCCGCTCAAGCATCTTCCTCGTCCCATCAACATCGCTGAGGCTCTTCTCAACATCTTTGTTTCGCCTCGCATATTCCTTGTACGTGTCAAGAAACTCCCTCCCCTTAGATGTGAGCACGTAACAACGCCGCTTACGCTCAAAACTCACAAGATAGGCTCTCTTAACCTCACCCAAATACTTCATCAAAAGTCTGTAACTCAAGTTTGCCCGATACATTATCTCCGTCTTCTTAGCCCCTCCGCTCGCCGCGTGCAACATGTCCGCTATAATGTCAAGCCTGTGCCTATAGCTACCCAAAACAAGCCCTCCTAGACACGAACGTGCAAAGAGCGCGCGCGGTATAAGCGCTGATAATCGCTCAGCGTCAAAGAAAACTAGTGGCCAAAAAACATCCTGAAGTCAAACGTGTAGCCAGCCTCTGCCGCCCTTCTTCAAATGCTGCTTCTCTTTCTCGCGCTTGGGCTGACTATAGACGAACGATCTGGCCCTCGAATGAACAACCTTCTTCAACTCAGTTCGAATGAATTTGGCCCATCCGCCTACAGAAGGATCAGGTGAATAAACAAGGCCCTGAGATGCATAAGACTGCACGACCTCGGAAAAACTTGGGGTCTTGGCAGCCCTACTCGCGAAGATAACATGGCCACGACTCGCAAAAACCAGCGGGTAATCCCGAGTGGAAACCCCCTCAGCCCTTACCTTATCATCAAACCGCTCCCTCCACATAAGCCTCCACTCCTCCTTAAGTTTGTTCAAGAAGGCGTCCCGTTCGTCTCGACTAGTAGATTCCACTAGCATAATCCCTCCCTGACGGGAGCGGAAATGAAAACCTTGTCAAAAACACTCACACGGTTATCCTCTAATTCTCGTGCCTCAGCCTTTCAAGTTGAATTCTAACTATATAAACAATATTCTCTATAAAATCTAGGCAAAAGTTCTAGAACAAAGGCCCATGTTTTCTACTAAGAACCCGCGCCCAAACCACCAAGAACAGAATCACATTTTTCTAGAAAACATGTGAAATTACCATGAAGATAATGTACCCTGGGCTTCATAGAAACAAATCCTTCTCTCGGGGCCTGACAAGCTCAGTTGCCATGGAACTCCAGACCTGGGATAGCTGTACCCGAATCGTCGCAACAGGAACACCTCATCAGTCTGCCCTTAGCCTACTCAACAGAGTCTCCAAAACAAAACGCAAACGTCAAACGCCTTGCTCAATGCTTTTCTGACAGTTTGACACTTCTAACAGCGAGACCGAAGACGTTTTCAGAAAGAATAAACAACAACGCATGCGGTGATGACTAATGGGACTGACAGTGGCTTTGGCCGGAGGCGTCGGCGCCGCCAAACTGCTAAGGGGACTCGCCAAAATCATCCCCCCGCGAGACCTCGTAATCATCGGCAACACGGGCGACGACCTTGAACTGTACAGCTTGCACATAAGCCCGGACTTAGACACGATAATGTACACTCTGGCTGGCATCGTCGACGAAACCAACGGCTACGGCATCTCCGCAGACACGTTCAACTGCCTCAACATGCTAAACAAAATGGGCCATGAAACATGGTTCAAGCTAGGCGACCGAGACCTAGCGACTCACATAACAAGAACCAGACTGCTGAGAGAAGGCAGGACACTCTCCCAAGCCACAACTGAACTCTGCAGAAGTCTAGGAGTAAAGCCTAGACTAACACCAATGTCCAACGAACCCGTCCGAACCAGAATCATATCCGACAAAACAACCCTAGACTTCCAAGAATACTTCGTCAAAAAAGAAGCCAACATCAACGTAACAGACATACGATACGAAGGAGCTGAAGAAGCCAAGCCCGCACCAGGCATACTCGGCGCCATAAAAAGGGCACAAAAACTCGTAATATGCCCCAGCAACCCCCTCCTAAGCATAGCCCCGATACTGTCAATTCCCACGATTTGCAACGAAGTCAAGAACACGAAAGCACACGTCGTCGGGATAAGCCCAATCATAGCAGGAAAAACAGTCAAAGGACCAGCCGACAAAATCATGGCCACGATGGGACTTGACGCCTCAGCATACGGCGTAGCCAAATTCTACAAAGACATCCTTGATCACCTCATCATAGACGAAGCTGACCGAAACCTAAAACCAAAGATCGAAAGACTCGGCATAAAAACAACTGTAACAAAAACCATAATGAGAAGCCACGAGGACTCCGCCCGACTCGCAGAAACCGTGACAAGAACAGAATAACAACGCGAACCGCGCTAAGCGCTTAGCGCTTGAACGGCCTTTTCAGCCCATCTCGGATCTTTATAGAGCGCTCTGCCCACTGCTACCAAGTCAACCATGCCCTCCCTAACAAGGCTGTCAGCATATCCAGCTTCAGAGATTCCTCCAACGCCAATAACGGGTACCTTTACTTCTTTCTTTATCTCACTGGCCTGACGAACAAAATAGCCTCTAACACCTCGAAGTTGCTCAGGCTCGCTCCCGCATAGACCTCCCGACACGTCAATTATGTCCACGCCATTCTGCTCAAGCTTCACCGCAAACGCGACCGAGTCTTCTATCCGCGTTCCATTCGGGTCCAAATCGTCTGCGCCCAGCCGGTAAAGCAGAAGCCTACCAATGACCGCCTCTCTCACCTTCTCAACAACGTCGAGCGGAAGCCGCATCCTGTTCTCCAAGGAACCACCATACTTGTCTCCACGCTTGTTCAGCAAGGGCGAAAAGAATTGGTTAAGCAAGAAACCATGCGCTCCATGAAGCTCAACGCCATCGAAGCCCGCCTTTATCGCACGCTTCGCCGCAGAGGCGAATTCTTCAGCCAAAGCATCAATTTCGCCGCGGCTCAACTCACGAGCGTTCCTCGTCGCAGAGGGACCAGCGGGCTCCACGCCTATAATATCCCTGACGGCGACGCCTCCCGCATGTGTAATCTGTATGACCACAGGCGTGCCCGTCGCGTGGATTCGGCCTGCAAGGCTCTCAAGTCCAGAGATCAGCGCGTCATCATAGATTCCCAACTGTTTTAGGCTCAACCTGCCACGGACAGAAACGTAACTGTGCTCAACGATCAACAAACCCAAAGCCGCCGAACGCTTCACATAAAAATCAATCAGCCTATCCGTAACAGCACCCTTTACCGTAGCCCGACCAGTCTGCATAGGAGGCATCACTACACGATTCTTAAGAACCAACCCTTTCACTTCCAAAGGATCAAGAAGTCCTGCCAAATCCTGCACCCCAGAGCAAACTACAATTTTGTCTGCCCCTATAAGAACATAACAGCGTGCCAGGAACCTAAGAATAGGCGACTATCACACGATTTTCGAAATAGACCGCGCCAAAAAAACGCGGGTCAGAGTGCTGTCCTCGCTGACGATAGAAAGAAAGCCTACGACGACTTCGAGAGAATTTCTTAAACCATGACTTCCCACAAGAAAAAGATCATAATCGCGCGCATTACAAACGATGCGACCAGCAATATACTAGCATGCGGAGATAGGAACAGAGAGAGACGGGGAGGGGGAGGTGGACCCGTAGTTCTCTTTTTCATGTGTTGCTTGGAAGCGCGCACTTCCTGAGAACTCACGAAGCATCATTCACGAGCCAGACCCAACTCATTCATACTAAAGAAACTGAATTTGAAACACCTTACTATTCACGACGCAGGCCAAGATATGCGCTAGCTATATTAGGCCAGATCGGCTTACTCGCTAAACGCCATGATTTCCATAATCGGCGCCGGCAAAGTCGGCAGCGCCACCGCCTTCAACATATTGCGTTATAGGCAAAGCGATGTGGTACTAGTAGACATCTCCGAGAATCTCGCTAAGGGCGAAGCCCTAGACATGATGCAGGCCGCGCCGGCCATAGAATTCGACGGAAAAATTAAGGGCACAAGTGACTTCAGCCAAATCAAAGACTCAGAAATCGTGATCATAGTCGCTGGCATGGGCAGACAACCCGGAATGACGAGATTAGATCTCATGAGCAAGAACGCGGCCATCGTCAAAAGTACAGTAAGACAAGTCGTAAAATACGCGCCAGACTGCAAACTCATGCTCGTCACGAACCCCGTTGACATAATGACCTACATAGCCTATAAGGAATCAGGGTTCCCGCGAAACCGAGTCTTCGGCATGGGCAACATACTAGATACTCTAAGGTTCAGATCATACATTGCACAGGAACTGGGTGTGTCAAGAGAAGATGTGCGAGCTCTCGTAATGGGTGAGCACGGCGACAGCATGGTTCCCCTCGTAGAATATGCCTCAGTATCAGGAATCCCCATAACAGAACTCCTGAAAAAACAACAAATCACAAAAATCATCCGGCAAACAGTGACATCGGGTTCAGACGTCATCAAACTGAAAGGTTCAACGATATACGCGCCCGCAGCCGTCATCGCAATAATGACAGATGCCATAGTGGAAGGCAGAAACAGGGTCATAGGCGCAAGCACGTACCTTCAAGGCGAATACGGACTGGAAGACATCTCAGTAGGTGTACCAGTCATACTGGGAAAAAACGGTATAGAAAAAATCTTGCAGTTAAAGCTAACCGCCCAAACCAAGAAAAAATTGGAAAAATCTGCAGCGAGGATAAGGGAAGCGATCAGGCAATTGACGGACTCACGAGCGTCGTCGACTGGCTCAGACTAGTACAAGTCCAACTAGTGTGTTTTGCACGCTATTGACTAACAGCAGTAATCATCACGTGCATGTGAGAACGCAACTCAGCCAACCAAATTCAGAATCTGGGACGGAGTTCAACCTAGGCAAGCAGCATTCGACGAAGAAAGCACGAGCGACGCCTAGAACTTTTTCAAGACTTCTAGAACATTAATCGTGGAACCAATCCACCTCAAGTAAGCGTTAAGCGTGGCGCGCAATGCTACGGTATCTTTCGCTTTAACTCTCAAGACAAGATACATGCCTTTTTTTGCTAGACTTACGGTTGAACGATCCGTCGAAGATTTCTCAACCTCAGGTCGCAGAGCCTTTAAGACTATTCTCAAATTTGCTTCTGATTGGAAAGAACATACTATTTTCGCGGATGCCTTCATGCGGCTACTAACCTGAGGGTACGCGATGCCCATATGCTGTCTTAACCGAACGTGTTATGCGGGTTCTTCTGCCTTCATAACTTCCTCTATCGGGGCGCCTTTGGCCACTCTTTTGGCAATTACTCCCAGCTTCGTAGACGGCGTGTAGGCTCCGCCTGTGAAGGTGTACCCGCATTTTTTGCATTTCCAGATTCCAACGCTTTCCCTCCTGACCCTCGGGAAACCGCATTGAGGGCAGCCATGGCTTCTCTTCAGCTCCTGCATGACCTTCACGTAGCGCTTTCTGACAGTGGATCCATAGCGTGGACCAAGCCCACGGGCTGGCCCTACCTTCTTGGTTCTGCGCCCCAACGAACGTTCACCAGTCGAGTTGCTTCCGCATTTCTTTGGCTTTTTTTACTGCAAGCTTGCTGAATTCGGTTACTTGCTCAGGTGTGAAGTAGCCGGTGCCGCCCTTCTGTATCGCGCAGATTTCATCATCATCATCTATGGCCATGGAAAGCCTAGCATCCATAACCTGCTCCTCCTCAAGTTGAGGATCGACGATCAGCTTGTCCCCGATTTTTGCGCACGTAATCGTCACGGGATGCTGTTTTATCGGCAGTTGAGTGCTACCTGATTTGAGTTTGACTTCGCCATCTTTGACTTCATAGTTAGGCATCTTGGTGTTGAGAAGCGCAGCTACTGCAGCTAGAGCCGAAGTGTCAATTAGGTTACCAGCATGGTTGAGCACGTATACGTCCACGAAAACAACGAACACTTTCTTTCCGGGCTCTACGCACAGTTTCTCCGTGTCGATCATCTTCGACTCGCGGATTCCCCTGTCGACGATTCTTGCGAGCTCGATTGAATTCTCATCCGGAGGTCCAGGCTCGTAACTCGGTGAGGCCAAGGGCACAAGTTCCGCGTTCACCGTCAAGACGCCTTCGTTCGGCGTGTCTGTGAATGGCTCGCCCAACTCGATCTTTGTCCCGACCATGACTTCTGTCTTCCCGATTCGGACTCTTGCCGAGCCTTCTGCGCGCTCTATCATTCCCTGTTCGAGTTTGATCTCTCGGTACTCTGTGAGTTCCCGTCCATCTAGGCGTTTTCCGTTTTCGAGTAGCTGAGCAATCTGCTTTTGCTTGATCTTCGCGACGACTGCTGGCATTATTCTTCAGTCTCCTCTTTAGCCTCTGCATACTTGGCCTTAAGGGCCTCCTTCTGCATGGTGTAGATCTGCTTGCAGCCTTCGACTGCCAAATTCACGGCTGACTCGAACTCTTCCTGACTTAGCTTTCCGTCCATCTGAAGCAAAGTTATGGCGTTCAGGCTGGGCATCAGGGCAACTGGAACGTCTGCCGATCCCAGCTTGTCTTCCTCATCCATCAAATCCAGCACTATCGTGTCGTCTGCCTTTCCAGCCGCGCAGGCGACTACCAAGTCTCGCATTGGAATGCCAGAGTCGGCCAAGGCTAAAGATGCAGCGGTGATGCTTGCGCAACGCGTGCCTCCGTCGGCCTGCAAGACTTCGATGAAAATATCGATCATCGTTCGCGGATAGAGCTCCGTGAAAATCGCCGGTTCGAGCGATTCCCTGATGACTTTTGAGAGTTCAACCTCTCTTCTTGAGGGTGCCGGCGACTTCCGTTCCTGAACCGAGAATGGCGCCATGTGATAGCGGCACTTGAGCACTGTCCTGTCTTGGAGTGCCAAATGCTTCGGATGAGCCTCTCTCGGACCGTACACTCCGGCCAAGATCTTGTTCTTCCCCTGCTCAATGTATGCTGACCCATCCGCGTTCGGTATTACGCCGACTTCCAATTTCACTTGTCTAAGCTGATCGTACTTTCTACCGTCAAGTCTCAATCCTTTTTTATCGATCAGCTTCTCCGGTTTTTCATTCATTTTTCACTGCCTCCCGTTTTGATTTTTCCTTTCTTAACATCTGAGTTATGCGGTCCGTAAGACCACTTGTGTGAGATTCTTCTTCGATCTTGAGAATAGCCATGAGCGCCGACTGCTCTTCCTCGGCGGTCTTTCCCGTGATTAACACTATGCCGTTGAGACCAAGGATTATCTGGCAGCCTGTTTCCTGTTTTATCATGGAGATCATTGAGCCCTTCTTCCCGATTACGCGAGGTATCTTTGTCGGTGTGATCCTCAACACCTGTCCTCTCGTTATCTTTCCCAACCCAGGCTCTGCAACCGTGATCTGCGGATCGTGCGTCCTGTCGTAGGAGACTACCTTCGCCACGACTAGGTCTCCCAGGTCAAGCACTTGGGACAGCTCGTCCCTTTGCGGTTTGAACGGCCTGCTCAGAACGTCAGACGGTCTCAGGAACGCCTGATACGGCGCGTTTAGATCTATCGTCCAACCGTTGAAGCCTATTTCAACGACGGTTCCTATGATGAGGTCTCCAGGCTTAGGTATGTAGAAGGCTTTCAGGGCAACGATGCTGACCGTCTTGTTGTCGTATTCCACGAGCCCCGTTCGAGAAGCATAGATCTTCTCTTGTTCCTTGTACGTGTTTTCGCCAGCGACGTAGTCGCCATCGGCGATGAGGTCTCCAGGCGTCGCGATCTGTTTTGGTTCGAAAAATGTAGGCATGTTTTACACCTGATTATTCCGTGATTGTTATTCGGCTATGAGATGATTTTTGCTTCTCCATTGCCTTTGGTTACGTCACCGAGTTTCTCTAGCAGGGGGGCATATAAGCCTGCTGGCATTTCTAAGACGCCACTCCACGAACCGTCTGCACGCCACTCTTCTCGTTTGATAGAACCAAACCCTTTGATTGCGCCGTAGGCTTTCGCCGCATACTGTGTGGGAACAGTAACTGCGACGGATAATTGCTCCATCTTCAGTGGCAGAATGGGCCGGAGCAGCTTAACAATGTCTTTTGCCTGCTCTTCAACCGGCTTAAACGGGTCTATTGGATAGTGAATCTGCTCCATTGCGTTTTCTATGCGTAATGGAGGGTGAGGCAGATTCGTCCTGGGATCCACAGATTGCCTAGAGATGAAGTCTATTATCTGTCGTCTCTTGTCCTCGACCATTTTTCTCCTTTGCTCTGTGGTCAGCTGCAGCGTTCCAGTCTTCAGTATGGTCTCCGCCACTTTCAGCAAGTCTGTTGTGCCGAAAGCCTTGCGAAGCCCTTCTTCTGAGGCTCTTGTGCCCTTGTTAGCGTCTGAGTATATTGTCTCGGCGGCTAGAACTTCTGTTATCCCTGCGATCTTACCGTTTCGATAGTCTAACGCTTTTTGTGGTTTTACCAGAATTTCAAAATGTTCATTGTCTCTCGTTATGCGGGCAACGGTGTATTTTTCACTCATCCCGTTTTCACTTGCCAGCGCCTAGCTGTTTTATTATGTCTTCAGTCTTGTCGTCGGGTAACATTTCCATCTTTTTGGTTTCTGAGGGGATTTGGACTATTTTTATTCTAGGCGGCAGTTGTCGTGCTTCTAACGCTTTGGTCAGGCATTTTACGGCTAGTTTGGTGATTTCTTCGAGGTTTGAGGTTTCGCGGTACTCTTCTCTGAGTATGCCCAGTGCGGTTTCTCTTCCTGCGCCTACGGCATGTGCTTTGTAGCCCCTGTAGGTTCCGCTTGGGTGTGTGTAGAATACGCGGCTTCCTGTCTTGTCTACTCCGCCGAAGATTATTGAGATTCCGAACGGTCTTACGCCTGCGTGCTGGGTGTACATCTGTTTTATGTCGCTTATTCTTTTTGTCACGACTTCTACGTCGATTGGTTCGTCGTAGGTTAATTTGTTGCTCTGAGCGTACAAACGCGCTTGGTCTATTAGCATGCGCGCATCTGAGCTTAAACCAACTATGGCGGCGCCCACGTGTTCATCAATCTTGAAGAGCTTCCATGAATACTCGGACTCTTCGAGGGGTTCAACGTTTTCCTCTGAGCCTAAGACAACGCCTTCTGGACACTGTATCCCCAGGATGGTTGCTCCTCGGTTAACGAGCTCCATCGCGTATTCAACTTGAAACAGTCTCCCATCCGGTGAGAAGACGGTTATGGCACGATCATAGGCGCCTGGTGCTGCAAACACTGACATCTCGTATCATCCTCACAGTCTATCCTAATCGTTTGCAGTCTCTCATAATACAACTATACTAAAAACCTTTTCCTACATTTCCTGTTTTTGGTCTGGCTCCTGATTTCGCGTGTGCCGACGATTGGATGGATCATCTGCGCCTTTTGCATTGTCCATGGTGATGGTCCATTTGGTGACCTGCGGTTTAGGGCTGAAAACGCGCTTAAAACGCACCTCCCCCCTCCTAGGTCGGTTTTTGCCTTGGCGATGGGTTTTTGTCCAGGTAGTGATCTTTCCAGTGGTTCAATGCTTGAATCAGAGGTTGTTAGCAAGCGTCGGTCGGTCCGGTTTTTCCGTTTGTCCTTGGCAATCGTGGCGCTTGTTGGGAAAACGCGAAAGCTCAAAACGGGGAGTGAGAAATTTGAAACAGACTTTCTCAAGGAGTTGAACCAAGACGACTTTCATTATCTCCACGATTAAACAAGAACACCGAATAAGCCTATCATGCCGTATCAAGACTCAATGAAGAATGCTTTATTAATTGGGATTAGATGTGAAGTGAGGCTATGAGCTATGGAACTCACCTTTAACCGTCCGTTCGCGCAGCGGGGATCAATGAATGCTGTTTCAGATTCAGGTTGAGTTCAAGAATGGAGGTGCCGCCGTTGTTGAATGAATTCAATCCCAGAAGAATTCTGGTCCACGATAGATCTTGGGAGAAGAACGTGTTTAACTATGTCTCGTCGCATCAGAAGGGAGACGGCGGCTACACTTTTGTGCAGAGAAATGAGGCCAATGCGCAAGACACTTACTACGGATTAGCGATCTTGAGGTTGTTGAACCTGCCGTTTCCCAACGTTGGGAAGACAATCGAGTGGTTGCACAGATTTGAGTTAGGCAAAATCTACTCTTATTATTATGTTGGCAAGGCTCTTTCGCTGTGCGGCGAGAATCTGGACGGTCGTTTCAAAGAATATGCTGTCTCAGCAGTTGCCTCTAGAAAACGTTTCAGTTCAAGAGACACCTATTCGGAGGTTGCTTCAGAATTTCAATTCACCCAAATGATCTTGGAACTCGCCAACCTCTCAAGGGTCAGTTCAACGAGAAACAACGGCGCACCTTGGCTACTTGAATATAAGAATTCAGACGGTGGATTCGGAGTACACGGACATTCTGACGTCAGCTTGACCTACTATGCCATCGCTTCTCTTGACCTGTTAGGATTCGATGTAAAAAGCTTGCAGGACTCTGCAGCATTTCTTAGAACGTGCGAAAAGCCTTATGGTGGTTTCACGGTTGTTCCTTACTCCCTCGCGCCTTATGTGGAGTACACGTACTATGGAGTGATGGCTCTTGATGCATTGGGAGAACACTGCGGATTTCCATCGCAAACGGCTGATTTCATATTGAGATGTCAAAACATGAACGGGGGCTTCGCTCGCACCGACCTCGGCATTTCAACTTTCGAAAACACGTTCCAAGCAGTAAGCTTGATGCAAAAACTTACCTCGCCATGAAAGAATAATGCACGTCCGTCTGGTTGAGTTAATCTTTTTACACAGACTCCTTGTGAAAGGCCAAAAACCCCATTGGTGTGCTTCAAGGAGCGGCATAACAACATGGGTTTGTCCCATGGATCCTGAAAGTCTCCATGGTGAAGGAGAAAAAAGAGAGCGACGATGACGCCCCTTGGCAGCAACAGAGTTTTCAAGAAAAATGCTTAATTAATGCCTTCGCTTATTGCTGTCGAGAACGGAAGGACAAAAGTTGAGTGAAGACATTTCGAAACTTCCTCCTCAGGTTCAAGAACGCTTACTTAGAATGCAGCAGCTTCAACAGACGCTTCAGTCGGTCCTGTCCCAGAAACAGCAGGTTGAGATGGAGCTTGCAGAAATCGGGCAGGCCTCGTCAGAGGTCGAGAAATTGACTGATGACGCTGTAATCTACAAGTCAGCAGGCTCCCTCATGATCAGAGCACAAAAGACTAGCGTAGCCAGTGACCTGACTGAGCGAAAAGAACTGCTGAACACCAGAGTGACGGTTCTGACAAAACAAGAAGAAAGGCTACGCGGTCAGCTGAAGGACCTGCAGACCAAGCTGCAACAGGATTTGAACCCGGTTTCGCCTCCGTCTGAGTCTTGAACCAGCTTCAGGTGAAACTCTGTGGACTTGGGCATTCCAGACCTGACCAGCGAGCAGATTGAAAAGCTATGCATGATTGCGGAGGAAGCGGCAAGAAAATACGTTCTTAGCAAAGTCTCCAAAAGAAACATAGAAAAACTAGATATTTGCACTGAGGCTGTGGGGACAAAGCCTTTACGACTTGAAATAAACGTCGATATGGACGCATCGCGCGGGATTGAGAATTCCAATGCGCAACGACTGGTTAACGAAGCCGTCAAGGAAGGTTTCCGATCAGCTGAGAAGTATTTGAGGGAGCTTTCTTGTCATTCGCAGAAATAACAAAAACTCTGGAATCTCTCGACGCCAGACATGTCGTCCTATTATGCCATCATAACGCTGACCCTGACGCTGTCTGCTCAGCCTATGCTCTAAAGAGTCTGCTGAAGCAGGTAAATCCACAGCTTGAAATCGAAATAGGAGCAGCTCACGGGATCAGCAGGCTCTCAAAGCATCTTCTTGAGCACATCCCGATCGACGTAAAGGATTCGCCGAGCGTGGAAAATGCTGATGTAATATTCATGCTTGACACAAACACGATCCAGCAATTAGACAGTTTAGCCAATTCGGTCAAGAGTGGAAAGGCGCCTATAATCGTGATAGATCATCACGCTGCTCACCCAGAGACGCTAAAATTGGCGAAACTCTGCATCACGAATGAGGAGAGCTCCTCAACGTGCGAGATCGTCTATAGCTTCTACAAGCAGACAAACACCAAAGTAGGTGGAGACGAGGCTAAAGCACTGTTCCTAGGCATAGCCTTTGACACGCGACATTTTGTGCTGGCCAATTCCTCCACCCTGAAGAACATTGCAGAGCTGGTTGACCTAGGCGTAAGCGCGCAAGAAGTGCTGCCGTTGCTTTCGCTTCCCATGGATTTTTCTGAGCGTGTCGCAAGGCTAAAAGCATCCAGAAGAGTCAAGCTTTTCAAAATCAACGAGTGGATAGTTGCTCTCTCACACGTAAGCGCCTATCAAGCCTCAGCAGCCAGAGCCTTGATTGAATTAGGGGCAGATATCGCCGCTGTTGCGGGACAGAAAAATGGGAGCATAGAAGTCAGTCTGCGCGCTGCAGGCGAATTCTGCAAGCAGTCCGGTATACACTTGGGCAAGGACGTTGCTAAACCTCTCGGTGAATACCTGCATGGAATGGGCGGGGGACATTCTTCGGCCGCGGGGGCCAACGGTGTAGGAGACTCAGAGATGGCTCTGAAACACTGTTTGTTACTTCTGAAAGGAAGGCTAACTAATCACGAATGAGTAGCTACTCTTAAATGACGCATACGGCCGCTTACAATCAGGCAGGAAAAGACGGCATGACGATTATTGAAACTGCAAACCTCACGTACACATATCCAGGCGTGACTAAGCCATCAATCAATGACGTTTCCATAAGCATAGAGAAAGGCGAATTCACGCTGATCACTGGCCCAAGCGGATGTGGAAAGACCACGTTGTGCCGTTGCTTCAATGGCTTGATACCACACTTCTATCAGGGCGAACTCAAAGGCAAACTAACAACCGCAGGACAGGACGTTACAAAAAGTCTGATATTCCAATTAGCAAAACACGTGGGACTCGTTTTTCAAAACCCCGAAAACCAGCTTTTTGCACTGTCAGTTGAGAAAGATGTCGCATTCGGTCTCGAAAACTTGGGAACACCAAGAGAAGAAATGCGCAGAAGAGTGGACGAAGCAATGAAGCTGACAGGAATATACGATTTGAGAGACAGACCACCTCATGAACTTTCAGGAGGCCAACAACAGCGCGTCGCTATCGCCTCAGTCTTGGCCATGCAACCAGAAGTGATCATTCTCGACGAGCCGACAAGCTTTCTGGATCCCTTAAGCGCCAAGAAGATCTTCGAGGTGATCAACAATCTGAACAAGAACCTAGGGATCACGGTCGTACTGGTCGAACACAGACTTGATCTGACGGCAAGATATGCAACCCACATAATAGTGATGGATGAAGGAAAGGTAATCCTAGATGGAAAACCGCGCGAAATACTGCGCTCCCAAGAAGCACAACTCTTAGGAATCGGAGTTCCGAAGGCAACGCGCCTGTATCAGCTGCTTAATGAAGACAAGATTAACCTTGACGACACCGTGCCCCTGTCCTCGGAGGAATTTGCCGTCGAGCTGAAGCGGATGTTGGAACATCGATGATCGACGCCAAAGAACTCTATTTCACCTACCCAAACGGCGTCGAAGCTTTGAAAGGCATATCGATGATCATTCGAGACGGCGAATTTGTCGCCATCATGGGACAGAACGGCGCTGGAAAGACAACTCTAGTCAAGCATTTCAATGGACTGCTGAAACCCACAAAAGGGCAAGTTTTCGTTGATGAAGTTGACGTTTCCAAAGTAAGCGTTGCCACGTTATCCAAGAACGTGGGCTTCGTCTTTCAGAACCCGGATCATCAGCTTTTTAGCGAGACCGTCGAAGAAGAAATATCGTTTGCACTGAGAAACTTCGGGTTCAAAGAGGACGTCATAGAAAACCGAGTCACGTGGGCATTAAACCTTTTGGGCCTTACTCAATACAGAAAAACCTCGCCCTTCATGTTGAGCGGGGGGGAGAGAAAACGTGTAGCCTTAGCCTCAGTCCTCGCGTGGGATCCGAAAATACTCATTCTTGACGAGCCCACGATCGGACAGGACTATCAGCAGAAAGAGAAGCTTCGGCAATTCATAATGCAGATGAAGACCCAGGAGAGAACGATTATCATGGTCACACACGACGTCGAATTCGTCGCAGAATGCAATCCCAGGGTACTGTTGATGCGTGAAGGAAAAATCATCGCAGATGGTGAAGCAAAGAACATCCTCACAGACCCTGAAGTCCTAAACGCGGCGTCAATCGTGCCACCGCAGATCGCTCAGATCTTCCTAGAACTATCTGACCAGATGCCAAATATGACGCCGCCAAGAAAAATAATCGACTTGTACGAGGCACGAGAGGCAATTCTGAAAATGTTAAAGGACGGGAATTGATGAGCGTTTTTGATGGGCTCAAATTTCGCAAGGTTTATTCTCCCATTCACAACTTGGATCCAAGGGTCAAATTTGTCTACGTCTGCTCAATTTTTGTCGCTGCAATACTCTTCTCTCAGATTTTGCCCTTGATGGTGCTCTTCTTGGTGCAGATCCCATTTGTCCTATTGGCCAGAGTTCAACGAGCGTGGGTTCGCTCGATGCGAGGAGCCGCCTTCTTGGCAACGGTAATTTTCCTCACAAACTTCATCGTGTCATTCCTCACTCATGGATACGTCATAACCGAGCCAATAATAGAAAACGCAGCCGCACTGACTCTCCGCTTCATAGTACTCGTAGAATCCTTCTCAGTCTTCTTCTTGACAACATCACCTGACCACTTGGGCCTTGCCCTAGAACAGACGCATGTGCCTTACGAGTTGGTCTTCGCTTTCACCACAGCCGTCCGCTTCGTTCCAGTCATAGCAGAAGAAGCCCAGACGATCATGGACGCACAAAAAGCCAGAGGTCTGGAACTTGAACGCGGCAGCTTCCTGAAAAGAATCAGAAACTATGTTCCGATCCTTATACCACTCATCGTCAGCGCTATCCGAAGAAGCCTAGAACTCGCAGAAGCCATGGAGTCCAGAGCTTGGGGAGCAACGAAAAACCGAACGAACCTGTACGTCCTCAAAATGCATAAGGGCGACTTCGCCCTGTTAGCCATAACGGCGGGAATAATTGCAGCTGCAATCTATGTCTACTTTTTCGTCCGGATCCCGTCTCTAGGTAGCCTTTTGATGCATTGAATTTGGATCCTAAGGCTTTTGATATGCCCGTTTGCCTAAATGGCTTTCGAGGTCGCAAACGGGGGGAATAGTCCAAAGCCGAAGCAGATGAAATCGTCGATTGCATCAAGACCTTGATGGATTCTTACTCCCCGCTTCTGAAGCTTCAATCGACCGCAGTTTTGCCTGTCGTCCAGCGTGTCCTTGCCGAATTCCTCCGCTTGTCCCTCTTCTCAGATTGATCTGTGGCTGCGCTTACCATCGTTGACATCAGGCGTTGTTGCCCAAGATGGCATGTTTTCTCCTGTGGCATTAAAGGGCGCTAAAGATTCGAGGTCCGTATGCCTTATTAAGACTAACGACGCACTATACACATGAAAAGGCACGAAACACCCTAAACCAGTGAGAACAATGCCGGCAAGCAAGAAGCCGAAAGAACAAAAGACAAAAGCAACAGCGGAAACTGAAGCAAGCCCCCTCATAGTAGTCGGTGAGGATGCAAGAAGACCCGCCATCTTCAGAGAAGCATACCCCATAAAAGAACCTTATGTCTACGCTGCAATAGTCAAAGAACCAGAAACCCAAAAGATACGCTACGAAATAATAGAGCCTACTCTGCAGAAAGAAGAAGAGGAGAAACTACGCGAAATCAAAAACTTCCTGATAGAAGAAATCGACGTAGACATTAAAGAAATAGAAACAAAAGAGAAAGCAGAGAATTACCTCAAAGAAAAAACCAAAGAAACCATAAAAAAATACCGCATAAAAGTCCCGCCAGAAGCTGTTGACAAGCTCGTCTACTACATCGTTAGAGACTTCATAGGATACGGAAGAATCGATCCCTTGATGAAAGACCACCTTATCGAGGACATTTCCGCAGACGGCGTGAACATACCGATCTACGTTTGGCACAGAATGCACGAATCAATACCTACAAACATCATCTTCAAAGAAGAAGCAGAACTAGATTCATTCATAATTCGTATGGCATACATGTCTGGAAAAAGCATTTCAATAGCTTCACCGATCCTCGACGCATCACTTCCAGATGGCAGCCGCATCCAACTCACTTACGGGAACGAAGTCACAAGAAGAGGCTCAACGTTCACGATCCGACGGTTCAGAGTAGACCCGCTCACCATCTCGGATCTCATCGCATTCAAAACTATCTCTTCAGAAATGGCTGCCTATTTGTGGTACATCATAGAAAACCGGGCCTCAGTCCTTGTAGCAGGGGGTGTAGCATCTGGAAAGACCACCATGCTCAACTGCTTGTCGATGTTCATAAAGCCCGAAATGAAAATAGTGAGCGTAGAAGACACTCAAGAGCTTAACCTGCCACATGAGAACTGGATACCATCAGTGGTGAGACTAGGCTTTGGACACGAGGATAAGAAAAGCGGCTCGATAACCCTGTTCGACCTGCTGAAGGCTGCTGTTAGGCAGAGACCGGACTACATCATCGTCGGCGAGGTCCGCGGTGAAGAAGCCTACACTCTTTTTCAGGCCATGGCAACAGGACACCTAGGAATGTGCACCATGCATGCGGAGTCTGTTGAATCCGTAATAAACCGTTTGGAATCAGAACCTATGAACATCCCAAAACCACTCATTGCAATGACGAATCTAATTATGGTCATGAGCAGGACGGAAATTGATGGGAGACCCGCGAGGAGAATCGGGACCATGGCAGAGGTTGTGAAGATGGACTCCGAAAAACGGAATATTCTGACTGAAGAAGTCTTCAACTGGAACCCCAAATTTGACAGGTATTCAGCCTCGGCAAAAAGCGTCCTTCTAGAGAGGCAAGTTAACAAACTCGGAGTAAGTGAAGAGGAGGCCAGACGCGAACTAAGCAGGAGACAGACAGTTCTTGACTGGATGACCCGTGAAGGTATCCGACGTCATACCGACGTTGCAAACGTGATAAGGGAATATTATGCCAGTCCGGAACGCGTTTTTCAAAAAGCCAGAGTTGGCCTCAAATGAAAAGAGTCTTAGGCCTCTCGCGAAAAATCAGAACCATTTTTGGGCGGCTGAAAGCAAAATTCAAACGTGCACCGAACGGAATGCCCGAGAAACGGGCAACGAACATGAGTTTTGCTGGTCTACAAGCAATCGCCTATCATCTCGTCGGAGAAAGGACCGGCCGCTTCCTGCCACTTTTCAAAGATCTTGACGTAAACCTGAAAAGATCAGGGTTGAAGGCCAACTTCAAAGCTTACGTCAGCCTGACAGTCTTCTGCACGGCTATCGCTGCGTTAGCGCTCTTTGTCACCGTTCCATTTCTGTTGTTCTTCTGGCTGGGCATACCGTTTTTACCAGCTATTTTGTTCGGCATCGGGGGTAGCCTGTTCGCCATTGCATTCACAACCATCGGATTCTATTGCTACCCATTTTACTGCGCAGACGTCACAAAGAGACAGTTGGAAGATGAATTACCGTTCACGACTGGCTATATGGCCATCCTTGCAAGTGCAGGCGTTTCTCCTGAGAACATCTTCAACTCACTCGCTAATTTCAGTGTTCCCCTAGCCTTGACTGGGCAAGCCAAGGACGTTGTGAGAGACGTTAACCTGTTTGGCTCGGACATAATCTCTGCCTTGGAAGAGACTTCAAAACGAAACGCTTCGGAAGGATTTCGCGAAATGATTCAAGGGTTCATTTCCACAATCCATTCGGGTGGTAATTTAGCAGCCTATCTTCGCGGAAAATCAATGCAGTACATGAAACTGAAGAGGATAAGCCTCAAAAAATATTCGGACACTCTGTCAATGTTGGCCGAGTTCTACGTCGCCCTGCTTCTTACAGGACCGTTAATGCTCATCATCATGCTCTCAGTAATGGCTATGCTGGGCGGCGGCACCATTGGAATTTTCAGCCCAGACCTGCTTCTGAACCTACTCACGTACTTGGGAATACCCCTAGGTGCGATAGTGTTCCTGATATTGCTCGACGCAACGTCACCAAAATGGTGATGATAATGCCGAAGATAGAACCGAAAGTTAAGAAAGTCACGTGGATCATCTCCGCTACGTTAGCCTTTGCGGTGATAGCAGTCGGCGGCTTAATGTTTTGGGGGACAATTGCGTTCGACGAGTCAGTTTTCTTCGCCATAATTGCAGCCATTTCTCCTCCAGCAGTTCTGAACTGCGTTGACTTTAGATGGAGAAAGGCTGTCGACGAGCATTTGCCAGATCTCTTCAGAAGCATAGTTCAAGCTCAAGAAACGGGCATGACGCTTCCTCAGGCTTTGGAAGAAGCCTCAAAAAGAGATTATGGGCCACTTACTGCGGAATTGAGAAAAATGACCGCACAGATTTCGTGGGGAATGAGTTTTGAAATGGCCCTCTTGGCCTTCCGTAAACGAGTCAACACTGTTTTGATTCAAAGGACTGTACCGATGATAATCGAGGCAAGCCGTTCAGGCGGACATGTTGAAAAGGTTTTTGATCCGATGGGAAAATTCATCCAGACAACACTATTGCTCGAGAAGGAACGTCGAACCCAGGCCCGACCGTACATCGCGATAATCTACGTGGCCTTCTTCGTTTTCCTCTTCACGATAGTCCTACTTTTCAAGTCGTTCTTCGTTAGCGTAGAACAGTTGCCCACGCTTGGAACAGCCCTAATGGCGACCGAAGACATAAGACGCATGTTTTTCCACATGACCGTGATTCAAGGGTTTTTCGGAGGACTCACGGCGGGAAAAATGGGAGAGGGAACGATCAACGCTGGATTCAAACACTGCCTAATCCTGATGATCTGCGGCTACGTGGCGCTGAAGCTTTTCTTGTAGGGGTGAGATAATGCAGCGATTACCTAGGATCTTAAGGGATAAACGGGCCATAACTCCTGTTCTGAGCAGCCTGTTGCTTACGGTTGTCGCTGTTGCTGCGATGGCGATTGCCACTTCAGCAACGTATGTTATAACGACTAATTTGCGAGAGACGATGAGTGAACGCGTGATCGTGGAAGACGTATGGTTCAACAATTTCACCAGCAGTATCGACATATATCTTCGCAATGTTGGGGAAGTTGCCATTTCCATTTCCTCGGTTTACGTTAACCACACTTCTGGATATTTCGCCAAGCCTTTCAGACTGGAAATCGGTCAACAAGATTGGCTTAACGTTTCTCAGAGTTGGATTCCAAACGACATATTGTACATTGATGTTCTGACCGCAAGGGGGACGCATGTTGCTTCCTACTATGAAGCGTCTTAGGCGAGACAGGCATGGAATAAGCAATGTGATAGTGGTGATGCTAAGCCTCGTTCTGGTAGTCATCATAGTCTCCAACGTAGTACTTTGGAGTTACCAGATGAATCAGTTCGACTTGGAAAGAATGCAAGAAAAAGTGGAAATCAGTGCCGTAACTAGGATGGACAATTCTCCATGGTCGACAGTTCAAGGCGAATACACACTTAGTTCTGGCACTCGCGTAAACGGTTCCTATGTTGACACTCAAGGTGCTGATGGCCGCTACGAAACATTTGCAGGAAATACCTCGGGAAGCCCTCAATCGCTAGGAGTTGTCGGAGCTTTCACCATTGATTTGAACTTGATCCCTCTCCCCTACATTCAGACCCTAGAAGTACAACTGATATATCGTGCCAACGGTTCAAGCCACAACTGGTACCTGAAAGCTTTCAACTGGACATCAGGGTTCTACTCTGACCAAGGCTTCAACTCCACTGCTGGCCAGCAGCCGACAACGGGTTGGGACACGTACGCCGTCAATCTAACGGACCAGTGGAGAAGCTACCTGAGCGGCGGCGGCGCCATCTACGTAAAAGTACAAGATGCGCAACCAGGCGCCAACCAAACCTTCGTTGACATTGATTTCTTAGGCGTCACTGCAGTAGTGACTCAAGGAGCGACCGTCAGCCTGCAGAACAAGGGCTCCGTGACTGCCCATCTTGTTGCCCTATGGGTAGATGGCCCAGCAATCCATCAGAAATATGACATAAACTTGATTCTCAACGCTGGAGATTCAATTAACTACACTAATGCCGACATAGATCTGGCCGACAATGCGGCCGTTGTTAAGATCGTAACTGAGAGAGGAAACGTATCGGTGTTCAGACTCGCGTAGCAATGCCATCTTTCCTGGGCTTGAGGGCATAATCTGTTGCCAAGCAGTTTCTTGCTCTTACAATAGATTTCCTCAGATATTCCGCGCAACGTCAAGCTTGATGACGTTCTTTGCCATCAGTTTCAGCTGTAAAGTTCTTCTTTGAGTCCTTTTGTTGCTTCCTTTTCATTCTTCGCCTCAACAACGTGGATCTTGTACAGCTGAGCCATCTTCTTTGCGTTCTCGCTTATTTTTGGCATGGCGACGAGATAGGCCTTGTCCGGCGAAACATCGAAGATCTTGGCAAACAAGCCGATTACTGGCTGCTCCGATATTGTTGCTTCGCCCGAGACCGCCAGATCAATTACTAATACTTTTTCAACGTCTGCTCCTTTGCGGGCCACAAAGTCGAAGAAGTGGTTTGCGCCAGATTTCCCTTTCAGAAAAGCGGGACTCTCAACTTTGAACCCCTCCCCTGCGAGGAACTCTTTGATGGGAGCTATTAACATCCAACCTACGGTCGCTTCGTTCTTTGCGTTCGCGCTCAAGCTGTAGGAGTAGACGTTCTTAATCACAATTTCTTCAAACGTGAAATCCCCTTGGCAGTCCCTGCAAAAGTGCGAAGCGGCGGGAATGTCGAAGCTCTTGTTACATTCGTTACAGGTGCACCAAACGCCAGCCTTTCTATAGTCGATTTCAGGCCTTCTCAGTTCTTCATGGCATTTTGGGCAGATGAGCTTGCCTTCTTTGTGGAAGTTGCTCTCAACATCCATGTACCCGCATTTCACGTGTTCAATCAGCGAACTCTTTTGAATGTCAAAGGACTTGCAATGCGGGCAATAGTAGCGGACAGAAATGTTTCTCGAACCGCATTTTGGGCAGGTTATGATTTTGTCGTATATTTTCCTTTCAAGTATTCCAGCGTCGTACAGCTTGCTTAGAAAAGCTTCTACACGCGATTGGTCTCCAACTATCGTGTCAACTAAAGGATAAGCGTAACCTCGGTCAATGCTGAAAACGGGTTGAAGCTCCTTGATTTCATCGCTCAGAAACTTGCCTAACAAAACTTGCGCATTATGATCCTTGTAGAGTTCAAGTCTCTCTGCCTTACTGTTTTTAGACATTTTCTTCCCAATTTAATTTCTCTGCGTAATCAGGCATATCCACTTATCAGTGGTTACATCTATTACTTTCAGGGTTTGTTAAAAATATCGCTACGATTCCCTTTAAGCATTTCCAAAAGGATTTCAAGGTTTCCCCCTAAGGCTATCTCTCAGGAAGCGATTTAGAAGCTTACAATCGGAGCATCAATCAAAATCTCCAAAATGGGTTTTCTCTCTACGTAACCCGGTGCAGTGCATGTTCATGTACCAGCACGGTCAATTATCTGCACGCCAAATATCCAAGATGCAAACATGAAATCGGTTTCGCGGCGTTGATTATAAAATTCTATAGCGAGAAATAGGGACGAGGAAAAACTCACCTTGTTCTGCAGGCCCTTGGACGCAGAAGCTCACTCGAGTCTATGGGAAACCATATTTTAGGCAAGCAAGATCTCTCGGCGTTGCTCATAGTCATGTTTTTTAATGGGAACATCTATAATCCAACCGTGATATAGGGACACGAGGAGTTTATGGCTGATGACATCGATACCCTCCACAGCAAATCCTCCAAAACGCATGTCATTTCGCCGCACGTCGCTGAGAGAATTGGAGACGTTAGCCCTATTCCTGATCATTACCGTGTTGGTAGAGTACCTCGTCGTTCTCTACGCAATGAGCGTCGGTGTCAAAGATCAGATGCCACTGCAATGGAGTTTCACCTTTCCAGGAACTGCCTCCCGCGATACGCTATCGATAAGCCCACTGTTTCATCTTGTTCCCATAGCAGTTATACTTACGCTAGTTGCAAATTGGACCTATTTGAGAAGACAAGTACTCATCAAACCTAGCGAACCACAAAGAGGAAAGCTCGGCACGGCTGGCAAAGGTGGAAAAGGACAGCGGACGCTTGCACAGAGAGTAGTGTTCATGTTTTCGAGAAGAAGAAAGACTGCGAGTCCTGGAGGAGGAGTTCGCGTTCGCAGGACAAACGTGAGAAGCGCCCTGATTGTACTCGTAGCTTTTTCAGCCTTGCTAATCTTGATATCTTTGTTCGCTTATCCGGGGCTAATCTATAATGCAATAGCAACCGCATACAAGAATGACCCCTCATTGCTCAATTTTGTAAAGGGCGTAGGAGCGGCCGTCGCGCCCATCGGGGCAGTTTTCTCGCCGATAAACACCGTTCTCCTAGGAGCGGCGCCAGGATTCAGAGACTTCGTTGTCGCTCTCGGGGCCATAATTACACCATTAGCCACTTTGGACAATGATGGGAAATATCTGGTCTTTCAGAATGCGGCAGCTTGGATTTCGACCTTAGCAATCTTGTTCTATGGAAAATTTGGACGGAAAAGCCTCCGGCAAGCAAGAAAGTGACCACTCAGAGGAGTTTTGGGGATGGCTGACCGTCCCAGGTTTGGTCCGGCCGGAGTGCCATCTAACTTCAAACTGATGAAAGCAAGCCTGGAGGATGTCCCATTGCTCCTACGACATGAAGGCCTCGACGCTTTTGAATATGAGGCAGTCTACTGGGGTCCAAAGCCACAGATCAAGAAGGAAGACGCTCAAAACCTTGGCACAAAGGCCAACGAGAATGACGTTTGGCTTAGCCTTCACGGGTCTTACTTCGTAAATCTCTGTGGAGAAAGGAAAATCGTTTCAGCAAGCAAGAAACGTCTCATCGCATGTGCTACCGCAGCAGAGTGGATGAACGCCCATGTAGTCGTCTTTCACCCAGGATTCTACGGCAATAAGCCACGGGAACTTGCCTTCAGAAACTGTTTGGAAGCCCTGAAAGACTTGGCTGAAACTTTGAAGAGTCTGGGCATCAGGAGCGCAAAGATCGGACCTGAAACCATGGGCAAGCCATCTCAGCTCGGCAGCCTAGACGAAGTGCTGCGGATCTGCGAAGAAGTAGAACAGACCCAACTTGTCATCGATTGGTCACATCTGCATGCAAGGGATGCGGGACGATTCAGGACGCTAGAAGACTTCCGCAGAGTAATCGAGAAGATTGAAGGTCGACTCGGCGCAGAAGCTGCCAGGAACATGCATTGTCACTTCAGCAAAATCGAATTCACCGATAAAGGCGAAAGGCGACACCACACTCTTGAGGAAGAAAGATACGGACCGAATTTCGCGCTGCTCGCAAGCATTATTGCAGAGTTCAAGCTCAGACCAGTCATAATCAGCGAAAGCCCACTGCTGGATGTTGACGCAGCAAGAATGAGGGATATCCTTCACGGTCTACTCTAATGCGATACGTTTTTTATAACCACCACAGTGCTGTCTAATGGGTACAGGTTTTGGCCAAACTGAAAGGGTTTCAAGAACTCACCTCAATCGATGAAGCTTTACGCAATTTCTTCGGCGCACTAGAAACCAAGAAACCCAGAACCGTTCCTATTGTTCTGGACAAAGCCTTAGGCCGCGTCTTGGCTGAGACAATCACGGCGAAGGAGGATCTCCCTCGAGTTGACAGATCCGCAATGGACGGCTACGCGGTCAGGGCCAAAGACACTTTTGGTACCTCGCAATTCAAACCAAAAATCCTAACATTAACTGAAAGTCGCATCGTGAGCACTAAATGCGCCAGGCGATTATGGACCGGCAACTCGCTTCCAAAAGGCGCAAACGCCGTAGCAATACTTGAAAATACCAAGCAGATTGATGACAAGATCGAGGTGTGGACGCCACTAGCGCCAGGCGAAAACGTCTCAAAAAGAGGAGAAGACATAAAGCGGGAGACTATTGCTGTAGAAGCTGGTATCCGACTCAAGCCTCAGCATCTGGGGTTAATAGCTGCAGTGGGAGCAAGCGAGATTAAGGTTTTTGAGGAACCGAGGATCGCCGTATTCTCGACGGGAAATGAACTTGCAGAAGTCGGCGCTGATAGGCAGAAGGACCAGATTTTTGATGCGAACAGACATGCTATCATGGCCGCGTGCCAAGAATTGGGAGCAAGACCTTTAGACTTAGGAATTGCAAAAGACGATTTCGAGGAGATCAGGGAAAGGGTCCACAGAAGCCTACAATCGGACGCAACGATAAGCACTGGCGGAACCAGTGTCGGAGGCTCAGATTTGATGCCTGAAGTGATCAATGAGCTTGGCAGACCCGGCGTCGTTGTTCATGGCATTGCGATGCGTCCCGCCATGCCGACTGCGCTGGCAGTCGTTAATGGAAAACCCATAATGATATTTCCAGGAAACCCCGTTGCAGCAATGATAGCTTTTGAGGTTTTTGCCCGACCGCTAATATGCAAATTGGTTGGACTGAGCCACGCGGAGGCTAGACCAACATTGACGGCGAAGATGACCAAAAGAATTGCCACGACTCTTGGAAGAAGAACGTTTGTACGTGTCCGCGTTTTTCAGCGAAACGGAGAACATTTCGCAGACCCCGTGAGCGCAAAGGGCTCAGGCGTGATTTCCACGATGACCAAATCCAACGGCTATACGATCGTTCCTGAGAACCGAGAAGGTGTGGAGAAAGGAGAATCTGTCTTAGTCCACCTCTTTGACGTAGTAGGAGAAGCATGATGTTCAAAAAACTCTTGACGCTTGATGAAGCGCAGAAGATTGTGCGCCAGCATGTCTCTCCGAAGCCTCTGGCCTTTGAAGAGATTCCACTGTCAAGAGCTCTCAACCGCGTCCTCGCGCAAAACATTGTTGCCCCATTGAACATTCCACCCTTCGACCGCTCAACCGTCGACGGATACGCGGTAAATGCTGAAGACACCTTCGGTGCAGAGGAGAACAAACCTACAAAACTCAAGATTTGCGGCAGAGCGAACGTGGGTGAAATGCCAAGAGCAATCGTCAAACTTGGCACTGCAGTTGAGATAGTCACCGGTGCGCCCGTGCCTCAAGGTGCAAACGCCGTCGTCATGTTTGAAGACACAGAGCTTGAGGGCGACGAGCTTCACGTTCACAGCGCCGTAGTGGGCGGAGAAAACGTCATGAAAGCCGGCTCAGACGTCAAAAAAGGCCAAATGGTCCTCACAAAAGGAACAATGCTAGGTTCAGGAGAAATTGGAACCCTCGCCGCAGTTGGCTTATCGAAGATCGAAGTCCATTGCGTTCCACGCGTGGCTGTTCTTTCAACAGGTGCAGAAGTAACGAAGCCTGGCCGAAAGCTTTTGCCAGGAAAAATCTATGACACGAACGCCTACAGCCTAGGCGCGGCAGTTGAAGAGAGTGGAGGAAAACCAATCTACATGGGCGTTCTTGCAGACAAGGCAGCTGAAATCCGTGGCGCACTCGTTGAAGCGCTCAGGTCCGCAGACCTCGTCGTGACCTCAGGAGGCGTCTCGGTGGGACCTAAAGATCTGATGCCTCAAGTCTTAGATTCGTTCGGGAAACAATGTGTGCTCATCCATGGAGTGGAAATTAAACCGGGGAAGCCCGTGACAATCGCTTCGATCAACGGAAAGATGGTCTTTTCACTTCCTGGCCATCCAGCCTCAGCGTTGCTTGTTTTCCATCTTTTCGTTAAACCTGTGATTCAAACGATGGCCGGAAGAAAACCAGATCAACCGTTGAAGGTCAAAGCCATCGCAACCATGAAAATGTTTCCAGCAAAAGGAAGACGGACATTCATCATGGTCAGATTAAGAAAGGACAAGACAGGAAGACTTCTTGCTGAGCCCGTGCCTACGGGACTCTCAGGAGCCATAACAACAGTTGCAAAAGCTGACGGTTTCGTCGAGATTGCTGAAAACAAGCAGTTTATCGATGCAGACGAAGAAGTCAAGGTAACTCTTCTGAAAGCCGCACCTATTACCCGCCTTGAGTGAACTTTTCAAATATGAACGTGCAAAAAATTGTTGCTCATGTCTATGCTTGCGACACTAGCTTAGCTTTCTAATGTTCTCCGTTTTGAGGCAATATAACCTGTAAAGACCCACGTTAGAATGAGATAGGCTATCATTCCCATACTCAACACATAATTGGTTAGGTAATAATAGAGCATTACGCCTGAAAACGTCGTACCGGTCAAAAACAGAATGACGACAAAATAGATCGTCCAATTCCTTTTCTTAAACACTCCATACGCTGCAATCACGCTGAATATGCCAATAAATCCGATGCTAGGGAGAAACTCCGCCCAAGGCAACAAGGCGAGAAAGGAAATTCCAACAGCTAGATAAAAGACGAGAGCTGCAAACATTCCCCTGCTTTCAATGTTCAACTTCGATCCAAGCGGCACCCTCAATCCGCCTCAAACGTACATGCATTGACAGCATCGTTAATAAATCTAACGTCATCTTCCCACATCTAAGGTCACACTTTTTGTGTCGTCTGGAAAGGCAGAGAGAAAGAGCGCGCGCGATCAATTACTCGGATGCTCCATACGTTTCTTTATGCTGATCTATTTCATGGAAGCGCGCATCTTGGTGTTCGTATTCATCGAGTTCTGTTGGAAAGCAACATATTAGAGAAGAGACCACTTTACTCGAGATGATTGTGGTATGGTGAGCAGAGCGTTTGTCATTGCTGTAACAGCTGCAATAGCCGCTCTCTATGCGGTTTTGACTGTAGCGCTGGGATCTTTAGGATATTCTTGGCTGCAAGTTAGGATAAGTGAGGCACTTACACCGTTACCATACGTTTTTGGAATCCCAGCGATATTTGGGCTTGTTATCGGCGTTGTTATTTCTAACACTTTCAGTCCGATCGGCCTACCGGATCTAGTTTTTGGCCCCCTTCTAACCCTGGCCGCAGCCATACTATCCTACAAACTCAACTTTGGCAGAAAAATAGTAGCTTGCATTTACCCAGTAGTGATAAATGGGTTTGGTGTAAGTGCGTACGTTTCAGGCTTTTACGGCGTTCCCTATGGAGTGACTGTTCTAACTATTGGATTCGGCGAAGCAATTTCTGCAGTACTTGTCGGGTACCCGCTTCTTTGTGCAATAGAACGAATTAGCTTCCACATTAACGTTGAAAAAACTAGCGGTGTAAAAGGAAGAAAAGCGCAAGTCAGATATGATGGAATAGAACACAAATGAAAATCAAGACTCTAGATGTTCCGCACGGTCAGCTCAGACTGCCTTTGTTTATGCCTGATGCGACTTTCGGTGTAGTCCGGTCCTTAGATATGAATGATCTATTGAAATGCGGCGTTCAAGCACTGGTAATGAATATCTTCCATCTAATGCAACGTCCAGGGTCTTCCACAATCAAAACATTAGGTGGTCTGCACTCCTACTCCAATTGGCGTTATCCTATCGTCACGGACTCTGGAGGCTTCCAAGCTTATTCTTTGATTAGACAGAACCCCAAACTTGGCACCTACACCAATAAAGGCATAATATTCCGACGAGCAAATCGAAAGATCCGTCTCACTCCAGAGAAGAGCGTTCGGCTACAGCTAGATTACGGATCTGACGTGGTCATCTGTTTGGATGACTGCACGCATCCAGATGAACCCTATGAACGTCAACTAGAATCTGTGACAAGAACTGTTGACTGGGCAAGAAAGTGCAAATTGGAGTTCCAGCAAGCAATCAAGCGAAGAAAAACCTTCGAAGATGCTAGACCGCTACTCTTTGCTGTTGTGCAAGGAGGAGCAAACAGCGAGCTGCGCAAAGAATGCGCTAACTCACTTCTACAAATGGGATTTGACGGATTTGGCTACGGAGGTTATCCGATTAAGAGCGATGGAAAACTCCTGTCCAATATCGTCAAGCTCACTCGCGATTTGATTCCCTCGAAATTCCCAATGTTGGCTCTCGGAGTCGGGCAACCTGAGAATATCGTGGAGTGTCTACGAATGGGATACGAGCTCTTTGACAGCTCAATGCCGACAAGAGATGCAAGACAAGGTAGATTATACTCAGTCCAAGACTTGCGTCATTTGCCTAAAGCTGGAGCGAGAAATTCGGTTTCTTATATCTACATACAAGACGTGAAACATGCCAAAACAAAAGAACCCATTTCTTCTAGGTGTGACTGTTTGACTTGCCGAAACTATTCCTTAGCCTATCTACATCATCTGTTCAAGATCAATGATTGTCTCTATCAGAGACTTGCTACGATACACAACTTGACTTTCATAACGTCACAAATAGAGTCCGCAATGTAGCAGTTGATCGATTGACTCACTTACTCACCAAGAACACCAATTCGGTTTTGAACAACATCTTTTTGATGTCCCAATCCTTCTCGCAAGCTATTTTGTCAAATCTCTCCGTGTAGTTTTTGACCATCATTTTCTCAATTCCGCCAAGACTTTTGACAGGAAATGAAATAACCAAGTTATCTACGTTCACCTGTTCCAGCATCTTTGGTACAGCGCGCGTGTTTATTTGGTCGAAACAGGGTACTGTTTTGAGAATCAGCGCCAAATCTCCTTTACGCTTAGGAGGGTTAAACAAGACATCCCTGACTTCCGCGTGCCCGTCGACAGCAACTAACTCGATGAAAGCATTTAGAAAATCAACTAGATCTGCGTAGATGTCATAAGCATAGTATTCCAATTCCTCAAAATGCGGCATCCAAAGAATTGACAGAGGATTGAGTCCACATGCAAGGTCAATCACAGAATTTACCGTGGAAATCTCGGAAAAAATGTCGGCGTAGAACTTGTCCAGAATCTCAAGACGTTCTTTCGTAGATGAATGAAAGCTCATTATTCTAGCACATGTCTCGCGAAACTGATCACCACCAGATCCTTTTGAACTCTTCAGTTCTCGAAGCCAAGAAGAGTATTTTGGTTGATTGGAATAAAATGCCCCCCCTACTTGGTGCAACTTGTTTTTAGTAGCTTTGACGGTTTCTCCGATTTTCTTGTTTTTCGAGAATTCTTTTTCAGCTATCTTTCTAATGATTTGCTTATCGATGCTTTTATATTTCGAGCTTCTCAATATCTCCGTAATTACTTGTTCAATTGGACTCTCTTCTTGTTTCAACCTCACTTCACCATAGCCTGAGCCAAAAGACAATAATGGAGCACTCTACCATGGTATCTAGCGCGCGCTTATTTTCTTTTTCTAAATAGCATTGTTTCATCGTGACTACAAACGTATTTAAACCCTGCTTCAACCAGTTTCTGTGCCTCTTCTACATTTCGAGCTACTGCTGAATAGTATTCGTTTCCCTTAAACTAGCGCGCCTATCTTCACACTTAAGGCCACAATCTTAAGCTCACCCAGCGATCAATGCGCATGCCAATAAATGCAGGCGCCTGACTCATCTGTTTGAAGGGACAACGTGTTTAAGATCAACAATTAGATTCTCCTTAAAAGAAGTAAATGCGGTGCGAAAAGTGATAGTGAGACGAATTGAAGAGAAGGACTATGAAGTTTTCAAGAGGCTTTTTGATCAAGCCTTTTTCGAATATTTAGAATTTCTAAAGCAGGAAAATCTCAAACAGTACGTAAAAGAGCTTAAGGAAAGGAGAGAAATCACTCGCCCTGGTTTCAATTTCTATCTCAGAACTGGGAGTACTTTTGTAGCTGAAGAGAATGGTGAAGTTGTCGGCTACGTTGCAAGTCAAAGCGTACCATCCATGCACGGAGTCGATCTATGGCTCGAATACATAGTTATTCAAGGAGAGTTTAGGAGACGAGGAATAGGCCTTATCCTATTGCAGAAGCTCATAGATTACGCCGCTTCCTCAAGCATAGATCGAATATACGCCTTTATCAATCCAAACAACGAACCTTCGATACAACTACACTCCAAGGCTGGCTTCAACATTGAAGATTGGAAAATAGCCCTCTACGAAACAAAGGGACGATTTGGCAGCTCGAGAGGTACCGCTCCAAAGTAAGACGTGCGTCAGTTCATATTTGCACTTCACAAGAGACTTAACTCGCCTAAGTCAATGTTTAACATTGCAGCGAAACTGACGAAAAAGTCGGGTGACGGTTTTGTTAACTAGCCTCCTCATCGTTGACGATGACGCGGGAATAAGAGAAATGCTCTCTACGGTTCTGACCCATGAAGGATATCTAGTTGAGGCTGTGGAAAATGGCAAGCAAGCGATCAAGGCCTGTGAAGAATCGCTCTTTGACGTTGCCCTCATTGATGTTGAGTTGCCGGATATGAAGGGCACAGAACTGCTCATGAGACTAAAGAAGATGCAGCCCAAAATGGTCAGGATAGTCATCACGGGGCATCCCTCCCTTGAAAGCGCCATGAGGGCCGTGAATGAAAGGGCTGATGGATATGTGCTGAAACCAATTGAGGTAACAGAGTTATTGGACAAGATAAAAAAGCTATTCACAGAGAAGACAGATGAATATCTTCGAATCACCACAGAGGCCATACGTGCAAAAGAGAGCACTCCTACCGTCAAGTATCAGCGCCCCGACAGATGGTAGCGCCCAGCTAGTCGATCCAGAACAGAGATCAATTGAATCGAGTTCTAAGTAAAGGCTTTGTCGAGCTACTTGTGTTTTCTGAAGAGGATGATTCCATCTTGGTCTCATACGTATTCAAACCCTGCTTCTACCAGCTTCCTTGCCTCATCCACATATTTGGCAATTCTTTGAACAACATTCATCACTCAAATTCCAAAAGGCTACTTATACCAAACGTTACCGTTCTCTTCTGAGAGAAAAGTGAAATGTTCGATCTCCAACACTTCACTGGCTAGCCTTATCCGCAGTTCCTGCACGAAATGGTCGATTTCCTCATCCCAATATTCACGTATTTGTTCGAAGACGCCCACAGGTATGACTTGCTGAACATGAAATATAAAAGCAAGCGAAAGGATTTAGAGCTATCCAGAGTAGACACAAAATCAAGAGGAAGCATACCAAAAAATGAGTTATCATGAGCTCTTCGCTTCGCAACAGAATGTGTTCAGCGGGCTCCAGAAAGCCTTTGAAGAAGCAGACTATGTGATCTTAGGCGTTCCTTTCGACGTAACCAGCACCTATCGGACTGGAGCAAGATTTGGACCTGAAGCAGTTCGCCAAGCTTCGCTCAACATCGAGACATACAGTTTTCGAACAGGGCTAGACGTTGAAGATCTGAAACTTCACGATTTGGGCGATCTGCACATCTCGACCGACACAAAGAAAACCCTCGAAAAACTCCAATCTGTAATCAAAGACATCCTTGAGGCCGACAAGACCCCAGTAACAATCGGTGGCGAACACACAATTACCCTGGGCATAGCCAAAGGCCTAGGTGCCAAAGCCCCAAAGACGGCGATAGTCAGTTTCGACGCTCATCTTGACCTCCGCGACGAGTATTCAGGCCTCAAACTTTCACACACAACCTTCATGCGCAGAACCTTTGAAGAAGCAAACCCAGCGAAAATCATCGAAGTCGGCACAAGGGCAGTATGCAAGGAAGAACTTGCTTTCGCCAAGAAAGCCGGAATAGAATTCTTCACGGCACAGCAGATACAAGAACAGGGAGCGAAAGAGATCGCGAAACAGCTTGAAGAGAAACTCTCGAAGTATCAGAACCTTTACGTGTCAGTGGACATGGACGTCCTCGATCCGGCCTATGCGCCTGCCGTGCAGAACCCCGAACCGAACGGGATAGGAACAGGAGCGTTGCTTGATATCTTGTGCAAAACATGTGATAAGAGGACAATGGGCTTTGACGTTCTAGAGGTTGCCCCTCATTACGATGAGGGAGTCTCAGCTATAGCAGCCGCGAAGGTGATTTTTGAAATGTTGTGTTGTCTGGAGAAATCACGAAAAGTGCGGCCATGACGGAAGAAGTGCGGGCATACTACTGTGAGAATGCAACAAAATACGATTTGCCGTTCGATTGTTTAGGCTTCCGTGTTCTAGACGCTGTCACTTGGAAGTATCTGGAACCATTCGTCCCAACAAACACCAACGCCATTGTTCTCGATGCGGGAGGAGGAACGGCCCGCTGGGCGATTCCGATCGCCAGAAAAGGCTCAAATGTTGTCTTAATAGACGTAACACAGGAAATGCTGAAAGTAGCCGCCGAAAAAATAAGAAAAGAAGGCTTACAGCGCAGGATTTCGGTAGAAAAGGGAGACATAACACAAATGGGCCATGCGGACCGAAGCTTTGACCTAGTATTCTGTGAACAAGCCCTATTTCTTTTCAAAAGACCAGGTATTTTACTGAAGGAAATGAGACGAGTTCTCAAGAGAGGCGCCCGACTAGTAATTTCAGCGCAAAACCTGTACGTGCAATGCCTGGCCGCATTATCCGAGAATCCAAAAGTGGAAGACGTCGAAAAGACTCTGAGACTGCTACAGCGCAGAGAATATAGCACCATGACAAAAGACCGCAAGGTCAAAATCTACACTTGGAAACCGAACGAGTTCCGCTCGCTTCTGGAGAGAAACGGATTTCGTATAGAAAGAATCGTCGGCAAGGGAACAACCATGCCTCTTCGAATCTCCACGGAAGCATTCATGAAAAAAGACTATGACGAAAATCTATTTCAAAGAATACTGCAGTTTGAGCTTGCCATGTGTGAGAGGCCAGACGCTCTACCATTGGCAGGACATTTACAAGCGATCGCCCGCCGGCAGTAGCACACACATGAGCCAAATGGTCTATTGGTGATTAGTCTCTTCTTAACTTCGCAATGAAGAATCCGTTACAATTATGAATATGAGGATAGAGCCTTTGGCACTCTTCCAAGGTTCTCAAACCTGGCAAGCCTATTCTCGGTTTAACGTCGATCAACGAAAACTCGGGATTCCACTTCAGAAACCTTTCGATCTGCATCTCATTCTCCTCGACCGTTATGCTGCATGTTGAGTAGGTCAATGTGCCTCCGCTCCTCACGTTTCCCGCACTTTTGTTGAGTATTTGCCACTGGATGTCAGCCATCCTGTCGATGGAACGCGGCGTAAGCCTCCACTTGGCAGAGGGCACTTTCCTGAAGGTACCCGTCCCCGTACATGGAGGATCCACGACAACAACGTCCGCTTTAAGCATGAAAGGCAAATTGTTCCGGCCTTCAGCAATCACGGGCTCCGCGATTTCAACGCCCATTCGCTCTGTCTCAGCTCTCCACAGGGCCATCCTGCGCCCCGAATAATCCACGGAGTATATCGAACCGCTGTTATTCATCAGCTGCGCCAAATACGTGGTCTTGGCGCCCGGTGCTGCGCACATGTCTAATAGAACAGCTCCTGGCTCTGGATCGGCGGCTTCCGCAGCGAAACAGCTTGCCTTGTCTTGAACATAGAAAAGGCCCTCCTTGAAACTCTCCGTTTTCATGAGCGGAACCTTGGTCTCTGTGACCGCATACAAGTGTCTCAATGGCTCAATCTTGTAAGCTTTGACGCTTTCTCTTTCGAGTCTTTGTAAAATTTCAGGTTCACTTGACTTCAGAGTGTTCGCCCTGATGTATGTTGGCGGTTTCTGCAGATTCCCCTCCAACAGAGCGATAGTCTGAATCCTGCCGAGCAGTTTGAAACAGTATTTGACAAACCATGACGGATGAAAAGTGCGAAGCCCAATGCGTTCTTCATCACTTGTATGCTCAAACACCACGGCTTGTTCCTGTGTTAGCAGAAAGCCGAGGAACGGCTCAACCTCCTGAAATGTTTTCCAACCGAGGATAGATCGGCCTAATCCTGCAATTTTCTCGGCTTCTTCAACGTCTGGTTTAGACCAGCCTCGTGCTATCCGAGTCTGGTAAACGTAGAGACGCAGAAACGCCCTGAGCCCACGGTCAAGCTCGATCATTGGCTTCGGTTTCAGAGCTGCATTGATGAACCTGTCGACCAAGTTTTGTCTTCTGACGGTTTCACATACCAGCATGTACGCAAACTGCACGGCTGCGGGATCCTGTATTTCCAGTTGCCTAACTGTTCTCGCCAGGGCCAAGCGTTCGCTCAGTCTCTGCATCTGCATCCAGCTTAGCGTTTCAATGGCGAGTGTCCATGCTTCTCTAAGCAATGCCTTTTCACGCTGACAGACAGATGCAAAGACATAGATAAGACTAGAGGCATCTCGCCACTTTCCTCGCCACTGGAATCTTTGCAAATCTGCAGGAACAACGGATAAATAGGCTGATGCCGCTCTAGACTAGCCTGGTGTCAACCATGGGGAATTCACAAACAGAAAGCTAAGCGATTTCTCAGAAGTAGAGAATCCCCCAAAAACCCCCTGAACCAAAACCTTGAAAATAAAGATAAAGAAAGACAGCTTTTACCAGCAGACCACCGCGTCATTGGTCAACAGCTTGACTTGTTCTCAATAAGCGAAGAAGTCGGCATCGGACTAATCCTTTGGCATCATAATGGAACAATCGTTCGTAACATAATACGCGACTTCTGGGAAAAAGAGCATTTGAAGAACAATTATCAACTCGTCTGCACGCCGCACATAGCAAGACAAAGACTATGGAAGATATCGGGACATCTGGACTATTATAGAGATAACATGTACGTTTTCAGAAAGGAAGGAGAAGGCTACGTTGTAAAACCGATGAACTGTCCTTTTCATATCCAAATCTACAAGTCTAAACCCAGGAGTTACAGGGAACTGCCAGTAAGGTACGCCGAGTGGGGAACAGTATACCGGTATGAACGGTCGGGAACCCTGCAAGGGCTTCTGCGAGTCAGAGGATTCACTCAAGATGATGCACACATATTCTGCACGGAAGAAGGAGTTGAAGACGAAATCCTGCGGCTCTTGGACTTCGTCAGCCAAATGCTACAGAGATTCGGCTTCAAAGAATACAAGTTCTACCTCTCAACGAGGGACCCGAAACAACCAGAAAAGTACATGGGATCAAAGAAAAAGTGGAACAAAGCCCAAGATGTACTAGTCAAAGCGTTGCAGACGAAGGGACTATCATATCAAGAGATGAAGGGCGAAGCCGTATTCTACGGACCCAAAATTGACGTGAACATAGTTGACGCCTCAGGCCGAGAGTGGCAATGCACGACGATACAGTTTGACTTCAACCTTCCCAAACGGTTCGAGATAACCTATGTTGGACCTGATGGAAAAGAGCATGAAGTGGTGATGCTTCACAGAGCCCTATTCGGAGCTATCGAACGTTTCTTTGCTATCCTTATAGAACACTGCAACGGAAACCTTCCAGTCTGGCTGGCTCCAACCCAAGTTGCAGTCCTCCCAATCAGCGACAATTATCTGCAATATGCCCGAGAGGTCAACAGAGAACTGCTTTCCTATGGAGTGAGATCAGAGCTTGACTCCAACGCGTCTACCATAACCCACAAGATAAGAAACGCCGAAGTCCGCAAGATTCCATACATAGCCTTATGCGGTAGAAGAGAAGCCGAAACAGGAGAGATATCAATCCGAAGACACGGGTTCGGCAACATAGGATGCTCAACAACCGAAGAACTCGCGAAGACCATCATCAAAAGTGCAGCCAAAGAAACGGAATCAACCACTAGCAAGAGATTTTAGGCAATGCTATTCAATAGGCTAGTTAGGTCAGGGCTAAATGGCACAACAACGTTTGGACCAGCTAATCTCGAAGGATCACCCTCCACCGGTAAATCCCGTTCAACCGTCACCGGCCCAAACCTGGAAGCCTGCAGAGCAAAATGAGAGAAAACGTGCTTTCCCACCGCTGGCACCTCAGAACCTGTCCCTCTCATATTTTGTTTCTGCCACTTACGACGGCCAAGCAAAGAAGGCCTTGATCAAGCTTTACGAGCCAGTTTCAGGTCAAATCTATTTTTGGCTAGATAACACGGGACATAAACCCTACTGTCTCACGAATCTTTCACAGTATGAACTTGAGAAGATAACTAGGCTGACGGAACACTCTGGCCTTGATCATTTCGAAATAGTCGAAAAGTTCGATGCGCTATGCAACAAGAACATTAAAGTCACAAAAATAGTCACAAACGATCCCCTAGCCGTCGGAGGCCGCCCATCAGGATGCATCAGGGACATAATACCTGAAGACTACCCGAAAGTCGCAGAAACACCCATCGCCCAAGAAGACATCAAGGTGTGGGAATCAAAAATAAAGTACTACCAATCCTACATCTATGACCGAAATCTTCTCCCCGGGATGCCGTACGAAATAGGGAATGGCCAGCTCCTCCAGAAGAAAATGAATGAAGCTGAAAAAATAGTCGCCGAAACACTCGGAACTTTCAAATCGGCATCCGCTGAAGAAAAGGAATACATAGAAGAATGGGCCAGGCTACTGGACTATCCTGCTCCGAAGTTCCGCCGCGTCGCCCTGGACATAGAGGTTCTCGCCCCAACCCCGACAAGGGTGCCTAACCCTGAAGAAGCCGCTTATCCAATCGTGTGTGTTTCACTCTACAGCTCAGATGGACTGCAGGAAGTGTTGCTTCTCGAACGAGAAGGCGTGAGAGACGGGTCCGAGCATCTTCCCGCTGAAATAACCGTCAGAAAGTTTGGCAGTGAGGACAGGCTGCTGAGAGCCGTCTTTGACTATTTACGAACTTATCCTTTCGTTTTGACCTTCAACGGCGACGATTTCGACCTGCCTTACTTGTTCCATAGAGCACAGAACCTCGGATTCAGAAGGAGCGAAGTTCCAATAGAACTGGGCAGACGCGTAAGCCTGCTAAGCTACGGCGTGCACATC
The DNA here is from genome assembly GCA_050008435.1 of Bathyarchaeia archaeon. Taxonomy (GTDB): domain Archaea; phylum Thermoproteota; class Bathyarchaeia; order Bathyarchaeales; family Bathycorpusculaceae; genus DASPTR01. Next base: position 920,809 of record JBEKMQ010000001.1, read on the forward strand.
GACTTGTACAAGTTCTTCTTCAACCGTTCAATCCAAATCTACGCGTTCAATAACCGTTACAGAGACGTAACCCTTAACGACGTAGGCCGAGCCCTAATTGGACTAGAGAAAGTGCGTTTCGACAAGGGCCTAGGCGATTTAAGCTACACGGAACTCGCCGGATACTGCTTAAGAGATTCCGAAATCACTCTTAAACTCTCAAGTTTTGAAGACGATTTGACGATGAAGCTCATTCTGGTCCTGTCCAGGATCAGCAGCATGCCGATGGAAGACGTAAGCCGCCAAGGCGTTTCACGCTGGATAAGAGACTTCATGCACCGTGAACATCGAAGGAAAAACATACTCATACCCAACTCTCAAGACATAATCGCAGTAAAAGGTAAGACGGCCACCAAGGCGATAATAAAAGGCAAGAAATACAAGGGGGCCATAGTCGTCGAACCGACTCCAGGAGTCCACTTCAACGTGGCAGTCATGGACTTCCCAAGTCTGTATCCGTCTATAATTAAAGTTTGGAACCTAGGTTACCAGTCGATACTCTGCCCTCATCCAGAATGCCGCCACAACCTGATTCCAGACACGCCACATTGGGTTTGCACGAAGAAAAGAGCGTTGGAAAGCCTCTTAATCGGCTCACTAAGGGACCTCCGCGTCGAATGGTACAAGCCGAAATCTAAAGATAAGACACTGCCCGCCGAGTTGAGAAGCTGGTACAACGTCACTCAGGGAGCACTTAAAGTTATTCTGAACGCAAGCTACGGCGTATTCGGGGCTGACAGTTTCGATCTCTACTGCCCGCCAGTGGCAGAGGCAACTGCAGCCATTGGAAGACACTCCATAACTCAAATACTGCAGAAAGCCGAGGAACTCAAGATCCAAGTGCTCTATGGCGATACTGACAGCCTATTCCTCAAAAACCCGTCAAGACAGCAGGTTGAGCAATTGGCCCACTGGACAGAACATGAACTGAAGATGGGCTTAGACGTAGACAAGACGTACAGGTATGCCGTTTTCAGCTCACGAAAGAAGAATTACCTCGGCGTGTTGGAAGATGGCACAGTCGACGTCAAGGGGTTAACAGGAAAGAAAAGACACATTCCAATTTTCATCAAGAACGCCTTCGACAAAATGAAGCAGAGCCTAGCGGCAGTAAAGACACCATCGGATTTTGAGAACGCCAAAAAAAACATCTGCGCAGTCGTCCGCGACTGTTACCTGCGGCTAAAAAGACGCGAATGGCAAAGCATGAACGAGTTAGCATTCAACGTCACCCTCGGCGAAGAGCTGAGGCACTACACAAAAACGACGCCGCAGCATGTCAGAGCCGCAAGGATGCTGGAGAGCAACGGGGCAGAATTGAAAGCAGGGGACCTGATAAGTTATGTTAAAGTCAGTAGGGAACCACATGTTAAACCCGTTGAACTCGCGACCAAAAGTGAGATTGACGTAGACAAGTACGTAGCCTACCTTCATTCAACATTCGATCAGGTTCTGGATGCTTTGGGCTTGGATTTCGAAGAAATAATAGGCTTAACAAAACTGGAAAGATTCATGTAACGTTGCGTAGTCAGGTTAACGTTTAGGCGGCGTCTTTAATCCATGCGACTTCAGTGGCTCAATGATGCTGCGTCTGCCCAATATTCGCAAAACTGCATAACCTATTACTCCAATCGTAATCAGACTGCTGACTAGAATACTGACCAGCGTCGTCACCCAAGCTGGCAAGAACCCGAGTTCAGTAGGCTGATAAGGGAAATATAGCCACAGATACCCGCCGCCAACGATGATTCCTATGGGCAAAGCGCCTGCAACGCAAGCCAGCAGCTCATGTTTTCTTAGCGAAAAGACGATGCTCGCTGCTATCAAGTTAGCAAGAGAACCGAAGATCACGTCAACGAATCCTATGGGTCCGAACACGTTCACCACAGCGCATCCGACCGTAACCCCTACAACGACAGGTAATCCTAACAGTGCGGCCAGAGCAATCAAAAAGTCTGCAATACGCAATTGTATCGGTCCATATACAGAAGGATTGCCGAAAGGAGAAAAAGACTGCACTAAGTTGATCACGGCATACAGTGCCGCAAAAACGGCTGTCAACGCCAAGTCTCTACTATCGAATTTCATTCTTTCACCTCCCACACCGGGATTTTTACTGGCGGAACGGGTGGAGGCCCACTCACCCGCCTGTAGCATTGACAACGCTTTCTCTTTATTATTGTTTTCTTGTTCTAGTGGTTCTTGTGTCATTTTTCTATTCTCCTAATTGTTTAGGGAGTTCGATCTCTGCCCATAGTTGGGCATATCTTGTCTCCTGTTTTTTCCGTTTAAGGATTCTCATTTTCATATCTCCGATGGTTATTCATTGGCATTCATTCTCTCGCCCGTTGACGCGACGAAGAGACAATATGCTTTTTCATCGCTGGACTCTAGGGAGGACTCTGAGCTAGGGGAAAGCGAAGAGAAAAGCTTATGTCTCTGAGGAGAATATGCGTGAAGACTTCATGACTGAATGTCTTCACTGACAGCTTAGGCTGTCTATGCTGGGTCTTGACGTTTTTTGTTCATAAGAGATTAGCGTCTTGGTTTTGTTTCTGTTTGTTTGTTTTGTGCTGTTGTCTGTTGTGTTTATCTCCTAGCGTTTCCGTTGCTTCCTGCTAGTTTTGGGTGAGTGCGCTCTCGAAGTCAAAAACGTTTTCTCAATTTCCGCAAGAGTTATGTTTAGGGTCCGATTGAGTGATATTTGGTTCTGATGAGGAAGAGGAGTGTATACTTATTTGCTATTCTTCTGGCTGCCATCGTTCTATTTGCTTCGGCATACTCAATATGGCAACTGAATGTTCCTCGGAAAACCAACACTCCCCCCTTACCGTCAATTATTCATGGAACTATTAAGGGTACAGTCTTCGATATGTTTACCAATGAGAGTGTTGACGGTGCAGAAGTGCGCATAATTGACGTCACGATTTTCGACGATATTCTACCAGGAGAAATAATCTCAATAAATTCTACTGACAGTTTAGGGAAATGGGAGTGCGATGATATTAACTTCACGGAGCCACTTCTCATCGAAATCCACAAAGGCGGTTATTATCCGATAGAGGCTGCTATTGTATCGGCGCAACTCGTAAGCGGCGATTTGTACAATTGTGGAAGATTCGCAGTGGCACGCATAAGCACGTATTTCACTCTCAGCATCGCGCGCTGGCTAATTGGGCCTCTCCTCTATGATGGCGAGATGATTACAATTTCGAGAGGTGAAGCGTTGTCACTAATTGTAAAGGTCACGAATTATGATATGACTGCCTGTTTGGGGTTGTCCCTGTCTCCTGTCGGCAATAGCATGATCAAGAACACTTTGGGCCTGTGGGTTTACCCGATGAGTAACACCGTGGTGTTTTACAATCCTTATCTAGGTGCCCCAGGATTTGAGAACGTTACTTTCGGGCCTTTGAATGCTCCGCCGAATTACGAAGAGAGTTATAGCGGTTTTCAACCTGACCTGGTGTTTAGCGAGGCAGGTAACTATACACTATTCATCAGTTACAAAGATAATCTGTGGGGTGTTGACGCTACCGCTTACGCAGCGATGACTATTTACGTTAGCGTTCTGGATAGCGGGTAGCGCGTGTGTGAGTGTTTTTTATTTTTGTGTTTTTTTAGAGAGTGAGTGAGAGAGTTAGTAGGAGAGAGAAGGGGTAAGGTTTTATTCTTAGATGATAAGCGCGCACGCTAGAAGTCAAAATTAGTGTTGTTGCTTTGTATTCTCCGTGCCAGTTTTTGTTGGACGATCGAAAAGAAGTTTTTCAAAATCGCCTCTTGCCCTTTGCAGTGAATCAAATGCCTTCTGTGCGTTTAGTTCGGATTGTTTGCAGGTGTCTAGGAGCCATCGCCTGTAGGTATCATAAAGCCTGTGAATTAAAACGTAACCGAGTGTGTTACCTAATGTGGCTTTTGGCTCAAGGATATTGAGTATGTTGAATTGGAGATGGAGGATTTGTTCCCAAGTGAGTATAGTAGTTACGTAAACTATTTGTTGTTCTAGACTCTTTGATTTGAAGATTTTCTCATTCTCTAGAGTATGAGCGATAACTTTCTTGAACTTCAAAGCTTCGTTTAATGGTTCAAATTTCTTCCAGTTGACTCGGTAAGTCACGTTTTGCTTGCCCTTTTCCTTCCGCAGTATGAATCTCTTTGCGTGAAGATGGTTCAAGTGCTGTATTAGAGTTGGCTTGGTTATTTTGACATCCAATGCTATCAGTGAATTGTATAATTGATTGAATCTGATTTCTTTGTCGCTTGCTACTAGGTAGGCGAAGATGTCTTGACAGTATTTATCCGTCTCTTTTTCCATAGTGATGAAGTATCTTTACTGGTAAATTAACTTTACCGTTTATTAGGCTCTTTATGCAATATTATTTTGGTCTAACATGTCGGGTCACAGCAGAATCGGTGCAATGTTCGATGTGTTAGGTCACAGCTCATTCCGCGTAATGCTCGCGGGCGTTGGGATTGGGTTCTTTTTGCCCATTCCCGATTGCGTTGGAGGTTTTTTGGATGGTTGGGAAAGGTGACAGCGAAGCTAGGTTCTTGAAGGTTCAGGGGTTCGGTAGGGATGAGGCTTTGTGGATTACTCAGTATGATTCTTTTCCTGTTCGTGGTGGTTTTTTGAGTCCATATATGATTGTTGGGCGTGACCCTCCGACGAATCCGTTTTGCGGTAAGCATCGGAGTTACCTAAAATGCGATTTGACTTCTTTGCATGACTCGATTGGAGGAGAGGATTTTTATCACAATAATGTAACGAATTGTCATTCCTATCGATGTCGTCTTTGTTGGAAATATGGTTGGTGTGTCACCAGAGCCAATGTAATTGAGTCTCGTTTTTTGACAGCTGAGAAGGTTTTGGGTTTGCCTGTTAAGGATGTGGAGCATCTTTCTGCATCAGTACCAAAGCGTTTGTACAATTTGTCTCCGCAAGAAATGGCGAGAGAAGCGATTTCGGCTTCGAGACGCAGTGGCGTTATGGGAGGGGTCAATATCCTTCATCCTTTTCGGAAGGATTTGAAACGCCGTGATCTGTTTCTGAGCTTTCATTATCACTGCCTAGGGTACCTTCGGGATAGTTATGATCGTTGCAGGAATTGTATCAAGGCTGGGCAATGTTGGGATTGTGACGGTTTTGAGGGTGTCACTCGAATGGCGCACAAAGACGATGGCTGGATTGTCAGTTTAGCCAAGAATGAGAAAGGTGTATTGAGAAGCGTGATTCCATTTTTGGCACAAGTTGGTACCAATGCGAGCATTCGGGGTTCAAGGTTGGTGTCAGGCGTTTCCAGATCGTTGAATGGTGGGGTGTCGTTGCGAAGCGCAAGTTCAGAACGTTATTGAAGCCCATTGAACATAGGTGTGGCGTCTGTAAGAGTCCCTTACAGCCAAGCTATCTTCCTTTTGGCACTGAACCGATTATTGCGAATCGTGGTGAGCGTGGGTTTCTGAAGAATTTTACTCTTCCGCATGTTGACGATGATGGTGTGATTGACAGGAGGTGATTTGTGATGGTGAAAACTTTTACTGAGAAGTCGTTTGAATATTGGCGTCAGTTTGTTTGTGGTAGTTGCAAGAATTTGGTGTTCTCTCGTCAGCGTAATAACTGGGTCTGCAGTCGGGAGCATTCGGTTGCCAAGGAGTTTTGTGCGGATTGGGTCAACGATATTGATAATATTCGTGTTAGGACGTCTGATGGTTGTTTGATGTCTCTCCATGACGAGTAGAAGTTGGTGTGTTGGTGGTTTGTCTTTTCCTTCTTGGGGTTGGGGGGCGCGCTATCTCCGTTTCCGCTTGCTTTGATTTTCGAGGGTTGCGCGCCCTAAGTGAGAATAGGGCTACCTTTAGGTATGATTGTAGAGCGCGCGCTAAAGTCTTATCCCAAACTCGTGTGAAGACTTTTTTCCCCAAACCAAACTAGTCATCTATTCCATTTTTCTTCTATTCCTGCTTGACTGACAGTTGTTTTGATCGATCAATTTGGAGAACTGCAGGGCAACTACCTGTAGAGACAATAATAAGCAACATTGTCGGAGATATAGGAGTAAAAGGATGAAACCCGTGAGAATAGCAAGCAGGATCAAGAAAACGTTTGGATCGATAAGAAAGAGATGGAATGGAATAAGCCAAGCAAAGATAGATTTTTATTCTTTAAAATACATGGCTGTAGAAAGACTGTTTTGGATATTTCTTGCAGCCTATGGCATGTTCACACTCTACGTGGCTTTCTGGTTTGGCACTTATTACGTGCGCGCAATAGTTCAAAAGTCATTGCAATCACTCATCAGTTCTTTATCTTGGTTCGCTCTCCTTTTCGGCTCCTTGATGGTTTTTGGTGTCATTTGGATCCCGTTGCGAAGGGCTATACTCAATACTTTCACATATAGCTCGCGCGCTGACCTAGTTCAAACGCCAGGAATATTAAGGCTGAACAGAATATCAAGGAATGCGAGAACGGCTAGGTTGGCCTTTTTCTTCTTCTGGTATACTGCGATGATAGGGTCATATGCAGTTTCGCAGGGCACCTCCACACGCCCAGTGGTGATGACGGACCTACTCGTGCGAGTGTTTCCTTACCTTTCATCCGCCTTCATAATGACCCTTCTCACTTCGTCGATGGTAGTATATCTCTTTGAAATGGAATTGAAGTCTCCTTCGACGGTTTTCTGGAGTCTAGCATATTTGGAAATGGAAGAGAACTCAGAAAGACTAAGAGCTACCATCGGACTTGTTTCAAAAGAGATTGTTGAAAACCTTCATTTCATATTTCTATACTGGTGTTGGCCTTTCACTAAACGGATTAACCTCTGGCCACAGTTTCAAGTCATCTTTCTGGCATTGATTAGTGGGAACGAGAAAGAAAAAAAAGCAGCTAAAGACCTTCTCCTAGAAATCATGAAAGCATCACGAGATGCAATGAAAGAACCGCGCAGTATTCCCGCGTCCTATCGTAGAGTCTATGATCTTGTGGACAGATTTCAGAAGAGGATGAAATCGCTCAGCTCACTTAGAGATGGCGCGATGTTTGAGGGACGGCCAACAATCAGAGGATTGCATCTGCGCGAAAGAGCCGACGAAAACGAGTCACTAATCATGATAGTGCTTACAGCGATTAGCGTGGTCATTCCTCTAGTCATCTTGTTACGATAAAGGCGAGAAGAGTTTCCCCAGTGAAAAATTTCTCATCGCAGAAAATTGATGAACTCAGCGCAGCGCGCGCTTGTGGTGGCTGAGTAAGATCGCGAGTTGGGTTTTTGAGGATGAATGGTTGGTTTTGGAGGCTTTTTGGTCGCACGCGCGAACTCGGTTAGCCCGCGTGTACTAGGTAAAGCCAGTCAGTTGGGCTTGATCGCCCGTGGCCACTTGGTATAATCCACGAATATCCTTAGTTTTTATTTTGCTAAGTCTGTTTTTCAAATCATCGAGAGCATTTTTCATACCCTGCGAATTTGTGGCAAAAATCAAATCATAAAGGCGGCGGTGTTGTTCATCTCTGACTGGTAGACTGTCCACTTCGCTCCTATAAAGTGAAATTTTGCTTCTAAAATACGCCAATATCGCTTCTGCATTCGGTTCAACTTGAGGCCATGAATGATCGCCAATGAAATCAGTTATGGCACTTTCCGATTCTTGGACTTGTAAATTGCGAACGATAGCCATCGTTGGGAAGTTAATAATCAAGTCTCCAATGCCATGTGTGAGAAGCATTTGGAGCGTTGCCCACTTCAAATCGGTGATTTTCTGGGGGTCGATGAAAGCAAGAAAGCATGTTTTCTCACTTGGGCAATATTCTCTCAGGATATTACCCAATTCGATGTTTGAGTCGGAATGAAAGATTTTCGCGTCACATGTTCCGAAATTCTTACAAGCAACTGCTGCTCTCTTCTCAAGCGCAATCTTGCGGGATTCGTCTGCTTCTATGCAGATATATTGGCTGAACTTCTTGTCGGGAAGAGTCGATCCAATAGCTACAATTGGTGAGCCAACGAAAAAAACATTCTCGGCTGCCTTCATCAAACCAGAGCCTGCAAAGAGGTCAATATAATAAAAATACTTGAAATGTTTGGCAGCAATCTGCAAAAATGGCCATATCCAATACATCAGTGCTATTTCCTTTTTGATTGACCAAAATCCATAATTTGGATCTGGTTCAGAATATATATCTGGGCATTCTTGCGAAACGAGGTCCCTTATCTCAATCAGTCTATGAAGCTTGCTCTGTAACCATTCACTGGTGGGTATTTTCTTAGGCACTTCACTTCATCTCAATTGAGCTAATTCAATAGCCCTGAATATTCTCAAACCATGCTGGTCTGATGGTTTTCTTTATCACCAACATATCTTTAGAGATCATTCTGATCAGGTTTAGAGTATCTTTCAAATTGGGTTCTCTGAGTTTATGATTGTAGTTATCGTATCCCACATAGACAAGAAAAGGGTAGATATCCTCAATCCATTGACTAAACGTTCTAGGTTCAAAATCCAAAATCGGTTCTATTGACACCATCTTTCTATCCCAATCCAAATCCTTCATTGAACTGTAGCGTTCGGTTGGCAAGGGAGCGGTTGAAATCTTATCTGTTTGAATTATCTCATCAATGTTCGTCTCGATAGTAGCACCTAAGATGGTATTTTTCGGCATAGATGGCAGAAATTCGTGGTATCTTTGTGGATTCTTGGTCATAAAAAGAAAATCTGCGTCTGGGAATTTCGACACTTGATTCAAGACTCGCATTATCCATTCGCTCGGGATGAAGGAACCAAACAAATCGCCCATGTCAGATACAAATACCAAATCGCCTTTTCCAAACCGTGAGCGGAATTCTGTTTCGTTAAGATTAGGTCTGAAGCCTTTTACGTAGCGATGACTGTTTTGCAGTTTTGTGGTGGCTAAGTTTCTTGCCCAGCAGTAATTGCAGTTGTACAGGCATCCTGAGACGGGGTTCCATGTTCCCGATACAATATTGAACATTTTCCCCTTGGTTCTTCTGTTGAGAATGTTTTCGAGCGTATTCTTGATTGTCAGAAGATTATGGTTTCTTTTTAGGATTAAGAAACAGTCTTCTTCAGAAATGTCCATTGTATTCTCATCAAGCGGTGCGATGCTTAATTCCTCGCTTCTTAAGTAGCACCTGTTTTTCGGCATATTAAAACTTCTTGCCAACTTGGCTTACATTGGGTGTCGGTTGGAGCGCGAGCGTGACGCGAGCGCGACATGACGGTTAAGCGTCATACTGAATAGAAAAAAGAGGCTAAAAGAGGGAGTTGTTGTTTATTTTGGTTTTCTGAATAGCATTGTTCCGTCCGGCGTTGTTAGCTGGTATGTGAAGTCTGCCTCTAGTAGTTCTTGTGCTCGTTTTTTGTCTGTTGTTCCTTCGACTATCCATTCCGCATTGGTTCCCGCAAGTAAGTGGAAGTATTTTTGTGTGGTGTTGAGTCGTTTGTGTCCGACAAGCTGTCTGACGATTTCGGCGTTTTGGATTTTGCGGAGTTTGTTCGTAATGTAGTAGTGTCTGAGGTGATACAGTTTTATGCTGTTGATTGATGGGTCTGCTAGGTCTTTAGCTAGTCTGCTTCTCATTCTTCGGAAGTGGTCTCCGTAATTTCGTGCTTTTCCGCTGAATAGTAGGTCTTCTGATTGTAGGTTGTGTTTTGTTATGTAGGTTTGGAGTTTTGTTGTTAGTTGCTCGGTTATCGGCATTGGTGGTCTCGCGTTGCATCCTTTTGTGTTTATTGCGGTTATTGTGTGTTTGTCGGCGTGTATGTCTTTGACTTTGAGACCTTTGTCTCCCTGTATTTCGATTGGTCTTAGTCCAGTTTGTGTGCTTATGTCGATTTTCATTGATAGGGCGCCGTGAGCACGGGCTAAGAACATAGCACATTGTGCGTTTGTGGTATTTCTATTCCTTTTTGGTCAACATTGTAGGTCGGCATTTCCCAAATGATTTTGTGGAATTTGCAGTAGTGCATGTATGCGGTGCATAGTTGAGATTTCCAACGGTTAGACGCTGGCTTGTTGCTTGTTCGTCTTGTCTTTGGGTCTTGTATTTTATAGCGTGAGATGGCTAACTCTACATCTTGGGTGTTTTGTAAGTTAGCTCTTTTTGCTAGTTCGAGTAATGCTTTTTCATAGGTTGTTCTTGTGGTTGGCGCTTTTCCTTTTCTTTCTAGGTGTAGCATTACGGCTTGGATTGCTGGTAGCTGTTCTGTAAAAGAATGGGTGAGCGGTTCTAGTTGTTTGGTAGTGGCCCACTCACCCGCCAATCAGCCATAACCGTGGAGCTCTTGCTTATTAAGCGTTATTAGAGCTTGCCATTTACTTGTGGAGCGAAAACTGACACGACCCAAACGACGAAGCAGTTCAACAGTCTGATGTGCACTTGAATGTTCTTAAGCTCACAGCGTGATTAAGCCACTTGAATAACCGATGCCGCAACCGTCGACATCACAAGTAACAACGAGATTATCATTACCACCTGACGTTCAGTCAAAGCTCGGCGATATGTGACAAGCGTGACTAGGCTCCTCCTGTGATCTGAAATGAGTTTTTTGCCGTCAAAAGAAAGGCGCCCTTTGGTCCTGAAAAAGAAGAAAGTCAGAAGGATCAGCACCGAATTGAATATGTATGGCAAAAGCGAAATCAACAGATTAACTTTCAGGTCTAGAATGATCGCAAATGCCGCCAAGGTCATTCCTATCGAAAAGGACCCCGTGTTGCCCACGAAGATTTTGCCCCTGAAATTGAAGAAAGCCAACATCAGCCAAACGACCAATGGAACATACAGCATGATTGCGTTTGGACCCGAGACTAACATCATTCCGATCATGACTATTGCCGGGCAGATAGTCTCCAACCCATTGAGTCCGCCAAGCTGATTCACAGTGTTAGTAAATATGGTCACGATCAAGGGGATGATCAAGAAATAATAGAAGTTGCCGAATTGTATTACCCCAAGCATAGGGATTGACACAGAAGTGCGCAGTTGAAATTTATAAGCTAATGAAAGAAGCGGCACGGCAGCCACTATTGGAAGGAAAGCCTTGTACCGCCATTTAAGATCAATCCAGTCATCGAGGAGGCCCATGAAACCCCCAAAGAGTATGCACACGGCCAGCGTCAGCGACTTAGACGCATCGTTAGAGTTCTTGATAACATCGAAGAGGTACAGTAGAAAAAGATACGCCACGCTTATCAGCGCGTAGAATACCCCCAGCCCGTTCGGAATCAAAGGCTTGTTCGGCTTGTGCTGGTCAGGTACCTTCGGAAACAAAAAGCATCTCCTTTGAGGACGTTCGCCCCTGCATTCTCTTTCGTAGTGAAGAAACAAGCGGTGAATACCCGGCGCTCATTTCACAGTTTCCCTCTTGTATCCATATTTCTCACCGTCGTACAAGGGGAAAGCAGCTATCCGCGCTTTTGCATGTTTTCCACGGATCTTTATACTTACGCTGTTTCCTTCCTGAGCTTCAGATGCTTCCACATAGCCCATTCCTATACCAAGTTTTAGCAAAGGCGAAAACGTGCCACTGGTCAGACGGCCTATCTGCTGGTTGTTACCATTAATGATTGGAAAGTTCGACCTCGGTATGCCTTGTTCCGTCATGATTATCCCGATGCGTTTGCGCTTTGTTCCTTGATCCTTCTGCTTCTGCAATGCATCTTTGCCGATGAAATTGTCTTTCTGCAACTTCACAACGAAGCTCAATCCTGCCTCAAACGGCGTCGTGCTTTCATCTATGTCGTTGCCGTAGAGACAAAGTCCAGCTTCAAGCCTTAACGTGTCCCTCGCGCCTAGGCCGCAGGGCTCTGCTCCATAAGGTCTGCCTGCTTCAATTATGGTGTTCCAAAGCTTCGTGGCATTGTCAGGCTTCGCCGCTGAGGCCTCCCAAATGAAAACTTCGAACCCGTCCTCGCCGGTGTACCCAGTTCGGGAGAGAAAAACTTCCACGCCCGCCAAACGAGCTCTGGCGCACTTGAACCTTTCAATCCTGGCAAGATCATCCGTCGACATTTTCTGCAGCGTTCTCAAAGCATCAGGTCCTTGAACCGCAAGCATAGCTACGCTATCTGACACGTCTTGGATTTCCACGTTGAAGCCCTTTGCATTTCGGACCAACCAGTTGTAGTCCTTCTCGCGGTTGCTCGCGTTGAAAACCACCAGGAATCTTTCCGTTTCTAAACGATACGCGACGAAATCATCTATTATGCCCCCATTTTCTGTACACATGACAGAGTATAGAGCATTGTTCGGCCCGAGCTTCGTAACATCGTTAGTTATCACGTAGTTCAGAAGACGCTCTGAGTCCGCACCTGCTATCAGGACTCTGCCCATGTGTGAAATATCGAACACTCCGACGCTGTTTCGTACGGCTAAGTGTTCTGGAATTATTCCACGGAAGTAAAGAGGCATTTCGAAACCTGCAAATTCTGTAAGCTTTGCTTTCTGCCCATATGCCTCGTACAGCTGCGTTTTACGTGCTTCTTCAGGCAATTTTATTTCCTCTTCCAACCGTCTACTTCGCCGGTTTCACGTCGACATTTTCAGGTATCAGCGAGAGCTTCTTGCTGCACTTGGGACACTTGCCCTCATGCTCGTGAATAATCTCGTCCGGAGGCCTGATTTCAGGACCCTCATACAACACATGGCCACAACCCTGACACACAACACGTTGAGGCACAGTGAACACACAACTCCTTGGCAATGAAAGAACTATGCCCGTGACGTATTTATTTATTACTAGTTCAGAACGTTCTGTTTGGCACGCCTTGTTAAGTCGGCGGGAACACTGCGAGTGACGAAATATGCTGAGCACCGAATTCCAGACGTCAACATGAACATTCTCGAAGTTCCCTGAGCGACCTGAAGACTTCATGTGTTCTTCTCGAAACCGATCTGGTGAAAAAAGACTGAACGACCTGAACCTGTAATGGACAGTCTCGACGAACTTCAGTAAAAGATTAATGCAAGGGTGTATTCATTATTCCTAGGTGTCTACCGTGAGGGACCGCGTTCTCGTCTAGCGGAAACAAAATCTTTAATATCCCACCAACTAATTCAAAAAGTCCTATGCAGTTTCTGAAAAAACTCGAAGAGAAATGGCAGAAAAACTGGGAAGAAGCCAAGATCTTCGAGACTGATCCGGACCCGTCCAAGCCTAAGTGTTTCATAACCGTAGCCTACCCATATCCGAATTCTCCTCAACACATCGGCCACGGAAGAACCTACACGATGGCAGACGTTCATGCTCGATACATGCGGATGCGCGGCTACAACACTCTGCTCCCCATGGCCTTTCACTACACAGGCACACCAGTTTTAGCGATGGCCAAACGTCTTGCAGGCAACGACAAAGGCCTCATTAGCGACTTCATAAATGTCTACAAGATCCCGCAGCAAAAGCTCAAGGAACTCACGGAGCCCATCGCCATGGCCCGCTACTTTCACCAAGAAATTAAAACTGGCATGAAAGAAATGGGCTATTCAATCGACTGGAGACGCGAATTCACCACTGTGGATCCAATCTACAACCGATTTATAGAATGGCAATTTCAAAAACTGAGCCAAGCGGGATACATTACGCAGGGAAGACATCCAGTCGGATGGTGCCCCAAAGATGGAAACCCAGTCGGCCAACACGATACAGAGGGCGATGTGGAACCAGAAATAGGCGAGTTCACACTGATCAAATTCAAGCAGGCCAGCATTGTCTACCCAGCCGCTACCCTAAGGCCTGAAACGATCTTCGGCGTGACAAATATCTGGCTAAACCCCACTGCAAAATATGTGAAAGCCATAGTCGAGGGTGAAGAATGGATAGTGAGCCAACAAAGTGTCGAAAAACTCACAAATCAAAATCGGAAAGTCAGAGTACAAGAAGCCTTCGAAGGAAAAGAACTCGTAGGAAAAGCCGTTCAAAACCCGGCCACAGGAAAGGACATCCTCATACTGCCAGCAGACTTTGTGGACCCCAAGAATGCCACAGGCGTCGTTATGTCAGTCCCAGGCCATGCCCCATACGACTACGTCGCACTGGAGAACATGAGGAAAGCACCGTCAAGGCTCAAGCAGTACGGCATAACGGTTGAAGACGTAAACTCGGTTCAGCCTATCTCCCTAATTGAGGTCAAGGGATACTCAGACTTACCAGCAGCTGACGCGGTCAAGAAGATGAACATCCAAGAACAAACAGACTCGAGGCTGGAGGATGCCACGAAAGAAGTGTATAGGCACGAGTTCCATAACGGGAAAATGAAAGCCAACACCGGCAAGTACGCAGGCATGACCGTGGCTGAAGCAAAAGACAAAGTCAAACAGGACCTGATTCAGGAAGGCCGAGCTACAACTATTTACGAACTGGTCAACAGACCCGTCTTCTGCCGCTGCAGAACAGAGTGTATCGTAAAGATCGTCGAAGATCAATGGTTCATCGACTACGGCAAACCCGAGTGGAAAAAACTCGCACACAAGAATTTGAACATGATGGAAATACTGCCCGAGGAAGTTCGCCCAGAATTTAACAACGTCATCGATTGGCTGCACGAAAAAGCCTGCGCTAGAAAATCAGGCATGGGCACGCGCCTACCATGGGACAAAGACTGGATCATCGAATCACTCTCAGACTCAACAATTTACATGGCTTACTACACTATAGCAAAGCACATCAAACAACACAAGATCCAGCCTGAACAACTCACAGACGAAGCATTTGACTACATATTCCTAGGCAAAAATAAACCGGAGGAAATCAGCGAAAAAACTGGTTTGAGAAAGGAAATCCTGAAGCAAATGCATGATGAATTTATGTACTTCTATCCGTTGGACAGCCGACATAGCGCCCGCGAACTCGTTCCCAACCACTTGACATTCATGATATTCAACCACACTGCTATATTCCCAGAGAACCATTGGCCACGCCAGATCGCCACGAACGGACAAGTCATGATGGAGGGCTCTAAGATGAGCAAATCCTTCGGGAATATAATCCCGCTACGAGTAGCCCTCGACAAGTTCGGTGCAGACCCGCTTAGACTCAGCGTTCTGTCAACAGCCGAGCTGCTCCAAGACTCCGATTTCAGTCCCGCAATAGCGGAATCGATGCGCGACAGGCTTGAAAAATTCTACAAGTTCGCCACCGAAACTGCCAAGACTCCTCACAGAAAAACTTCGAACACAACGTTGCCAGCAATAGACAGATGGATGCTCAGCAGACTGAACCAACACGTGAAAAACGCAACTGGCGCCATGGACAAACTGGCCGTTCGCAAAGCAATACACACCGTGATCTATGAGTTGGACCAAGACTTTCAATGGTACCAGAGACGGATCGCAACCCGAAAGGAAAGCATGAAAACTAAAGCCTCAACAGCCTATGTATTCCACGAGATCTTGGATGCGCAAACAAGGATGCTGGCACCAGTAGCCCCGCATGTGTGCGAGGAAATATGGGAAATGCTAGGCAGGAAAGACTTCATCGCCCGAGCACCTTGGCCTGCGTTCGATGAAACCAAGATAGATGTCAAAGCTGAGGAAAACGAAACATCCATCATGAACGTGCTTGAAGACACGCTGAACATAATGAAAGCGACGGGAACGAAACCACAGAAAATATGCTATTATGCAGCTGCAAAATGGAAATGGAACACTTACCTCAAGACCGTAGAGATGTCGATCGCGACAAGAGTTCTGCAGAAAGACCTCATGAAAAAGCTGATGCAAGAGCCCGACTTGAGGGCAAACTCTGAAAAAGTGGCAAAGTTCACCGGCCCGATCGCAGAAGAGATCAACAGAACATCAGAAGAGACCAAGCGGAGACGACTACAAATCGGGCTTATGAACGAGACCGAAGCGTTAGAAGAAGCAAAAGGTTTCTTACAGAAAGAGTTAAACGCGGAAATCCACGTCTACAACGAAGAAGACGCTGAACGCCACGACCCGAAGCAGAGGGCGCAACTCGCCAAACCCTACCGCCCCGCGATTTACATAGAATAAAGCATGTCATAACATCGCTTTTATCGGCCAAGAAGCGAACTTGGTTGATAGATTTCACGCGTAGGGCATGGTTTGCGATGGGAACATAAGCAATGCTACGGTCTTAAGGGAAGAATCGTTAGCTGTCCAGGTCTTTAGGCAATTTTGCGCGGGCTACGTTGAATGCAAAAAAGGGTTACAGCATTCTTGACATCTGGGTCAGAGTTCGAGCGTTAACGTTGACGTGATAGTTTCTTCGTCCGCTGCTCGTCGTTGTTACGAAGTAGTCCTTTTCTTCGTTGAGTTTGGCTCCTTGCAGCATGGCGAGAACGGTGCGGCAGACGTTTACAGAGGTCAGTTTTTCATCGGTGACCTTCTTCTCGATCTCTTCTTGCAGCACTCTTGGGTTGATCGTGTACACGGCCCTTGTTCCCTGACCAGTCTTGTAGAAGTGCATCTCCATGTCTTTCATGAGAAATTCTACGATCTCATAGTATGGGGACTTCCGCTCTCTTATTAGATTTACATAGTTTATGAGAGGAATGGGAATATTCCCGACTTCTGACATCTTCTCCTCCTCTCCCTAATGTGTTAGGGAAACCGACATTTAAAAAGCTTAAGGACGACTGCACAGCAAAGACCATGTTTAACGTCTATTCTGGCACGTTTTTGCATATGAATTTTCAAACTACTTGGTTTTCTTGGTCTCCACCTTGAGGTTCTACATACATGAAGATTACTGGGGTCCACCTGCGTTTTTGGGTTGAAAACACGCGAAAAACGCACCTCCCCCTCCTAGGCTGGTTTTCGCGTCCTCCATGGGTTTCCAACATGAAATCTCTTGCTGATGGCACGCCCTACCCAAATGTTGGCTTGTTTTCAGCCGAACATTTGATACCCCCTCCTAGGTCGGTTTTTTCTGGTCTTCGTCCTTGATAGTTCACGGCGCGCTTGCTGGCGTCGGTGTTTGTCTAATTCAATCTGTGTGTCAACCCATTTCAAGTTTGAAGCATGACTTTCACACAATATGAGTTTGCACTATTCCTTCTTGCACTGCATTGACACAACTATGCATTCCTTGTTGGCATTGACATCCATTTTTTTCGTGGCTCAGATAAAACTATATTCGACAATTGATATCACTTTCCAGCGGGGTCCGTAGCGCAGCATGGATAGGCTAGGTCCCAGATAGCGCGGCGGCCTTCTAGGATCAGCATCGGAGAAAGCCGCAGGTCCTGGGTTCAAATCCCAGCGGACCCGCCACCCACGGAGCGCATTTGTACTGATTTAAGGTCGTGTGGTTTTAACGGCTTCTTTGCTGATGATGTCGTGTAGTGTTTTGCTGAGGACCTGTAGCTCAATGTTTTCCTGATCGGCTGAGAATCTGTGTACTGCAGCTGGTTGAGACAGGGCTTCTCTAGTGAGGATCTGCTCGGGGTTGAGTCCCCAGGCGCGGATGATCTCCTTGAGGGCTTCAATCTTGCTTACACGTGTTTTAGGTTTGATGGCTAGGCCGCTGGCGGCGTACATGTTGCGTAGGAAGTCGATTCCCTTCATTTGGATGTCGTGGTAGGTGTCCACCGTGTGGCCCATCATGTAATCGACGTAGTCGGGCTGGATGCCTAGCGCTAGAAGCTGGGTTTTGAAGTATTTGCGTAGGCTGTGCACCCTCGACTCGTACATGCGCCCTCTAGGCTGCTTGACGAGACCGGCTTTAACGTAGAGCTCATGAACCAGTTTTCTTATCTGCTTGGGTCCTACAGGGCGTGGCGCGTGGCTTGTGGCATCTCTGATTAAGGGAGACTCTTCTGTGAGGGGTTCAGGTGGGTTTCTTCCGTCTGGGGATCCGTGGCTTCTCTGCTCCATGTAGAGCTTAAGGTATTCGGCTGCTCCCCAAGAGTGACCGTTTGCATTGAGGACCTTAGAATGGGCATCCCAACCAAAACACCAAGAATCAAAGCTAAGAAACTCCCAACAACAAGCATTTTAACCAAACCTGTAGCCCCCTACGTAGCGAATGAACATTCTGACCTAATAACTCTGACTGCGGAATACCACGTTCTCTCAAAAGAACAACCAACACGTGCACACTCCCAGGGCTTATGTGAACTTCCGATTGTGAATTAGCATCACTTAGTAATGGAACGTGCTTCATTAGTCGTTACAGATGGAAAAAAGGGGTTGTGGAAGAGAGTTGTGGGTGGTGGGTCATGGTATGGTTTCGTAGTGTCCTTCTGCGTAGAATATGAATGTTCTTTGGCCGCTTTGGTTAGCGGGTAGTAGGAATGTGAGTCGTATTTGTTGGCCTGGTACTAGTTCAGCGTACTTTTCATCGTCTGCCTTGAGCAGACTGGTCACGTCGCCCTGCGAGGAGCTAAACGCGTTTAGCAATACTGCCTTGTGCACTTGTATGCTTGCTTGGGGTGTGGTGTCGAGTCCTACGTAGTCTATCTCGTCGGTTGAGACGAAGCACAGCCTAACCCTCAGGTTTCCCAGCGCGTCTGGCAGAAGGCCCGTCATGTTGATTATGTCCGTTGCCCAGTTGCCCCTCGTGTCGAAGCTTGCAACGGTGTTCCATTGTCCCGTCGCGTTGATCACTTGAACGTAGATTGGGCATTTGATCGAAAAGTCGTCTGCCCTTACAACGAGCTTGGCTCCGGCTGAAACGTCCGCGGCAGCGAACGTTAGGGTTACGTAGCTTCCGTTGTAGCCTTGATAGTATTTTCCGTCAGCCGCGTTCAGTAGTGGTAGCACGTTTGTACCGTCGTTGCTTTTTGCGCTTATGGGTGAGGCAGGTTTCTTGTAGGTTAGGATCTCGCCCGTGGATGTGACTGCAACGTTCACGTCATCAGGATGGTCGACAGCCAGGAGTTGAGCCTGGTCAATGTAGTCGTGTTCGTGTTCAAACTCGCAGATCTTCAGAGAGTATATCGATCTCTTGGTGTCTTGAAGAGTTGGAACGAGTGGCTGCTCGAGCTTATAATAGTCTTTGACGTCACGTCCACTGCTCATCTCTGAATCTGGCAAGATGCTGTTGTCTAACACGTAGCCAGTGCCATTCCAAGTTGCAACGTAGGGACATCCTCCGCCGCCTCCTCCCAGGAAGAAATACGCTGTCAGCGAATGGCTAACCCACATTGTCACGGTTACTGAAGTGCTGTAGTAGAACGTTGTCGAGTCAAGCAACCAAAACCCAAAAGCATAACCGTTCGACGGAGTTTCCGTAACCGTAACGGAAGAGCCGTAGCTATAGGACTGCGTTCCTGGCGGGGGGCTGGTTGAACCTGAACCTGAAACCGAAATAGTCAGAGTTGGATTGAAGTACGCGGTTAGGGTATGGTCTGATGCCATCGTCACTGTGGTTGTTGGATACGTAGAATATATTTGTCCATCAAGCGACCAATGGTCAAAATAGTAACTCGCGGCGGGATATGCTGTCACCGGATAGCAACTGCCATAGCTACAGGTGTAGGTACTTGGCGAAGGATTGGTTGGAGGGTTGGCTCCACCGCTTGAAGCTGAAATAGTTAGGGTTGGTAGCCCACTGATTGGAACGTATACAGTGAACGTATCAGTAAACACAATCGTAGCATAATACCCAACATCCAACTCCATTGTCACCGTAGTTTTTATATTCACCGTATATACTCCCGAACCAGTCCAAAGCGCACTCCATTTCAATAGCATACTTTGAGGCCTATAATCTGGACCGTTGTAATTCATTTCTATTCCTGTGGAATCAGTTGTTACTGAATAGGCAGGCGCGGGTGAACTATACTGGACTACGAGAGCCGCCAAAGCTAGCATTGCCGCTAGCGCAGGATCGGTTACTGACAGGCATATTGAAGTCCCTGTCAAAAGCGCTACTCCCATGTTTGCGAGTGGGTTCACTTCTGTGCTTCCGCTAGATGATCCACTGAAGCCCTGGTACGAGTAATGATCGTTTGGAAGTATCGTATGTCCATCAGGTTCAGTTATGCTTATGTGCGTTTGCATGGAACCGACAAGGAAGCATCCTGTGCAAAGCGGGTATGCTGCTGTTAATCCGGTATAGAAATAATATGGGTTCGCGCTGCTTCCAAAACCCTCTGTTTCAGTAGAAAAAGTCCCAGCAAAATTGTTCAGACCGGCATAATTGAAGTATATGTTCCCTGCATGACTTGTTAGAGTTTGAAGGTTAGTCGGGCTTGTCCAAAATGGGTCAAAATCAGGCGCCACAGAAGGCCTATACAGCGTAGTTATATCCCCATCAATACCCCATGTGCCCACTCCGCATATCAGTTGAATACCTATCGTAACACTAGAAGCGCCAAGAACATAGCTTGTTATATCAAATGACTCATCTGCCTCATATTTAATCGTCCACCTTTGGACAAATACATCATTGATATAAAGGTCCAAATATCTGGCCCATGGATCGTTACTAGCCTTCGCATGTATGTACACCATTTCTGCGCCCCCTTGATTTGCAGTGTTATCAGGAAGTGCTGTGGGAAAGTCAATCGTATTTTGAGTGTTAGTCTGGATATTGTAATATTGTGCCCAATTTGCCGCTACACTTATGAAATGGACGGCAGCAGTGTACACAACATAAATGTAGGCGCGAACGTCCCAGTGACCATAACCTGCATAGGTTGTGAGAACAACACTTGCATTGTTGTATACCCAAAGTGAATTATTGTAGCTCCACCAAACAATTTTGTTTGTAATATCTTTCTCCACTGAAGAACTACCAGGCGCAATGTATAATCCCTGATTGTTGTTATCAGTCCACACTATTTGACCATTAATATAAGCATTAAGAGCGCGCCAATATGGATCACCAACATCATTCCACTCAATCTTTAGTATAACTCCTGATACTGCTTGTCCTTGTGCAGGCAAATAGAAAGGGCTTGGGTATGTGGGCTGTGGATTGCTTCCAGTGTTTTCAAATCTTTGTTCCAATACAGTCTGAAGGCTATACACTTGGGGGTCCTGTGAAGCTGCAACCATTTTCGCAGTTTGAGGCATTGAAAAGCTCTGGACACCAAACTTTGCAATCGGATAAGAGGATGTTGCGACAGCTGTTACTTCGGCAGTTTGATTTGTTTGAGTTTGATTGACCGGCGAGGCAAATAGTGGCAAAGTATAGTCAGAACTGTAATCCGGGGGAAGGCAAGATCCGCTCGTTTGATAATAAATAAATATTATACACGAATAGTCTGCACCATCCGAGAGTTGAACTGATAAGCGATTTAAGAGATCTAAATCAAGAGCCATATCCCACCATTCGCCGGAAGAAGCGTTCACGCCGACCATAGCAGGAATTTTTACTGAAAACACGTCGGCTGCCGAGATTGTTGTTGAATCAGCTGACACAGCGGAAGCAACTGTTGTTCCATTAGCATCAGCGGTAAACTTTTTCTGAACTTTTGCTTCATTTACGGAGAAAGGCAATTCAAACCAAACAGTACCGTTCCATAGAGCAAACCTAATGTTGTTTTCAGGTGTTCCAATTATATTAGGTAAGTCAGCTCCACGAATTGATGCTGTTCCTTTTTTGATAACTGTAGCGCTAGCAAGCGTAGGCGTTGTGATCGTTAATCCGATCAAAGCAATTGTGGCGAATAAAATTGCAATTATTTTTGTCTTTATCATATTCTTCATTTTCTTCACCTTTTCTTTGCGATGTAGGTGTTTGTATGCCTGTACTATAAATGTTTTACATGTTTCGCCGGCGCTGAGACAGAATCTAATCGCACAACATTTCGTAGATCTGTGGCTGGCGCTTGTTTAGACAATCGCTGTCTTGACTTTTCTTTTTTCCCACTTAATGATTATCAGACTTGAGAGTGACAGCCAATTTTCCGGAAACAATCGGCATCCAATTAGAAGACACGGTCTAAACATTTGTCCTAATATCAATCCGATACATAGCAAGCCAAGCACCTAGGAAAACAAGACCCACAAGGAAGATTGGCTTTTTCAGGACGCTTCTGTGTTGCAACATTTTGCGAGGCAGTAATTTAGGAGACTCTTTTCTGTCTCTGCTGCTGGGCTGGTGAATTCGACACCTAGGATTGGTACACCCTCGTGATGCCCACTATGTCCACACTTGGATTCATTGCCTACAACAGTAAGCGGTGTACTGGCGAGGTATTGCAAGAGAACAACGTAACTTACTATGGAAATTCAAACTAAATCATAACACACGGACCACCCACCACGCAAGGAGTGTCATCAGCTAGCGTCAGTCTTGGCGTTTCAGCAGGATCGGAGGGCGCATCAGTAAATGCGGGATATTCGTATACCTACCCGATTTCAGATGTATCCGTATGCGGCCTGACCATCCCACTTGAGGGACTCGCTGCCTGGGGTCATGTAGTAGTCCCAAAGTCGGCTTCGGGAACGGCAGATTATACTTGCTCACCCGGTTTTACCTGAGAACTTCCAACAGGTTTTGGTCCTGGGGAAAACAGTCTGTGTCTATACTAGATGCTTACGGAGCCCAATACGAGGAGCCAAACTGGTTTTGGGGATGGCTAGGGCCAGACACCAGTCCCCTCCTATATACCGGCGTAACGGATACCCTGGCATGGAATTGGCCACCCCGTACCCCCGCGACACCGACTGGTGGACCTGGATTGGGAATACAAGGAGTGGAGGGCCAGTTGTATACTTTCTCCACCCGTGCTAACGATCCTGATGGCAACAACGTTGGATACTGGTCTAACTGGTGGGACGGCATATTGGCGACTTTTTTCGGTTAGCGCGCGCCGCTAACACTTCCCATACCATCGCGCTAGGTGATAGAGGAAAACTTCTTTCCACCCTCTTTTTGTTTTGGTTTGCCGTTGTCTTTGGATAATTAGTATCTATTAGCCAGTCAAATTGTAAAATAGGGCAAAAGTTCATATAAAGCGTATTATTGCACTCATTTTCAGGTAGAGAAAGAGAGAGGTGAGAATTGATGGTTCGAAAGCTTACTCGAAAGCGGTTTGCTATAGTTTTGTCGGTGGTGTTAGTTGGGCTTGTTTGTTTCGAGGTTTATGCTCATATTTACGTTCAAGTTGACACCTTGCCAGTCGTAACTTCTGACTACGCTCTGAGTTCTACACCCATAATTAATGATACGTGCACGTTTTCAAGTAATGGGGCTAAATGGTTGCTCATATTGGCATTGCCTGTGTTAGGGGGAGTCCGATCTAATACGGGCGTTGCGGAAATATTTGTTTTTAAAACCCAAGAAAACAAGAGTTTCTTCACTCAAAGCGTAGACCTTGTTGGGGTTAAGTTTGATGTGAAATCTACGCCATTGGGTATTGAGTCATTGAATACTTTTGGATTCGATCTTTATGGTAGTAACTGTACATTAGCTTATGGACAGTACATAATGACTGCTTCAGGAAATTATCATGTTGATTTTCGTTTTACCTTTAAGGTATACGAAAAGACATTGATTGGGATTTTGGCAGTGGATGAAACCACTATCCACTTTAATCAAACAATGGCTATCCCCATTTAACACACTTGAACCTATCTGTAACGGTTCAACCTTTCTTGAGACCTTCAAAACCGACTGAATACGTTAGCAAGGTAATCGACATTTCAAACTTTAACCGTACTTCCCTCATGTTACAAAGTCACTTCATCAAGAAGCCTTTTCGATGTATAAGCGCAGTCGACCATTCAGGTCAAAATGCACGGTGAGAGCTGTTCCGTCACAACAGAATAAACTTGTTGGTTGGTTTGACCTTTCCACGGTTTCTCAGCGCACTTGCCGAAAGAGCTCGCTTTGAATATCTCTAAGCCCTTACTTTAACGGTAACATGAATTAAGCATGCCATCGTAGAAGAAGCAATCGTTTCCTTCGCGACAAAAGGCTGATCCAATAGTCTTCAGCTTTTTCCCCAAACGTTTAACGTTCTCAAGAAACTGATCTTTCTTGTTCTTTCTAAATCATAAATCGCACCTAACAAAACCGCTGAGCTGATAATAACAGCGGATACTACAAAGATCCATGGAAAACCCGTCGTTGGTAAGACGCTATTGCCAGTTGTCAGATGAGCCACATATTCTGGATCATGTTCAATCGGATTCCCGCCCCACTCAGAGTAACATACTCTATACAAGAAAGAGGAGTTGGTGTAATCCAAACTAATCGGTTCATTGATAGTGCTGATTTTGCTAAACACATCATTTAGCACATTTTCAAAATCAGAAAGTACCCATTCAACAGAGACGTATAATCCCTCTGACACGCTTTGTTGCGCCACGCCAACAGTAAGTGATGGAATGGTCTGATTCTGTGAACCTGTAAAAAGCGTGTAGTTTTGGCCAAACAGGAATTCGTAGGCTGTAACATTTTCTATGGTGATTTGTCCAGATTCTGCCGGCCCAGTTGATGCCTGAGCAGTCATGGAATTGTATGATGAGCCATCGATTAAAGTTTCATGGCTTTTAGGTGTAAGAACAGTGGTTCCGTACAGAAGTGAAAGGCTCAATCCATCGAGGCTTAAGTTGAAGTTTGAGTTAGTTACATCTGTTATCCGTCCGATACCAAAATTTGTTTTCAGAATTGACCTGTTTCCTAGGATCGAGAAATCGAAGGAAAAGTTGAGGTATTCCAGAATAACATTTGCACTTTCGACCTGGTTGTCGGTAAGCAAGAATCCATCCACGTCATTATAGCGTACACCCCATGTGTAATGAGCTATTCCTTGAACTGTCGACTTTTTTATCGGTGTAGCTTCAAGACTAGCAGAACTATTGACCGCAAAATTATATAGAATTTCACTGGGTCCATCGGGTATTCCATTTCCATTTGTGTCGTTGTATACTTCCATGCCGGTCAAAGTGTTTCCAACGAATACTTCTTCATTGTTCTCGGTTATGTAGCGTTGACCAACAAACGTGATGACAGGTGGCCGAACACTGGTTGATAGATAGGCCAAATATATGACTTGTGTGCCATTGCAATTGATCCATGCGTACCATAACGAAAGGTTTTCATTAGGCGACCCTGTGGTCCCGCTAGAATACTCCGAGTTTACGTCAATACCTTCCCCGTTAAGTTCAGCTTTCACTGTCATTGAGAAAGGAAGACTCAATGCAGAACTTATCATCAACGAAAGAAGAAAACACGTTACTAGTTGAACAAAGATTTTGGCTTTCATTTTTCGTCTACAGCCACATTAGCGTTTTCCGAACTATTTAATCTACAGTTTCGAACAGTTCTAGAAAAATATCGAACAGTTACCTGAAGGTTGGCAAACTTGACCACAGCCGTACGGTTTCAAACCAGAAAATTCCGCAAGCCAATATGCCAGGGGACAACGCAAGTATGACGGTCAAATTGAGAAAATTCCAAAAAAATACCATAAAAAAGAGGCACATTGCGCTTGTTGCAACCGCGTACAACAGCTGCTTTGGAAAAACAACGCCATGAATTATAATGAAGGGGTCGATCAGTCCGGTTTTTCGTTTGCCACTTGGTTTATAGTTGCCACACGTGTCTTTGACCAAAAGACCTTTATCAACTAATTTTTCGAGATGATAGTGAGCAGTGCTGGAACTCGAGAAGTTTAAGGCTCTTTGGATTTCTCTAACTCCGCAGTCTTGATTTTTGATTAGCACATACCAGTAGGTGCGCAAAGTATTGCCCGCAATTTCTGAACGGTCATTTTCATTACTTCCGCTCAATCCTTTAACCCGGCTATCGTTTTCCACTCTAAAGTGCCATTCTCTAATTTAATACTATACGTTCAAACAGTTTGTTCGATATTTTCGAACAAGCCATAATCATCGTCTCCTAACCAAGCGTTGAGAATAATAAGAGGTATAATCGCAAGAGCCTACCTTGTAGCGCGCTAGCCTGTTGCTAAAGCACTCCTTTGTGTCAATTTCTGCTCAGCTTCCGAGTAGGGTCATGAATCTGACTTTTTCCACTCGTTCCAACATTACTGCGGCCAGTGCTGTGGTGAGCATGGCGATCGTGCAGAGCAGGGCATGAATGATGATGTTTTTGAGACCTCTGATCCTGTGTCTGTTTAGGCTCAGATGCTTTCAGCCTTGAATTCATTCGTTCGACAGTTGCTTTTCGTCTGTGGGTTCTCTTGTCGCGGGCTGGGCCGTGAGTTCTGAAGTATCTATCCACTCTCAGTAGTCTCTTCTCTCTTCAACGTTGATTTGCAGCATAAGGAATCACCGTCCTCACTCCGTTAGCGGAGGTATGGTTCCACAGCTTTCTGCTCAAGTTCCTGCTGGATGGATACAGTAATATAGGCTCACTCAATTCGCACGGAAAATGCGATAAAATTATAGCGGTTTTGATGGTAGTCCAGGAGAGACCGACAACCGAAGCCCCAGCGAGACTAGAGAACAAAAGCATGCACATGCTTCGGTTAAATTACAAAAATGGGAAAATGATTGAGGAAGCGGTACATATTCAGTTCCAGAGTGATGGGGTTGCCAGAACTCAGAGTTCTAGATCGCTGCAAGTCTTCGAGAAGGCTTGGTTAAGAGGCTAGGCCTGTCATGGCTTCTCCAATATGATAAGGACACAGCCATAAACATAAAGGCATGTACGCTGCGACAGAAAAAAGGGGATAGTACAAATTCACCCCGTGGGTTTCAAGTCCCAGCGGACCCGCCAAGCTCATTCTTCCCAGTTCTGCGAAAACTAGCGCGCGATATCCGACGCTTGCTCGACCACTGAAGGTGAATTAGTGCGAGCCTTGTGGTTTGCGTGTCATGGATGTGTATTCGTCGGTAGAACGGAAAATTTTAAATTGTCAAGGCAATAATAAATGGAGAGTGCTTTGAGGTTTGACTTATAGATGTTTAAGGGATGTTTATGAGTACGCACGCGGAGGATTTGAAGCTTCGTCTCATGACTATTGAGCTTTTGAGGACTGCGAAGTATAAGAGGAATATTACGTACCGTGAATTGGCGTCTAAGACTGGTTTGCCGGTGACTGTTCTCAGCAGGTATGCGAAGGGTCATGTGTTGCCGAACACGGCGAGGGCTAAGCAATTGTGGCGAGTGTTGACCAAGCTTGTGGGTTTGGAGCCTGAGCTTCGTAGCAGAATAAAGTTTGATGAGGATGGGTATTTTGACAACACTGAAATCGTAGGTGACTTCAACATTCTGGAGCAGGCGGCCAACCATGCGCTTGCAGACTTTGCGGGAAAACGTGTGACGAAGGTGTTGACGGCTGCTGTTGACGGGATTCCATTGGCCACGATGGTTGGGAACGCTCTTGGAGTGAACCTTGTCATCGCTAAAAGGGGCAAAGAGGTTGGTGTTAAAGCCTTTCTTGAGGAAACATACGTCTTAGGCCGGGACTCTGGTGTAACGATGACCCTTTACGTTCCGAAGGAGATAATCAAGAAAAGAGACAGTGTCCTGATAGTGGATGACATGATCAAGACAGGAGAAACGCAGGCAGCCCTGGTTAATCTTGTTCGAAAAGCGAAGGCCGAAATCTCCGGAATCTTCACTCTCGTGGCAGTAGGTGAAGAATGGAAGAAGAGGCTAAAATCAACCAGCGAATCTCCCATCGAAGTCATAACGTATGTCAAGTCGCCTTTTGACTCAAGTGCTCGCTTGTGACAGTAAAGACGACAGGTCTTCCTCTCCTGTAGAAATCTTTGCCCAGCCTAAGCAGTGCCGCCTCGAAATTCATGAATGATTCCCCTGCGATTTCGTTTCTGCGCCAATACTCTTCAAGATCCTCCAAGGTGACTTGAGATGTCCCCTTCTTTGCTATTCCTAAACCCTTGGCGGCAAGAACAACAAGACTTGAGGCTTCTGGACGAGCCTTTTCCAAGGTGTCGCGTAGCTCCCTCAGGAAAATATTGACGGTGGTGTCGCCTACGCCCTTTCCTAGATCCTTAAGCCTTTTTTCCAAATCGTGCGAGTCAGAGGCTTCTGCGTGAAGAACCTTCAGCCTTCCCTCATACTTTTCGACCAAGTTTTGCATCACTTCAAGAAGCTTGTCTGCCGTCTTGAAATCGTACCGTGTGTAGCCCCCCTCATCCAAGATCTTGACCAGCCCGTCCCATCCTGTTTCAAGAAGCCGCTCAGGCGTCAAAATATTATACTTCTTGAAGCACGTGTAAGTCTTGATAGCCGCTTCTTCCCTTATTGGAGCTCCGAAAAGTACAGACGCCAAGAACCATTTAAAAATCTCCTTGTCTCCTCCCCCTTGCAAGTTTATGCCCAAGATTTCGGAGTATCTCTTGCCAAAACGATCGACCAGAGCTTCAAGAGACACACTTTTCATGTTTCTGCCTTATTCCAGAAAATCCTACGTTCGGGCAGCATAAACGGTTTATGGCCCCTGCCTTTTTTCTACAATAACGACGTTGAACCGATTGCACATTCACAACATGATGGCGAAAGCTTCATACTTGATGTGCTACCTTGTGCTATGTCACGAGTAATCCTGCAAGAAGAAACTAAATCCTAACCTTGCGCGCGCGAAATTATGGCACGTAGCAAACTCTTTCTTGGCACGGAGAATATGCTTTTATCCACAACAGCCTATGGCTACAACAGTTTATCGAGGCCTGCAAATGCGCACGATTGAGTGGCATGCTGGAAAAATCATAACTATAGATCAGACCAGGCTTCCAAACGAGACAACCATGATTGAAATGGAAGACTGCCGAGAAGTTGCCGAAGCAATAAGACAGATGAAGATAAGAGGAGCCCCGCTGCTGGGCGTGGCCACGGCGTTCGGTTTAGCTTTGACCGCTCAAAACTCAAAATCAACAACAAAGGAGAGGCTAATCAGCGAGTTGGAGCAGTCGGCAAAAATTCTTAAAGAAACGCGGCCCACTGCTGTCAATCTGTTTTGGGGAATAGACAGAATACTGAACCGGGCAAAAGAATCAAACGAAAACGTCCAGACTATAGTGGCGCTGGTTGTTGCAGAGGCCCAGAAAATCGCTGACGAAGACGTGGATGCGAACCGTCTGATCGGCAAGAATGGGTCAGAACTAATTCACGACGGCGATGTAATCCTTACTCACTGCAATGCGGGAGCGTTGGCAACTGTTGATTATGGCACGGCTCTTGGCGTGATAAGAGCCGCGTCTGAACAAGGAAAAAAGCTTAGAGTCATAGCCACCGAGACTCGACCACTCCTGCAGGGGGCAAGATTGACTGCTTATGAGCTTCAGAAAGACGGCATACCCGTCACTTTGATAACTGACAACATGGTTGGATACGTTATGTACAAAAAAATGGTCGACGAGGTCATAGTCGGAGCTGACAGAATCGTAAGCGATGCGGTCATAAACAAGATAGGCACGTTCACTGTTGCAGTCTTGGCCAAAAAGCACGGCATTCCGTTTTATGTTGCGGCCCCGAAATCAACGTTCGACTTGGCCAGAAGATCATCCGACATCATTATTGAAGAGAGAAATCCCGACGAGGTCACTCATATTGGTTCAGTGAGAATTGCTCCTGAAGGAGTGAACGCTCTGAATCCAGCTTTCGACGTAACTCCGCTTGATTACGTAACAGCAATTGTCTGCGAAAGCGGCATTCTATATAAGGACGACTTCCGTAGATTTGGAGCAAATGCTTCGAATAAACGCAAGCGCGAATAATGGTCGATGGAATGATTATGAACAACGAGAACGTCTCGGGCAAATCTGAGCTCAAGATCAAAGGTTCGCTGGCAGAGAAAGGAGTCAGAATCTCCCTAGAATCAGACGTGAATGAGCTTTCCTCCAGGGGATACGGCGTGCCCCAGGATAATGAGCTATTTCTTGCCTTTTACGAGGCCCTTTACCTCGTTGAAAAGAGAATCTTGGAAGTTGAAGACAAACGAGGCAAGAAGCAAGAGTTCCAATGTCTACTGCAGTGCTACGAAGCCGCCGATGGCGAGGCGTGGGTCAAGTATCTCGCTTATCGTGATTTGAGAAGCCGAGGATACGTCGTCAGAGAAGGGTTCGGTCTGGGCGTTGATTTCCGAGCCTACGAAAGAGGAGAATACAGCAAGGATACGGCCAAGTACCTGATTCTGAGCATTCAAGAGGGAAAACCGGTTTCTCTTCAGGACTTGACGACCGCTTTGCAACAGAGCCAGAGCCTGAAGAAAGAATTGATCCTAGCAGTCATGAACCGCAGAGGCGAAGTGGTTTACTACTCGGTTTCCCAGTTGGCTCTGGCCTGAAGGAGAAAAATGCAAGATGCCAGAATTCAAAACGGTTCGTGGAATGAGAGATTTTCTGCCTGAAGAAACGAGAATGATGAAGTACGTCGAGAACAAGGCTAGAAACGTGGCAGAATCATTCGGATATCAGGAAATCATGACGCCGCTGGTTGAGTCATACGAGCTTTTGGCTACGAAGGCAGGCGAGGAAGTTCGCCTGCGCATGTTTGCCTTCAAAGACCTTGGGGGACGCATGGTTGCACTGCGACCCGAGTTTACACCTTCAATCGCTAGAGTTGTTGCAACGGCTCTGAGGAACGAGCCGAGACCCTTAAGGCTCTTCTGCGTTGGAAGCCTGTATCGTTATGATGAGCCACAGAGAGGCCGTTACAGGGAGTTTTGGCAATCGAACTTTGAGCTGATAGGGTCAGGCAGACCTGAAGCAGACGCTGAAGTGCTGATGGTGACGAGCAGTCTGATGGACAGACTAGGACTAAAAGATTGCATTTTCAAAATCGGCCACGTTGGAGTCCTGAGAGGAGTTTTGATTGACGAGGGGTTGGACGACAAGGCACAGAACGCGGTTCTGCAACTGATGGACAAGAAACAGTATGACGATTCGCTTAGGCTCGTCAAGGACTCAGGCGCCTCAGAAAGGTGCTTGGCTGTCCTTCGAAACCTTGTGGAGCTTCGTGGCGAAGATGTTTGTCAAACAGTGGAAAAAATGAAGAAATTCGTTGAGGCATATGAAAAGGCTGTCGCCGCTGTTGAAAACCTGAATGAAATCCTGAGATTGGTTCTAGAGAGCGGGTGCAAAATCAGTATGCGAGTGGAAGCGGGTTTTGCCAGAGGCCTTGAATATTACACGGGATTGATTTTTGAAGTGTACGTCCCCGAGCTTGACGTGGCGTTGAGCGGTGGTGGACGATACGACAAGCTTATTGAACTGTTCGGAGGAGAACCAGCACAGGCCGTAGGCGTCGCCAATGGAGTAGACAGAATAATGCTGGCGATGCAAGGGCAGAAAGTAACCCTCAAAGAAACCGTGGAAAAGAGAGTCATGGTCATTTCAGTTGGAGACGAAACCAAAGCTGAAGCTCTAAGAATCTCACGCATTCTCAAGGGTGCTAGGACAGCAGTCGAGTTTGAAGTCATGGGGCGAAAGATGAGCAAAGCCTTGGAAGACGCAGACAGGAGAAAAATCGATTATGCCGTGATCGTCGGCAAAAAGGAACTCGAAGAAGGAAAAGTAGTCCTAAGAGATCTGAAGAAAAGAGAACAGACCACTATAAGAATCGAAGAACTGCCAGAGATTCTGAAGAGTTAAGGCACAACGCGGCACGAATTCTAGGTTTCATCAAGGGCATTTTGGCGCGCTAGTTTTCCATGTTTTCTGCCTTATCAAGCAATGTCAGTATGCGCTATTTTCTGATTAGTGCCAGTACAATGGCTCTGACGATCAGAGTGACGCCTATCAGCACCACTATAGCTGCCCAGAAGGTAAACCATGCATCTTGCGTTGCCGTCGCGTTAAGGTATGTGTTGATGAGGTAAGCAGTTCCAAACCAGAAAACTATGCCTGAGATTGTCCTGGCCTTCATCCGTCGTGGTGAAGGGGTAATAAATCTGAAGACCAGAATCAGAATTTGGAAGAACCCCCAAGCTAGACAGAATTCTAACACTGCATTGTAAACCTCAGTGTGGTCGCCTGGGCTTGCTGGGACAGGAACCGTTATAGTAGTATTTCCAATAGTCCTGTTTGTCCATGCACCTGTGCTGAAGAAGTTTTGAAGACTGCCATAAAGGCCTGATCTGGTAACAAAGATCATTCCTACCAAGATAAAAAAGACTCCTGCGGATATGGCAGTGATGATGCCTTCTCTGTAATAGCGATGCGGCGTCCAAACCTGCTGGTTCAATTTCGTAGCCTCAAGAGCCGTATTTGACGTTAGAAGCATATAATGCTTTTCAGAGGTTTCTTGAAAAAGGTGTTAAATATGTGCTCCACAGAATGGATCACAAGTGAAGGTGAAGACTGTGCCGAATTGTCCGAAATGCGGGGCAGATGTGGATGAGAAGATGGCGTTCTGTTCGAAATGTGGTGCGCCTCTTCAAGTTCAGCAACCTGTGGATTGGAGGGAACGTCGAAGAGAGATGCGAAGGGAATGGAGAGAAAGAAGGAGACAGTTAAGACAGCAGAGATGGGAAACCGAGAAAGGCGAAGGAGCAGAGTGGGAGAAGACAGAGAAGTACGAGAAACATGAACACGTCTTCATAGGACCGCTAGTCGGCGGCTTGATCCTAATATTCTTCGGCATAGTGTTCTACTTGGTGCTGGTCGGCGGGGCCGGAGCCGAGACAATATGGGCCTCATTTTTTATCCTAGTCGGGCTGATCATAATAGCTGCAGTCATTTACGGGGTAATAGTCGCTGGCCGTAGACATCCTAAGGCCTAGACTAGTTCACCCTCGTGCATGACGCCGAATCAGGCCTTCTCAGGATCAACGCGCGAGCTTAGACCAGACCATGTTTCATATCAAAACTCATAAATATGGATCTTTGCGAGCTTAGGTTTATTCGAGGGTATCGGCTTATGTCTGTTGCATTTCATGGTGCAGAGTTCTGTTGGATGAACGGGGAGACGGTTGAGACTAAGAAGGCGCTTGTCTCTGCAATGGAGCCTATTCATCTCGGCATTTTCGAAGGAATAAAAGCTTACGTAGAAAATGATGTCAACGGTAGTGGAAGGCTTGGCATTTTTCAATGGAAACCTCACGTTGATCGTCTTCGCCGCTCTGCCGCAGTCTGTGGGCTGAAGATTCCTTTTACTAGCGAGGAGCTTTTGGAGGCCACAAGGAAGACTATTAGGGCCAATGGTTTCGACACGAACATTTACATTCAGCCCAGGATTTGGCCAAGGGCTGGAGCATCAGAAGAGGTTCACGTTGTTATTCCAATCTGGACATTCGAAACCGTTCTAGGCAAAGACAATCCGCGGTTTTCTAAGAATCGCAAGTTCATGATTAGCACTTGGCGCCGTATCGCTTCTGATGCACTTCCTGCACAGGTGAAGACTTGGGCAAATTATGGCAATTCTGCCTTGGCCATGCGAGAAGCCGAGAGGTTGGGCTATGACGGCGCAATATTCTTGGATAACAGGGGTCTAGTCAGTGAAGGAACGGGCGCTTGCATAATGGCAGTAAGAAACGGAAAAGTGATGACCCCACCAGTGACTGCGTCAATTCTCGAGAGCATCACAAGAGAAACGCTTCTTAGCATAATGCCAGAAGATCTAGGCATTCCTGTTGAAGTAAAAGATATTGCACGCGTAGAACTTTACTCTTCTGATGAGGCTTTCTTATGTGGAACAGGTTGGGAGATCACGCCGATAACCAGCATAGATGGATTGTCTTTGGGCAAAGAGTATCCCGGACCATTAACCAGGCGTATAGCTGAATGCTACGCAGACATAATAGCTGGAAAAGTAGAAAAACACAAAGAATGGCTAACTCAGACGTGAACAATTTACGTAGGCGCAGGTTGTAACACGATCAACGCGACTGTTTTTCATAATCCTCTCTTTTTTGATTCTTCACTAATGGAGTTATGGCCACTTTTTTCCATAATACTATGGGTAGCACAATGTTATGCCTTGGCCCTTCAGGATTCTGTTTTTCTGCGTTACACTTGCACATGAACATATACCAAGTCTGCACGGACCACAGTGTTCGTGGAATCGTGCTTGGAAAAGAATAACAAAGTCATCTTTCGAATTGTGTTGCTGCTTACTTTGTGCGTTCTGGCAAGCGGAATCTTTGGAACTGCCTTATCGTTGCTTCAGACAAGTAGAACTATCTCTAACGCGGGATCAGTAAAGGGCATTGGGGTGGGCATCTATTGGGATTCAGCGTGTACAAACCAGACGTCTTCGATCAATTGGGGACTCTTGGACCCGGGTTCAAACAAAACGGTGGGGATCTACGTTAGAAATGAAGGAAACTCCGTCGTTGTGCTCTCCAAGACTGCTCAGAACTGGAATCCGTCAAACGTCCAAAGCTACGTGTCCTTGAATTGGAATTATGCCAATCAAACTTTGAGCGTGAATCAGGTGCTTCAAGTAAATCTGACGCTGATTGTCTCATCAACGGTTTCAGGAATAACAAACTTCAGCTTTGACGTGACGATAAACGCAACAGGTTGACAAAGCACCTCCCACTTTTTTTGTCATAAAAAAGAGAACATCAGCGCGCGGTCCTAACTGATCTTCGTCAGTGCTTTTGTCGATCATGTTCTTCTGGAAAACATTTGCACACTAATGTCTACTAACAGCGCGCGTGACATTTGCGTTTGAACGCGCGCGAAAGCAAGAACGTGAAATTGAATGTTGGCGAGAAGCATGAGCAAAAGAAGGTTTTTGATTCAGGTGGTCATCATAGCATGCTGTCTGATATTCGGTCTGTGTGAGCCAACATTTTCCCGTGCGATCAGGAACAATTCTGACCGTCGCGGCTCGATGAGAGGCGTTGGTGTGGGCGTATACTCGGATTCTCGGTGTGCCAATGCTTTGAATTTCATAAACTGGGGGCAGTTGGAACCAGGGGCCAGTGAAAGCCTGACTTGTTACGTTCGGAACGAAGGAAGGACGGCAGGTTTCCTTTCTTTGAGTGAGATGGATTGGAATCCTTCAAATGCATCTCGATTCGTCTCCTTACATTGGAATTACACTGATGGACTACTTTATCCAGGCCAAGTCGCAGACATTACACTGACTCTCACGCTATCAGCAAACGTTCCGAGCTTTTCCTTCACATTTAGCTCTGTAATAATCTTTGCGAGCTAACACGGCGGGAAAACAAACCGGCGACTTCACATGATTCTTCGGTTCATCGATATGCAACAAAGTCATCAGCAGAAGACCGCGGACCTGGCGATCTACGCTTGTCGACAAACATTCTTTCAAAATCGACGTCTTGCATGTTCCTTATGAAAGTGATCACTTCCCTAAATTGGCCTGGAAGGTATATTGTCTCTTTCCCTGGGCCTCGAAGCGTAAACCCGGTTCTTGCCTCCACAGCAAACACCGTCACAGCAACCAGAAGCGGAATCAGAGGGATAACAGCCAAGAAAATTCCCAAAAATGAGGGCTGTATGAGTCTGCTTGCTGTCAGGAACTTCACCAGTTCATTAATAATAGACACTAAGATTTTTGGAAGAATTGATCTCACAAAGAGCGCGACAAAAAGCGACAGAGCAATGATGGAGCCGGCAACGAGGGTCTTCCACGAGAATCTTCGGGTATGCTCGATGGACGTGACATTTACGTAAGGGATCTCGATGACCTTTCTTGAGATCACGCCTCTCCTGATGAACAGTCTACGCCCAGTGGCTATCACTCCCCAAGTACCTGATGACCAGCTCTTCAAGACATTCTCTGGTTCGGCTATGGTTGCTCGAACCTCGCTGGGCATCGCGATCAGCCCTCTCTCTTTAATCAACTCTTCTGACAGGGCCTCGTCAAGTTGCTCGGTGAGCTTTGAAGTAGTCATGTCTGACGTTCTTTGCTTGGCGTTGGCCGACATTTCACTCCAGAGACTTGAGTCGTCGCACAGTTTGGTGACCGCGGCGGCTGCACCTTCCACGTCGTCCGGTCCCTTAACGTGGATGCCTTCCTTGCCGTCTCGAATGAGCCAAGCTTGCCCTTCAACTCCTGATGTGATCACCGGGACGCCCGAGTACATGAACTCCAATTGTGTTAGCCCAAGAGCCTCTGACCTGCTCAGCAGAACGTTCAGGTAGGAGGATTTCATAAGCTGCACTTTCTGCTCCTCGCTCACTTCTCCTAGGTACGTTACGTTTGGCAAACTCTGGGCGGTATCGATGACTTTCTGAGAATAGGACGAGTCGCCCTTTCCAGCAATGACGAAGTGAATGTCTTTTCTTTCCTTCAGAATTGCGGCTATCTTGAGGAATGCGAGTGGGTTTTTGCGTTCTTCAATACTGCCCATGTAAGACACTATTTTCTTGTCGTCGTCAATGTTGGATTGTTTGAGGAAGTTTTTGACGCCCTGATCATTGCCTCTCGAATAGCGCGAAAAAGCCTCTTCATCTACACCGCCAGGGTATAAGAAACACTTCTCTGGTTTTGCTCCCATCTTCACTTTGGCCTCTTTCTCCAAGGGTGTGACCACGAGAATGAGGTTGGCGGTTGAAATGATTTGAGGAAGCGTGAGCCTGTTCCACGCGACCCTGAAAGATCTTTCAGTTAAGGAATACCTTTTTGGTGAAGGTTCCTGAAAGTGAGACATGTGGCAGAAGACGAGAGGATCTCGATATCCGCCTATTGTCTTCATGTACCGACGCCATTCTATGAATTTGGCAACTTCCTCGGGACCGTTCCACAAAGTGCTGTGCGTTATTAGAACATCTAGGTGAAAGCCGTCGACGATTCTCTCCAAGACTGGTATGAAGTCTCTAAAGCCTATTCGGCGAGGAGGCCATCTTGCTATGTAGCTGTCCACTCGAATTATGGGTATGCCAAGTTCGGGGTCTTGTTCTGTGTACGAGTACCCCCCTGACCTGGCCAAGTCTGCGGAAGAGACCACTTCCGTGCCATCATGATAATTGCTTGTGATAAGAAATGTTTCATGCCCAAGCCTGATGAATTCCTTTACCATTCTTTCGGCAACTAACTCTTGTCCCTTGCTCGTGCTAGTCTGATAAATTATGACTCCGATTCGCTTCTTCAGCAATTGACTTCCCTTGTGTCTGCGGGAAACGGTGTTTTGCGCAAATTCCCAGCGGGCGCTAGGCTTGGATGCCACGATGGGACTTGCGCAAGCTCTACAATTATTGGTCACAGGAACTCATAAACCTACTTGCTGGATCGTTTTTCAACATCATCCATGCGTTCGAGTCCTCTTTCTCGATCGGGATTAGCCTTAATCATGGGAAAATCAGAACGGAATCTGAGATCGTTTACGAGTAGAGCTTTCAAGAAACGTGGAACATCTTCGAACTTCACGAGGTAATCGCAATCGAGAAGCTTCAAGGGTGTTTCGCCATGGAGCACGCCGACGCTGATACTTGAGGCTCTAAAAGCAGGGTTATCCATTTCCGAGTCTCCCAAATAGAGGACGCCACTTTTGACAGCTAACTCCTCAAGCGTTTCCTGTAGCGCTCTGCCTTTGTCCGGAGCAACAGGATAGACGTCGTAAAAGGGACGATTCTCGTATCTCAACAAACTCAGTTTCAACGCCTTACAGTAATTCGCGACGACTTCAGCTTGACATTTCGCTGCCTCCGGATCCTTTGTTCGCCGCCAGTCTACGCAGAAAGCGATTGTGCGCCCTTCAGAATCCTGTTTTTCCTCGATCTCAACCCCAGCAGCAGTGATATGTGATCTTGCATAGTCAACGGCATGAGAAATGGTTGGCAATCTCGATTCCAAGCATTCTCTTTTCAAAACTCTCTTTCCAATCTGCGTTTCCAGTCCGCCCATCGCTGACCATGCGTGGGCAAAGGGCGTCCTTGGCATCACAAACCCCAAGTCTTTCATAGTAAGAATCGATATCGGCAAAAGCCTGCTAATCTGCCGAAGCATTACACCCGTTTCCAGCGGAACATGCGACTCATTTCTTGGAACATTCAGAGGACTTATGGTTCCATCGTAGTCCGATGACAAACACTTGAGATTCATCGTTCGAGGCGCGTTTCCGTCTGGTGGGCTATTTTGACCCGCCAATGATCCTTTGTCCGACTTGACGGACTTGTGTTTGTACTCCTCCATGTCTATTAGGGTTTTTTCCTTCATCGGTTTTCCAGAGACTAAACGGAAAAGTATCGCCTTCGAATTCCTTCGTTTTGCCAACCAACCTACGCGAACTAGCTGATTGAGATAGTTGCTCTCAATAGCTCGACAGCGTCCCGTGAGATCTGATACTTCTGTTGCTGTACATTCGCCTTTAGAGGCCACAGTAAGGTAGGCCTTTCGAAGATGATCAGGTAGCGAAAACAATTCTGATTCGGAAATCTCTAACGGTGGAGGATTCCAACTTGAAATAGAATTCTCAATATCATCAAGCCGA
Organism: Bathyarchaeia archaeon; assembly: GCA_050008435.1. Lineage (GTDB taxonomy): Archaea > Thermoproteota > Bathyarchaeia > Bathyarchaeales > Bathycorpusculaceae > DASPTR01. The sequence goes on from JBEKMQ010000001.1 coordinate 959,060, forward strand.
TAGCGTATTTCCTGCATCTCTCGGAGAATTCGATCGAACATCGATCTCCTTACCAAGTTTAAGATTCCCCCCTCTTTACTCATTCTCTCCCGATTTATCATCCTTTTGGTTCATAGCGTCCGAGTCCAGATCTGACCATCACCACACGGGATGCCAAAATGACAACTCTGATTAAAGCAATGCCTATGACCAGGACTGCCTCTCCTTTCTCCATACCGTGACAGTTCTTCTTGCTCTTTCGCATGTGGCTAGTGATAAAAGAACAACAACTATGTGGTGGTTAGTGTGCAAATGTTTACCAGAAAAACAGAATTCGAACGTGGATCTCGTTCCACGATGCGGGGTGCACGTTCGCGCGCTCATCATTTCCTTTGGCGAAACAGGCGAATCAGTTTTTTCGGGCAACGAAGACCAGCCAAGCTGCCTTGGGTTTTCGTGGAGACTTAATTTTCCAGCCAGGATAGCACTTGATCTCCGTGAAGCCTGCACTCTGAAGATAGTGAAGAATGTCCCAGTAGGTGAAGAGTCGCATGCGTTCATGATCTCGAAATACGTGTATGCCGTCGGAAGCCTCTATTACGCTTGTTTCCTCCCACCAAGTTACGCCGCGAACTTGGTCAAAGTCTTCCACGCGATCCGTGTCCATGCATCGTATGCCTCGAGCACGGGTTTCTTGGACGTGATAACCCTGCATGAGCATGTGTGCCTGTTCTGATACTGGGTTGAAAGCGTTGCAGATCATTACTCCTCCTGATCTTAGGCTGCGGTGAATCTGCCGAAGACACTTTAGCACGTCTTCATCGTCTGGCAGAAGGAAGAGTATGTAGAGTGCAAGCGCTGCGTCAAACTCGTTCTCGTACGGTAGTTTCGTGGCGTCACCTTGCGACAGTTTTACGGAGACACCTTCGAGTTGAGCTCTGGTCTTTGCTACTTGGACCCTTTCTGGAGTGTAATCCAATCCAGTGCATCGGTAGCCACGACGGGCTAAGCCGATTATGTGTCGACCGTTTCCGCAAGCAATGTCAAGCACGTCGTTGACTCGGTGAGTTGCGTTAGCGCGGAAGGCAGATTCGATAAAGTCGAGTTCACGTTTTGTCGTAGCGCGTGAGGTTGCTCCCTGACCCAGAAGGTCCGCGTAATAGGCGCGATGAGCATAGTAGGCGCGAGAGGCGTTTAGAACGGCATCCCTTGGACTTTCTTTTCGGTTCATAATCATCAGGTCTCGTTTGACCCGAGATATAAAATCTCGCGTGCTTCGCTCTGGAGTTCCTCAGGACTTCGATTTCACTCCCTTCATTAGCGTTGAGTTGAAGGCTTGAAGATGCCCATGACTGTTGGCGGCGGGGAGTGCATCATCAGATTATGAATAGATTCTTACGTGATTTTGAAAAACAGTTAATAATCCAAGGCACTGCATTCGGGTTAAGACTTAGACAAAAGAGGAACCACGGTGCTGTTACAAAACATCATCGCTTGGATGCGGTATCTTTTCTTGCAGTATGGGTATCTTGGAATATTCGTGGCAAGTCTAGCCGGTGCCTTGTCCATCATTGTGCCAGTTCCTGACACCATCGTCGTTTTTACTCTAGCAGGATTCAAGGTTGGGAGTGGCTGGGTTTTCGAGCCTCTGCTGATTGCCTCGGCCGCAACAATCGGCGCAACGATTGGACAATCCTCTGGGTACTTACTCGGTTTTAGCAGTAGAAAAGCCATGACAGGAAGCTTCAAGAAGAATGCAGATTTTTTGGCCCAAGTCTTCAACAAGTTCGGTGCCCTCGCAATCTTTGCTTTCGCCCTAACACCTTTGCCTGATGACTTAGTTTTCATTCCACTTGGTGCTGCCCATTACAATCCAATCAAAGCCTTTCCCCCAGCGTTAGTGGGAAAATTCCTCGTCAGCTTGCTTATTGCTTATGGCGGTAGATTCTCAATAGGCATAATCGCGAACCTGTTTGGCCAAGGAAGCAACTTAGTATCAGTATTGATCGGCACGGTCGTTGGAATAGTAATTGCAGTTGCGATGTTTAAAGTGGATTGGACAAGATACTTCTCGAAATACCTAATCAAACAAGCCAGCTACGAACGTTCGCCACGCGAGTATTGTGGCAAGCCTCAATTCGCTGTTGACGAGCAGCCAGTTCTGCAATGTGGCATCAAGTTTTTTGCATCAAACCCATGGTGCATGCGCTGCCCTAGCGGTCTTTTTTGATAGTCATATAACTTTTGAACCCTGTCTTGTCGATTGCCTTCCTGATAGTGGCTGAGTCAACAAGTTTCGGGTCGTAATCTATGAAGACTTTGTTGAGCATTATCGCAGTTTTCACGTCTTCTATTCCCGTGATTTTTTTAACTTGTTTCTCGATGGCTTGAGCGCAGACTGTGCAGCTTAGGTCTTTCACAGAAACAACTAGGCGGGCCTTCTCAGTTCTTTCCTTTTCTCCTGCCTCTTTCGCCGGTGATTTGGGCTTGCTTTCGCCGCATTCGGAGTTCAGAATCTCACCACTCTTCATTTCTTAGAAATCGGGTTTGAACCTTTCCAGCAGAAGTGAATTGCTTACGACGGTCACGGAGCTGAAAGCCATGGCGCCCGCAGCTAGAAATGGCAACACGGTGTATACCTGTGCTCCGAAGAATGGAACTAGTGCCCCCGCGGCTATCGGAATAAGGGCGGAGTTGTAGGCGAAGGCCCAAAAAAGGTTTTGCTTGATTTTCCTAACTGTGCTCTTGCTCAGTTTTATGGCTATTACGACGTCTCTTAAGTCTTCTTTGACGAGCACGATTCCACCTGTTTCTTTCGCGATGTCGGTCCCGCTACCTATCGCGATGCCCACGTCTGCCTTGGCCAAAGCTGGCGCGTCATTTATTCCGTCTCCGACCATGGCCACCGTCTTTCCTTCATTCTGAAGCCTTTCGATCAGGGCTTCTTTCTGTTGTGGCAGAACGTCAGCGAGTACTCGTTCTATGCCGAGTCTTTTTGCTATCGATTTTGCGGCGCGTTCATTGTCGCCTGTGAGCATCACGACTTCTATGTTCATCTTCTTCAATTCTTCCACTGCGTCTCTTGCGTGTTCCTTAAGCGTATCTGCCGCTGCGATTATCCCTCCAAGCTTGCCGTCGACAACCAAGAACATCACTGTCTTGCCGTCTTCTTCAAGTGCGCTTGTTTTTTTCTCGATTTTCGATAGGTCTATGGACGTTTCAGCCATGAGCTTCCTGTTGCCCAGCATGATGCTCTTACCCTGAATTCTCGCTTTCACGCCCTTACCCGGAATTGCCTCGAATTCAGACGGATCCGCAGTGATAAGAGACCGTGCTGAAGCTTCCTTTTCGATTGCTTCAGCCAAAGGATGTTCTGAGCCCTTTTCCACTGACGCTGCCAGCATCACTAAGGTGTCAGCATCGTTTCCGCTGAGCGGTATCACGTCTGTGACCGAAGGCTTCCCGACCGTTAGTGTGCCTGTCTTGTCGAACACCACGGTCGTCACTTTGTGGGCGATCTCGAGATAGTCGCCCCCCTTGATCAGGATGCCGTTCTCGGCACCCTTGCTTGTGCCTACTAGGAGGGCAGCAGGAGTTGCTATTCCAAGGGTGCACGGACAGGCTACCACCGTTACCGAGACGAATGCAAGCAGTGAAAACTGTAACCCAATGTGTCCGATGAAATACCAGGATAATGCCGACACCAAGGCGACGAGGCTTACGAACGGGACAAAGTAGGCCGCTACTCGATCTGCAAGCTTCTGTATGGGTGCCCTTCCGATCTGAGCTTCCTCAACAAGTTTGACTATCTGCGACAGTGCAGTGTCCTGACCGACCTTCGTAGCCTTGACTCTTAGGAGGCCGGTCTTGTTAATCGTTGCTCCAATCAGCTCGTCTCCTATGTTTTTCTCCACAGGAATGCTTTCACCCGTGATCATAGATTGGTCAAGCGAGGAATGCCCTTCTACGACCGCGCCATCCACCGGAACCCTTTCTCCCGGCCGAACCACAAAAACGTCTCCGACTTCAATATGCTCAACCGGGATTTCGATTTCCTTCCCTTCTTTCACCACATGCGCAAGCTTAGGCTGGAGATCCATGAGTCTCCTCACGGCTTCCGATGCTCTGCCCTTGCTTATGTGTTCGAGAAACCTCCCAGTGAGAATCAGTGTGACTATAGCGGCTGCCGTGTCAAAAAAGACCCCGTTGAAACTGACTAACGATGGGAAAAGAGTCACGACTGCACTGTACACCCAAGCGGTACTCGTGCCTAAGGCTATCAAGGCGTCCATGTTGCCCATCCGATTTCGAATCGCATCGTAGGTCCCACGGTAGAATCGCCAACCGAAGAAGAACTGAATAGGCGTGTCAAGTACCAGTAGCACATAGTTGTTGATGTTCATCGGCAAGAAGCTCACGTACGTCAAGACTATTATGGGGACCGTGAGGATTACTCCTACCACGACTGAAAGCTTCAGCCTTTTAATTTCCACCTCAGGAGCCAAGAACTCTTTCATGCAAGTTTGACTGCAAAAATAGTAAGTCGTTCCTCTAACGGTAGCCTTGTATTGAGCCGTCTTTTCATCCACATACATTCCGCACACAGGGTCTTTGGCCAAAACTTTCCATCCGTCAAGTACTGAATAGAGGTGCTTAAATCTGCAATAAAAGCGTGTTGATGGACACGGATATCAAAAGCTAAAAAGATTAGCAGAAGCAACTTCTATAACATTCTTGTATCACAAGCGCGCAAGAAAACTATAGAAGTGCATTTGTCAGTAACTGCTATGAAGGTGATTAGTTGGTTGGCTTCGTTGATTCTTTTAAAAAATTCGCCATCATCCTAGCCTTTCTGATAATCTTAGGTTTTGCCACCGTCTATCTTTTTGACCTGTTTGTAGCTGCACCGATAAACCTGTTTGTCTTTTCAAGAGAAACCTTTCGAATCATCCTAATCGCCGGGTTTTGGTTAGTGATCCTGCTGTTCATACGACACGCAAAGTCGTTCATGACCGCACGCATCGGAGCTCAGGCCGCCACAGTTCTACAGTTTTCTATGGGGGCAATAGCAGTTCTGGTGATGAGCTTCGGGGTGCTTCACACGCTCGGAGTCTCACCGGAAAGCCTTCTAGCTGGCGCAGGCATCGCTTCTATCACGATAGGCCTAATCATATCTACCTTCGTCAGCGGCATCTTTGCAGGCGCACTCGTTTTTACGACTCATAGTTTCAAGATAGGCGATGATGTTTTGGTGAACAATATTCCAGGCAAGATCATAGACATGACGGCTCTAGTCACAAAAATAGGAACCGACGTGGGACAGATGTCGATTCCGAACAGTGCAATAGCATCAGGCTCGGTAATCATGGTTGCCATCCACAAGCACGAGGTTAAATCGCTCAGCAGACTTCCATACGCCATTGGAGACAGAGTGGTTAGCACGTACATGAATGAAGAGGGAGTTGTCAAAGAATTGACCCCGCTTCACACCGTCATCGTGTTGGACTCTGGAAAAGAACTGACTTTCCTTAACAATAGCATACTGTCGGGCGCAGTAGCCGTCGCAAAAATAGCCCAAACCAAAGGCGTAAAACCCCAAACGAAGGAGAAAGATGAACACTAGATTGTACACCGCGCGCACGGACATCGAAGAATAAACTATTTCTCTCCTTGCCTATGCTATACCGAATGACTGATATGAGTGCCGGCATAAAATTGGAAAATCCATGCGTGATTAAGAAGGATTTCTGTATCAATTGTCACAGCCATTTCGTGGCGATTAGACCATCGATAAAGGCCGTTGTTGTATCCAAGCATTTCATCAGGGATTTAAAGGACAAGGAGGAAGTAGATTCCATAGTGAGTGGTGTTCTCGATTGTTCTAGTATCGACTTCAGTGAATTGCACAAGTTTGAAGAAAATATTGATGGAAATCTGATTTTCAGAGCAAAGAAGGGTGGCATCCACATAGTCTACTGCGTGGACAAGAAAGTGCGAATCATCTTCTTGCGGGCATTCAAGAATTACGGCGAGTATGGAAAATTCTTGAAAGACAGGAAGGAAATTAAGAAAATGATTGCACGCGTATGATATATGGATCCAAGCGAGGAGTGTAAATTGGCGGAATCTGGAGAATCAGGTGAGATAAAGACCTCAGAACAAACAGAAGATGCAACTTTGAAAGGGGAAGAAAAGAGAAAGAAAGCAAGGCTAAGAAGACGCGGACCGTACAGAAAAGCACACGCTGATTGGTGAGGGACTCCGAAGAAGCGCGCGCGAAGCCTTTTGTTACATTCCACGGGGTCCTTTAACGTTCCAGAAGACATGTCCCAAATTCAAAGTGCTAAGCTGGACGCGTGTGGTACGTATATATTGGGTCGCCCTATGTAGTATTAATTAGCGCCTTTCAAGTCAAGAAATAGAAACAGAGGGAGACGGAGAAGGAAATGTTTCCATTGCTATGGTGGCTGACATGGATAATTGTGTTCGTGTTTCCCACGACTGAGCACTGGATTAGGAGCAAGTGGCGATACCTGCTGCTCGGCCTTGTTGGCGCGCTATTCGGATTCATCGCCATTGCAGCTGTCACCATTGACGTCTACATGGTTCTCTGGCTCATATTCTTCAAACTGTTCATCACGTCAACAGAGTGGCTGTTCGCCTACATGAACATCTACAGATTATCCGACCACGACGAACGATCCATGCACGAAAAATACGAGAACAGAAGATTCAGGTCGATGTTTGGTCGAGGGAACAGAAAGGAAGAGTACAAATGGCTAACCGCCATCGCAATGATGACTATTATCGTTTTTTCAGCCGTCATGTTGTGGCAGACCCAAGCCGCGTCGACTGTCAACAATGCAAGTTCTTTCAACCAGATGCTGACGTTCGAACCTGCGGGAACACCGCTGTTCCAGCACGAAATTCCCAACAGCATGCTGCGGCTGACGACGGAAGAACTGGCGAAGAGCATCGCACTGAGAAGCGCTGCCCACTTCGGAAGCGTAAGGGTCGGATCAGCACACATAACCATATACAATGGCCGCCTCGTCTGGGTGGTGACGATGATCCCGCCAAATCTGTATGGTGACAATACCATCAAGGGACTCGTAATCGTCGACGCAAACAACCCGGAACTCGACGTCGAGATCATCGACAAACCTTTCAAAGTCGGCGAAGGACTCATGTATTTTCCACCTTTCTACATGGGAAACATACAGGGAAACGCCTATTGGGGACTATCTACTGCCGACGCATACGGCAGAGCTACTCTGACTCCTGACGACAACGGCAACTGGAAATACGTTCTGACAGCTACGCAAGTTCAACAATGGACGTTCGTCGCAAAACCCAAAGGAGTGTACGTGTACAACGAGCTCGGCCAAGTCGAAGACTCCTACAGCATGAACCAGATCCCCGACTGGGTCACCCAACGCTACGACGAAGGCTGGCTCAAGACCATGATCAGTGCATGGGGTGCCACCAGGAGAGGAAACGGCTTCGACGTCTTCGCAGGTGGCTTCGCGTGGATACCCGCATCAACCAACAGGGTGGAAATCTCAGACGACGCCCGATGGATAGTCGACCCCGACACAAACAGGATAACCGCCCTGGTCCCCGTCGACTTCGTCGGCGAAGCACAGACGATGGCGGGAATGTTCAAAACAACGGCCAACGGAATAGAGTACTATGACACAACAGGCCTAGACATCAAGAGCGGCCTACAGGCACAGAACGTCATCGAATCACACATCCTGATGCCCACCACAGGCGCGTACGAAGCAGAAATGCCACTGATATACCCGATAAACGGCGAAAACGCCTGGTTCGTTCCAGTATATTGGCGCACTGCACAAGGCCAATCTACATCACAACAGGAAACCATCAAGCTGACCGGCCTCGGCATCGTCGACGCAGTAAACTTGGACCACTACGCGATTGTTATGACCGGCGAAGGATACCAAGGCGCAGCTTTGGTTGCGGAGGCAAAACGCAGATTCGAAACAGGAGCGGTTCAACCCCAAAACGAGAAAACGATAACCGGAACACTGAACGACAGATTCTCCTACGTCAACAACGGCAACACCATCTACGTCCTATATATCAACCAGACTGACTACGCGGCTTACACGCAGACCCTAGACTTCGCAACAGTCAGCAGAATCGAAAAACTGCACATAGGCGACACAGTAACGATAATAGTCAACTCAAACAACAACGAATTCATACGATTCCCACCTTGACCCAAGACAGGACACACGCTTTAATGTTCGGCTGGCGTGTTGGTCGTAACCAGCCTTCTGTTCGTTGTAGAGGCTATTCTCAGAAATAGATTGTTCCTCGTTGTCCATTTTCCTTTTCCTCCCTATTCTGCACTTCTAGTATCGTTCGAAATGCTCATTATGCTTTGTGATTGGCTTCTCTATGCATAGCCTAACCGCATTTCGATGAAAAACTTCTAGGGAGTCCCTATAACTATTGTGAAATTATGCGAATGGATTAAAGGTTAAGTATCGATCGTAACTATTTTTTTCTTCCGTAAAGTGACTCTTTTAAATCTATTTCGCCTTTGTCTACTCTTTCAAGCATGGATTCTTTTTCTTTCTGTGGTATGTAGCTCTTGACACATTCATGTGCCAAAAAGAACAAAGCATACAATGCATTTTCGTCTCTTTCCAACTCGCCTACAGGGAAATTCTCTTCAAGACGTACCCTTTTCAAGAGGAGATCTTTTACTTCTTTTTGAAATTCTACGTCAGTGAGTATCCTGTTATCTAGCATTGACACTGCAGCTGCTTCCCTAGGATCGAGTTTTTCCCTATCTTTTAGAGTATAGCCTCTGTCAATGACTTTTCGTATAGGTAAAAAGCCTATGACCCCGTAAAGTTTCTTTCTTAATTCCTCTGAAACGAAAACTTCCTTTCCATTCTTGAATATTTTTGCTTCGTAGCATATTTTTTTTGGTTCAACAGCTGCTTCTTGTTTCTTATTCTCTTTTTTTCCAGAATTATCTCCACCCCGACCATAAGACATCTAATCACCTAACCAAAAAAAATACTAGTGTAAGAGAACTTAAGGTTTTCTCCATTCCTCTAGAAGCATTTACACTGTTCTACACAGAGCATTTTTCTATAACATAGCATAATACCTGCGAGGTCTGAGCATAGACTAACTCATACTACGATGAAAAACTCCTAGGGACTCCCTGAAACCATCTTGAAGTGCGTGTCTAGAGGTCTACCGTATGGCAAGTCTTTTATTTCCATGAGGACATACTGTTTAAAGAGTGGTTTCATGGCTAAATGTCCTAAATGCAAAAAGGAAGTAAGTAAACCAAAGAAAACTTGGAAGATGGCTGGAAGAAAGGACAAGAGTGGCAAGAGAACAGAGCTTACTATTGGACTCTTTGAATGCTGTGGAAAATCTTTCAGATCTGTCTTGAACAAGAGAAAGATATAGCCACAACAAGAGCAAACTTCCAACCACTTTTTCTATTTTTGCATTTACCAAACTTCTAATGAGTCCCCTAAGTTGTTGTTGGGGTAAAGTTCTGTTCAAACACACAAATCCTAAAAACAGATTTTAGTCTCGACTGTTATTCTCTTTTTCCATGCGGTTGCCAATACAGGTTGAAGCCATAATCTTTCGAAGAAATGGCAATGGGATAGAGTATCTGCTTCTGAAGAGACTGCCTGAGAGAAACGGGTTCTGGCAACCTGTAACGGGCGGCGTGGAAGAAGGAGAGACCAGAGACGAGGCTTTGCAAAGAGAAATAATGGAGGAAACGGGAGTAAGAAACATAGTTGCGGTGATAGAAGGTCTTTACTATTTTGAGTTTTCAGACCCTAACCTGAATCAAGAATACGTTTATGGTGTGGAAGTCTCTTCTTCGGAAGATATAGCGCTTGACCCAAAAGAGCACAGTGAACATAGATGGTGCAGTTTTCAAGAAGCCTTGAAGTTGCTGCACTGGAAGGAAAACAAAGAAGCCTTGAAAAAGCTAAACACAACCCTAACACAACATTAAGAGAATGCTGGTCGGTTGGATAAAAATTTACCCTCACGCAAAAATCTAAGCTAACTTGAAGCTGTTTTCGTCAATGTTTTTGGTTCTTTCCATTCTTCTCTCAGGATACTGTAAAGCTGAAGGTCTCTCCATTCTCCACGTATGAACATTGACTTGCGAATAATTCCTTCTCTCTTGAATCCGACCTTCTCAAGTATTCTTTGAGAAGCTATGTTCCTCAGGTCAGTTGTAGCTTGGATACGAACCAAATCTCTTGACAGAAACAGATAATCAACAAAGATCGTGACTGCTTCAGTGCCATAACCTTTTCCTCTTTCACTAGGAATCAATGCAAAACCTATTTCCCAGAGGTCTCCAACGGGAAAGACACCGACGACGCCGATCTTGGTTCCATCCTTCTTCTCTACGAAAAACCTTTTCCTTTCTGAAGGAGCAGTGTCATACTCCTTCTCCATCTCTACCTTCGCTTCTTGTTCAAGAGGATTGTATTCCCCCAAGAAGCTTGGATCATTAAACCATTTCACATAAAATGACAGATCTTCTTTCTCCACTATCCTAAGGTTAACATTCTTTCCTTCAAACATCTCTAGCACCACCTAGCAAGTCCAAGTTCTCAGTTCTTATGGTTTGTGATTGACCACTCTAAGCGTGGAATAACTAGAACTACGATGAAAAACTCCTAGGGACTCCCTGAAACCTTGCAAAAAAGTTAAGACAAAGGTTGTTAGAGTTCCTTTTGAAATGACCAATACATTTCAGATGAAGCTGGAGGCTATTCAGCCGTCTCAGTTGTACATTAATTCTGAGAAATTACGTTACGTTATGAGGCAACTTCAGTCTAAACCAGTTTTTATTAAACCTATTCCAGTGAAGAAACTTGAAGATCAAATCGTTTTTGTTGATGGTCATACAAGAGCTTTTGCAGCCTTGCTACTTGGTCTTTCTGAAATTCCAGTCTACTGGGAAGATGAAGGGCTTGATTGGGATGAATACAAAGTCTGTGTTGGATGGTGCAAAGAGGAAGGCATTCATACAATATCAGATTTGAAGAATAGGATCGTATCTCACAAGGATTACAAGGTTCTGTGGCTTGATAGATGTAAGAAAATGCAACAGGACTTGGAAGATAAGAAAAAGACTCAAAGAGCTAATGGAAATGACACCTGCTCGCTCGTGAAGTGAAGAAAGGAAAATGGGAGAGGGAACGAGAGAGAACGAAGGCTGGAACTTGGCGAGTAGACAAGAGATTGTCAACGCTTCGGAATATGTGAAAATTAGCTTTTGGCATCCCAAGGAAGTGGAAGCAAGTCTTTGAGCTTGACCGACTTGTTTTTCCCGATAATGACTTCCGCATCGATATTTTCTTCATGAATTTGATGCATAAATTCTCTACATCTCCCGCATGGAGATATGGGTGTTCCATCTTCAACAACTGCTACAATTTTCTTGATCATGTGTTCGCCATGTGTGACCATTGCCGCAATGGCACTATGTTCAGCACAAAAGCCTATACCACAACAAGTATCAATGGAGATACCGAGATACACATTGCCCTTATCCGTTATCAATGCACATCCAACATCCCCAACGGTGAATCCGTGTTTAATCTTTCTTGGTTTGACTACAGATTTCGCTTTTTCAATCAGTTCTCCATTGCTTATCTGCATCATATTATCATCTGTCAACAAGAGAGAAGACAATTGCTTAACTATGTTTGCACCCGATTCACATGCCCATCTCCAATAAACTGACGTCTTCAGCTATAACTCTACCGCAAAACCAGAAGAGACGAATGCAGAGCCCTGCAGTGCCTTTGCACGTCCAATATTAGACACGATAGCAGAGCCCTTTTAAGCAGAAATTTTCGATCTCTAAGCCCTTTCTTCCTCATCTCCCAGAATACAGTAAAGCTTTGGCAGCAGAAGGATCGGAATTCAGTTGTGCATGGCTGGCGTGTTGGTCGTAACCCGTCTTATATCGCTAGTAGTTTCTGTTGGTTCTATCTTGCTGTTCTGTTCTTCTTTCATTTTTTCATTTCCATACCCAAATTTCGATTTCTCTGGGTCTTGGGTGTTTTTCGCAATTACCTGTTCCATATTACTCATCAACCTATTCATTCTTTCGTCGTTTGGGGACGAGGAGACAATATGCCTTTCTGCAATGATGCTTGCATGAAGCGAATGGTGATTCGAGCTGTAGGCGGAAGAATGAGCTTGCTATGGCTAGGACATACAGCTTTCATGCTTTTCCCCTTAAATTGCAAATGGGGGAAAGGCTTATGTCTCTGAGGAGATTGTTCGTGAAGACTTCATAACTGAATGTCTTCACTGACAGCTTAGGCTGTCTATGCTGGGTCTTCTATCGTTCCTCAAGGTTGATTTGTAATCGCGCGTGCGCTTTATTACATGGGGTTTTCATTGTTTTGAAAATGCACATAGGGCGCTCGCTCATGTTTGCGTCTTGTATCGTCTGATGTCAAATTTGGCAAGGCTTTTATATATATAAAACGCGAAGTAGGGCTGCTAGGCTTATTTATGGCCAGTCAGGCGGTGAAGAATAAACCTACTGCAGCGTACGTATTATCCTTGATCGGAGGAATAACAGGCTTAATCGTTGGTTTCTTGCTCATAGTATTAGCAGCTATTGTAGCTAGTAGCGCGGGCGGCTACTACAACTACGGGTACCCGGGGCCTGCATTACCAGCAGCTTTTTGGGGGGATATTGGAGTATGGTGTCTAATTATCGGCATAATCGTAATCATTTCGGCCGCAAAGTTGAATGCGAATCCGTGGAAGCATACAGAATGGGGCGTAATCATACTTGTCTTTTCAATAATCGGTATAGCCACACTGCTTGGATTTATTGGAGGAATATTGGCGTTAGTCTACAAACCACAGCCTTTGGCTCCTCAAGGACCAGTTACTTCGGCATAGCAGACTGGTCCACAAGGGATAACTAGAATCTGTACAAGCGCGCGCTATTTGATTCGTTGTGCGTCGTCCGTGATTAGAACCCTTGTACCATAGTTTCATTATTCTTGAGAGTTATTGGTGCGCGCGTTTTTGTCTAACGATGACGATTGTGGCTGGTGCGATTGCGATGAGTATGAGCAGTGTTGAGGTCCATGTAGGATACTCGGGCACTGTCCAGAGATCTGAACTGATGATTTGCGCGTGGGCTGACTCCGTGGTTGTGTATGTGCCTGTCTGATTGGTGGTTTCTTGCAGAAACTCAACGAGGACGCCTGTCGACTTGTCCCAGTACACGTCAGTACTGTAATTCTGTGTTCCAGGTGAGGAGGGGGGCACGTTCAAGTGGTTTGTGTCTCTCTCAACGCCTGAGTACGTTCTAGGCACGGTCTCGTTTATGATATAAGTATTGGCTGACGAAGAATTGTACATCGAATCGCCCACGGTTAGGTTAGCTGAAATGAAGAAAATCGTTATGTTCTTATTATTTCCAGTGTTTACGTCTAGCCAGCCGCCCAGAGTTGTTTCGGTCCCGTTCTTGAAATAAGCTGTTATTTGTGCAGTTACGTTTGTGCCAGAAATGGCTGTAACGTTAACCTCTTCCGATTGTGTATTGTTGACCTCTGTTAGGTCGGAAGGAGGTGTAGCATTCGGGTCGGTTGAACTCCAACTAACAGTGACACTATACCTAAACGCGTTGCCAACACTAACGCCTACCGTCCTCGTTTGAGCTGATGCTGCCACGACCAGTGCAAACAACAAGAATGTTGAGATCAAACTGAACAACACTATTCTGCTGTTCATGTTATCACTCACTGTATTTTTCCATATGGAATTTATCACTTTCGGCAGAATAACGCGCTACTCTCTCTAAGAATTATCGGCATGCGACCTTTTCAAACTCTTCAACAGACCTCGAAGCACGCGCTGTATTGTTGTCTTCTAGGTATAAGCTTCTAGATGGTTACCATAGCTTCTTTAGTGGCTTTAACGTTTCTTGCCCTTGGGAGGAAGTTGCTGTCTCAACTGTTTCTTTTTCGCTTCTTTATCCCGTTCTATCTTTTTCTGTTGTGCGATTTGAGTATTCTTTTGTTTACGTTTCATTTGACTCGGCATAAATCTCAGCTACAAGTTAACGATAAATAATCAAGCTAGAACATATTTCTTTCGCATTGATGGAGGAGCCAATAATATCTAAAACTGACGCGTCTTTCTTTCATTTCATTAAAGAAGCCAACTTTATGGTAAAAAGAGAAAAAGAGTTTTGCAAAGCTCTTTCTTGGGGCCTAAGAAGTCTGTGTTTTGCTTTGCTTTTCCTTATGTTTCTTCCTTTTCTCGTCTCGCTCTTTCTTAGTTAACGGTTTTTCTTTTTTCGGCATTTATGTTCCCAGAAGGTATGATATGCGTAACATTGCTTTAATAATTTTTGAAGTCTAGAAGAGGCTCGGCTTACAGGTTTTGGATCTTGGGGCTTCAAAACTTCGGCTTGATCATGCGCGCGCGCCGAGACTGTATGGTATTTTTTGATAAAGAGTTTCGAAACATGGGTAGGTGGTTTTTGGCGGAAATGAAGCACTGGTTTAATAGTATCGGGGTTGCTTGTTAATGGAGACTGTAATCAGCAATTTTTGCAGTGAAAACGTCAAGAGTTGAGATATTGAAGTCGAGGTACCAAATGCCACCATGGGGATTGATATACAAAGGGGAACCGCTTAAGTGTAGATTATGCCCCCAATGTTTCTCTACGCCTGATGAACTAAGATTCCATAGGATGAACATACATAAGGGGTATATGCTTAGAAACAAGGGTTGATTTAGCGGGCGCGCTTTCTACCACTTTAACCTTCTTCTGATTCTGCTAGTGCACACGTACGCTATGATAGAACAGCATTCATCGAGCATGTTCATCTATTAGGAGGCACATGCTTTTGACTATGGAAACCATGAAGGAAAAGAAGGAATAAACCCCTTTCGCGAAGTGTATGATTTGAAAGAAAAATCTATGGCGCGCGCGTAGAATAAGAAGGTGAGAAAAGATGAGTGAGAGAAGATTCAACAGAAGTAGAAACTACAGATGTCCATCATGTAGTCTAGAATTCAAGAGTGAGGGAGTACCTAAACAGTGTCCACGATGTCACTCTGTAATTGAGACTAAAGAAAATAGTAGGAGATGATAGCGCGCGCTGACGTGCTTTTCCATCTTCTTCCTCAGTATCGAGAATAGCCATTCTAGAAACACATATGTTAAACAACTCACATCATCAAGTATTGTAGGGCATCAGGTTGGGCAAGAAACGACGCACACACCCTTCATTTCTTTCGGACGATGAAGCAGCAAGAGAAAGAAGAAGAACTGAGGAATTGGTGAGAAGTATTGTCGGGAAAACCCACACCGCAAGCAGTGTCGTCAAGAAGCAATCTCCCACTATTGCCATAAGAAACCAAACCACACGAGTGGGTGAAACAAGCTATTTCGCTGTCGACTTCAATGACAAAGATAAAATTGTTGAGGTGTACGGAAAAGAGGTCCCAGAGGGATTTCCTTTCAAGTTAGGATTCAGCCAGAGCGAGACTGTAGCCATTTATCGCTTGTTGGGAAAGGCTTTGGCAACTATGCGGAGTAATCAGCAGAGTATGCCAATAGGGGAAAAAAACAGATTCGCTGTCGACTACGATGGAACTTGCAGGCTTGTCATGTTGTATCAAAAGGAGAAAACGCCCCTGTGTCAATTTAAGCTGGCATTCGATGAAAACGAAACGATGTGGATAATACATTTCCTGAAGAAAGCAAGAAATTTTTTCTGGCATTAGTGAACCCTGAATCATTTTCATTGAGAGTTGTTAGGTCGCGACCTTTTTAGCGCGCGCGCCAAATCTGATGATGTGGCAAATTGCCGTGATGTTGAGTCGTTAATGCGTTTGTTCAGCAGTTTCTTTCTGAACGGGGTTTGGTTGATGACAGTCGTCGGCGCATGTATTGGGCTTTATTCTACCGTTGGAAGGAAAGCCTTTCTGGCGTCTGAATCTAGCGCGTACGAACTGCAGTACGCTTTTCTGGTCAAGTTGTATAGCCTTTATCAGCTTTTTTATCACTTGTCCCTTTCGTTGGAACTGGGGGTATTGGAGCATAGAATGTCTTGTCTTTTGTTTCGAAATCCATCCTCAAATTGGCATTAACATTGTATATGGGTGTGCCATCTGGGTTTTTTCTATCTACAGCGACACCAACTCTCCCTAATTCAACATGAACTTTTACCAGTGTTTCATCTTCTAGACGAAAAGACACAACATTGCTTCCAACAAGTTTGGCAGAAATCTGCCTGAACTTGATTTGTTCATCTGACATGATAACCAATCCCATGGCGCATTGTTTCTTGCCTATATAAGATTAGTCACCACGTGGGCTATTTCTTCTTTTCTTTCATCATCGTTTCGAAGTTGCGCACGCATTGATGGTTCGCCTAATTGGTGTGAATCGTCTAGCGGTAGCAATGGTAGTCTTGGTAACAAAAGCTACGATCATTGTTCTTTCTGTTCGTAGCGCGTGCGGAGTGTGATTCTCTGACTAGGTATTCTTATAAGCAGAAATATTGATAATGAAACTAGAAACGGATCGCGATACAAATGACCAAAGTCACATTTCAACCTTGGAAAGAAGTCATCGTTCATGAAACAATAAAGCGAGACCTGAAGGATTTGGTCAAGCTGAAAACTTTATACTTCAAAACTGGACAAATTGCGGAGATTTTCCTTTGGGCAGAAGGAGTTGTTTTTGTGCGAACTCCAATGCCTCCTTCCGACGATGTAATCAGAGACCAACTGAAAGGAGTGATTCACTATTCATCAGTAGAATATGCTAAAATGCCAAATTATAGAAAAGTTATAGTGTCTGAAGGTATAACAGTCCCAGTAGTAGATGTGAGTGACACTCCTGCGTTAAGAGCTGTGGCGAGAGAGCTGAAGAAACTACGTTAACATCGTCAAACAGGTACTTGGTTAGCAGTCCTGATTCTGGTTTCAAGTGATTTGTATGCGATATCTATCTTGTCTAATGCTTTCTTGAGAATTCCAACACAAAGAGTCTGAACGGTTCTTCTTTGTTGATATCTTAATGGAACAGAAAATGGATCGACAGGTAGTCTTATTGCGAGCACATCGTGAAATGTAATGAATTGCTGAATGGGGTTATATGACATAGGCTTGAATTCGATTTCGTATGGAATTGCACCATAGTGGAATGAATATCTACGGAAGAGCTTCATTTCTCTAAACCAAACATGCTGTATCATCCTAGCAAGATGCCGAGTTAGGGCCTCATTTCGCCTTGCAGGGTCATTCATTAATTCTCCAACAATATAGTCAAAACCAACATCTCGCGGGCGTCGAGGCGGATTGAAATATATGCGATTTACAATATGTGCAAGACTATTAAGTGAACTCGTTAGACATTCGAAGAAACCGTCCAAATCCATGGCAAGAGTCGATGCCTGAGTCGATGGAACTGAAGTGGGAATAGTGCCTGTCGCATTAGATGCTGACCCAGTTGTAACATAGGGCGGCGCAGTGGGGAGTTGAGGTGTTACATTCCATTTCTGTATGGCGAGCATATTCTTCAGATGTATCTCACTGTGACTTAGTTTCATCCTCACAGACGTACAAAAGTTGGGGATTGGCATTGCATCCGCAGAGACCCTTTGATTGCCTTCAAGTCTGTTGAAAGTCGTCAGGAACAAATCAATGTTTACAAGCTGATGATACTGGCTGAATATCTGCAATCACCGCTGCCTTATGGAGACTCTGTTGTATTATATTATAGATTCAATTCTCTTAAGAACTTCGATACTCTGTCGCGGGAAGAAGCAATTCAATAGCGCGCGCTTTGAAAAAAAGGCGTGTTGGGCAACTCTTATCAGTAACGTAATGTACGATTTGCGATTGTATGGCAACTACAATTATGGCAACCACCATTACTTTGATTATGTTGGTTGTCTATGCAGTTATTCTATCTCTGCTTGCCAAAAAAGTGCTGATTAATCGAATATTGGTTCTAGTGATGGTCACTACAGGGCTGGCGTTCGGAATGATTTCATATGCCGCTTTCATCGCTCCTCTTAACAGCATTGAAATATATTTCATGAATACGCGAGGAACGTTTCATGTTCTGCTGGTTGGACCAATTCAAGAAGAAATTGCTAAATTTGTATGCTTTCTCCTTGCTTATGTTTTCATCATGCGGATGCGCTTATGTGGAGAAGAATCATCTAGGATAGAAAATGGTAAGAGTTTGGCTATACTTGGCGCAATTGTCGGGTTGGCTTTTGCAGTACCTGAGAACCTAATTGACTATGGAAATCTGGCCATAGCTGGAACATTTTTCAGAACTGTAATGTCTTGGCCAATTCACATGCTCAACGCCGGAATTTCAGCTTATGGTTTTTACAGATATAAGAGCGCAAGAGAAGTCAAACCGATTGTAGGCTTCCTATTGTTGGTAGGCTTCCTGTTGTTGGCAATTTTAATCCATTTTCTATTTAACCTAGTCTTGACTACGTTTGTGACATTTTAGCGCGCGAACGTATGTTCTTGAAACCCCGTTAGAACACCCTTAAAACCCCAGTGCACGTGCAAACCTTATTGAAGAAGCAATTTAATATTGTTTATCCGACTATACACAAGATATAAGGAGCTGAACCTTGGCTGAAGTGTTGATAGAAGTAATAGCGAAGAACCCTCCATCCATACTGTTCGTGCTAGCCTTCATTCTATTAGGCTGGGGATATACTACAAACGATGGAAACATAGTAAGTGCAGGCTGGATATTTTTCGTTGCAGGTGTCGTATTACAAATCCTGTGGCTTGTGTTTACGAAAGGATAGCTAGATAATATTGTCGCCACATCGTGACGATGACACTGTAAATGAAAAATTGGAAGATATAGATGGCAAACTGAAGGACATTGAAAAAGCGTTCAAGTCAAGCTCAGAAGAGCAACTGTTCTTCGGGATTGCCTTTTCATTGTTGGTACTTTTCATTACATTACCTATGAACGACGCAGTAAACTTTTTGCAGAATCTGTTTTCATTGTCTTATGACTTGGCAACAAAGTCGGCCATTGGAATCAGAGCAGTAGGGATAGTCTTTGCCTTAGCAGCAAGTCTTCTACGATATTACGGGTCAATGTGTAGGGAGCATACGTCTAAGAGGATGAGACTTTTCTCAATTTTGTCGCTTCTTATGGGATTCGAGTTTTTCATCTTTATCATTGGGCAAAACACATTTTGGGGAATTGCAATTCGAACTACATGGGTTATTATTCCTCTTGGAACACTCCTGATGACCATTGTTTTTGGCTTCATTTTTCTATTGGAAAAAAGAATGTTGGATTTCTACGTATCAAAACGACTAATCATTAGATCTGAAGCTATTCCCATTGTGTCACCTTTCTTTGTCTTCCTTAATGCTGCGAATTTATTCGGGATGTTTTTTGGCATCTTGTCACTTTTCTTAGCTCGCCCTTATGCCGATGCGATTGACGAGGTCTCATTTCTTGCTATCTTTTTCGGGTTGTTGGCTATTTACATAAAGAGAGCCATTGGGAAGCATGCGCGAAAGAGTGGAAAGCAGCTAGAGGGCAAGCCATTTCAAAGCAAGATATCACGATGGTTCTGACTGCTTGGGTTATTTTTGCGGGTTAGAACGCGAGCGTGATATGAGCGCGACTGTCGGAAATCTTTAGTGTATGGTTGGTTTCGCTTTGCGGTATCGTCTGGAACGTGCGAGTGAGCCGAATGGCTCACGAGCCAATTTGACTGTAGAATAGAAAAAAGAGGGTTATTTGCGTTTTCTGAACATCATGCATTGGGGAGCAATATTCAGAGTGAAACCGAATAGAGTAGTTACGCGCCAGAAATCACCTAGATTCATTCTAGGTTAGCGCGCACCTAGGCTACTCTGTAACCCACTTGCTGTTGCTCGTCAGGCACGACTAGATAGGTTCTTGCATGAGATTGAACATATGAGTGAGAAGAGCCTGCCATGGAGGGAGGTGTTCCGTACTTCCTTTTCATAGCACGCACATCTTGGTGATTGGTATTTACGGTTGGATATAGGTGCCCTTGGTATTCTTGAATGTTTTCGTCCGCAGTTGATCTGGCGGCTCATTCGAAGGTTTTTGGGGAATTTTGACCATTTGGTGGCCTGGCGCCGTCTACATCGCAGTTTTGAGTTTTCGCAAATTGCCGGCGAGGCGCAGGTAACCGAGCCAAGCCATATACTCATCCGCGCACGTTTTTTAGGGCTTTGGCGCATTTCGGGAGCCCCTTGTTCTTTTCCCGTACTCTTCAACCAACTGAAAAAGTCTTTCGTTCCCCTTGGGAAATCTCCTTTGAATAGCCTTTCGGTACGATTCGTCAGAGAGCAGCAAACATAAGCGGAGCAACCCGGTGTCATTGTAGAACTTCTTCCCCATCTCGGCGACTTCCAGTGCTTCTGCCACGGTCATTGACTTTCTGACAACGTTGTCTATGTCAACAATTCTTCTGTACCCAAACTCCCGCAGTTCCGAGACGAAAATGGAGTACATATCAACAAATCTCTCACGATCGGGCATTTTCCATTTCAAATAGGCTTCGAGGCTATCGAGATTGATTTCTTGTTCACAGTCAAACTTATTTGACTCAATAGCTTCAGCTAGCTCTTTGCGAGATTTTTCTATCGCATTCTTAAAAAGTTCAAAATGCGTATCTGCTGCATATAGGAGCCCACTCACTGCATTGAAATCCTTTCTGAGTTCTTTTGGGATATCGGCTTCTCTTTTGTAAACTAGATGATGGGAAACAGAATCCCATGCATCCATTAGTATCGTCCTCACTTGAATCTCGCATTTTAGGGATTTTATTTCGTCATATCTTTTTCCTTTCGATTCTTGTCGAAGCTTCACAATATAATGGTCAGCCATGTATCCAAAATGAGTTTCATCTCGCGTGCGTGACGTGCTTGTAGTCAGAACTTTAAAGCATTCAGAAATCAATTTTCCAAGTGGTTCAAGACTTGATCTGTAAAGGCATATGATCCTTACACCAGCAATGTCTTCAATCTCACCGGTCGAGTCTGGAGTCTGTTTCTGTTGTTGGCGTTCGATCTTCTTAGCCAGACTGTCGAAGGTCTTGATCCTGTAAAAAACATCTCCATGAATTTTGATTTTTCGTCTGCTGATTTCATCCCTCAGGATGAAACAAGTTTCTTCAGCCAGTCTTGTGTAAAACGGCAACAACCTATCGTACTCTCTTCTTGACCCTCCTTCTTGGAAGTCAGAGAAAGCGCTGCTACTCATCTTTCCTCATCTGAAATGTGAATTCCCATTGTTTTTTTCACGAAAATATCTCTATAGAGTTGCATCAGCTTGGCGTCCTGCGTTTTCTCCGCCGGTCGAGACTGAGGGTCAATACTTGCCGCCATTTCTTCCACGATTCGAGTAAATGGATGGTTTGGTCTTTCCCTTACCATCACGTAACCTCTTCCAGCTCTCTGGACATCGCAGAAACATGGTACTACGGCCAAAACGCGCAGGCCATTAAACAACAATCCGTCTGACTTATCTTTTTTCATCCCGGGAATCTTCAAAATCTCGACGCCTATCAAACGATTAAATATAAGGGCAGTTTTTTTGCTGAACAAATCGTAGAGTTCATGGATCATTCTTATGGTTCCCTGCAAGTCTGAAGTCTCTGGAGTAGCTGCAACTAATGCGACATCGGAACTGACAACTGCATTTATGGACGAGTAAAGAAGACCAGGACTCGCGTCTATGATTAGTAGATCAAATCCGTTGTCTTGAAGAAAGTTCCTTACAGATAGAAGTCTACCGAGGGCCCTCATTTCCCATCTTCTATCTTTCAAGTTTATGTCCCTGATGGCCTCGGTGGAAGGATTTGCCAATCCGACCATCAGTTTTCCATAGCTGCCAGTTGGATTGTCCTGGACATTTATGAGAGCCTGCATAATGCTGCATTTTCCATCAAGAAAGTCATTCAGCCAGTATTCTGCTCCAGTCGTGTCGAACCAAACATGTTGGCTCGGAGCACGAAAGTCGAAGTCAAACAGACAAACATTTCTGCCTCTTTTCCTGAAGGCCTCGGTCAGGTTTAGAGATAGGATAGTCTTGCCAGTTCCACCTTTGTATGAGTGAAGAGCAATAAATCTAACCAAGTTGGTCATCTATGAGTTCTCTCCGGGACTCCAGATAAGCTTTGCTGGTTTTGCTGCGTGAATCATCAGGCGTATCTTCATGATACTCAGATACAAGTGCGTGTATTGCAGCGCGCGTATCGTATTGGAACGTCATTAGCGCACATGAGAAACAAGACACTACAAGTATAGAATGACTTAAAACCTGAACACGGCATTAGGTGCTATTGTGGAAAATTGCAAATCAAAGTGAAGAATTTTGGGCCTCTCAGAAACGTAGAAATCAAAATTAAGCCAATGACAGTCATCATTGGAAAAAACAATCTTGGGAAGTCCTATACTGCACAGCTTTTTTATGTTCTTTTAAGCGTCGTTAGAGGTCTTTCGAGAGGGCTTGATTATGATAGGCGTATCGGAGCGCAGGAAAGGTACGTTTTTAGAGAGCTGGAAATCAAGAAACTCGTTAGTCAAATAAAGAGAGAGAAGCTAGATGATCAAAAGATTGTCAGCAGTCTTGCAGACATGATCATAAGAATGAATTGCAAAATTCTGCAAACGATCACAAACCTGGAGCTTGAGCGAGCCTTTGGAACTATTGTCAGTAAGCTCATAAACATTAATGCTTCTTCCTCGCAGATTGAATGCGATTTCTTCAGTGGAGGCATTCTCAAGATCGAACTGAAAAAAAGAGAGCAAGTCGTAGTTCAATTTCATCTTTCTGAAGTGAAATTACAGGAGCTCGCCGATAAGTACTCAAGTCTCTTGCTGGTAATGAGGCAAAAAAGGCAAAAGCAGAGGTACATTGAGGAATTGGCTGATAAAATGAACTATGATTTGTTTTCGTTGCATGAAGAACTAATGACAACTCCTGAAGTAGAGCCTAGCTACTATGTCAGAAGAAGAATGCAAGGACCCTATGCCTATTACGTACCTGCTGGAAGAGGTGGTTTGATAGAAAGTTTTGACACGATAGTCGACAGCCTGATTTCTGTATCACCCCTTGTGCCAGTACGTGGTCTGGAGATAGCCCCACTTCCAGGCATGGCTGCGCAGTTCTTCACTGTGCTCAGAGGTCTAAGTGGAAGCAAAACACCACTATCTAGGTTGACTTCAAAATTATTCAAAGAATTGCTTGAGGGCGAGATCAGATTAGTTACAGTTAGACTAAAAAAGGGTGCAAGACCTCTACGCACCAGAATGATATACCATTTTCGACTCGGCAACAAATATGCATCGGTTGACCTGATTCACGCAGCTTCTGGGATAAAGGAAATCGCACCCATATATCTGCTTGTACAGCAACTGGTTTACCCCGGTCACTTTCTAATAATTGAAGAACCAGAATCACACCTACACCCAGGAGCGCAATGCAAGTTTGCAACAATATTGGCCACGTTGGCGGCAAATAAGGTCAGCATCTTCGCGACTACCCACAGTACTATTCTACTGAGAAAAATAGCACATTCTCTAAGAGGTAAGATGGAAGACAATAAGACGCTGCTCAGCTTCGGACAAATAGCCATGTACTGGTTGAGAGATGGTAAGTATGGAAGCACAGCAAAACCTCTCAGGATTTCCAGGAGTGGGATAATAGATGAGATCCCAACTTTTGATGAAGTAGTTAGCGAATTGTACGAAGAGGAAATAAAAGTTCATGATGAGACCCAGAAAGAGGAAAGAAGAGCCATTGAGAATATCGGAGAAACAGAAGCTTGAGCCGGAGAGCAGCGATTACTGTCCAGAGTCTGCAGCAACACTTCCAAACAAATTATCCCGAAATCTCAAAATGTAAGCATGACCCAAACAATCGGCTTACTTGTAAGGAGCGTAGTAGAATTTCGTGGAATCATCCCAGCTACGTTTTTCTCCACTTCAGATTCGATTGTTGCATATGTTGTGACACGAAAGTGAAAAAATGCGACTGTATAATATTCAGGCTAGGACAAGCCGATGAAAAACCTATCATGTTCATTTTGGAAACCAAGAAAAAGAGACCAAGCTTTTTGACTGCAAAATGTCAGCTTGAGACTGGGATACAGACCATGATACAAAAACTGCCAGATCCAAAGAGTAGATTCTCTGTGATTCCAGTGTTATGTGCCAAGAAGATAACAGGGCACACTAAGGAAGTCGCGCTCCACAACAAGGTCATAATCTTTGGCGTGAAAGAGCCGATCAGACTTCGCAAATACGGTCAGAACATAAATGACTTGGTCTGAAAATATGGCAGTGAGTGCGGGCGCGTTGACTAAGCGCGCGCGCTTTATGATTTTGTGGATGTTGTGAAGAAGCCTAGTGGGAAGATGGGGCTTAGTGGGGCTTTAAAGGAGAAGATCAAGTCGTTTATTTCTAGTGAGGGATAGCGTTGAGTGGTTGGGGCGTTCCGTGGTGGCTCGATCCGTGGTATTGGCTTGCTATCCTCTTTGTCCTTTTTTTGTAGTTTTTTATGTGGCTTTTTTGTAAGTATGATGTTCTCGCGTGGGCTAAAAAAAAGTGGAAGCGGTCTGATTGAGCATTCGTTTTTGCGCTTTTGGCGAGTTGGGTTCGGGCTTTTCCTATTGACCACGCGCGCGCTTCTTCTTAAACTATTAATATGACTTGGAATGATGTTGTAGAGTCGACTTCAAGAAGAACGAGGAGGTGATAAGGCAGTGGAGGATTGGAAGTTAAGGGTTTCGGTGTTGTGGCTCTTTTACACGGTGGCTTTCTTGGCTGTCATGATGTTGGGATTCATGGAGCCAGGCGTTTTGAACCAGTTTCTAGCCACAGGTGAAATAGGAGGTTTGAAGGTAGGACAAGAATTGCTGCTACTCTTCGCAGTCCTGATACTTGTGCCATTAGTGATGGCTTTTCTGTCCCTGACATTGAAGGATTCATCCAATCGTTGGGCAAACATCATCGTGGGAATATTCTATACTGGCTTCCAGCTCTTTGCACTAGCTGGGACACTGACAGCATCTCCCGTCTATGCCTATGCAGTACTGATAGAAACTGCAAAAGTTGTCGTTCCTGCACTCATTGTCTGGTACTCGTGGAAGTCCAAGCGGTAAGCGCGCGCTATAGAAATTGAATAAGTCTTTTATTCGATTTGAGACAATCTATCCTGTGAGAAGATGGCAAAAGTCAAGGATTTTATGACAAAAGGCGTTCTGACCGTGGGTTCGCAGAAGACTGTTGCTGAAGCTGCTGAGCTCATGCGTCTCAAACAGGTGAGCAGCCTAGTAGTCACTGGAGCTGAAATACCTAGAGGAATAGTAACTGAAAGAGATTTTGTTAGAAGGGTTGTGGCAAAGAGAATTCCGCTGGACACAAAGATATCAGATGTAATGACCACGCCGCTGGTAACAATCGAACCCGATGCTTCGCTCAATGAGGCGGCGAGGAAGATGATTGACAACCGAATTAGGCGCCTTCCCGTTCTAGAAGGAAACACGCTGATTGGGATGATAGTAGTTTCTGATTTTGCCAGGCATCTTAGCGAGAAAACTCTAACGGAAAAGGTGCTGGATGCATTATGGCATCAACCATCAACGTAGCGCGCGCTTTTGGCGTATCGTCTGGAACGTGCGAGTGAGCCGAAGGCTCACGAGATAAAAAATGCGTATGCACACGCAATTAGTAAATACGCCTTATTGAATCTCATTAGGTGGCAGACACTCGAAACGGGCGTAGAGAATGCATTTGGACGTTAGGGCAATCGCTGTGTTCGGTGTTGCGTTTTCAATTCTGTTTGTTTCTATGGGAGTTGCCAGAATCTTGCCATGGGAGGCCACGGGAACATTGGCTGCGACGACTATCGGCGTCGTCAGCGTGCTAATCACCATTGCAAGACTAGAAGCGAAAGATGGACAGACACGCATACCTGCGCCGTCTAAGTCTGAAGCAGATGAAGGGCTCCTGTGGGAGGAATCGATTCTAGTCTCGAAGAACGGTTGCAGTGATTACAATTTCAGAATCGAAGACAACCAGAAACTGACGGGAGAGATTTCTTCAGATGATTACTTTAACATGTATGTTTTGACTTCGCGCAATTTCAGGGAATACGAAAGTGGAAATGAGGAATTCAGGTACGAGTATGGAACTGAGCATGCCTCAAGAATGAAAGTCAACTTTGTCCCGAACAAAGCAGGGAGATTCTATTGCGTTATTGAGAGCGCAGGTAAAACAGACATAGATGTCAACGTGTCTTTACACGTGAAGAAAATCTGACGAGAGAAACTTGTTTTGAAAACTATACTAGCGTGCGTTCGTTGGTCATTCAAAAGAAGAAAAGGGAGGTGGTTGCGTTTTTTGAAGAGTTATATTCCTTCGATTGTTGTTTGGTATGTGAAGCCATGTTCTAGCGCGCGCGTCGGAGTGTTGAAAGAGAAAGTTCCTTTATAAAGAGTGAAGGCTGAGGCTTCTAGTGAGGGATAGCGTTGAGTGGTTGGGCTAATCCGTGGTGGCCTGATCCGTGGACACTGCTTGCTATCCTTTTTGTCCTTTTTTTGTGGTTTATTTTTTGGCTTCTTTGTAAGAGAGATAAAAGAACGGGGAAGTAGTATCGTTGAGTACTCGCGCGCGCTCTAGCTGATTTGTGTTTTGAATTGTGTTCGTTTTTGAATGACTATGGCTGAAGTGACGGTGACCAAGAATATCAGGACTAGTGCGCATGTCGGGTACTCTGGTATTATCCAAAGGTTCGAGCTGGTTATCCTCATCGCAAGGGAGAATGTTGTTAGGTAGATTCCCGTCTGGTTCGAAAACTCCCATGACTCTTCGACCATGACTCCCGTCAGCCTATCCCAGTAAAAATTCTTTGAAGCAGATAACGTCTGATTTTCAGTTACCTCAGTCATCGTGCTGTTAATATGATCTGTTTGTCTCAGTCCGTCTGGATACATTCTGTAGACAGTGTCGTTTATCACCCAACCAGAATACGCGCCTCCTGTCATGTTGTAGATGCTGTCACCTGCGTTGAGATCAGCTGCGATGACCCATGTTGTTAGATTTATGCCTTCGCCGGTTTCTACATCTACAAAGCCGTCGCTCTGCGCATAAGTTCCGTTCTTGAAGCTTTGCACTTCATGCGCGGTTATGTTTGTACCTTGAACACCTGTGATTGTTACATTGAGCATTTGCGTTTCGTTGAAATCATGGAATGATGATGGTAGCGTGGCATTAGTGTCGTTGCTGTACCAGTTGAGAGATAAGTCGGCATAGCTGAACGAGTTGCCAGCGGCGACGCCCGGCACTCTGGTCATGGCTGATGCTGCTGAAAGCCCTAGAACCAATAGAAAAACTGAAGTTGCCAGAGAGAAGATTATCTTCTTTTTCATACTCACCCTTCTATTTTTATGCTGTGATCTCATTCTTATGACTTTGCCTTGGCATGACGATAACCAGAGGTTTTTGGTTGATGTCCGTTGTTCGAGTCGTCACCTGCGCGCGCGTATCGTCTGGAACGCATGAGTGAGCCGAAAGGCTCACGAGCCAAGATGCGGCGCGCGCTTTATGCCTGGAAGAAAGGGATTAGTTCCGGTTGATGACACGACGCGCGCGCTCATCTCGTTGTCTTCGTGGTCACTATGCAGCAGTGCCAAACATAGCCTTATCAATAGTAGGGTCAAATGGGTAGCGCACGCTTCTATGGGTCGCGTTCGCCTTCTAGAAGTTTGAGAGTAGGTTTTCTATTCCCTTCTTACAGAAAATATGGGAGAGGACGATCAACACGCTTCCAAGTACTACTGATATGATGAGCATAGGGATGAGGTCTATACTGGAAAGAGGAACTGGTCCGCGAACCCCTCCGCTGGTAATTATGTGTAGTCCCACTGGAGCATACACTGCTAGCGTAGCAAAGCCTGAGAGGATCATTCCTATGGCGAACCCTTTTAGGGTGATGTATCTGCTTCTGGAGCCAACCGTATAGTCCGGCCATCTTGCTGCAATTCCTAGACCGATGAAGCTGTTGATTGCTATCGCCATTGCCGAAACAACTAGCGTGGCCAGAACGTCGCTGAGGCTTAGAGGGGCTATGATTTCCATTACAGCGATTATTCCAAAGGTTGAGAGACAAGAGATCAGCCAGGTCGGTGCGAGCTTTCCCTTGATCAGGTCGTTTGGCTTGATGGGAAGGCCCAGAAGGTTCATTACGGAGTTGCCCTCGGAGCCTATGCTTATTGAAGAGAGCATCAAAGGTATTAGAAAAGGTACGAATGCGGCGATGAAGAAGCCGGGCCCTCTTCCACTCATGTCGTTTGGGCTGGTCAATGAAGGGATTAGGACTGAAACCGCGAGTACTATTGGGATAGCGATGAATCTTGCCAGTTCCCTTCGTCTCAGCAATGCCCTGAATTCCTTCATCGCTAGAGCAGATGCTATGGGGTTAAAGCCGAGTCTGGTGCTGGTTGAGCCTCGGGGAAGGTATTCACTTGAAGCGCCTAGTGTTATCGATATTGGAACGGGTGACCAGTATCTGCGTCTGAGCCGTGACGCTGTCTCGTATGCAACTAAGGCGAAGAAAAAGGAAAGCGATACGAAAAGTGTCGTCTTGAGCCAGTCATAGCTGGCTAGGCTGATGATGGCTGTTGAGGGCCATACAAAAGGCACGACCCAGGCGAGCTGGATTCCTCCAACGATTTGTCCGAGGACCCAGTATAGAACGTAGGGTTGGAAGGCTAGCTGTATGATTGAGAATAGCAGGATCAGGGCGATTAGTCTTATCGCCATGGCGAGTCGGCCTCTTTTTCTGTACACCGTTGAGGAGACTCGGTTCATAATCGCCCTTAGGAACTCGACGATGAACGCGCCTAGAAGTAGCGATAGCGCTGAAAGTAGTATTGTCACTGGCCACATGTAGAGGAGTCCAAGCTTCGCAGCTAGGGGTAGTGTGATGCCTGCGGTTAGGGCTAAGAAGAATGAGTAGAGCGAGGATGTTGAGAGTGCCGATGCGGCTACATATTCTCTTGGTGTGACGGGTAGCCAGTTGACGGCTTCGCTTGAGGATACGGCGGAGCCTTGTCCGAGTTCGAACATTAGGCCTGAGATAATTGTGGCGAGCGTCATTAGCACTGGTAGGCTGATCAATGCTTGGACGGTTAGGTTCACTGCTGCTGCAACGTATTCTGGTGGTATTGCGTCGACGGCGTAGAACATTACTATTGCAGGAAGTGTGAACAGGATGATGTCGATTATGAGCATTATTTTTGGTTTTGAGAAGAATGAAACTCGCGCTCTTCGGCTGCTTCTGAGGTATGATTTGAACAGGGCTGAGGCTAAGGTCAGAATTAGAGCTGGTCTCATAGCCTTAGGGCCTCTACGATTTTGGCGGTGTCTTCGCTTCCTGTTAGTTTTAGGAATACGTCTTCGAGGCTTGAGTCCTTGAGCCCTGACATCGCTTTGATTTGCTTCGATGTGCCTTCGGCGATTGTGGAGCCGTCAGCGATTATAGTAATCTTGTTGCAGATGGCGTCGGCTATTTCGAGAACGTGCGTGCTAAAGAGAATTGAGACGCCTTCGTCTGCTAGGCGGTGAAGGATTTCTTTTACGATTCTGGCGGATCTTGGGTCTAGGCCGTTTAATGGTTCGTCTAGAATAAGCACTTTTGGTCTGTGCATCAGCGCCGAGATTAGCGCTATTTTCTGTCTCATTCCTTGGCTGAAGCCGCTCATTACTTCGTTGATGTGGTTATCCATTTGCAGTGCCTTGAGCAATTCGCTAGCCCTGTCTTTTCTCTCTGTTCTGTCTAGTCCGTAGGCTACTCCTACTAGGTCCAGATACTCTGCAGCAGAGAGGTATTCATATAGAAAAGGGGTTTCGGGCACGTAGCCTATGTGCATTCTTGCTTCGACCGGTTTGGATCTGACGTCGACGCCGCACACGTTTATGTTTCCAGAGTCAGGTTTTAGCATGCCCATGATAATTTTCATGGTTGTGCTTTTGCCGGAGCCGTTTGGTCCGAGGAGTCCTCTTATTTCTCCGGGTTCTACGGACAGGCTAAGCTCGTTAACGGCCTTTAGTGTTCCGAAGGATTTGGAGACTCCTGTCAAGCTAATGTTGGCCAGATACTGTCGCCTCTTTGCAAGAGGCTGACATGACCATGCTATTAATCTGTTTGGGGGCGCGCGCGTGGTTCGCGTTCGCAAGCAGGGTTCTCGTATTGAGTCTGTTCCTTTGACACGTTTGGTTGAGTTGTCGGGTTATCGTAAGAAGCGTTGGGATTTTGTGGATGGTTGGTTGATTCTTGAGGCTTTCTGATTTGTTGTTGGAACGCGCTGTCAGTATCTGGTGGTTTCTTCTATTGGCCTGCATTTGATGACATAATGGGTTAGACCAGCTGTGATACGCTAGAGAAAAACCTAATAGCTTCTTCCTTTTCTCATACTTTTGAGGGGAGCGCGCGCTATTCTGACGCAGCATAGTGGGAAGAAGGGTTTGGGCAGGGCTTTGATGGAGAGGATTTGGTCGTTTATTAAGAGTGAGGGTTGAGAATGGAAATAGTTAAGCCTGTTGTATGGATGGTTGTACTGTTGTTTCCGTTCTTCGTTGCTGGTGTTGCTCTCTATATTCATTTGTCTTATAATCCGCCGTACAGGGACTCTAATCCTAGCTCTTTAGCTGCCCTTATTTTTGATGTTCTTTTTTCTCCTATAATAATAGCTGTGGTTCTGTGGTATTATCCGTACACGGCTATTCCTTTCGTAGTGTATTATGTGCTTGTGGTGAAGTGTTCATCGAGGATAAATAGGCTGATAATTTCAATAGAAAGGCGACTGTAAAAGCTCGCCATTTATCACCTAAAGAGAACACCGAGAGAGGCTAGAAAACAGTTGCTATTCTTGTGTTAGTTCGCCAACTTAGCGCGCGCTATTATTCATTCTTACTAATGTGAATTTGAAATATCAGATCATCTTTGTTACAGCTTGTCTCAATCTTTGTTATCTGACTTATTTTCACGAGTTCGCTCGAAATTTCCGTTGCGAGAAATCGTGCAAGGGAATAATCGGTCATTTCATTTTCTTCATACAGTTTAGCACCATTTTTCCACGGTATTGGTATTGGTTTCTGACGTGAAATTGTTTTGTCATGTGGTTGTACTTCTATGTTCAGGAGTTCAGTCATTCTTTCTGATAATCTCGCCAGCTTTTCAGTGTTTAGCTCAGGTTTATGGCTTGTCTGCGGAAAGGTCCTCCTAGCTTTCTGCAAAGTATTTTTGATAAGGTCGAATCTTTCCATCGTATCTGATTTTTTGGGCTTTCTGTAGTCATTCCATCTGTCTTTTGTCAAAATAGGTAAACGTTGATCTAACATGTATAGTCTATTCTCAATAATGATTCCTGTTGCAACATGACCTGGAGCACTAGCAAAATAGATCTCTGCGTGTGGATAGATATTTGACAGCAAACAAGATGTCAGCTTTGCATAATCTCTACAGACACCTAGCCTTTTTTCAAGAAGGAAATTCATCGATATACTTGGAAAGAATACGTTCTTCAGACCCCTTGGGACTTCCTTCCATGGGAATTTTCTATTGGAACGAAGAATAGATATCATTGTTGCAAGTATCGTCATATTACTGCTTGCTAATATCGCAATAAACAACCATACATTCTGAATAGACCACACGACTATCTGAATAAGCCATACCAACACTACTGTCTGGCTGTTCAGCACTATTAGAAGAAGAATACTGACAGAAACCACAGAAAACACTACTGCCGTTGCTCCAAATATCAACCAAATATATCCCAACAGACTCAATACTGGGTGTCTTTCAGTCCAGAATACTATGTTTCTTTCTTGCCATTCTAATATGTTTGTTAAGGTCTCTTTATACGATTCTGCTTTGAGCCTACTCGCTAAACTCATTACCTTATCGTTTCCAATCTCGTCTGAAGTTGGCCAATATCCTTTAAAGAAATGACCGATTGCGCTGGTGAGAACTCTATAGATCATTCTGAGTGTTTGTTTTATGTTCATTTCATCCTTATTTCACAACAATTCAGAATTAAACATTCCTTTTTATGCTAGCGCATTGTTGATAGCGCGCGCTCTACAGAGTTGTATCGTATGGATTGAAGTAGTTTTGAATACGGTTTTGCGAAATCGTCAATATCGCCACGTTTCCTCCTACCGAAGGCAAGAGATCTTGACTCATTCCGTACAGATCACGAATAGCTCTGATTTGAAAAGCTAAAAATTCGGCTCTCCCCTTCAAAGACTGAGCAGGTACGATTACAGTTCTCTGTGTTCTCAGAAATCGGGTCAATTCACGGATCACTTGGTAGAATGGCGCATATACTGTTTGAAACTCGCCATTACGTGTTATGAGCCAGTCTTCGTCCCGTATTCTTTCAGGTCTAGCTAATTCTTCCCGAGTTATTTGAGGCGGTATGTCATTGTTAGCGTTCACAAGTGTTGGATCAATGTCATGGTACCTTTCACTTTGTCCATTGTGGATATGCCAGAAGGTCGGAAGTAGCGAATTCTCATAGCGTGTGAATCCAGCTAAATGAAAACCTATGCTTCCATACCTTAACGCTTCGCCATCGGCAGCAGGAATTGGCCTTATTTGTTCTCTCAACTGATTGCGTAGCAAGATGGCAAATTGCCGAAGTGTGTTGTACTGTGCTTCATTTCGATGTATGAAGTCAAGAAGCCATATGTCAGTATCCACTTCCCTTATTTTTCCCTCTCCCCACCATGAAATTCCAGCGTGGAGTTTCGGAATAGGGCGCAGTTTTGTTGCTCCAAAGTAAACGCGATATATATACTGCCTTTCCACTGGTAATAACGTTGGGACAGAAAGCGCAGAATCAGCTGCCATTGCAATTCCATAACGAGATATTTCGGTAAGAAGCAAAGTCATAATGGTCAAGAGTATCTTTGTTGGATCTTGTTTTAATCCTTACGAATTAGTGCGCGCGGTTTTGAGAGTATCGGTTTTTGGCGTATCGTCTGGAACGGGCGAGTGAGCCGAAGGCCTCACGAGCTTCCTTCTCTGTGTAGCGCGCCTTGCTAAAGTTTGTAGCCATATTTTTCTTCCCTTCGCTCAAATGCTTCCTTGCCGCCTTCCAATATCTTCTTAATTAGTTCCTGTGTCGGAGGATTTTCAATCGTACCGACAGAATATGAAATTTCATCATTTTTGTAGTTGGCTATGATTATCTGTTCTGAATCAGTGTTTACAACAAGATTGGCGTTATGCGTGGCAATAATAATCTGTCTTTTCTTTTTGGCATTTCTAAAAGCAGAAACCAGTTGGTCGTATATGTAAACATTATCCAATGCCTCTTCAGGCTGATCAATCAACAATGGCTTATCATCATAAGCAAGAATAATTTGTAGTAAGACTATTGCTCTCTGTCCCATGGACAACTTTTCTAAAGGTTTTTCGTCAAATGTTATGTTGAATGAAGTATTAATAGGAACTTTAAACAAGGCGTTTTTTAGGTCATAATTACTAGATTTCTTTCTAAGCTTAGGCTTCAAGTAGTTTTCAATTTCGCAGAAACCATTTTTTAGTTCGTCATAGTCTAATTTTGAAGTCTCTAAAAGTAAGTTCACAGGGTTGATTATTGACTTATTTAGGTTGCGAGCCAATTCTTCTTCAGAAATAGAGCGCTTATCAATAACGTCATAAAGATTCTCACAGTACGTGGCAAAATCAACCGTTGATCCTACTTTAAACTTAATGTTAGTTAAAAGTTCATTATTGCCTGACTCGAAAGTCTTAATGTGTTTATTCAAAAAGCTCGCTTGAGCGATATTTTCATTAATCATTTGAATACAGTTATCAAAAAGCTCTTTGGTTAGCTCGTTTTGTTCTTTTTCCTTTTCCTTTATTTCATTAATCTGTTTCTCAAGAATTTTAATATCTTCCGTTGTTGTAATCAATTTCTGTTTGAGTTCACTTAACGTTTTGTTTGTATCCTTGAAACTCTCCAAGTTTTTGTAGATATCGTCAATTTCGTCAGTTAGTGGTTTTAATTTTTGACCTAATAATTCAACGTTATAGTTGATTATTTCTTCCATTTTAGCTATTCGTTCATTACCTAAGCGAGAGTGTGCGCTAAACGGTTTCAAACCCAGTTTTTCCACGAATTCATCGTTAAAATCGACTATTTGCTGCTCAATGTTTCTTAACTGTTTGACGTGCTGTTTTAGCCTTGTCAATCTTTTTTGAGCACTTTCAATATCTTTACGCTCTTCTCTTTTCTTGGTTAAGGCATCGGTCAATTCGTTTAATTTTGAATCAACGCCTTTATCTTCAATATCTTTTATCCGTTGTTCGCAATCAATTTTGTCGCCGTTTTTTCTTTCTTTCTCTTGCGTCAGTGCGCCAACTTTATCTATTTCTTGAGATAGCTGTTCGATAAGCAGATTAACACTTTCAATCTGTCTTTGCTTTTCTACAATGCTTGTGCTCCTCTCTTTGAATTCTCTTAGTTCATCCTGATATTTTTCAAAAAGTAAGTCGAAGACATAAGTGTTCAGGTTATTCGATGGCGATGAAACAGCTTCAAAATGATTTTGAGTTATATATCGTATGTTAGCGTCTTCAATCACTGAAGCATCTAATCCAACATTTTTCTCAATGGCATTTTCTTTGTATTTTGTGCTCAATTTTAGCTTGATAGGATTGTTTCCAGCTTTATCGTATAATCTCTTGTAAAAAGATAATGAACTTGAAGATATGCTTGCGTTTCCTTCTCTGAAACACGAAGCAATTATGTCCAAGAATGCTGTCTTACCTGTTCCTTTGCCCCCTATTATTGAAATAAGATTATAATTTAAGTCAACGTTTGTTTCTTTGATTCTTAGGTTTTTATTTACTTCAGTACCTTGAATAGAAATTTTATCTATGGTATGGATACTCTTTTGCGTTTCTGGGCTTTCCTGTTGAATCCGAACCCTTTCTTCCGGTTCATAAAGAATTTGTCTCAGCCCTTCCCACGTTAAATCACCTTTGACCCAACAAAAATTGATCTTTCCATCATTATTCTTGTCTGGCTCTAAGAAACGCTCGTTATAGCTATGACTGTCACAACCCCAAATGCAAGGTTTTAAGGTAACAAATTCGGTTTTAAATTTTTCAGGACTATTTTCCTTGCTCTTACCTAAACAAACGTTTCTTGTATTGCAATTTGAAGAAAAAATGCAGTGAGACATTTGAATTAATAATTTTCTCGTACTGTGTGCTTGACTATTCCAGTCTAAATCTGAAGTTTTATCTTCCGCTAAGCAAATTAAGTACTTTCCTTTGAATTTAGCTTTCTTTTCCAAGGTTTTTTTAACTTCATGTGGTTCTACTACGGCATTTTCACAACCAACAACTAAGTCGCTTTTGCCTTCAAAGGGTGGATGTTCAGCTTTGAGCTTATTACCGAATTCTTGCAGATTTCTTGTTTTTAATTTCGCAGGGTAGGCACTTGATGAAGGGTTTTCTTGATATAGAAAATCAATTTCATGCAAAAAATCTTCTTCAATATCCTTGACAGGAACATCAGAAGAAAACAAAACATGAAAGTTGATTTTGGATGTTTCTTTACGGCCTTCCTTGTCCTGAACAGTGATAAAGTTGCTTGCTCTAAATTCTATGTTTGGAAATATAAGAATTCCTTGCAACCGACCTTTATCCTTGTATTCTTTAACTTTCTTGTAGCCATCAATAGTAAAGTAGTCAGTTATTCCGATGGCGGCTATTTCTTTTTCCTTTGCAATTTTTTCGATTGCAGTTACATATTTTTCCCAAGTTTCTTCGACTTCTGGATTCCCATAACCGTTACTCAAAATTGAAGATGGTGAATGTAAATGGAAGTCCCACTTTCGCCAGAGCGAGCCTTTAGTCGTAATTTGATTTGTTGCCATAGAAATGCAACTTCTTAGGGGTATCATGCAGGCTACTCTTAAGATTTATGTATTTCAGCACAGTGCGCGTTTGGTGTGGTCTTAATACGCCATTTTTCCTTTATTTGTTGGAGCGCGAGCATGATACTGAAAAAAGAGGGGGGGTATGTTTACTTGCGTTTTCGGAATAATTGTATTCCTTCGATTGTCGTTTGATATTGGAATCCGTGCTCTAGTAAGCCTGTGGCTTCTTTTGCAGTTGTAGCTCCTGCAACTGTCCATTCGTCGTCGTTTAGGTTCATTAGGTGCATGTACTTTTGTGTTATTGTGAGTTTTTTGTGTCCCATTAGTACCATTACAGTGTATGGGTTGTTTATGTCGTAGAGTTTTTTGGTGCAGAAATAGTGTCGAAAGTCGTATAGTCTTATTGTTTGGAGCGATGGGTCTTTTAGTTTTGTTGCTAGTCTGTTTCTCATTGTTCGGTATTGTTTTCCGTAGTGGTCTGCGTCTTGTCCTTTGAAGAGTCGGTCGTTGGGGTTGAGGCTGTTTTTTACTATGTGTTCTTGGATTCTGGTTGCGAGGTTTGCTGTTATTGGTACGGTTCTTGGGTTGCCTTTCTTGGCTGTTGTTGGGTTGACTGTTTTGTGGTCTAGGTCTATGTCTTTGACTTTGAGTCGGCATAGTTCGACGGGTCTTAAGCCTGCTTCTTTGCTTAGTTGGAGTTTTGTTGATAGGAGTTTATTGGCGTTAGCTATCAGCATTTCAAGTTTTTCTTTTGTTGGAAGTGCTATGTTTTTGGCTTCTTGCGTGTACTTTGGCATTGTCCAATCTATCTTGTAGTGTTTGCAGTAGCGGTTGTATGCGATGCAGAGGTTTTTCTTGTAGCTGTCGGATGTTGTGAGGTTTGCGATATACATTTTGACGGCTTCGGGTTCGCTTAGGCTTGTGTGTTCGGCTAGGCGGTTGAGTGCTTTTCTTGTGTTGTTGAGGGTGTAGTCGCTCTTGTTGTCGCTTTTCATTTGTATGAGTACGTTTGGTATTGTGGTGGTGTACGGGGAAATGGGGTGGGGTACGGGGAAATTGGGCGGAGTACCGTTTTTGTGGCATGGCGTGTTGGTCGTAACCCGACAAAGGTGGAGACGTCATCTACAAGCAATTCCCTTTTTTCTCTTGCTCTATCAGGCAAATTGAGATTAGGTCTGTTCAGCTTCTGTTTTCCAGTTTGGGATTCAATGTACACGGGTGAGAAACAGCAGTTTCGGAGAGAACCGCGAAATTGTTATAGATGATAACGAGCTAGACAGAGCGCTGAACCAGGCAAGCGCCATAAAGACTGATTACTTCCGGCTGCGAGCTCTTGCTATCCTCTCAATTCTTAGGCTTTCTGGGAAACGGAGAACTGAAGTCTCCTAGATACCGCTTGAGAATTTCAAAGTGGATGATGGCCTGCTTACCGTCACATTCACGTTGGAGAAGAAGAAGCGGAAACATAAATGCCCAAACTCCAGCACACAGAATTCGAGCGCATCCTCATTCTGCAAGAAATGCGGTCTGGACATTTCACGCATTCTGCCTGCTTTCACATCTAGGCAGGCTAGGGCTGTGAAGGCTTTTCCACTGGCTGATTCCTTGACACGGAACATTCTGGAATACCTGAACTACTTGCGCCGTCTGAGTCCCGTCTCCAAATTCTGGTTACCGTCTGGCAGATGTGCGTTCAGGAATTACATGGTAATTCCAGGTTTCCCACCGACCCGCCAAGCAGGATCAGCGCAGATAGAGCTTCCAATCACGTATGCGAACGCCACCTGACCTTCCCTTGTTTTTCCAATTTCTGTTTAGCAAGCGTTGTCCTAAACACTTTTATTCGCGTTTGGCAAAGTACCTTTCAAGGTTGTTTTCATCATGTCCTCTGTCGAGAGAATCAAGAAACTGCCTCTGCCATCGCATCTGCTATACGCGTTATCTCTCATCGCCATAATTACCCTGTCATCATTAACTGGGCTCTTATTCTTGCAGAATCAATCGCTGCAGAAAGACTCAGAAAACAAGACTCTAACCCAACTCTCATGGATGGCGGGCGATGTTTCGAGCAAAATACACGTATTCACGGGCGAATACTATAGCGAGATCTGGGATATTACCCACACCGAATTGTACCCAGACAATGCTTCCAAAGTCAATGCAATCCAAGGAATCTGCCAAAGAATAGACACCGTTGCACAACAAACATACTACGATTTTTGGGTTGACATGGGTCGGATAAAAAACCTAGACAGCCAAACTAACCACGCAATTTACCAGAACGTTTCCGAAACCGTCCGGATTGCACTTGGACAGGTAGATCAACTTAGGTATAATACTCACGTAGAAGCCTTGGAATTGCCCACTCTTCTATCGCAATTGTACAATATAACGGGCCTTAACTCTGATACATGGAACAGCGGATTAAATGGAATCGCTTACAGCTTCTCTTTGCTAAGCGATTGGTGGCAGAGCGAAGCCAACGGCCAATCGCATGGTTGGGTTCCTCCTCCACAAACCTCTTTAAACTTCGCGTTAGCAAACGCAACAGAGCTTTACAGACAATTAACAACGTGGAGCAGTTATCGGAACCCTTTAGATTATGATTTTTCTTTAGGTTTGCCCTAGAAAACAAAAAGGGCGCGCTTTTCTCGAACTTTTTGCCTCATCCAGTAAAGGACCGTGTCGATTATTGCTTAGAAGTACCCTGCTTAACACTTGACCAATCCTGCGCGCTGGAGATGTTACATATTTGGATCCAAATATGCATGATACGTTGAAACCTAGGAGGGGTACCACACGCCGCCCCACATTCAGACTCATGCAAAGAAGACTCTGCTACGTCGCGGACAAATACAACCTCGACATGCAAAAAGTCAGGTTCGAACTCATCCTTGAACTCAAAGCCCTCGCCGAACAAGCCCAACAAAAAGCCATCGATACGCACCCTGCTAAAGTCGAAACCAAACAAAACTGGTCCCGCCTAGCAGCATACATCAGTCAAGTCATCAACGGAATAGGCAAAAACTACGACGAAACCAAAACAGACACCGACCTAAAAACCCTCGAAAACCTCATCAAAGAACTCGACCAAAACAAACCAACAACATAAAAGAAATGAAAGGCTGGCGTGTTAGCTATAACCCGCCTTCTGTTCTTTGTGGCATTCGGCTAATCGGGCTACCCGCGCTTCAGGTAGATTCCTCATCAGCGTCTGTTTGCCCTTTCCACTTGCAGGACAGCCGTTTCACCGTTTCCCGCCAGCATTCTCAGCAACTTAGCATGCATCATCGGCACTTGCTGGAAGGACGTTTCGTTTCTGCTCCGTAGCCAAGGCTCTCGCCTTGCGCCCTTGCGGACGCTGCAATTCTACTCGTGGGGCGGAGTTTCCTCAAGCCTTTCGCGTAAGGCTCGAAAGCCACACACCAACTCGCCAGCCAAACTCTATGATGCAGACCGTCAGCAATAAGAATTTTGCAAGGGCTTATCTTGCCGATGAACCTAATTGGAATCATGAGCAGACCCATCATGCTCAAGCAGGTCATACTGATAACTGGAACGCCGTGCGTGGGAAAAACCACAGTCGCAAAAATGCTGGCTGCCAAGCTCGAAGGCTTGTACGTGAACCTTACCGATCTGGCCATTTCGGAAAACCTCATTCTCGGCAAGGACAAAAAGAGGAACTCTACTATAGTGAGCCCTAAGAAGATGAAAGACAGAATCCGCCAAATAATACGGGAATGCGATAGGAAAAGCATAGTAATTGACGGGCACTATGCTGCAACGATCGTACCCAAGAACCTTGCTTCCTACGTGTTCGTCCTCAGACGTAACCCAGTTGAGCTGCGAGGACTGATGGAACAATCCGATTTTTCCGGCTCGAAACTTTGGGAAAACCTGGCAGCTGAGATTCTGGACGTATGCCTCGTTGATGCTCTGAACGCCTATGGAGAGGACAAGGTCTGCGAGGTAGATGCTTCAGGCAAGAGCCCACGAGCAGTGGTAAAAGGCGTCCTGGGCATTTTGGAAGGACGAAGCAAATGCCAAGTAGGCATAGTGGATTGGATCGGCAAACTAGAAACTGAAGGCTTGCTCAGCGAATATCTTAGAATCTAAGCAGGCTATCTCAGACTTGAGGTTATCTTCTGTTTTACCAGCAGGGTTATTTTTCTTCTGTTCGCGTAGGATTTGGCATGATCGCTGAACTTTTCACCTATGATTATCGGGCTTGACAGGCCCACATCCTCGGAGGCCTTGTCGATGTTTATCGCAAGGTTCACACCTATTGTCCTGTTCCAGTCTCTCACCCATACGCCCTGCTGAACTTGCCCCTTTTGGACAATAAGGTCAAACTTCTTTGACACCCCGCTGAAACCTTCAAACGTCGTCTCTTCCTGGTCTACCTCGTAGCCCTCTTTCTTGAAGTATCCTATCGCCGCCTGCAACAGGTTAGACGAGTCTTTGGTCTTCGTTTTCTCTGTCAAAGCCATCCGTTCTCCTCTGTAAGTCTTATCTAGATCGTACGTGGAAAAGGTTTTCGGGTGAACTGAGGCATGACTACAACGCTGGTGATTCAGTGTGCCAGATGCGGCGGACTCCTGCTGGCTAAGGCTGATCAGCAGACAAGAACCTGTCCCTACTGCGGTGCCAAAGTCTTCCTTGCCAAAGCCAAAAGAATCGCTTCTGCCGAAAATGCTTATGCAGCCTCTGAAATTCTGAGAAAGCTGAAGGCCGATTCACCGCAGAGACGCAGGAGCCCCAGAATCAGTTAAGAGCACCGAATTCTCATCGCAGCTGTTCTAGCATCTGACATGTCCTACATGTTTTCTCAGTAGTCGGTTCGCCACACTTGCTGCACTCCACTAATCCTTCTTTTTCAGCCAACATCTCGATGGCTGGTCTCAACTTCTCCATCGAGTTGAAGATCGTGAATTTTGTCCCAGGATGCTTCTCTTCTATTCTGTTGAGCATCACGCGTACGTCAGTTCTGAAAGCTTCGGACGCGTATGGACATGGTCTGCTCTGGAACCCTATCCTCCGAGTATAAGCGTATAGAGCGGTCTCTCTCTCCGGAATCTCGCAGAACGGTTTTATTCTCTGCACAAGCTTGGGATGAACCTCATCCGTGACGGGTTTCTCTTTTGCTAAGCGCCAAACATCACCATGAAACATGTTTAGGAAAATCGTCTGAACCTCATCGTCCAGAGTGTGCGCCGTCGCAAGCCTGTAAGCACCGACGTTTCTCGCAGCAATGTTTAGGGCTTTTCTCCGCAAGACGCCGCAGAACGCGCAAGCAGTTAGGTGCCTGCTTGCCTTCTGCCTCTGGCGCTTAACTATTTCGTCAAGTGTGACGCCGAAAAGTTCCTTGAAAGAAAATACGTAATGTTTCATCTCGAGTTCCCTGCATGTCCTAGCAGCCATTCTTAGGGCCTCATCGCGGTATCCCCGTATTCCCTCGTCCACAGTGATGGCCACAACCGTCGATTTTGGCTGCTTACGTTCCAGATTCGCTAGAATGTGCAAGAGGCTTAGACTGTCCTTCCCCCCTGAGACTGCAACCGCAATCTTGTCATCAAACTTCAGCATCTTATACCTGGCAATAGTCGCTCTGACCTTGTCCTCAACAGACCTGCGGAAACATCTTCTGCAAAGCCTTTCGCCAGAGTATCGCTTGAAGAAGAACGCTTCCCTAGTCTTGCAAGCGGTGCAAACGTTGCCCACACTCATTCGACCTTTGCTTTATCGCATTTGTTCTAGAAGTACTGAAATAAACGGGATACAATAGTCTTTTGAATGGAGACCAGTAGAATGGCGAAGCCTCTGAGCCGCTCAGAGTGTCGAGAAGTAACCTACGATGCTGAACGATGGGCTCTCCTGCACAGACTCAGGAACAGAGCGATACCAATAATGGAAGCTCTGCGTCGGGTACATCTGGAATCCGTCGTGCATGGAAGTGTCGCAAGAGGCGACGTTAAACCAAAGAGCGACGTGGACATTTTCGTGCCCCTTCAAACTTCATCCTTCAGCGTGGAAGAAACGTTGGAAAAAGCAGGAATAAACGTCAACAAGCGCTTACTCGTCCAGGCCACACCGACGTACGCGATGAAGGCCCACATCGAAATAGATGACGGCACAGCGGTCTCTTTCCCGCTGATGAACATGCGTATGGTCGAAAGGGAGTTCTACAAATTCGGAGCGGAAGCCAGCCTTGAAACTCTCCTCAGTAACTCGAGAGTATTCGGCGTAGACAAACGTCTCATGCTAATCATACCCACCGAGAAGGGACACACGGAAAGCAGCATCATCGGCCAAGAGGAGCTTGCCGCTAAGATGCTGAGGATCTCGGTTCAAACAGTCCTGGATCGTACTAGAACCCTTCTGAGAAGGGATCGAGTCGGTAGAACAGGCGTTTTCATAAAAAACGAAATACCTGAAGATGAGACTTTTGAAATGGCACTTCATAGACTTGCGGAACAGAACCCGGCTGTCCGCAGACGATTGGCAACCTCTTTTTGAAAAATGCTCATCATTCACTTCGGGTAGAAGATGAGCCCCTGCTCTTCCAAGATTCTCTGAATATTGTCCACGGCACTGTAGACATCCTCTTCCCTCTTCGCGCCGACACAGACAAGTTTTCCAGCCGAGAAGATGAGAAACACGACTTTCGGATCTGCCATCCTGTAAACTGCCCCTGGAAACTGTTCAGGCTCGTACATTACCCTCTTCAGCTTGTATACAACGCTTTCCAAGTCAATTTCTCCCCCCAGCTCGGCCGATGCCACGACGTTCTGGATGGTAACGACAGGCTTGCTCGCAATGGGAATTCCATGCTTTTTCAGTTCTTTCGTCACCTTCGTGACAGCTTGGGCGGCCTCTTTCTCCGACTTGGCCCCGGTACAGACCATTTTTCCCGTTTCAAAGATCAAAGTGGCAGTCTTCGGCTTTTTCAGTCGAAAGACGAGCCCCGGAAAAACGTGTGGACTGTACTCGGCCTGAGGGAACTTTTGGACTATCTGCTTCAAGTTTATTCTTTGGTTGAGGGCTGCCGAGGCAACTATGTTTACAATCTTCACGGAAGGTTTTCTCACGGCCATTCTTCAAATCATATCCTGCAAGGGCACATGGGCGTATGGGACCTACCTACATATAGGTTTGATTCATCACGATAACTGTTTCGATTGTTCACAATCAACAGAGCTACTATCCCGTTTCATAAA
Source organism: Bathyarchaeia archaeon (assembly GCA_050008435.1). Lineage (GTDB taxonomy): Archaea > Thermoproteota > Bathyarchaeia > Bathyarchaeales > Bathycorpusculaceae > DASPTR01. Next base: position 1,002,295 of record JBEKMQ010000001.1, read on the forward strand.
CTGGAAAACGAAGAGTCGACGCCACTCCGCCGAGGGAGATAAGCTTCGCCCCTGCCTCATGCTCGGTGCTGACCACGACTACTGAGCCACCTTTCTTTTCCACTTCCCTCATAACCTCTTCCAGTCGCAGACGCTGCTCATCTGAAGACCCCCGCAGCATCGAATCAGCCAGAACCAGCGTTTCGACAGCGCCGAGTTTCGCGGCTTTTTCCACGTGTTCGAGTCCATAAGTGACGGTTGCCTCGCCTTTTCCTAGCCTTTTCAGGACACCCTCCATTATTTCAGCCTCTTCACCGATCCGCAGCCGCTTCATAGCCTTCAGCAGAATCCCTGAACGCAGGGCCTCATTTATTCCAACAACGCCGCCGTTGTTGACCCCCTTGACATCGAGTATCGACCTGGCGATTTCCCCGGCTTCGTTCTCAAGGAATTTCGCAAAATCGTTCTTCACGTATCCTACGCCGATGATCACGATTGGGCTGTGCGCTGGCGCCCATACTGTGCGCAGGCTGTTCATCGCCTCCGTAAAATACTCTCTGATAGCCGCTGTTCTTTTTTCAGTCTCAAGCTTTCCCGGCAGCTTCATCCTTTCTTCAATTTTTTCGTTGATTCCGTACTGCGCCGTTGTGGCTATGGCGTAACCTTCATCATCAATCGACAATACTATCACGGGCTTTTCAGACGTTCTGCTCGCTCTGGTCAGCCTTTCAAGCTGATGCTTCGCCCATTCCTTCTTCACGATCGTGGCTGCCGTGTTGAGCGAAATGCTGATCGTGTGATGCGCGCCTGTTGGAACGCTTTCTGGCGCTTGACAGATGATTCCGTGAACCCTGAGTCGGCCCAAGAGCTTGTCCCAGCTGACTGTCTCAACCCTGACCCCCAAGAAGACGGAAACCCTCTCCCCCCGGCCTGGCCTCGCGTACTTCTCATTAGGCTTTATCTCGCGCTTGGTAAAAGCATAAACCTCGTCGTTCTCGTAGATAACATTGTACAAATGCCACAGGTCATCGATCGTCTCGGGAACAACTTTGACGAACCCTTTTTGCAAGTTTTTTTCCAGAATCTTCAAGCTTCGGCCACCTTGGAATCGATTTCTGAAACTCTCATATAGGGCACGACTAGTTAAAAAGCGAACTGCGCACCGAATTCGGGCTTCCCTTGGCGGTTTACAAGACCGTTAACGCTCAAAAAAGCGTTAAAAGCAAGGCCAATTCGAATAATCATTACTTAGGAATACGTGAGCGTACTATGAAGATTAGTTTCTGGCTTCTCGACATCAACTACGAGGTTAAGGACAAAGGAGCAGAGACTTGGCTCTGGGGTGTTGAAACCACTGGAAAAAGAGTGCTCATAATTGATAGAGACTTTCTTGATTATTTCTACGCCGTGTTGAACGAGGGGGCAGATCCGTCAAGAGTGATTGAAGAGATTAAAAGCGAAAAACATCTGCCCATTGAAAAGATTGAGACTGTTGAACGCAAGTTCTTCGGAAAACCAGTCAAAGCCGTAAAAGTCTACTGTAAGGATCCCGATGTGATGTCAAAATGCGCAAGAGCGCTTCGAAACATCGAAGGAGTAAACGATTGCCTCGAAAATGATATTCGATTTTCCATGCGTTACCTCATCGATAACAATGTTGTCCCATGCGGCTGGCACGAAGTAGATGTGGTTGAAGAAAAATCCTCCATGGAGGTTCATGTCGACCACGTTTACGAGGCAAAATCCAAGCCGAAGCTCCTCGAAAAAAGTGACGTTCCAAAGCTGAAGATTCTAGGGTTCACGACAACATACTACAGCAAAGAAGGCTCGCCAAAGCCGAACAGGAACCCTGTAATCGGAATCTCAGTTGCAACAAGCCAAGGCGAAACAAAAGAATTCTGGGCGAAGGAAGACAACGATGACAAACCACTTCTAGAAGCATTCGTAGCATGCGTTCGAGACTTCAACCCAGATGTCGTCGTAGGCTACGGCGTGAATGGAAACGACTGGCCATACCTCACAGACAGATGCAAACAACTCGGTTTGCACTTGTACGTCGACAGGACCAAGACTGAGCCTCACACGAGCTCCTACGGTCACGTTTCAATAACTGGCAGAGCGAACGTGGACCTGTCAGATTATGCGGACGAGTTTCCAGAAGTCAAGGTTAAGACTCTGGAAAATCTGGCCGACTATCTAGGAATAATGAAAAATGAAAGCCGAACTCTCATTGAAGACGTAGAAGTCGCGAACTATTGGAATGACAAGACGAAACGTCAAATGCTAAAACGGTTTTCTTTGGACAACGCCCGATGCGTCATAGGCATCGCTGAAGCCATTCTGGATTTTGCGATGCAACTGTCAAACCTTGTGAGTTTGCCTCTGGATCACGTCGGAGCAGCAGCTGCAGGCTTCAGAGTTGAATGGTTTTTGGCGAAGCGCACTCGTGAATCTGGCGAACTTATTCCTAAAAGGATCGAGCAGCCGTATAGACCATACCCAGGCGCAATTGTGCTTGAGCCTAAACCGGGACTACACGAAAACGTAATCGCGTTGGACTTCAAGAGCATGTATCCCAACATAATGATAAACTATAACCTGTCCCCGGACACTTACGTGCCTGCGAAGGAACCGGAGCCTGAAGGAGGAGTGTATGAGGCTCCAGAGGTCAAGCTTAGGTTTCGAAAAGAACCCCCTGGCTTTTATAAGCAGGCCCTATCGGAACTTATTGAAGTGCGGAACAAGATCCGTTCAAGAATGAAGGCAGCTGATGCTAAAAGCCCTCAGCATCGCGTCTTGGACGCTAGACAGAAAGCTGTGAAGGTGATAACCAACGCCATGTACGGCTATGCAGGCTGGACCGGGGCCAGATGGTACATGAAGCCTGTAGCTGAAGCGGCAGCCGCTTGGGGAAGACACACAATAGCCAGCACGATTAAGATGGCAGAAAGCGAAGGATTGAACGTGGTCTACGGGGACACCGACAGCATATTCGCAAAGAACGAGCCGGAAAAAGTTGACAAGCTGTTGGTGGAGGTCAAGGAGAAACTTGGATTAGAGATCAGCCGCGACAAGATGTACGTTCGGATTTTCTTCACAGAAGCGAAGAAACGCTACGCAGGATTGTTACCCGATGGTCAACTTGACATCGTCGGTTTGGAGGTGATGCGGGGAGACTGGGCGGCCGTGGCAAAGAAAGTGCAGGAGAAAGTCTTGGAAATCGTACTCAAGGAGCAGTCGCCTGCGAAGGCTGCGAAATTCGTGCAAGACTTCATTTATGAAATGAGGCAAAAGCGGGTCGCTTACCGTGATCTGATAATATGGAAAACATTAGCCAAACCCGCCGAAGAATATGCAGTTAAGGCGGCTCATATTGAGGCTGCGAGAATGCTGAGGGAGAAAGGGTGGGAACTTTCTGTAGGCGACAAAGTAGGCTACGTTATCGTAAATGGCGCGGGACGTCTTTACGAGAGAGTTAAGCCTTACATGTTTGCAACTTATGATGAAGTGGACATTGAATATTACGCGACAAAACAGGTTGTGCCTGCCGCAGCTCGCGTTTTAGCCAGTTTCGGGATAACCGAAGACCAATTGCTGAGTAATGAGACGAAAGAAAAAGGGAGCAAGAAACTGACGGACTTCTTCGGAAGCTAGCCTTCAACGATTTCGGAGAACGTAATCAGCTGAACAGTCAAAGATGGCTTAACCGACTCGGACACTCGCGACGCGATGATCTTCTTTATGTTTTTGTCGCTTGCAACGTCAACTATCCTTTGTGTTATGATACCGTCAAAGATTATCGTGTCCACCCCTTCGATTTTTTGAAGCTTCTCTGCAAGCTGGTTGACTGGCATGCGCTCTACCTGCTCAAGTTTGTCGTTCAGCAGGACAGCCTCTAACGTTCCTTCTAGGGCCTTCGCGATCTCAGCGATTCCTTTCGGAACTTCTACTTTTGGCCTTTCAGCCCGTTTTGGTTTGAAGAGGTCTTCGACTGCGACTTTGGCTTCTAGGGCTTCAAAGATTTCTTTGCAGTTTAGTTCTTCGACTTCTTTGCCTCTTGGGGCTCTACCTACGTATTTTACGCTGGTGACTTGCAGAAGTTCCTTTAGGATTAAGTCTCCGCCTCTGTCGCCGTCAAGGAGAGCCGTTGACTCTTTTTCCTTGGTGAGCGTTTTTATCGTTTCCGGAACCTTTGCTCCTTCTAAGGCCACAGTGTTCAGCAGACCGCATCGCATCAGGTTTATTATGTCCGCCCTTCCCTCGACGAGGATTATTTCCTTTGCACTTTGAAGTTCTGGTCCTGCAGGCAGCTCGTCCGGCCCGTACTTTTCCACTTTGCCCACTTTGAGTGTTTCTGACACTTCTTTGAAGACTTCGTCTACGGACGGCAAGGATTCGATTGTCCACTTGTGAAGTATTTCCTTGGCCCTGTCGATTATGACTTTTCTTCGGGCTTCTCTTACGTCCTCGATCTTGTCAAGTGTCACCTTGGCAGCGCACGGCCCAACCCTGTTGATGCTCTCTATGCTTGCGGCAATGAGGGCTGTGGAAACACGGTCCAAGCTCGTTGGAATCGTTATCGTACCCGTCGTCTTGTCATTCTTTGAGTGCAGGTCAATCTCTATCCTGCCTATTCTGCCAGATTTTTGAAGTTCTCTGAGATCGAGTTCAGGGCCGAAAAGTCCTTCTGTCTGCCCAAAAACAGCTCCGATCACGTCTGGTTTTTCAACTACGCCTTCTATGTCGAATTTTGCTTGTGTAACGTACTTTATCGTAAACGCTTGTGATGAACCCGTAAGCGTACACCTCCTATTCGATTATGTTATGGTTAGTTTTATCACGTAACGAGTAAATTACTCGGATTACGAGACTAAACTTGGATACTTACTATATATCAGGTTTATGAATTAGTGCTCCTCCTCATTAAGCTTTCTTCGACAACCTTCGCTTCTCGAATACTTCTTCACTCTTATATCTGCGAGGGTTAACCATTTACAGACCTTCTATGGAAGAAAACGTGAGACTTGCGCATCAAGCAATCACAAAATGTCTCAACGTGCAAGAGGGCGAAAACGTTTGGATTCAAAGCTGGAATCACACGACAGATTTAGCCTCGGAGATAGCACTGGTTTGTCAAGAGAAGGGAGCCCAACCGTTCATCACCCTTAACGATGAGACCTATTGGATCCGTTCACTTGAGGGAGCATCGAAGAATTTCCTTCAAACCTTGCCATCGACCAAGGCTGCCGCATTGGAACAGACTGACGCGTTCATCTTCATGATAGGACCTAGGAAGCCCATTGACTGGAACAAGATTCCTCCAGAAAAACATGAGCTTGCAAACATTTGGTATCTTGAGTCAAACAAATATCTGGATTCATGGCGCAAGATCGCGAGAAAACGCCTCGTTCGCATGCTCGGAATCGAATATTGCATTGCGACGCGGGAAATGGCAAGCTCTCTAGGTTTAGACTACAATGAATGGAGAAAGATTATGCTTGACGGCTGCCTCGCTGATCAACGGCAGATTACTGAGAGGGCCGTTAAACTAACGAAAATATTCAGGGAATGTTCAAAAGTGAACGTTGAAACGTCTTTTGGAACGAGCCTTAAATTCAAGCTTGCTGGCCGCGAACCCATCATTGGTGACAGCATCGTTACAGCGGAAGATGCAGGTAAGGGCATCGTTAAGTTCTTGCCGTCGGGCTTCGTTGAAGTTGCGCCTGACGAAGACAGTGCTGAGGGCGTCGTCGTCTATAATCTACCGGTTTATATCCATGGCGGCGAAAAGATCGAAGGGTTAACGCTTCATTTTCATCGTGGAAGAATCGTAGAGTATTCTGCAAGAGGAGGTGTTGAATGTTTCGAGGATTACCTAAAATCCAGTCAAGGTGACGCTGGCAAGTTTGGTTTCTTTGGTCTAGGCCTAAATCCATGTTTGAAGTCATGCTTCAGACAGGATGACAAGGTTTTAGGCGGCGTCACGATAGGGATTGGAGCTAACGAAGATAAGGGCGGGAAAAATCGAACGGTCAGAGGTCGGGGATGGTGGGCCTGTATGAATGAAGCAACAGTTATGTTTGACGGGAAAACTGTGCTTGAAGACAAGCAGTTGATGGTCTAGGTTCCTGAGTGAGAACAGGGTTTCAAAAATTGAGGCCCTAAGCTTGGAATCGTCTTCCCGAGTTTCCGAGCAAACAGTGCACTCTTTTGTTGCCTCATTCGCGCTCGCTAGATCTGAATTCTCCCTAGTGTGGGCGCGCTCTAGGGATGAAATGGTACGCTCATGGTCCCGCATTTTCTCCTGAGCGTTTCCAAGTAGGCGCCGAGGCTCTCGATATCCTTGACTTCTTTTCCTAGGAGGGAGAACAGTTCGTGCCAGAGAGTGGTGTTAGGCATGATCTTTGCGCTTTCCAAGTGTTGCTTCAACATTTTGGTGAGTTCTTTGCCGCGCCTATCAAAATCCAACAGCAGAATAACCTCTTGGGGCCGGCTTTTCTCAACCTCAGAAACCACGTCTAGGACAGATTTGCCGCTTTTTGCAGTCATGATTTGGCCGCCTACGTCTAGCACCCTCAGGGTTTCCACGTCTTTCTTGCCTTCCACAACTATGGGTATTCCCTTGTTCGACTCTCCAGCCAGGCACTGCAGAATATGACGAATTTTCTCTTCTTTTTCTCTGAGATGGTTCGACAATGAGTTCTTACCTTGTTATCTTCGCGTTTTTTACGGTCTGCAGACACTCTTTGGCTTCTCTGTTGTTTTCAAAGTATTTTCTGACGGGTTCAAGTATCTCGGCCAGTTCTTCGGCGACTGCATTTTTCAAGTCCTGAGGATGCAGTTTCCCGCCTGCGTAAGTTTCTGCTAACTGTTTGAAGCTTTCAAATTCCAAGCTTCCGCCGAACTTGGCGGGTCTGCTGATAGTTAAGCTTTGTTTTTCTCTGAAGACTATGTATTTGCATATCTCGAGTATCGGGTTGTATTCTACGGTTTTCTCAGGGCAGAAGGCTTTGGAGATTTTCTCTTTTATTTCCTGAGGCGTGTCATAGATGAAGATGCAGGTTTCAGGTTTGCTCTTTGACATCTTTGTGGCTGAGAGGATTTCTCTTTCTCTTTCTTTCGGAATGGGCCACACAGGCGGCTTCGTTAATCCTTGCAAATACGTGTGGTGCACGCATACTGGTTTCCAGCATCCGATTCTTTCGCCGATTTCCCGTGCCACAACGTTTGCTTTGCGTTGGTCCATGCCCAACTGGCAGATTTTGACTTTCATGTGGAATATGTCAGCAACCTGCATCGGCGTGTAGAAATAGTCTGAAACGTGTCTTGCCTCAGTCTCGTTTCTACCTGCGATTTCAAGGGTTCTCGTCACCCGGGCTATAGACAGGTTCTTGGCGATTATGACCGTTTTTGCCCAATAGTCGAGATCATCATACAGTTCATCCGAGTAGACGAATTCCACCTTGTCTTTCGGCACGCCTAACGCGATCCAAGAATGCATGAACAAGTCTGCGGCTTTTCGGATTAACTTCAGGTCTCCTCCAAGCTTGTCGTTGAGCCACGCATGCCACGTGGACAAGTAAGCCTTGAAATGAATGCCTGCCTCGACAAAGTCTTTCATCTTATATGCGCAGATGTTGCCAGTTCCAAGATGCACTAGGCCTGAAGGTTCCCATCCACCGTAGGCAATGGGGTGCTCCTCAGCTTCTAGAAGCTGTCTAAGGTCTTCAGGTGTTATGACCTCTTCAGTCGGAGACCTGCATACGAGTTCTATTCTTTTCTCAAGGTCCAAGCTTTATCCGCCAGTTTCATCAACTTTCTAACGTTGTATCCCCTAGAGAAACTTAAAGTTTTAGCTCACGATAAAATACCCCTTGCTTCCCTACTATTCGGCCTTTCTTTGAAAGAGATGCATGAAAGCCCGTTTTCTCGTATCGCGGGCTTATTGTTCCCCAGCGTAACCTAACACTTAGCCTCATCGACGGAGCGACACGCTCTTCTTGGTTAAGCTCTCTCCAGCGTGGGATGTGTGCCCGCGCCCACCGTGTTCCATGTTTGGGTAAACCCGCCATCACTAGCATGACAAGCCTTTCACAGCTTGTCTCTTCCGTTGGGTCCGTCTTCATGGTTTAGGTCGGTGGGATTATCAAGGCTCGTTCGATTCATCGCCTAGTTGATTAAGAGGATTCTTGAAAGTTAAGCGTTACCATTGTTGGGCTTGGGTGCAAGCTCAGTAGCCCAGCACTAACAGGCCTGTTTGATTCTGACTATTCTGTCCATATTCAGCTCGTAGGCAACTATGGGGTTTTCGAGTTTCCACGCGTTTAGTATTTTCGGGTGGATTTCGCCCAATATTCCTACGTCCGTGCCCTCGATTGTTGCTGCGCCTACTCTTCCGCTGATGAAGCTCGAATGCCTGGTCTCTCTTATTTGCCATTTGAGACCAAAGTTGACGAAGAAGGCGTCTAAGTGTGATTTGATTTCGCTGAAGCTGGCCCATGCGTGTGTGATGGCTGAGGCTAGGCGTTCTTCGTCCCGTGTTCTGGTTTCTCTTTTCTCATCCAGCAACGTGACTTTTCCCAACTCGAAGATTTTCTGCGGATACTCAACCGACAGATTGTTGCTCAAGAATTCAAGGAGGCTTGGGAGAAGCCAGTTTCTTAGGCAAGTTAGTGTTTGTACTTTTGGGTTGGCGATTTTCACTGTTCTTTCTTGTTTGCACGCCATTTTTGTGAAGAGATTCTCTTCATTGGTCATCGTGTATGTTAAGACCTCCTGGAACCCTAGCCCGATCATAAGTTGTCTTGCCGTGTCCAGCAACGCTTGATCCCCTGCCAACTCTCCAGTAGTAGGCAGTTTGCGCCACAATGGTTTGATCTTGTCGTATCCGTAGGCTATTGTCACGTCTTCAATCAGGTCTACGGGGTGCATCACGTCGATTCTGTAGCATGGAATCGTGACGCAAACCTTGTCAGGTCCAGCCTTATCAACGCCAAGGCGGGCCTTTGGAAGCAAGACTGCAATTTGCTTCGCCGTTAGCTGTAGGCCTGATACTTTGTTTACGTATTCGACGCTCAGGTCCATCGTTCTATTCTCAAAATTGGGCGTGATCACTGCCTGATCATCTTTGAGATAATGTACCTTTGCGGAGTATGCTTTTCCGGCACGATCGATCAGTGACAAGGTGACGATCTTCAGAGTGTTGAGCACTGTTTCGTGGATCGTTCCGGTTACTTCGACTAGGACATTTTTCGTCTGATCGGTTATCCTTCCTAGGTCGTTCGAGTTGATCACAGGCGGGAACGATAGCACGTTGTGGTTGTCGTCCAGCAGTATGGGGTAGACGGGGTGCCTGCTGACTATGTGACCGTACTCCAAACCCTTCGGATGCTCAGTCAAGATTTCTTTCAGAGTCAGCTTTTCATCGAAGGCCAGCGGGACGAAGCTGATTTCGGCCGGTTTGGCGACCGTGTAATGGAGGGGCGACTTGATCAGGTCGAAATCGTAGAGTCCAATTGATGTTCGCTGCCTGTTTCTCCCGTATGACTGGTCAAGTTTGTCCTGCAGATGCATGAGCCCGCTGATTATCGTGTCAGTCAGCTTGACGTTTTTGACCACGGAGCAGCCTATGTACGGACGAATATTCTGCAGCCTTGGGTCCACGTATACTTCGACGATCGGCTTGCCTACGACATATTCTTTCAGGCCTTGCTCTATGCCCAGGAAGCCTCGTAGAGCCCGAGTCAATCCTTCAATGTTCCATATGTCAGGGCGATTCGTGTCCTTGATCTCGACGCTCATCATACCTTCTTTTTCGTCGAAAAGTTTCACTTCGCCCTTGACATAAGCCAATATTTCATCGATCTCCTCCATGTTGTGGTGCAGTTGCTTCCCTAGGAGCTTCTCGAACTCCGCATAATCAACATCGATCGTCGGCGTCTAGGCTGCCTCCTTTTTTCTTATCCAGTCTAGATCATGCGAGAAGATCTGGCGAATATCATCTATTTTCGCCTTCATCATGAACAGGCGGTCTATGCCTAAACCCCAGGCGAGGACAGGAACCTTGATGCCAAGAGGTATTGTGACCTCAGGCCTGAAGATTCCTGAGCCGCCGAATTCGATCCAACCGTAGCCTTTCTTGTAGGCACTCAACTCCACGCTTGGCTCGGTGAAGGGAAAATAGTCTGGTTTAAACTTGATTTCGTCGGCTCCAGCGATTTCCACGGCGAACTCTTTCAATATTCCAAGCAGGTCTCGCAGAGTCAGATTCTCTTCGACTACGATGCCCTCGACCTGGTTGAATTCTGTCAGGTGCATCTTGTCCAGAACCTCAGGCCGGTAGCAACGTGCGATCGAGAAGTATCGGCCTGGAATCTCCAAATTTTTGCTCAAAAGTGTCCTAGCGCTGAGGCAGGTTCCATGCCCTCGCAGGATGAGACGCTTCGCTTCTTGTTTCGAGTATTTGTATCTCCAGCCGGTTGAGCCGGTTTTCCAGCCGTCTTCATGTGTTTTCTTCACGTTTTCAAGTACGCTTCGGTAAGCGCCTAGGCTGCCATACTTGGGCGATTTCACGAGGTATACTCCGAAGATTTCTCTCGCCGGGTGATCTTGAGGAGTGTAGAGCGCGTCGAAGTTGAAGAAGGATGTTTCAACCGCTGTTCCATTCATCTCTTTGAACCCTAAATTGACGAGTTTCTGTTTGACTTCATCCAAAAACTGCATGTAAGGATGCTTCTTGCCGGGCCACGTGTTGCCGACCGCCGCTTGGATGTTGTACTCCTGCAGCTTGGTTCTTCGCCATTTTCCGCTGATTATGAGCTCCGGCGTCAACTGTGTGACCTCAGCAGCAATTTTTGCTGGTTTTACGGATAGTTTCTGTCCCTCCGCCGTAAGCTCGACTATTCTCCGTGTCTTTTCTTCAACTTCAACGAGTTTTCTTCCCTTCAAAACCTGAACGGCTTCTCGAAGCTCTGGGCTTAACTCCTCAGCCGATGTTCGCTCTTTTTGAGCTAGAAGCTTGAGGAGTTTTTCATCGTTTCCCTCGGTCGGTTCTCTGTGCATCGCTAAGATCTTGGTTTTCGAATCTAGCCTGGCCCATTCTTTGCGTTGGACCCAACCTAACGCAATCGGAATGAACTGCTGGTCCAAACCGGCTTCGCCGACTACTTCTCCGAGCAAACCCTTGCCGCCCAGCTTTCTTAGCGCGCTGACTATACGACGTTCAGGCAGCCCATGCTTCGCGTAAGCTCTTCCTTCCTCAGCGAGCCTGATGACTGGCTCCTTCTTCTCCTGCGTACGTACCAGCTTCTTCTCCTGTAATGTGAAAATTGACCGCATTATGGCAGCGTCAGACAATCCAGTCTCAGCAATCACCTGATCGACAGCCGCGCGTCCTCCCAGCTTCTTTATGGCTGAAAGCGTCTTATGTTCATATCCCCTCAGTGCAATCATCGCTTTTCCTCTCTTGAGCGACATAATTTGGAGTCGTTAATGTAGTTGATCCAGTTTTAATAAGAACCTGAGCCAATAACCACACACTTCCAATACATAAGATAGATAAAAAAAGAGATAGAAGGATTTTAAGCCTTGCGACGAATTACGAGTGCGCCGTCTTTAGCGTCTAAGGTCACGTCAACATTCTGATCTATTGGCCAGCGGCGCTGTGCGGTTCTTGGATGTTGTGGAGAGCCTGTTTGATGCTTAGGCCATTTTCTTCTGGAGGCTACGATTGCAAGCAGTGTCAAGATCATGAGCATTGGCAAGATGAGCAATGATGGAAACTCCGGCGCTATCACTGTTTGATGCTGTGAATGAGTGTAATTGAAGTATACGTATGTGCTTGTGGCGTCTGTCCAATTGGTGAAGAGCCATGGTTTACCGTCTACAAGAAGCGTGTAGTTGCCTTGCCACAGGTTTTGAACGATGATGTTGGGTATGGTTACCCTGCAGAAGCCCGCCGAGCCCTCCGCACCCGTAACGTTGAAGCTTAAGGTCTTTTGGGCAACGTCAACTTGAAACTCTGAAACAGTGGAATTGCTCATCACGCCAACGCTGCAGGCCGTTTCGTTCCAAGTGCCAGCATCAAACATGCCGTACGAAGCCATGAGCGGATAACGATCGGTGTTGTTTGCATCAATAACGTAAGGCGTGTCACCGATTCCATCACCGTCCCTATCCGTGCCAGGGTAGTTGCTCCAATAGTTGCCGCCAGAAGGATAGCCATTGTCCCAAACATTAGTCGAGTCTAGAGAATAAACTTGGCTACCCGCGGGCGCGTTGTTTATGAAGTCGGTGTGGTAGATTGTATTATTAGAAGAAGAGACGAGCACGATGCCATCGTGGGCGCTTGCTGTTATGTTGTTTCCGCTTACGCTATTATTATAAGAAGAATCGAGCCAGATACCAGCCCCATTGTTTGTTATGTTGTTCCCGCTGGCGTTGTTATTATTAGAAGAATAAAAGAGCCCGATGCCATCCCAATTGTTTGCTATGTTGTTTCCGTTTACGCTATTATTAGAAGAAGAATCAAGATAGATGCCCCACGCGTTGCTTGCTATGTTGTTTCTGCTTACGCCGTTAGAAGAAGAAGAAACGAGCAAGATGCCATACTGTTTGTTTATGTTGTTTGCTATGTTGTTTGTTATGTTGTTTCCGCTTACGCTATTATTATAAGAAGAACCGAGCACGATGCCCCCGTAGTTGTTTACCGTTATGTTGTTTCCTGAGATTGCGGTGTTGTTCGTCTCCGACAGTTCGACGCCGATGGTAGTGTTGGATAGGTTGAGATTTTCCACGGTTATGTTGTTGCATTTGAAGAGTATGACTTGTCCAGCGTCCCCAACTGCATAGTCTGACACATCCTCAAGATAGACTAAGGGCTTGCCGTTCACCAAATTATCAGCCATCATATTCCCAAAGGAATCATACACAAATAAGCCGTCATTAACGAACGAGTTTCCGCTTACGTTGTTGTTAATAGAAGAAGAACCGAGTCCGATGCCATCCCCTTTGTTTGCTGTTATGTTGTTTCCGCTTATGCCGTTAGAAGAAGAAGAATCGAGCTCGATGCCATCCCAATTGTTTGCTATGTTGTTTCCGCTTATGCCGTTAGAAGAAGAAGAATCGAGCTCGATGCCAAAAGCGTTGTTTGTTATGTTGTTTCCGCCCACGCTATTATTATTAGAAGAATTGAGGAAGATACCCCAAGAGAATCCCGTGATGTTCATATTTTTGATCGTTACGTTGCTTCTTCCCGTCAACACTATTCCTTCAGAGGCAGCAGCTTGTGTGCCTCGTAGCGTGTGGCCTGCTCCGTCCATTATGACGTTGTCTCTTTGTATGATAATTGCGCTGGAATTTGCTGGAACGTTTCCTGCGATGTTGTCTGTTAACGTGAAGGTCACGTTGTCAAAGCTTGAAATCGGCGCCGTTGACGGTTGTACCCTTCCGTCGGCCCGTATGTAAATTGGTTCGGTCCAAGCATAATCGGACTTGACGGGTTGAACGTTAACCGTCACTGTTAAGATGCCCGTCAACAGCATCGCGACTATTACTACAGAAGTTTCTCGCATAGACATTGCTTCTCCTGACCTCTACGAAGAGATAGGGTTCAGCCGATAAAACAGTTGCGAATAAGAGTTCTATTCTTGCTTAAAGCTGCAGGATGCTCTTGTCTTTAAACCATAGTTCACCAGATTTTGGAGGTTGTGCGCGCACTCACATAAGATTTAATACATTTCTTGGGAATTGTATAGGAAGCCAAACCTTGACGGGGGCGACGTACGTTTGACTGATGAGGACAAGAACGAAATGGTTGTTACACCCTGGGAAGTCAGGGGCAAGGTTGACTACAAGCGTTTGATACGCGAATTCGGGACTGAGCCCTTGACCGCGGAGCTTCTGAACAGAATAGCGACGCATACCGGCGAACTTCATCTGCAGCTGCGACGAGAGCTTTTCTTTTCTCACCGTGACTTGGATGTCGTTCTTGATTTGTATGAGAAGGGAATCAAGTTCGTGCTGTATACTGGAAGAGGCCCCTCGGGCCCAGTTCACATCGGTCATCTTGTTCCGTGGATTTTCACGAAGCATTTGCAGGACAAGTTTGACACGAAGCTCTATTTTCAGATGACTGACGACGAAAAATTCGTCGTAGAAGACGAGAATAAGCTTGTGGACATGACGAGGTTCGGCTACGAGAATGCCCTTGACTTGATTGCCCTAGGCTTCAAGCCTGAAAACACCTTCATAATATACGACGTTCAAGACATTGACCTTCTGTACGACGTTGCCCTTGAGGTTGCGAAACGCATCACGTACTCGACGGCCAAGGCGACCTTCGGGTTTCAGGACAGCACAAATCTTGGCTGGATATTCTGGCCGGCGATTCAGGCTGTACCATGCTTCATACACAAGAAACTGACTGGAGAGAACGTTCCAGCATTGATTCCAGCGGCGATAGATCAGGACCCGTACTGGCGGATCACCCGCGACATAGCCGAGAAACTAGGCTATTACAAGCCCGCGCAGATACACTGCCGTTTCCTGCCCGGACTTGGAGAAGGCGGCAAGATGAGCGCTTCTGAACCTGAAACGTCCATCTTCACCACCGACACGCCTGAGGTCGTGAAGCAGAAAGTCTGGAAAGCCTTCACGGGTGGAAAAGGAACAGCGGCAGAACAGAAGAAGACAGGCGCGGAGCCAAACGTCTGCTCAGTCTTCAAGTATTTCCTGTATCTGTTCGAAGAAGACGACAAGAAACTTTCCGAAAGAGAGAGGAAATGCAGGTCTGGCGAGATACTCTGCGGCGAATGCAAGAAGGACCTGACCGAAAGGCTCAACAGGTTTCTAGCTGAACACCAGAAAAAACGAGAAAAAGCAAGAGGCATAATCGAAAAGTTTCATGTTAAACGGTAACAGGTGATTTTCACATGGCTGCAAAAGTAAGCGTAGGTTCTTCTTCGCTCTTCAGGTTGCTTCATCCCATGCATACCGTGCTTGTCTCTTCCATTGGAAAAGGCGGCAAGACAAACATCATAACTCTGGCGTGGGCTATGCCTACTTCAGGCAGCCCGCCTCTCGTGGCCATAAGCGTCAGTCCCAAGAGATACTCGCATTCTCTCATAGAGGAGACGAAAGAGTTCGTGGTAAACATTCCAACGATGGATATTCTGGATGAGACCTTCTTCTGCGGTGCAGTAAGCGGCAGGGACCACGACAAATTCAGGGAAAGCGGACTCACAGCGTCACCCGCGAAGAAGGTGAAGCCTCCAATCATAAGGGAGTGCGTAGCCCACTTGGAATGCAAACTTTGCAGCCAGCAGCAAACTGGGGACCACACGATCTTCGTCGGAGAGATAGTTGAAGCATACGCAAACAAGGATGTCTTCACGGGAACATACGACATAGAGAAAGCAAAAATGATCTTTCACCTAGGCGGAAACGAGTTTGCAACACTTGAGCCCAAGGTTTCGAAGCCCAAGCGTCCTTGATGCGAGAAATTCAGTTTAGTCTTTAAGCCTTTTAAAGTTTAACACTGTTAGCCCTAATAACAACAAAGTGTGATTCTAATGAGTGAGTACGATAAGGATGAACTTGCGAAGTTTCAGCGTGCTGGGATGATTCTGCGCGAAACGCGCGAAGAAATGAGGGGTTTTGTTCGCAAGGGCATGCCGATAATTGAAGTATGTGAAAAGGCTGAGAACCTCATAAGGAAAAAAGGGGCAAAACCAGCATTTCCATGCAACGTCTCGATAAATGAGGTTGCTGCGCATTACACGTCGCCTCCGGGTGACAGCAGAACAATTCCCGAGAAATCCGTCGTCAAAGTTGATATTGGCGCTCACGTGGACGGGTACGTCGCTGACACTGCAGTTACTGTGTGCTTCGATCCTGAGTACGACAGTCTCGTGAAGGCGGCTGAAGCAGCTTTGAAAAAAGCAGTGGAGAACATCGGTCCAGGAATCTCCACCTCAAAGCTGGGGACAATAATTGAAGCCACGATAAAGTCTTACGGTTACAAGCCGATTTCAAACCTGACTGGCCATCAGGTTGGACGGTACCTCGTGCATGCTGGCACGTCATTGCCTAACGTGCCTCAGCTGTTTTCTTCAAAAATCAAGCTTGGCGGCGTGTACGCGATTGAACCGTTCGTCACAGTTCAGAACGCCACAGGCAAGGTTGAAGACGGCGAAGAAACCACGATATTCCGCCTCGTCAGGTCTAGGTCTCTGAAGGATGCGCACGCAAGACAGCTTCTGAAGTACATCGAGGAAAACTTCAGAACGCTGCCGTTCGCAGAACGCTGGCTGCAGCAAGCCGTTCCAGAACAAAATTACAGAGCAGCCTTCAAAGAGCTGCTCTCATCAAAGGCAATTATGGCTTACCACGTCTTTGTTGAGGCTAGCCGAAAACCTGTTGCTCAGGCAGAGCACACGGTGCTCATACAAAAAGACGGATGTACCGTGTTAACCTAGACGCGGGATCGTTCCTTTTCTTTATCTTTTTCTTTAACTTCTCTGTAGATCGCGGTTATCATCATTTTTTCGTTGCACTTTGGACATGGTTCAACCTCTTTGAAGATGTAGTCGCCACGCTTGAATTCTCTTATGTTCTTGTAGCCGTCCTTCTTGCACTCGATGGTGGTCATTATAGGCGGAGCTTCAATGTTGGGGCGTGACCCATGTCTCCGCATTTGCAGGATGACGTATACGGAAAGAACGATTCCGGCTATGCCTATGAGCGCCAGCCATCCTGCCACGAACAAATCGCTCGAAAATTGTGCAGCGAGTATTAGAGCCGTCAACGCCAGAGCTAGGGTGATGAATATTATCAGAAGTACGACTGATGACATCCTGGTCGATTGAGTCGAACTCTTTTTTTCCTGGCTCATTTCACTCGTCCTCCTATTGGCCGACCCCTATGCTGTTTCCTATTCCAGCAATTATCACGGTGTCTCCTTCCTTTGTCCTTTCCAAGAGTACCTGTTTTATTCTTTCGATAGCCTTGTCCACGGCGTCAAAAATCTCTTTGCGCATTGGAGAAACAGCGTCGCCGATGTCCTCTTTTATTATTATCGCGTTTATCGGGATGTGATACTTGAGGATGGATTCTTCAATCTTGAACTGGTCGACTCCTGGTCCCCCTATTGCTGCGCCGATGCCTTCAGCTACCTCGCCGACTTCTTCACCTTCCAGCTTGGCAGCGGCATCAATCATGATTATCGTCGCGATCTTTCCTTTGTTTTCGTTTACAACTTGTTCTATCGCATCTCCAGGCTTGCCCACGTTTCCTCCTGGGCCTTCGGCCTTTATCACGAAAGCCGTGCGCCCCTCTATCGACACGGTGGCGACCACACAGTCTTTCTGCACCTTCGTCGTTTCGTATCCATGCATCAGCCTTCCTGCGACTAGTGCGCCGGCCCCGTCGCCGATGGGCTCACCGAACGCGAAGGCTTTCAACGCGCTCGCGTAAGCCTCTGCTTCGCGCATTATCATGGGAAGCAGCATCTGAATCTGCATTATGATGTAGAGGCTCAGCGTTTTCTTTCCAAGCAGGTAGAAGTGCCTTATCACTTTGTAGATGTAATTGAGTGCCATCGCGGCTTCGAGAGTGTTTTCCAAGTTGTTCGCCTGTGTCTCGTCAGCCACGGGCGCCATCATCTTCACTTCATCCTTCAAGCGAACGTCCCGGACGTCAAGTATGTGCTCAAGCTTCCACACTATGCCGGCGGGATCCATGTTCTGCGGGCCTATCGTGAAATATTCTAAGAATCTGTCAACCCTCGCGGTCGGGTCTGTCGTTGGTTTTCCAATCTCTTTTATCGTCTCTATCGCCACTTTTCGGCCTTCGTCCTTGATGAATTTCAGCTTGTAGAGGGAACTCTCAACCTCTCTGAGCATGACGTACAGTTGGATTCTCTGACCGTAGAAGATGAATGCTATGAAGATTACGTAAAAAAGCAGGTTAAGAATGACTGAAATGGGATCGCTGGCTCCGAACTGATTTCGGAGAACCTGTGAATTCAACGCTGAGATTAACCATGACATTTCCACGAACCGCTCACCTTTCCGAAAGACTATCAAACGCTAATTTATAAGTCTTGGCACAATACGCTTCGAATAGGCAAGATCAACCATGAAGTGGAGCTGCCAGCTTTCTCGGGTTCACGTGGCCGAAGACCACACTACAACCGAAAACGGAGCGCAGTTTAACTTCCGAGTTCGGAATGGGATCGGGTGGGACCCGCGCCCTATGGCCGGCAAACTCCAAATATCACCTCAACTCTTAACTCATAAACTTATCGCTCAACAAACGCAAAGCCAAGAACTGGCCGATCTTTTTCTCTGGAGCAAGAATGCGCATGTTTAAAATATGCGAGGATATTTCATTCTGGCTTGTGGGGCTGTAGTCTAGGCAGGAATGACGACGGGCTCCAGAACGTTACTGAACGGGTTTACGGACCAGAACATGGGATGAAGAGGTTCTGGAGCGGTCAGGAGAAACCCGTAGGAACTGTGTACCAACACGTTTCCGGGTAAAGGTCGTCGGTTCAAATCCGGCCAGCCCCACCAAAAGCTCATTTCGCGTACGCTCATAGGCAGGAAACTTGAACCCGTCTGAGCTCTAATCCCGCTTCACCTGCTGCCTCATTTCCACAAAAATAAATTGCGAAATCTGAGCGTAAATCCGGATCTGCCGCTCCGCGAAAGACTCTCGTCTTTCAGCATATTTATTTAAACCCGTGCCAATCAGTGGAAAAGCAAGGAATGATGCGTGCGAGAATCGAGCGGGCGAATCAAGAAGAGGAGAGCCATTGTCTTAACGGCTCTTGCTGGTGTTCTGTGGGGGACTTCTTTTCCAGCGATAAAGATCGGCTTGAACTATGTAGATGCCTACATG
This sequence comes from Bathyarchaeia archaeon, assembly GCA_050008435.1. GTDB lineage: Archaea > Thermoproteota > Bathyarchaeia > Bathyarchaeales > Bathycorpusculaceae > DASPTR01. The sequence goes on from JBEKMQ010000001.1 coordinate 1,021,174, forward strand.
TTCGTTTTTCTGCGGTTCTTTCTTGCTTCGATCATAATGTTATTTGTCGTCTTGATCAAGGTCGGCGGTAGATTTGAATTCGAGAAGAGTAGAGTGATATGGTTTTTGGGCATTGCTAACGGGGTTGCATACTTGCTTCAGTATGTCGGAATGAATTCTACTTCGGCCTCTAAATCCTCGTTGCTCGTTAATTTGAGTGCAATATGGGTCGCTATACTTAGCGTGCTGATATTGAAAGAAAGGCTGGGAATCAAAAGAGCATTGGGAATCTTTTTCGGGATTCTCGGAGTCTTCTTGATGACTACCAACCTTAGTTTTCAAACGTTGGGTCAAAGTACGATCATCGGCGATCTGCTCGTTCTTCTATCTGGAGTCGTTTGGGCATTTTTTACAGTTTACAACAAACAGTTAGTCTCGAGCACCAGAGACATAATTCAGCCCATAACGTTGATATTATTCGTAACCCTGCTGCCGCTTATACCGTCCCTATATTTTTCGACCAGTTCACCTTTTCAATTGCCGATTGAGGCATGGGTTGCGATCGCTTACACTGCGATATTCTGCTGGGTAATTCCTTACTACTTATGGTCAGAAGCTTTGAAATCCATCTCAGCCGTGAGCTCCACCATCATTCTCCTAACTGAAGTAATAGTCTCTTTGGCAGTTTCCTCAATCATGCTACCTGATACATTTACGTTGATTTCAGGAATAGGGGCTTTTTCAATAATCGTGGCTATCGTCTTCGTGTCCTAGAATTGCGAAAGGAAATCAAAAAGTGCTAACAAAGCACGCCCGAAATTGCGCGCGTTAGAAACCACAATTCGCGTGTCTCTCACAAAAGACAGTTGCGGGCGCTTCAATAGTAGAATGATCGCAGAACACTGAATGATTGCCCATACGAGTTTCTGTGTTTGCAAATTCTCATAGGTGCGTGCATATTTGTCGGGTTATTGCTGTTCGGAGCATACGTAGTTTCTTTCTTTGAGCTCGAGGGGCATCCGCCGCCGCAAGCCTTCAGCTGGGGGCAGTCCTTGCATTTCTGCTCAATGTATTCCTTTTTTTGTATACTCAAGGCCGGTGGGTTACTCTAGATTTTGTCCCAACTGTCTACTAGGATGTTGCCAAGGCTTTCAAAAGAGCTTTGACATGGGTACACATCGCCGTTCGGTGCTACAGACATGTTAACCATTGCTACCGTACAGGATTTTATACCCAAGCCTAGGTGGACTGGGGCGAGCTTGCAATATTGTGTCGGTGTTTACCAGAGAAATTTCAGCCTTAACCAATTGGGCTTTGTTTCGAACTACTGGCAAGAGTTTTTCCAGTGTTTCTAGCGAGCGCTGACATTTCAGATACTCTTTTATTGCGTGCACGTACAGAATTGCATAGTTATTAGCGACAGACACGGGTATTTGCGGTTGGGTGAATCATGGTCGGCGATTTCTTTCTGGGGTTTACAGGTCATGCACATACAAGGAACGATTTGGAAGCTGATCCGGTCAAGGATGTGCAACTGAGAAAAGAGAATAGCATTGAGGAAATTCAAAGATTGACCGAAGCGGTTCTGGACAAGCTTGGGAAGGACATTTCTGACGCTGGGCGCGGCTTGGAAGATGTGAAGTTGCTGGTTCTCTACCTGAGTTATAGGGGCGAAACTGAAGAGAAGGACAGACTCATCAGTGAAAGCGTTCTGAGATTCATAGAGAAAAGGTTCAGAGGAAAGACTGTTCGGCCACAGCTTCGCCTGATTGGCCATACGACGGCTGGCGAGATAGAAAATGAGGACCTTGAGTTGAAAGATGTCTCAGGGATTGGTTACAACGGCCTGTCTCTTCTGGCCCTAGTTACCAATCTCCCTGTCGGAATCGGGCGAACATGGGGGGTAGAAACGGAAAAAGAAGCTGTGGAAAATGGCAGTGAAATGGCTCATGACGCTTGGGTTGACTTCAGTCAAAGCACAGAGTCGAAAGAACATCTTCAGAAAAGCAAGACTCTTCTTGTGTTAACAAAGGGACCAGTGATTGGAAAAACGGGTTACGAGTATTTCTTGACTACAGGCATCGCCGACTTTGTGAGAAGTGCCCGAGAAGCGCGAATAACAAATGTGTTGGGAGGATGTAGCGGTGATGGCATCATCGGTCAGCACATGCACCAGTTTTATGGCTTGATCGGCAGACAATCAGAACTCAAAGTGCTTGATAATGACGCTGTGTGCGCCTTGATCCCTAACATGGTTGAACCCTCATTTGGTCTTGATGTGTCGCCGGTAAGGAGGATTGGAGGGTCATATGTCTTTCACTTTGACCCTGATGCAGAACCCAAGTTCAAGTATCTCAAGCGTATAGGGGATAAGGATCCTCGAGAAGTACACGCAAGAATAATATACGAAAACGAAGCCCAAATATCTCGTGAGAGAGGGTTACCCACAACCAGTGAGAAGGAGTTTTTCCAGCAGATCTCTGAAATTGATGGAATACCCTTGAACCTGACCCTGGCCAAGTATGCTTTTGCTTTTCCTTTTGGAAACTATGCCCCGGCAAGCCTCATTCGCGTGCATGAACGGACTTTTGAACTCCTTCAGCCTATTAGAAGCCACGACCCTGATATACCCGGTTACGTCGTCGTGGTTGATCATGAAAGAGTCCAGAAGGGGGCAAGGAACGTGTTTAACATGCTCAGGGAGAATCGAGGCTTCAGTGAGAGAGACACTACACTCATACAGTCCTGTATCTCTCGAAGACTAGCCGAGATGATTGCCGGATGCAGGTCGAACACGGAGTGTCAGATTTTCAAAGAGGCGCTTTCTTCAACGCAAGTGATGGGGTTTGTCGCCTACGGTGAGTTGTCATTTACGCATCTCTTGCAAGAGCCTTTTGTTTACAACTTCAGTTGTTGGGGAATGACACTTCGCTCTCTGGCTGATGGAAAACAGGGCAAGCGTGGAAAGTCGACGAGCGGAGCGTTGAAAAGAGAGAGATTCGTTCAGCAACGGAAGGATCTCGACATTGAAGAGGGCGTGAAACTTTGCCGCACCGGATACGCTGATCTTGACGGGTTGTTGTGCGGTGGAATACCTGAGAACTTTGCGGTCGCGTTGACTGCGCCTTCATGCGACGAAAGAGAGTTGCTGGTGAAATGTTTTCTCGAGGCTGGAGCGAGAAAAGGGGAACTCACATTCTTTCTCACCGTTGACCCGAGCAATGCAAAATCGTTAGCAGAGGAGTGTCAATCTAACTTCTACCTCTTCGTGTGTAATCCCCAGGCAGACGCAGTCGTCAAGAACTCCGCCAACGTGTTCAAGTTGAAGGGAGTTGAAAACCTCACCGACATCGGCATCGCCTTGACTTCGACCATCCGCAAACTAGACCCTTCGCAAAAAAATCCAAGAAGAATCTGCATAGACCTAATCTCAGATATTCTGCTACAACACCACGCAGTCCAAACTAGAAGATGGTTGACAGCACTCATTACAGAATTGAAGTCAACTGGATTCACCACTCTTGCGGTAGTGGATCCTCAGATGCACCCTTCAGAGGAGCTTCACGCCGTTCTAGGGCTGTTCGAAGGCGAGATCAGCGTTTACGAGAAAGAAACTGGAAGAGGTTTGAGAAAATGCCTGAAGATCAAGAAAATGAGCAACCGCAAACACCTTGAAGAAGAGCTGCTTCTGAGCAAAGTTCGGAAGGTCTGAATCAGTCAAGCCTAGCGTAAATCGTGTGCCCCGTGCCGCCTGGATCACGCCACGCTGACAATAGGAGCTGAGTCTCGTTCCCGACGGTAAGCATAACAGGTTGCACGGCCAAACTGCAGTTTCCGACTGAAGTGTCAGGAATCACGCTCGCGAGCACCGTGCAGACTGAACCGTCGGACGGGTACGTCCAACCTTCAGTGGTAACGCCGTCCGAACCCGTAGGCAAGATGGACCCGATGAGATTAGAACTGGAACCGTTCAAAAGGAACGCCACATCGACGCAGTGAGCGGCTGCCCATCCAACAGTATCACAGCTTGCGCACAAAGCGTAGCAGAATCTCGGCATCAGCGCCAACTCATTCGGCAAACCTGCGGTTTTGAGTCCTAGCAGATCTTGTCAAGATCCCTCACGTTCATATTCAGTCGTCGGCAGAATGCCCCTTCCTGCGGGTTTCATCTTCATAGCAGTTTTACGAACTCTTCTGTTGTTAGTCCCGCTTGTCTCAGAATCGATTTGAGGGTTCCTCTCTTTATCTCTGGATGCAGCGGAACGACAACGATGTACGCTCTGTTTTGAGTCTTCTTTTTGAGTCTGATGTGGCTTCCTTTTCTTCCCACTACCACGAAGCCTGCTTTGCCTAATGCCTTGGTCACTTCACGACCTGACACTAATGGCAGTCTTGGCATGGGTTTCAACACTCAGAGTCGTGACCATGGCAGATTTTCGCTTGGGGATGGTGGCATCCTCGTCTTCAAGATACAGCTCAACTGCCTCCTGCAGGTTGCCAAGCGCATGCTCCACATCTTTTCCCTGGCTTGCAATATCCAATTCCGGACACCAAGCTACGTACAGTTTCTCTTCCCTCCACACAACAGCAGAAAACGTGACAGTTTCTCCCACCAAACAACACCTAACATACTGATTCAACGAGATCATTAAAATAGTTTTTGAATCTGAACAAAGACCACATCCGAAAAAATTCTTGAACCCACTCATCACTTCACAGCGATGCGCTTCAGTACAGCACTGTGCAGAGCCACGTATGGCCAAGCAGTGCGTGCCATCAGATGCCTACAATAATAGGGTGTATGGTGGCCATCTTTTTGGACAGCCGCATTCAATACCCCAGCGTAGATGGTGTGACCCGTGCCCTGTGGGTCACGACACGCCTCGAGCAGCAGCCGAGTCTCGCTTCCGACGGTAAGCGTCGCGGGCTGCACGGCCAGACTACAGTTTCCGACGGGAGTGTCAGGAATCACGCTCGCGAGCACGGTGCAGACCGAACCGCTAGACGGGTACGTCCAGCCCCATGAGGCAACACCATCTGAACTTGTGGACAAGACGGGCCCGATCGGGTTAGAACTAGAACCGTTCAGCAAATGATCCCTCTTGAAGTCATATCGACAAGATACACGATGATGAGGCAATAGATTGAAACGAGGGGTATTGAAAGGGCTATGAGGCGTTCTTCTTCTTGGCGGCTAAGACGCTTCTCTGTTGGTATCATCGTCGCCTAATCCTGTGACATCTCATGCTGTATGAATCAACTCATTATACCTTGCTATTGCAGCGATTAGTGTTACTAGGGAATGTGCCATAAGCATTGAAAGCAAAGTTATTTAGTTAGGGGTCACCTCACAATTAACCGATGGCAATACGTTGGCCAATCTTCGCGATTCTTGGCTCAATACTCTTGACGTTAGGAGTCACACTTCTCGTCTTCGCACAAAACATACCAGTCTACTATGCTGGTGGAGGAGCAGGAGTATCCATGAGCGGCAACGTTGTCGGAGGACTAGCGCCCGACTACTGCGAAATTACTATAAGCGCAGTGCCGAACACGATCCATATTCACGCAAGATCAATTGAACCGGTCAACGTCAGAATCGACGCACCAAACGGAACCACCCTAGCACAATGGCAAAACGAAACGGTAAACGTAGACTATCCTGTGGCGGAATTGGGGTTCTGGAAAGTCTACATCTCGCAACCCTCAGGATACTTCGTGTACGGCGATGTGGTCGTCACAGCTCCACTGTATGCACATCCAGTGCTCATGTACGCGTCGATACCAATTCTGCTCGGCACCATGAGTCTCCTGCATTCAATCTACAAGAGGAAACAGGCTTCCTACCTCGAAAACATTCAATTTGAACAGAACATCGGGGGAAGATGGGTCTTCCTCTCTTGGATTCCAATACTTGTCATCATTTCTCAGGCACCCTCTTATATTCCGAGCTTTCCATGGCTCTACGCTCTCCTAATAGGAGTGACAGTCGCGGCCGTCTTCTTCTCATTCGCCCTCGCCTACGTTAAAATATACTTGTCAGACAAAGGCTTCTACATCGAAGCTCCATTCCTCAACTTCCACAAACACTACAAGGAGGATCAGATCGTCGGATACAGTATCACGCGGGAAAACAAGCAACGACTACTCGGCTTCCGGAATATGCCATCAAGGCGTCCTAAGGAAGAAGACCAGATCACCCTTTCCATCCTAGACCCATTGCCAGCGCGAATCTGGATAACATCATTCGCAACAAGGCTTTACCCCAACAAAATAGTCTTTCGCCCAAAATCAACAAAGAAATTCACGGATGCCGCCGAAAAACTAGGCATAACAAAGAAAGAAACCGCAGATCTTTAAAGGGTGACCCTCGCGAATTTTACAGCAGAAGTCACAACGTCGGGCGTCATCGTCGTAACACTCGCTCTCATTTGAACCCTCTTCTAACGTAATCATGTGCTTTTTGGTTCTAGCTGCAAACACAACTATCATGAGAAGCAGCATCATCAGTAATCCGAAGACGAGCCCTGCCATGCGGAATACCGGTCGCTATCGAGTTTCGGCTAGAAGCTTGTCTGCTCCGTTCTCTTGATTATTTCATTTTGCAGATCCAGGCTCAAATCGACGAAGTAGTCACTGTACCCTGCAACCCTTACTATCAAGTCCCTGTACTTTTCAGGATGCCTTTGTGCATCGCGCAGCATGTTGGAGTCTACCACGTTGAACTGGATGTGATGACCGTCTAGTTTGAAGTAAGTCCGAATGAGTTGTGCAAGCTTGTTCATTCCAATCTCGTCTGCTAGTAGCTGGGGCGTGAATTTTTGGTTGAGGAGTGTTCCGCCCGTTTTGACGTGGTCGATTTTCGCGGCGGATTCTATGACGGCCGTCGGTCCCTTGCGATCGGCTCCCTGGACGGGTGAAACTCCTTCAGAAAGAGGTTCTCCGGCCTTTCTTCCGTCAGGAGTGGCGCCGACAGCTTTCCCAAAGTAGATGTGAACGGTCGTTGGCAGCAGGTTGATCCTGTAATATCCACCTTTGGTGTTAGGTCTTCCGTCTATCGCTTCAAAATAGGCTTCAAAAACTGTTTTCATGACTTGGTCTGCATAATCCTCGTCGTTTCCGTACTTTGGTGTCTTGTTCAGAAGCTTCTGGCGTAGATTCTCATTCCCAGAGTAGTTCATCCGAAGAGTATCGAGCATCTTCTTCATCGGGACGTTTCTCTTTTCGAAAACGTGGTATTTCAAAGCGGTCAACGAATCGGTCGTTGTCCCAAGTCCGACTCCTTGAATATAATCGGTGTTGTACCGTGCTCCGCCATCGTTGTAGTCCTTGCCTTTGTCTATGCAATCATCGATTAGAAGAGATAAGAAGGGCACGGGAAGATGCTCCGCGTACAGTCGCTCTATCAAGTTGTTTCCTTTGATCTTGACATCGATGAAGTAATCGAGTTGTTTTCTGAATGCCTCAAGCAGATCCTCAAAGGAACTGAATTCAGCTGGATCTCCAGTTTCCAACCCGATTTTCTTCCCTGTCCTCGGATCAGCACCGTTGTTCAGAGTGATTTCCAGGACTTTGGGCATGCTAAAGTAGCCTGTGAGGATGTAGCTCTCCTTGCCGAAGGCTCCGGTCTCCACGCATCCGCTTGCTCCCCCGTTTCTTGCGTCTTCAACAAGTTTTCCCTGTCTCAGCAGTTCTTGGATTATTTCGTCAGTGTTAAACACTGATGGCTGTCCGAAGCCGGTTCTTATTATTTCCACCGCTCTCTTCAGGAACCTGTCAGGCGTTTTCTTGCTTATCTGAACCATAGAACTGGGCTGAGTCAACCTCATTTCTTCTACTACGTCGAGTATGAGGTAGGAAAGCTCATTTACTGCGTCTGATCCGTCGGCTTTGACCCCTCCCGTGTTTATGAGCGCAAAGTCAGTGTAGGTGCAGCTTTCTTCCGCGGTGACCCCAACTTTAGGGGGTGCTGGTTGGTTGTTAAACTTTATCCAAAATGCCTGAAGGAGCTCCCTTGCATCTTCCTTTGTCAGAGTACCGTCTGCCAAACCTTTCTCATAAAAAGGGAAGAGATGCTGATCGAGCCTGCCTGGGTTGAATGCATCCCAAGGATTAAGCTCTGTTATGACCCCAAGATGAACGAACCAATAGTATTGCAGAGCTTCCCAGAAGTCTCTCGGCGAATGTGACGGAACACGTGTACACACATCAGCTATTCTCTCCAGCTCTCTTCTTCTTTCTGTGTTTCTCTCTTTTCTGGCCAAATTTCTCGCTAAGTCTGCATGGCGCTCCGCGTAAAGGATCAAAGCGTCCGCGGCTATTTCCATCGCCTTGAGTTCTTCCTGCTTCTTGCACGCGTCTGCATCCGTCAGAAAATCGAGGTTCTGCATACTCCTCGCTATGTCTTTCTTGAAGTCAACAAGACCCTTCTTGTAGATTTTATTGTCTAGGGCCGTATGACCCGGAGCCCTCTGTTCCAAGAACTCGGTGAACACGCCGGCTTCATAAGCAGCTTTCCAATCATCCGACATCCTAGTGAATATGGCATCCCTGATTGACCTGCCTTTCCAGAAGGGAATGATCCTCTCCTTGTACACTTTCCTCGTTGCCCCATTGACCACGTATGGTATCTTCTTTCTCGAATTGAGGGTCTCAAGGTCTTTCAGCGTGTGACAACATATTTCAGGATACGTTGGAGCTTCTTTTGGAGCCGAACCTCTTTCACCCACGATCAGCTCTCCTTCATCGATGCAGATCTTCTTGTTCTCAAGCAAATGCTTGAATGCAAGCGCCCTTTCAACAGGGATAGACAGTTGATTGGCGATCCCGCTTTCATAAAACTCTGTCAAGAGAATCGCTCTTTCAGGTGAAATGTAAGGCCTAGCAGCTACGCTCTGTTTCCTTAATTTCCTGATTCTTGCCCGCATGTCATCCCCCGCCGACCGCTACTTTTATTCCGAAAGCCTCGATTTTCTCCTTTATTGACTCTATCTTTTTGTTTGAGGGAGGCTGAATCTTATCCAGTTTGTAAGGTTTGCCCAGGCTCTTGTACTTCTCGATTCCGGCTCTATGGTAAGGAAGCAGATTTACCTGCTGTATGTTGGGCAATGAGCCTACGAACTCGGCTGTTCTCGTGACATTCTTTTCATCGTCATTTATGCCCGGTATTACAGGAAAACTGATAACAATCTGGCTGCCATTCTCCGCCAGTTTCTTGAGGTTCCGGAGAATCTGTTGATTTGAAACGCCAGCATATTTTCTGTGTTTTCTGCTGTCCAAAGTTTTGATGTCATACAGGAAAAGATCCACATTATCGCGTATTCTGCGGATGATTTCATATCGTGCATGCCCGCAGGTGTCCATGGTTGTATGTATGGCCCTTTCTTTGCATTCTTTGAGAAGCGCATTCAAGAAATCAGGTTGCATGAGCGGTTCTCCACCCGAAAACGTTACCCCTCCCCCCGACTCCTCATAAAAAGCTTGGTCCTTCTCAATTTCTTTCAGAACTTCCTTCACACTCATCAATTTTCCAGCAATCGAAAGAGCGTCAGATGAACATGCATTTGAACAGTTGCCGCACACGAGACAATCGGCTCTATCCACAGATATGTATCCAGACAGAGGTGATATCGCTCCTCGTTTGCAGCTTTTTGCACATTCGCCGCAGCCAATGCATCTGCTTTTCCTGTAAACCAGTTCAGGCGTCGAATCCTGTCCCTCTGGATTATGGCACCACCAACAAGACAGTGGGCATCCTTTGAAAAATACTGTAGTGCGAATCCCCGGTCCGTCATGAATAGAATACTTTCTAACATCAAAGATCATGCCATTTTTCAAGAGTGCTGCCAACACCTTCAAACATCACGGCGTTTGCTATAGCTTTTTCTTCACGAAAACGTGCGGCAAGCATGATCTGAAAGACAAAAAGCACTCAATCAGACAAGTGAATCAAGACCAAAGAGTGGAAGGTGCAGATGTACCAAAAAAACATATTCTCAGCCTCTCAAATGTACAAAGAAGAATCCCATTCTACTCAGCCCCCGAGAGAACGTGCATGTCTTCCCAGAATCCCTAGTTAAGGAGCACTAACTGAATTCTGAGGTGGGGTTGGCTGAGGGGGCATCAAGCTTTTGACCCCAATCAGTTGGACGACCACGCCGCTTATGAGCAGTCTTGTCCAAAAAGTCAGGATTCGGATGAGGACTGTTGCCCCCGCATATATGAAAATAAACTGCGGGTTGCCGAAAGCGGCAAAGAGGGTCGTCATAACTATCTCAGTTAGGCCCACTTCGCCTGGGATCACTCCTATAGGAAAATTCTGAATCGCTCCTGCAATCGTGTAGACGATTATGATCTCGCTAATATATGCGGCCGTTCCGACCGAGCCTAGAGACAAGAAGACTAGGATGGCTATGGACACGTCTGAGAGCCACGAGAGAACTGTGAAGAACAGGGGCAGAACGAGGCTTCTTCGATGTTTGCCAAGGGTCAAGATGCCTTCGTGAAAAATCTCCAAAGCGCTCAAGACTCTTTCCATCAAGTGTTCAAATTTCCAGCGGCCTCTAGAAACACGTGCGGCCATCCTGAAAAGCCACTTGGCAAGCTTTTGCGTTACGCCTTTCCTGCCAGCTAGATAGAACAGCAGTCCGATTACGATTATGTCGCCAACGAGAACTACTCCGGCGAAAAGCAAAACGAGGAATGGGGGCCTGTACACGAATGCAAAATAGACTATGCTCGCGAGTAAACCGACCACCGTCACACACGTCGTAGCGATGCGTTGTCCCACGGCGGACGCAAAAACCTTCCCGTAGTTTCCTCCAGTGTCTTTTGACATCAAGTAGATTCTTGACACTTCACCACTGACAGGCTCGCCGGGAATCACAAGATCGACAAAGTTCTCAACCCAGACAAACTGAAGAGCTTTCCGAAAAGAAGCCTTAACGGACAAAAGATTAAGAAATCTTTGCCATGCAAGTGAATAGAAGGCCACACTCACCAAGAGGCAGCAAAACGCCAACGCAAAATAGAAAGGATTGAAGCTCCGAACAGCAGCAACTGTCTTACCCACGGGCACAAAAAGAACGAGATACAGAACAAAAATCGCTAACCCAGCGAAGATCAGAAGATAGCGTTTTTTCAGCCTGAAACCCTTTCGAGAAGCCACATGCATCGAAAGCCAAGTAATGAATAGTGCTTTTATGCTTTGTCAATATCACGACAAAGCTTTCTCCTCCTAGAAAAGCAGCAGACGCTCGCGAACATGCGTAGAAAAGCTCTGGAACTATGCTGCGCGCGTGGGTTCAAATCCCACCCCGCCGTCTACAACAAACACCGAACCCTAACAAGTTTTTTGTAAGGCGTGCGCTAATATCCTCTTCTGGGTTAGACGCATGACAATGTCAGAAACAGATAGAAAAATCATTGAAAGAATATCCAAGAAGGGAACAGACAACTATGTAGGTTTGCCTCGATTCTATCTTCAATTTAGTTACCCCGTATCGCTGGAGATATCAGAGTGGATAGGCGCAAAAGCCTACCGAGAAGGGTTCACCGACCCATTGGAGTTTCTCTGTCTCATGGCAAACAAATTCTACACAAGCATAAATTCGCCCAGCGATAACATACTCGAATCTTTCATTCATAATGAAGGAAAATCAATAGAAGACAAGACAAGAAACCTCATACTATCAGCTAAAAAATGGGAAACAAACGAAAAAAGCAACGATGAGCTTGCCGATGCCGTCACCGACTTCTGCCAAAAAACCTACGGAGTAAGGCTACCCATGGCGTCTTTCTTTCTAAGAATGCTATTACCCGGAAAATTCGGAACAGTAGACGTCAGATGCATTAGCGCGCTTAAATCACTGGGTTTTAGGATAAAAGAATTGCCTCCAGAAAATACCAAAAAAGATGATTACCTAAGAAAATATAACGGCTCTGACTACCTGGAATATAACAAACTACTCACCGAGATAGGAAAGCACTACCAAATACCTTGGAAATTCGGCGGATACCGACACATGACGCCCTCAGAGGTCGACATGGCCCTTTATGAATACAACAAAAAAATAGGAAAACCAGAAATCCCAATAGATACGGCTGCGAAGTTGTCGTCTAACGAAGACAAAATTCAAAGGATCATGAGCATTGCAGAGGAAATAGTTAAAGGTACAAGAACAGGCCCTTGGTGGGTCAAAAGAGCCGGAGAGAATTTCTTGCAAAACATGAAGCAATACGCCGAGGGCAACAATTTGGATTCTATTTTCAGCTACTGCACTCGTTTAGCAAGGGGCACAAAAGGAAAAGAAATAGCAAGATGGTTACAGAGCAAACAGCTGCCAAGCATAGAATCAGAGTACGGAAAAATCAAGTCAATTTACCAAGATTAGCGCGCGCAGACGCGGGCGATGGGGGGTGGTTTAATCCAGACTTTGACTTTGTTCTCTATTCTGATTCTCGCCTCTGTTTGCATCAGTTCGATTTGTGCTTGGATAGATCTGTCGTCTTTATACTTGAACTCTTTTCTTACTGCGTCTTTCAGCTTAGGTAATGAAATATGTTCGACAGAGCCGACTTCGTTCCAGAAGTGATTTTGTATTTTTTCCCTTTTCTTTAAGTCTTCTGCTTCCGAAGGTTTGATCAACGTAATCACTAAACGCATGATTTGTCTTATATCAATCTTGTTAATAGCGTGCGCTCGGACAAGTCGCGCGCTATTCAAGCCACCTCCAACCATGCAGCGTCGTAAGCCGTCAACCGCAGAGGAACCAGACTGACCTCCACCACGTAGGTTCCAGCCACGGCCGGAACGTTCCAAGTGAAACCGTACTCGCCCACCGCATCAGCCCTCACGTGTATGCTCTGAAAGTCAAAACAGTAGTAACCTTTAGGACCAGTGATGGTCAACGTCAAAGTGGAGTTTAAGGACGGATTCAACTGGTTAAGCACGTCCACCGTAAGAGTCACCGATTGCCCAGCGGTGTACGTGGCCAGGGTCGGGTCCTCAGTTAAGAGAAGGTGCACCGTAGCCCGTGCCCAACGTCCCATTAGCGGATAATTATCTATGTTGTTGCTGTCGATGGCGTAGAGCGTGTCTCCTATGCCGTCGTTTCCTATTTCGTTCTGGTACGGACCCTTATACACATCAATGCCGGTGTAGTCGCTCCAGTAGTTGCCGCCAGAAGGATAACCATCATCCCAGACATTCGCCGAACTGTAGACCAGAACTTGTTCTGTGTTGTTCATGTTGTTATGATAAATGTGATTGCCAGAAGACAAAAAGATATAGATCCCACTCTGAGTGTTTGCAGTCAGGCTATTTGCTACTATGCTATTGTTTGAAGAGTACTCGAGCATGATGCCGTTAACATTCGTGTCAATAACGTTGTCGCTCAAAGTGTTGTTCGAGGAATGGTCGACATCGATGCCTTCCCCATTGTTTGTCATGTTGTTTTTTGTTATCGTCGAGTCATTTGTATAAGCTACCAGTACACCCTGTCCATTATTTGTTAGGCTCAGGTCACGAACTGCAATTCGTGTGCAGTTGATGAGAGCAACATATCCAGCGTCAAGCGGGACAACTTGATCTGACTTGTTGACCAAATAATAGACCGGTTTGCCATCAACAGTGTTTGAGGTATCGATGTCGTTCACATTGGTCGGGAGTTGCCAGTTATTATAGCATCCAAAGTTTATGGAGTTCCAAGTCATTCGGTTGTTTCTAAGCACGTTGTTCGAGGAAAAGTCAAGGTCAATACCCTCATAGTTACTGGTTACATTATTCCGGAAAATACTATTATTCGAAGACGCCCACAGATATATGCCCTGCCCGTTGTTTGCTATGCTGTTTCCATCAATAGTGTTGTTTGAACAGGAATCAAGATGAATGCCAAAGCCGTTGCCTGTTATGATGTTACCACTCACGTTGTTTCCAGAAGTCGTTCCATCAACATAGATTCCGTTGTGGTTTGTTCCACTTCTTCTGATAGTGAAGCCGCTAACGTTGACGTTATAGGCAGTGATATCCACGACATTTCCGGTGAAGTTTCCATCGATGACAGTATCAGTTATGCTCTGTCCAACCAGAGATAAAGGCTTGTTAACAACGACTTTTTCGTAGAATGTTCCTGCTGCAACTTGAATGACATCACCTTTCCACGCCCAATCTATAGCCTCTTGTATTTGGTCAAATGGATGTTCAAGAGAGCCATCCTCAAACGGATCATTGACATTGTGAGCGTTTGCGTAGACATTTATGGGTTGAACGTCAAAATATGCGGTGAAATCTTGGTCAGTATTGTCAGCGGTTATGATATGTAATTGAGCACATCCATCACTCCAACGGTTGAAAACACAATAGTGTCTGTGAACATATTGTGGTGAAGGAACGAATACAGTGTGGTTGTAGCCAGCTATCCAGTTAAGTCTAACAGGGGTCGTGTAGGAAATACTGTCTATTTCGACTGTTCCTCCGGATGGATCTGAGTCAAAACGAGCGTCTGCTCCAGGTGCTGAATAATATAGAGTGTAACCCCCGCCATACGTTTGTGGTCGGTCATCAACCCATGCAACACATGGGTAAAACTGGGAGCTTCCGTTTCGGAATTGGGTTGTAACTGCCAGTCCTCCGTATATCCATCTTTCATTGACAATCTGCAATTGACTCCAGCCAAGATTGTTGTAAGGCGCTTTCTTGTATTCGATGTAATCATCTGATTGGCAAAACGCGTGGAAAGAGCCATAAATATTGTCTTGCGTCATTCCGCCTCCGTCGGTGGCGATCACGGGCATTGTTTCGTTTTCCAAACCAGAAACGAATAAGGCGTTGCCCTTTGTCCAGCTTGCTCCTTTGTCTACACTGTACGAATACCAAACATCAATGTCATTCGCGGACCATGCGTACTGAAAGGCTACCACCACTCTGTCACCTCCGTGCGTCGCGGCTATAGATGGAAGACTGCAGCCGTTTGGCAGACCATCAATGTCCGTGTATTGCGTCCAAGTGTTGCCAAAGTCGGTTGAGCGGTCGACGCGGATTTCACACGGGCTGTTATAGTCAGCGCCCCATTTGTAGGCGATGTATACGTAACCCTCAGCATTTGTGATGCATGTCTGCGCGTGAACATTGCTATCTGGCCAATTACCATACAGCTTCTTAGTGGACCACGTAACCCCGTGATCTGTTGATTTCGCGAACATCAAATCTCTATCATCAAAACTGTACACGTATTCGTAAGAAATGTATTGCCAGTTCGCCAATCCGTATTGATATTCGGAGGTGATTGAGGGAAAACGGTCGTCGCTTCCCAACGTACTGGCTACTGAACTCCAACTCCAAACACCACTAACATATCTTAAGAGAAGGATGTCGTGATCATTCGTCGTCCACTCACGCTCAACTGCAACAAAAAGGTCATTCCTAGCGGGATCAACAGCGATTGATGAATACCTTATATTATGCGCTGAATCGGAGGCTATATATATTGTTGACCAGGTGTCTCCGCCATCAGAAGACCTTAGCACCCGTACTTCAAAGTATCCAGTGGTGCTATCGTAGTAGTCATTTGCGAGGAACAGGTTGCCGGAACTGTCAGTTGCTATCGAGCTGCGGCAAGCGTTATCAAAGATGTATGCACTCGTGCTTGAATCAGCCACTCTTTCCTTCACCCAGCCGCCTGATGCAACAATTATCCAACTGTTTTCTCCGACCCGGCCATTCACGTCAGTTACGCTCAGCTTTAGTGTATAGAGTCCGGCTTGAACTTGGCTTGTATTCCAAGTTGCCAAAGTTCCGTTTATCACCTCGTTTTGACCATTATTGGTCAGACTGACTCCGGTTGTCATCCAAAAAATTGGTTCTCTTCCTTGGCCAAATTCTATCGTGTAGTTGCTGAATGTTGCATCTGATGTTGTGCCTCTTTTTGCTGTGCCTTGAAGATTCACGAGTCCTTCGACAAGAGGCGGCGTCAACAAGTCTGTCCTTGTCTCAAGGTGAGCGGTTGGAGCATCAATAGCCGTGACTAATTCTGTTTCTGGATCTCCGAGCAAATTGAGATCAAAATATGTCCACCTGTCAAGATAGAGTACCTGTTCTTTTGAAAGCTGAAGAGCCTTCCCCAGATTTCTGATGCCACTGTTCACTATCTCGAAAAATGACCCATCATACTGTTCTCCTATTCCTTCTGTCGTGCCAGGAGCATACCATCCATACCTTGAATTGCCTAAGTATGCAAAAGCTCCATTTGGATTAAGTATAAAATGCTCTGCAATTGCCCCATTTGAACCACTTGTTGCATTATCGAACGCAGCACTATAGCAGCCCAGACTATAAACAAAGAAATATTGTGTGTTGGTTAGACTGTCAACATCTGATATTGACAATCCCATTACACCAGCGTACCCGGCGTGACCATCATGGTTTACGATGTGGGTGCCAGCGTTCATTTCGTTGATGACCGCAGAACTGCTGAATGTTCCGTCTCTGTGATATAACTTGGTTGTCGAATATTGCGGTATTATTTCTGTTATAAGATCGTTTCCGTTTCCGCCTTCAGTTATGCTGTCAAGTTCTTCGCCAATCATCAACGCTTTCTTTAAATAATCCGCTTGAGGGTTTTGCTCATACGCCAGAGTTTTGCTAACGAAGTTCGCTGCCTCTTGCTGTGTATTAACGGTGGCTCTTCCAATGTATACTTCTGCAAAGAAATCGGCCTCCTCTCCTGCTGTTCCGTTTTCAGGGCCACTCCAATAGTTCACGGCCTCTCCGAATATAGTGTCGTTGTCCTTATCCCAGCTTCCATCAAGAGCGCCATAGTACATGTCGCACGGAATGTTGTAGTCCGTATAAGACCCATAACCATAATCGTATACGCCTCTGGCCGGTATTATTTGGTCATCTCCTCCTAGCAAAACGTAATCGGTTCCCCAGTTCGTGTAGGCGTCTTTTATGAAGTTTCGAATGTGCGCTTGGGTGTCATTGAATTTTGGACTCCCATCGCCATCACCAAATAAACCGTCACTATTGTAGGCTGGGTTCTTCAGAATGTCTTCAAGCAAAACAATCGTTGCGTTTACTCCTTTTTGGATTTTCCAATTGACCAATGGAAGAAACGCAGACTTCAAAGCATTGTTCGTTATAATCACATAATCGTATGAAAGGGAGGGATCAACTAGAGTTGCGGACTCCACGCGCGTTACGGTTTGACTATAAGTCTCCGCCTCACCGGGGTTGTCCACGATATCCGAAAGCAGCGCTCTGTCTTGCGGCAAATTTCTGAGCAGAGGCGATGTTCTGTCTGTTTCTGCCAGTTTTATCGTCAAGATCATGCTCTTGAAATAGTAAAGTTCGCCTGTTCTTGGGACATATTGGACCGGATGGAGTTTCAACAAAAGAATGGCATAACCTCTTAGTTGTTGTTCAAGCATTTGTGAGAATGGCACGCCTGGAAACGGATTTCCGGAGCTGTAAATCGTCTGATTGGGCCGATCATCAGGAGTGGCGTTAGTAGAAGTGGGTATAGGGGTTTTACCAAACTCCAGATTGAACTTACCATCGAGTTCCACGCTATCCCCAGTAGTCACGTTAACGCTCTGCACTTCTTTTCCCATTGGTATCAATGCACTAACTTGCTTGAAAGGTAAAATCGGCTCACCAGGAGCACCATACTGTGGAAACGCAGGCATTTGGACAGAATCGCAATCCCGACCTTTCGTCACGACAGGTGAAGGAAAAACAAAATCAAGTGCAACCGAATCGACCTGTTCTGCTTTTGGAAGATTGGATCTGCCTCCAAATGATCCTATTTTAAGCGGAATTGCTAGCGTACTTGCCACAAGCAGCATCAGCACTGTTCCAACAACAATCTTGTTTTTCACGGTTCTCCTCTTCCGAACGGTCTTTGATACAATCAGCTGCGAAAGGTATCAACAATAATACATCTAACAATGAAAGACTTATGCTTTCCGCTATGTCCTAGAGCTGCCACGCGCACGCCCTATCATATGGAGTCCACCCACAACGCGTAAGGACTTGCACCTAATTAGGTGTGAACACCCACCGGTCCGCTCCAATTCTCAACTATTCCTGAGAGAGGAGCAAGTGAAGAAAAAAGAATGATTTGGAGGATGATTAATAACCCGCTGCTTTTCATCGTGTTTCAATCCCACACCCCGCGCCAGTAGCGAACACGCGGGACTAGGAGCAGTCTAACCGAGCCCTTTGTCTAGCATCTCACATATTCGGATCTTCATTCAGAAATTGACTGGTAGATTTTGATCGTCTGCTCTGCAACTTTTCTCCAAGTAAAGAACTCGAGGACTCTCTTGCGTCCGTTCTGTCCCCATGTTTTTGCCTTTTGCGGGTCTTTCAGTATTTCTTTTATGCCCCATGCTATGTCTGATGGGTCTTCGCCGTTGATGTGAATCCCTGTCTGCCCTGGGCCGGATGGCACGACTTGTTCGCGGAATCCTACGACGCCGTGGGCTCCGACAACGATGGGTTTTGCCATGGCCATTGCTTCGAGGCTCACGATGCCGAACGGTTCGTAGATCGAAGGAAATATGCAGACGTCGGCTGCCGCATAATGTAGGATTCTTTCCTCTTCGGGAACAAACTCGAAACGGCAAATGACATTTTCTTTGATCTGTAGTCTTTCGGTCATTTCGACTATGTCTTTCTGCTCTTCTCCCTTGCCTAGGATAACAAGTTTCGTCTTTGGATACTCTTCCAGAACGAGTGGCAGGGCCTGCACCAAATTCCTGATGCTTTTGACCCATGTGAGTCTGCCGACGAACAGCAGAAAATTCCAGTCTTCCGGAATCGCATACTTTTCTCTGATTTTGCCGATTTCTTCTGTTCCAACATTGAGAGGGTTGTATCTTTCTGGGTCTACCCCGTTCCAGACGACGCTGATCTTGGGTTCCGCCCAGCCGTGGCGGATGAGATCGTCCCGCATCGCGTAGCTTACAGTGATTATGCGGTCAGCCAGTCGAGCCGTCTCCGACTCAAGGTGAGAAACCACCTCAGAACCCTGTCCTCCGCTTCTTCCCCACTCGGTGCTGTGAACATGAAAGACAAGCGGCAACTTCGTCTCATTCTTCATTATCATCCCTGCACTGCTGCTCAACCAGTCATGAACGCAGGCAACGTCAAACTTTTGCCCTTGCTTCTTGATCAAGTCGTTGACGAGCTTGCTCGCGCTCAGCACGCTGTAAATGAAAACGTCGCTGAAAAAACGGATGTTCGTCCCCCATCGCAGCAGGTCGTTAGTGACAAACATGGGAAAGACGTTACTGGCATCGACGATCATGGGGCGATGAACCTCCACGCCATTCATGATCTCTTTGGTCTTCAGGTTTCCAGGGTTAAGCGTAAAGACAGTGACATCGTGCCCAAGCTCAACGAGCTCATGAGTAATATACTCGGCATAAGTACCCAACCCACCCACAACTTGCGGCGGATACTCCCAAACGAAGAACCCAATTCTCAACTCGGTTCACTCACAGGGCTTCTTCATATCAATGAATTAAAAGAACTTTCTGTTGCCAGCCCCGCATATCTAACTGCTATTTTGAGAATACAGTGGCTCCTTCGAGGCACGATCATCAATTTGCTAGTAGGTGTGAGCTCAGTTCAGAAAGCCTTATTAAACAAAAATGCTCGGCGAGATTGTGTAATAGCGTGATGTCTGTTTGGCAAATGCTTTAGCTTCGGTGAAGAAGTTCATCACAATCACGGTATTGTTAATAGTGTGCACGTCAGCAGCCATTTTTCTGTTCGAACAACAAGTAGCCGAACCTGTAAAGCTTTCGACACTGCTGAGACAGTCAATCGACACAGCGATAGTCATCATCGCCGGCTCGTTGATCGTATTCCTAATCCGCCGCTTCAGAAACGTCATGGTCAAACGAATCGGCCCCCAACTCGCAACCATTTTTCAACTGTTCATGATGCTCATCGCCATAGTAATCACGCTTTTCACCGTGCTGGACATCTTTCAAGTTTCGGCCATGGCTCTGCTGCTGGGCGGCGGCATCATTACACTCGTAATCGGCCTAATAGTATCCAATCTAGTTGGAAACACATTCGCCGGAACCCTGATCGTCATATCCAACGCTTTCAAAGTAGGAGACAACGTTCTCGTAAATAACGTCCCAGGCAGAATAGAAGAGATAACTACAATGTTCACCCGAATCAGAAATGACATGGGAGGCATGATAATCATACCGAACACGGCCCTCATCTCTGGTTCCATAATCGTGACTAAGATGCCGCATGACGATTCTGCACCAGGCAGCAGGCTACCCTATACGCTAGGAGACAGAGTCTACACCACCTACTTGAACGAAAACGGCACCGTCAAAGAGATCACCCCACTTCAAACAAAAATCCTGCTAGATTCAGGAAAAACAATAACCTTCTTGAACACCAGCGTCATAACAGGTATGGTGGCAATAGCCAGAGTAGACCAGACGCGCACTGCGTCAGAATTGAAGACTCGCCAAAACAAACCGGAACATGCAGGAACTAGTTCAGCCACACCGGACGAACAGCGTGCATGAAACTGCTCTCAAGCCAAGCTTTCAAGTCTGCTTCTTACCAGCGACTCTTCTATAGAAATGCTTGACGTGCTGCAAAGCATGCGCCAGAAACCTCTGTTCTTCCTCATGCACCCTCTTCAAAACAGCCTCTCGAGAAAGCAACGCTTGCTTGAGTTCAGCTATCTCTTTCTTCGGAGAATACTTGACGTAGATGGGCACTCCAACGAGAAGCAAGAGCACACCTAATACGATCGGCGTCAGAGTGCACTGTGTGATAAGGTACAAAGAAAACGCTGCACCCAGAACCGGAATAATTACCCCACCCCTAAGACGAAAACTGGGCTGTGATACCTTTCTGCGCAGGAAAAAGACCGAGGCACTGGTTGCAAGGTAAGAGGCCGCCATGAAAAACACTGAAACAGCTATCAGCATACCGAGACCACCAATAGTCGAAGCCACCGAAGCTGCAACAAACGCCGCGGCACCTTCGATTATTATTCCCAGGTAAGGCGTCTTGAACCTTGCATGGACCTTGGCAAACACCTTAGGAAAGAGACCGTCTGCAGCGAGCGCATAACCGAGTCTTGATGTACCTATCATTCCAGACTCATCGGATCCAGCAACTGAAACCAACGCCCCACCCCCGACTATGTATAGACATATCGCCGCCAAGATCGGCAACGAGACAAGCGCCGCCTTTGTCGCATCGGCCAAAGGAGCGCTGGAACTAGCCAACTTGTAAGATGGCATTATTCCAAAAAGCAAGATGTTCGTTATCAAATAGAAGATTGTCACGATTGTGATCCCGAGCACTATGGCCTTCGGAATCGTTTTTCCCGGATCCTTTATCTCCCCTGCAGGTATAGTTGAGATTTCGAAACCAGCATAGGCCCAGAATACCAGAACGATAGTTATCCCGAAACTTCCCAAGTTACCCTGCAAGAACGGCGTAAAATGCCCCGCTGCTCCAGTAGGATGCAGAACCACGAAGAGTATGCCAATAATCGCGAAAAGAACCAGCGGGGCAAGCTTAACCACAGTCAAGACGTCATTCGTCTTCCCAGCCGCTTTAACCCCGACGATATTCGTCGTGACCAGAAACGCCACGAACAGTCCCTTGACAATTGTTTGAATAGGGAAGGAAAGGGTGAG
The DNA here is from genome assembly GCA_050008435.1 of Bathyarchaeia archaeon. Taxonomy (GTDB): domain Archaea; phylum Thermoproteota; class Bathyarchaeia; order Bathyarchaeales; family Bathycorpusculaceae; genus DASPTR01. The sequence goes on from JBEKMQ010000001.1 coordinate 1,042,846, forward strand.
AAAAACCCCCAAATACTGCACGAACGCCAACGGGAAAACAGCTAACGAGACCCATTCAGCCAGCCATAGCGACCAGCCGACGACAAAACCAGCAAATGGCCCCCAAGCTTCTTTCGCGTATGCGTATGGACCACCGACTTTCGGAAGCAGGGCAGCACACTGAGCGAAACACAGGGCGATCACGATCGCTATGATCCCACCGAAGACCCAGACCACCAATGAGAAGGGCCCCAAGTTTTTGGCTCCAAACGCTGAAGCCACGTAAATGTCAGCACCTATGATAGCTCCAACAACCAGATTCGTCACGTCAAAAAGTGTGAGCTCTGACTTAAGATCAACCTTAGACATTGAAACAAGCTAACGGCAAAACGCACATATAAGATATTTCGCTTCGACAACTAAGCGTCGAGCCAGCTGATTAGTAAAGCTCATTCCCAAAACACGGGTGAGAACACTTTTATGGAACTCAGCCTCACACTGCTGAACAAGAATTTAAGAGGTGCCTATGTTGAGCCAACCGAGAATTCGAAAAAGCGATCTGACGCCACTATCAGACCTCATTTCCTTAAGGAACAAAAAGGCACTGATCACGGGTTCAGGAGCAGGCATCGGCAAAGCAATGGCCTACAGATTTGCAGAAGCAGGCGCAGACCTGGAACTGCTCGACATCAACGAAGAGAACCTAACCATTGCGAAAGAAGAACTTAAACAGTTCAAAGTAAACGTCAACGCCGGCAGGGTTGATGTTTCCAAGAAGGATGAGATAGACGCTGTTTGGAAGAAGTTTGAAGGAAAAGAGCCCGACATTCTGGTCAACAACGCCGGAATATATCCTCCCAAGTCTTTCTTAGACGTCGATGAAGCTTTTCTCAAGAAAATAATGGACGTTAACTTGAACTCGGTCTTCTGGATGTGCCAACACATGATAAAAAGCAGGTTGAAAAAGGGAGGCGTGATAATAAACATGGGCTCAATCGAAGCAGTCATGCCTCTCAAAGAGGAACTGTCCCACTATGACATTACCAAAGCCGGAATAATGGTCCTCTCAAGAGCCCTGGCCAGCGAATACTCCAAGCATGGGTTCAGAATAAACGTCCTCGTACCCGGAGGAATATGGACAACAGGAACCAAAAGCCTGGCAAAAGAGACGATGAAATTGAAACTCAACCTTATCAAAACAGGAATAGAATACAGCATGCGAACCCCGCAGGGCAGAATGGGCAAACCAGACGAAATCGCCCGAATGGCCCTCGTCCTGGCAAGCGACCTTTCAAGCTACGTAAACGGAACCCTCATAGTCGTCGACGGAGGGTTCCTATCAGCATAGAGCAATAACATTCAGCTTATCTCACACGAAAAGCCTCAATCGCGCGGTTCCTCATGCCTAATTTTGGGGAAGAATTTCCCTGTGGCCTTCCGATAGTCAACGTAAGAGCCATCGAATTTCTCCGTCAGAAATTCCTCTTCAATATTCGCCATACGAACCTCGCCCAAAATTGCCAGTAACGGTATCAAGGCGATCAAGTTCAAAAGCAGCAAGAAAAACCCCGCGAAGACAAAGAAATAGCCAACATACTGAGGATGCCGCACGTAGCGGTATGGACCTGAAGTTACAAGCCTATCATATTCAATAGCACGCAAACCCAGAAAAACTATGAGATACCCCAAAACGATCAGTGACATGCCGAGAGCCTGAACCAATGAGTCGAATGGAAAACGAAGCTGAGCAAAAGATCCAACCAAAACCTGCTGAAAACCCACGAGAACAAGAACCGCGTACAAAACCATCTCAAAGTAAAAACCAACAACCACAAAAACGGCACCCAAAACGACCAAAGGATCATTTGCACCGAGCTCCACATCTTCACTTGCAGCCCTCTTGCCCCGATGCGACTTCCGAAACTCATAGATGGCCCGAACCAAAACTAAAGTTAAGCTCAACGTCAAAAAAGCCGCAACAATGTCATCTGGAAGCACAACTCAGAAGTGCCGTCGTCGCCGCTTAAACCTTTCCAGTCAGGGCAACGCGCGTGCTCACATTCTCGACCGCTTTTTTGCCTTCAAGGGGCACTCGACGAATTCTGCTTCCCGAATCAGATTCAGCAGTAGAAGGCGGTACACTTCTGGAAGATTCAAATGGAAGGACGAATGAGGGCTTCCTAGGGTCGCTATCGTGTCAGACGCAGCACGTTCAAGAGGACAAGCATCGTGAGGCCGTCGTCACCTGACGCCACGGTGAACCATAAGGGAATCAGACCGAACAGTCCCAGCGCTCCGAGAATAACTTTTACAGTCAAGGACGCAGCTATGTTCTGTTTGGCGATCTTCACCGTCTTGTCGCTGAGCCTGATCAAGTATGGTATTTGCATCAGCTTGTCCTTGACCAGGATAACATCGGCTGACTCAAGCGCAGCATCGACGCCCTTGCCTCCCATGGCGATCCCCACGTCTGAGGCGGCGAGAGCAGGAGCATCGTTGACACCGTCGCCAACCATCGCAGCTTGTCCATATTTCGCCCTAATCTGACCCAGTACGCGTAGTTTGTCCTCTGGAAACAGCTCCGCATGCGATTCATCCACTCCTAACTCCTTCGCAATCGCGCCTGCAATTTCGCTTCTGTCGCCGCTGAGCATCGCCGTGTGAACCCCCGCAGTTTTCAACGCTTTAACCGTTTCAACCGCGTCTTCCCGCAGGGCATCGGTCACGCAGATCGTTGCCACGGCAGATTTTTCGATCGCCACGCACGTGAACGCGTGTTCATCATTCTCGTAGATTTCGCCGATTTGGTCGCAGTTGCAAGCGTACTCGGACATCAACTCCATGTTTCCAACGGCCACGTGAACATCATCGACGTAGCCCACTAAGCCCTTGCCTGGAACTTCCTTCACCTCCTTGACGGACAGTTTACTGAAATCCAAGTTGCGTTCAGCGGCCTTTCTCACGATGGTCCGAGCGACAGGATGATTAGAATACTGTTCCAACGCAGCGGCATATGTCAACGCGCGTGCATCAGCCTCGTCCACAGTGTTGACATTATGGACGCTTGGTTCCCCAAAGGTCAATGTTCCAGTCTTATCGAAGACTACGGCCTTGATCCTTGCCATTTTCTCGATGTAGACTCCACCTTTGACGATGACCCCTCTTCTGGCCGCAATAGCAACGGCCATGAACATGGTTGCGGGCACGGAGATCAGAAAGGCGCTGGGACAGGAGACCACCAAGAGTATCAGGGACCTATACAGCCAAGTTTCGAAAGATCCGCCAACAATCTTGGGAAAAACGAATGCGGTCAAGGCGGCTAGCCCTATGACGATCGGGATATAGACTCGGGCGAATCTGTCAACGAGCTTTTCAACGCTCGCCTTCTTGTTCTTGGAATCGACGACAAGCCGAACAATTCTCGATACAAGAGTGTCTTCAGCACTCTTGCTGACGGCGACCTTCAGGACTCCGCTAAGATTCAACGTACCCGCATAAACCTCGTCATCATTCTTCTTCGGCACAGGAGTTGATTCGCCAGTTACTAACGATTGATCGACAGAAGAATCACCCTCAACAATTTTACCATCCAGCGCAACCCTCTCACCAGGCCGCAGAAGCATGATCATGCCGGGCTGAACTTCCCCCACGCTGAGACTCTTTTCGGAACCCTCCACTATCACCGTTGCCTTGTCAGGCATGAACCGAGAAAGCTCCTCAACCGTCCTTCGGGCTTTATCCTCAATGTAACCCTCAAAATACTCAGCCACAGCATAAAGAAAAAGCACCGTAGCTGCCTCAAAGAGAAATCCCAGGTACAGGGCACCTAGAGCAGCGACAGACATGAGAAACTCAACAGAGAATCTTCTCTCAAAGAACAGTTCCCTAAGCCCAACGAATCCAATGTATAAGCCGATGATTATGACAGCCGCACGATAAAGAATCCCTGAAACTGCCGCAGGCTCATTAAACAAGGGTAAAGCAAAGCCCAACGGAATTCCATGAGCCCAAAAGTCAAGAAGACCAGCTAGTCCCATCGTTAGGCCTAATGCCAGTGCTAAGACAAGCCAAACAATCCTTTTTTCTTCTCTTTCGCAATCTTTGGCTTCTTCTTCTGCCGGTGGCACAAGCCTGCCTCACACGCTAAGTGCAACACTGTTCATATTAACATAATGCTGAAAAACGACGCATAAATATTAATAAGCTAATAAAAACAAGGCACCATATTAATAACGGTGAACCCGATGACGGTGATAAGCATAACGCTTCCAAACGAACTTCTGGTCAAATTTGACGACTTCACGAAAATACGCGGATACTACAGCAGGTCAGAAGCCTTCCGAGACGCAGTAAGAAACCTCATCGCAGAATCAGAAATAGCCAAGATGGAAACCGGCGCCGTAGCCGCCACAATAATGATGACATGCGACTACGCCCGAAGAGACGTCGACCTGAAAATGTCAGAAATCAGACACGAATTCGACGACGTAGTAGTAGAAAACGTCCACAGACACATAGACGACAAGTACTGTCTAGAAATCTTCATCGCCCAAGGAAACAACGAACGAATCCGCGACCTCGTCGGAAGAGTCAGAGGAATGCGAGGAATCCAACAAGTCAAAGCATTGTTCATGTCTCTATAGCCAAAACCCAACATCACGATCCCTCCTGAGCGCGTGTACTTTTCTGCGTGGAATATAGTGCTTAAAGGGCGAAATACTCTTTCATATAAGGTAGCCATGTCTATTTCTGAAAGCTGGACTACGAAGCAGTCGGATAGGGTGCAGTCGTCGGTCAGTCGTGGTCGTCGTCACGTCGTCGTAGTCATAGGAAGCGCGCGCTACAACTGAGGAAGAGTCACGTCTGGATTAGAGACGATTGGTATTGTGCTTGGCGCGCACGCTACGCCCCGAACTTCAAGTCTCACACGCACAAGTCTTAAATGAAGAAGTCCGTCAGAAGGGTTAGCAGGGTGAAATCATGAAAGGGAAATTCGCGCTGTTGCTCGCGGTCACGATGCTACTGACTTTTGCTGCAACGGTTGATGTGAAGGCTGACCCTTCTATACACGTCTATGCCTATACAGATGGGATTCAATATCGCCCGGGCGATTCAGGAACGATCAAGATATTGGTCGTTAACACGGCCTCTGATGTTGGCATAATCAAAAACGTCACGATACAATATCCCTGGTACATTCCAGGTCTTGGCGGAAATGACACAATCAATAATATCTCTCAGACGTTGACCTTAAACCAAAACTGGACCTCATCGGTGTCTTTCACTATCCCGACTGACGGAAGAGCCGCCGGCTACGCAGGCACCACTTATGCACGCGTTACAGTTTACTACGATTACTCCGTTGCGAACACGCCCCATTCTTCGAGTAGCTCTACAAATGCAGCGATGAATATTGTTTCAGCTCCAATGCTGTATTCAGTTCAAGAGCTAAGCACGCTGACAATCTTGCTAGTACTCGTCATAATCGTTGTGCTTGCAAGTGCGCTTATAATTGCCTACGCCCTTATGCGAACCAAACCAAAAATAAGCACATAAGCCAGAACGCGCGCTAATCCTCTCTCTTTTTTTTGTTCGCTTTTTGGATTCCTCGAGTGGGGCTAGACTCCTTTCAGCGCGCGCTCGCTACCAAAATCAAACCTTTCCAATGATTCTGACATAAAGAAAGAGGGAATTCTAGAGCTTTTCGAGCGCAATTGTTGCGCTGTCCTTATCGTGAAGGCCAGCTGAATCGCAATGCGACGATTCCGAGGTCGGAGCCGCCACGTAGTCTTCGCTGACGTCGCAGATCGAGTTCCGTCTTGCCGAGCCTAGGGCATGCTCCGAAGGCTTCAGCTGTCGTTGAAAGATCTGTGCCGTCCACCACGAAGTCTGGGGTTGGTACTGCGCCTCTGTTCGTTACACGAAATGTTATTACGACTAATCAGCATACTTGAGCCAGAGAGAATGAAAATCATCCGAGCCGCTGAGAAGCACCTCACGGAACTGGCCGCACTGCAGAAGATGTACATGGAACATCACGCAAAACTGGACGATTACTTCACGTTCGAAGAGGACGCCAGCACACTATGGATCGAATACATGAAAAAGTTTCTCAAAGAAAAGAACAACATCGCCCTGATCGCCCTCGAAAAACAAACGTTCATCGGCTACATGACCGCCTCAATCTACACGAGACGACCAATCTACAAGATCAGAAAAGTAGGCCTGACCGGCGACAATTTTGTCCTGCCAAACTATAGAAGGAAAGGTGTATTTTCAAAGATGCTTGAAAAAACTCTATCGTGGATGAAAACCAAAGGCGTCGAATACGTCGAGCATCCAATCGCAGCCAAAAACAAGCTCGGAAGAACCGCCTGGAGAAAAAAAGGATTCGAAAACATGACGATCGTCACAAAACGAAAAATAACCTAAAAGTGAACCACCATTTACCTCCATCGGAATTGAAGCCGAAAACCAAGAAACCTACCTAGGAGGGGGGTATCAACAGTTCGCGTGTTTTCAACCCAACAGTTGGGTAGATTCAACCCGCTGCGCAACCAGCCCCAAAAGGCGTCATGCCTAAACACGAAAACCTCCCTAGGAGGGGGGAGGTCAAATGTTCGGATGTCACAACATCCCAAAATACAGATAGCACAAGTCAGCTTTCCTAAACCCACATAGACAGGTAGTGAGAATCGAGATCAGAAAAAACCGACCGGGGGAGGGAGGGGGAGGGCCGTCTCTCTCTGTCTACGTGATCTCAACCCCACATTTGATGGCCCTCATCGAACAGGTAAGCCGCCAACCCCAAAATCAGAAAAACGGCCTAGGAGGGGGGGGGTGCGTTTACGGCGTGTTTTCAACCCAAAAACGCAGGTCAGCACGTCTGACTCTCGATTAGCAGGCAGCATAGGCTAGGGGTAGAATCTCCTCAACGTCCGCGGAAACGGAATAGAATCCATAATGTTCTCCAAGTCAAGCATCCAAGTCAACACTCTCTCCAAACCCAAGCCGAAACCAACATGCGGAACAGAACCATACCGGCGCAGGTCCAAGTACCAATCATAATCCTGCTCCTTCAGACCAGACTCTCTGATTCGCCTGATCAAAATTTCCTTGTCATCCTCCCTCGCGCCACCCGTTGAAATCTCCCCGATCCTCGGCACCAGCATGTCAGTAGACATAGCCACGTCCGGACGATCCCTATAGGTCTTACAATAGAAAGCTTTGATCGACGTCGGATAATCATAAACGAAGAAAGGCTTACCGAACTCATCAGCCAAAGCCTTCTCATCATCATACCCAAAATCATCCCCCCACTCAACCTTCGAACCCTTAGCCCTAAGCCTGTCCACCGCTTCACCATAGGTAATCTTCGGAAAAGGCGGCCTCACCGAAGCCACCTTCGCAATGTCAGCACCGAGCTCAACAAACTCCCGCCTGCATTCTTTGGCCGTTCTCTGACAAACAAACGCCAAAAGCTCCTCCTCAAACCACATCAAATCATTCATATCAGCAAAGGGCCACTCAGCCTCGACATGCCAATACTCAGTCAAATGCCTAATCGTCCTGCTCTTCTCCGCCCGAAAGGATGGAGCAATACAGTAGACCCTCTCCAACGAGTAGATCAAAATCTCAAGGTACAGCTGAGAACTCTGCGTCAAGTACAGATCCTGATCAAAATACTTCAAGCCGAAAAGCGTTGAGCCCCCCTCCACCGCGGCCGTGATGAACATGGGCGGAGAAACCTCCACGAAACTCTGACCCTTGAAGAACTCGCGCATCGTCTCCAACACTTCACCCCGCACTCTCATGACCAGGTTCATCCTGCGACTCCGAAGCCACAAGTGCCGCATGTCACGCAAGAATTCTTCGCTCTTGTCCTTGCTGATCGGAAAAACCTCAGCCAAACCCAAAATCGAAACCTTGTCCACTCCGATCTCATAACCCCCAGGAGCACGCTTATCCTCTTTGACTACACCTTCAAGCGACAAGGAAGATTCAATAGTAAGCTTTTCAGCTTCATCCCATCCTTGACCGTCCGCCTTGATCGTGCACTGAATGACCCCAGTTGAATCGCGCACCAGCAGAAAAATGGTCTGCTTACTTTCTCTCTTACGGTAAACCCAGCCGCGGATAGCAACCTTTGCGCCCACATGCTTTCCGGATAACACTCCCTCCACAGGCAAAAACTGCAACGCTCGTACTTCCCCTATCATCCTGATCTTCAAAACTAAAGAAACAACCGCTTCTTAAGCTTTAAACATGCTTAGCATCCTGTTCAAACACTCTACAGCAGACAAGCCTGTTAGGAATCGGACTCGTAGAAAACATCAAGATCCAATTAACGAACATGATCAAGAAATTGCCTGTGAGGAACGCGTAACGACTGCGGAAGCGCGTGAATAGATCCATCGAAAACGTCCAAGCAAAACAACGATATAAGCCGTGACTCTCTATGCAGTCATAACGCTAGAAGAACAGTGCATAATTCTTAAATCTCCCCGCCTATCCGCAATATAGCCTTGAATAATAATGCAAGAACCCGCAGAAAGCGGCTATAAACTAACAGCGCTTAAACGCTCAACCTTTGCAATAACAACCGTGGTTTTCGTCGAGATAATCTTAGGCGTGACTGCAGGCAGCCTCGCAATTGTAAGTGACGGCGTGCATGCAACTCTTGACGCGGTCACGACGTTCGTGCTCTTCATTGTCACTCGGGCCTCGCTTAAGCCCCCAGACGAAGAACACATGTACGGACACGAAAAATTCGAAGCGATAGGCGGCCTTGTCGGCGGGATTGCGCTCACAGGCGTAGCTGTAGTAATCATGTACGAAGCTGTTCTGAAGGTGATGCGAAGCGGAACGATAAACTTTGGGTTGGAATACGTGGGTTGGATTGCTATAGGCTATACCTTCTGCGTTGATTTCTTCCGCGTTGGAACAATGATGAAAGCACGGAAAAGCAAGAGCTCGACTATGAAAGCCGGATTCTACCATGCGATCGCAGACTTAAGCTCAACAGTCATGGCGCTTCTGGGATTCGGACTGGCCACGTTGGGTATTAATTACGGAGATTCTCTCGCATCGATGGTTCTGAGTGCACTGCTGTCCTATCTAAGCATCAGACTCATTTGGGAAAGCGGAATGGAGCTAAGCGACACAATATCAAAAGATGTAGCAGACAAAGTCAGAAAAGAAATACTCTGCACCGAAGGAGTCCGAAAATGCGAAGATCTAAGAGTCAGGAGAGCCGGAGACAAGACGTTCATCCGAGCCACAGTGCAAGTTCCAGAATACTTGGATTTTGAGGAAGCCCACAACCTAACCTCAAAGATTGAGGAAAACATAAAAAAGAGCATCCGAAACGCAGAGGTCACAATTCACACCGAGCCATTGGAAGCTGAGTCATCAACTGAAAAGCTAATTGAGAAATTGACGCTGGAAACTGATGGCGTCAAAGGAGTACATGAAATCGACACGGCCTACGCTGAGAGCAGACTGTACATAACTCTTCACATTTACGTGGATTCTAAACTGTCAGTCGAAAAAGCCGACGACATAGCGGAGACAATCGAGAACAGGATTCAGAAAAGGATAGCTGACGTCGAAAACGTCACCGTACACATAGAACCAATAAGCGCAAAGAAATGGCGAGGCCCATTAGTGAGAGAGGATGAAATAAGCAGGGTAATCCACGAAGCAGCACAATCATGGCATGAAGTTATCCGAATCCAGAGAATCGTGACCTATGTTGCTGGAGACAAACGGTACATCAACGTAGACTGCGCGTTAACCAGTCAGACTTCCATAGAAGACGCGCATAGAATTGCCTCCGACATCGAGGAAAAAGTACAAAATCACTTCGCAGAAACCATAGTAACCGTCCACACCGAATCAGACTGAGACTCAACAAGAAAAGAAGAACCCATGGAAGTTCAATCCCTTTTATCAAAGCCAGATTCAACCTTCGACATACTTCATCCCAAGTTCTGCTGCTGTTGGATCCAGAGACTAGAATGGCCGCAGAGACCATACTCGAACCGCCTCGTACCAAAATATCGCTGAAACTATTGCTCCGAACAGAAGAATGAACAGGTTCTCGCGCGTGAAACTGTGCATCAACGTGAAGATGTATATAAGATACAATGTGGTGGAGAAAACCGCATAGAAGAAATATCTTGGAAAAAGAACCTTTCCCAATTTGATGAAGTGTCGGAGAACACCTATTTTGACTTCACTAACCAGAGAGTAGCTCCCGCCTACATCCAGTTTCTGCACCAAACCCAGCTCGCGCAATTGCTCAAGATGATGCTGCGCCACGCTTGGGCTACTGAACCGTAAGCTCCTTTGAACCTCACGAACACTCATAGGGCGACCATTCTTCAACAGAAGCCAGTAGACGGTCCAATCCTTTCCACGGAGAACATAATCAAACTCAGTCTCGTTTCCAGCCCTCAAAGAACTCTCCACTCTTCCATAATAGAATCTCAATGTCTGCCTTATAATTCCAATTTCTAGAACAACCAATTCCTGCAGAGTAGACAGCCTTTGAATCCTGTTGCTCCCAAACCATAGGCGCTAAGGCAATTCCTGACATTTTACAGAACGCATTTTTCATCTCTGGTCGCGCCTTTCGAAGGAGAATATAATGCGCCAAGAAGGCTACCAAAATGAAGGCAGCATATGTCAGAGTTGGATGATCATTCGATGTAAAGAACGGCATGATCAAAAGAAAGTTACCGATCATGGCGAGCAATAACTCCGAGGAGAGTTTCCCGCGAGACGCTTGAGCTACTCGATCCTTTCCGAAGCAAAAATGAAGAGCAGAACGTAGGCACAACACAGCGTCATGAGGAAAACAATATCGAAAAACTCGCTGAGCTGCGTTTCACCAATAAGCACCTGCAACGAAGGCTAAGAGGCCGAAAATGAAAAAGAGGAGAACACTGTTTTTCACCCTTCTCGCGTTCTCCCTCGAATAGTTCCTAAGGAGCATAGACGAGCATGCCAGCAATCCAGAATCAGTAACAAGCACCAAAGGGATAAACCAAACAGACACAAGTCCCAACAGCCAAGGGGTCGGGCTCAAAGCAACAGCAAGCACGAAGAAAAATGCAGCGAATACTGCAGCACGCTTCTCGCCGTAGCGGACAGCCAAGGTCCTCACATTCCGCAATCGGTCACCCTGAACATCCACGATTCCCTTTGCTACTTCTCTGCCAGTAATCGAAAGAAAGACGATGAATGCAAAAACCACAACATTAGACTTAACAAGGCTTGCCGCGACTAGACTTCCGTAAATAAACGCAATGGCCACACACGTGCCAACAAGAAAATTGCCGGGCAACCCGCTTCGTTTCCCTATCGTCGTGTAGGTCACAGAGATCAACCAAGCAATTACGGCGGTCAGTAAACACCATAAGTTTGTGAAATAGGCAGCCAGAAAGCCCAAACTAGTGAGAAGGAATGCGAATGTCAATGCTTCTCCAGGCCTGACTGCGCCACTTGGAATTGGACGCTTCGGCTCATTAACAGCGTCTATTTCACGATCATAATAATCATTGACAACCATAGAAGCAGCGGTCAGCATGAAGCCAGTAAGAAAGCCGAAAGCAAGATTTAACCATAGAGCACTCAAATTCTTTGAACCCGTCAACGTGGTGCCTATCACGACGGCAAACCCCATCATCGTGCAGTTCGGAGGCCGTGTTAAACGCACAAATGCTTTGGTCTTTTCCATGTGCTCATCCTGCAAAGGTTTCATAAGGAATTCACCAAACTGGGTTATAAGATTCACGTAGATTCACGTTTAAACTAGAAAGGTTAATACGCACATCCAAGTAAACTCATGAAAAAGCTCAGCGGTGGTTAAGCTTCTGAATGCCAACTACGCTCCAGAAAGGCTGAGAGTGATAATTCCAGTTGGAGGAAAAGCAAAACGGCTGCTCCCACTTACGGCAGAGACGAGCAAAGCATGTATACGCCTTGTCAATCGGCCGATGATAGAATTCTCGCTTCTATCTCTGGCACGACAAGGGATCAGAAACTTCATTTTCGGAGTGAAGGGCTATACGAACTACAGGGACCTGCATGACTATTTCGAGTCAGGATACGGGTTCTCCTCGAGATACGGCATAAGCCCGCGGGTTCACGTGAAATATCAGCCAAACGTGGATGACCTGGGGAGTGCAGACTCTGCGAGGATAAGCATGGATTACTACAACGTCAAAGACCCAGTCTTCGCGGTTCAAGGGGACAACATCTTTGACGTTGACGTGAAGGAACTCGTCGAGTTCCACGAGAAGAAAGGAGCAGTCATGACAATAGCATTGAGAGAAGTCGAGAACGTGGAAGGCTTCGGGATCGCTGACATAAACAAAGAGAGAAGAATCTCTAGGTTCGTTGAAAAACCCTCGCCTAAAGAGGCCCCTTCAAACCTTGCTAACACGGGTCTCTATATGGTCTCGCCGGAAATAAGAAAAATATTCAAAGAAAAAGGAGTAAAACAGATAATCAAGGAAGAACACCGCCTTGACTTCGGCTTCGACTTCATACCATACTTGATAAGGACGGGCAGACCAGTATACGGCTACACGTTGAAAGGCAGTTGGTATGATGTGGGCACTCCTCGGCACTATTTAGAGGCTATGCATGACATGCTCATGGGCCGATTCTCATCACTAACAGATTTCGGCGGAAGAATAAGCGAAAAAGAGAGAGTATGGATTCAGGGTGAAAGCACAGAGTCAAAGAAAAGCAGAAAAGAAATAATCAGAAAGATTAGACAAGGAAAAATAGGCGTAGAAGGCGCGGTTCTCATAGGAAGGCACTGTAGAATAGAAGATGGCGCCAGAATTACAAATTCATGTATCGACAACTACACGCAGATCGGCAAGGGGGCCCTAATAGAAAACTCGGCTATCATGGACAGAGTCATTGTCGGAGAAAAAGCAGAGATAAGAGAAAGCATCTTGGGAAGACACATAACGGTTCATTCGAGTACGAAGAGACGGACGATCATCAAATCGATCTCAGTCATAGCAGACGATGTAACGCTGGCAGAAGGCTGTAAACTCGCCGCAACGAAGATTTACCCCCATCAGTACGTAAGAGGGGAATTCGAAAACCAAACAATCATGTCAGCTTAAGCACTCAAAGTCGTGAACGTTCGAGACCGTTGGCGAAGCTGCGAAGCCTCATTTATGAGAAAAACATGCTTTGGAATTGAACCCTGCAGGTTCTAGTGGATCCTATTGCTCATGCCTTGAACCATTTGAAAATGAGATATTTTATCTCCTCTTTCTGAGAGTCCCGCACGGCGATAATGAACCTTTTTCTGACCGTCGTTGCGAGCCTTCCAGCTTTCACAATGTCCATAGCAGTTACGGCAGACTTGGCTCTCTTCACGGAAACCATGTACGGAGCATGTTCAACACCTGGTCCATGCTTGTACACTGCAAAATCGCATCCGAACTTTATTCCAGGCGTGACTACTAGTCCTTTGTCACGCAAATCGTAGTAGACGGCGTACTTGTCATCAAATTCTTCGTACAGCTGTTTGGCCATCTGTCTGAGCTTCCTGAGATTGACCCTCCTTTTTTCAGATCCTTCATAGACTTTGATCGTTCCCTTCTCGACGAGATATAAACCCTCCAGCAGATCCAAGATTAGCGGAACATTGAATTCGGGAACTTTCGGCTTGGCGATTCCAAGAGGTTTTCCGTAGTATCCTTTTTTATAAAGCTCTGAACCACTCAGCGGATCCCACACCACAAGGAAGTCTTCGATGAATTCGACAGGAATCTTCTCAGGCATCAGCTTCCTTCGTCCCTTACATGATGAAAGACAGAATTCGGGCAGCATCAGCGGCATCCTCAGCCTTGTCAGCCGAGTCTTCAAGCAGTTGAAGAACATCTCTAAGCAGTATCAAAGTCGGAAAATCAAGCTTGCTGCCTAGCAGTTTTATTTCGAGTTGACGGTAGATCTCGTCGACAACTCTCTCCGCAACTTCAACATCTTTGGCCTTTTCCATCGTCTTGGCTGACCCGTAGCTTAGAACCATCATCGTCTCCCTTAGCTTCAGCACCGTCTCTAGAACGGCTTCTGAGAGCCTCAGCAAGTCCTTTTTTATGTCTCCCGGAACGTTCCAATTGTGCTCCATCAGCTCGACTAAACGAAAGGCTATGCCCTCGGAAAAATCGGCTATCTCGCTTGTCAGGTTTGTAAATCTGAGGAAGTCTTCCCTGCTGATGAGTATGGCTCCAATCTCTGCCAATTCCTGCGAGACTAATCGGCGAGCCTTGTCAACCTCGTCTTCGCCGCTCCTGATTTCGTTGAACAGTCTTCTTGCGTCTTCCTTGTCGTTCTTGATGAAACAGTCTATTATTTGAGGAACTTTTCTCGTCGAGTCTAAGACCCTCCGTAGATGGTCCTGGCAGACGCTGAGAGCTCTCCTTTTTACGCGTTCTTCGGTCTCCGCTGGAAGCACCAATGTTTTCCCCGCCCACAAAAATGGGCTGTTTTTCCCGCCATATGATATATTGGAGCATTAAAAAAGTTAACTAAAGACTAGCTTTCAATTGGTCTACCTAGACCCTCAAAATTCACTTTTCTTCTGAAATACTTTCGAAGCAGATCGGGCAGGTCTTCAATCTTGCTCCTCACCTGTCTCCACGAATCGCGGTCGCGGATAGTGACAGTATCGTCTTTGAGCGTGTCATAATCCACCGTTATGCCGAGAGGTACGCCAACCTCATCGGCCCGTGCGTACCGTCTGCCGATTGAGCCTGCCTCATCATATTCAACCATGAAACCTTCGTCAAGCAGTGACTCATGTAGCTTAATGGCCTTCTCAGGCAAGCCATCTTTGCTTACAAGTGGGTAAACGCCGAGTTGAACGGGAGCAATGTCTCGAGGAAAGCTTAACAATACTCTGTTATCTTTGAGGCGGTACGCGTATTCGAGAGCAACGTAGAGAAGCCTATCTAAGCCGAAACTTGGCTCAACCACGTGTGGAATGAAGCTTTTTCCTCGCTCCACAATTTTCTCACGAGAAATATAGACGTAATCAGGTAGAACCTTGTAGTCCCCCAGGAAAAAGTAGCCCTTCTTCTTCAAAGAATCCTCGACTTCTATCGGATTTGCCTTAGATAGTAACTCGCCCACTTTTGCGGCTTCGGCTTTGAAAATTGGACCAAGCTTCGCCATCACTGGCTTTACGAATACCTGCTCTTTTTCAACAGGTCTCTCGTACTCCTTGAAGACGAACATCTCCACACAGCTGGATTCACTATGGCAACTTAGATCAAAGTCGGATCTGTAGGCGTGTCCTGAAACCTCCAACCAGCCCCACCGGTCAACGAGCACTTCTTGATCGTAAGTTTGAAGAGAGTAGTGAGCTCTTTCCCAAGGAAGTTTCTCGATAAACCGTTGCCTCTCAGCAGGGACACCTACATCAGTCAAAAGTCTTTTCGCCAACGCCATAAACGCCGCCTGCCATTCTGTTCCGATGTAACCTTTGTTCAAGGCCTCTCGGACTGTGACTTCGGTGATCTTGTCTGGTCCCTTCGACCTGTCTTGCGCTAAGAACAGTCTCAATGATTCATTTTCCACATCTTTCAACAGATGACAATTAGGTTCTTCAGGGTCGAAGAAGAATTCCAAGTCGGCTATGGTATATTCTCGTAGCCTAATCAAGCCTTGCCTAGGAGAGATCTCGTTCCTCAACGCGTGACCTATCTGCAAAGCACCAAAGGGAAGCTTTTCTCGGGCCGTCTCGTAAAGGCGTTTGAATTCTACGAAAATCCCCTGTGCAGCCTCCGGTCTTCCATAACCAACCGCGTCCGAGTATGGACCGATAGTCGTCTTGAACATTGTCATGAAATGTTTGGGTTCGCCAAGCTGGCCACCGCAGTCTGGGCAGCGAATGCCGGCCTTTTCAATAGCGGCTTTAAGCTCTTCGAGGCTTAACTTCTCAGCTTCAGCCTCGCTGACACTAGCAAACTCTCGAAGAAGATGATCTGCACGGAATCGGTTCATGCATTTAAGGCATTCAATCATGGGTTCCTTAAAATGTTGCACGTGGCCTGACGCTTCAAAAACCTTGCTCGGCGTGATTATCGGCGACTCCACTTCCAAAACTCCAAGCTTATTCACGAACACTTCGCGAAGTTTTCTTTCAATGTTCTGCTTCAATCTTGCACCTAACGAGCCGTAGGTTGCAAAGCCGCTTACACCACCGTATATTTCGTATGATTGCCAGAAGAACCCTCTCCGTCGAGCCAGCTCGTTGATTATAGTATACTTGTCATTGGTTTTAGTCTCATCTGGCATTGTCATTTAGCCTCTTTAAACCAAATGGTCAAAGAGGTTAAGGCTTACCTGATAATAAATCTTCAAACCCACAAAACGATGGTGCTAGGCCTAGACTTCTAGACTGGTGCATGATCACGAATAAGCTTCAACTCAAAGAGTCATTCTGAGCCCCTGCTAGATTTGGAATACTATTTGTTTCAAACTTTGCCGAAAATGAGTCCAAGCAAGGGCGTGAGAGTCTTGAAGCTTGTATTTCAATCAGCGATGACTAACCGCCAAAGTCGTATGCTCTAAGTCAGTTGCCATTTCTCTCCCATGCGAGGCGTAGCGTTTTATAAGCTGATTACAAATAAGAGAAAGTCAGCAAGGGGTCAATCTTGCCGAAGATAAGAGTCGCTCTGATTGGTGTGGGGAACTGTGC
This sequence comes from Bathyarchaeia archaeon, assembly GCA_050008435.1. Taxonomy (GTDB): domain Archaea; phylum Thermoproteota; class Bathyarchaeia; order Bathyarchaeales; family Bathycorpusculaceae; genus DASPTR01. The sequence continues at coordinate 1,059,563 of JBEKMQ010000001.1, forward strand.
ATCGGCCCTCGTTCAGGGCTTACAGTATTATGGCGATTACGGGAAGACTGAAGAATGCCTTGGATTGCGCAACTTGCGGTTGGGTGGTTTTTATCCCAGAGACGTTGAGATAGTTGCAGCATTTGACGTTGACGCACACAAAGTGGGGAAAGACTTGGCTGAGGCCATTTTCACCCCGCCTAACAACGCGCCCAAAGTCACTGAGGTTCGGTCCACGAATGTTCTTGTCAAAAAGGGACCTGTGTTGGACGGTTTGGGAAAATACGCAAGAAGCATAGTTCAAGTTAGCGAGAAGCCGGAGGATGACGTCTCGAGAACACTGAAAGGGAGCGACGCGGAAATCGTAGTCAACCTGCTTCCCAGCGGGGCTGTGCGGGCATGTGAACGGTACGCCGAGCAAGCCTTAACTGCTGGCTGCGCTTTCGTCAACGCGGCGCCCCACTTCATCGCGAGCGATTCCTCATGGGCCAAACGGTTTGAAACGGCGAAGCTGCCACTTGCAGGCGATGATTTGATTGATCAAGTGGGTGCAACCACCTTGCACAAGACATTGCTTCAACTGCTTTCGATGAACGGGGTTCACATTACTGAGACCTATCAGCTTGACGTGGGCGGAGGTACAGAGTCTCTTGACACTCTGGAAAGAACAAAGGAAATAAAGAGAACGGTCAAAACAGAGTCTGTTGAGTCCGCGTTGCCGTACAAGGCTGAGATCGTAGCAGGCTCTACGGACTATGTGGACTTTCTGCAGAACAAGCGCGATAGTTACTTCTGGATTAAGGGAATGTATTTCTGCAACGTGCCGATGCAGATTGATTTGAAACTTTCAACGGTCGACGCGCCAAACGCTGGCTCAGTCCTCTTGGACGTGATAAGAGCAACTAAGATTGCCCTGAATACAGGGTTGAAAGGAGCCATAATGCCGATCTGCGCCTATGCCTTCAAACACCCGCCCAAGATGGTGCCTCTTGAGAAAGCTGAGAAAATGTTCGCAGACTTCATTGCTTGACGAAGTTCTGCAATTCTTGAACGATTTTATCTTTCAGCCCGCTCTGTTTAATCTTGTCTTTTAGCAGGTCAATCGTCTTAACAGGTGTCGGGTCAATCCCTCGCAAGACTGCTAGATAGACGCTCACGAAGTCTCCAATGCTTATGAGAGAAGACATCCTGGCCAGCGTGCTTTCACCTTTGCTACAAACGGCGAAAGTTCTCACAGGAACACTCTGCAGCAACTCTTCTGTAACCTCGATCCTTTCTTTCATCCCTTTTTCTTCGTTCCTGTCCCGGAGGAAAATCACAGAACAACATTCGGCAAGCTCATGAGCGCCTTCCCACCCTACAATCTCATTATGATCGAGCTCGGGGAAGACCTCCCATTTGGCTGGGACTTTGCTGTTCTCATTCAATTGCGTCTTGAAGCGCTGAGCCACGGCCCGAAAAGCGCCGAAGCCATAGACAAAAGGAATCGTTCCACTGATTCTTGAAGCCAAAGACTTCGACAAATTGCCCTTCAACGGTTCATCTGGAGAATTCTCATCGCGGATGTGTTTCAGGATTTTCACAGTTTCTGAGATTTCAGTACTGACGCCAGTAGCCAAGTTCATTTTTTCCATCAACAAGGCCAGAGGCACGAACAGATATGGAAGTGTCGCACGCGGAGGCATGCCAGAAGGAACGCGCAATAAGGGAAGGCTCAGTTTCTCTGCAAACTCGCTCAGTTTCCCCCCTGAGCTTATGCATGCAACCATGCATTTGCGCTCGATGGCTTCCAGAAAAACGCTTAGAGACTCTTCCGTTTCTCCTGAGTAGCTAACGACGAAAACAAGAGTGTTCTTATTGGCGTATTCCGGCAATGAGTACTCTCTGCAGACTTCGATCGGAACCGCTATTCGGTTCCTTGACCAGTCCTTGAGAAGATCTCCTCCAATTGCCGAGCCGCCTACGCCGGCGGCGATGATTGTTTGCGGTTCGCGGCAGCTCAATGAAAAGGTTCGGGCAAGTCTTGCAGCCTTCTCATAATGCTTGTATGCGTAAAGACAGAAAGAAAGCATATCACTCTCGTCGACTTTCCTGATTTGCGTCAGATCGTCTAGAATGGCAGACTTTGATTTGGACAATTTCAACTCTCATCTTGTTTTTTGTTGTAACTTTTATATTGCGCTTTGAGCTTTTAAGCAGAAGGTCATAAGGGCTAGCCCAGGATTTATAGGCGGAAAAGCGTGTGCACGAGAGAAAAGTTGCCATAGCAGTGCCGGCCTCAGTTGTTTCTGATACTCCGCACTTGCGCGAGAAAACCTCAAAGGTGGCGTTAATCGGGAGAGCAGCGGCTATTTTCAAGGTTGACGAAATAATAATCTATCCAGACAATCCGAAGGCTGACCAGACTCGTGAAATGCATCTTATTGCGCTGTTACTCTCTTACATGGAGACGCCGCAGTACTTGCGCAAAAGGCTTTTTGGGCTTGAACCGGACCTGCGTTATGCTGGTATTCTCCCACCGCTGCGAACTGCACATCATCCGTTGGAACGTACGATGAAAGGGTTAAGGGTTGGCGAATTTCGGGAAGGTGTAACTGTTTCAAAGAACCGTGAGGGAACCCTCGTGGATATCGGCGTTGAGCAACCATCCACTTTGCGGGAAGAGCAGTTGCCAGTTGGCAAACGCGTCACGGTAAGAATAAATCGAATCACAAGGCAGATCGAAACCGAACTCGTGAATCGCGATGAGATACTGGATTTCTGGGGCTATTCTGTGGCCGAGGAAAGCAAGTCTATTGGAAAGGTCCTCAGAAACAGGGATTTCGAACTCATTATCGCGACTTCAAAATACGGAACCCTTTTCTCAGACATTGCAGGAGAAATGTACGATAGATGGAGAAGAGCAAAAACTGCACTCTTGGTTTTTGGGGCTCCGAACGCCGGGCTACTTGAAATAGTCGGCTACGAGGGCTTGGACTTGAAGAACCTCGTGGACTTCATTGTTAACATGATTCCATCACAGGGAACAGAAACCGTCAGGACAGAAGAAGCGATAATTGCTTCGCTGGCTGTTCTGAACGTGCAACTTAAGCACTGATTCATGCATGTTCATCGACTTCCCACGCGTGGGCCTAGGCTTCAAACGTTGATCTACTCAAGCCATCAACCGAAGCCATTCTCGGTCTGAAGCATAAAGGATTAAATGTGTGTTTCCCTTGTGTGTCCCTATGCTTTCGACGTCCAACAAAGAGCAACATCGTAAATGTTTCTTCCATGCTGCCAAAACGAAGAAAATGGCGCTGTTCAGGAAGAACTGGGCCGCTTGGATAATTGCACTGTTCGTTTCGATGCTGTTTATCATGGTTGTTGTCAGGGCAGTTTATGCGGCAGACAACGCAAGCCAGAGGACTGAAATAACGCTTGGATTGAGCCCAACCAATATAGTGAACTATTCGCTTGGTCCGGGTGAAGACTTCAGCGTCAATGTCAATGCCCGGAACGTGTCTTCTCTTCATGGGTTCCAGCTGACCTTGACATATGATGCAGCTGTTATTAATTGCAGTGCGATCCGAGAAGGTGATTTGTTTGAAACCGGCGGAAACACAACGGTCGAAAACACGACGATAGTTAATGGCAACATCATTTCAGTGAAGCTGGTATCTCCTGATGCTACAGCAAACGGTAATGGCTCGTTAGTTACAATGGAATTCCATGTGCTCAGCAGAGGCGAGACTTCAATTAGGCTTCAAACAGTGAATCTTTATGATGCTAACGGGACATCTCTCATACCACAAGCGACATACGATGGCTATTTCAACAACAAGTTCCTCATTGATGTTGCAATGCCGCTGGCGCTTTTTTCTGTGACTATGGCTTCTATGTTCCTAAACCAGAGGGCAGAAAAAAAGCTGAAGGTAACGCTGGAAGATAAGGAATTGCAAACCAGGGACGTTGTGATTCTCGTCGCCTTGATGGTAGCGATGATTTCCTCTGTAGTGTTTTTCAGGGGCTTGGTGGCGCCTCTGATGGTATTGTTCCTATTCTCCTATTCGACGCTTCTTTTCATATTCACATACTTGTTCTCCAGAAGACATTGGTACATCGCAGCCGTGCCGCCGGCCGTGTTCGTACTACTTTACTTGTTTCTGAGAGACACTTCCATATGGTCCAACTATCTTATCACCATCTATGGTGTTGTCTTCGCCATATTGGTAACACTCTACGTTGGAAGCTTATTTAGTTGGAAACCAACGCTGATTTTTGCAGCCTTGTTAACAGCGGTCGACGTGATACTTGTGCTTGGAACAGGAACGATGGTTCAAGCCGCGAACACGACCTTCATAAGTCTCAGCCTTCCCGTGATGGTCGCCGTGCCCGTCATTCCGCCTGTAGGAATCGTAGGGGGTCTGCTGTCCCTGGCTCTCGGCATAGGAGACTTCTTCTTCACTGGCCTACTTGCCATACAAACCTTCAAGAAGTTCGGCAGAAACACAGGCATCATATCGGTCATCGCCATGACAGCGTCGTTCTTCGTCTTCGAGACCCTACTTCTAACGTTCTGGAGAACGGCCTTCCCGGGCACACTGATGATAATCTGCGGGTGGCTACCCGTAATGGCTGCAAAGCTGCTGAAAGACAGGTATTTCAAGTCCCAGTAGAGGATTGCCAATGAAGAAAGACGTTGGTGCGATCATAATAACCACGATTTTTGCCTTGATTCTATTAGGCAACTTTCCAGCAGCTCTGTGCTACAGTGTCGGAGTCAGAAGTGGAGACTGGATTGAATATAATTTCCAAGAATCCAATGGGGACGTCGAGTACACGCAGAGGATAGATTTTGTAAACGTTTCAGGCGCAGCATTGACATTGAACATAGCGAACGTTTTGCCATCAGGGGAAGAGCTTCCTCCCCAATCTCTAGGTATTGATCCGACGACAAGCGAGGATTACTGGATCAGTTACCCCCTTGTTAGCGCACGAACACTTATAATTCCAAACGGAACAAACATGGGCGATTCTGTCTACTTGGGTTTGTTCGGCAATGAAACTATTCTAGGACAGACCACTAGGACTTATGCTGACGTAGACAGAACGGTCGTCTACGCGAATTTCTCGTTTCGGCTAAACGGCACGGTTGATAGTCAGTACACGTTATATTGGGACAAACAGACAGGAGTCTTGGTGGAGGCGACCAACTCTTATGAATCAGTGTCTCTCTGGTCTCTTTCAACTGTTGACACAAACATGTGGATCGGCGGGATTGGCTGGTGGTTCTGGGTCATCGTTGTGGGAGTCGTCGCAGCGGGCATTTTATCCGTGAAAACGAATGCGATAAGAAAGCTTCTGGGAAAGCCTAGTGCAGCAAGCGTTGGCAAAGCACAGGCGAAATAGCTTACTTATTGTAGAGCAATTGCAAGCGAAACGAGCATTTTCCGGCACTTCGATTGTATAGCACAGACTGCAGTTGTGCAATTATATATTGGGAAGTGTTAGGATCGTTCAGAAATCGTGTTGTTTTCTATCCGAAGAGTGCTCCCAGACCTTCGAGTGCTGCTTCTTCTTTTTGCTTCTCTTCTTCTTCTTTCTTCTTCTTGTCATCCTCTTTCGGCTTGGCTTCTGCCGCGGGCGCTGCGGCCGCCTGTGCCGTCGTTGGCGCGGCCATCATCGTTGGGGCTGATTTGATTGCTTCGTCGATTTTGACGTCGGCTAGGGAGGCAACCAGGGCTTTCACCCGTACCGGTTCGGCGTTTATTCCCGCAGATGTCAAGACCTGTGTCAGGTTCTCCTCGTTGATTTCCTTTCCTGCTTTGTGTAGGAGCATTGCAGCGTAAATGTATTCCATATCCTTTTCACCTCTCCATTCAGGTATTTTAACTTTGTTTAGGTTTCTCAGTTGACGGTGCCTTTTCCTCAAAAGTAGGCAATCGAGTACTTAAACTTAGCATTTCCATGTGTGCCTTCCGTATCAAGTCGACGATCGTTTCTTCGTTCGGTATGGCTGCGCTTATGGAGAGAGCATACGCTTCCCGATGTGCGACTTGTAACAGTGTTGGAGTACTCTCTGGCGTCGGGTACTCTATGCTTAATGATAGTGCGAAAGCGTCGGCATAGGCTGCCTCGATGTTCTTCATGGTCTCATCCATGTCTATTCTAAGCTGGTCTTGAGTTATCAAGAGGCCCTCGTCGTATGCAACCGTCATTGCAAGCCCGCTCTCGACGGGCTTTATTCCTAGCTTTGACAGCACGCTTGCAAGTCTTTCGTCTATGGCTTCACCTTTTCTGACGACTAGAGTATCTTTGCTTATCCACACGCTTCCGGACTCGATTCTCGTAGGAAGGCCTACGGAGTTCAACTGGCTTATTATAGGCCCCGGCGGTTGTGCGGTGTTTCCTGCTGGAATAATGACGTCAAAAGCAGCTATGTCGCCGGCCTTCGCCGTTGTTTTCACTTTCCCTTTTTCCAAAGCATATGCGAGTTTGAACGGGTTCAAGTCTGTGAACAAATACACGTTTGATCCGGCTAAGTGTTCTTCAAGCTTCTTCAGTTCCGGCTTGTCCTTGCAAGCATCGATAGCACGTCGCATCATGGTGTTCTTCAAGACCCTCATGTACACTTGCCCCGCAAGGTTCTTCTTGAAGGCCTGAAGCTGCGCGGCTCTGACCTTCTGGAGACTGGCAATTCCGAGAACGCTGTGTTTGTTGACCAGCTGTGCTATCTCTTCGACCTCGCTGATCTTGTGCTTCAACACTTGCTCGGATGGCAGTTTCTCTCCCCCCTCTGTTATTTGATCTTTACAGGCTTGCCCATCGACGTTTTTATGCTGGCAAACTTGACGTTCTTTATTCCCTTTTTGAGTTTTCCTTCCATGACCCTCAAGACTGCCTGGATATTCTCAGTCAGCTCTTCTTCCTTCATGTCCTCAGTCCCGATGCGACATTGGACTATTGGTTGGTTGCGCGTCCTCACGAGGACAGTCTTGCGATGTTTAGCCATCAAACTGGCTATGTCCGCCCCTGGCGGGACAGGTATAGGCATTTTTCCCCTTGGACCCAAGACTGGACCCAAGATTTTGCCCACCGTTGTCATTAAGGGAGCCTCAGCTATGAAAACATCGTTATCAGCGGCTATCCTTCTGAGTTCTCTTTTCTTGCCGGCCAACCCATCAAGCTCAGCACGTTCGATGACTAGGTCAGCATTCGCTTTTTTTGCCTTTAGAGCTAATTCGCTCGAGCCGATGACACATATCTTGTTTGTCTTTGCTGGTGAGTATGGAAGCTCAACGATTTCTTGAATCTTGCCCTCAGATTTCATGTCGACGTCTCTGAGCTTCAGTATAAGCTCTACTGACTGGTTGAACTTTCTTTTTTCAGACTTCTCTTTCGCTTCTTTGACGGCTGAAAGTATGGTCTTTTGGTCTAAAGGCAACGTTGAAGCCTCGTGCCAATGAGGGAATGGAATGCAGTTATAAAAATGTTCTCTTAACCCTAGTTCTTACTGAATAGCTCGTCATGTTTGCCTTGATCGATCTCTTTTTGCACCTCGCGTGGATCTTTGCCTTCAGCTGTCACTCCCATACTTACGCAGGCGCCTAGGATTTCCTTCGCTGCTCCCTTCAGGTCTCTTGCCAGAAGTTCTGGGCGTTTCATCTTGGCTATGCGCACGATCTGCTCAATCTTGAGATCCCCAACTTTCTGTGTACTTGGCGTTCCTGAGCCTTTTTCTATCTTCAGTTCACTCACGATCAAGGCCGACGTGGTCGGCGTTCCAACAGTGACTTCAAATGCTTTTGTGTCCGGGTCTACGATCACTTTCACTGGAACTTTCATTCCGGAATAGTCTTTAGTAAGCTCGTTTATCTTGTTCACTATCATCATAACGTTGACGCCAAGAGGACCCAGAGCTGGGCCAAGAGGCGGACCAGCGTTTGCTTGTCCCCCGCTTACGAGTAGTTCCACGACTTTTTTGTCAGCCATTCAAGCTTCACTGCTTCCAGTCTTTGTTTTTTCAACGAGTTTAACGTAATCAGAATTGACGGTTATCGGCAGGGTGAAGGTTGCCTCCAGCAACTCTAACGTGACTTCAGCCTTAGACTTGTCAATGCGGGTTATCTTTGCACGCATGCCTTTAAACGGACCGCCTGTGACTTCTACGATGTCGTCCTCATTCAACTCTTCGATTACCGGTTTTCTGATGATGTATCTTTCAATTTCGGAAAAACCTATGGGGCCCGGAATCCTTGAACGCACGTGTTTCACGCCTGCGATCGCTTCTTCCACGTGATGTGGACCCTCAGATTCTACGAAGATGTATCCCCTCAGCACTTCGGGCACGAGAATAGTCTTTATTGGTATCTTGGCCATTTCAATTTTCGCAGCAACCAGTCTGGCCACGTTCTTCTCTTGTCCAGTCGTTGTTTTCACTGCGAAAATTTTTGTTGCAAGCTCCTCGCGCTTCTCCATAGCTGCTACCTTCTAGCCGCTGCTGCCTGGTTGCAGAACAGAGGACAACAGCTTAATTATGAAACCGATTATCCCAATCAGACCTACGCCTAGGAGGCATATCTTTACCGAAAGCCAAAGCTCGTCTCTTCCCGGCTTGATCGATAGCCTCAGAGTCCGTGCACATTGAGCAAGGAATGATCTAAGTCCCATCACTCATCGCACATTCAACATTTCAGATCCGATATAAACATTACTGTAGAAGCGTGCGCCAGCGTCCTGCAGAAGCGAGGCCCCAACCCCCGGACGCATGCGTTCCCTCTTGTTTCTGGACTTAGACCTTTTCAACGGGCAGTCCGACCTCATCGAGCATTCTAACGAGCGTCGTTTTGTTCTCGCTTCGGATGCCCTTCCAGTCCAAGATCACCCGGTCAACCTTCTCCAGTGTCCTTTCTGCGCATTCCCTGATTATTTCCGAGTCTATTGCTCCGAGGGCATACTTCGGGATAATGTGACCGAAAGCCAAATCGGTATCCAATGCCATTCGCGTAAACTTGGCGTTGTAATGAGGGCCGCCTATGCCTAGAACGGCGCTGGCCTTTCGAACATCAAACCCTGAAACTGCTTCGATTGCGGCTCGACCCACGACTTCTGCGGCATCAAGATCGTTCCATTGAGTAGCGGAGCTTCCGAGCTCAACGAACATGGCTGGAACATTCAAGGATGGCCCGTGGTGGGTGCATTCGTAGGACACTTCGTAGTCAAGCTGCATTTTGCCGTTGAGGTCAGCCATCACGCGTAAAGCGTTCCTCATGGCGTTTGCCGGGGAAATCGAAACTTTTCTAGGAATGCCGCCCAACTCTGCCGAGCTTAGATTGCCTGGTGTATGTACTGATAATGTTGGAGTTCCGCTTTCACTCCTATGCCTGGAGACAAAAACAACGAGTTCTAAATCCTGAAAGAAACTAGTTAGATCTTGGGCGTTAACGGATTCTTCGTTCAATGTCATTAGCTTGATTGTTTTTCTGTTCATACTGGCTTCGTATGCTGGGTTTCCCTGAAAGCTTCCTGCCTCCTCAAAATGTACGCTAGCCAAGATTTGCCTGGCAATATTTAGGCTCGCGACATCTTTTCTGGATGACACAAGCAGGATCATGTTTCCATTCTTCTCTGGCAAGACTTTGATAAATGATAAATATGCTTAGGACAGTAATCAAGCTGCTGTTCACTTCGAGGTGAAACTCGAGTATTACCAAGAGCGAAAGACGAATTCAGCCTAGAAGCAATCTCGGAAAAGCTTTAATCTTCCCTAGGTTTGTCTGAGGAACGGTGAAAACATGCATCTAATCAACTTTAAGGACTTGACCGGCGACGAGCTCATGAAAATAGTGGATAAAGGCATAGAGGTCAAGCATGATGCCGCAAAGTATCGGACTGCGCTGAACGAAAAGTCCTCAGCCCTGATTTTTCAGAAGACCTCCACGCGCACCAGAGTCTCGTTCGAGGTTGCCATGACACAACTCGGAGGCCACGCTCTCTTCATAGACTGGAGAACGACAAACTTTGAGTTGGCAGACATCTCCGATGAGACGCGCTATCTTTCACGTAACGTGGACTGCATAATGGCTAGACTGCTGAGAAATGCTGATCTACAGAAGATGGCTAACGCCTCACTCGTTCCCGTTGTAAATGGGTGCGACGAAAAATACCATCCGAGTCAGGCGATAGGAGACTTGATAACGATGAAGGAGAGAAAAGGCTCTCTGAGAGGAACGACATTAGTCTACATAGGCGTCCACAACAACGTTTGCAACTCGCTCATCGAAGGATGCACGAAGACCGGCGCCAAGATAACCACAATCACGCCGATTTTCAACGAACCGACGAGAGACGAGGAACTTCTCCGGGAAGCCAAGAAGACTGGACTGTGGGAAACCACGCTGGACGTGAAGAAGGCGGTGAAGGAAGCGGATTTCGTCTACACTGACACGTGGGTTGACATGGAATACTTCACGGACCCGAAGTTCGCTTCGGAAAAGGAGAAACGAGTCAAGCTCATGATGCCTTATCAAGTAAACCGGGAACTGTTGAAGGGAAACGACGCGTACATAATGCATGACATGCCCATTCACCGAGGATACGAGATCAGTGCAGATGTCATAGATAGCCCGAAATCATTGATATACGAGCAAAGCGAGAACAGACTGTACTCGGCAAAATCAATATTGCTGAAGCTGCTGCAGAAGCATTAGTCTTGATCATTGTGGGGAACCCATGAAGAGAAGCATAGTACGGGCTTGTGCTTGCCAAAAAGGCTATTTCAAAATCATATCCACAAACTTGCTGGGGTTGAATTGCTCTAAGTCATCATACTTCTGTCCTGTGCCTATGAACAGAATGGGCTTCTTGGTAACGTACGTCACGCTCAGGGCCGAACCCCCTCTGATGTCGGCATCCACTTTGGTCAGTACCGTCGCGTCTATCCCTACACACTTGTGAAACTCTTCTGCCTGCATGACTGCGTCGTTGCCTGTCAGCGAATCCACTGTCAAAACGGTCAAGTCAGGATGGACGACACGCTTTATTTTTTCCAGTTCACTCATCAGGTTTCGGTTTGTCTGCATTCTTCCTGCGGTATCGATCAGAACGACGTCTATCCCATGCGCTTTAGCGTGTCCTATCGAGTCGTATGCGACGGCGGCTGGGTCTGCGCCGTACTGATGCTTAATCATCTTCATTCCAAGCCTCTTGGCATGCTCTTCTAGTTGCTCAATAGAACCTGCTCGGTAGGTGTCGCTACATGCGAGAACGACCGAGTAGCCATTGTTGTTGAGAAAGCGTGCCACCTTTGCTATCGTAGTTGTCTTCCCTGTTCCGTTTATGCCTACGAACATCATGAGGTAGGGTCCAGCCTTCATTCGCTTCTCTTTGATGGCCGACAACAAGTCGATCTTGTTGTTGGCAAGCATGACTTCAAGAAGCACTTCTCGCAGGTTCTTCTCAACAACCTTCTTTCGATCTTCAAGTCGATTGACTTGGACTCCGTCCAGACGTTTTTCCATTTCGTCGCATATCCGCTCTGCCACTGGGAAGGCAACATCGTTTTCTGCGAGGTTCATCTTGAAATCTGAGAGCACAGGTCTTAAACTCTCACTATTGAGTTCAGCTGTTGTGACCTTGGTTACAAGCTTCTTTAGCCCGGACTTGAGCTTCTCAAACATTCTCAGGAGGAGCCTCTTGTCTCATCTTCTCAACTAACGACTCTATCTTCTCCCTGAGCTCCCTAGTTTTGTCCACCACCTGAACAAACTGCTGCTGCATGGACATTCTTGTTTTCCCTAACTCTTCCTGCCGTTTTTTCATGATCTCTTTAGATTCAGGCAATGTCTTTTCAACGGAGACCCCAGCGCCCATTCCGACGATGAGTTTGTCAGGACTCTCAAGCTTGGCCTTGACGTACGAGTTTCCGCCCATAGGAACCAGTAGTTCGGAACCTTCTTTCTCGTTTTCCAACGCACTCAGAGTGATGCCCGCATAAGTCAGGTCAGTTATGACAGCGTTCACCATATTCAGCCTAGACTGCAGAGCCTCAGCAGTCTGTTCGTAGAAACGCATTTCGACAGTCATCCGCCGCAGTTCTTCTTCATCCTTGCTTGCCAACGTCCTCTTCTCCAACCACAAGTTTCTTCACCAAAGGATTCGTTATCTCTTCTGGAGGAACCTCCTCAACGCTGACTATTTTTATGTGAAAGCGTTTCACGCGATGTCTACTGCCTAATTCAGCGTAGACCTTCTCCACTGCATGTTCAGGCTTGTCTGCCAGTATTTCTTGTCTGAAGGAGGTTTTTAGGTTTGGCTTGTGAATTTCACCCGTGACCCTAAAGACTTTCAATTTCCTCTTCCTCTTTTACAACATCCAAAGCGTTCCCGATTATAAACATCTCGGGTCCGGTTGTCATCGATCCAGCTATGGCTGAATAGTTGTTGCAGACCAGACCTGTCCCAACGTAGGGTACACCACAGTTGATCGTCCCGACGTCAACTGGAACTTTTAGCATTTGCTCCAACAGTTTCCGCTCTGAATCCTTCAGCAGAGGATGCGTGAGAACTCCCTTGCTCGTTGCCACAGCCAAAGATCCAACGTAAGGCATGCCTGCAATCTCGCCCGCCACTGCTTCTACGCCCAGAACATCTGAGATCTGCCTTACTTCAGACTCTTTCAACCGCGGGTCGACGACCGCACCATGATCGTTGGCAAGCACTAGATTGCCGTACGCCGTCTTCTTGGTCTCCATTATCGTAACGTTTCCGTGGAAAACAGATTTCAAAGCCTCTAGCTCTTCCTGTCGCACGAAACTGGGAAGCAGAACTCCGTTTGAGTTCGCGCAGGCCAATGCGCCGACCAGGACCGAGCCTCCGATAGTTGCGTGTACCAGTTTGACCTTCAGCCACTGTGCGAACAGTTCAGCTTTTCTGAGTGGAATCCATTTTGGAACTATGACCATGTTATTTGTAGCCAGAGAATAGACACCTATGCTTACGCTTCCGCCAAGGCTGGAGACGTAGATGGCCAATGACTAGTCTCCTTCGGCCAGATAAACAGTCACGTTACCTTCTTTATCTTTCGCTGCCCTAACGCGGATTTTTCGCGGAGGCTTCCCTATGCCCCTGCTCCAGATTCTCAGGTTTACCTCATTGCTTATGATGAGTCTGCTCGGCTCTTCCTCTTCTTCCCCCTCAGCCTCTTTGTGAGCTTCCAGCTTCATGTGCTTGGTAATGAAGGCTTGGAGCATACGCATCGCCCTCGGCGCTCTCTTATTTGCGGGCATAATCAATGCTTTGCCGAGTGGAACAGTGTAGACCCGCTCCTCAACTATCTCCTCTTCCTCTTCCTTTGCGGGTTTCTCTTCCTCTTCCTCAGCAGGCACTGCTTTTTTTTCTTCGGGTGACGCCGGTGCCTCTTCGGGTTCTGCGTGTTGCTCGGCGGTTTCCTCCAGTTGTCCTTCCTCAGCTATTTCTTCATGCTCTGTTTCTTCTGCGGTTTCAGCAAGCTCTCCCGGCTTCTCAGCAGTGGATTCGACGTCAGCCTTCGTTTCCTTTTCAGCGTCTTCTTCTATTTTCATGGGTCTTTCCTCTTACGCTCTCAGTTTCTTCGATCGCCACTGTCTTCTTTTTGGATGTGTTCTGACTTTCCCGCTTGTTTTGCCTATGACCCACGTTGGCACTGCCCTTTTCTGCTTCCCAGCCTTTGCCAGTCTGAGTTTCTTTGCTGTCGGTTTGTTCCTAGCCACAATCATTTCCTTCTTATTGTTGGTTCATGCTTGCGCGACTGTAATTGCACAAGTATCTGCCTTAGCTGTCCGTCCCCCAAGGGTACCGGTACTTTCCCCTGTTGTGCCAGCTGGATTAGTTGCAGCTCCAGCTGTTCTGTGAATTCTGGCTTAACCATCTTCAGGTTCGTGAGCCTCTGTCGAGCCTCTGGAGAGAGTATGCTTCTCAGAAGGTTCTCCTTCTGAATCTCCAATTGCTTCTGCATTTGCTCGCTTTTCTGTTCATTCGTCATCTGCCGCTGTAAAGCCGAAAGCTTCCTCCTACGGAGCTCTTCAAGCTCATCGTCGGACACTACTAGTCACCCTTCTGGTACTTCTCCATTTCAGGAAGCTGTTTCATCAGTTCTTTGCCGAGTTCTACAGCCAGTTCTTGCAGAAGCTTTCTACCATCCTTTGTTACCCTCCTCCCATCCGGCTTGGACGTTTCAACCAAACCCGCGGTTTCTAGCTGTTGCAGGGCCTTTCTTATCACCGATCCTCCTGCTTTGGAGGCGTGTTGCGGCATGCCGCCATGCCTTTTTCCTCCGCCGTACTCGGCCCTTAGTTTCTCTATTCCAACTGGTCCATGGACATAGATCTTCCGCAGTATCGCAGCGCATCGGGTATACCACCAATCAGGTTCCTGCGGTTGTTTTTCAACGTGCGAGCCGGTCTTCGCCGCAATCGTCCATGATGGAGGAGTCACTGCATCCACATTCTCCCTCAAATGCCTGGCTAACCTTTCGATAAGTTTGGATGCGGGAACATCGCTAGGAGTTATCAAGACTCTTTATCCTCTTGAGTTTTCGTTCCCAGTAAAATCTTGAAGCCAAATATAAAGGCTTTCACTTCTTGCGATACTTGTAAAGCATGAAGGTGTGTCCCCTAGCTTCTACCAATGATGATCCTGTTTCTTCGGCGATTTTTGAGGCAATCTGCTTTGCTTCCGTTTCAGCAAGGGCGCTTTTCAGTATTTTGACTTTTACCATCTTGTTTTTGTCCAGTTGTTTATCGACTTCTTTGAGTAGATCCTCTGAAGTTCCTCCCCTGCCAACCCAAATCGTCGGCCTCGCGTCGCTCAGCCTACGTTTTACGAAACGCTTCTTTCCAGGGGTCAACTCAGTCATGATTCGTGTTGCTCCTCTCTCTTTCTCAGCGGTATCCGCATCTTTTTGCCGCAGTTCAGACAGGTTACAACGATATGTGGCTCTCGCTCTTGTCTGATGCGCACACGACAATTGATGCCGGGCAAGATAAAGCTTTTACAATGTCTACAGACTTGTCGTCTGTATTTTGTCGGCAGGCGGATCCTGGCTGCCATGGCGATTCTCCTCGCCAAATAGACATAGCGCTGAGCTAAAGATGGATCTTCACCAAACGTTTCGTTTGCCAAACGAAAGAGAATCTGAATTCGTTGCCGCGCTATGCGGCGAGTCTCAGCGTCCATGCCCTCACAATCACTCCGAAATTAACCATCTACCGACAAGATTAGCCTTTCCAATTTCAACCTGCCGCAAAGGCGCTAAAAAGTTGACTAGGCGTGACAGGAAGCAATCTGCGCTATTTGAACAGGTTCTGCAACACTAAGGCGCCAGTGAAAATGGCCCGGTTTCCTCTATAATAGGCTACTCGCAGGACTTCAACGATCTCGTCCTTCGTCGCTGCAAGTTTCATGACCCTCCAGCCTGAGGCAGTTGCACCCTGTTGAGCGCCATGCTCCACATCGATGGCCATCGCAATTAGCAGCTTGAGCTTTTGAGACAGGGTTCCTTCGGAAAGCATCAAGTCTTGCACATTCTCGAATGATTCAAGCACTTTCATATCAAACTGCCCGTAGATATCCAACGGATTTACCGACATACTGCTACATCGAATGACAATGAGGAGCCATTCAGAGATAAAGCTTGACACTGGCTGTTTTCAACGTGGCAGTGCGAGGGGTGGGATTCGAACCCACGGAGGCCTTCGCCAGAGGATCTTAAGTCCTCCCCCTTGTCCTAGGCATGGTCTGGCCCGCCTAATTAGACCTGGCTCGGGTACCCTCGCTACTCAGAAAAGCTCTTCACAACGCTTTGTAGTTTAAGTCTTTCGCGCCATCGATACATTAAGTTAAAATCTGCAGTTTTCTAACCTATCTGTGCGAGACGATAGGGCGGGTAGCTCAGCACGGATAGAGCACCGGCCTCCTAAGTCGGTGATCGTGGGTTCAAATCCCACCCCGCCCGCTACGACCTGCACCCACTACTTTTTGAAGGCATGGTAATCAGAAGGAAGAACCAGAGCAGTCACAGCTGAAAGCTATGCAAAAAGAGTTAGGTTACTGAACAAGATAGCAGACATTGAAGCGCACGCGTTCTCAGCAGTACATCTATATCTCAAGATCAGAATAAAAACCGTTTTAGCGCGCGCTAGTATCCAATGTTTCTATGAGACTCTGGAGACCTTGTTTGGCAAAGTCGACTTAATTGTTTGCTGAGGTGGTGGTTAGTGAGTCTTATCAGCCCAAGCTGCCACCAACACGCGTAAACCACGCAGATCCAGAAGCATAAAGTACTTCGCAAACTAATTTAGGAACAGGGTATGCATGTCGTAGCAGATGAGAGTTTGAAGGAGGTGAAACGTTGGAAAAAAAGAAGTTGGAACTTGTATTCATCGATAAGAATGGGAAAACTTATCCAATAGATGAGGTTAATCGTGCAGAATTAGCTGAGGGTCTTGAAAAAATCTCTAAAGAGATCGCAAAGAGACTGTTGTTGCTGAAAGAACAAAGATAGACTCCAGTCTCTTTTCTTCAGTGTCCGTCTAGATTTCGGATTCATAAATTGTTTATCATTTGCGATTATCTTAGTCAGATGGAAGTCTGGAAATGGCAAAGCTCAAGCAGGAAAGCGTTGCAGACTTTCTGCACTGCGCTAGCATTTTGGAAGAAAGAGCATATTTACTTTACAGGAGTCTTGCCGACAAAGTGAATCTCCCACTAATCAATTCTTTGATGCTTCACATAGCATTCGATAGTCGGAAACATTCCGTGATCCTCAAAGGAATTAGCGAAAGCATGGTTAAGTCAAAAAGGCAATCCAAAGGTTGCGAAAAGAAACTCTTCTTTGGCGGAACCTAGACGATAATTGAGCGTCTTGCAGGAGAGATTACCAGAAGAGAGAGAATACCCAGAGAGCACTTGGCATCGTTAATTGAAAAGCTTATGCTCTTAGAGAGCACCGTTGGCGAAGAGTACTATATTCTGGTTCAGCTGAAGACTCTTCAATACATGACAAGAGAAATCCGCGAGATCTACAATGTGGACTTAGAAGACCTAAAGGACATTCTCGAAACCATCATCCGAGATGAGGAGACCCAGAGAACTCTTGTCAAAAATGAGAAAGATCCTTGTCGGAGAAGAAAAGCAGACAGACGATATAGCGCCAGCAGTCAAGTACAAAAATCCGGACTCATGGTCAAGGTCAACACCTAATTCATTCTGCGAAAAGGCTCGCTAGCTTGAAGGGCGTGCTTAATTGCTGGCACGTTTTGGGCAAAAAGTACGTTTGAAGCTTAAATATGGGTTGGATGATAAAACGTGATGGTGAAAGAGTAAGATGGTTGGGCCTCCGATATCTCTGCCTGCAAAGTGGGAACAGTTTCTGAAGAATTTGGCCGACGATCATGACATCGATCTCAACGCCGTCGTCAGTCAACTGTGTGAGTGGGCCTTTTCTGATCCTGAGAGCAAAGAACAGTTCAGGATTTGGTTAGATGACGCTTATCCTGCAGAAGGAGACTCTGAAGAAGAAGCAAGAGCTGTAGGAGAAGAAGCTGTTGAGGAAGAAGAAGAGACCGAAGAAGAGTCTGAAGAGGAATCCCACGAACACAGAGATTAACCGAGTGACTTGGTGCAAAGTAAGAGAAAAAAGGCTTATCACATTGTGAAATTACGCATTTTTGTCGCGTTTTTAAGTACTTACGCTGATCTGTTTAAGCTGGTAACCACATAATAGCTTAGGCGAATAAGCAGATTTGGAATGATGTAAAATGATAACAAAAACAAAAGTCATACTTGGCATCTGGCAATTTGCTTATTGGAAGAATATCTGACACGTATGAATTGCGCACAAGACTGACAATAGGTAATCGAAATGGGAAGAATCAGCGTTGAGCTCTCCGACGAGCTCGAAAAGAAGCTAAGGTTCAAGACCACCGAGAGATTCGGCGGGAAAAAAGGCGACCTATCTAGGGCTGTCGAAGAAGCCGTAAAAACATGGGTCACCAGAGAAGAATAGGTGCAAAAGAAGGCTGCTCGTTGGTCATGGGCAACGACACGCTTACGCGTGCGCTCAATCCAAAGCGGACTTTCTAGTATGAAAAATGAATCCGCGCTAAGCACGCCCACAACCCCACGAGAGTTTGGTTCCAAATGCGGTAGTGAAGATTGATTGATATTTGAAACAGTGATCTTGATAGATGACGCAGGGTGGGGAGATCTTATACTAGGTGTAGTAATCGGCGCCCTCAAACCTCCAGACCGCAGGTACATGGAACGCAGGGTCCCAGTCTCATCCTTCCAGCCGCCAAACTTTGAGAACAAGAAATATTTGAATGATGTAGTGAAAATTGCTGACGAAATCGTTGAGGTTATGCAGCCTGACGCAGAAACCAGCTTCAAAGTGTGCTCAGGATACGTGCTCTCCGGCATACGTAGGCCCTTGAGAGAACGGGGATTTAACGTGGAAGAAGTGGAAGTTGCAGGTGAACTCCAAGAAAAGGTTGAACGAGGATACATGCGATGGTGCAAGGAGATGGGAGTTCCAGCAGAAAGACTGGAAGACAAAAGACGTTTCTGGACACTTCTAGAATGGGTTGCGGAAAAACCTGGGCTGAGAGAAAGACTGGTAAAGACCGGATGGAGGAGCTGGAAAGAGAAATGGCAAGCAGAAGCTTTTCTACACGAGTCTTCATAATAGCTAGGGCGTGCTACGAGCAAGTCAATGAGACAAGTTTTAGCGCGCGCTCTTGCTCTTAAGCATGGATAACTTCTCGATGTAAGGGTACTCTATTTATAAGGCTCGACGCAAAGATTAATGCAGCGTGTAAGAAGCGATTTTTGCACAGCAATGTACCAGGAGTTGAAATAGTCATTGTACGAGAAAGAGATGCATAAGGCAGTCTGTGCTGATTGTGGAAAAGACTGTGAAGTTCCATTCAAGCCTGACCCGAGCAGACCTGTTTACTGTCGAGATTGCTATTCGAAACGGGGACCACCAAGAAGAAGATTCTAAGCTAAGCCAACAATGCTAGCTTGGCATATCATTTTTCTTCCATTTTTCACATTTTCAAATCACGCTTAACACCAATAGAGGTGATTTACATGTTCCAAAAAAGAATGTTCGAAGTCATATGCACGGACTGTGGTCAGACCACAACTGTGCCTTTCAAGCCTACAGCTGGCAAACCAGTTTACTGTAGGACATGCTTCTCGAAACACATGCTCAAGCGATCGGAAAATGAGGGGATGAACTTCAGTTTCGATTCGAAACAGGCATGGGCACGACGAGGAGACGACTGGAAAGGAAGAAGCGAGCAAGAGCCCACAAATGTCTTCAACCGGTAATGTGGTACTCTCAGGCGGAAAGGATTCCGAGCACGCCAAGACCTAGGCTGAAAGACTCGAAATATTAACTGATCTAAGCACAAGGTTGTGCCACATGGCACCTTCACAAATCGGCCACATAGACCTATATACTCGGCTATATGTCCTTAAGCAGTCAGGATTCTCTAGAGGAAGAGTCTAATCGCAAAGTGCGCTTTTTCTCTGATCGTTCTGACTAGTCACGACCCCAGACGATCATGTTCGTATGGTTGTTGAGGTGGAAAAATTGGGTAAAAGAAAAGTCATTAATGAAGAAAACTTGGCAAACATGTTGTATCCAAGCAAAAATGACGTGCTAGGAGTGGCAGTCAAAATGCTTGGTTTTGACCGAATCATGGTCAAGTGCCAAGATGGCAAGGAACGATTATGCAGAGTCCGAGGCAAACTGAAAAGACGGGTATGGATCCGAGACGGAGACATCGTGTTGGTCTCTCCTTGGGACTTCCAGTCAGACACACGAGGCGACATATTTTGGCGGTACAGAAAGAACCAGACTGAAATATTGAGGCTCAAAGGCTACCTCACCATGTAGCCGCTATGACAGCCTTCGAAATTGACCAACATTTCCGAAATGGGTATAAAGTATGGAAAATGAGTGAGAGGTCTTGAGGCAGAAAACTTCATCAACCACCGAGTATCTCGCGTTTCTTTCGGCAAAATACGAGGTTGACCCAGACAGGCTCTTCTTAGCGTTGATTCTGGCAGAAGAAGGCAAGAAGTCCGTGTGCGGGGACCTTTCGATCGAGTGGCGAGGCGAAACACGAGACAAGGTCATGTTTCTGATTCTAACGAGTTCCAAAGTTGTTGCTCAACTTTCAGTATTTAAGGCATTCCTCTTGGAGAAAGGCCATCCCATTAAAGACTTCATGGAAACTGAAAAGATACGCAGATTCCTAGCCAAGAAGGCTAGACAATCATCAGTTTTTCCAATAAGAGATCTGCGGAGCGGGATGACGCAGATTTGTTTGCTAGCTAAAGTTTTGGAGATTCCGAAGCCAAACCTAGTCTACACGCGCTATGGAAACTACGCGAGCGTGGCAAATGCCTTGATAGCAGATGAAACTGGAACGATCAGACTGTGTCTCTGGAACGAGCAGATACATTGCATTTCCGCTGGAGACACCATTCAGATCAAGAATGCAAGGGCTTCTACGTTCAAGGGCCAAAGACAATTGAACATAGGAAAAAAGGGCTTGCTCAGCAGCGTGCTCAGCAGCGTCGACGAGTCAAGCTGTCAGGCGAAAGCCGTAATCAGCTCCTAGCGCGCGCTACTGAGGAATTGCCATTGAAAATTTTAAAAGGTTGGAGAAAAATGGATCGGCAACGAGGATTCGTGAATGGGACCACAGGACAGAATCTGGTCGTCACAAAGAAAGAGTTTGGAGAACATTACGTGGTGCTGCTGTTTCCCAGGGTGAGGGTTGATAATAAAGGAGAGACTGTATCACCAGAGTATGCGACTGCATCGAAAGCAGAAGCCTATGCGATGAATTGGATGGAGAAGCATCCGAGAGGAGCGAAATCAGCTCTCCAGCACAATTCAGGTGGAGGTGACGAAAATGAGTAGGAGAGACAAACCTACTGGAAAAGCAATCGATAGACAGAAGGGGCATCAAACGAGAAGAGCTCGCGGCGGAAAGAAACAGAAGAGAAGATAGGAACAAAACTTTTGTCGAACTCATTCTCGTAGGCCGCGTTGACTACTTGTATTGCAGGAAAGTCCGCTGCCAGTAAATTGTTGCTCACCCTTTGCTTGGGAAGTCGCTTGCTTTTGCCTGGGAGGTAGCATGTTATGTTAAGGATGAGAAAGATCTCCGATTCAAACTGTGACAGATTTTAGATGGGTTCTAGCCTGCGTGCTATTTGTTTCTGCTGCGGCAAGTCTTGCAAACGCCATAAATATCCAAGCGTTGCCCTGTCCGCGTGAATTCTGCTTTGGCCGCCACTCGCTCAACCATTTCTCGAGTAGCACTATCATCGAAATCCTGGATGTTGCCACAACGCATGCAGACTAGGTTAATGTGAGGCTCCACATAAGAATCGAATCTTGCCTGACTTTCTGGCAAATCCAGTTCTTGGACTAGACCGTGTTCCTTCAGAATCTGAAGCGTCTTGTAGACTGTTGCAAGACTGACAGTTGGATGAACCCTCCTCACTTCATCGTGGACTCTTTGCGCGCTCGGATGATCTCGGCTGTGAAGCGCGAATCGACAAATGGCTATCCTTTGCGTAGTGGCCTTGTATCCTTTCTTTCGGAGAGTTTCGATTATCAGCGCGTCTGATTTCTGAGAGCGACTCATACCTCTTATTAGATAATAACAAATCTTAAATAAACCTTAGCTCTTTGACAGCCTAAGAAGTTACAAAACAACAGAAAATGGAGGTGAAAGTTATGAAAGAGAAACATCTCACGACTAATCAGGGTGTTCCTGTCTCTGACAACCAGAATTCGCTCACCGCAGGCGAACGCGGTCCTGTTTTACTGCAGGACGTGCATTTAATCGAGAAGCTCGCCCACTTTGACCGTGAACGCATCCCCGAACGTGTGGTCCACGCGAAAGGTGCCGGCGCACATGGCTACTTCCAAGTGTACAAAGGCATGGCAAAATACACTTGCGCAAAATTCCTTCAAGACCCAAAGAAGAAGACGCCTGTGTTCGTCCGCTTCTCTACAGTTGTCGGTTCAAGAGGCTCCGCAGATACGGCTCGCGATCCCAGAGGTTTTGCTGTAAAGTTTTACACTGAAGACGGCAACTACGACTTGGTAGGCAACAACTTGCCAGTCTTCTTCATTCGAGACGCCATCAAATTCCCTGACATGGTGCACGCCTTCAAGCCTGCGCCTGACACTGGCTATCCCACAAGTTCATCGGCAAACAGTCGCTTCTGGGACTTCATTTCGCTGACTCCTGAATCCACACACATGATCACGTGGCTCTTCTCAGACCGAGGCACAGTCAAGAGCTACAGAAAAATGGAAGGATTTGGCGTCAATACCTACAAGTGGGTAAACGCCAAGGGCAAAGCAGTCTACGTCAAGTACCATTGGAAGCCAAATGCAGGAATAGAAACTATCGACCGCCACGAATCTACTCGCCTGGCTGGTGAGGACCCTGACATTGCTACTCGCGACTTGTACCAAACCATTGCTTCAGGGAAGACAGTTGAATACGAATTATGCGTTCAGATAATGGAAATTGCGGATGAGTTGAAGCAGGACTTCGATCCGCTTGACGCCACAAAGACATGGCCTGAAGACAAGTTTCCCCTCACGCCCGTCGGCAAGATGGTGTTGAACCACAACCCCGAAAACTTCTTCGCCGAAACAGAGCAAGCAGCTTTCTGCCCAGCCTCTGTTGTTCCAGGAATTGATTTCTCCGCTGACAAGCTCCTGCAGGGTAGAATCTTCTCTTACGCAGATACCCAAAGGCACAGATTGGGTGCCAATTATCTGCATCTTCCAATCAATCGGCCACAGGCACCTGTCAATAACAATCAACGCGACGGTGCCATGCAGGATGCGCCCTACGGTGGAGGGACAGTCAACTACGAACCCAACACGCTAGCAGATGGAATGCCGCATGAAGCTCCGGCCACTGGCACGATTCACGAGCATCTTGACGCAGACATCGTGCGCCAGAAAATCAGTTTGACAAACGACTTCAAGCAAGCAGGCGAACGCTACCGCTCACTAGGCAAAATGGATCAGGACCACCTGGTTGACAACATCGTGGATTCGCTGAGTCACGCAGAAAAGCCTATTCAGAAACGGATGGTCGAGAACCTTACTCAAGCCGATCCAGAGTTTGGCAAACGAGTGGCAAAAGGCCTCAAACTCTAGAGCGCGCCAATCGAAGCGCGCTTTTTCCAAGTTTTGGCCTCACTTTAATTCAATCTCTGTCAACCAGAGATTCCGTTTTGTCGCTGACTTCTTTTTAGACCAGCTGAAACGTGGGCTATACGCGCACGGCATTGTGAAAACTCTGGAAAGGACTTGGGTTCAACATCCAGCTGTTTGGCAGCAAAACATACGTGATCAGCAAGCTGCAAACCCTAACTTACATGGACATGTTGAGAATATGGGAGGACTATGTTAAGAGCAGGCATATTACGTTCAAGAAGAGCTTCTCATATCATCTGCTATTCGGGACAAAGGATGCCTACGTCAAAGAGATCTTGGCTGCGGATCTGAATAAGCTTGCGAACCTCATAAAAATTTGCGGTTTCTTGATGCTGACGAAAGCGCACCTTTTCTTGAGTTCTACAAACAAATGAGAAATAGGATAATAGAAGGCATTGAAATCAGTGAGTCCAGCGCGCGAGTTATTTGAGGGGGGCGATCCGGTCTGTGGACGCTATCTTTTTTCTCCGCTCAAGATATGTCTTCCAGTCAAAAGCCGATAGACTACTATAATCACGGCAACCACTAGCAGCAGATCTATCAATGGGCCTACGCCAGGCAGAGCAAAGAATCCCACTAACCACAGTATCACGAGAATAACAACGATCGTCCAAAAGATGTCCATTGTCAACTCCCTGAGATAAATCGCCATCCATCATATATAAAACTTTGCAGAACCATGCGTATATGACAGGCGTGCGCTTCCGAAAAGAATGTTCAAATGTTTATGGATGGGAATTAGGCTATTATCTGAGTAATCGGCACCGTGTTTTTCCTGAGGATTCACTGTGGCAGAAGAATTAAAGAGCTAGTTGACGCATTTTTAGATTGGAGGTGGAAGAATGCCTGAAAAAAAGGAAAGGAAGGGGAAAGCTGAAGAGGCTGCAGAGAAAACCGGAGAAGTAATCGGTAAAGGCCTTAGGAAAGGTTTTGGAGTTGTGAAGGGTGTTGGGAAGGGAATAAAGGAAGGGGTTAGGGGAGAAGAAAAGAAGAAAGATTGATTTCCTTCTCAACAATAGGCATAGACTTCGAACCAGTGCTTGGTCTTATTCTGGCATAATCTTAGCGCTCGCTAACTCGTGCAGATGCAGAAGTTCTAAAAAAGAGAAAGTGTGGGTTTCTAGGTTGTGTAGTCTTTTGTTTCTGCTTTGGATGCATTTTCCTTGACTGATGCTATTCCTTTTTGGCATCCCTCTTTTGATTCGTAACCTTGGCTTTCCGCTATGATCTCCCCATTTTGAGCTCTAAGTCTGAACCTGAATTTTCCTACCGTATCTTTGAATATCTCAAAACGTTCTCCTGCCAATTTCACACCTCTTTCATTCTTGTTTTCGGTTTGTGAAAACTTCTATTTATGAATTTCCATCTGTCAATGTTTAAGCAGTCCACTTTAGCGCGCGCTAAGAGGAGTTCCGGCAAGAAAGGGAGGTAATTCTGTTGGATTCACCATATCATTCTTGATTTTTTGTTTTGGACAAAACTTTACCCCCAAACCCAAAATGCTGCTTTGAAATACTGTTCATTAGGAATGAACATGGGAAGGCCCGAAGCTTGCTATGCCAATTCCTCATTGATTCCAGCCGCAGAAATGCAAAGTTTCATAAAAGATTTCAGCATAAGCATAGTATATGAAGGAATTGCGCAAGCGCGCCCAGCATGCTAACCTGACCAAGCTGCTTTTCGCGCTGATCAAGAATTCAAAGCGGAGCGACAGGGAGCTAGCCAGGGCTCTGCAGCTCTCTCAGCCAACCGTTACCCGACTTCGGAAAATTCTGGAGAAAGAAGCGATTGAACAGTATACTGTGATTCCGAACTTGTCCTACTTGGGTTTTGATTTGATATCATTCACGTTCTCCACTACAAAGGAGCTTGTTAACCCTCTCGAGGACAAGGGAAAGAAATGGACAGCGGAACAACCAAGCGTCATGTTCGCCAGCACTGGACAGGGAATGGACGCAGACGCGGTAATGATTACAGTGCACAAGGACTACGCGGACTTCGCCAAGTTTTACCAGAAGTTCAGAAGAGACTGGGGTGGTTCCCTTCAGAACTTCAGGACTTTTCTCGTCAGCGTAAAGGGAAGCGTACAGCTAAAGGCGTTGTCACCAAACTGTTTAGTCAAATCATATGGCGAGGAAGAAGTCTAGGTAAACACTTAGGTTAGCGGTCAACTTCAACTATTAACCATAGAATCCGGTCTTTATTTCCTTAATAAGTCAGCACAATAGACCTTGATCAAGGTGAATGAGATTAACGCGCGTTCTGTGATTTATGTTAGCTTAAGTATTCAACCAATATGCTGAATGCTTCGAGGAAGTTCTTTCCTTTAGGAGTGGTTATGTAGGTGGCTGTCTTTTTGAGAATTTGTACTTCCATTAGGCCATATCTAGTGAGCACGTCCATGTACTTGTGCAGCTGAAGACTGCTTAGCCCGACCCTGCACATGATTTCTGTTTTCCTAGTTCCTCTAATCGCACAAGTCAGCATGTCCGAGAATATGCTAAACCGATCCCTCTTTCCCTTCGTCTGCAAGAACGAACCTTTCTGCATCATCAAAAAGCTTCAAGTGATATTATGCATAAATCCTTTAGGTACGAGCACTAATGACTCACTTATCTTTTGAAACGTGAAAGAACAAAGTCTGCCCAGTTTTGACACGCATTTACATAATAGCATATATTGGGCACTTTCAGTGCGCGCTCGAAAAAAAGAATTGGGGAACTTGTGTTAGTTGAGTGTTCACCCTAGCTCAGCACGCGTAACCTTTTTCGTGTATCCAAGATTTCTCTTTTCGTAAAATGATGACTGCCAGCAGTGTTGCGAACATGAAGAGGGGCAGGATGAGAATTGCTGGAAACTCTGGAGCTACTATATTGGAGTCTAATGTAACCGCGGTCTGTGCCAGTGCTCTGCCATCCAATTTTGCGCCGGTACTTATCTGTATCAACGTTTGACACAATATAATTCCCTTGAATTGAGACGTCGTTCCAAGGGTCACTTGGCCAGCAACCTGCCAGAAGATGTTAGTAGCCTGTGCGCCGCCGCTCAGAGTAACAATTGCGCCGTTGCCCACGGTGAGAGTTTGCGCTATCTGGAAGATCCAGACATCACTTGCGCCACCCGAAAGAGTGACACCAGCAGCGCCTATGAGGAGCCCAGTACTCCACTTGTAAAGACCAGGAGTGAGTGTCATCGAAGTAATATCTCCGGCGCCCAATTCGGTATGATCAGGGTTCGTCCGTCCAGCTGCGTCGGTGTACGCGGTTTCCATGTCGCTTATAGCAGTGGTCATCATAGTTGGAGTAGGAGAAGTATAGTCGGCTGCATATACTCTCCCAGTCACTAGAGATGATGTCGAAAATGTACCCGAGGAATCCATTGTTAACCCAAATCCAGTGATGGCAGTCGCGGCAGCTGGACTCACTCCAATATCTCCAGTAATTGAGGTGGTTCCAGTGGTTGAGATCCCTGTTTTTGCTAGAATCCTGAAGTTGCCGGCTGTTCCAAGGTTTACGGGTGTTGGACCTGCCGCATGGGCGACATTAGTTGTAATCGTGAGAACAGCAAGAACTGCAAGTACCATTAGTACAATAGAAGTCTTTCCAAGGCCTTTTTTATTACTCATTTTTTATCACTTATTCTAAATACCTGCGTATTTTGGTTATATAAGTTTATCCAAACAAAGGCTCAGCCCTACCACTTTGCATATGAACTAGAAAAAGGACTAGATTTAGATCCACGTTAGCGCGCGCGGACTATGCTACTACAAAGAGAAAAAAGAGGGGTTCGCGGGAGACATCTCCACTTGGGGTCGGGTGCAAATCCCAGCGACCCCACCTCACTTTCATTCTACACTCTGTGCGGTTGATAGATGTCTTTTCCTCAGAGCGTTCTTAACGGCTCTTCACCCAGATGAGCACAGAACGCGCGCGGGCTTCTCTTCACCGCCATTCCCATAGGTGTAGTATTGCTGTATGCTGGGTCGACGGCCTTAAGATAAAAAAGAAAATGGAAATATTCATATCTAACGTGAAATCAGTAGAGCACCCGCGAAATTTAAGCATAGCCAAAGCCAAACCGGCAGCGTGCGCGCGCGCTAATGGGTGGCCTTTTCACGGGTTTGGGTTCAGAATTTTACTCGCTTGTAAAAGATTCCTTTTGCCACTTCGCCCAGGATGATGTAGAGTACTACGATTATCGACATCAAAAGAAGAACCAAGAGGGGTGGCTGAGCAAATCCGAATAGGTTGCCGAGCGGAGTGAAGGGGAAGATAAGCGTGGCACCAACGATCACTATTGTGGTTAACAACAGATATTTTCCAGGAGAACTTTTGAAGAAAGGTCTTCTGCTTCGAATAACGAGCACAATCAAACTTGCTGAAATAACCGACTCTACGAACCAGCCGGTTCTAAATAGGGTCATCGGACTTTTTAAAACAAGAAGAAGTACTCCAAAGGCGAGATAATCAAACACCGAACTCAAGATCCCGAAAACTATCATGAAATTGCGGATGAAGGTGATGTCCCAGCGACGGGGCTGTTCAACCATTTCACTGTCCATATTGTCCGTGGCGATGGTTGTCTCTGGGAAATCTGTCATCAGGTTGGTAAGTAATATCTGTCTGGGAAGCAGGGGAAGAAATGACAGAAAGAGTGATGCTCCTGCCATGCTGAACATGTTTCCGAAATTGGCGCTCGTTGCCATGAACACGTACTTGAGAGTGTTGGCAAAGGTTTTCCTTCCCTCTTTCACTCCATTTGCGAGCACGCCAAAGTCTTTTTCAAGAAGAACAATGTCAGCGGATTCTTTGGCAACATCCACAGCGCTCTCAACCGAGAGACCAACATCAGCAGCGTGGAGAGCAGAAGCGTCGTTGATTCCATCACCCAAGTATCCCACCACATTTCCGGCTTTCTTGAGCGCGAGAATTATCCGTTCCTTCTGGTTTGGCTCAACCTCTGCGAACACGTCAACTTCATTCACCTGTCCGAGCAACGCTTCATCACTCAACACGCGAAGATCCGACCCCGAGAGAATTTTTGGAGTTGGGAACCCGACCTGCTGACTGAGGCTGGCCGCAACCAATCGATTATCTCCGGTCACAATCTTTAGCGATATGCCAAGATGTTTCAGCTCTTCAATTGTCTCGGCGATCTTAGGCTTGGCGGGATCAAAGAGAACAAGGAATCCCAAGAAAGTCATGTCGACTTCACTATTTTTAGTAATCAGTTTGTCAGATCCAATATCTCTGTAGGCGATCCCTAGGACGCGAAAACCCTTGCTGCTGAGCTCTTCGAAGCGTTGCTGGATCTGTTGTTGCACCCCAGCGATTTGCACGATCGTCCCTTCAGAAGTTTCAACTCGGGTGCACACATCAAGCACGTTCTGCAATGCACCTTTGGTTACTATCAGATTCTTATCGTTCTGTGATGTCAGGATGCTTAGTCGTTTACGGATAAAATCGTACGGTACCTCATCCAATTTCTGATAGCCTGACAAGTCAAGATGGTTTGCGCGAATTGCTTCGTCGATTGGATTTGTGAATCCTGTCTGATATGAAGCGTTGAGGAAAGCGTAGAGTAGCGCTTTCTCGCTTTGGTTACCGTTAAAATCAAGGACGGACTGTATTTTTATCATGCCTTCCGTGAGGGTGCCGGTCTTGTCGGAACAGAGAACGTTCATGCTGCCGAAGTTTTCAATGGATGCGAGTCGCTTAACAATCACTTTCTGGGTTGCCATTTTCCTGGCTCCGTGAGCCAGGTTAATGCTGATAATGGCGGGCAGTAGTTGCGGGGTCAGTCCAACAGCGAGTGCTAAAGAGAAAAGAAGGGAGTCCAGTACTGAGCGCGCAAAATACACGTTTATGGCGAAGGTGGCGACCACCAACACCAGCGTTACTTCCATAAGGAGATACCCGAAATGCCGGATTCCATGTTCAAACTCTGTTTCTGGCGGCCTGAGTTTCAGCCGCTCCGAGACTTTGCCGAACTCCGTTTTTGAACCGGTTCCTACAACCACGGCCTGTGCGTTGCCGCTGATCACGTTTGTTCCCATGAAAAGACTATTTGTCCGCTGACTGAGCGATGTTCTTGGTGGCAGGATCCCAACAGTTTTCTCAGCCGGATAAGTTTCTCCCGTCAAAGATGCTTCGTTTACGAAGAGATCCTTTGATTCTAGAATTATGGAGTCTCCAGGGATCAGGTCTCCAGCGTTGAGGATGATGACATCGCCTGGCACGATTTTTTCGACTGGTATTTCCTTTTGATTTCCATCGCGAAGTACCGTCGCTTTGGTTTGGACGATCGCTAGTAGCTTTTCGACGGCATTGGCTGCACCTCGTTCCTGCCAGAAGCCAAGGAGGCTGCTTATGAGGATGATCGCTAGGATGATTGAAGCGTTAACGGGATCGCCGGGAGGGATGGAGAATGATAATCCCGCTGCAAAGATGAGAATGAGGATAAGAGGACTCTTGAATTGAGTCAGCAGGAGCGTAAGCGCGTTTGATCTTTTCTTGGGCTTCAGAAGATTGGCGCCATATTGCGTGAGTCGTTTTCCAGCTTCTTCGTCAGTCAAGCCCTTCGGTGTCGTTTTAAATTGTTCGAGAAGTTCAGAAGCGGGGAGGCTCCAGAATGATTGTTGATTTAGGCCATCTTGATTACTCAGAGAAACCGCCTGATAATTGTTCTTCTCAGACTGATTGGTTAGATGGCGCATGCGCCATTTTTAATAGCTCATCCATAATGTGATGTCTAGCTGAGTGGTAATCCATCCACGACTTCCGCTAGTATGCTAGCGGTTCTCCTCCTGCTTTTCCGCCTTTTTCTCTTCTTTTCGGACGCCAGGAGGTGGAGGCATAGGGGATTGGGCACCGGCCGGATACGACAATGCCTCTCGGTCATATTCACGTTCGGCGTTTTCAATTCTTTGAGATTTCTGTTCATCAAAGATCTGCTCACGTGCTTTTTCTTTCTTTCCGGGAGCCAGCTGATTAAGCTTGTCCACAAGCTTCTTTGCATTTTCCGGTTCGAGTTGGATGACAACATCTCTGTGACGAGGCAACTTTATCGTGATTTTCCCTTTTTTGTCCATTTGTACCGAATCTATGTCGCTCAGAGGAACATGTAAGGGAACAAATACCGCAAGTATATTCCCAATGCTCTCTCTCAAAACAGGCTTGTTTTCAAGTGCATCCTCGATCTCATCCTTGACGCTCCCTTTCAAGTCTATTCTGAGACTACTCTCATAGACTCTAACTGTGAAATGAGGTTCGTCAATACTCAAAACTTCAGTATCGCTAGACATGTCTACTCTCCATATTTACTGACTTCTAGTTACAAGCTGGAAAGCTAATAAGCGTTTTCGTCCATGGATAGCGCGCGCTGAAAGTCGCGAAAACTATTAACACACTCGCAAAAGTCCTGAATAAGCAGTAATGCAAATGGAACAACTCAAAATACGGATACTTGGACAACTATTTACATAAATAATTCTACAGCAAATGCTAGGTATAGCCCGCTCGAGGTGAGAACATGAAATTTGCGATAGTCATCGTGGGACTTGGCATATGGCTAGTCATTGATGGACTCTACAGCATATTCGAATACCGCAAGCAGACACTTCAAGAACATCTAATAAGAGTCATACGAGCTGGTGTTGGAGTTACTCTCATCACCCTATACTTCCTTTAAGAGTGGCAAGAAACATGAACGACTGTCGACTTACCGTATTCTTCGTGAAAATGGACAAACCAATTCAATAGGCAAAATCAAAGAAATCAGAATAGACCCAGAAAATTGGAAAGTAACTCATCTTGAAGTCGAATTGACCAAGGATGTAGCTGAATCGTGCTTGGCCCAAAGAAAGGTGGAGTGCGAAACATGTTGGACACTTCAGCCCTAGAGAGTGGGGTTGGACGCTGGACAGACAGAGGGCTAAATATAAAGGTCTCAAAAGTACAACTTCACACGTACTTGAAACCAGTAGCTGAAACTTGGTTAGGGAGTTGACTTTGGGGTTTTGGGGGTAAAGCTTTGTTCCCAAACCCAAACCATGCATACTTAAATACACAAATATTGACCTAGAAATAGAGGTGATAGGGATGCCGGGAAAGAAGAAAAGAGTTGAAGAGGCTGCTGAGAGAACTGGTGAAGCAGTCGAGAAAGACCTCAAGAAAGGTGCCAAGGCCGTAAGTAACTTTGGGAAGGGAATAAAGAAAAGAATCAAGAAAGAAGACTAAATAGGGTCAAAATCTTCTTTCACAACATCAGAAAAACAGTGCGCAACAGGTCATGGAACAAGCACTGTCTCATTAGTCATGTTTCCTCCGCGCGCTGCTAGAACCTGAAAGAGAATCTCGAATTGATACTTACGTTGAATGTGTTGTCAGAGATCGGGATTTCTCTCAGAAGAAAGTGTATTTAGGAAACGACTGATTATTCCTTGATAATCGAGTTTATAAATGTCAAGAGCATCCTAAATCCTAAGAGGTGATTGAACAAATGCATCGTGGGCGTGCGGGTAGTATCAGCGGATGGCTACTTTCAGCTATTGTCACAGTAATATTAATAATAATTCTCGTCGTTGTCCTCAGAATACTTCTTCACTTGATATAAGGCAAACTGAAAGAAGAATATGAGAGCGCTCTAGTCAAGCTTAGCGCGTGCCTTCTCCAGCGCGCGATAGGGACAAACAGAATATATTGACCAATTTTGCTCGTTATGAGCGACATGTGCTTAGGCAATTGATAGGGGGCATTTGGTTAATGAGAAAGCGAAAGTCTGTGGAAGATGCTAGAGAGGATTTGACCTTCCGCCTCCGAAGAGGCGCGCAAAAGATGATGTCGAGATCTTCTAAGTTGGTGGGACAGAGGTTCAACCCGGGCGATTTCGATGTCGTGAAAGTTAAAATCAATATCCCTGGGCTTCCGACCCTCTTCCAAGGCTACCGAATAGTGCACATCAGCGACATCCATTACGGGCAATGGATCTCTGCAGATCGCTTAAGGGGCGTGGTTGGCTTGATCAACCAGCAGGAGCCGGACATCGTTGCGATCACAGGGGATTTTGTATCCTACTCAGGGAGGAATGTCGAGGACCTCATCCCCGCGCTCAAGGGAATACGTGCGCGAGACGCGACGGTGGCAGTGCTAGGCAACCACGATTATTGGCTTGGAGCGAAGAGGATCCGTTCGATACTAAGCGAAAGCAAAATAATAGAGCTGAACAACGACGTCTACACGGTGACTAGAGAGGGATGTGCGCTGCATATTGCGGGGGTCGACAGCACCACTGTGAAGAAGAACCAGTTGGACACGGTGCTGCAGAAGCTGCCGCTCAACGGACCAGCAATTCTACTGGCCCACGAGCCAGACTTCGCCGACATCAGCGCAGAGACGAAGAGGTTCAGCCTCCAGCTCTCCGGACATTCCCACGGAGGCCAGTTTGTGATACCCAAGCTCGGAACCCCTTTCCGCGGTGACGGTTTCAGGAAGTATCCCCTCGGAAAGTATCAGGTCGGGGAAATGATCCAGTACACCAACCGAGGCTTAGGCACAAACGCGTTCTGGATACGCATCAACTGCGCGCCTGAGATTACGGTTATTGATCTGCAAGCTAAAGAGAAGAGAGCATGACAAAAGATAATTTCACACGCGCACTAGTTGTATGGTTATTAACATCTTTAGGTATCTTCTTTACGGGCGTTCTGACTGGATTTTACGCCCGCAATCTTGTCGTCGCGCTGATCGCGACTGCCGGGCTTGGGTTAATTAATGCACTGCTTTGGCCCCTCTTATCGAGGTTAGCGGGCGCGCGCTCTGTGATAACGTTCGGCTTGAGTGCGCTACTATTGAACGGCATAATAATCTGGTTGCTGGCTTCTTTCACTTCGGAAATTGAGGCTTCTGGGTGGGGGTTGCTTTTGCTCTCCTTGAACATAGCGCTGATCAATACCGCGGTCTCAGGGATACTCATTATCGACGACGATGCATCATTCTACCGTGCGGTGCTCAGGAAGATGAAGAGGCGCGCAGAGAAGGCAACGGAGAACAAGGACAGGCCAGGCTTCATCTTTCTGGAGATCGACGGGTTGGCTGAGACGATTCTCCGCAAAGCGATAGAGAACGGGACGATGCCAACGCTGGCAGGGTGGGTCAGCAGCGGAACGCACAAGATAAAGGGATGGGAAACGGACTTTTCGTCTCAGACCGGCGCAAGCCAAGCGGGCATATTGCACGGGAACAACAAAGACATCCCTGCCTTCCGATGGGTTGAAAAAGCGAGAGGCAACAAGGTCATATCGACCGTCGGCATGGGCGATGCCCCGGCGGTCGAGGCACGAATCTCAGATGGGAACGGCTTGCTTGCAACCAATGGACACGCTATAGCCAATCTCTATTCTGGTGACGCCAAAGACAACATCTTCGTCTACAGCAAGCTCAGCAAGATAAGGGAGTTGTACAGCCAGTCGTGGAAGACTTTCTACGCGGTCTCCTTCAATCTTGTCCACACGATCGCGTACACCCTTTGGGAGATAGTGCTGGAGGCCCGGTCCAGGTACAGGCAGTGGCGAAGGAATACCCTACCCAGACTGCGCCACCGCGGACTCGTGTACTACTTCACAAGGGTGGTGGCGGATGTCTTCCTTCGCGAGTTGACCACTTACTCGGTCATAGGCGACATTATCGCGGGTGACAAGGATGTGGTATATATTACGTTCATGGGGTACGATGAGGTTGCGCATCACTGCGGCATCTCTGACGATGAGGCTTTCTACGTTTTAAGAAAACTGGACAGGTGCATAAAGAGGATAGAGGCGGCAAAGGCATACGCCCAACGCCCGTACTACCTCTGCGTCCTTTCAGACCACGGTCAGACTAACGGCGCCACTTTCAAGCAACGTTATGGTCACACTCTGGCAGATGTTGTACAGAAGCTTCTGCCTGAGGGACATGGGACGTACTTCGAGTTTGACTCCAACCAGGACCACTTCGGACAGATGGTGACGGTGCCTCTGCAGAACGTAAGAAATAGAGTGACTCGGAAGTCGAAGAAAAAGGAGGACAAAAAGATTGATGCAATCGTGCTGGCCTCGGGAAACGTGGGCCTGATATACTTCACACAATGGGCGGATCGGATAAGCTTGGAGGATATCAATAAGACCTATCCAGAGATGGTGAAGGGTTTGTCGCAGCATGAGGGCGTGAGTTTTGCCATGATCCGCTCGAATGAGCAGGGGTCGGTCGTAATAGGCGCGAGTGGCAAATATTACCTCGCGGACGATAAGGTCGAGGGTGAGAACCCGCTGGCCAAATTCGGGAAGCGGGCTGCCGCACACCTGCGCAGGTTGGACAGCTTCAACTGTGTCCCTGATATCCTTCTCATAAGCATGTACGACACGGAGAAAGATGAGGTGGCGGCATTTGAGGAGCTCATTGGTAGCCACGGCGGCCTGGGTGGCACCCAGTCGAAGCCCTTTATATTGCATCCTTCTGAATGGGACCTTGAGAAGGAGGAGATCGTCGGCGCCGAGAACGTTTGTCGGCTATTTAAGAGGGAGATGGCGAATATTTCGACGAAGTCGGGCGGAACCAAACGGAATGATAACACTGGAACAGTGCACGTGGATAAGACGGCGCGCGCGACTTGACATAATAGTAAAGCGTCCCATTGACAAAACTCCTTTTGAGCGCGCGCTGTGCTTACCCCTATATTTCTCCTAATTCTCACACTCACGCCGTGTGCGTGTGCGTTGTATATGGGTAGGTATAGGTGGGTGTAGGAGCGGAGGAGTAGGTTGGCAGAGTGAGTGGTTGATAGTTTGAGTGATTAGTCGGGTGACCGTTGTAGTTAGTGAGTGGTTGGTTGGATAAAACTTTACGTCTTCTCTCTCAAACTAACTCTCTTTAACTCTCTCACTCTCTCTCTAAAAAACGCAAAATAAGAAAAACACACACGCACACACAGACAGACAAAAACACGCGCACATCACACAAAAGCACGCGCGCAGGGTTCATCTTCTAGGCATTCCATCACGAACACCTAAGCCAAAAAGCTTAAAGCATGTGCTTCAAATAACGTATTCTCAAAAAGTAGGGATAAATGAGGATGAAACCCAAAGAGTTTATCGACAAAGATGTTTATGCTGGAGACGAGAAAATAGGCAAAATCAAAGAAATCAGAATAGACCCAGAAAATTGGAAAGTAACTCATCTTGAAGTCGAATTGACCAAGGATGCATCTGAATCTGTGCTTGGCGCAAAGAAAGGTGGAGTGCGAAACATGTTGGACACTTCAGCCCTAGAGAGTGGGGTTGGACGCTGGACAGACAGAGGGCTAAACATAAGAGTCCCAAAGACAGAGCTTCATGCGTACCTAAAACCAGTAGTCGAAACTTAGTTGGGCGCGCGCTTTCTTTCATTCTCACATTCTCTCTTTCTCTTTCCTTCTTTTCCTTAGTGCATAGCCCGCGCAAAGAGATATATTCCAACACGATAATTAGATGGTATAATCTTCAGGCCGTAGATGTGTATGAATAAATATTTGATTGCCAGTATTTGGGTAATCGCTGTTGGGATTATTCTTTGGATCTGCGGTTCGATAATTGGTGGAATGACAACATTCTTTGATATACGTAAATGGTTTTCTGCTGGTCATACATTGACTTATGATGTGGCTATAGCGTTAGTATGGGGTGGCATAATTCTTTTCATCTTCGGAGTATTTGGTATAGCCACATCGCTCCTTAGAGGACATATGGTCAAGCAACAAAAAACGTAACATTAGTTGCCCAACCTTAGCCATGATCATGAAGTTTACATGACCCTATGTTCGCGAGTCACTATTTTTGCGTTGATAGTTACTAACAAAACTGTACGCGGATTTTTGGGTGTTGAAATAGGCTATCGAGTTTTTGCATGTTTTCGCGCGCCTGTAGGCAAAGTTCTTTGAGATTTTGGTATAGTATGACCAGACCCAGATCGCTTCTAACGTATCATGAAGATCTTCAACTATGGTGAAACCATATGTATCCATCGCGCCGATTTCTCAAGGGCATACAGAACCAAGCAAGACATCTTTCTCTACATACGGTCCCATAATCTGACATTTGACCAAAAAGGACGCCGCATTCCTGAAGTGTCTTTCTGTACCTTTTGCGTGGCTTTTCAAACGCATATAGGTTGTTCTTTGCTTTTTTTTCCCAGAGGCCACTAACTCTCAACAGGAGTTCTCTCTTTATATCATTATTTAGGACTTCCTAAAAGCTGGGCAACTCTGAAGGCGAGAGTTCGAACGCTAACCTGACTTGGGGTTGTTGGTAGCCACGGGAGTTGCCGTTTCCAGACTGTAATTTATACTAAAATCCTTTTTTTGTGTCGGAAATACCGTGCGCTAAGGTCATAAAGGCATATAAGATAATTCGTGGCAAATGAAAGATGTAAGTCAAGGATGGTTTCTGTAGTGAAGCACAGAAAAAGCCCAGCAGAACTTGCTTATGTAACAAGCGCGCGTGCTCTCGGTGAAGCGAGTGAGAAACAGGGCGGCTCATTTCCAGCTGTTAATGCTAAGCCTCTGAAACTCATCATAGTATCGGACATCCATCTGGGCTACCAAAATGCGGATAAAGACTCTTTCAACAGGTTTCTCGACAGTCTACAGTCTGATACGGAAACCACGGACCTGGTCCTGCTGGGAGACATCGTGGACATG
Source organism: Bathyarchaeia archaeon (assembly GCA_050008435.1). Lineage (GTDB taxonomy): Archaea > Thermoproteota > Bathyarchaeia > Bathyarchaeales > Bathycorpusculaceae > DASPTR01. Next base: position 1,096,542 of record JBEKMQ010000001.1, read on the forward strand.
TGGAGACGAGATGCCTCTGGAGTATTTCTGGAAAACTGGGACATCGTGCAGAAGATTATCAGTCTGAAGCAGAAGATGAGAGTACATTACGTCGCAGGAAACCATGATTATCATGTCCTCAACATACGGGATCATTCTTACCCGTTCAGTTTTGCGAAGAATTTGAAGTTTACAGATGGGGACCACACTTACACGATATGCCATGGTTACGAGTTTGACCCCCACCAGAAAACTGTACTTATGGAAGCCCTGTGCCATGTTATGTACGATAAGATAGAGGGCTTTGCAGACATCTTCGGAGGAGTAACACAGTCACCGGAAACACGATTATCCAAAATCCTGGGAGATGTCGAGCACCATGCATGCTCAACAGTCAAGAACAGAGAAATACTGGTCTTCGGCCACACGCATCACCCGTTCATAAACCAAGCTGAGAACGTCGTGAACTCCGGCTGTTGGGTCACAGACTCACCTGTCCATAACACGGTCGTAGAACTAAGTGGCGGAAAACCAAGACTGGCTATCTTTGAGGGACGTGAAATAACAGAAAGGATTGCTATTTAGTCTTGTTCTGGTTGCTCTACTACCCGCTCTCCGAGTTTTTGGCACTCAGAATCACATCCTATCAGTCTACGCAAGTTGGTTAGATAGAACTTTACCCCCACACAACAAAGCATTTGCTGTTGGCAGGATGTTACGATCAGGAAAGGTACAGGACGATTAGGTTTTGGAGTATTTTGTCACGGTTCCGTCAATTACTAGTATCGCGCGCCATCTTCTCTATTGAATCTTGCTTGCCTGTCGTCTTCATCTTCAATCAGGAAATACTTTTCTGAATAAGCTGTTCACAGATGTTATTGCAACCTCATACAAGTACAAATTTAAATACGAAGCGCTCAAAATACTGAGCAGTCATACGGTGAAACGATGAAGAAGTAGGGGGTGAAAGGATATGGTGGATAAAAAAATAGAGGAAGACGAAGTAGTTGATGAGGCTATAGGCAAAATAGACCAGATTAGAAAAGCAGCTGGCGACTTCAGGAAAAACGTGGCTGGTATAGCAAAGAACATGAATGTTGAATCAAAAGATTGGCATTTTAACGTGGAAAGTCATGAAAAAGGCGTTACAGTTGACGTTGCGATAAAGCTGCTCATAACCAGAAAGAAGTAGACCTCGAAATACGCAGCTGATGATGTTATGAAACCAAACCTTGGACTATTCCTCCCAATTCTTGTGAGGTTTCTTCCTATTTTTATACGTTTATTGCCAGTTTTCATTAGATTGTTCCCTATCTTTGAACGGTTCGTTCCTGTTTTTGTCTCATACTTTCTGGAGAGAGCATTGAGGGCATTGAAAACTGAAGGATCAATTGATGATTATCGTACAAGAACCGTAAGGACTGGCAAGTTTTATTACAGAATAGACATAAGACTCGTTTTAACTGCAGAGCAGGCAAAAATCATACTAAACGGCTTGGTAACCAAAATACTTAGAATGTTTGGTGGGAGTAAGAATTGAGCACTAAAGAAGAAATCAGAAAAGCAATAAGAGATTCAAAGGTTCTGTATCTTAGCTTGAGTGGTGGCGAGGGACAGACCGTTTATGCACGAAATCAGGCTTGGAACCTAAACAATATTATAGATGGATGTGGAAACGGATCACACCATTTGGGTTAGTGATGGAGAAGTGGGATCCTCGAGATGTTGTAATACGTAAATCCCAGTGTGAGGCTTCACGCCAAACATCAGAACGGTGCCATCTCTAACGAACAATTTTGCGTAACTGGAGCTCATCGAGAGGATGCGCGACCGGATAGGCGAATCCTTTGCCAAGAAGAGAATGTGCGCATCATGCGACTGTGCGAGGGTGATTATCTCTTGGGAGGTCACTTCGAGCAGTGAATCCAAATCCGAAGCGAACAAGTTCTCTAGAGCACTCACGGACTTTACGAGTAACACGGACTGGTCCTTCGATTTCTCCCGCAGGGTTGTTGTCTCTCTAGTTACCATTTCATGGATTTCATTGGGCGTGACATTTTTCAGCATTTGCGTGGTCTTAAGGTCGCTAGTTCTGACTACGTTGAGAATGCGGAGTCGGTCGCTTACAACACGTTTGCCAAGCGTTTTGGTCAGAATCGAGTTCGTTCGCTCGTCATTTGCGCCTGGTAATGGGAGAAGGATCGCACTCCTTCCCATCGACAGAAAGTTGATGATGGGAGGCAGCTCGATTGTTCTGAGCGCAGGGTAGGGAACATTCTCATCATATTCGATAGCCAAGGTGCTCCCAGGAATTATACCTCCAAACAGTCTATCCAGAGCCCCACTCCCGAAAGAATAGGATCCATCGATGTCAGGCCTTCGAACAAACTTGTCCACCTTCGAGTAATCGGGTATGATGTAGGGTCCGAAGAAAGTGAATTTTCCTTCTAGAAGTGTAAAGAGATACTTGTGTTGGGGTATCTTTGTCCCACGCAGTTTGTGTATGATGAATTCTCGCACCGCACGGTCTTGTTCTTCAACCCTTACCAACTCAAGGATACCATCGACGAGATAGTCTATGGTCGTGGCGCCGGGTTCCTCGCTAACAAAGACAAGTTGCGCGCCGGAATTATTTGCAAGGGCCATCATAGTCTTCTCGGAGCGTAGCCTTTCCTTCTGGTCCAATTCCTTCGCGAGGCCATCCCAACTATCAAACACGATGGTTTTGACTTTCTTGGGCCCCGTCAGTTGGATGACAAAATCCAGTGCTGTTGTCGCGTCCTCGAGCCTAATGTCGTAGAACTCTTGATTCTGTAAGGTCTTCTTCATGGCTGGTATCTGCATTTCAAGGAGTTCTTTTGGAACTCTTGAGGATATGTACGCGCCTTTCCCTTTGCCCGCTGCCTTGAGAATTTCAAGGGCGATTGTTGTTTTGCCAGTACCTGCGAGACCTTTGACGAGTAAGGTTCTGACGGGTCGCTGCGTGAATTGTTTCAGACCAAGTACAGCAGCTATCCGTGTCTCCGCCAGATCATCTGCTCCAGAACCATCAGTACCCCCTTGGCTATCCACCTGAACAAGGGGTTTCAATCCTGGGTTTTTTCTAGTCGTCATGCTTTCATACCTTTCTGTATCTGGAGCATGGCCGTGTTGAAATCGAAGGGTCCTTCTATACTCAAAAGGTCTAGCGCCCACTTGAGCCTCGTCACAAGATCCCTAACTATCGCTCTTTCCAATGAAAGTGTTGCTTCTTTGCCGAAAAGTGTGAGCAACTTCTTATGGAATTCAGCCGGGTCGGGAAGATTACTAGTCATCTTCATGTGAGTTAAGACCGCCGCCGCCCCGCTCTGACCTAGAACCTTATCCAGTCCACCGTGCACCGCATTTGCAAACGTGGTTGCAAAGTCTTCTGTCCCTGAAGTTGCTGACAATGAATTCAACGACCAGCCTTGCACTTGTTCTTGGTAGATGAACGGGCGATGGTCTCAGAAAGACCAGCCGCAGAAACACGAATCAAATTCGTTCTATTGATTTTCATTCAGCTCAAGTCTCTATAGGTTTAGTACAGCACCAATAGCAAAGTATGCCACGAAAAGTACAAGCAACACAACTATTTCAGCATTTTGGCAGCGTCAGGATATTGGATTGCGCGCATGCTACAATGTTGATGCGTAGACTACACTCTATGCTTGACTCCCTGCTTCATTCTGAAGTACCCTGTGGGCATTTGAGACGTGGCCCCGATTGCCTGCACCCGTATGATTGGCTTCTTGATAACCTTCGAGAACGCCCTCGCAAAGATCAGCCTCGCTGGAAACCACGCGTTCTAGATGATTCCCGCGGGGTAGAAATACTACGGCCTCAATGCGTGATTCCTGCTCGCTGTTCTTGCTCTGAAATGCTCTGCTCTGGGATATCCCTTTCTATCCCCCATCTTGCAAGAATCCCTTGGCATCCTTCTGGTGCTCCACTTCACGTGGCTTCTTGGCATGCTTCGTATTCCTGAGCACGAAGAACAGAAATACGATACCAGTTGTCGCTAGTAGGACTTCATAAGCGGCGACTCTCCATACTATAATGGACGCCCACGAGGAGAATCCATAGATTGCAATCAGGTAGCCCTGCATGGTGAGCTCCGTGAGTCCCGCGCCGCCTATGGATAACGGGAGTTGAGCGATGGTTTCCACACCGTGGACTGCAATGGTTGAGGAGAGCAGGTCGATCTTCAACCCTGCGGCGTTTAGCACAAGCCAGAGAGCCGCACCGTCCAACAAATTCTCAGCGATGGTCAGAACAACAGCCTTTAGCGCTAAGGGTAGTGTACCTCTCGTTAGAATTGCGCGCGCGGAAACTGAAAAATTCAGAGAGCCGACGACAGCGTGAAGATAGAGGGCTGTAGCTCTTGGGCCACCTACCAGATACTTGGCAATCGTGAAAACAAAATGAGGAACCTTGATGGCTCTCCTAGCCGGAATTATGAAAATGATCGTGTACCCAGCAATCAAGACCAGCGCAATCACAACAATTGTTGACCCCAGGACAACCGCGCCCTTCAAGAAGGCGTATGCGCCCGCGGCAATTCCGAGACCAGCACCAACATATACCTCGATGAGTACCTCAAAATAGCCAATCCAGAGCGCCTTGCCGCCGGTCACCCCCTTCTTCGACAGCCAGGCAGAGCGTATAAAGACGCCTGTACTCGGCGTGGGTGTCGATATCGAGAGGAACTCGCTGCTTACTCTGGTAAGCGCCAAGCCACTCAAATCCATTTTCGGGTCACCAGCCAAGCCTACCGTTATCACCCTGAATCGCACGATCTGGACGAGGAGCTTGGCCACAGATGCAGCAGCTGCTAGGCCGAATGTCAAGTAACCGATACTTTCAAAATCCGAGAACTTCACGCCCGAATATAACGAGATAATGATAAGAACGGCGGAGGTTAGAACCAAGCCCGCGGCTACCCACTTTATGACCGATCTGGGCAGCTGAAAGCCGCCCGTCGGTGCCTCAGTCGGGTCCGTGGTCTCCTGACTCATGCTTCAGACCTCACCCTACATATGGCGGGACCGTTGCAAATAAACGAGAAGTCGTCCACTTTATCGGAGGAATCGATCGATCGATCGACCTCTTCATCTTTTCCATACTTATAGATTTCTCAGAATAATCTACTGCCATCATGGTTGTTACAACTCCGATTGTAGCAATGTGCCAAAGACTCGACTTGGGTCTGTTAATTGTTCATATTCCGTCTGCAACAAATTAAACGGGAGTCTTTCTTTATAAATTGTATTGCTGGATAGGAAGATCTCACCTTCTTCACCCGAAAAGTAGTTGGACAACGAAAAGTCTCTTCCACCTTTTTTATATGCTAGCGCGCGCATTACAACTTGTTACATTTCATGGACTTTCCAACATTGCTATAAGGAGCTTCAAAATAGAAATCGTTAAAAAACGTTGTCGTCAAAAAAAATTAAGTTCGTCCTTAGAGCGCGCTACAATAAAATCTTAACCATCCTCTAATGTACAATACTGTGGAGAACGCCTGTATGACTGCTGCCACAAAGCCTTCGTTCTCGAAGAAGATTTATCTGTTTATCGGTTTTGGACTGCTCACGCTGGTGTTCTACCTCTATTATTTTGTCGGCACCATGAACATCGCCGACATCGTAAAACGAGCCAACTTTTTGGTTTACGCCTCTGCTTTCATAGCTTTTGTTGCGAGTGTCTTCTTTGCTTCGCTAACGTGGCAGAGCCTGCTAGGCAATCTGGCTGTAAAAGTCAAGATGAGACGCGTATTCCTTCTTATGTGGTTTGGGCTGTTCTTTGACGCCACCGTTCCTGAACCTGGATGGTCTGGAGACTTGTCAAAGGCTTACATGCTTGCTAAGACCTCTGGTGAAGACGCCGGCAGAATTGTGGCTTCGGTTGTGAGTCAAAAAATCATCGGCATGGTGATTACCGTCGTTGACTTGGTAATAGGTCTAGTTCTCCTCGCTCTAAACTACTTGGTTTCTGGACTAGTTCTGATCTTCATTGCTGCCGTCTTGTTTCTGTCGATTTTTTCACTGGCCATAGTCTGGTATCTGAGTTCCAAGCCCAAAGCAACAGGGAGAATATTGTCGTGGATAATAAGCGTAGTTACTCTCTTACGACGAGTCACTTTCTTGCGACGAGGGCATTGGGACGCAGAGGAGTTTCAGCGCGGGGCAGAAGAATTCTTGAAGGATTTTCATGAAGGCATAAACACTCTAAGTGCCAGGCCAAAGACCCTAGTTCGCCCGGTATTATATTCTCTCTCAAGTTGGGGTTTTGACGTTTCAGTTGTGTTTCTAACGTTTGCTTCTTTAGGATATCCAATTCCTGTTGACAAGGTGCTTATTATATACGCCTTGACAGGAAGCTTGCAGATCATAGGCATCTCTTTAGTAGGTTTCACCGAGGTAATCATGAGTGGTGCCTACACTATACTTGGCGTTCCAGCTGCCTTGAGCCTTTCGGTAACTCTCTTGACGAGAATAGTAACTCTGTGGTTCAAATTGATTGTGTCCTATGTGGCTTTTCAGTGGGCAGGTGTGGAAGTTTTGACAGGCAGAAAGCTGGGGCGGAAAAAAGCGGGGAAATAATCATCCGATACTCTGCGTCGAAAAAAAATCGACCCATCAAAAGTCGCGGTTTTGATGATGCAGCACTTCAAGTCGCGCGCCCTTAACAGCTCCTTATTAGTCTTGTTGAGTGGACTATGGTTGAAGGGGTTCAGGTGAGTCAGGGTTCAACTGGAAGCGTTCTTGTGATGGTGCCAACCTTAAACGAGGAGAGAGGGATAAGAAGGGTTCTAGAAGATGCGCCAAAAGATATCGATGTCTTGGTTGTGGACGGTGGCAGTACAGATGAAACCGTCGAAGTGGCAAGGCAATATCGAGTTGGAGTGATTAGACAGAAGTTCGGGAGAGGTAAGGGTTGCGGTGTAAGGACAGGGATGGAATTCTTTCTCAGCAGTAAATACGACGTTTTGTGCATGATTGATGGCGACGGAAGCAATTATCCTGAGGAGTTGCCAAAGATGATTGAGGCTATGAAGGATGAAAAGGCCGAGGTTGTGCTTGGTTCAAGGGTGAGGGGGAAACGAGAGAAAGGCGCTATGACTATATTTACGATTTTTTCCAACGTCATTGTGTCGCTGTTTCTTGGGTTGCGATTCCTAAGAGTTTTTACAGATGTGCAAACAGGCTATTGGGCATTCAGCAGGAAAGCGGTTGAAACTCTTTACAAAAAGTTGAAAGCTAAGGGATTCGAGATAGAAATGGAGATTTTCGTGGTGACATTGGACGTTGGGCTGAAATGCATTGAGGTGCCCGTGGGGTTCAAAAAGCGATTGGGTAAGACGAAGTTTCGTCTTTTTTTACGTTTCAGAAATTTTGGCTACATGATTTATTACTGGTTACGTTCTTTCTTTTGAGTAGAAGAATGATGATAATCAATGCGCTGTCAAAGCGTGCATATGCCTCAAAGGTCTTATAAAAATCTAGATGATAATTGATTGTAGCGCGCGTCTGTTGATTGTCTCGTTACACATCAAACGGGATTATATGTCGTCATCCAAAACTTTGGCATCCACAGCCAATTGGTGAGCTATCTCTTTCAGGTATTCTTTCTTTAATGCATCCTTCATTAATGCATCCTTCATTAATGCATCCTTCACTCCTTTCCTTTCATCCATTCTTTTTCACCTCTATTGCCGTCTTTCAAAGTTATAGACAGCATAAATATATATCATTTCCATGGCACCTTCGCCAGTAAATCTCTAATGCTACTTGCTATGCGTGCACAACGCCCTCGGATTCTAGCCATAAGTTCTGTCCTGTATTTCAGTGAAAGCAATTATTCCCATAACTTCGTGTCCTTGCATCGCTCGTTACGAAGAAGAATACGGCTATAATTAGCGTGAAAATGAAGATGGGCGCCATATGAACGCACAGAAAAAAGGTGAATTGCGGGCGGGCACATTACTGTCTGTCGGCTTTCAGAAGAGTCGGATATGCCACACAAAACAAAGGAAGCGTGGTTGAGTCTTATGCTAATGACCCTGCATACTCGGTGACATTCTTTTTCATCTGATTGTTAATCTTCTCGGTCCGTCTATGCAAAAAGGGAATCTTATCTCGAATATCCCAAACAACTATTTTATTTTTACATTCAGGACATTTCTTTAAGACTGAGTCTCTGTGTCTCTGTTCCATAGCAATAATAATATCATACTGCTCCACTTGTTTGCTCTCAATGCTTTCAGGTGTCTTCTTAAGATACTGTATAGCATCTTCTGACATCAAGTATTCTCTTGCTTCTTTTGTGATTTTACTTGTAATTTTTGTCCCTGCAGAATCCACTTCCAAATCTGGTCTGAGTTTTTTGAGAAGTGCTTCACATATTGGACTACGATATGCATTACCAGTACATACAAACAATACTTTAAATTTGCAGTCTTCATTTTTCATACTTTCAGTCTTCATTCTTAGTGCGTTTCTCTTTGCTTTTCTTGTTGTCTGCAGAGCAGGCAAAAATCATATTAAACGACTTGGTAACCAAAATACTTAGAATATTCGGGTGGAATAATGGTGACTAAAGGTGCTCCAATAGAAAAAGTAGATGCTGAAATAGACGAAATAGCACAAAGGATTTTGTTAGAGCTTGAAAGCGCAAGTACAAAGGATTTATCAGATGCTCATTACGCAAAAATGATGCTGCGGCTATCCAACGTTCATTACGCAAAAAAAATACTGAAACAGATAGGAAGTGTTAGATCTGGAACTGAAAATGAGATCGAGAGAAGAGCAGTGATCAAGGTTCTGTTATATTCTACGTGGCTGCAGAGACTTTATTTCATCATAAGATCCTTCCTCATGGGAGAGATAGGTGCTGGAGTTACATTCCTTTTCATATGGTACATGGGCTCAATAAACGCTATTGAGATGTTTGAATTCGGCATATTTGTGTTTGCGTTGACGTTGGTCATAACAAGACTGTTTGATGCGCAAATAACCAAAGCCACAAAAAAGATCGTCGAACTCATGGCCAATCACAGAACCATTAGAGATTTTATCATGAATCACTTCTAGATGAAGAGCACGAAAGAGGAATTTTCTGTTCCTTCATTTTGAGGGAAAACCAAACTCTTCTAAATAATTTGTCGACAGATGCTACTGTAACCTAGCGCGCGCCAGGGAATTGTCTGCGCACAGATGCTAGGAATGCTCATCTAAGTTGTGATAGTAATGGCTACACCTGATGACATAAAGAACATACTTGGCCCGAACAAAAAGGGTGAGCTATATATTAAGGAAAAAATCTACCATCCCTAGATGAATATTGACTCCCTAATTATTACGGACCAACGGATAATTCTGCGACACCCCCACGCGCTCGGATTGAAGAAGGACTACACAGATTACGGCTACTCAGACATCGCGGGTGTACTATTGGACAAAGGAATAATGAGATCAACAATCAAACTTACGCTCAAACGCGATGAAAAACCACTAGAGCTGGGCAAGCTACCAAACTCCCTTGCAGAAAAGGGGTATGGCATCATCAGAGAGAACGTGGGCAGATTCCAAGCACCTTTTTCAACCGGATATGCCAACGCTCCCGACGCTCCTAAAGCTCCTAAATAATCGCTTCAGCGGTCACGGCAAGAGCCCTCCACATGAGCTTTGTCCGAAGGTGTATGGCAACTATTCGCCGGCACACGCGCACTTTACACGCAGCGTAATCCGAGCTGCGTGTTTCCCCCACGTCGTCGCGCGCACACAAAAATAATATTAACGACTTGCGGCTCATAATCGCCTAGATTCGAATGGTTAAGGTTCAGCAAAACCTTATAATTTCTCAAATTGAGTTCCTTGATGGATCACAAGTAGGTAAATTCACATGAATCTTCCTACGCACATAATGTTTGGTGCGCTAATCGGAGCTCTTTTCTTTGGGAGGTGGGATATCATTTTGCTTGTTGCCATCGGGTCAGTCCTCCCTGATATGGATAGGGAGTATGGTTTTTTCAGCAAAGATTACTTCCGCGAGCATCAACTCCATCGGGCACTATACCACAACTTCGTTTTCATTGGGATCCTTTTTCTGATTAACCCGTACCTTGCAATAGGTGCCTTCTGTCATACTCTTCTTGATGCTATCAACACAGCAAAAGATCGCGGGGTCGAGTGGCTTTATCCTTTCTCAAGGCTAGTGAAGAAAGCTAGGTACGATCACGAAGGTAAGAAAATTGCACCTGATATCAAAACTAAGGTATACATGTATCAAAACGATCCAGTTGAGCTCACTAGAAAAACCGCTGAGGATATGAAAGATTATACTCTCAGGCCCTGGCGAAGGATATACGGTCCATTCTATTCTGGCGGCATTTTGGATATAGGAATTTTTGTTGGTTCAACTGCACTCATCCTGTTTCTGGCTCTCCTGTCTGTGTTTGGGGTTAGGACTTTCATCGATTTTTACCACCCAAAATTTAGCTTCAACTTTATTGGTCCTTTATCTATCGGTGTTTTGGGCATTTCTCTAGTTTTGGGCGTAGGAGAAATAAAGAGGCACATAGAGGCGAAAAAAACTCGGTCACCGCCGATGCTGTGGAAGCTATCATTCTTTCTCTCGTTATCCTTAATCGCGTTTGGGGCTGGGCTTGGAGCCTACCTCAACCCGAGTTCATATACAACATTCACAAGCAATCTTCCCTACCTAGCGGCAGAAGTCTTAGTGGCATTTTTAACTGCCTTAATAGTGCTCAAAATCTATTCTTCAAAGTCAATTGCAAGAATGAGAAACGGTCATGACCCATACGCAGTCTAAGGCATCAGTGCTTAGAGCGACTCCATGACTTCGGACAAGCCAAAATAGTTGAAGCACGCGATATAGCGTATTATTGCCTGCTATCGATCGACATCACGATCCAAAAACAAGACAAAGCCAGAAACATGAGTTACCCACAAACGATTTCACGAACACGCATGCGCGCTACCCGTGGTTTCTATCTTTGCCGTGAGCTGCTCTTCTGAGCAGATAAGATAGGGGTTTTCTATCTTGCTAGCAGTCCGCCTATTAGTCCGCCTATCGTTGAGGCGATTGCGCCGAAGGCAGCCACGATAATCACTGCGATTCCAAGGGCTACTCCTGACAGGAACCCAAAAACTCCGCCTTGCACCCCACCCGCTACTCCACCTGCCACCGTCAAACCTGCTGTTATTAGTACTGCGATGATGATCCCGCCGAATACTCCCGCGAGAAAACCAGCCAACGTTCCTTTTCCTATCCCTCGAGCTATGAGCCCTGCCACGAACCCACCGATGAACCCACCTATCACGTGTCCAAGTCCTGGAAACAGCCAGCCTAGAGCCAGCGTTATGAGAAAGCCGACGAAAGCTCCCAACCATAAACTTCCCATGTTGTCACCTTTGCTCTCCCATATGAGCGTGACGAATATAAGATTTGTCTGAAACTAGCAATACTTTCGTTCTCTTTTTGGATTTCAAGAAACGGTTGGATGGAGTGGCAGGAGCAGGATTGACAGAGAAACAGTTGAGAAGTTTCACAGGTACGCACTAGTTGAAATGACTTCTTGAACCCTGCGATTGTCACCTGCTGCTCAACAGCAAGGAAAAGTCGAACGCCGGGAATATTCAAATCAAATGAAACGCGTGCTTGGTTCACGTCGGCCCGACTTTCCTGATCATCTGCAGAAAATAGCAACACAATTTTAGGCGCATACACAACATAGTGATTCATAAAGAGGCATACCTTCATGGAATCCAGATTGCTGCAGAAACTCGTCAACAAATCAATGACAAAAGAAGAACTCTTGCAGAAGGTCAATCACAACTTTGACCTGCTTCCTGAAGTGGTCAAAGGCATCTCCTCACCAAAAGCCACAATCAGATATGGTTGCGCCAAGGTACTGATGGATCTAAGTGAGAAATACCCAGAAAAACTGTATTCTTACATGGGTTTTTTCACAAGCCTCTTAGACAGCAAATACAGAATTCTCACGTGGAACGCCATGGCCATCATAGCAAATCTCGCCCGGGTTGACAAGGACAAGAAGTTTGATGCTATATTCGACAAGTACTACAGCTTTATGAATGACTCGTATATGGTCACCGTAGCCAATGTCGTTGGCCAATCCAGCAAAATCGCAGTGGCAAAACCATATTTAATCCAAAAAATAACAAGCGAGCTTCTGAAAGTAGAAAACATTGCAACAACGCCACATATGACAGAAGAGTGCAAGAAGGTCATAGCCGAAAAAACCATCGAATCCTTTGACAAGTTCTTTGATCAAGTCAACACCAAAGATAAAGTGATTTCCTTCGTAAAGGAGAATCTCCACAGCCCGAGACAGACTCTCAGACGCGCTGCAGAGAATTTCATCGCAAAATGGGACAAGTAACATCGAGGAGAATCGCTGAAGGAAGGAGTGCGCGCAAAAATCTTAAGTTGAGAACTTGGGCCTACCATCGTGATCTAGTAAAGCGTTCATTTCAGTTGACAGTGCACGCTGCCATCGATTGAACTCCCTCTTTTTTTACCTCAAGCGGGCGGGCTTTAGCGGCACGCGTCAACTTGGTAGAGAGGATACGACCCGAAAAGAAAATGAAGAAAAAAGACGAGTGGAGATGCAGTGTGTTGTTACTCTATTCCCCATTTCTTGGTTACTTTCACTATGACGAAGATAACGAAAGCTACGATTACGAAAGTAATGACCGCTACCAAGAAATCGCCTATTCCGAATATTTGACCTCCGTAGCCAGCCTGAGGGTTTCCTTGCGCATCGAATGTTGTTGAGGGAAACCCAATCTTGAAAGTGGCCAGATTGCCAAGTCCGGGTATTGCGAGACCTATTAGAGGCATTACCAAGTCTTTGACCAATGCCAACACTACTGCACCTAGGTAGATGCCGATAATGAAAGCAACAGCAAGCCCCATAATCTTGTATTTAGAGATGAAATCAACGAATTCCTTCCACATTCCCTTCGGTGCAGGTGCCGTTGGTGTAGGTTTTGGCTCCAGTAGTGTGCGTATTTTCTTCAGTTCTTCTAACATATCATCTTCTTTTGTCAAGATATCGCCCATCGAATCATCTAACTTCGTTGAGTTTTATAAGATTTTTGGGATCGGAAGTGTCTCTGAGACTCGGAAAAAAGGGAAATATCGGTTTTCGCCACGAGGAGCCTGAGTGTAATTCCGGTACATGGCTCCACAGCATAAACCTCCAATTTCTGGGCGAACTCCGTCTCCGAAGACATCATTTGGAAAAAGACTACTGCACACTAATTGCCGCAGTGAAAATCACAAAGCTGCGAGAGCTTTGTCTAAGTAGCTAAAACTGAAAATCTGGTATGAGCGTTCTGTCGAAAAGCCTGATTGTTCGATTGCAGGACTCGATTTTTCTGTAATCGTTTTTAACTCGTTGCGGTTATTACTCTCCTTGATAGGGCCATGTTGGAAACGATTAGGCGAGTGGGGATTGTTTCCAGGGCGGAGTTTATTCTGCCTAACTTGGGTTCGCTTATTATGGGGCTTGCTTGGGGTGCCAGTCCGCCTTTAGGCTTGATTAAGGGGGCGATCTTGGTGATTCTCTCCTTCGCAGTGATCAATCTCAGTTCTGCTATCGGGGCCCAAGCAAATACCCTTTCAGACTATGAACTGGACCTTAAGGATGGCCGCAAGAGGCAATTGGTTCAGGCGATGGATTCTTTTGGACAAGAACGGCTAAGGGCATTACTGATTGGAGAGTTTGTCATTGCTTTAGTTCTGGTTTCTTTTCTCATGCTGATCCACGGAAAGCCTATCCTGCTGATCATGTGGATCATCGGAATCTCCCTTAGGGTATGCCTACTCTGCCCCACCTATGAGGTTGAAATCGAGGTCCTGGGTGGCCCCCGTTACGCTTATTCTGGTCTTGGCGGTCCTTCCGGTACTGTTTGCGTACTACACTTTTGCCTCCGAGATCAACCCCTTCTTTCTACTCTCACTCACGGGTCTGGCCCTCACTGTGTATGGCGTGATAATACCGACTGAGATCCGAGACTACTTCGGAGACAAAGCAATGGGAATCGAAACGATGACGGTTCGCCTTGGACTCGTTAGGGCTTCGTTCCTAGGCATGATATTGCTGGCCACTGGCGCCGTATTTACTGGGACAGCTTTCTTCCTCGAGTGGGCTTGCGGACACCATACATGGTTGACCATTCTACTGCTAGCCATACCGGTTTCCGTCCTGTTTGTTCTGGGAAAATTCAAGAAGCTCTACTACTTTCCAAAGAATACACGTCCTCGAGGGGCCAAAGCTTTGCAGATGAAATCGTGAGCCTGTCGGCGCACAATCCACAGTGAATTATGTTGGTCACCCAAACCTACAGCTTTCTGTCCATAATTCTACTGGCTAGCAAATTCTTGTTCTGAAAGACAGCAATCGCATGGTTTAGGGTATTCTAAGACGTGTACGACAAATCAAATCCTTGCCGCCAGGGTCATAGGCACTTTGGACGCTTTTTCGAGTCATCCATTTTGTTCTGCCATTCGCTGATCAGTGTCTTTCTTGCAGAAAGCATTAAATATTACATATGTCATATTACCCCTTAAACCGAAGAATGGGAAAGTGACATTGTGCCTGAAAAGAAGAAACTAGCAATGATAGTTCACAGCGGGACGCTGGACAAACTATTATGCGCATTCATACTTGGGTCGACCGCGACATCCATGGGATGGGAAGCACATCTCTACTTCACCTTCTGGGGCCTTCAAGCACTCGTCAAAGGAGCAATGGAAAAGGCAGGCCTTCCAAGCGAATACAAGCAAATGGAAAAACCGATGAGAGAAAAACTGAAGCAGATGAAGTACCCATCACCTTACGAGCTATTGAAGAGAATGAAAAGCTCTGGACTCCTGAAGATATACGCTTGCACTCCTAGCATGGAAATGTTCGGCATCAAAAGAGAAGACCTGATCCCGGAAGTCGATGAAATGGCAGGAGCCGCCACATTCCTGAACGTGGCAGCAGATGCGGACGTATCCCTGCTGGTCTAGTTAAGGAATCAAAACCAACGAAGCAACAACCCTTTCTCAAACCCTCCTTTTTTAGTGCGAAGGTTCTTAGATAAGCCCACTAACACGTTAGAATGCAGGAAAGAATCATATGGCATTGAAATAGGCGTGGAAACCATGACATCGAAAGACAAGAAGACAAAAGCTGTAGCTCTAGTTTCCGGCGGGTTGGATAGTACGCTGGCCGTGAAGCTATTGCTCGATCAAGGCATAGACGTGGCGGCAGTTAATTTTGTGAGTCCTTTCTGTCTCTGCAAGAAAGGCGGTTGTGGAGCCTCGGAAGTGGCAAGAAACCTCAACATACCGCTGAAAACGATCAGCGTCGGCGAAGAATATCTCAGGATCGTCAGAAAACCGAGGTTTGGTTACGGAAAGAACCTGAACCCCTGTATTGATTGCAGGATTTTCATGCTGAAGAAGGCCAAGAAATATGCGCACGAGACGGGCGCTTCGTTTCTTATTACCGGCGAGGTCTTGGGTCAAAGACCCATGTCGCAACACGGAAGAACTCTCGGCGTAATTGAGCAGGAGGCAGGCTTAAAAGGAAAAATTCTTAGACCCTTGTCCGCAAGGCTGTTGCCCATGACTGAACCTGAGAAGAAAGGTCTAGTAAACAGAGAGACCCTACTCGGAATAGAGGGCAGGTCAAGAAAGAGCCAAATCAGGCTTGCCGAAGAAATGAAGGTGTCTGGATACTCATGCCCCGGAGGAGGCTGCCTATTAACATACAAGGAATTTGCCAGCAAATTGAAGGACTTGTTTGAGCACAAGAAAAGGGTCTCCTTAAAAGACGTGCAGTTGCTCAGGGTCGGACGGCATTTCAGGTTTGGAAAAAACAAGATCATAGTTGGCAGAAACGAAGCTGAAAACAAACTTTTGGTTCAGATGAAGATGCTCAGCGAATACTGCTTTGAGGCTCAAGACTGCGGAAGCCCGATCACTCTGCTCCAAGGACCAAAGACCAGATCAGCCATCAAGAAAGCCGCCGAATTAACCGCATACCACTCCGACAAAAAGCAAGGCGGCGTCTCAGTAAGATTCGGCAAGAAGGAACTTGACAAGTTGATAAGAACCCAGATTCCGAACCAAAAGGAGATAGAACAGCTAAGAATAGCACCCACAAAAAGGTAGGCAGCGCCACAACTCGCATGAAAACTAATACCTAGGGCTGAGAAAACCGACTATAAAAAGTGCGTTCTATGAGGTCTGTCGCGTGTCAAATCAAACATAACCTGACCGACGCTTTCTACTTGCATAGTATGGAAGATCACCAGTCGAATTAGAAAACTTCAGGCACAAAATTGGACAGGGCCAGAATAGGTTGAAACATTGACCAAAGCAGCCTTGCACGCAATGGGTCGAAACCTTCATAAACAAGAAGTATGGATTAGACTGTGCATTTGAAGGGTGAGGCTATTGTCCAAACCGTTTTACGTGAAGTATGAAGTACCGAAAGAAATCGCAGATGCGGCCTATGAAGCCCTGCAAATCGCTTCCAAGACAGGCTCAGTAAGGAAAGGCACAAACGAAACAACGAAAGCCATAGAAAGAGCTCAAGCAAAACTAGTCATCATCGCAGAAGACGTTGACCCGCCGGAAGTCGTAGCCCATCTACCGCTGCTGTGCGACGAAAGGAAAATCCCATGCATTTTCGTGCCAACAAAAGAGCAAATAGGAAAGGCCATGGGCATAGACGTACCAGCCGCAGCTGCATGCATCATAAAAGAAGGAGAAGCCACGGGTCTCCTCAAAGAAATCGTCACGAGAATCGAGCAGATCAAAAGAGGACCCAAGTGATGAGCAAAGAAGAAAGACCAAGCAAGGAAGATAGAATAAGCAAAGAAGAAAAAACAACGAGACCAACAGCAGAAGAGCAGCTCATACCCTCGGAAGTAATCCAGGTCATAGCACGCACGGGCGTTACGGGCGAAATCTCACAGGTAAGAATCCGCATCTTAGAAGGAAAAGACAAAGGACGCATCATAACGAGAAACGTCAAAGGTCCAGTGAGAGCCCAAGACGTACTTATGCTCAGAGAAACCGAAAGAGAAGCAAAGAAAATCAACAGATGATAAAAATACAAACTGTCCGGAAGAATCAACGTTGCCCAAACCCAGAAAATGTTCATTCTGCGGACACGATTTCCCACCGGGCACGGGCATGATGTTCATTAAAAACGACGGCTCAATCCTATGGTTTTGTTCCAGCAAATGTAGAAAAAGCTCCCTCTTTATGGGAAGAGACGCACGCAAACTCAAATGGACAGCATACTTCGGAAAAGAAGAAAAAGGAAGAGCCTGAAACAGGTTTCTGCCCAATACTCATTCTTTCATGGGGTCAGATAGGCAAATAGGCCGCGCAGAGCAACCCAAAATACGTCGGTTTTTGATAGGACAAGAACCGAGATTTCATAGATATACGTTCGAGTATCCCTTGCAACATCGCCAACTGCCAGAGGCTATCAGGTTTCGCATCCTCGATAAACTGAGGCGACAAGCTGAATAGCGGGGTCAAATCATTCTCGAACACAGCGCGCTTAACCATTTCATCGAACTCCGCGGACGCAGGATTAAAGCCATAGGGCCCATCAGCCTTATGCGCATGACCCTGATCGGCACTGGCCACGAACGCGACGCTCTTTCCAGAGGCTTCAGCAGTCTCGGCTATGACGCGGCCAAACCTCACAAGATTTTCCAGCTGAATCTCCCTCGAAGGCGTTACCAGCAAAACCTTCGGCCTATTTTCATTTTTCCCAACGAAAAACCACAGGGGAATCAGTGCGCCCCAATCCATAGGCATGCAAGAGGCAGGTCCTTCGTTTGACCCATAGTTGGCGCCAATGACGGGAAGCTTCAACTTCTTTGCGTTCTCAAGGATTTCCTTGGACAGCTTCTTATCGCACTCACAGCGAAGCGCCACTTTCCCTTTGTTCTCCTCCAAGGTTCCCTCGGTGTTTTCCGAGGTTACTACTCCTATCGTTGCCTCTAAGCGTAGACCGTGAGGAGTCGCCACAACTACCGTTGCAGGATCTTTTTCCCTAAGTAACCGTGCTAGTTCTTCCATGCCCCTACGGGTTTCTGAAAAAGCATGAAGCATGTCGCCACCTAATTCCGGGATAGCTTCTGATCCATGCGGAGCAATACAAGCGAAATTTATACCCACTCTTTCACTTCCAACGGATAACATGATTCTATGTGCATGATAAGTCTTGCTGGAAAACCTCGAATCGCTTCTCTACAGAGTCGAAACTAATGATTAGAAAACCATAACGTTAGGAAAACCTGCGAACACGGTCTGTCCAACTAGCACTTCAAGGAAAAATCGAGGGTTATGGATAGTGTTCGCCAAAGTGTTTGGCTACTATTGCTATGTCTTTGCCGTCAACTTTGCCATCATTGTTCACGTCACAATTCGCATTCCAAATCAGCGGCGCTGAGCATCCGGGATAGCTGCCGAAGCACTTCGCAGCTACGGAAACGTCTTTGCCGTCGCACTTGCCATCTGGAACAAAATCCCAAACATTAGCAGAGCCGCCTGTCAGATCGCCAACCATCGATACCACGACCCACCCGCCCGTGAAGTTGTTGTCCGTCGTGCTCGTTTCGCCTGGAACAGGCCAAGCATAGGCGCCTATAGCATAGTTGCCCTTAGCAAGGCCAGTGGTGTTCCAAGATAGTGTGATGTTTATGGTTGAGCCACTTTCCAAAGGCAAAGCCACCGATCCGACTGAGGTCGTGTTGACGTATACTGTGACGTTGAATGTTTCAGGGTATTCGCCCCTATTGGCGCCATAAACAGTTAGATTGCCAGTGAACCCTTGGAAAATCACGACTTTAGAGGAGATGGCGCTGATGATTGCAACATTATGACCGGAAGGCGGAATCCAAGGGTTCATGAGTGGATAATTGTCTTTGTTGCTGCTGTCTATGGTGTAAGGCGTATCTCCTATGCCGTCGCTTCCTGGATGGTCTTGGCTTGGGCCGCATCTTTGGTCTGTGCCACTGTAGTCATTCCAATAGTTTCCGCCTGAAGGATAACCATCATCCCAACTGTCTGCTGATGATTCGGAGTCTGCTTGGGTTGGGTTATTGATGAGGTTGTTATGAAAGATCTTATTGTTTGACGAGTAGAGAGATGTTATACCCCACCAGTTGTTGGATATGTTGTTTCTAAAGACAGTGTCGTTGGAAGAGCCCCAGAGATAAACCCCATCACCAGTTGTGGTTGTTATGTTGTTTTCAGAGATCGTATTGTTTGAAGAGGTGAGGATGTAGATGCCTTCATAACCGTTTCCAGTTACGGTGTTTCCCCAGATGCTGTTGTTGGAGGAATCGCTGATCCTTATTCCATCATCAGTGTTTTCTGTCACGTTTGTTCCTGTAATGGTAATTTGGCTTGAGGAATTGAGATATACTGCGTCGTAGAAGGTCTTGATCACCATGTTTTGGATTGTTACGTTTGTTCTACTTGACAGGTCTATTCCTGTTTCAACTCCTGTTCCTTGAAGAGTATGTCCTGCACCATCGATTACAACGTTGTCCCTTTGCACTATGATATCGCCATCTATGTTACCGGTGAAAGTGTACACGTTAACATTCCGTTGGATTGGCGATGTCGAAGGGTCGATGCTACCGTTGGCCCTGATGTAAATGTCTCCAGCTGCAGCGGCTGACTGAACTTTCAAAGCGCATGTCAGCAAATTCGCAAGCAGGAATATAAGAAGCAGTTGAGAAGCATTCTTCTTGAGCGTCTTCCTTCCTCCCAGACGTAGATACTTTTCGGGGCAAATATCGTTTATGGAATAATGTTCTACGAAGCGGTTTGTATGCGCGAGTCCTGCTGTTTTCAAAGAGAAAAAAGGGAGTTGTTGGTTTGGGATTTCGTTCTCTTACTTGTGGTATGTAGCGGCTACCATCATTGCGTTGTCGACGGTGAGCCATCCGGTGCCGTAGTCATGGTCTGTCCATTTGAAGTATGGACCTTCGCCGACTGCATAATAATCGCCCCACACGTATTTGGTGTTTGAGGCCAGCGGAATGCGTGATGCTCCTTTCTTCAGTACGTATTCCATATCGGCTTGGTTGAACTGTGGATAGTCATGTACAATTATCGCTGCGACTCCGGCAACGTGCGGAGTAGCCATGCTAGTGCCCCACAGGCCGTAATAGGCTGTACCGGCATTCAGGTTAACCCAAGCCGTGCCACTCCAGGCCACTTCAGGCTTGTACGGTCCAACGACTGCCGCGCCGGGTGCGCAAACGTCCAAGTCTTTCGCGGTTTGTCCAAGTGCTATGTTCGGTCTGCCACTGAAGTCTTCAAGGAAGATTTGCCAGTTGTTTCCGAGATCGTCGACTGTGTTAAGCTTCTCTGGAACGTCTGTTAGATACCACCTGAATGGGCTTGGTGGGTTTGATGGTGGATAGCCGATATATTCCATCGTCCAGCCTCCTGCTGCGCATGAGATCACTTCTGGGTAGGCTCCTGGCCAATCCATCAACGATCCTGCATTGCCTGCGGCAAAAGTGAAGATCACACCTTTGCTAATGGCGTTATCTATGGAGGCTTGAATGGCAGGTGTCGGTGTGCTTGATCCCCAGCTGTTAGTGCATATTATCTTCCAGGTAGGATGGGCTACGGCGAGGCTAGCTACGTAGTCTATGGCGTTGGTCAGCATCCAGTCGTCTCCTCCCCTGAACTCTACATATCCTGCGTGGCAACCTGGATAGTTCGGGTCTGAACAGGGGACGAGCCATGTGTCGAGTCCCAGTATCGGAATTATGGTTACGCCAGGGGCGACTCCCTGCACTATGTGTGGTGCAATGCCGATGGTTGAGCGTTCATATCCGACTATTTCGCATGTGACATGGGTACCGTGCCCTGAGCCAACGGTCATATTCGTTATGAATCCTCTGGCAGGGTTTGGCGTCCAAACAAAGTCGTCTATGCCCGGGTCAAAAACAACGTTATAGCTCCAGCCCCTACCATCAGCAGTGTCGATATTTGCCGTTGGGGCGACGAAACTAGCCCAGTTAGAAACTAGGCCGGTGTCTATGACTGCAACGTAGATGCCTTGACCCTGATTTGGCGCGGATTCAGCGTTGATGATGTCTACGTCCCAGGGCACGTACGTGCCAACTGGATCGCTACCACTGGAAAAATCTGCAGATTCCACAAACTGTGCCGCGTATGGTTCTGTATTACATGTAAGGTTCGGAGTAGTCGCTGCGCGAACTCCAGTATGAGACATTGGAACAATTGTCAAAGCAAGCATTGATAGCAAAATCATGGAAATCAGTATTGCCTTTTTCATTTTTCTCCATTCTCCTTTAGGCATCCAATAATAGTGTATCTAGAGCATTTGAATTTTGTGGAACCTTCTTCTATATGAGTGGCACATGCATTTTTCAAATGTACTTTGTTAACCGCATAGTCTCTAAGACTGTGACCCGTTGAAGACAAAACAAACCGCGCGCGCTTACCCTTATGTGTCAAGTTCAATTAACAAGATATTGCCGGCTAATGTATAGGGTTATCTTCAGGTGGAACCAAAGGGTGGGAGGGGGGTCTGAGATTAGTATATATAGTATTTTGTCTTTCTGAAGACTAACCGCTATCTGGGCACAACGCGCAAACTAGACCTGTTTTATTCTACTCAAGGAGACTTCTGATCTTGCGGCAGGAAATCTTCTTGTAGCCTTCGAATGTTCCTAGTTCGCGATTCCCATTTCCTGCAGTATTGTCTCTATCTGATACGCGGCAGAGATCTCTAAACGGCGCTAAACTGTTTGCCACAGTCGCTAGAGTAGTTGCCTTTTCGTAGTTCCGCTTTGATAATGCCGAAGCTATTCCGCAATCTAGTACCCTGTCTACAGCCATGCTTGTACCCCACAAACCGTAGTAGACTGTAGAGGCACCTATGTTAACCCAAGCTGTGCCACTCCAACCACCTCAAGCTTGTACGGTCCAACGACATATGACTCGGCTGCACAAACGTCCAAGTCCTTCCAACTTTGTCCCAAGGCTGCGTTTGGTCTGCCACTGAACTCTAGCGCGCGCTAGAGATTCCTCACGTGCGCTTTTTCGAGAGCGCGCGCTTGACATGGTTTTGTGCCTTTATTCACACGCTCATAGGCTAGAAGATTCTTCCAAAAATCTTTTCTACATGATTGGTTGTTACTTCTATTAACGCGATTAAGTGAGAACATCTTGAAAACAGCCGTAACCATTGTCAGGTATTCGATCATCGTCCTGCTAATAGCTGCAATAGTTCCATCTCTTTACACCAGGTTCTTCCCTGCTCTTCAACTAACGGCGGAGGCTTCGGAGGTCCCGATAAAACCGTATCCGATTGTATTCTTTGACCTGTACACGCAGAGAGGCGGAATGGGACCGGGCATTCCTGGAGGAGAGTTCGCGCCTGGAGAAAACGTTGCGCTGTACGTCAACATGACAAGCAACGGCCTTCCAGTGGAGAACAGAATTATACTCTTTGAAATAGAGGGCCCAGCAAACTCTTGCATTCTAACGACTGTTACAAATTCGTCAGGAATAGCTTCTGCGACCTTCATGATACCGCTCGACCTTGCACAGGACAAAGTCTTGGGAACATGGTGTGTGACCGCACAGACAGGCCTGGATATGGATACCGTCGGAGACACTTTGAACCTTGAAGTTTTGCCGATAATTCACGCACCGGAATTCCCAACCTTGACTGTGCTTCTTCTAGCTTTCATTCTCACCCTAGCAATAACAATCATTCTCAAGCGAAAGTCGCGCCAGCTGAAAGTTGCTGCAGACAACCTAGTTCAGAAAGCTGACCTTACTCGTTTGGTAAGTCGCAACGCTACATTGTAACGCTACATGATCCATAAAAAATTGACCAAACCCCTTAAGCTGCTCACACCACGCCAAGCTTGTGGACAAACCCATGAAAACCTGCTTGCGAGTCGCATAGCGCGAGAAAACCGCATCGTTCACAACCGATTGCTGTTATCGTTGGTAGCGGGGAGTAGATTTGAACTACTGATCTCTGGGTTATGAGCCCAGCGGGTTAATCCTGGCTACCCCACCCCGCTTCTGTTGAGCTGGCAGATTTCTCCTAGTTCTTTTAGGAGATGCCTGCCTGCATATATTAGTGTTCTCATCGTGAAAACGTTTTAGTACAGCACTGGCGTTATCGACCTGATGTGAGTGAAGTGGACCAAACTTTTTTCCGCGAAGTTTCCAAACCTGTCCTTGAGAGCCCGATCTTCGTTCAGGGACTCCCAGGCTTCGGGAACGTCGGCAAAATAGCGGCTCATCTTCTGATAAAGTTCTGCAGCGCAAAGCCGTTCATGGAACTTTACTCACCCTCATTCCCAGACTACGTATCCGTCACCTCAAAGGGCGTCTGCAACCTGCCCAGATACGAGTTCTACGCGGCCCCCATGGAGAAAAACGACTTCATAATCATGACCGGAGACACGCAACCCTCGTTCGACGACGTACAAGGCCACTACGCCATCTGCGACGAAATCCTCGACACAGTTCAAAAACACCAGTGCAACATGATAATAACGATCGGCGGCATGCCCATGACCGAAGAGAAAGCCCAAGTCTACGTGGCCGCCACCTCACCCAGACTCGCCCAAGAATTCATGGACAAAGGCGCAATCATCTACAGCAAAGGAAGAATCGTAGGCGCCACAGGCCTAATGCTCGGCCTCGCAAAAGAACGTGGGCTAGAAGGCATATGCCTACTGGGCGCCACAACCGGGTTCAGAACAGACCGAGGAGCCGGATTCTCCGTCTTCAAGTTCCTCATGAAAGCCCTCGGAAACGAAGTAAAAGAAGGACTATAGCCCCCACATGAAAACCACAGGCCAAACGCCCAAAAACCAACTGGGGGCGACGCATTTTGGGACGGTTCCACATTTAAACTGTAGGTCGGCCTCTTGATCCTTCAGCACACGCATAAAAACCCAAAAGACAACCCCGAAAAAACCTACCTAGGAGGGGGGGTATCAAATGTTCGCGTGTTTTCAACCCAAAACCGCAGGTCCGCTAATTGGACTCAACGCGTGCCGACAAGACCCAGAGACACCTGAAGAACTGATGGAACAGAGATCAACTATTCGCGCTTTTCACAGTCAAGAGATGCAGGTCAACTCGATCGAATTCTCAACACTCGACCTCATCGTCTAACTGCGCATAAATCCTATCGAGTCTCAAACTCGCCCTCTTCCCTGCCACCCTCAACAGAACATAATGCAGAGTCTCATGCACCAGAATATTCTCAATCTCGCTCTCATGCAGCCCGCCAAAAACATAGACGACTCCGTAGCCAGTGTCAAAAACCCCATGAATCGGGGGAAACTCGAATATGAACCTCAGCGACCTAGCCAATGCCCTTCACACACCGTTCCTTCAAGAGTGCCATCGAACCGCGTAGCCACCCTTCACTCTTCTCTCGAGCAAAGCTTGACGGCAACAGTTATTTTCTTCGCACGCGGTTCCGCTCGTCTACGAGCACACACTTTCATTCTCTCACTGTTGCTAAGTCAGAAAAGAATTATGAATCCGCAATCAATAGCCGAACTAACGAAAAACAATTTCCACACGCGAGCCTTTTCCCGCCCAGACAGAAACATATTATATTCTGATGCAACATCGTCTAACGCGTACACAGATAGAAAGACGTGGGCAATCCATGGAATTCACAACCAGACCGGTCGTGACGGGAACCAACGGCATGGTAACTTCGACGCACTATCTTGCATCTCAAGCAGGATTTTACAGCCTCAAGCAAGGAGGCAACGCCGTTGACGCAGGAGCCACCATGTGGTTCTGCCTGACAATCCTGGAACCCCACCGAGTGGGCATCGCAGGCGAGTCACCCATCCTAATCTACTCAGCCGAAGAAGAAAGAGTGATCGCAGTCAACGGCCAAGGTCCAGCTCCAAGGGCAGCGACCATAAACTGGTTCAAAGAGCATGGCTACGACCTGATCCCCCCAGACGGCTTCTTGCCAGCCGTCGTGCCTGGAGCCTTCGACGCATGGATAAAAGCCCTTGAAAAGTTTGGAACAATAACGCTCAAAGAAGCGCTCCAGCCAGCCATAGAACTAGCCGCAAAGGGCTTCTCAGTCTACCCAGAGCTTAGAAGAAACCTAATTGGACCAGATCAAGAAGTCGGATTGACCACAGCTGAAAACAAAATGAAAACAAGACCGTTGAGCGTCGCTGAAAGATTCCTCAACGAGTGGCCTTCTTCGGCGAAGACATACCTCAATGACGGTCAAGTGCCAAAAGTTGGTGAGGTCATCAGCAATCCTGAATGGGCTCGCACTTTCAAAGACGTTGTAAAGGTCGAAAGCGAAGCACGAAAAAGCGGACGCGACGCAGGTTTACAGGCAGCCCGAGACTATTTCTACACGGGCCCCATCGCCCAAAAAATCGTCAATTTCATGCAGGTTTTCGAATGCCATGATGCTTACTGTAAAAAGCATCGTGGCTTACTCAGCCTAGAAGACTTTGCAAAATACAACGCTCGATTTGAAGAACCCGTCACGGTCAACTACCGAGGCTATGACGTATACAAGTGCGGGCCTTGGACACAGGGTCCAGTACTACTGCAACAGCTGAACCTCCTCGAAGGCTTTGACTTGCGACAAATGGGTCACAACACGACTGATTACATTCACACGCTGATTGAATGCACCAAACTCGCTTTTGCCGACCGCGAACAATTCTACGCCGACCCTGACTACGTCAAAGTCCCTATGGATAGGCTTCTTTCAAAAGAATACGCTGACCGTCGCCGCAGCTTGGTTGACCCTGATCACGCATCGATGAAACAGAGGCCCGGCGAAAAGGCGAGCGCTAGACTTCAGGAAACTGAAAGTCGAACACAACCAGAAGCCGACACGGTCCACTTGGAAGCAGTGGACAAGTTTGGAAACATGGTTTCCGCAACCCCAAGCGGCGCCTGGATTTCAGCTTCACCCATAATACCTAGCTTGGGATTCTGCATGAACACTCGAGCTCAAATGTTCCATCTTGAAACCGCCCATGTTGAGAGGTTAGAACCGGGCAAAAAACCAAGCACCACACTAAGCCCTAGCTTAGTGATGAAAGAACGAAAACCCTACATGACCTTCGGCACGCCAGGAGGAGACCAGCAAGATCAGTGGACCCTTCAGTTCTTCCTAAACCACGTAGAATTCGGCATGAATATCCAGCTGGCTCTAGACAAGCCAACCGTTCACTCAACTCATTTCCCAAGCTCTTTCTGGCCTCACGCAGCTCATCCTGGAGTCTTGCACGCTGAGCCCGACATACCTGAGCAGACGATTCTGGCACTCAAGAAGAAAGGACATGAAGTAATAGTAGACGAACCATGGAGCCACGGTCGCTGTCTCGCGATTCTACGCGACGCTGACACGGGCGTAGTGTTCGGTGCGGCCTCGCCTCGAGGCATGAAGGCCTACGCAATAGGATGGTAGACCAACGGGGTTTTCTGCGACTCTCGTTGCAACGAGCAGAAAATCCATGCTGATCGTCGTAGAGAATTCTCGCAGAATGGACGCTAGACTTATTAAATTGCCGCGGTATGCAGCTGAATGTGAAAAGTGTGATCCCAGAGTATGACCAGATGAATTGGGTCATCATTCATGGCAGAGGAGTGCTTAATACTGGTCATGCAGAAACCTTTGCTCGCACCCTAGCAACAGCGGGCGTTCTCTCAGGGCGAGAATCCTGCTATTACATGAGGTATGATGACTCTCCTGAACGGGACAACATACCCATGATATTCTATACTGTGATAGGTAACCCTAAGATAGAAGTCACTCTGCATGAAGAGGTTGAGCCTGTCGGAGAAATCTTCAACGCCATAGTTGTGATGGAACCCACGATTCTCATCAATCAGACTTCTCAGAGAGCATTGTTGTTCGACGGCGCGAAGAAAGACGCCGTTCTCGTTGTAAATACTTCCCTATCTCCAACGGAAATTACACGATTGCTGAAGAAAAGAAGCATCGCTCAGGACTGGTCTGGAAAACTAGTCACGATAAGAGCGAGAGACTACGACGCCAATATCGCATTCCCATTGTTAGCTGCACTGACGAAAGCTTGGAACATGGTGAGCTTTGATGATATATTGGACGCGCTTGATTCTACTGGACAAAACAACAAGATTGCGGTGGTGAAAAAAGTCTACTCTGAAGTGGAACCAGTTGAGGTCAAGATCAGCGCAACTGAAGCGGTGATGGCTCAAATGAGAAAAGCGAGATCGTCTCATAAAATCAAGAAGGCAGGGTGGAATCTGGAAACATATCAGATGTATCAGAAGGCGGCGGCTGAAGCATTGTCCTACTCAGAAAGAATAGACTCGATGCCTCCATGGCAGGCTTTGCCCCCTGGATTGATTGAATTCGGCCCCACCTCCAAAGAAAAGAAAAACGTCGGGTTCACGACTTCTTTTGCAAGATACCTCCGACCGATTATAGATAAGAGCAAATGCACTGATTGTAAGATGTGTTCCATCCACTGTCCAGACGGGGCGATAGACTTCAACAGCATTGAAGTAGACTGGAACTACTGCAAAGGTTGCGGCATATGCGAACGGATATGTCCTTCGCAAGCGATAAAAATGATAAGTGAACTGCTAGCGGCAGAAGGATTATCTGAGAAGGAAACAACCACGATCGAAGATGCACTCGTCGAATATGGTTACTAGACGGTGAAATGTTTGGGTGGTTCCAAAACGGCTTCAAAGTCTATTGTCAAAGCACTATCAAAGAAGCATATGTGGACGGGAACGCGGGCAATTGCTGAAGCTGTGAAGCTGGCGGATGTTGACGTGATAGCTGCGTATCCTATCAGACCCTATACGGGAGTAATGAACTCTCTGGCCAAAATGCTGGCAGATGGAGAGTTTACCGCTGAGATAATCGGGGCAGATTCTGAGCATTCACAGTTTGAAATAGCAAAACATGCATCTGCCGTTGGGGCTAGAACTTTCGTCGGAAGCTCGGGAGTTGGCCTAGCATATGCGGCAGAACCGATAATTGTCACGGCCTTGGGGCAATTGCCCGTTGTGGCTATGGCAGGTTGCAGAGCTTTGGACGATCCAGGCAACTTTGGAATGGAATGGAACGACGTGTTCACCTTCAGGGATCACGGTTGGCTCATGTCGTGGGCAAAAGATCCTCAAGAAGCATTGGATATGACCTTAGTCGCTTACAGAGTCTCGGAAGACCGAAACGTACTTCTGCCACATTTTGTAGCCGTGGATGGTGCTGCAATAACTCACATATCGACCCCGGTTGAGCCGCCGAGCAAAGAGCAAGTTGTAGAGTTTCTTCCGCCATACAAGCCTCCCTACCCGGTCGATCCCGCCTACGGACCGGTAACTAAGGCACAGCACATAGCTCCTTCGTTGATAGGCCCAGAGCTTCGAAAAGTGGTGGATAACGCAATCACGATGGCCAGAGAGGTGATACAAGAAGCTTGGAAGTCGTATGCGAGGTTGGTCGGAAGAGAGTATTCACCGTTTGTCGAAGATAGATACATGGAGGATGCAGAAGTAGCAATCGTGACAATGGGAACGTACGCCAGGGATGCGCTGTATGTTGCAGAAAAGCTTCGAAAGCAAGGTGTAAAAATCGGCGTGCTCAGGCTACGATATTTCCGGCCTTTCCCGAGCAACGAAATCACTGAAGCCTTGAGAAACGTCAAGGCCGTAGGGGTAGTTGATTTCTCATATTCCTTTGGCTCTACGGACTCTTCAAGCGTGTTGTTTAACGAGGTTAGGTCAACCCTGTACGGGAGCGGTTTACATCCACAATTGATGGATTTCATGTTTGTCGGCGGCAGGGAGCCTTCTGTCAGGCATTTCGAGCAGGTTGCTATGCTGTTGCGACAAGGTGCAGAGAAGGGAACAGTTGAAAAGCATGTTTGGTGGCCCACGTTGAGAGGCGAGACTTTATGAGTGAAGGCCCGTTGATCAGAACAGTTAGGGACGTTCCAGCGGCAGATTTCTACACTAGCGGACACAGGACATGCGCAGGTTGCGGTGCAGCTCTAGGTTATCGTCTACTGCTTAAGGCGGGAGGTCCTAAGACCGTCGTCCTCGGTCCTACGGGATGCATGTACGTGGCCAATGGGCATCAGTTCTTGTCTTCACCGTATGCTGTACCTTGGTATCACACTCAGCTTGGTGCGGGAGGAGCTGCAGGCGTTGGAACGGCGGCGGCGTTTAGGATTCTGATGATGAAGGGAAAGAGGAAGAAAGAGGACGTTAACGTCGTCGTCTACGGCGGAGACGGAGGGACCAGTGACATGGGATTCTCGGGTTTATCGATGGCCATGAGCTACGATTACAAGAGGTTCTTGTACGTGATGTACGACAACGAATCTTACGCTAATACAGGCATTCAAGCATCGAGCACAACCCCTTGGGGGGCTTCTACGACCTTCACACCCTCGGGCAGGATAAAAAGAGTCGGTAACCCGAGAATGAAGAAAAATGTGGCGCTAATCATCGCGGCACATCCTGGTGTAAGGTATGTTGCAACGGCCACGCTGTATCCGCCTCTGGACTTCATTAACAAGGCAAGGAAAGCCCTTGAGGCCGACGGTCCCACGTTCATCCATTTGTTGGTGCCCTGCCCGAAGGGATGGTTCACCGATCCGAAGTACACTGTAGACTTGAGCAAGATGGCTTTGGAAACGGGGCTCTGGGTCTCGTGGGAGTATGAAAATGGAGAGTTCAGCCTAAGCTACAGGCCGGAGCCGAGAAAACACGTGAAGGAATACCTAAGGATGCAGAAAAGGTTCAAACATTTGACGGACAATCAAATCGAAGAAATAGAAAGAATGACGAATGAAGAGTGGGACTACTGGAGAGAAATGGGCAAGCAGAAGAAGATAATACTCCCCTGGATAGCGCCACCATTGGCATAACGCGCTCAAAACCCAGTGGCCTCAACTGCAACTCTTGACCTTTGAGATCGCGAATAGTCTACCTGTCCCGACGGTCTTTCCGGTCGCCATGAGCCTTGTCGCATGCGTTCAGCGTCCAATGAGCAGACTTACTAGTTTTGGGCTGAAAACAAGCAACATTTAATCTCCCTACCCGGTCAGTTTTTCTGGGTTCTGATAATCCTGTTCTTGTTGACGTGCGTTGAGAAGACAGTCAACGGACCTGCGGTTTAGGGTTGAAAACACGCCAAAAACGCACCTCCCCCCTCCTAGGCTAGTTTCTTGGTTTCCAGCATGAAATCTCGTGTTTACTGATGGCACGCCCTACTCAAATGTTGGGTTGAAAACACGCGAACATTTGATACCCCCCCTCCTAGGTCGGTTTTTTCGGGGTTGTTCTTGAAGGCCGACCTGCGGTTTTAGATGCTGGGGGCTTCGAGCATGCAATATCTCCTGTCGGTTTTTTCGGTTATGTTTGGGCCTGCACTATCTCTCTCATGGGCCATCAAACTCGTGAGGGTGCCATGGTGGACCGCGGACGCAGACGGTTTCGAGGCGTGTAATCGTTCTGGCTACGGATAGGGTTAAAGTGGGGCAGATCGACGCCCTACCACGCGTTCCAGGCCAGACTGTCCATGTATTCATTTAAGGAACGAATACTTAGCTTGCTTTCAACGTTTTGGTCGAGCATTTTTGCAAGGGCTGAAGCTAATTGAAGATTCGTGATAACTGGAACGTTGAATTCAACAGCTAATCGTCGAATCGTGTACTCATCTTTCAGAATCTCCTCTTGATTTTCCGCTGTCTTCAACACTGGTATGTTAATGACCAAGTCGATTTTTCCTCCTCGAAGGTAATCGGTTATGTTGGGTTTCATGTCAACTTCCCTGACTTTATGCAGTACAGAGACGCCTTCGATACCTTCCTCACTCAAGACCGCAGCCGTGTGTTCTGTCGAGTAGATCTTGAACCCTTTCTCGGTCAATTCCTTTGCCAACGGTACGATCCGCTTTTTCAATTCCATGCCTCCTACCGTAATTAGAACTGAGCCGCCCGCTGGTGGAATCCTAAAATCTGCTGAACCGAGTGCTTTTGAAAAGGCGTCTGTGAAACTTTCTCCCAAACATGCCACTTCGCCGGTACTCAACATCTCGACTCCGAGAACAGGATCTGCTCCGCTTAGACGCATGAAACTGAACTGAGGAACCTTAACGCTGACGTGTCTGAAAGGCGGTAGTTCTGTGATTCCGATATCTTTTAGCTTCCTGCCTAACATTACCAACGTAGCGAGCTCTATCAAATTGACGCCTCTTGTCTTGCTCACGTACGGCATGGACCTCGATGCCCGCAGGTTGCATTCGATCACGTATGTTACACCGTCTTTAACGAGGTATTGAAGGTTGTATGGTCCTATTATCTCAAGGGCTTTCACGATCTTTCGCGTGAAGCATTCAATGGCTTCTTGCACTTCAGGCGTCAGCGTCTGCGCAGGAATGCTCATCGTCGCGTCTCCGCTGTGTACACCAGCATTTTCAACATGCTCGATGGTAGCCCCGATCAACACATCATTTCCGTCAGATATACCATCAACTTCAACTTCTCTGGCATTTTCCACAAACTTGGAAATCACCACCGGGTGGTCTGAGGAAATTCCAGCCGCGAGCCTGAGGTAATTCTCCAGTTCTTCATGTGAATATGCCACTCTCATTGCAGATCCTGATAGAACATAGCTTGGTCGGATCAAGACGGGATAGCCTATCCTTTTAGCAAATGTCTCGAGCTCTTCTACTGTTGAGAACGCTTCCCATTCTGGCTGAGGAATTCCGAGCTGATCCAGCAAGGCACTGAACTTTGCCCGATCTTCTGCAAGGTCTATGCTTTTGGCCGATGTGCCAAGCAGTTTTGTACCTGAATCAGTAAGCTTCAGAGCGAGATTGTTCGGTATTTGGCCACCGACACTTGCTATCAATCCGAGTGGATTTTCCTTTTCATATATGTCGAGTATTCTCTCCACCGTCAATTCTTCAAAGTATAACTTGTCGGATGTATCGTAATCGGTTGAAACTGTCTCAGGATTACAATTAACCATAATAGCTTCATCTATACCGTTCTTTTTGAGAGACCATATCGTGTTCACGGCACACCAGTCAAATTCAACGCTTGACCCTATTCTGAAGACGCCTGCGCCGAGGACCATAACTTTACTGTGGCCTACTTGAAAATCTACGTCGTCTTCGTCTCCACCATAAGTAAGATAGAGATAGTTTGTTTTTGCTGGCCACTCAGCGGCCAAAGTATCAGTCTGCTTAACAACGGGAACAATTCCAGCTTTTTTCCTAATCTCCCGAACAGTCATCTCGTCTTTCTTCAGGCAGATTGCGATCTGCTCATCCGAAAACCCAAGCCGTTTTGCCTCTCTCAAGATGGAAAAGAAGTCTCGGCTGTCAGGATCGATAATCCGAAGCCTTTTCTCCACACTCGCGATGTTCTCAATCTTGTAGAGAAAGAAAGGATCGATCCCGCTGAGACCGTAGATCTTTTCAATCGAAATCCCAGCCTTCAAAGCCTTAACTATTTTGAAGAATCTCTCATCTGTAGGACTGGCCAACGCATCCTCAAGCGCCTCCGTCGTCTCAAAGTCTTCATCCCCAGAATTGCAGGTCAAGCCTCTCTTTCCAATATCGACCATGCGAGCAGCCTTTTGCAGAGCTTCTTCAAGAGATCGACCAATAGCCATTACCTCTCCCACAGACTTCATCTGAGGACCTAGATGTCTATCCACATTCTTGAATTTCTGTAAGTCCCACCTTGGAAACTTGACCACCACATAGTCCAGGGCAGGTTCAAAACATGCTGTAGTTACCTTCGTGACTTTGTTCGCTAGCTCTGGAAGAAGATAGCCAATCGCTAGCTTAGCTGCTATGTAGGCAAGTGGATAACCTGTTGCTTTGCTTGCCAAAGCTGAACTTCTTGACATACGAGCATTCACTTCGATGGCACGAAAATCCAAGCATCTGGGATTTAGAGCCCATTGAATGTTGCACTCTCCAACGATGCCTAGGCTTTTTATGGCGTTTATGGAGGCCAATCGAAGCAGGTGGTATTCACGGTTCGACAAGGTTTGTGATGGGGCCACCACTATTGAATCGCCCGTGTGAACTCCCAAGGGATCTACGTTCTCCATGTTGCAAACCGTCAAACAGTTGCCGGCACGGTCTCGAACAACTTCATACTCGAGTTCCTTCCAATGGTTCAAGTATTCTTCAATCAGAACTTGGGAGATCATGCTTTGAGCGAGGGCTCGGCTCACTATTTCTCTTAATTCCTTTTCGTCGCGCGCCACTCCTGATCCTTTGCCTCCCAAAGTGTATGCCACACGAACGATTACAGGATACCCTATCTCTCTTGCTAACGCAACAGATTCTTCAACGGAGAAAGCTGACCTGCTTCTCGGTACTGGAATATTCGCCCTAATCATTGCCTGCTTGAAAAGCTCTCTGTCTTCTGTATCCTCTATAGCTCTAATAGGTGTTCCCAACACCTCGACCGCGAATTTCTTCAGGACACCTTCTTTCTCAAGCTGAACTCCGCAGTTGAGGGCCGTCTGCCCCCCAAATCCTAGAAGTATCCCATCAGGCTTCTCTTTTTCAATGATTTTCGTGAGGAATTCTACCGTTAAAGGCAGAAGATACACCTTCCCTGCCAAACGAGGGTCAGTCTGAATCGTAGCAATGTTAGGATTGACCAGTATTGTTTCGATGCCTTCTTCTCTTAGTGCCTTAAGGCATTGGCTTCCTGAATAATCAAACTCCGCAGCTTCTCCAATCTTTATGGCGCCGCTACCGAGAACCAATACTTTGCGCACCCAATCAAACTTCGGCATCCTCATCGCCCCCCAAGCTTCAGAAACGCGTCAAAAAGGAACTCAGTATCGTATGGACCTGGCTCTGCTTCTGGATGCCACTGAAAACCAAGAGCTGGCTTGCTCTTGTGCTTTATAGCTTCAACCGTCTTATCATTAGCGTTGATGAACCACGTTTCCAAATCGGTTCCTTTAAGCGAATCAGGATCCACCGCGTACCCATGGTTTTGAGTAGTAATGTAGCACATCTTCGTCAACAAATCCAACGCTGGCTGATTCTGCGACCTGTGGCCATATTTCAGTTTATACGTGTCTCCGCCTAGACCTAGAGCCAATATTTGAGCCCCCAGGCAAATGCCCATCACGGGGATGCCTTCATCAACGAGCTCTTTTGCGCTCTCCATTGTTCTACCGCATTTCTTAGGGTCGCCGGGGCCATTACTTATCACAATGCCATTTGGCTTGTACTCAAGGATTTCTTTCGCCGAAAAATCATACGGCACTCTCACAACGTCGATTCCACGCCGCAAAAGACTCCGCAGAATACCGTGTTTCACGCCACAGTCTATCAAAACGACCTTGTTGTTTCCTTTCACTCCATGATAAACAGGTTCTTCAATTGAAACTTCACTAACTAGATCCCTTAGATTGGGATCCTCAACTGATTTCACCTCGTTCACAAGTCTGTCAAGATCAGGCTCTTCGTTTTCCTCGCAGACCTCCAACGTTCCAAGCATGACACCTTTCACCCTCAGTTTCTTGACAAGCTTCCGCGTGTCTATTCCGTATATTCCTGGAACGTCCTCGCTGGCTAGCCATTCATCCAAAGTCCTCGATGATTCCCAATGGTAGGGCTGAGTGCACAGTTCATGAACGACAAGACCGGTCACCTTGATACTGTTAGATTCAAAATACCGCAGAACCCCATTCTCAGAATCGTTCCGTGGAACTCCATAGTTGCCAACAAGCGGGTAAGTCAACGTTAGGATTTGTCCCTTATACGATGGGTCTGTCAGGGCTTCTGGGTAGCCAATCATAGACGTGGAAAACACTATTTCGCCTGAAACTCGTTTTGTCACGCCGAAACCTTTACCGCAGAAAAGTGACCCGTCTTCCAGAACAAGTACGGCTTTAGAGCGCTCGTTTGTTCGCTTTAAACTTCGGCTCAAAGCCCTGCACTACGTCACACTTTGCGTTTTTAAGCTTTGCGATCCAGCTTCGTTTCAAGACCTGCTCGAAATGCATATGCCCTCAGTGATTCATGCTCGGCACCCGAACCGCTATGGAAAGAGAAGTCGCCAGAGACATCGCCACGCTAGAGTTCAAGCCTGACCGCTGATCGCACAGACGAACCCCGCTCATTATTTATAGGACTGCTCAAACTCATTACAAGTCGTAAGAATACAGAAGGCAAGATGATTGAAGAGAATTGCAGTAGTGGCCATCGGGGGAAACTCTCTGATCAAAGATGAAAACCATCAAACTGTGGCCGACCAGTTCGAGGCAGCACGAGAGACCTGCAGCCACATCGCCAGCATGGTGGAAAAAGGCTGGAACATCATCGTGACCCACGGCAATGGCCCCCAAGTGGGCTTCATTCTCCTGCGATCTGAGAAAGCCAGCAAGGAAGTGCACACTCTGCCACTTGATTCTTGTGATGCTGAAACACAAGGCGAGCTTGGATACATGATTCAACAGTGCCTGTACAACGAGTTCCAATCAAGAGGCATGAGCAACACGGTCGCTACAATAGTGACCCAAGTTCTCGTCAAAAAAAATGATCCTGCCTTCAAGAATCCCACCAAACCCATAGGACCTTTCTACAGCAGAAAGAAGGCCGAAAAATACAGAAGAGAATGCAAATGGAAAATAGCTGAGGACTCCGGACGTGGCTGGAGACGTGTCGTCCCATCTCCCATACCCGTGCGCATCATTGAACAAAAAGCGATCAAGACTCTCGCTGACAAAGGAGTTGTAGTCATCGCCGCAGGAGGCGGAGGCATCCCCGTTATCGAAGAAAAAGGCAAGTTGAAAGGAGTAGAAGCAGTAATCGACAAAGACTACGCGTCAGCCATCCTAGCCGTTGGTCTGGAAGCGGATCTCTTTCTTATTTCCACAGCAGTGGAAAAAGTTGCGTTGAACTTCGGCAAACCCAATCAAGAGCTACTTGACAGGATGACCCTGGCCGAAGCGAAGAAATACTACAGAAAAGGACACTTTCCGCCAGGGAGCATGGGTCCGAAAATCCAAGCCATCATCAACTTCCTCGAAAAAGGAGGAAAAGAAGCGATCATCACGAACCCAGAAAGCATAGAAGATGCGTTACAAGGGAAGACAGGCACACACATTTTCCCCAACTAGATTCCACTAAAAGTTAGGGGCAAGCAAAAAGACGCAGACCAGATGACTCCGCATGTTGCGAAGAATCTCGCCAGTAAACACTTATCATTAGCTCATTTTCAAGTAATTGCAGAAGGACGATGCTTGCGTGAAGGAATACGACTTCATCGTAATCGGCTCTGGTTCAGCACTGGAAATAGTTTGGGCGCTGGTTCAAGAGCAACCGAACCTGAAGGTCGCAGTTGTAGATAAAGATGAGCCAGGTGGAATCTGTCTGACACGAGGCTGTATTCCCTCGAAAATATTGCTGTACCCCGCAGAACTCGTGAGGACTGTTGAAAGAGCAAGAGAATTTGGAATATCAGTCGACCTCAAGAATGTGGATTTTCAAGCCGTCATGCAGCGAATGAGAGCCCTCATTTACAAAGACATAAATGGCATACGTCAAGGACTCACTCATTCTAAAAACGTAGACTATTATAGAGACACGGCCCAGTTTGTCGGACCGTACACGTTGAGCGTTGGCGACAAAACTATCACGTCAAAGACCATTCTACTCTGCACTGGGTCAAAGCCCGTAATACCGGCAATAAGCGGTCTTGAAAATGTTGCTTATCTCACCAGCGATACGTTACTCAACTTGAATCAGCTGCCCGAAACGATTGCTATCATCGGCGGAGGCTACATTGCAGCCGAATATGGCCATTTTCTTGCAGCGATGGGATCGCGGGTCACCATAATCGGGAGAAACCCGCAGTTCATTCCAGAAGAAGAGCCTGAAGTGTCCGGACTGGCAAAGAGCGAACTGCAAAAACGCATGGCAATCAGCACCAACCACGAAGTGCGAAGGGTTGAGAATACTGCCGTCGGCAAGAAAAAAGTAATCGCGGTCAACAGGGAAAACGGAAGAGAAACAGAGATAGCAGCAGATGAGATACTCATCGCATCAGGCAGGGGCTCGAATAGCGATATTCTGCATCCGGAGAAAGCCGGGATCAAAACCGACCAAAAAGGATGGATTATCGTCGACGATTACTTGGAAACTTCACAGCCTAACGTCTGGGCCTTCGGCGATGCAGACGGCAAATACTTGTTCAAACACGTGGCAAACTATGAGGCTCTAGTTGTATACTTGAACGCCGTGCATAGAGAGAGAGTCAAGGTTGACTATCATGCTGTGCCACATGCTGTTTTTACAGACCCAGAGATTGCAAGCGTAGGCCTGAAAGAGAAAGAGGCATTGGACAGATACGGCAAAGAGAACGTGCTGATCGGAATTCACAGATATGAGGATACTGCCAAGGGAGAAGCTATGGGTGTCAAAGATTATTTCGTCAAAGTCATAGTTCTCAAGGACACAAAACGAATAGTAGGCGCGCACATCATCGGGCCTCAGGCTTCCGTTCTAATACAGGAGATAATAAACCTCATGTACACTGCCGACCAGAGCGCAGAACCCCTCATGAAGGCCATGCATATTCATCCAGCACTAAGCGAAGTTGTGGCCAGAGCCTTTGGTTCACTCATGACGCCAGAATTGTACCATCACACAATAGAAGAGCACTACGGATTTCGCAGCGAGTAAAGCACACTTTATCGCTTTTCATTCCATGGGCCATAGACGAGCCGACTGACAGAAATGTAAGCTGCTAGACTCCGAATTCTCCGCGCTGACCTGCGGTCTTGAATATAAGAGGCTCTCAAGCGCGATATCGGATCGATGTTCAGGGTGTCAAACATGAATCTTCATGCTTGTTTCGATTGCCGATGAATTAAGAGTGGTCTCACTAAACATTATCTGTTTGCATATATCCTTGGCAGCCCTCTGGCAACAAAGCCTATTACTAGAGCTATGCCGATGGATCCTCCAATTATCCCGCCGACTGCGTGAAGCCCGACCCATCCAAGAACTCCGCCCCAACCAGCTAGGGCAACCGCAGGCATGAAGGATGTGCCTATAACAAGGCCTGCGACAGCAGCCGACAGCACTGAAATGAAGAACAACGCAATGGCTGTCAAAGCTGGTTTCTTAAAATAGACATTATACCTTGCAAGCCACGCAAGAATATCAAAGACGATGCTAGCCGCAGTGAAGCCTAGAAAGAAGAGACCGGCCGGATTGAAGATGAAGTTTATGACTGTTGCAATCAGCCCCACTGAAGTGGCCGCCCCGAGTTTTCTGACCCACCATACTGTAAGTGAAAGCACCGCGAAGCCGATCATGTCGCATAAGATTGGCAAGTTGAACATGCTGAAAACTATGGGTGAAAAGATGGAGCTCAACACGCCCCACAGCGCGGACAGCATGGCTATGGCGGATATTTCTCGGCTGTTGTAGAATGGCATGATGGTTCTCCAGTGTTACGAATTGACAGAACTGTAACATCAGCAATAAAAAGCTTCTGTAACTTATTATAGGTTTGACAAGGTGATCGGGTGCCACCGAAAATGAAGGTTACAAGATTCAGTGTTTCACTTCCGCCGCCTCTCCTGAAAAGATTAGATGAAACCTGGCGAAGTATGCATTACGAGGACCGTTCGAAAGCAATTCATGACGCTGTAAGGAGTTTCATCAGTGAATTTGAGTGGATGCAAAAAGGAAGCGGGCAAATAACAGGCGCTGTCCTGGTGCTTTATTACCTGGACAAACCAGGTCTCCTCGAAGAGATCACGAGAGTCCAACATCAATTCAAGAACGTGATTTCTTCAACAACTCACCTCCACTTAGAAGAAAACAAGTGCCTCGAAATGATTGCCATAAAAGGAAATACTATGGAAGTTAGAAGTCTCACTCAAGCTCTCATGGCCAAAAAAGGAGTAAAACAAGTGAAGGTAGCTGCTCTGGCACCATAAACCTATTGAAAGCTTATTTTCAAGTTCATCACCGTCTTCGCAGCCATGAAGCTATTTAGCGCGCGCTCCATGTTGGAAACGGTGCTCCAACCAATAAAAAGTGCTACTGTGCACAGCTATATACTTCATAGTCTAAGAATCCTAGTGAGGTCCAACTTTGCCCCTTCCACTGGTTGAACGATCTAAGGAAGAGATAGCTAAAGCTATTCGAAAGAAAGTTGAAGCCATAAACCAGGTCAGAGGGATTCGCCACCTCGATGTTCGAATAAGTGGGAAAAGACTTGACGTGGACATTCACGCATTCTTGGACAATGACCTCGCAAATGAGGATATGCACGGGGTTGCTCTTGACATTGAGAGAGTCGTGAGGAAAGAATATCCCAATGCGCGGGTTTCAGTCGACACGGAACCTCTTGGACCAGGCCAAAATGGTGTCTGGAAGGCCGTGAAGGATGCAGCGGAAGAAACAGCGGGTTCAAGGGGGGTTCACAACATTCACATTCAAAGAATTGACGGAAAACTGTACGTCGATCTTCATCTGGAGGTAAGCGCGAACATGACGGTGAAACAGGCACACGATGTCGCTGAACAAGTCGAGGACAAGATAAGGATAACTAAGCCAGAAATATCAGAAGTAACTGTTCACATCGAATCGGCATCAGATCGCATCTCAAGAGAGTTGGCAGGGGTCGAAACCGAGCTGGAATCATACATTAAACATGTCGCCAAGCAATTTCCAGAAATCCAGAGCGTCTCAGGGATCAGCGTCCGCAAAGCTGGCGAGGGCATACACTTGACTCTTCAATGTCGTTTCGAGCCTGAACTTGGCATAAAAAAAGCACATGAAATCTCCAGCAAGCTTGAGAAAACACTCAGAACGGCCTACCCTAGGATAACCAGAATAGATGTCCACGAAGAGCCAGCCTAGATCACACCGATTTTTCTTCAATGCCCTGCAGCGTTGCGGTTACGAAATGCCTATATCTGTCTCTAGTTGTAATGGAAGCTACAAACCCTATCATGCGCGATAAGGTGGTCCCGATCGAGGCGGATTCAATAATACGACAAATGAGAAAACAATCGACGCAAGCAAAGACTGCTGGTCTATCTCCCCTGCGGATACCTACCATTCCCTTGAAACCAACGAGAAGGGTCTGTCTGAACAAGAAGCTCAACGACGCCTGAAGATATACGGATACAACGAGCTGGAAAGACCGAAATTCGGCTGGGCACCGATTCTTTTTAGACAATTCAAGAATCCGATATTCGTCATTCTAATCGCATGTGCTATCGTATCTTATCTCTTCACCGGGCTTGAGCAGGCAATATCCATACTTTTGATGATTGTTATAGCCGTGGTCTTGGGCTTCGTCAACGAGTACAGGGCTGAGAAGACTGTTCACGACCTTCAGAAGCGTGTATCTATCAGAGCTGTCGTTATAAGAGACAGTAAGCCTTCCGAAATTGAATCGAGGCTTCTTGTTCCTGGAGATCTTGTCTCCTTCTACGTAGGAGACATCGTTCCAGCCGACATGAGGATAGTGGAATCCAGCGACCTTCACGTTAATGAAGCCACACTCACTGGAGAATCCTTTCCTGTTGAAAAGACCTCTGAAAGTCTCGATCTTCAGCACCCTACGCCTCAGCAACTGACAAACTACATGTTCATGGGCAGCGTAGTGGCAAATGGAAGCGGTCGAGGCATCGTCGTGTCGACCGGAAAAAACTCGCAGTTTGGATCCATATCCAGGAGCCTACTTCGATCCCACCCTGAAACCCCCTTTCAAAAGGGCGTCAGGAGTTATGGAAACATGCTTCTCACACTTACGCTCGCGCTCGTAATGGGAATATTCGCAATTAACGCTGCCCTTGGTCATAACTTGGTCAATTCTCTGCTTTTCTCTCTCGCAGTCGCCGTCGGGCTTGTGCCCGAGCTGATGCCTGCCATCGTAACGATCAGCCTCTCTCAAGGGGCGAGGAAACTGGCGAAGCTAAAGGTCATCGTGAAACGATTAGTTTCGATAGAGGACTTCGGCAACATGGATGTCCTGTGCACTGACAAAACAGGGACGCTCACAGAAGGCAAGATCTCTCTAAAAGACTACTATTCACCGGGTGGAGACAAAGATCCGAGGATCATCCCCTATTCGTTGCTCTGCAACACCGCAGTAATAGGGCAAAAGATCACTGGTAATCCAATGGATGTGGCAATCTGGGAGTATGCCATTAAGAATGGCGCACAAGAAAGTGTGACATCCTACGGTAAGACGTGCGATATCCCATTTGACTACCAGCGGAGAATGATGTCGGTAGTGGTTAGAAAGGATAATGATTTCATCCTCATCACTAAAGGTGCTCCAGAATCAGTTCTCTCCAGATGTGACTACTCTGAGACTCTAGGTAAGAAGGAACCAATACGCGACGGTCTAGAGTCAATTCGCACCGAGTTCTCCGATCTCTCGATCCAGGGATACCGTGTCTTGGCAATTGCGTATCGAAGCATAGACCTGAAGAAAGCATACACGGTTGAAGACGAGGCGAACCTAACGTTTCTAGGCCTCCTCATATTCACTGACCCCCGTAAGCAGGATGCCCATCAAGCGATCATGAAGCTAAAGGAGATGGGGGTTGACGTCAAGATACTCACAGGCGACAACGAGCTCGTAGCGAGAAAAATATGCGAGGAAGTAGATGTCCCCGTCAGAAAAATAGTATCTGGCTCAGAATTAACACAAATGAGCTCGACCGAAATCAAAAAGGCAGCAGAAGAGACCACAATTTTCGCTAGGATCACTCCAGAACAGAAGCTGGACATTATCAAAGCCCTGAAGGAGAACCAGCATGTGGTGGGCTTCATGGGTGACGGAGTGAATGATGCTCCAGCCCTCTACGAGGCAGACGTGGGCATATCGGTCGACACGGCCGTTGATGTCTCGAAAGACGCAGCGGATATTGTGCTTCTGGAAAAGGATCTGCCGGTGCTAGTAGATGGTATTAAGGAGGGCAGAAAGATCTTCGGCAACACCATAAAGTATGTTCTGATGGGAACGAGTTCGAACTTTGGAAACATGTTCAGCGCTGCAGCCGCCTCTATCTTCCTTCCATTTCTCCCAATGTTGCCGATTCAGATACTTTTCATGAACCTGCTGTATGACATGTCGAACATGACGATACCAACCGACAACGTTGATGAAGAGTACACCACGACGCCAAGGAAATGGGACATAGGTTTCGTGCGAAAGTACACAATTTTCTTTGGCCCATTCAGTTCCGTCTATGACTTTCTTACCTTCGGCATCATGCTTTTCGTCTTCGGATGTTGGGCAGGAACGCCCGGTAGCCACCTTGAAGCACTGTTCCAAAGTGCATGGTTCGTAGAATCATTCTGGACCGAGGTCTTGATCATGTTCGTCATCAGGACTAGGCGCATCCCCTTCTTCACAAGCCGTCCAGGGAAGTGGCTAGCAGGATTCATAATAGGGTTCGTCGCATTCGGAACCATATTGCCATTCACACCTTTCGGCGGCTTCTTGGGAATGACGCCGCTTCCAGCCGAATTCTGGGTTCTAGTCGCACTTATGACAGCTACCTATCTGTTTCTTGTGGATGCCGGCAAAGTGTTCTTCTACAAGATATGCAAGTTTTGAAGGAGGAATTGGTGTTGACTATTGACCTTTTCGTTTGGTGGGCTATCAGCATTTCCTGGAGCATCGTTTTTCTAACAGTGGCCAGTTTTTACCTTTATGCGAGCAGCAGAGCTAAGCGCAAGGAGGATACGCGGGAAGAAACCAAACGAAAGATGAATGATGAGCATTCAGTTAGAACGCGCGCGTACAAAACTCAATTGAAAGCAACGGCACGAAGCATAGCCAAAAACTTCATTTTTGTTTGGATTCTGCTGGGTCTTCTTGTTTTCTACATCTTCTCAGTCCAGCTGGGCACAGGCACGCTGTCTGAGGCGGTCTTCGCGGTGGGCAACATTGTTGTGGAAGCCCTTTTAGTCTTTTATTTGGTTAGGAACAGAGATAAAATGCCCGCCGAAGAACAGACGGAAAGGTCAGGATGAAAATTGAGTGCTGGAGCGCGCGCTTCTCTCCTGATGGTCCGTGTGATCTCTTCTTGTGATCGCTCAACTAAGGGTAATAGCAAGCTTGATTCCTGAGTGGCATTTCGTGTCTCTGAAATATAAGCTGCTCATCATTCTACACGGTCAGCGGACCTGCCGAGGAGCAAAACCTCAATGAACAAAGAAAACCTATTAGTAGGGAGTAAATTGATGCTTCTGTTCAAGAGAATGATCATTTGCTTCGTATGAATTACGTAGATGCCAAGAATCATTCAGCAAATTGAAGGACCAACGCGGATGTTCAAAGACGAAATTTTAGAGAATGAGCGGCGCAGGAAAATATACGTGGCAGTAGAGGCAAATCCCGGCTTTCATCTGAGAAGACTTCAGAAAGCCCTGAACATGCCTTTGACCACCCTGCATTATCATCTGAGCTATATGACGAGAAAGAAAATCGTCTTTGCCGAGCCAGAAGGACATCAGAAGAAATACTACACCAAAAGGCTGGAAGCAGAAGATAAAAGAATATTGTCTGCCCTGAGACAGAAGAAAACGAGGGACATTATCTTAGCAGTCCTCGCAAACAAGAAAACGAAGTACCAACTCTTAGCAAACCGCTTGAAGCTCCCACGTTCCACACTTTCCTACCACCTAAAACAGCTAGTCGACAAAAGCATCCTAACGCAAGAGAAAATTGGTCATGAGAACGTCTACATTTTATCCGATCAAAATAGGGTCGAAAAAGTGTTGGCAGCCTACAAGTCGAGCTTCACAGAAAAGTCCGCAAAAACACATGCAT
This sequence comes from Bathyarchaeia archaeon, assembly GCA_050008435.1. Lineage (GTDB taxonomy): Archaea > Thermoproteota > Bathyarchaeia > Bathyarchaeales > Bathycorpusculaceae > DASPTR01. The sequence goes on from JBEKMQ010000001.1 coordinate 1,140,509, forward strand.
AGTTGCATTTCTTGCCAAAAGATAGTCCAAGGCATGCACCGCCTAAAATGGCTTGTTAATCAAATTCAAAACATTGCATAGCTACCGGTTGCCTAAACCAGAAAAATCCAAGCAAAAAACGCACTGGCATAATATCAAGAAACGCTGATTTTTAGTGCGGTCACCGGGATTTGAACCCGGGTTGTCGGCTTGGGAAGCCGATGTCCTAACCAAGCTAGACTACGACCGCCCACATTCCCATTGAGGGAGCATAATTTAAGGCTATTTGGGTCCATACTGTTTTGTGTCGTATTTTGTGTTTTGACCTATGTCTTGTGTTATCCTCAAAGCTTTGAAGAAACTTGATTTAAAAGAGAATATTTAGCGTGGAACAATTAAGTAAATGTCAGATTATGGATGGCAGAGCTGTTGTCAGTTTTTTCTATGTCACTAGGCACAGTGTGAACCAATTATGAATGAAAACACAGAGGAGCAGGTAAACCAATAACCCAGCCCACAAAAATTTAGGAAGACGTAACTTCCATGATTCCCCCTTGGAAACACTGATTCAGACATCCTATATTCAAAGAGTGCTGAACTTCGAGCGCACCATTGAACTTGGCTTGAAAAATATCGGAAAATTATAGGCAAGAAAAACAGGGTTTTTTTCAAATGGAGATTTCAGGAAGCCGCTAGAAGTTGAGAGCTGAAGGAACCTTGGAGTTTTTAAGACACCTCAATCATAGTTTCATGTTTGAGGGCTGTGTTTGAAAGAGATTTTGAAGGATTGGGGCAAGGAACTCTGGATAGCAGAGGAAGCAGAATATGGTGGAAAGATCCTAATCATAAGAAAAAACAAGAGCACTTCCCAGCATTATCACAAAGATAAGAAGGAGACGATTTACTGTTTTAAAGGACTAGTGGACATTATTCTGACTGACCGAACAGTCACACTAAAAGAAGGTGAGGACATAACGTTTTTTCCCAAGACGATACACCGACTAGTAGGGAGGATGGATTCGGTACTGTTTGAAGTGTCGACTCCACAGTTAGCTGACATCGTTAGAATACAGGAAAACCAAAAGGAAGTAGGCAAGACTTAGCTTCCACATAGAAGTGCCTCAAGCTAGAAAACCAAGCTTCCAACTTAGAATTTTGATTGTGAGAATAGAAAGCCTCACTGTAGTTTTAGATAGTCGACAGGAGTTTATGACGGGGCCCCGAAGCGTTCTCTAGACTATGACCGTCCAACTCGGGACTAACAGTCGAGAAATTGACGTGAATCTTGTGATCAAATAGAAAAGGAAAGAAGAGTCGTGTTCTTGGCCCTATTTGGACTTGGTCATGTGCACATTTTTGATCAGGACGTAGGGACTGAGCGACGGTGGATCAGCCTCGATCCACCAGTGAACGTGTTGTCTCTCCTTTGACAGGCCGGCAATGTTGCCGAGCATCGATAAGATGTTGTCGCTTATGCGGAGGTCCTTCAAGGACTTCTTGATCTCGCCCTTCTCGATGAGGAAAATGCCGTCTCTGGGTATGGTTGAGAAGTCTCCCCTGAGGTAATTTTGGAACCGCGTGTACCATGTGTTGGTCAAGTAGAGCCCTCTGTTCACCTCTTTGAAGAGCTCATCTTTGCTCATAGTTCCAGGCGCCATCTCTACGTTCCAAGGGTTCGGAGCGATAAGTCCAGCATTGCCGGTTGTCTTCGTCTTGAAAGCCCTAGCCGTGGAGGCGTTATGAAGATATGTTTTGAGAATGCCATGGTCGATGAAAACGTTTTCCCTCGCTGGGACGCCCTCATCGTCAAAGACTCTCTGGGACATGGAGTAGGCGGCGGGATTATCCGTTAGGGTGACAATCTCTGGCGCCACCTTCTTTCCGAGCTTGTCCACAAAAATGGACATTTGAATCATTATGCTGAAAGCTGAGGCCATCCCACCCCATACTCCGAGCATGGAGCCAAAAATCAGAGGATCAAAGATGACATCGTACGCGCCCTCCTCGCCGATTTTGGGATTCTTTGCTAATTTTGCAATTTCACCAGCCTTGCTGCCGGCTCTAGAGGGCTTGAAATCTTTCAGGGTTGAGCTGCATTCGACGCCGTGGCCCGAAGCTTCACGCTCTGAAAAGGCCCTTATGGAAAGCTCGACTGCCGATCTGCTATCAACGCCTGAAGGTCCTTCTGAAGACGCTAAGTAGACATCTTCAAACTTGGTGGAAAGGATGCCCCCGCTGTCAACCTCTGACCCCGCTTCTTTCTCCGCCGCATCGATGGCCTCAAAGACCAGTTCTGTCGGACTCTCCAGAGACTGAAGCCTCCTGTCAGCTTGACTATCAGCATAATGGAAGTTGCCATTTGCGAAGCCTCCGAACGTCGGGTTTTCTCCCGACACCTTGGCCAACTCAACTAGCCGCTTAACAGTCTGGTCAACATCATGGAAATCATGTATCTGCGTTGCAACGACACGTTTCTTCCAAGCCAAAGCCAGATCGGTCACATAGTCATCCCAGGCAACGGTGATATCGACCTGATTGTTGCTGAATCGCACCTGCCTGTACTTGCCAAAGGTTGTCTTGGCGATCACCTCATCTGCGCCTAGACTCTTCGCCTTTTTGACTACGTCTTCAGTCTTGCCAAGTATTTCGCTCACTTTACGAACACCTCCCTCAGCCTAATGCAGGGCCCACCCGTGTTCACGGGAACTCCCTGCGACGGGTCACCCTTCCCGCACGTGGCCGCGTCAAACTCAACCTTCTTAGAAACGGCGTCAACAGCCGACCAAAACTTTAAGGTCGTAGTTTCGATCACGGGCCTGGCAACAGGATACTGCAGTTTCCCGTCTTTTATCAGGTAAGCTTCTTTGCCGACATAACGCTGATTGAAACGTTTGTCGTCAATGTTCCATTCTGTGAAAGATTTCATGAAGACGCCCTGTTTAACATCTTCGATCAGTTCTTCCTCCGTAAATTCTCCAGGAGCCACAAAAGTGTTCGCCATTCTAACGATCGCTTCCCTGTCGTAGTTGACAGACCTTGAAGAACCGTTACTTCTCGTGCCAAGCTTGGCCGCCGACTCCCTGTTCTGCAGAAACTCGTTTATGATTCCCTCCTTGTACAGGAACCTGGGACGTGCCTTAACACCCTCGTCATCATATGGGTAATATCCATAGCTGTGCTCGATCGTCGGATCATCAACGACGGTGACTGCTTTACTGCCAATTCGCGTACCAAGCCAGTAGTCACCGCCTTTATAGATGAAGGATCTTCCGGCCTGACTCATTTCTCGCCCCAAGATCCTATCGGCCTCCATAGGGTGACCGCAAGATTCGTGGGCAGCGATCCCAGTAACTTCTGACCCGCACACCAAATCCATTTCTCCAGGTTTCACGGTTTTGGCTTTCGTGATCACGTCTCTGAGGACCATTGCATTGTGAATCATCCTGTCCTGAATCTTCCAGATACCGAGGGCTTCCCATCCGCCACTGTAACCAAACTGCTCATAGGCCTGCTCCGTCTTGCCTTGCTCAGCAACAGTGATGTTCAGATAGGCGCCTATCTTCGGGACAAACGAAGATATCTTTGAGCCTTCCGAGTTGGCGAAGTATTTCGTGATGAGATCGATGAAAACCTGGGATATCAACGCTGGGACTTTCACGCCGCATGAAGCCAAAGATTTGTTGATGTCTGCAAAGGCTGATATTTTCTCTTCGGGCGCAATATTCTCTATCTTCTTCTTTTGTTCAACAGTCCACTTTGTCTTAATTCCCTTTTCTTCAGCGAATACCAACTTGTCTTTTCGTTTTGCAGCCTTGGCATACTTAAACGCCAAATCCACGATGGCCCTTGCCTCTTCCTTAGACCATCTGTTCGTGGAAGCGAAGCCGATCCCACCATTTGCCATTATTCGCACGCAGAATCCGGTGTCAACCGCTGAAACGTATGCCTCCAAGATCTCGTTTCTCAGGATAATCCTTTCTTGCACCTGACTGTGAGCCCTGACCTCAGCATAATCAACCTTCTTGCTCTGCGAGTATTCTAGGGCGTAGTCGGCAATCTCCTCATCCAATTTCCCGCGACCTTTTGGAGCTTAATCTGCTGAATGAAAGGATAAAACCTTTTAGGTTCAAACTTTCAAGCCTTAGCTGAAAACTGGATGGGAGATGCTTGGTTGAAGAGAACCTCAACAACAAACGCACGTTTTTGGCAGGGAAACGAAGCGTGCGCTGAAGGAGCCATAGCCGCGGGATGCCGATTCTTTGCTGGATATCCAATAACACCGTCCACCGAAATTGCTGAACACTTATCGAAAAGACTTCCACAAGTTGGCGGAATCTCCATTCAAATGGAGGATGAACTCGCGTCAATAGGAGCCATCGTGGGCGCCAGCTGGGCAGGAGCCAAATCCATGACTGCCACTTCTGGCCCAGGTTTCAGCCTCATGCAGGAAGGAATAGGCTACGCGTTCATGACTGAAACACCATGCGTCATCGTTGATGTACAAAGGGCAGGACCGGCCACGGGTCAGGCTACCAAATGCGGCCAAGGTGACATTATGCAAGCTCGATGGGGCACACATGGAGACTACTCAGCCGTCGTGCTTTCACCCAACTCGGTGCAGGAGATGTACATGCTTACAGTCAGGGCGTTTAACCTGGCGGAAGAGTACCGCACCCCCGTCATACTGCTTGCTGATGAGATAGTCGCACATATGAGAGAGCAGATAATCCTGCCAGAGCCTGAGGCGTTGAAGATCGTGAATCGACGAGGGCCTGACGCAAGCGAAAAGGCGTTTTTCGGGTTGGAGGAAGTCCCGCCGATGCCGTCAGTCGGAGGTGGCTTCAACGTCGTGGTCACGGGCTCGACTCACGACGAGTACGGCATCAGGGCCACAGCCGATCCGCTCGTCCACAGAAAACTCGTGGAGAGACTCAATGGGAAAATCCAAAAACATGCAAAAAACATCGCCGATTTTGAAAGCTATAATATCGACGAATGCGAAGTTGGCATAGTCTCATTCGGGTGCACTTCAAGAACAGTCTACGAAGCCGTCCAAAATGCCCAAAAAGGTGGGATAAAGACAGGTTACGTGAGGCTCAGAACAGTATGGCCCTTTCCCGACAGGATAATAAAGAAAATGGCCGACACAGCCAAGACAATCATAGTTCCAGAAATGAACCTCAAGCAACTGTATTACGAAGTTGAAAGAGCCGCAAACGGCCACTCTCAAATTACGTCTATAAACAAGATCGGAGGCGGAGAACTCATCACTCCCGAACAACTGCTCACCAAGATCACTGAGGCAGGAAGAAAAAATGACTGAGACTTTTTCACCCCGAAAATACATGAGGGATATAGCTCCTCCGTTCTGTCCAGGCTGCGGAGCCTACACTGTAATGAACGTGTTCCTCAGGGCGGTCCATGAATTAGGCCACGAGGACCTAAACAAGTTCGTATTCTGCAGCGGAATCGGTTGCTCCGCATGGATTCCATCGCCGCATTTCATAGCAGATTCAGTCCACACCCTGCATGGAAGAAGCATACCCGTCGCCACAGGGATAAAACTCGTCCGGCCCGACGTAAACCTCGTCGTTTTTGGCGGAGACGGCGACATAGTCGGCATAGGCATGAGTCACTTCATACATGCAGCCCGAAGAAACCTGGACATTCTCGTTATAATGGTCAACAACATGGTCTATGGGATGACTGGCGGGCAAGTCGCGCCGACAACTCCATTCATGGCGGTGACGACTACTACACCGTACGGCAGCTTCGAATATCCCTTGGACGCTGCAAGGCTCGCTGTGACCGCTGGAGCATGCTACGTCGCACGCTGGACAACGGCTCACGTTAACGAGTTCAAAGAGTCCTTAAAGGAAGCGTTGAAGACGAAGGGCTTCAGATTCATTGAAGTCGTAAGCCAGTGTCCAACGGCTTTTGGAAGAAAAGCTGGATTCAAAGATGCGGGTGAAATGGTGAAGTGGTTCAAGCAAAACACCGTCTCGATCGAACAGGCAGAAAAAATGGGTGAAGACAAGCTGATGTCCAAGATAGTCGTTGGTGAATTCGCGAAGAAGCAGAGACCGACGCTCACTCAAACAATGCAGGCTACAATGGAGGAGGCAAAGAAGAGAATTGAAGACTGAAATAAGAATCGCAGGGTCTGGAGGACAAGGAGTGGTCCTCGCAGGGCACATACTCGGCAAAGCGGCCGCCTATGATGGAAAAAAAGTCGTACAAACGCAAAGCTATGGGGCTGAGGCAAGAGGCAGCATGGCCAAAAGCGAAGTGATAATATCAGACCGAGAAATCGGCTTTCCAATGGTCACTAGATGCGACATATTACTCACGATGAACCAAGAAGCCCTTGACAGGCACTTGAAGGATGTGAAGGATGACGGCATATTAGTCATCGATAGCACCAATGTCAAACAGCCTGAAAGAAAAATGAAGCTTTTCAAGGTTCCTGCCACAGAAACTGCTGACAAGATTTTTGGGACGAAAGTCTGCGCGAACATGTTTATGCTGGGAGCCTTGGCGAAGGTGACCAGAATAGTAAGCGATGCTTCTCTGGAGAAGGCGATAGTCGACACGATGGAGAAGCAAACCGCAAACATGAACGTGCAAGCGTACAGGAAAGGAAAAGAACTGGTTCAATAGAGGTTAATCCTCTTTTTCGCTGCCCTTGGGCTTCTGCTTTGTACTCGTGTTCGCCCTCTTTGAAAGATAAACAGTCGTTATGAGGAAGATTGCCGTCGTGGCCGCGAAGACGTACATCAGGTTCTGAAGGTTCTTCACATTTTTTGAATAGTCTGAAAGGTGGCTGTAGTAAGAGGAGTTCAACGCAAAATACCGACTTTCAAGATCTGCCAGATTACCCAAGAGAGTGCTATAATTCGCCAGAAAGCTACTTTGTGTGACATTCAAATTGTTAAGATCAGCCAAAAGATTGGCGTACTCACCAAGCAAATCGTTGTAAAGGTGCAGGGTCTTTGAAGAGATTATGGATATAGTCTGATTGCTATCGACCCACGTGAAGTATAGAAAGACGTTCGCCGAGTTTGAAGCGTTCAGCACTGTTGGAGTTATTTCTCCCTGGCCACCTAGGATGATGAATGGCATGCCCATCAGGCTGAGAGGAATCATTATCCTGCCGAACCCAACTTTGCCTCCCCCTCCTGCCACATTGAAGAGTACAATCTTGTTCCCAGTCTCCTGTCCGAACGTAAATCTCAAACCCGAGATCGAGGAGTTGCTGATAAGATTGACGTTGTATGTCTGGCCAGTCAATGCGACCTCTAGGTCATGGAACGGTCCCATGAGGGGATAACTATCAGGCCCTTCTGTACGTGTGATGTTGTATGGAATGTTCCCTATTCCGTCGTTATTTGAATCCTGTCCTGTGTAATCAGACCAATAGTTGCCTTCCCCATTCAGACTCCAAACATTAGTGGAATTCACCGAGGTGCTCGACAATTGAACCGTGTTGTTGAAGTTGTTATGGTAAAAAACGTTGTTGCTGGCTGAGAAAGAAAGAGTCAACCCCTCCGGATTGTCGTAGATCGTGTTCCCCGAAAAAACATTGTTAGCCGATTGATCGAGCTCGATGCCGGCAACAACGTTGTTCACAATAAGGTTATCCGAGAAAACGTTATAATTAGAAGCAAACAAGTTTAGACCCGCGTACTCGTTATCGTGGATGGTGTTATTAGAGACAATGTTGTTAGAGGAAAAGAGCTGGATTCCATTGTAGCCTTCTTCAAATATGTTATTCTCTAAGACATTTCCTGCGGAACTGACCGTAACTGGACTCTGAATCGAACTGTTCGCCCTCACAGTAAAATCTGTGATCGTCACGCCATTAGCGATCACGTTGATCACGTAACTTGAGGCCCCGCTTCCGTAGATAACTGTTAGATCCCTATCTTCACCCACAAGCGACACACTCTTGTTGATAACGAGGTTTTGAGAGTAAATGCCATCATGCACAAAGATTAGGTCACCTGAACCTGCATCGTTGATAGCGTCTTGGATTGTAAGATACTTGCTCGATGGCACTTCAAGAGTTCCCGGGCTTCCGGCCACAGACATGTTCCATCGTGTGGCAACCATCGCTACCAAGAGTAGCAAGAATAGAAGCGGAAACGACGCGACCTTCTTCAATTCAACCCTATTCGACATATTCCCACACAAACATCAACTTTCAGGCTTTAGAGACGATCCCTTAGAGAGCGTTTTTCCTAAGATGAGAGAGCACACCACAGAGACTGACAATGCTGGAACGAAAACAGCTGGAACTATCACAGGTTGCAACAGAGACCACAAGATCGATGCGTACGATGCACCCGCGACGAGCACCAGGATGAAAAGCCTGGCATAATCCATTCCAGGTTGCTCCTGCTGATTTGACGGCGACTGCAGTAAATTCTGCGTATGCTCAACCTGCTCCTCAGTAGCAAAACTCACAGAATTCTTATCACTATCGAGAAACTTGAAGCTGGAAAGCGCATATCTCTGTAACTCCCAAGGCTTCGATTTCGGCAGAATCCTCACGATGCCACTCTTCTCCATCTTCTTCAGCACCGTCTGGATCTTACGAACAAACTGCAGGTCGTTTACTTTTTGTTCCCCGTGCAATCTCTTAATTATGTCTTTAACATCGGGAAAATGAAGCTCAAACATGAAGGAGGCAATCGCTTGTGCCAGACCATACTGCTGCTCCCCCACGCGCAAACGTATGCTTGCGGTCGCATAATCAGCCTTGAGAACATCCTGCAGAAAACGTGCGTCATCCTGGGACAGCTTGAGCTGCTCCAAACAGTTTTTCCCCTATTCAACAGATTCAATTGAAACGCTGTAATAAACCCTTCGCGCCAGAATGGGAAATTTAAACTTTGTCAACTCATTTATTCAATCTTCAATCAAGTCTTCAATCAAGTCTACGGAAGAAAGTAGTAAGCCTTTAAACGGCAACATATATGGTGGGAAAGAATGATGGCAGACTTCACAGTAGAGCATGACTCATACAACTTATCATTACTTAAGAAAAACAGTCCGTGCCAGTTGACCCTGAGCAAAAAATATAGAAGCCATTTCGAGATAATAGCCGAAATACTCGACGCACTCAAATATGACAGCGGAGACAAATACTCCCTGATGAAACGCACCGGCATCAACTACGCTCAACTAAAGAAATATTTGGCGTCCATCACGAAGATAGGCTTCGTTGAGATACGCATGAGGGGCCAACAGATTCTGTACTGCGCAACAGAGAGAGGACAAGACTTTCTCAGGCAGTACTACGTCCTCTTGGGGATGTTGATTAACACCTATAGACTAGGCGAACAAAACCAATCCATTTATCAAACCGTATATGCGTCAACCAAAAAATCATAACACTTCCCACCACAATTCGTCGTTGTGATACATGGAATAGTCTGTCCAACGAATGTGATCATACAAGGAAAGCAGAATCAGTATTCTATCCTGAGGCTCGCATGAACACGCCTTCAGCTAACCCATCTGGGAGACCAAGTCTCCATTTAGGGCAAACTTGTTCGCCATATCCCCTTTTGCACCGAAACCTCGATGGATAATCTGTCCATTGATTCTCACCGACGAATCTGATGACTCCCTAAGATCCGCTATCGATTTCCCAATCGCGACGATGCTATGAAAAGTGTTATCTTTCCTGAAGCCTAAGAAGAATCATGCCATGACGGGGCTAGCTCAATACTATTCCTACAGGAGGAGACCTTTGACTCAAGAATTCACCTACGCCGGTTCAGGTGTGAACAGGAAACTGAGAGCTGAATCCAAGAAGGCACTACAAGTATTGAAAAAGACGTACAGGCTGAGCGTCTATGGCAAAATCATCCGACTCCCTTTTGGAAACATTTTCCCTTTGGGTAGAGGGAGCTATTTAGACCTCCAGATTGAAGGCGTCGGCACAAAGGTGCTTGTGGCCCAACTGGCTCAAAAATACGATACTATAGGAATTGATGGCGTAGCGATGGCCGTGAACGATGTGATACGCTCTGGAGCTAGACCTCTTGCAATCGCGGATAACATTCATGCACAAGCTTCGGAGCCGAGCCTGGTCAAGCAATGGATAGAGGGCCTTGCAAAGGGAGCAATTGAGGCTGAATGCATCGTGCCCGGAGGAGAAATCGGAGATGTGGCAGAACTGACAAAAGGCTTTGTCGAAGGCAAGGGCTTCGACATGATAGTCGCAGCAGTAGGCAAAGTTGACAAGGAGAAGATTATCACTGGAAAAAACATAAAACCAGGTGACCCAATCATAGGCTTGCGAAGCTCGGGACTCCATAGCAATGGCATGTCTCTTGCGAGAAGAATTCTCTTCAAGCAGTGGGGTGGAAAATACGATCCTCAAGATGTTCCAGACGGTTTGAAAAGGGAGATAATCTGGGATGTTCTCGAACCGACCAAAATCTATGTCAAACCTTTGTTGAAAGTTGCAGAAAACGTTCAACTGAAGGCAGCAGTGCACATCACTGGTGACGCGTACCTAAAGTTTGATAGATTATCGAAGTTTTCAAAACACATCGGGTTCGAATTTTCTAATTTCAACCCTCATCCCATATTTGAGTTAATTCAGAAGACTGCTTTAGAAATAGGGGGCATGATAACTGATGAGGAGATGCTTAAGACCTTCAACATGGGATGGGGATTCGCAATAGTTGTGAACAAAACTGATGCTGACGAAGCGATGGATGCCCTGGAAAAAAGCGGGACCGAAACTCAGCAGATCGGCAGAGTAACGGGATCCGAACGAATCGAAATCATCTACAAAAACAAGAAGATCGTGCTGAAGTAGCTGTTGCTTCATTGCTGATGAAAGTGCTTAAATCCATTAAAATTTCTCACTTAGCCCATGAAATATCAGGCAAGAATCGAGGTAAAATTGAAGCCAGGTCACAGTGACCCAGAAGGCGAAACAACAGCAAGACTGTTGAAAGAGCTTGGTTATGCGGTTAAATCCGTAAGCGTGGGGAAAGTGTATAATGTAGTTCTTGAAGCAGCATCACGCACGAAGGTTGAAGCTGAGAGTGAAGAAATGTGCAGAAGACTCTTGGCAAATCCGACCAAGGACAATTATGCGATTGAGATCGAGGAAGGGAGATGACTCCCAGCATCTTCATCCGACAGAACACTCCATTCTCGTTCTTCAAAATAGACGTGTTTAAAGCCTCAGAAAAACAACTCAAGAAAATAAGCGAAGAGATGGGACTAGGCCTAAACGGGCAAGAAATGAATACCGTCAAAATCTATTTTGAAACGAAAGGGCGAAACCCAACAGACCTTGAGCTGCAGACCATAAGCCAAACGTGGTCCGAACACTGTTTCCACAAGACATTCAAGGGAAGAATAAGGTACAAGGGCAAAGACATTGATAGTCTATTCAAAACATACATTGCGAGAGCCACAGATGAAATCAAGGCGCCTTGGTGCTTTTCAGTTTTCGAAGACAACGCAGGCATAGTCGAATTAGACGAAGACTATGGAATAGCAGCAAAAGTAGAAACGCACAATCACCCCTCGGCTGTAGAACCCTTCGGCGGAGCAGCCACAGGCGTCGGAGGCGTAATCCGCGATATTCTCGGCGTCTGGGCCGATCCCATAGCTTGCACTGACGTTCTGGGCTTCGGGCCATTGGATTTTGATTGCGAAAGGCTACCGCCTGGCGTGAAGCATCCGAAATACATCTACGTCGGCGTGGTAGCCGGCATCGGAAGCTATGGGAACAACATGGGAATCCCAACGGTCAACGGCGCGATATACTTCGATGAGAGCTACACCGGAAACGTTGTCGTCTACTGCGGTTGCATCGGACTTCTTCCTCTCAAGAAGATCAAGAGAGAAGCTAAGCCAAACGAAATAATAGTCCTAGCAGGCGGCAAAACTGGCCGAGACGGCATTCACGGCGTGACTTTTGCATCCGCCGAATTAACTGAAAAATCAGAAGTAGTATCCCGTCCCGCTGTGCAGATTGCAGACCCTATCGAAGAAGAAAAACTGAAAAGAGCCATAATCGAGATTCGAGACCTTGAATTGGCCTCGGCAATAACAGATCTAGGAGGCGGAGGACTATCATCAGCTGTCGGTGAAATTGCTCACAAGTACGGATGCGGTGCAACCGTGGAACTCGAAAAGGTTCCGCTAAAATATGCTGACTTGGCACCTTGGGAGATCTACATTTCCGAGTCACAAGAAAGAATGCTCCTGATCGTGCCAGCAGAGAACCTCGAAAAAGTGAAAAACATTTTCGAGAACGAAGACGTTCAAGCTACTGCAATCGGACAGCTTACCGCCGAAACGATCCTAAGGATCAGCTACCGAGACGTAGAAGTGACAAACATAGATGTCCCCTTTCTCTTCAAACCGCCAATATCCCAGAAAACTGCAAGACTCGACCACCGGATTCTCGACGAACCACACCTTCAGAAGCCGAATAGCCTAGAGAGAATATTGCTCAATCTATTGTCGTCACCTAACATCGCAAGTAGAGAAAGCGTAGTGCGTAGCTATGACCACGAGGTCAAAGGAAACACAGTCCTCAAGCCTTTGCAAGGAAGCTACGCCGGCCCGAACGATGCGTCCATCTCGAAGCCACTGAACAACTCTTGGACCGGGATAGCGATCTCTTGTGGGATAAACCCGAACTACGGAAGGATTGATGCTTATTGGATGGCTGCATCAGCGATAGACGAGGCTGTAAGGAACAACGTTGCAGTCGGAGGAAGAAGAATAGCACTTCTCGACAATTTCACGTGGGGGAACCCGGAAAGACCCGAAAGACTCGGCAGCTTGGTTGAAGCCTGCAAAGCTTGCTACGACGTTGCAAAAGCTTACGGGACACCGTTCATTTCCGGTAAGGACAGCCTCTACAATGAGTCCCCGCTTGGACCAGTGACGCCATCTCTCTTGATCACTGCATTGGGGCTCGTTCCAGATATTCGTCGCACAGTTTCAATGGACGCCAAGACCACGGGCGACCCAATCTACGTCGTCGGACAGACCTTCAAAGAACTGGGCGCCTCAGAATACTACAGACTCTATGGATACTTGGGAAAGAGCGTGCCCGAGACCAGAGCTGGAACAGCCAGAGAGATATTCAATGCAGTAACACGAGCGATTGATCAAGGATTGGTGAAAGCTTGTCATGATCTTTCGGAAGGCGGCTTGGCTGTCGCGGCAGCTGAGATGGCGTTCTCAGGCGACCACGGGATGGAAGTAGACTTGAGGAATGTTCCAAGAAAAAATGTGGACCGTGATGACTTCGTCCTCTTCTCCCAATCCAACAGTCGTTTTCTGATTGAAGTCTCAAACAAGAATAGAGACGACTTTGAAGCTTTGATGAGCGGAAAACCGCATGCGGAGATCGGCAGAGTCGAAAAGACTCCTCGACTACGCATCATCGGGACAGATGGAAAAATTGCACTCGAAACACCGGTCGACGACTTGCGACAAAGCTGGAAACAAACGTTCAGTGGAGAAGCCTGACCCATGAATGTGGATGACATCAAAATTTGCGTGTTACGTGTCGGCGGCACAAACTGTGATGCGGAAACAAAACGGTCCATCGAAGAATTAGGCGCCAAGGCTGAGATTGCGCATGCCAATGAAATAGTCAAACACCGAAACCTGTTAGAATACGATGCCTTGATCTTTCCAGGGGGATTTTCCTATGGGGACTATGTACGAGCAGGGGCTTTATGGGCAAAGTGGACGCTGACTAAGCTGGGCAAGGAGTTGCGGGCTTTTGTGGATGATGGCCGCCCAGTGCTCGGAATATGCAACGGCTTTCAAGTTCTTGTCGAGGCAGGTCTGCTCCCCAGTTTTGAAGGGATCAGCCGTTACCCACAGGCTTCATTGGCCCAAAACGTTCCACCTGGCTACAACTGCAGGTGGATTCTTCTGAAGAACGAAAGCAACGGGAAATGCCTGTTCACTTCAGCGGTACCGAAGGGAAGGGTCTTACGTATGCCCGTAGCACATTCTGAGGGAAGATTCATATTCTCAAAGGAAAAACAGGAGCAGTTCTTAGAAAGACTGCGCGAAAATGATCAGCTTGTTTTTCGCTATTGCGACGAGAATGGCAAATACGCGAAGGGCGTTTTTCCGATCAATCCGAACGGCTCTTTCTATGACATAGCGGGCATATGCAATCCTGAAGGAACAGTTTTCGGTTTGATGCCGCACCCCGAAAGAGCATTCTATTGGTGGCAGCAGCCTGACTGGACAAGTCATGCACGAAGGGCCAAATTTGGCGACGGCAAAATGATCTTTGAAAGTCTGATCAAGTTCCTAAGCAAGAAGCCCTAGATCCTTGACACGTGGCAACGATGTTCTGGCGCCGACTTTCGTTATGCATTTTGAAGCCACGAAATTTCCTATCCTTCCAGAGTCATAAAGGCTCTTCTTTTTAATCAGGCCGTAAAGGAAACCCCCACAAAACGCGTCTCCTGCCCCTGTCGTATCGACGACTTTGACCTTACATGCTTCTATTAGGCAACTTTCTCGGCCGTCCGTCACGTAGCAGCCCTGCGCGCCGAGTTTCACAGCCACTGCACTTATGCCCTGTTCAAGCAGGAACTTCGCGCCCCTGCGGTAATCGGCTTTGCCAGTCAGAAGCTTGAGCTCGTTAAGATTTGGCATCATAACGTGAGTTCTCCTTATAATGGATCTCAACTCATTCAATCCTAGCCTTGCATAGACTGCTCCGGGGTCGAAGCTTACTAACACGTTCCTGGGAAGTATCTGCAGGAGTTTCTCCTGAGTTTGTAGAGATTTCCTTCCGACAAACGATGTCAGATGCAAGAACCTTGTCTGAAGAATGCGCTCTGTACAGAGTTCTGGAAGCTCTATGTCGTTGTTGACGCCGGGATTGATGTATAGGGCCCTACCGCCCTTTTCGTCAATGAAGCCCACGACGTTGCCACTTCTTCCACGCTTCGCAACGATCACGTTGGCCGTGTCTACTCCTTCTCTGCGAAAATCTTCAAGAAGCATTTTTCCTTCTCTGTCGCGTGCTACCTTTCCGATGAAGCTGACTTTGCTGCCGAGCCTTGCAAGAGCCACGATGGTATTGGCTGCCGAGCCGCCGCATGCTTCCTCACAGTCAATTATCGTGCTTTCTTCTTCTGCACTAGCTATTCTGTTAACCTTGAAAAGCTTGTCTACGTTCAGCGCGCCAAATCCCATCGCATCGAACCGGGTCATGCAAACAACCCTCGAATACGTATTCTATGATCGCCAAGTCTGCCGCCGTAGTTTCCAGCGGAAATCCTCACAACACCATCAACGTCCAACGCAGCAGTTATGCCGACCTTCATGGCCTTCTCGACGGCATCCATCGAGATTCCGTTGATCACTATCTCCGGAATGTATTTGACGCTTCTGGGGACTTTCGAGGCTCCGGCTAGTCTATGTTTAAGAGAAGGACAGTATGGATGGTTTGTCGTAGGCCCTATCAGTGGAAACCTAGTTTCAGTTTTCGAACCCGCTGAACAAACGTCAAAAGGGGTTACTACTCCCTCAACTCTGCTTATGGCTTCTAACGCGGCTTTTCCAGCCCTTTTGACCGATGTCTTAGTCTTGCACATTATCCAAAAATTGCCTCCTGATATTCCTCGAGCGTAGCCGATGTAACGTTCTATGAAAAAATCGGGCACCATCAGAGGAACAACGATCATGCGGCGACCGTAAACATGCCTTTCCCATTCAAACCCGTCACCGCAATGCCCGACCCTTTCCATCATATCTATTCTTCCTTCAGGCTCCACGGATAAAGCGTCAAAAACCGCGGTGAAAGGCTTCACCAGTATATCTTGGCGTATTCTGTAAGAGAGTTCCTTCTCAAAACGTTTGATAGAGTCCTCGACTGGTTTCTCTCTCTCTAAACCCTTCCAAAACTGCAGGACTGCTCCTCTGCGTTCGTCGGGCGACTCTTTTCCTGATATCCATCTTTCGATTCCACTATCAAGCCTTCCGATGACACTTGATGGCGTTGCAGTGGCATCTTCGGCCGCCTTCCTAAGAGTTTCTTTGTCATCAGCAGTGACTATGAGCCGGCAGTAGATGCCGTCGAACGCCTCCGCAAAGGTATCTTCAATCAATTCCTTCTTAACCATTTTATCCCAGGCTCCCAACAGCTTCACCTCTGACTTCTCTTCTGAATTCAGTGCTCTTCTTCACGAGTTCCTCAACGTTCTCATCTTTTACTGTTTCAACCATGTACGATTTATCAACTTGAAACCTGAGAAGACGCTTGAGCAAATCTGGGTCAACTCGGCTTTTTTTCAGTGCCTCTATGTTCCAGTCACCTGCCAGTCTCAGGGCCAGCTGTTTCCCAGACCTGCAGAAGATGTCCGCGATAATTGCCGTGGGAACGCTGTTTTCCGACATCACGGCGATATCAGCGTTTCTTACGGCATACTGGTTACCGTTGAACGAAACGGTCAAGCCGTCTCCTCTTCTAACAAGCTTGAAGGCTTCCTCGTCGGTTATGCTGTCGCCTACATACATCACATCAGACAATCCAATTCCTGTTTTTTCGACGATATCTTCAATAGCCTCAGCTTTTTTGCACCCGCCCATCGGGTCAACCTCAGAATAGATCCTTCCTGCCTCCAAGTTCGTTATCTCGTGCCAGAATATCTCATCCAGTCGCCGGATTGTTTTCCGATCAACATCAGAAAAATCCTGAACGGACTTTGCGTTTGACCGTACCTCGACCACGTGCATCTGTGCGATCTCCGCTGTAAGCTTCCTCAGCTGATTCTTCTCCTGTTCTGTCATGTGATACTTGTCAATGCTGACTCTTGTGCAGTAGGTGTTTGCATACGGAAAATCCAATGCTTGGCACAGCGCTTTTATGTAATGTTCATAACTTGTGCTGACAACAAAAGCTTGGGCTATGCTTCTTGCATGTTGCAACGTGTTCTTTGCATCCGGGATCAACATCAGCTTTGCGGCAGAGTATTCCTGCATCTTCAGGTCCGTTGCACAGTAGGCTTTCAGGAAAGGCAGAATGAGTTTCAGAGTGTAGCCAGCCTCGTAGCCCGGCCTCTTAAGAACGTCTGCAAGCACATCATCATATTTGCTAATGATCGCGTAGAGTCTGCTCCCTTCCGGAACAAACCGCGAAGTGATTTCGTATGCGTTGTCATTCTTTGATATTGGGCCTTCGCAGTCGGATATGAAAGCCTTTCTCACTTTCTGAGCCTCAGTCTTTCTATGTGCTTCCTGCTTTGGTTTATGTGATCCACAGAGCCGATGTCTTTTCTGTACCAAAGTGCTCCGCCCTTTATGGCGTCTATGCCCTCGGTCGAGATTTGTCTGGCTGCTTCGATCTCATCGGCTATTCCCACGACCGCCACGGTTCTGGATTTAAGGGCATACGATTGACCACCGCGCAGCTCAATCGAGGCTGGGTAGACGCGAATTCTGTCACCGTATTTTTTGCTCAACGCGTAGGCCTTGGTCAAGTCAACAGGCGTGTCAATTTCACTCGTCTGTACGAGACTTGGAAAATCGCTTGCGAATCCTCCGTAGCTTGGAGGAACCTTATACGTGACCACTGTTGCCTTTCTCTCGACCTCTACCCGAGAAAGGTTTCCCTCAAGTATCTTGTAACATACATCGACAAGATCCTGTTTCAATATGGGTAAAATATTTATTATTTCGGGGTCTCCAGGTCGACTGTTGTTCTCAAGAATTTTCGGCTCCTTACTCGTATGCATGAAAGCTACGTATAATGGAATGCCTCTCAAACCCGACGCGTCTTCTCTCTTCCACTTCGTGAAGATTCTCTGCACAATCTCAGTCTCTTTGGCCCTGTCATCGCTACTAAGGAAGGGTAAAACGTCACCGACATTCTTGTAGGAGCCCATCCCGCCAGTGTTCGGCCCCTTGTCGCCGTCGAAAGCCCGCTTGTAATCCCTCGTATCTGGGAGCATTGCAAGGTGTTTGCCGTCGCAGAAAGCTTGAAAACTCGATTCTTCACCGTCAACTTTCTCTTCTATTATGACCGACCCAAATTGGAAATTTGAACGGAAATGCTCGAACAGCTGATCACGGTTGGTGAAGTGATCCCCCCAGACGCCGACGCCTTTTCCAGCCGCGGGCTTGTCAGGCTTGATGACCACATTGTTCTCTAATTCGTCGAGCCACTTGTAAACGGACTTTTTCACGTCTGCCGCGTTTTTGAAGTCTTTAGGGTCGAAGATCTTGAAGCGCGGGTTTGCTTCGGGAACCACCTTCTCAAACAATAATCGCTGCTGAACCTTGCTTTCTTCGATGGCGTACTGTCTAGTTGGACAGATCATCGGTATGCCCGTTCGCTGTTCGACCAGGTCGCGTACTCCATCGATTATTGGCTTTTCGGGACCCACTATTCCGAAACTTATCTTGTCTTTGTTAGCTTGGGCAAATCGGCAGATTTCCTCTACGTTCAGATCTTGAATAACGACGTGCTTAGCGGCGATTTTCGCGTTGAAAGGGTTTTTCTGTTTGTCCGCGACGTAAACATCCACTTTATAGCTTTCGCTCCGCGCCAACACGTCGACTATCGCCGCTTCTCTTGCGCCATAGGAAACGACAAGCACACCCAATTTCTCCACGATTGACCACCGCAAATATACTATAGATTGGCGCTTGACTTGTCCTGCCACTACTCGCTCTCGATTGCCTCTTCAGTCTCGTAGATTCTTTCAGTTTCCTCAAAGCCATCTCGAAATCTTTTCTTCATACTATCCGCCATTTTCTGGGCCATCGGCGTTGGATATTCTCCTGTAGCGCAAGCCATGCATAGCTGATTGCGGGCAAATCCTGTTGCCCTCACGAAATCTTCTAATGATTGATAACACACGGCGTCTGCGCCTATTATTTTCGCGATCTCTTCCGGGCCGTGCTTAGAGCCTATCAGCTGACCGTAGGTTGCCATATCTATTCCGTACAGGCATGGCCCTATGATGCGTGGAAACGTGACGAACAAGTAGACTTTTTTGGCTCCCATGTTACGGAGCTTCTGTACTATTACTTTTGTCGTGTCTCCTCGGACAATACTGTCCTCGGTTACTATGATCCTTTTTCCTTCGATCTTCGGACCGAGAATGTTGATCTTCCGGGTTATAGTTGGCTGGCGTTCTCTATTCAGTAGTAGAAAGGCTCTCTCTGTGACGTATCGATGTCTGCGCGAGGCTCTTTCCCACCTCAGGCCAGATTCTTCGTGGACTCCCATGGCTGGGTCATCGCCTGTTTCTGGCACTGACAAGATGATGTCCGCATCCTTCACGATGTCTGGATTCTCTCTAACAAGATTCTTGCCAAATTCTTCACGTATTTCATAAACGTACTTGTCATCAAAGTGAGAGTCGGGTCTCGCGAAATATGCAAACTCGAAGGAACAGAAGGCCTTTCGTTCGGTGCTGACAAGCTGCTTTCTCTCGAAGCCATCTCTTGAGACTCGAACAAACTCTCCCGGTTTAAGTTCAAAATCCCTCTCAAACCCGTTGATATCAAGGCTGACAGTCTCTGAGGAAAATGCGTAGGTCGAACTGTCTGGACTGTGTCCTGCACACAGAGGCCTTATTGAATGCGGATCTTTGAAAGCGAAGAATTCGCCATCCTGAGTCACGCCGGCTACTGAAAAGGCGCCGTCGACTTCGAGCATACATGTTTTGACGGCTGAAACCAGATCCTTGCTCTTCATCAACTCAATCATTAGTTTGTGGCAGATCAAGTCCGCATCACACTCGGAGCTGAAATCCTGAAACTGTGTGCTTATTTCCTTTCTAAGCTGGAAAGTGTTGACCACATTACCGTTGTAGGATATGGCGAGTTTCAGCCCATTCCTTGAAGCTGTGACAGGCTGTGTACCTAGTATCAACGATTTCTCATCAGTTTTTCCAGACGTTGTGTATCTGACGTTGCCTATGCCAATGTGTCCCGGCAGACGCCCGAACCATTCTTGAATAGCATTGGCCTTGATTTTCGGCACAAGGTCCAAGTTTCTATGGACGTAGAATTTCCCATCGTTGAAAGTAAGGAAACCGTGTGACTGGTGTCCTCTGTGATTCTGAGCCCTGAGCCCCCAATATATGCATGGAAACACAGGCTGGTCTTCATAGTTTATGGCTGCGAAGACTCCGCACGAGATTTTAAGCTCTTCCCCCATAGTCGGGCAATGCAAAGCAGTGTTTATGAAGTTGTTGGACATTTTTAACTAAAAGCCACGTTAAGCCCGTTGCCTGATGGTATGCAAGGAAAGTGAATTAGTAGCTGATTCCTGAAGGAGGCGGTGGTAGAAGACCATCGTTGGAAGACCGTGGTTCAAGCAAAGATTCGAAGATTCGGAAGTCGAAATGGTCGCTTGGGAAGTCACTTAGGATTATGGCGAAAACAGGAGCAATCAAAACCAAGTCCACAACGAGGTCAATAAGGCCAGGCAACATTTATGTGCGCGCTGCAAAATAGAGGAAAAATAGGCGTCTATGACGCACGGCTTCTCGGACTTGGCCCTTAAGGAATGGAACTAGGGCGGTGGTGGAGGTGGTGGCGGTGGTGGCGATGTTGCAACAGATGAGAATGCTTGTTTCACAGAGACCACGGTTGTTCCTGCAATACGATCAGTGTATTTCTGGCGTTGGTCGTGTCCAGCAATGGCGATTGCCAGTATCCAGTCTATTAGGAGGAAAAGCCAATATATCTTGCTTATGTTCCGGATGAATGCTTTGTCAAACGTTACTTTGCTGCCGTTTACGGTTTGCACTTGTAATCCTAAGAATCTCTTCCCCAGTGTTGCGCCATAAGAAACTTCCATAAACACGAAGTAAAGTATTTCGAGTATGCCTACGAGAAAGGGAAACCCCAACCCCCATGTCCATGCAAAAAGCAAACCGCCGCTGAAGAACAATGATACAATTACCAGAAAGAATATGATGTATGCTACGATGCCGATTATTATGCTGTCGATTATGAATGCGGCGAGGCGTAAGATCCAATGGTTTATATCGAACTGTGAACTGCTTCCTGTTGACATTTTTACATCTCTCCCGTTATTTCAGCGCAACTCGTTATTATCGCTTGCGCTCTTTTCCACTGTGTTGTTGTCTTCATTAAGGTTTTCACTCCATGTCTTGTTGGCGCCAGAAAGGCGCGCACTAACGCAGAATCGGTGCTGGCTTTGACCATTCGCGTGAACAATCAGTCTTTGCAGGATGATTAATAGAGGAGACTTATTCAGAACTCTCAAAACTCGTAGTGCGCGCCAAAACTTATAAGACATAACGATCTAAAGATTCAAACAGCAGAGTGGTATGAATGTCGAGACCAGAAAAAGAGAAGAAAGCCATGACGAAAGATCGGCTTATAGGCATGCAGGTGATTGACAGCGAGGGAAACGGATCTGGGACTGTGCAAGACATTGCCTTCACGGTGGGAAAGGTAGGCATGACATTGATTGTTGAGAGCAAGAAGGGCGAAACCAGAGAAATTCCATGGGAAGACATTCAGGCGGCAGGAGACTTTGTGATATTGAAGCCCCAAACAGGTCAGACACTATCGTTTGGCACGCAACCAGTAGGGCAACAGCCGCAGACGCCAATCTGCCCAACGTGTGGAGGACCCCTAACCTACATTCAACAATATCAACGATGGTACTGCTACAAAGACAAGAAATATGTGTAAAAAAGAGTCGGATTAGGAAGCGACCCCTTTTTCAAGGGCTTCCTCTTCTATCTTGAAGGTTTTAGGCTCATCCTTCTTCAGTATTAGCCTTCAGTTCCTCAGCGGTGAGCTGAGCCACGAGGCGAAGCACCTCCCTCTTTGCGGATTCAAGATGCTTCCGCAGCAACTGCTTGTCCATATACACCGCTCCTGCGAGTTGGCATATCCTGCCCATCTTGATGAACCATTCATTCTTCCCTGTTTTGACGTTTACGTCGAAGGTAATGGGCCCTGCAACACGTGTTTCGGGTTTCACAGGGTGGATTACGCACTTTCTAGTCATCTTGTTGTGGAACACGAACTCTTTAACGTATTGTGTCGGACAGGCTTCCGCGGTCTATCCTTTTCTTCACGATTGGAGGATATTTTCTCTCTTCTTCTGACGCGTTCTTCCACGCAGTTCTGAAGAGGGACTGACAGACCTTGCGTGCGCGCGCTACCAGAGGGTTGGGAAGGGGGTTGGGGATAGTATATACACTAACTCGCGAGGCTTGTTGAGAGTGTACACTTAGGTATTTGCTTCGATTGCTCGTTTGGGGTCAGAGCAGACGTTGACCTAGTTCCTTAAGAAGAAGTTCAGCTTTCGCTTTGATCCGTCTATCTTCGCTCTGCACTCTTAACCTGACCGTTTCGAACAAGCCTTGTGAGGCGAGGCGCGACAATTGCTTGCAAACCTCGATACCAACTCTATCGTCCGCCTTGACCTTTCTTGAAAACCAAACCTCAAGCAGCTCATTTCTGACCTGAAATCTTAATTCCTCGATTAGACCTGCTATCTTCCCAGTTTCTTTCACGAACCACACGCTGACTTTCTCGTCTCTATTCTTCATGTTATTCAAGAGGATCGGGAGAAGCCTCCCTGACACCCATTTCCCTTCTGTAATATGCTGCGTAGAATCTCTTGCGTAGCGCGCGCTATCCCCTGTTTGATCATAGCACTGCATTCATGGTGATTGATATCATGTTTCACGGTTTCGTCGAGAAGAATCCTAAGGTGACCGTCAGGAAATTCGCTCGCTACACTCTGCCAAAGATAATAGAGGAGATACTCAAGGGTCACTAGCGCGCGCTCGATTAGACAGCCTTTGGCACTCGCATTCTCGAGCTGCTTGACGTTAGGGTGTCAGTCTGAACCTGTCTCTTGGGTAGAATGTGACTTCTCGTATGTTCTTCCTTCCGGTCAGGAACATCGTCAAACGCTCCAACCCGATGGCCCAGCCTGCGTGCGGTGGCATCCCATAATCAAAAGCTTCCAGATGCCACTTGAAAGACTCAGGGTTCAAACCCTTTTCTTCCAACCGCTTCATCAGAAGCTCCTTAGACGAAATTCTTGTCCCACCTGACACGAGCTCAAGCCAACGCCACATCAAGTCGAAACCCTCTGACACCTTGGGGTTGCCTTCTTGAGGCTTCACATAGAATGATCTGCACTGCGTCGGCCAGTCTGTGATAAAATAGAAGTACGGATGAACTTTGCCTAACGTTCGAAGAGCCTCTGTAGGAATGTCCTCACCCCATGAAAGGTCCAATCCCTCACGTTTCAAATCCTCAAGGATCTCGTCATACGACAAACGCTTGAACGGTATGCCAGGCACGTCAATCCTATGCTTCAGCAGCGTCAACTCCCTTGGGCATCTCTCAACAACAGTCTTACACACGTGCTGGATAAGCTGCTCAAGCAACTGCATAACATCCTCAGCTTCAGTGAACGCCTGCTCAATATCTATTGACACGAATTCGCTCAGGTGACGACGAGTATGCGACTCTTCAGCCCTGAAGAAGGGCCCAACCTCAAAAACTCGCTCCAGACTCATAACGAGCTCTTCCTTGTACAACTGTGGGCTCTGAGCAAGAAACGCTTTACGCTCAAAATAGTCGATTGAGAACAATGCTGCTCCTCCCTCAGTTGCTGAAGCGATGATGCGTGGAGTGTGCACTTCGAGGAAACCTCTCTCAAATAAAAACGCCCTTATTGCTTCCAGTGCAACATGTTGGATCTTGAAAGTAGCAATATTACCTTCTTGGCACAAATCTAGGGCTCGAGCATCCAAGCGAACCTCCAAGTTGGCAGGAGTCTTTCCTGTTATGTCAATAGGCAATTGAGCTGCTGCCGTGTTGAAAATTCTGATTTCGTTCGGTATCACTTCGACGCCTCTAGGTGTCATGTCAGTCTTCTTTACGATGCCTTTCACGCCTATGCTGTAACGCTTCTGCAGGCTGTCGGACTTCGATAATACTTCGCCGCTTGCCTTTTTCTTAAGGATCGTCAGCTGAATAGTGCCTTCACGATCCTGAAAAATCACGAAACGCAAAGCGCCCAGATCGCGAACCTCTTGAACCCAGCCGGAAAGGGTGACTTCTTCGCCGTCCATTTCTGGCCTGACATTTTTTGAATAATGCGACCTGTGCCAATCGCCAACTGGATCCACTTTCATGAGGCCACTCCTTGACTAGTCCGCGAATTCCACGCGAAGGGTCATATTCCGAATCTTCTGGGCAATTTCCTTTAAAGCCTTTATATCAAAAGGCGGCTGAGTCCCACGCCTTTTTCTCAGAATGGCCCGCGTCTCAGTGCTTCCATCAGGCAACCATATGGTGTTGATCGTCATTATACTCAAAGGGGCAAACAGATCCTCAAGAAACTTTCTCTCGTCAACCCCATCTTCTAGGACCCGAATGTTCTTCCCAGTCTCTTCGTACAAAGCCTTGATAATCCTGCCACCGTAACCCAGAAGCCTGTGAACATCACCGGATCCGACGATTATGGCTAGAGTCTTCCCTGATTCAACGGCCCTGTGGAAGTAGACGTTTTGAAGAGGCGGATACTTCTCCTCCAAAGATAACAATAAACGCGCAATCTTCAGATCTAATTGGCTTATTTCTCCAGACTTTAGCCTAGCTGAACACTTTTGGCACAGTATGCCACTCTTCAAACAGAAGCTGCAAAGTACCGTCTTCACCTTGAGAATGGCCCTCCGAATCAGAAGGAGGGATAGCGGAGACCTGCGGATTCATGCGAGTAGACTCTAATCTAGCGTTCTAATGTTATCTCCACAGTACTGACGTTCGAAGGCGACCCACCCTCTTCTCTGGGTGTCATCTGCTGTGTTCCAATGTCAACTCTCTTGACTTTCACGTCTGGCAAGAATCGGCGCCTAACGACTTCAACGACATCAACGGCTCGACTTATCGATCTCCCTCGAGCTTTAACGCTGACTTCTTTTGCTCCGCCGTGAAAGAGGGTTATGCATGCCAGTACATAGTTCATTACAGGCTTGTTTCCGATCAACACTGCATTGCTTTCCGACATTTTGCACCGCCTCACTCCCTGTCCTTGTTAATTTCTATTGGCCTCATACAGATTTTTTCCGACGAATAAATACATTGCGGTGTCCCCTAGACACTAGTAAAAACTCTCTGAAGGGGCAACTAACAAATGAATTATTCCATCATTGCCGAACGCTTAAATAACTAATACTATTGTACAGACTGTTCTTGACAGAAAAATACAATTGGGGGAGTACCTGCTGGAAACGCTCACCAGACGCTCTGGGCAATTGTTGAAAATGCTATGTGAAAAGGGCGAACCGACGAACATATACAGCTTGCACATGAAACAGGATGTTTTGGCAAAGGAATTGGGCGTAAGCAGACAGGCATTGAACGTTCATCTAAGGAAGCTCAGGAACATGGGCTTTATACGCACTGGCAGAGGCTTCATTGATGTGACTGAGAAGGGCTTAAGTATACTGGGATTTTCCGCATCTCCAGCGTTTATACTGATGAAAATATCGCCTGTCAAGAGAATTCAGGTCTACGAGAGAATCAAACAACTCGCAGTGCAAAGGGCCTTCAGGATAGCAGGCGATGTTGATGGTTTGTTGATTGTCGAAAGAGGAAAACTCGACGAAGTCTTGAAAAAGTTGTATTCAATCGATGGAGTACAAGACACGAGGTCCTACGTCACGATAGAAACTGTAAGATGAGGCACTAGGAACGATGAAGCTATTCGAACATGAGGCAAAAAACATACTCATGAAATATGGAATTCCTGCACCTGAAGGCGGACTAGCCACAAACACAAACCAAGCCATTCAGGTCGCAGCAAGATTGAAACCACCACTCGCTATAAAAGCCCAAGTGCTCGTTGCAGGAAGAGGAAAGGCAGGCGGCATACTTTTCGCAAATTCTGTCGAAGAAGCCCAAAAAGCAGCGGAAAAATTGCTGAACACGCATGTAAAGGGAATGCTGGTCAAGAGCGTGTGGGTTGAAGAAAAAATAAGAGTGAAAAAAGAGCTTTACTTTGGCATCACAACAGACAGGTTCAAACAGTGCTATGTCGCCGTTGCTTCTGCAGTGGGTGGAATGGAGATAGAAGAGATAGCAGCAAAGAGTCCAGAAAGGGTCATCAAGGTCCAGATAAGCCCACAGCAAGGGCTTTTTCCGTATCACACGCGGTGGATTGCCAAGAAGATCGGGTACACGGGTGTCCAGATTTTGGAGCTTGCGAAAACGTTCGAGGGTCTGTACTGCGCAGGCAGAGACTATGATGCTGAATTGATTGAGATGAATCCTATCGTTGAGACAACCGACGGCAGGTTCATTGCTGCAGATGCGCGCATAATACTTGATGATAATGCGCTCTTCAGACATCCAGAATACAAGAAGAGGCTACTGGAAGGGGAAGGCGAATTAACTCAGCAGGAACTTGAAGCTATGAAAAATGACTTGGCATATGTCAAACTCGACGGGAATATAGGAGTCATAGGCAATGGAGCAGGACTTGTAATGGCAACTCTGGATACAATCCAGTACTACGGTGGAAAACCAGCGAACTTTCTTGACGTCGGCGGTGGAGCACCTTCAGAAAGAACGGCTATCGCTCTCAGAATAGTGCTTTCGGACCCGAATGTGACGGCCCTCTTCATAAATATACTCGGTGGAATCACTCGCTGCGATGAGGTGGCACGTGGGATCCTAGCGGCGAAAGAAACGCTCGGCGTAACAAAACCCATGGCCATCAGGCTGGTTGGCACAAATGAGGAAGAAGGAAAGAGAATACTGAAAGAAGCTGGACTGCATGCCTTCAACAGCATGGAAGAAGCAGCCCAGCAAGTCGTGGAAATCTCCAGAAGGGAAGGTCGCTAACATGGGAATACTGATCGATGAGAATACCAGGGCAATCGTTCAAGGCATAACTGGACTGCAGGGGAGTTATCACACTAAATTGATGATTGAGTATGGCACTAAGATCGTTGCCGGTACGTCACCAGGCAAGGGCGGAACCCGCATCGAGAATGTTCCTATCTATGATACCGTGGAAGAAGCAGAAGAGAATCACTCCGCAAACGCCTCGATAATCTTCGTACCCGCGCCGTTCGCAACCGATGCAGCTATGGAGTCCATAGAGAACGGGATAAAAACAATCGTGATAATAACTGAGCATATTCCAATCAAAGATTCGATCAGCCTCATGGCATTCGCCAGGCAGAACCATGCAACCATAATAGGGCCGAACACGCCTGGAATCATAACGCCAGGAGAATGTAAGCTTGGAATAATGCCCGTACACATTTTCAAGAAAGGCAGTGTAGGAATGATCTCAAGGAGCGGCACGCTTACGTATGAAATAGCAGCGTCGCTCACGGCGAAGAAACTTGGGCAATCAACGTGTCTCGGTCTCGGTGGGGATCCGATAACCGGCCTAAACTTCATAGATACACTCAGAATGTTCAAGAACGACAAACAAACAGAAACCGTTGTTTTGATAGGAGAGATTGGCGGCAACCTCGAAGAACTGGCGGCAGATTACATCGAGAAAGAGAAATATCCAAAACCGGTAGTAGCATACATTGCGGGACGGACTGCCCCCCCTGGAAAGCGGATGGGCCATGCTGGAGCGATAATCATGGGCAAAGCAGGCACTGCTGAAAGCAAGATTGAGGCTTTCAAGAAAGCGCGGGTGCAAGTGGCCGAAAAGCCAAGCGATGTCGCTGAGCTGATGGCAAGGGCTGTTCACCTCTTAAGCATGGACAGGTAGGATTTCGTTTGGAAGGGCAAAAAGTATATTTGCTGCTCGACCATCTGGGTTGTAGCTGCATCATTGAGAGGTAGAGCAAATGCCCATCATGGATCCCTTTAAGAAAGCTCTGGCTCAAAAGCATAGGCTCTACATGAAAATCTGCCGCGATTGTGGAGCGCGAAATGCCTCAACTGCAGTAAAATGCAGAAAGTGTCGAAGTAAGAACTTGCGGTGGAAGAAAAGAGAAATAGTAAAGTAAGTCTGTCAGGCACCCTTCAAAGCGTTTTTGTCAGCGTTTCAACGTTGAAAATCGTGTTAGCACACCCGTTCTTTATCAGAGGAACTGCTTGTCCTGCTATGTCGAGTTTTTCCAACATGTCTCCTGACAGCCTCGTTTCTTCGCCGCAGGCAACTCCAATTGCGCCTTCGTAACATCTTGTTCTCAATATCTTTGGAATGCATGAGCCACCAGGTAGGACGTAGGCGTCGTAGCCTTTTCTCTCAGCCAGAGAGACTGCTTGGTTGACCAGACATCCTTCGGAACAATGAGCACATGTGTAGGAAGGAACACTGGCATCGAAGGTTGCTTTGCATCGGCCATCCATGAATTTTCTGGAGCAATGTGGCAGAAAGAGCGCCCGTTTCCTAGTCTTTAAGAATTTCTCTCTCTCCACAAAGTTTCTTGCTTGAATGTCTATGAGATCTTCAAGAAGGAGTACAGCATCAGAGAGGTTCAGACCTGTTGCTTCCTGAATCTTGAATTTTCGTATTAATTCCTGAGTAGTCCGGCCGATTCTTTTGTGCACACCCTTCTGATAGCTGGCCTTGGTGATCTCGGCGAAAAAGAAACGTGGTATCCTTGAAAGGTCAAACGTGAACTTGTACGGCATAGCTCACATTAGATGCAAGACAAACCTTTAAAATTAACTACTGTTCATATAGTTGATCTCCAATCAAACCGTTGAGAAATCGAGGAATCATGTTGGGCCTACTGGAGAGGTTTAGGAAGAAGGAAAATCAAACGGTCATTCACACTTCCCGCGCCATGAGTGAGCTTGAACAGCTTTGTGGCGATGATAAACAGACGTATGAAGCTCTGCATCATACGATGTTTCTTGACCCTAGGAAAATCGGCGCTTCCATGAAGGATGCGGCTGAAAATGCTAAGAAGTTTGCTAAGGAGAAGAATTTGTACAGGGCTAGAATATGGTACGACATTGCAGGTGGCTTGGCCATCTATGAGGGAGACGTGAAAAGGGTCGTTGAATTCTTCAGTGAGTCCCAGAAGATTTCAGGCCTGAAGTATTCGATTTTGGATGATGTGGAAAAGGCTGTTGCCAAGGCTCAGGAGTACTACAAGAAGCATCTGAAGAGTTAGGCTGTTTTGGAGAATTTCCTGCAAAGAATTTGCTGAGCCAGAATCTTGCCTTCCTAATCTTCTGATTGTTCTGAATAGCCTAGTAGTTCCCTGAGGGACTTGACTTCTTCCCGCAGCATGCCCACTTCGCTCTCAAGGGCTGTGGCTCTTGATTCTGCGACTTTTCGCAGTTTGTCGATTTCGATCATAAGGTTTGCGCGTTCGGTCTCTAGAGTCTTGATTCTTTCGCGAAGAATCTTCAGTGTCTGCATGAGTTCTCCCTTTATGCCCTTAATTCTTTCAACCATGTTCTTAATGTTTGCTGCTGCTTCGGGTCTTGCTTCGGTCTGCACCGCGGCTCTGAACCTTGCTTTGCAGTTGGGACATTCGAATATTCCCGTGAGCTTGGGTTGTTCGCCGTTTTGCAGAGGTCGCTGGGACGGTATGGCCCAAGTCCTGATGGGAGTGGGCACGTCTGTTCCGCATTTTGGACATTTGGCCAAATTGTAACCTTCTTGATGTTAGTTATTCTCTTTTCGATTCTAAAATGCATTTTGCCCGTTGATTCCACGTGCATGTGGCAGATGATTTTGTCAGGGTCTGTGAGGCAGGCGGATCATTACGCCCTACGTGAGAATTTGTTCACCTGAAGAAGGCTGTTTTCATCCTCTGTCTGTACAGGTTGCGATCTTGCTTGTTAGAAAAAGGGGGATGTCAGAGAGACATCTGGAACATTAGCCTTTCGACTAGTTCTTTGTAGCGGTTTCGAATTGTGACTTCGGTTACTTGTGCGATTTCAGCGATTTCTCGTTGCGTTTTTCTTTCGCCGGTCAAGACGGAGGCTATGTAGCTTGCTGCTGCCGCGATGCCTGTTGGGCCTCGTCCTGAGGTGAGTTTGAGCTCTTTGGCTGCCTTCAGAATTTTGTGTGCTATTTCCTCGACTTTTCCCTGCATGGTGAGTTGGTTTGAGAATTTTGTTATGTATTGGCTTGGCTTTAAAGGTGGGATGGAGTAGTCGAGTTCTTTGATGAGGAAGCGGTAGCTGCGGCCGACTTCTTTCTTGTTGACGCTTGATGATTGTGCTATTTCTTCTAGGGTTCGGGCTAGTCCGCATTGGCGACAGGCTAGGTATATTGCTGCTGCTGTTACGCCTTGGATTGATCTGCCTCGTATGAGTCTTTCTTTTACGGCTTTTCGGTAGATGACTGAGCCGGTTTCAAGTATGTTCTTCGGGAGGTTTAGGTTGTTGGCGATTTTTGTGATTTCAGACAGTGCAAAGGCTAGGTTGCGTTCTGTTGCGTCGGAGACTCTTATGCGGCGTTGCCATTTTCTGAGCCTGTACACTTGGGCTTTCTGTCCTGGTGATAGGCTCTTTCCGTAGATGTCTCGGTCGTGCCAGTCGATCATGGTTGATAGGCCTTTGTCGTGAATGGTGTAGGTCAATGGGGCTCCGACTCTGGTTCGTTTTGCCCTTTGTTCGTCGTCGAAGGCTCTCCATTCTGGTCCTCTGTCGGCTATCTTCTGGGCTATGACGAAGCCGCAGTCCATGCATACTAGTTCGGCTGATTCGTAGTCGCGCATCAGTCTTGTGCTGTGACATTCCGGGCAGGTTTGAACTTTGGTGATTTGTGGCTGCGACGGTGTTGCCGTCGTCTCGGTTTCTTCACGACCTTCTTCGCCAGTCATTTCTTACCTTCTCCTTTCTCCTCTTTGAGGGGATCACGTACAGTTTTTTGCCCACTAGTTTTTCTGGGTCTCGCGTCGAGGGTCTTATCGCCGCGTACGGTGAGGATACCGGCCCGAATATGTCGAAGACTGCTCCGACGGGTTTTAGGTTCTCGTCGACGACTGGTTCGCCGATCTTGGGGGAGTTTTCAACTTTGACTATGATGTTTCGGCTTGGACTCAAATGCAGGACTGAACCCAATCTTCGCAATCTGTTAGTGTCCCCTCGAAAAGCGGGATGTGTGAACAAAAAGACGTTATTTAAACCTTTCCCAGTCAGCAACACAGCGAAAGCTGAAAACAAGCTTTCCTTCAGTCCCCAGTGCCCGTGCGCCCAGAATTGAGCGGTTTGACCTGCAACTTTCAACGGTGAAAATCGCGATTAGATGACTCTTGCCGATTTGTGGTGGTATCCATGAGTCTTCTTGCACGCGTTGAGGGACTGAGTTGAACTGCGTTTTAGGGCTGAAAACACGCTTAAAACGTACCTCCCCCCTCCCCGGTCGGTTTTCGCGTTTAGGCACGAAGTCTCGTGTTTGCTGATGGCATGACCTACTCAACTGTTGGGTTGAAAACACGCGAACAGTTGATACCCCCCTCCTAGGTAGGTTTTTTAGGTTTTGAGTCTTGGTTTGGGTTCAATCATGCGTTGCGTCGAGCAACCTTTTTTTCTATTGTACTTACGTGCCAAAGGCGCGTTTCAGGGCGTTGGTTGGGGTGATGTCTAATGACGTTCACTGTAGCCTGTGCTGATTCTGAGTGATTACAAAAAGGGGGGAGTTGTGTTTATGCTACGTTGAACGTTGTTTGTCCGGTTCTGTTTTGGTACCCTGCTAGGGATGCCGTTGCTGCAACTTTGTAGGTTCCTCTCTGAGCGTTTCGTGCTACTCTGTAAGTGAATCGCACTGTGCCGTTTGAGCCTGTTGTGTTGGAGCCTGTCCACGCTACTGAGCCGTTTGGGTAGTAAACCGTGACCTTGACCGACACTCCTTGAAGCGGGTTCCCAGTTGTGCCGTCCTTAACGGTCACCGTTATGTAAACGTACGACCCGCGTGAGTATGTTGCCTTGTCCGTTACGACAGTGGCGCTTAGAGTCTTTGCAGTGGACGGCGTTGCACTTGCCTCGTTTGATCTGCTGGACTCGCCAATAGAATTGACTGCGGTGACTTGATAATAGTAGGTCTGCCCATTCGTTACGACCGTGTCGGTGTGAGCTAACACGTTGCCTAACGCCGTGAGTAAGGTCTCTCCGCCCGATGCGGTGCCCTTGTAAATGTTGTAGTTTGTGATTGCAGAACCACCGTTAGATGATGGTGCAGACCAAGATAGCATTGTTTGAGCATTGCCTGCAGTTGCTTTAAGGTTCTGCGAGGCAGAAGGCACTGTCGGCACAGATGTATAATTGGTGGCGCGCGCGGGAAGGATACTGAGCAAACGACTGTGGTAAACGGGTATCGGTAAATTCAATATAAAGGGTAGACCTAGGAACGAATATTACTCCTCGTACACAGTATCGATTGTTTTGATTTTGCGGAAAAGCCATAACTGAAACGAATAGTGTTGGTCATTCACGCCATGCTAGTAGGTCAAAAAGAAAAAGAATGGGGTTGCTAGTTTAGAAGTACTTCTTGGTTGCGAATGCTGCTATTGTTGGTCCGATGATTATAGCAACCGCTACCAGCGCAGCTGCCTTCTCCACATCTCCGCTAATGCCGAAGACTGATATTCCCCAGTTAGCAATTCCAAGCGCTAGCACAGCTAGGATTATAGCTATGATTATGCCTATGATGCTTACCACTAGCTCTTTTCCAGAGGAAGCTGCTTTTTCAGCCATTTGTTCAGCTTTTTTTTCAACCATATAAGCCACAGGCTTGTATCTCTCGGTTAGCACATAAAACACTTGTTGTTCTAACTCGTCCGCTTGTTTATCGGCATCACATTTTTCCATGTTTGGGTTTGGGGGGTAAAGTTTTATCTCCACCACGTTGCAAAGAACAAGAGGGGCGCTATGGATCACATTGGGTTCGGAGATAAACTCATCACGCTTGCCTATTCAAAGAACATGAGGAAACTGAAGAGGCTACTTAAATAAGGGCGAACAAAGGGATTATCCGTCTTTAAGTGATTTGGAACTGAAGAAACACAACAGTAAAAAGAAGAAGGATCGCAAATGACCGAGGGAGTAGCTCCGCAACAAAGGTTGTACTACTGCGAACGATGCAAAGTGTACGTTCTCCCGATGGATGCAGAAGTGAAAATGCAATTGGTAGCGTCGTTCGAGAAAGGCACCGTGACTGAAGTAGCCTTTGCAAGGCACAAAAAGTGCGGCAAGCTATTGAAGGAAAAATTCTGGCACGAATAGAGGATATTGAGATTCTCATAGGTGCTGACGTGAAGTTTTATCCCAGAATCCTAGCCCCCGAGCATCAACATTCTATGAGAATTTTTCAAAACGTCGAAAACCCCATATACTATTCGATAGGGGAAAATCCGTGTTTTGGCTTCATCTCAAGCGTTCACCAAACTTAAAAAGAAAAATGTATCTCTATATTGAATTGTCATGAATGGGGGGTCGATGGATTTGAAAAAAGAAGTCATAGTAGTTGATAAGCTTCCGAAGCCGACTGTACCATATTCACATTGCGTAAAAGCGGGGGATTTCTTATTCATCGCGGGACAGGTCGGAGTTGACCCAGCAAATAGCAAGTTGAAAGGCAGTTCAATCAAAGAGCAGACAGAACAGGCTCTGACAAACATGATGACTATTCTCAAAGCTGCCAGAAGCTCCATGGAACACGTTGTGAAGACAACGGTATTCATATCGGACTTCAAGGATTTTGAGGAGATGAACAGAGTTTATGCGAGATTTTTCCCAACTAGCCAGCCTGCACGAAGCACAGTCCAAGTCGTTCTCTATGACGGATTCAAAGTTGAAATCGAGGCAATAGCAATAGTCCCTCCTATGATAGAGCGACCTAAATCCTCTTTTCTGTAAAGTTTAAAGGAAGCGAAGTTGAGCGCGTGCTCTATAACAATTTCAAAACGCTAAGAACCCCAATAATATTCCATAGGGGAAAATCCCTATTTTGACTTTGGGCGAAAATCCATAAGCGCGCGCTATAGTCTACTGCACATGATTCTTGACAAGCCTATTTTCGCTTCCTAAACAGCTTCACTCAGTCGATGTCTGTGACATAATCAAAGCCCTGCTCTATGAGCTTCGATCTTCGCTGACGCTTTTTCTTGTTGCTGAATAGAATTCATTTTCTTCACTGAACTGCACAAGCTTACAGTCAAATCCGCTTTGTCTCGGCTCTGAAGATTTAATAGCAAGTTGACGATTTTACCTTCACAATTGTATCGTAGTACCGTACTGTGCGGTCGTAGTCTAGCCTGGTCTAGGACATCAGCCTGCCACGCTGACGACCCGGGTTCAAATCTCGGCGACCGCACCACTCACAGTTCGAAGTGCGAGGCAATTAGCCCTATAGCAACCATGGTTCTCGACCGTTCAGCACGCGTTAGCACAGCGATGCACTTTGGAATGTATACTGCTCAGGGGTATCCTTTTCTTGCCGCTTCTATGCGTCATGATTCCTTCCAGCTTTCCAGGAGCTTCCGAAAACTTTAGATTTTCATGCGAAAAATGCCTTTAAGAATGGAAGGACAAAAGGACATTTCACGAAAGACTGGAGAAGTGTACTCATGCCACGAAAAATAGTCAAGGTCTATCTGACCCCTGAGCAGAAGAAACTGGTTGAGAGGATATGTCACAGCCTCGGCATGGATGAAAGCGAACTCTTGCGGTATACTTTCATGGAATTCGCCAGAAGCGTGGGTCTTGTGACCGAGAAAATTCTTGGAAGAATATAATGCGCAACTTTGTTCTCGGGGCAGAACGGGCGCCCATTTGGGATTCACTCCGTAGCCATATCTGAAGTAGATTGCAGGCCACTGGGTTGCAGACTGCTTAAATGTTTTGGCGCTGCTTAAGGTTGTGTGCTTATTGAAAACGTTGAATTTGCTGGGCTCGAGAAGGAGCTTTCAAAGGGAGGCATATCTGCTGTAAACTATTTGGCCCCAGACATCGGGAAAGTCTATGTTGTTGCCATCACGCGAGAAAAATGCCCAGCTTGTCAAAAACAAAAGCCAAGGCTGGATAAATTAGCGGCTGCCGTCAAACAGAAGCACAAGGATAAGGCGGTCTTCATTCGAATCCACGTTAAACGGCCTCCAACGTCGGAGGAGGAATCGCTCCGGAGCAAGAACATGTTTGGCCATTATTTCTATCCGACGAACCTGATCCTGCTGAGGACCCAAGACAGAGGAGCAATAGAATACTACAGAGGCATCTCTCCATCAATGACCGAACTGAGCAGGAGTATTGAAAATGCCGTCGAGACGGCTGCGATGCTTAAGAAAGAGAAGAAGTGATCTGGTGCGTTCCGCCCGAAGAAATCACGATGCTGAGCCTTTTTGGAACGGACTAGACCCTATTCGGTAAGGCAGTTTTGCGAAATGCTTATATCGTAAGATGTCATATTATAGTTAAGGATATGTCCGAAAAGAGACATATCGTACACATGTACAACAAAAATACAGGTCGTGTGAAACATGCTAGAAAACATGATACAAACCTTCGTTCCGACCACGATTCAGATCCTCTTCCCGACCATATGGGCATGTTTTGCGGTTTACGCAGCATGGTACT
Source organism: Bathyarchaeia archaeon (assembly GCA_050008435.1). Taxonomy (GTDB): domain Archaea; phylum Thermoproteota; class Bathyarchaeia; order Bathyarchaeales; family Bathycorpusculaceae; genus DASPTR01. Next base: position 1,176,053 of record JBEKMQ010000001.1, read on the forward strand.
CAACATCAGTAAAACGCTACGTTCCAATAACACGCACCGAAGCAAAGGCCCTATGGCACATACATAAACAGAATGTTCGATGCGACGCGAAAAAGTGCAAAGAAATAAAGAGTGGAGGCAAGATCATAGGATTCGAATGTGCCTGCGGATACAAGCACTTTCAAAAACGCCCCATCATAGGAAGCACTCCGGCAGGTAACATTAAAGTTAAAGATTCACAATGTTCTGCTTTCGACACCCTGCACACTTCTTACAAGTCAAAGTAAGTGTGACTAGCCAAAGATCAAATGCCCATGAGGACGAGGAGTAGATCCATTGCGCATGCTAGGTTACGAACCTAGTGCATGCCGAAGCTGTAATCGATTCCGGATAAAGGAGAAACTGACTCGATTTACAATCATTCTCAAATCTTCAATTCTACTCAGCGCGCGTGAAGGATTAGGCTTGTTTTAACCACCAAGATCTGCAAAAGGTCTTGACCGACTCAAACGACAGGCTCTCGCGGTTTTTCCATCTTTTTTGGGTTCTGGCACCGCACTCGATGTTCGTGCGCGCGCGCTAGACGCTGCTTTTGTTTCATATTATTCACACTTTTCTAGGGAACCACGTGTACGATTGTCGGTCGAATGAATTGCATGAGGGCAAGTATTAAATAGCCACAATGTTCATAAAATAGGATCTTGAACTACTGATTTAATCGAGGTGATATTCGAATGGTGAAGGAAGGGAGAGGACGCCTATTCAGAAGAAAAGATGGGAAATACCTAATCTATCTACCACTGGATCTGGCAGAAGATAGCATGTTTCCATTCAAAAACTTCAGCAAAACGAAAAGAGGCGCCGACTCGGTCGCACTCAGAATAAGCTTCAAACCCGGAGACGACACGCTCCTGATAGAAAGACAGAAAGAATAACAAAAACCAATCCGAAAGACTGACAACGATCAGCGCCCACCAAACTTTTTTTTCCTGTTTAATCCTTACAACATATTCTCGACTAACAACTCAGTTTCTTTTGGCAACTTCCTTGATCCAAGACTGCCAGTTTGCTAACGAGCAGTCACATATTCTTGCTCCTTCTCCATTGTGAAGCAAAAGGGTTCACTTCCAATACATAGTTTGGATTCATAAGGATTAAGTCAGATCGGCGTGACAAACTCAACTGTCTAGGATCAGCCATCATTGAGAGAATTGAATGAAACGTTTATGGCTGTTCTAGACAGGCGCAATCACGTGAATAGACGCACACAAAAAACATAGCAAGTGAATAGTGCGGAAAGATTGAATGGCCCAATTTAAAGTAAATCAAGGTGACCAGAAAAATTGAAGAACCAAGCAAACCGAGCTAAAATTGAGAAAAACATCGAGCCCTCCATCGTTTTCGTCGAAACAGAGCACCCCGTGACCAACGAGAAACGAGGCAAAGACGTAGCCAAACTGCTGCACGAAAGCATGATCAACAACATGCAGATCGGCTTGTACATTTGGCGCCTCGAAAAAATCGATGGATCGACAACCTTTAGGCTCATTGCAGCCAATCCTATCACCAAACGGTTTGGCAGACCGCTGACAAAGGACATGTTGGGAAACACGATTGAAGAGACGTTTCCTCCATTGAATAGGGAAGTCAAAAAGATCGGCGAAGAAGTCATTCGTTCCAGAAGGGCAAGATATCTCGGGGAATTTTGCTACCAAGAAGGGCGTTCTCGCGAAAGCTTCTTTTCCGTTAATGCTTTTCCGCTTCCGAACAATTGCATCGGTGTGACGATTGAAGACATAACCGAACGGAAACAGATGGAAAAAAAGATGCGGCAAAGCGAGGAGGAGTATCGCAATGCTTCGCAGAAACTGTCAAGCTTGATGAGAAGTTCTGCAACGATGCTTCACACGACTGACTTGCGAGAACGGCTCAGGACAGTTGCGGAGGCAGTTCGGGAGCAAGGATGGACGAGAGTAGTCATATCTTTGAGAGACGAGGACCTCAACACGACAGACTTGGTGACGGCAGGTCTGAGCCAGAAAGAAGAACAATACTTAACTGGACATCAAGCGCCAGGAGATTTATGGCGAAAGCGCCTAAGTTCAATGTTTGAAAGGTTCCGCCTAGGAGAATTTTACTATCTTCCTTGGACCGACCCATTGGTCCGAAAACAGTTCAAATATGCACTTCGTAGCAAAGTTCCCAAAAAAGAGACAGTTGACTGGAATCCAGATGACCTGCTATTTGTTCCGCTGCGTTTACCTGACGGTCAGGTCGTAGGCATAATGAGCGTGGATGACCCCAAGGATGGAAGAAGACCAACCCGGGAATCACTGGCCCCCCTTGAGCTGTTTGTCCATCAGGCAGCAGTGGCCATTGAAAACGCAAGACTAATACGACAAGTGAAAGAATACGCCCAACACTTGGAAGAAAAAGTGGAAGAGAGAACCAAAGACCTGAGAAAAAGTGAGGAAAAGATCAGAGGCATATTTGCCGCTTCACCTGACGCTATCGTAGCCACTGACCTCAACGGAAACATAGTCGAATGTAATGAACAGGCACTGAAAATGCACGGTTACTCTTCAAAACAGGACTTGATCGGCCAAAGTGTCCTCAATCTCATTGCCGAAAAGGATCATGAAAAAGCCATTGAGAATATGAAGAGAACATTCGATGAAGGACAGATAAAGAACATCGAATACACTTTTGTGGCTGGAAATGGGCGTGAGTTTCCGGCTGAACTATCCTCCAGCATCGTGTTGGATGCTTCATATAACCCATTAGGTTTAGTGGCAATCACAAAAGACATAACGGAACGTAAACGGATGGAACAGCAGCTCTTCAAATCCGAAAGACTAGCCGCCATCGGCGAACTGGCAGGAATGGTCGGTCACGACCTGCGCAATCCTCTAACAGGCATTGCCGGAGCTGCCTACTATCTGAACACAAAATATGGTCAAGTACTGGATAAGAGAGCAAAAGAAATGCTAAACATCATAGGAAAAGACATCGAATACTCGAATAAAATCATAAACGACCTGCTTGAATACTCGAAGGAAGTCAGGTTGGAACAAACAAAAACTACACCTCGAGCCATAATAAATGATGCAATAGCCCGTGTAGGAATCCCAAGAAGCATCGCACTCGTAGATTCAACCGGAAACGAACCTAGAATTAACGTTGATGTTGATAGAATGAAAAGGACATTCGTCAACGTAATCAAAAACGCCATTGATGCCATGCCTCGAGGTGGAACCCTGACGATAGCGAGCAAGAAGTCGAACAGCAACGTGCAGTTTACCTTCACCGACACTGGAACGGGCATTTCGAAGGATGTGGCTCAGAAGATTTTCACACCTCTGTTCACGACAAAAGCTAAGGGGATGGGGTTCGGCCTGGCCATTTGCAAGCGAAACATAGAAGCACATGGAGGCCATATCAAAGTCCAGAGTGAAGTAGGAAAGGGAACAACGTTCACCATAACAATTCCCATCAACCACAAGCCTGAACAAAACGAAAAGTTGTGGATAAACCTACCCGAATCTTTGACTGCAACCAGCAGCATTCAAAATAGGTGTCGATAGAAACCTGTCAAAAAGACTGACTGGTAAAGAAGCCGCATAGGCTCAGCGATGCTTCTTAGCCCGCTTCCATTCCGCGTACTTGTCTAATGCATCTTCTATCTGCGCGTTGATGAAGCCCTCTGCGCTATGGTAGGGCGTATTCATTTCTCTAACTGCCTCATCGAGCAAATCATACTGTTCCTTCTGGATCTCCACACACTCTTTATCTTGGCTCAACCAAGAAAGCCTAGAGCGTATAGCATCCCGTATGAATTCTTCTTTCGTTGTAAAGCCCAAATGTTTGTTTTCATCGATGAAACTCTGTATCTGAACGAGAAGCTCCTGCGGCAAGATGACTGACTCATTAATCAGCGCGTATATGGCATCCTGATAAGTTTGCATCTTGCTGGTTTGAGCCATCAGTTCACCAAGCAAAGCCGTGAGCCGTTGGTGCACGTCTTCTGAAATCCTAAGCGTTTTCATACACTGATCCCTCAGCTGTTTCATATATCCATTGTATCGTAACGTTTTTAAGTGTTTCTTGTATATTGAATATACAAGATATTCTCGGTGCGCGAAGGCAATATGCGTGGAAACAAGCGTTCTTACACTGAGCGAATCGAGCTGAAACACGTTGTGCGACACCAAACTCTTTGACTTGGGATAGTGAAAATATGGTTTTCATTTTTTGTTGTAGCCGATGCGGATCTGTCCTTTACGAGGACCCGAGCCCCCTGTTGCAGGACGGATCCTACAAGAGCCCCACATACTTCGAGAGTATTCAACGGAAACTCGGCACTAACTGCCCCTCGTGTGGACATAAACTACATTTCCCACCCCTGAACATCGAGATCTTCGCCCCAACAAGAGAGATCAGCATCGTGAAAAGAAGCCGAACAAAGAACATGTGAGCGCCAGTAGCTGAGGACAAAAATCGCATGCGTTTCGTGTTTCCTGATGATCTCTAAAACATGCGTTTACAGGTAATTGAATCTCACCTTTGCTTTGGTTTCTGCTCCCCGTTGTTTCAATTTAGGAGATCGACATATCTAAGCAAACCATAAATAATGCGATCATATCTGAACCGAAAGGGCCCACAAACAGAACGAGTGAAAGGAAGCGACGTCAATCTTGGATGATGAACGGCACGATTTCCCTGAGTCTTCATACGGCGAACGGGACGCTGAGGTTCTAACCCTGATAGACGAAGAGGACTTGACCCTGTTTACTTTCGACGGGCTGAAGAGAAGGATGGGTCTACATCCTGAGACGCTGTCTAGGATTCTTGGCAGGTTAGAGCAAGAGGGCATCGTGAGCAAAGACTCTGCGGGCTACAAGGTCACGCCGAAGATCAATGAGTACACAAGGCTACACCCGCACTTTAGCGATGAATCACATGTGCCTCTGCTTCAAACGTTCCTGCCTTCTTACACTTCGGTTCCGCAACTTGCCTCAAACCTTAAGGGAAGATGGTTCGGCCTGCTTCGTTGGTTAGGCCTCTCAGAAAACGGTGAAGGCCTCACCCTCAAGTGGATCACCGAAGACGGCAGCATCCAAGTTGAAGCAAGCATGTCGGAGACAACGCTCACGATAGAGGCCAAGTTCCTGCATGGGAAGAACCTGAACATGGCTCTGAAAGCCTCCTACCAACTGATGGCCTATATAGGCAGACTCTGTTCGGGTTCCGGGTTACTTAAACGCGTCGACTATACGTACGGTATCGGAGCTGACTCCAGCCTCCATTTGACGTCAGCGTAGCCGTGACTGACTTTCTTCTTTCCTCAGTCAACAAATACGACATCGTCGTGTTTGTTTTGAGGTGAAAAAGTATGAGTCAGACAAGTAGTCCTCTACAAATATTGAAGTCACTTTCGGACGCTACTACTGAACTTGTTCAAAAACTCGTGCCATCCGTCGTAAGCATCAACTCTGCGATGACAAGAGGCACAGGCATCGTCTTTAGACCAGATGGGTACATAGTGACATGCAATCATGTTCTCGGAAGAAGCGCCTCGGTCAGAATAGGTCTAGGAGAAAAAATCCTCGAGGCCAAAACAGTCGGCGTTGACCCCTATTCCGACGTAGCACTGCTTAAGACTGAACAGAAAGGCCTGAAGGCAATAGAACTGGGAGATTCTGAAAAGCTGAACACAGGCCAATTCGTTCTAGCCCTCGCCAACCCATTCAATAGGCAACTGAGCGCAACTTCAGGAATAATCACAAGCGTGGGCAGCACACTCAGGGGATGGAGAGGAACAGCCATGGAAAATGTAATAGCAACCGATGCTAGACTCAACCCGGGTTTTTCAGGTGGGCCGCTAGTGGACGTATCGGGCAAGATGATAGGTCTGAACGCTGCTTACGTTTGGTCTCGCGGCATAGCGATTCCAATCAACAAAGTCAGAGACACGGTCGAAAGGCTAATGACCACAGGAAAGATCAAAAGGGCATATTTGGGCATAGTGTCGGACACTGTTTCAATTCCGGAAGAAGTCGAAAGTCAGGTTCACATCGATCAGAACACAGGAGTCATGGTTTTCTCTGTGGAGCCCGGGACCCCCGCGAAGAAAGCTGGATTGACGATGGGAGACGTGATAGTCAACTTCAACGAAAAACCCGTGACGAGCTTCTACGACCTTCCAAGACTTCTAGCTGACGATGTAATCGGAAGAAAAACTAAACTCTCAATCCTTCGAGGAGAAAAGCTAGTGGAAGTCACAATCGTTCCGACGGCCGCTGAGGATGAAAACGCCGAAGGATAGGTTCCAAACGAGTCCTCAGGCTGAACTGGAACATCTAAGCGCTTCCACGACCCAAGCTTTTTCTGCCCCTTCTTTTTAGCATCAGAATCAACACCAACTCGCCTTAACAACTAAACGACTTCCAATATTCGTGCGGAAAAGGTGATACATACCTGAGGCCAAGCACGACGGTTTGTCCTTCTATTATCCGTCGCCGCTAGTACGTCATAAGTGCTGGCTGGTGTAGGCTCCTGCTGTAAACATTTACTATCTAGGCTAGAAGGACAGCTATTATGCCGCTTAGAAAGACACCGTCAAACGTTCCTGCTCCGCCTATGCTTGCGACCGGTGCCCCAAGCTTAGGAATGACGTTAAGGTTTGACAGGTCAGCACCGATAAGTGTGCCCAACACGCCCGACACGTAAGCGATTACTTTTGGCGCCCCTGAGGGAAGAACATAAGCCAATAGAGCAGCCACGATGGGAGGAACCAAGAAAGGCGTCGTGATGCCAACTCCTTTCACTGGCCTCGCGACAGCATGAGTTACTAACGCAACCACAACGATACCCACTACTGCATATAATATGATCGACGGCAACCTCCACAACAGATAGAATGAGACAAGAGACGGTATCACCGCCCCTCCCACGTTAATGGCAACCATCGTTGTAGCTTCACCATATCCAACCTTCGGAATTCGAAAAACCACTCCAAAAAAGTTCACGTATTCTTCCTCTGTGATCGGCCTCGTAGTTCTGAGCTTAACAACCGGAATGTTAACGTAGCTTCCCACGAAGGTACCGACAAGAATCAAGACGATCATGGCTGGACTCAACCCAACATCCATGAAGGCCGTACCGACGACCCCGATGAAAATCAGACCTACCACCACAATTAGAACCAGCACCAAGACTGCAAACATTAAAAAATTGTGAGGAAAGTAAATGGTCTTTCTACTCATTTCCCTGCAGCCTCCTCGCCTGAACCCAGACGGAACATAATCTCTTTTCCCGAGCGTTGAAACGAGTTTGCACTGAATTGTGGTCGCTTCGTGTTTATGAGGATTTCCAGTTGAACATTCGCACCGCGGCAATTTTCGCCAAGCATTACCGAGTTAGTATAATGGCGAAATGCACTCTCACAATCGCAGACACGTGAAAAGATATTTATCCCTAGGAGAAACCAATCTTCAGGGCTCCGGTAGTATAGTCCGGTCAAACCTTAGAAAGGACCATGTATTACGGCCTCTCGACACTTCAAAGTGATGGAAAGCCGTGGACCCGGGTCCAAATCCCGGCCGGAGCACCAAACTTCCAGTCCAGTTCCCACCCGTATTTTTCTTATGGGTTCCGCATCTACGAAACGAATTGGAATATATCAGTACGACAAGATTTTTGAAGCAGCAATTAGACGACTACAATCGACCTCCGATGTCAAGGATGCAGACAAGAATAACATTACAAAGATGGTTGAGCACCTGCTTGCTAAAGGAATCAGCAAACAAAGGACGGTCAAATACGTAAACCATCTTATAGTGTTTGCCAGAATCGCGGGCAAACCGCTAGGACAGCTTGACAAGAAGGCAATGGAGAATCTAATAAGTCGGATAAACGGGTCGCGTTATTCTGAAAATACAAAACACGACATTAAGGTTATCGTAAAAAAATATTTCCAATGGCTGAGAGGATGCGATGAAAACGAACATGAATATCCAGAGGAAGTTAGGTGGATAAAGGCTTCGTTAAGAATCAAAAGACTGATGCCCGAGGCGCTTCTCACCACGGAGGAGCTGAAGATGCTAATCGAAGCTACAGAAAACCAGAGAGACAGAGCCTTTGTACTAACACATTACGAGTCAGGATGCCGAATAGGCGAGACACTGTCGCTCAAAATAGTCAACGTAGCGTTTGACCAGCACGGAGCAGTCCTCATCGTGGACGGGAAAACTGAACCTAGACGTGTCAGAGTAATAGCAGCCGCACCTGCGCTAGCCTCTTGGCTCAACATGCATCCGCAAAGAAACGACCCGAACGCCCCTCTTTGGACTGGTGTCGGTACAGTCGGTAGGCATCAACCCCTCAACTATGAAGGCGCTAGAGGTCTGTTGCGCAGGCTGGCTAGAAAAACTGGGCTTAAGAAACGGGTTTATTCTCATCTTATGAGACACACAAGGGCAACGGAGTTGGCAAACATCCTGACCGAAGCTCAAATGAAAGAGCACCTAGGCTGGGTGCAGGGATCAGACATGCCCTCGGTCTACGTCCACCTCTCAGGAAGGGACGTAGACAGTGCTCTCTTGAAAGCCCATGGAATAACGGTCACGCAGGAAGATAAACCAAAGATGCAACTGACATCGACCACGTGCCCAAGATGTAAACAGAAAGCGGGCCCCGAAACGCAGTTCTGCCCGAGTTGCGGCATGATTCTTGATGTGAAAGCTGCGATAAAAGTAGAAGAGGAAAGAGCCAAAGCAGACCAAATAATGAATGTATTAATGAAAGACGAGGAAGTTAGGAAACTTCTCGCGAAGAAGATGGATGAACTTTATGCTTCTTTTCAGCATCCTCACAAATCTTAAGCAATTCCCTAGCCCAAAAAGGTAAAAAACTGTGGTTTTGCTTTGGGTTGGCAGATTCACCATTGTTCTTCAACACCGACACACCCTAAGAGAAAAATACGCAAAAAAGGGTGGAGCGAAACGGTCAAAGAGCCAGGTCTTGCTTAGGACCAAACTGTCCCTTCCACGACTTAACAGATGTTCCATGGATCGCTAGACAACTATTCATGCTCAAACCTGATTGGAAACTGGTAGCTTTACAGAACATCGACATGATTGATAGCTATCTTGAGGCGTTCCTCTAGAAACTGAATATGATCACAGCGACTTTTTCGAAAAAAGAAAGGGCATATCGTCCAATCCAGTTTCAGTTTTTCCTGTATTCAAGCACGCGCTCAATTCTACGGATTTAGTAGCCCAGACAGTTCGCGAGCATCGGCGAGGCTTTTTCCGCGTCCCAAATGATAAATCAGATTAATGAGGTTAATAGCGGGCGCGAGCCAGCAGAGTCAAAATTAAAACATGAGCCGCATTGATCTGTAGGGTGCCAAACATTTGCAGATGAACAGTCCGCCTCAAGCACGCTGTATGGTGGACAGGCGACTTGAGATCTATATCTGCGGATGCATATCCCCATAGGATCGCGGATGCTCTTCCAAAAAATAAGACCGTGAGTGGTCATGGTTACAAAGAAATAGGGTATTCCTTTTCGGCCGTGTTGATGATCCTTTCAACAATGCCTATCGAATAAAGGTTAACGTGTCCGTCGGTGTTAGGATACCTCTTGGAAAAGAAGGTGACAATCTTGTTTAAAGTGAAAAAGGCTGTCGGTCCTAAAGCGAAGAGTGGAAGCGCGTCTTTGTGTCGTTCTGTAGGATACGGGTTGATTGTCTCTTGTTCTTGTGACAGCTTGGCAAAGGAGTCAGAGGAAAAAGGCGATTCATATACTCCAATCTTGTGTACATGGCTAACTTTTGGTAATTTTTCCATATCGAAATGTACGTAGCTATTTCTCGTCTCTCTCAATTTGTCCAACTCCATTGATTCCTCTTTACTTATAAGCCCATGCTCCTCAGCTGTTCTTATCAATTTTTGTAATTTAATTCTTGAAGATGCTTTCAGTTCCCTTCTCAGCCACAGCTCCGTGCTAGTGCTCAGGCAACTAAGGCAAGCATAGTATTCATGGTTTCGAAAACAGCTGAAGGCTTCGTTCAGAAGATACCACGAGCCATAGTTCATTTCAGAGCCGTTTACTTGAGAAATCCCTTCCATCTCTTGTGCTCTAACGATGGGCACTGGTTTTGAAGCCAAAAGCCTTCTCTCCTTACCTTATCAGAATTGCATCAGTCTCAAAAAGTTTCTGTGACTGAAACGCATACCACGGGAGGCCTAATCGTTCTAGGTTTATTGCCAAGCCAACATATTCGAAAAAAGGCTACCGGCAAGCAGTGTGATAGAACTCTGAACTTATGTCAGAGGCGTGCTCAAACCTTTGCGTCTTAGTCTTCGATAATATGCAATTTTCGCCTGTCTTTCCCTAGAGCGGCCTGCCTCTATTTCTGATGTATTCCACTTCCTTGCCCAGATTATTCTGTTCTCAAAAATCCAATAGTGCGATCGACATGGCAAGCTCCAATTTCCGATAGACGGGTTCAGTGTCACTTCTTCTCCATTCCACGTTAGGCTCCAGTCCGTGGGCCTTATGGGCGTTACCACTATTTCGCCACACCCACAAGCACATTTGTGAGTTGCAGTCGCGTAGGGGATAGAGATGTACAAAATGCCTTCTTCCACTCTTTCAGGAATGAACTCGACAAACTCAGGTCTGATCAGCCTTCGTTTCATTTTGGGCTTCCTCATTCGTTAGCAGATTCGTAGAGATGCCGTAGACTGTATGGTGTTCATTCTCCAAATCGATGTAGAATCCCCATATCTTTTTCCACTTGATGACAGCAAGGGCAGCGTTTAGCGCATTCATTTCCGCGACTTGGATATTGCGTGAATACTCGTTGTCTTCGCCATCGTCGAAAGGTATTCTACTCGTGAAGTGATCGTGGAATGAGGGGGTGCAGGTCGTAACTCGGACGAGACCTCCTAGAGCTCCGTCTTGAATGTTCAGTCCCATTCCCACGTCTATGAAGGGGATCTTGTTTTCGATAAGGTAGTCCACTATGTTCCGTTTGGGTTCTCCTTTGTCAAGACAGAGGAACACGAAGTCCATCGACTTCAATTCGTCGACGTTTGTTTTATCGATGTACTGGGGATGTGGAATTATCTTTCTTCGAATCCGAGAATAATTCTCGGCGAACCATTCAACTTTGGTAAGCTTTTTCTTCAAGGCGTCGCATGATGGTGCTCCAGGAGAACGAAACGCATTGTGCTGAAGGAATGTATCGCCATCGAACAGATAAATTTCTCCAACCAGAGTCTTTGCGACAAGATCGAGAATGTATGCTCCTGTGCCACCTAATCCTACTATGGCAATCCTGCCTTTTTTGAGCTTCTCATTTATGGCTGTGATGCCTGCACGGCTAGAGGCGGAATCCAAGTAGCAGAAGACTGACTCCTCTTCAGTAAGTGGGATAACAGGGAAGGTTTGAGCAGTCGCGTTAACTTCCAAGAGGTGGGCATATCCCTCAAGTATCCGCACGTATGCGGTCATCTTCTGATAGTAGTCCTCATACCCCTCCGCCGGCTTCTGAGAGAAGGAAAGAGTTGCCTCGAGTCCGTCCCGAATCCTTTCGTGGACGTTTGGATCGTTCACTAGGCTCCCTAACTGCAACCCATTGGAGTTACAAGGATAATCTCCGACCCAGAATGCGACATGACTGCTCGGTCTCACAGTGGAGTCGCCGGCGAGATCTAGGTGTGAAACCAGTATTCCATAGGCGACCTGTTTATTGGCGTTTACGTACGGAACATGCCCGATCAAGAGATACCCGTTGACCACATCAACTTCATAGCCCTCGTCTCGAAGCCGCCTCAGATCGCCATTACGACTTATCAGTCCGAGTGACATCGAAAACCATACCGCTCTTGACCTTCACAGTTTGCCCTTCGACAAGAGTCCCATTAGGATTCTTCTCTGGGCCGCGGCTGTACTGGACGGTGAATATCTCGGTGGACCTGTGGGGTGGAGGAAATGCTAAATCAACGATCTGTGAATAGTTGATAGAATCTTTGTCCCACGACTTTCGACTTCCATTTACGATGATTTCGAATTTCCTATGCTCTTCGGACATTCTCGATTATCCTCTTGACTTTTCATTATAGGTTAAGAAAGATAAGCTTTTTTGTCATTAATGAAAAGTCTTATATCTTGAAAGCACCCAAAGACAAACTGCAGGGAGAAATAATGAGCAAATCTAGTTCGAGATGCCCTGAAAAAAGATGGAATGAGTGTCCTGGCCCTTCGAAGTGCAACTACTGGAATAAGGATACCCAAGAGTGTCTCTACCCGAAATATTACAAACTGGTAACTCGGGAAAAATGAGATGATGCGTGTGGCAGCTAGTTCTTCGAACCCCTCTGATGACGCTGCACGTACGCTTTTCTTTCAAACTATTGAGCGACAATACGATGCGATTCTCACCAGGCGAAACACGCTAAATACTCAAGCGAGCAGCCTCATGAGTTTTGGTGGAATAATCAATACGGTGCTCGTGGGGTTTCTGGTTGCTTTAGCAACGAGTCACGACGGCAAAAGCTTGCTGATGAGCAATCCCTACTTCAACGAAATTAGTGTATGCATTGGAATTGGATTTGTCGCATACATTTTAGCATCGGCCTTATCATTGTGGGCGTTCAGAGAGGCTCCCTGGATTCCTGCTCCTCAAATAGTATATGAGCGAAGCCCGGGGGTAGACGAGAAAACTTGGTCGGATAAACTAAAGAAAGAGTTTGACGGCTATCAGGCACACCCTAGCACGATACCTGTAGTGCAGTATGAACTGCAGTTGTCCGTTGCAATGTTGAGCCATCAGAAGACCAACGATAGAAAGTACTACCTCGTGCAAAGCGGATTCCTGTTGCTAGTGGTCGGTATTCTCTTCACCGCATTATCAGGATTGCTGGTACTGATCGGGTCTTTCTGAACATCACCATCGCCAAATGGTCGTGGCGCACTTCGGATTTCTCTGGAAGCAACAGTATCTTGGAGAAGCAAGACGAGAGTAGACATTCCAAATTTCGGAGAACTATATCCGATGGCTGGAATACCATATGAACCAGGTCTTCTAGTCCTTTGTGGAATGGACATGAACACCACCGCTCTTGCAGGTAACCTAAGCATTGCTCGGGTTCAATTTGAGAAGATCTGTTCCGCAATAGCGAATACTGTTGATGGAATTAGACGGAATGCTATCTCTTATGATTGGAGAATGGACCGCAGATAGCAGCGCGAGCTACTGAACTTGAAACCCCTCAGCTTTCAGGGCGTTCATCAACAGATTTCGGACAGCATCCTGCCATTGCATTCTTTTGTCATAGCAATAACGAATCAATGCGTCTGCTATTGGCTCTCCTGGGAGAACGAACCACATGTCTAATCCCTTTAAGTACTTTGATTTATCTTCTTTGTTCCACTTGTAAGCCACTTCGACTCGTCTACGCTCGGCGGTTTGTTCTCTTTGAGGAAGAAATCTTGGTGATTTCTTGCTTTTTTCTCGTTTCCTTGCCTTATATGCGAGGATCCATTCGACATAGCGCATGGCGTCCTGTGAAGGATTTAGACCGCGAACCTCGATGTGAGGATTTATTATCTCCACAGATTTGATGAAACATGCTTCAGCCAAGTCTTTGGCAGCATGAGCGAAATCTGGATCCAACAGAGCGACATGGCCGACTTTTTCGATTAAAAGCCCCAATTCGTTGCTGAAAATGTGGCGGTTACAGGGGAACGGAACCCCTCCAAAGACAACATCTTTCCATAAATTCATGCCATACTCCTTCATCTTCAGGATCAATGGAGCATCGACCATTCGCAACATTATTTTTATCGTTTCCAGTTCGTTTCTGGCTCCACTAGTGAAGAATGTCCTCCACGAATCTTCAAGAGGCTTTCTCCCTTCATTTTCCTCTTCTAACACAAGAATTTTGAGCGCGTTGGCATAATCATATGCTGTCGCGGCCGAAACATGCAATTTGTCCTTTATAAGCCTAACAAGGTCTTTCCTTCTCAAGATTTTAAGGTTCGGTCTTTGCTCCAAGTATAGTCGTAAGAACCGCTCCAGAGACTGGCTTCTCTTTCCGACCTTGCCAACCTCTTCAATAGGACTTCTCATGATGGAATTTTCTCATATGGCGAGAATCTAAATGTTTCTCTTGAGGATGCAAAACGTGAGCAAAAAATCCGTCATGGTCTGGGCATGGATAGACATCGAGGTCAGAGAAATGGTTGAAAAACTGGCTGAACTAAAGGGCGTAAGCATCTCAGAATACGTGCGATCCCTCGTGCTCGCCGATCTTGACAGCCGCTCACTTTTCACAACTCGCCTCAAAACGGAGGTCGCGATTCAACGACGAAGCTGAACAAATACGAGAAACGTCCATTTGCCCGGCTGTATATTGCGAAACCACAGTTTCGCAATACATTTTCGGCATTTTTTTGGAGGGTTAGCGAGTGGTTAATCGCTGGGAAGAATATCTGAAGGTTTCAAGATGGGCGAGCGATTATCCGAGTGTGAACAATCTTCTCAGGCATCTCAGATACCGAAAGATTGGCAGTGAAGATTCCCGATGTATTTATGGTAATGCCGTTTACGTTTTTTGCAAGTATTCTGGCAAGTTGCCTGATGAACTGTTAGCATTAGAGAAAGCTGATATTGAAAAGTTGATAGAGGATTTCTGCTATCATAAAATGGACCACGGATGGAGAAGCCCAAGAACCGCAAATACTGCTCTGTTTATGCTGAAGACTTTCTTCAAAGTCAACGGTTTCAAAGGCAACCAAAAACTTGAGGTAGAATGTTTTCACCAGTCTGTACGTGAGAGAACAAGAGCTGAATATATCCCAACCTTGGATGAAGCTCGAAGAATGGCTAACGTAGCTGGCTCCCTAAGAAATCGGGCCATTATTTTTTTCATGCTGTCCACGGGCTTAAGAAACGGCACTATAAGGGGGCTTTTGTACGTCGACGTCAAAGATGAGCTTGAGAAGGGCGCAGTGAATATCCTTATCAAGGTTCACAAGGGCATGAAGAGAATTGTAAATTCAGCCTGCAAAGGCAACATAGAGTATTCAGTTTTCGTATCTGAGGAAGCGACGGAAGCACTGAAACTCTACCTTAGTCATCGACGAAGATTCGGCGAGATCCATAACGAAGAGGTCTTGTTTTGCTCTGAGCATAATCGACTTTCGCGAAATGAGAGAGTTAAAAAGCCTTTGACGGCCAGAGAATTGCAGGTTATAGTTAAGACCGCGGCATGTAAAGCTGGCATAAAGGAATGGAAAAACGTAGTTCCACATTGTCTTAGGAAAACCTTCGAGTCAGTTTTACGGAGCCAATTGGCTGACGGGGGGAGACTCGACCTGAAAACGCAGGAGTATTTTATGGGTCATATCCTAGGCGGAAGCATGGACACATATTTCGACAAAACAAAGGTTGACCAACTGCGTAAAGAATACGCAAAACTCATGTTCAAACCGTATGAACAAGCGAAAGTTGAGGTCTTAGAGTCGTTACAGAACATAGCTGAAACTATGGGCGTTGATTATGCTCAACTTGAAGAATCCAAGAAAAAAGAATTGGGCAGACCCCTTCAGGATGCGGAGAAACTAATCATTATTCAAGAGGCTTTCAAACAAACAGCGAGGGCATTGAAAACTATTAGCGAAGCAAAAGCTAAAAATACATTCTCTGAAAACGGACCAGACGAAAAATCCTCAGACAAGCAAGACTCGACACGTAAGACCCAATTTACCTC
This sequence comes from Bathyarchaeia archaeon, assembly GCA_050008435.1. Lineage (GTDB taxonomy): Archaea > Thermoproteota > Bathyarchaeia > Bathyarchaeales > Bathycorpusculaceae > DASPTR01. Next base: position 1,191,817 of record JBEKMQ010000001.1, read on the forward strand.
CGAGGAAGGGTGGACAGGAGACCCTTTTATTTCGCCAAAAAATCCATTATCAGAATCTGTTTCAACAATAGTTTCACCACCACAGTTCGGCAAGAAAACTTTCACAAGTCCAAACAAGAATCCTGAAGATGAACCGATTCAGTTCAGCTTGAGCATGACACCACAAGAACGCTCCATTAGACCCAAACAAATCCATAACAAAAGACGCCAATCAGTATTAGAAAGTAAAGGCAACTCTGATCTATTACAATTCCTCAAACACACAGGTTAGTGCGGTTCTCAAGTATAGGGGCCCTAAACGAGGGATCTATTCAAGGACTCTACTGAAGGAACTTTACTCATCAAACACGTCTAAAACACTTCAATACAAGGTTTTATCCGACGAAAAGAAACACCGTTACAAATCCGACGGAGAGGTAACAGAACCCAAACATGGGTTCTGTCAAGTTGTCGTCTGATTTTTCTCTTGTAAAAAGTCGTCTGATATTAGTTACGATTTCTACTTTTGTTTTTCCCCGATTTTTCCGATGAACTATGCTTGTCTTTTTTATCTCCAAAATGGTAGGCACTTATCATGCCGAAAAGGGCATTTTCGCCAAGGATTTTTCTTTGTCTCATAGCTTCCTGAAAAGATATACTTCCACACGGGGGAGTTTTCCACTCAGAAGCTCTTATCCCGAACCCTATCCCGTCATAGGCTCCTTCGTAACAGACGATGGTTTCATCGTCAGACTTTATCCCTAAAGGACATTTCTCACAACTATCTAGCATATGATCGTCTTTGATTGTTTCAATCTTCACTCTAGCCATCTTTATTTCTGAAGGAGACCCAATGTTCTTTTCAAAGGATTCCTCGATTCTTGATACGAAATCCTTTGTCGTTGCAATGTCGGACCTTATCTGAGGCAAATCGATTTTTACGAAATGCCCATCTTCCCATATCTCATCTTGATGAACCAAAGAGTGCCTGTAGCGTAGAATCCTGTTGATTTCACATTTCAAAGGTTCTGGGAAACCAAAAATGTGAACGCTGAAAGCAGCTCTGTACACTCTTCCTACTTCACCGAAACTTTGGAAACTTATTTTCCGGATTTCTGCATCTACCAATGACTTAATGTCAGCATGAATTTCATTCGGGTAATACTTGGTTGTCCAAAGATGCCTCTTCACAAAGTCATCAAATGCTTTGGGACTTTCCATCCCTATAAGAAATTCTTCCCTCAGATATACTTCCAAAGCGGTAACTAGCTGAGAGTACAAGACACTTGCGAATTTCTGCCTCAATTTGTCATCTGACTTAAGAGATTTCTGTGCGAACTTTATAATGTCTTGAATCTCGCTTAATTTTGAACTGAAATAGTCAGCGGGTAGCATCCAAAACTTCTTTGAGGCATATTCCTCAGTAATCGGCTCGCCTGTATATTTGCAGACTTCGTTCTCTTCCTCTCTCTCTTCCGAGGATACATAGGTTCCAGTGCATAACCAACATATGTAGTTCCCATCTGGGTCCTTCTTTCTCTCAAACATTGCACACTCTTTACATTTCATTTGAAAACCTCTTGACAAATTGTCTTAGGTTCTACCTATCTGCAGTGAAATCGTCAACATCTAGCTTTTCATAGGTCAAGACCTTTCAAACCCCTTTTCTCCAAGGCTAGAGCCATCCTGTGTCTATGGCATTTTGTTTGCCGATACTCTATTACGCCTTAAGCGGTCTTCCAACTGTCTTTCGATCAATTGCTTGTGAAACAAGCTGAGATATTCTATCAATCGCTTGCTGGGCTGTTTCTGATCCTTTTGATTCAATCGTTGTGTAGATTGTTACTCTTCGCCCACCCTTTCCCATCTTTATTCCTTCAGTTTTGTATCCATGCTTTGAAAGAACTTCCGTAGCGGTCTTCTGTTTTTGTTCTAGTACTTTCGCACCGTCTTCAACATGAATAAAGACTGTTAGGAAGCACTTCACCAACAAACTATTTCACCTCCAGAGGCTTCGTCGCCTTAACTCCTTTCTTGATGCGAATAACGTTACCTATCATATATACGAGAAAAGGATAGCTGCTATGAGTTCCAAGTGTAAAATAAAAGTCTTTTTCAGCAAACTCCTTTTCCAGTTTATCATTCATTTTTTGAAAAGTAATTTTCATGTCCTGATATTTTTTGAATACATGCCTATAGAGCATGAAGAATTCAATGTCCAACACTTTCATACTATGAGGGTGATCCAGTTGACAGTTTGAACCGCACCTAAACTTGAAACGAACCTCAAAGTTCTTCTTTGCATACGTCTTCTTCCACTTCTCCAACGCCTCTAGTTTATTGAAATATGGATGAGAAGCCCATAAGCTCAGTGTCGTCTGCTTTTCATCATCAGTTGGTGCCGGTTCAACTTCATTTATCTCAAATGATTCTATGATTGGTTTTACAATACCCATTGTTTCATGCTTACTCCTCATTGTCTCTACGCAATCTCTAACGAGACTTTCTACATACCATTTTCTGATTCCTTCGTCCTCAATCTTTCCGATTTCAGTGAGATATGGTCCGTCTTCTCTTACGACCTTTCTGCTCTCTTCTGGGTTCTGGAACGTTATCGGTTGATCAGTATTCGTGTTACAAATCGGGTGATGGGTTCTGTAAACTTATCTCGGTCAGTGACTCTTGGGTTTAATTCCTGAAACACGAAACATTGTAACGAATACTTCTTTTACGCCTAGCTGCGAAAACAACACAGAACATCATTAGTACGATGACGCAGAGAAAATAGGGCAACGCTGTGATATTCCCTCTGAAAGAAACAGCGTATCTGAATCTTGCAATTGAACACAGAAATTCGGCGTAGATACAATCTTTTGGCCAATCTTCGTTCTGGCCCTCAGTACGGGTGGCAGCACGCGCTCAGTATCTGTTTGCTGTAGTATTCAAATAAGACGTCATGTTAGAGGTAGAACAAGGAGGACCACCGCCAATATCCATACCTTTTAAGGAGCTTGATTCGAAGCAAAAACAAATCGTCCAACACGCAACTAGTCCGCTTCTTGTTCTTGCTGGGCCTGGAACTGGTAAGACAGAAGTGTTGACGCATCGAATTGCCTATCTTAATGCTCAAAAGGGTGTCCCGCCAAATCAAATGCTAGCCGTCACCTTCAGTAGAAAAGCTGCAAGTGAAATGCTTGATCGCCTGAGAAAATTTCCAGGGCTTGAAACAACAGAGTTTCATGTCTCAACGCTTCATGCCGAATCGCTGAAACTACTGAACGAGATTGGCGAACGTCGCAAGTTTCTTGTTGCAGATGATGAGACACGGCTACTAATTAAAGACGCTGCTGAGGATTTGAATCTTGGACTAGACTGGAGAACGTTAAACTCACTAGAAAAAAAAGTGAAACTAGCAAAAGCAAACAACCTCCTTCCTAGCGATATTCAAGATCAGTCCTTGCAGCGGTTCTACCGACGATACGAAGAACTCCTTAATTTTAACAACGCGATAGATCTTGATGGACTGGTTTTGAAAGTCACGAGAGCCTTGCTCTCAAGATCGTCAGAATCATTCTCCGATGTTTTTGGAGGCCATCTCTTAGTCGATGAATATCAAGACATAAACCAAGCCGAATACAAACTAGTCCAGATCTTGGCTATGGGGGCTGAAACCCTTTTCGTAGTGGGTGATGACGATCAGAGCATTTATGGTTGGCGTGGCGCGGATCCTAGCATAATCCGTAATTTTGAAAGCGCCTTCCAAAATGGACGCGTCGAGATTCTTGAGCAGTCGCATCGATGTCCACAGCACATACTTGCAGGTGCTTATGCGATAGTATCAAAGGATCCTGAGTGCATAAAAAAAACCGTTTGTTCTTCGAAAGGTGATGGCGATCCTATCCATGTCCTGCTCTCAAAGAGCTGGATTGCCGAGGCTATCTGGATAGCAGATTGGATAAAAGGATGTCTTTCCAAGAGTTCCGCTAAGCCCAGCGACATTGCAGTGCTGGCAAAAACACTAAGCTTAGCTGAGTTACTTGCAGATCAGCTCAGAATCGCAGGAATTGATACGGAGTACTGGAGATCAGGGGGATTTTTTTCTGATAGGAATATCTTGGACATACTTGCTCGTATACGCTTGATTGTCGATAAAGAAGATAACTTGGCTTTGCGAAGATGTTTGACCACCACAACGTCAGGCATTGGGAGCGTAGCCGAGACAAAATTGCGCTTGCTGGCAGAAAGGAATAAATGTAGTCTATGGGAAGTCGTCACTAACTACCAGAAGTTTGAGGAGCTTCGCAAGTGGCGTGGCTCGTTAGGAAAATTCGTGGCAAGGTTCAAGGAGATGGAAGAACGATTCTCCGAGCTTAGGTTGGATCAGATTATCCAATCAATCGCAAGAGAAATAGGCACGGACCGATTGGCTAACATAAAACGATTGCAAGATTTTGCCAAGTCATTGCCAGAAAAGTCTGAATTGGGAGATTTCCTTGCAGAAGTTAACAAAAACAGAGGCATAGATTTAGCGGGCGGTAGCCCAGAACCAGAGACAAGCACAGATGCTGTTGCTATAATGAGCATGCATTCTTCCAAAGGACTTGGATACAAGATCATCTTTATTCTTGGAATGGATGAAGGATTATTACCGGCTATGGATCAAGATGAGTGTGAACAAAGGAGACTGTGCTACGTTGCAATGACAAGGGCAAAGGAAGAACTTTTCTTATGTCATTCCAAGATGCGAAAAGGACCTGCGGCAAGAGGCTACAGCTTCTACAGACCATCAAGATTCATAATGGACATATCGAAGGGCCATTATGAAGTCATTAACAACGAATACCTCTAGCTTCTTCCAGAATCCCAAAAAAGCAAGCAAGTATTACTTCTCAAACGATAAGATGCCGCAGTAGTTCGTCAAAATTGTGGATGGTGACTGCGTTGGAAATGCTCACTGCGCAATTCCAGGGTTGACTGTAAAGGAAGCCTATCCGCCCATCACGAACAAATCGTTCAACTTGCTCCGGGGCATCGTCCACGAGTGCGTCCGAGGGTATATCCGCTTTGTCTCTGTATGGTCCAAGCGCGAAAAAATCATCATATGGAAGTCTAAGATGGTCGAGCCATTTTCTTACGAATATTACTGATCTCTTAGGTCTCGCGGTGGCTATGTATATCTTGAATCCGTGATTCCGCAAAGCTGTCACCTTCTCTGGCAAACCTTGTTCAGTTGGACGCAGCTGTTTCCAATGAATCCACACTTCATCCTGCAGCCGAAAGATTAATCCAGGACTCATGGGAACGGATCCTACTATTTTATGGGATTTTATGTCGACTTTGGACACAGCATAACCCAGATATTCGCTGGCCTTTCTGCACCAGCTTGAAATACTATCAGCCAAAACATTGTCAACATCAAGAACGATCTTTTCCAATTTCTCCCCAGTCTAATGAATGCTGATAGTAGGAATCCAACCTAGAGTTCTCAGTATTGGGAGACTCTCGACTTAGAAAGTCTAAGACCTCTTTGGCTGACTTGATAGCTGTTGCTCCCATATTGATAAACGTTTCAAACCCTCTCTTTGCTCTTTCATTTCCTTCGGGTTGCAAGGCAAAGACTTTACGCTTCTGAGCCAAGGCAATTCTTACTTGATGGACCGTGCCACCTTCTTCATCGGACTCCACTGCAACTACACAACGAGAGATCCCACTTGTTATTCTGTTTCGTTGCACAAACCTTGCGGGCGCGGACTTATTTAGAGGAGATTTGAAAGTTTCGCTCAAGATAGCTCCTCTTCTCTCGATGTCTTTGGCAAGGTCAACATGCTCTTCAGGGTATATGGGTTCCATCCATGCCAAGACAGCAATGCTTCTGCCTTTCGGCGCTTCCAATGCTCCAGAGTGAGCCCACTCGTCAACTCCTCTCGCAAGACCGCTCACTATCGTGTAACCCTTCCCAGCCAGCGATTTCGCTATTCTTCTTGCCATTATCCTGCCGTAAAGCGAAGGATTACGTGTACCAGCCATTGCTATGCAATTAGTGAAGTCTGACAGTACGCCTTTATACAGGAGAACAAGCGGAGGGTTTTCTATAGTTTTCAGCATTTCTGGATACCCTTTGTCGACAAGACGAATGACCTTTACTTGCTTCGATTCAAGCGTCTTTAGTTCTGCTACGTAGTCTTGCAGACGAACGCGCTCGATATTTCCGATAAATCTTCTGGTTGTCTGATCATCAACTCCCAATTTGCTAAGGAACGAATAAGGGGTTCTCCAAAGAGGCAGAAGAGATCCGCACTCGTTGAAAACACTGACTATTTTTGGAGCCGGTATTAACCAATTTCTGTCTTGAAGAGCCAGCCAGTAGGCATTCTCCTCAACTAGTCGATTTTGAACCGAGTCTAAAGGTTCAGCCTGATCCACGCCTAATCACCTTATCCCACGTCGCGACCTGCAACCAGAACGTTCACGATTCCAGCACCGGCTTGATTAAGGACTGCTGAGCACTCGGAAACCGTTGCGCCAGAAGTGTAGACGTCGTCAACAAGCAGGATTCTGTTGCTGCTGAGGCAGTTGACATCGCCCACTTCATACAGGCCCTTGACTGCTAGCCATTTTTCGTCCAAAGACAAGTGTTTCATGCCCTGTGCCCGAGTCTTTCGCAAAGCTTCCAAGTAATGTATACCCGTATTATCACTTATTACTTTCGACAATTCGGTCGCTTGATTGTATGTTGTATCTGGATTATTCTTGTCTTGTTTGAGTTCAGTTCGGAATTTCGGCACGGGAACTATGACGTCCATTTCTCGAAGTTCTTTGAACCTGTTCTGTACGCACAAACTCAAGCCCAGTCCCAAGGGTGTTGCATACCCTAAGTATGATTTCAATCCTCTGATATGGTTGCTTAGAAAATCATACCAACCGACGGCAGTTGGAGAGCCCCGCGACGGATAGTATGCGCCCATTGCATACACCCTTTCAAAACCATAACTTTCTTGATGCCAGCGACATTCATCGGTAGTTACATTTGGGCATGCGCATTTTCTGCAGTAGGGATCCTGAATGAACAGGTATCTACCCTTTAGCGTTCTGTATGAATAAACTTCAATACCGTCCTGAGAATAGGTACATTGCCACAATCGCGAGTGCTCCTTTCGATTTAATCCCTGTCCGTCAATGCAATATTGGAGACAGTCTAATTTAGGATTTTCGGGTGCTCACTTCGGCCGGAGCACCATTTTGACGCGTCCAAGAGATTGATATGAAAAAGCAACCTATCTTCTTCCTTCACGTTGTTTCCGCGGAAGAAACGTTATAGTTTAGTCGGGCCATGTTAAAAGTAGATGCGGATGGCAATCTGCTTGGGCAAATATCTGGTTGTAGATCGGATCGAATTCATCGTAACCTATCTCTGCAACTCAAGCTGTAGCCATTGCCAACTCATTGAAGAAGAGAAAGAGAAGATGTTTCCAAGTCACGTTGACAAGGACAAGGCCGTTGAGATCGTCAGAAAGGTCGGCCAAGCATATGCTCCAAAATCAATCATGACGTTTGGCGGAGAGCCTCTGCTCTATCCTGAAATAGTCTGCGCAATCCACGAACAAGCAAAGAAAGTGGGTATTCCTATTCGAGATGTCATCACGAACGGTTTCTGGTCGACAAAAACAGAAAAGATTCAGGAAATCGCCCAGAACCTCGCGAAATCTGGTGTTAATGAAGTCTCAATTTCGGTCGACTGCTTTCATCAAGAATTCATTCCGCTTAAGACTGTTAAGAGGGCCGCAAAGTCACTCATCGAGGCGGGAATCGAGCGCGTGCGGTGGAATCCTTGTTGGGTCGTGTCTAAAGATCATGACAACAAATACAATCGCAGAACCAAAACAATCTTCAGAAACTCCGCAATCTGCAGGTGGAAGAGAGTGAAGGAAACAACGTGCAGCCCAAAGGAAGAGCCCGTTCATCTTTAGCAGAATTCCTTCCACTGAGAACGTCAGTGCCGAAGGGAAAATGCGGTGACATACCCTACACGGAAGCGCTTGATTCAGTCAAGACAATTTCCGTAGAACCAGACGGAAGAGTTGTTGTCTGCGAGAATTTCTACATCGGAAACGCGTTTAAATCAGACATCATTGATATCCTAGAGAATTATGATCCGTTCAGAATTCGTGAAGCCAAATCAATACTTGAAAAAGGCATGGACGGACTGACAAAATGGGCAAAGAAAAAAGGCGTCGAGCCAAGGCCTGAGGGATACTACGACATCTGTCACATGTGCACCGATCTTCGAGAAAGAGCAAGCACTTAATGCTCAAATTCTTCATCCCTGTGGAAATAACCTACTATCCTAGTTTTCCCTTGAGCACGTCTCGAAAACTTTAATTCTTGCTCGATTTTCTGTCATAAGAGCATAAAGGGTGAATACGTTGGCCAGCTTGGCTCAGCTGAAGCTTGCGATGGGAACGAGTATATTCATAGTGGCCTTTATTTTTGCCCTGTTCTTGGCGGTGATATTGGTCATCGTCCAGACATTTGTTGTTCAACTAGATTTGATTTCTAACATAGCGCTCATAGTCGCCCTTCCAGTCATTTTCATACTATTCCAGTATCTCATAGGACCAGCCATAGTCAAAATGTCAACTCACCTGCAATATTTGAAACCCGGGGAAAACCCGTGGCTCGAATCTACCGTAAAAGAGTTAGCAGACAAAAGCGCAATACCAATGCCGAAGCTGGCAATAGTTCCAGACAACACTCCAAACGCTTTCGTTTTTGGAAGAACCTCGACGACAGCAACTCTAGCGGTTCACGAAGGACTGCTCAAGAACCTGAACGAAGACGAAATCAAAGGCGTGATAGGACACGAGCTGGGACACATAAAACACAAAGACTACGTGGTGATGACCGTTCTTTCGGCTTTACCACTGCTAGCTTATCTTGTAGCCCGCGGAACGTGGACAGCAGCATGGATGTCAGGAGGCAGGTCAAGGGACAAAAACCAGGGAGGCATAGAAATAGCACTGGCCGCAATCGGAGCATTGTCCTTCGTGGTCTACATCGTCTCGCTACTGGGCGTGATGAGACTCAGCAGATTGCGAGAACATTATTCAGACGCTTACTCAGCCTACGTCACGGGTTCACCGAGAAGCCTAGAGAGCGCACTCGCAAAAATCACGTATGGCTTATCTCTTTCGCCAAAACCTCCCGCAGGAGTGAGAGCCTTCTTCATAGCAGATCCAGTGCAAGCTAAAGAGGAAGTCAAGGAAATAATGGACAAAAAGGAAGAGTACGACCTGGACCACGACGGCGTACTTGACGAAAAAGAATTGGAACAGGCCATGGAAAAAGAAGCAAAATCCACATGGACAAAAGTGAACGGCTTGTTCGCAACACATCCACCGACCTTCAAACGAATATTGCTGCTAGAAGAAATAGACGAAGAAATGAGCAGTGGAAAATACACGAGCGATCGTGTCTACTCTCGCATCTAGAAAAAACTCTTGAACAACGCCTTTTTCTGCGCAAAGCAAACTTATTACCTTAAAGCTAGATTGAAAACTGAGGTTAAAGATTGAAAGTCCAGCTTCTCAGACACACGGCCGACGCTGAACGTCTGTGTGGCGCCGCGGCCCTGACGACGACCAAAAGTGGAACCCCATCCGAAATCTTTGCGAAGATAGACCCAGACACAGCCAAAGAAGTAATCAAACGAGTGACAGGCTACGGGCATGGCTCGGTGATTGAGCATGCATCGTTCACCTTCAGCATCGAAGGCGTCTCGAGGGCCATGACACACCAGCTCGTCAGGCATCGCATAGCCTCCTACACGCAACAAAGCCAACGGTACGTCCGTTACGACACGCTAAAGAACTATGTCACGCCGCGAAGCATAACACGGGATGCCGATGCAAAGAAGGAATTTGACGAAACATTGAAGAAGATCTCCGAAACCTACCAAAACCTTCTCCAGAAAGGAATTCCAAAGGAAGACGCACGTTTCATTCTCCCGAACGCCGCGAAAACAAACATAATGGTGACCATGAACGCACGTGAACTGAGACATTTCTTCAACGTTCGCTGTTGTGCACGCGCTCAGTGGGAGATGAGAGAAGCTGCAACTGAAATGCTTAGACAAGTCAAGAAGGCCGCGCCTGCACTGTTCGGAAACGTTGGGCCAACATGCGTCGAGCTGGGATACTGTTCCGAAGGAAAAATGAAACCCCAAGATTGCGACATCGCAGAGATAAAGAAGAAATTCCAGGCGTTGTAGCAGCGGCCAATCGTCTTTTCGGAAAACGCGATAAGAATGACCCGATACAGAATTCTGGCTATTACGACAAAATACTGGATGCCTAAGACCGACTACGTTCAAGAGATCACCGAAAGCGTAAAAGAGAAGATCGATGATGGCGACTTCGTTGTAGTTTCAGAGAAAGCGATTTCAACAGCTCTTAACAATATCATCGACGAAAGCTCAGTAGAGCCCACACTAAGCTCAGAGTTTATCGCAAAATTCTGGATGCGAACCGTTTGGGGCTACATTCTAGGTCCGCTGTGCCATCTTCCCGTAACGTTCCTGAAGCGTCTGCGCGAGTACCCATTCGAAGAGGGAAGCCGCCACAAACAAGTGGCACTGCAACATTGCGGTCTCCTGCAAGCTTTAATGTTCGGTTCAGAGGGCGGCATAGATGCAAGCAACTTGGCTTACTCTTACGTGAGTCTACCGTTAGGAAACGCGCGTGGAATAGCCCAACGAATACGAAAAGAACTGCTGCAAGAATCACATAAGAAAGTATGCGTGATAATCTCTGATACGGACAAGACCTACTCTTTCAGAAACTTCCACTTCTCCCCAAGATCAAGCTCGTTCAACGGCATCCATTCTTTTGCAGGAGTCTTCGCCTATGTCGCAGGAAGATTCTTCAAGCTCAGCAGAAGGGCTACGCCGCTGGCCATTGCAGGATGTGAAGTGCAGGTTGAGGATGCTCTAGAAATTGCTGATGCTGCCAATCGCGCGAGAGGGTCGGGTGCGGGACGAACAGTGTGGGACATGGCCGACAGATTCAAAGTGGACCTGGCTGACGTGAGTTGGGAAATGCTTCAGACAGTAAAACATAAACCCATAGTTATTCTAAGAAGCAGGCGGTGAAAACGCCGATGGAAGAAACAGTGAAGCAACTCCACGCCTTCTTCAACCCTCGCTCCGTCGCGGTCGTGGGAGCGACAAGAAAGGTAGACAAGGCGGGGCACGTCATCTTCAAAAATTTTGTTGAAAACAAGCGGAGACAAGTCTTCAAGGGTGAAATATACGCCGTTAACCCTAACGAAAACTCAGTCTTAGGCGTCAAATGTGTTCCGTCCGTGACGAAGATTCGAGGGGATCTCGATTTGATCGTCATCATCGTCCCGGCGAACATCGTGCCTCAAATCATGAAGGATGCAGCAACCAAGAAGGTCAAGTCTGCAGTAATAATCAGCGCTGGCTTCGGCGAGGTGGGAAACCACGACCTCGAAAATGAAGTGGCAACAATAGCCCGAGAAGCTGGAATGAGGGTTTTGGGACCAAACTGCCTCGGCGTATTTGACTCGCGAACAGGCGTGGACATGCTGTTCCTGCCCGAAACAAAGGTTCTGACGACAGGAGACGAGGTTGTGGCAACCCCGAGGCCCCTGCCAGGCAGCATAGCGATCGTCACCCAGAGCGGCGCGTTTGGGGTTGCAGCACTCGACTACTTGGCAGGTCTGCACACAGGAGTCAGCAAGTTCGTGAGTTTCGGAAACAAAATCGACGTCGACGAAGCGGAAATGCTGTGTTACCTGTACCATGACAATGAAACAAAAGTGATACTACTATACGTTGAGGACATAAAATCGGGAAGAAAGTTCATGGAAGCAGCACAGGAAATCACCAGAAAGAAGCCCGTCGTCGCGCTGAAGTCTGGAAGAACAGACGCTGGCGCACGAGCCGCCGCCTCACATACAGGTGCCATAGCCGGGTCAGACAAGATATATGATGCTGCCTTCGAACAAACAGGCGTGCTGAGGGCACAGGATATGGATGAATTCTTCCACGCTGGAAAGGCATTGTCGATGCAGGTGCCTGCCAAAGGCAAAAACGTCGGGATAATCACTGATGCAGGAGGCCCGGGAATAATGGCAGTTGACGAATGCGGAATGATAGGATTGACGGTTAAGCGATTCTCTGAAGAAACGATTGCGAAGTTTGAGAAGTTGAAGACTGATGGAAAGCTTCCCAAGTTCGCGACAAACTTGAATCCCGTAGACGTAACAGGTTCAGGCACCTCAGAGATGCTTGAAATGGCCACAGAGATCCTCTTCCAAGACCCAGAGATTGATGGAATAATAATGCTTGGTCTACACCAGATGCCGGCCTTGCAGGAAGACTACGTCGACAAGGTCGCAAAAGTGGCCAGCCTATACGAAAAGCCCATCGTTGCATGCGACATCGGCGAGACGGAAATGGCAGTGAGCATTCGTCTAAGGTTTGACCGACTGGGCATTCCGGCTTACTCTTCACCGGAAGACACTGCAAGAGCAATGAGCGCCCTTTCAAGATATGGGCTCTATCTTCAGAAGAAAGGCTACCTTCAAGAATACACAAAGAACTTCCTGGAAAAAAAGCGGAAAAAGCAAGCTAAAACGTGACTTCAACTTCACAGTGATCGCAATCGGCAAGATTGAATCTTTTCCTCAAGTTTACTGATGATATCACTTCTATGACATCTTCCGGATAACCAGGGACTTCTGGAATAACGACGGCACATCCTAAACCCATTAGACTAGCCCTGAAGAGTTTCCCAGGACAAAAACCAGGAACAGGCACTATCTCAACGCCTGGCGCTTTCACCAGCGTCCTTTTCAGATTAGTACTTTCTGCGGTTAGCCTTATGTTCAACGTCCCTGGGTAGGGAGAAAAACCCGATTTCTCTTCCACTTGCTGTCTCACCCACGCAAGATTGAGGAATCTTGCTCCACCGCCTTTCCCAGAGAAGATTCTACCTCTTAAGCATAGAGCCTTCAACAAGTCTGGACTCCTTGTTGGCGTTCAAGAAAAAGTTGGGATTTCCAGAAAGAATTGCTATTTTTGTTCTTTAAGCCAAGCTGCGACTTTCCTGATCAGCGTGTTGGAAGACATGTCGACAACTGGAACGATCATCTTCTCCCTGGTTTCAATGATTGGCTGGTACTTCGGCATCAACGCATAACCGACAAAGGACCAGTACACCCGCTTGTGTTCTATAAGTTCTTTTGCGAGTGTCTCTGTTGAGGCTGGAATTGGAAAGTACAGGAAAACCACGCCCTCAGCCCAATAAAGCCCTGCTGTTTTGCCTCCGGCAATAATAGATGCAAACCTTGCGATCTCGTCAGCAGTCGCAAAGAAGTCGCGTTCCATCACCACGATTTCTTCAAAAGGTTCAAACTTTACGGTAACTTCTCCTCCGTCCACGGCTGTTCACCATTCTCATTGCTTCTCTACTCAAGTTACCTTTTAAGCTTATCACAATCTGGGAAAGATTAAAGAGCAAACAGAGGCTAAAACCTTAGCTAATCAATTTGTGGAGGATGCTTAAATTGCCAGAAATCCGGGTAGCACTCGTAGGCGTGGGCAATTCAGCCTCAGCCTTGGTTCAAGGAGTGCAGTACTACAAGGACGCAAAGGAAGACGCAATGGTGCCTGGGTTAATGCACGTGAATTTCGGCGGATACCACATAAGAGACGTAAAGTTCGTGGCTGCGTTCGAAGTGAACACGAAGAAAATCGGAAAAGATCTTGCCGAAGCCATATTCACCGAACCGAACTGCTGCGCCAAGTTTGCCAAAGTGCCGCCTCTGCACGTCAAGGTTTCAGCTGCTCCCATTATGGATGGTGCGGCCGAACACATGAAAAAAGTCTTTCACGTTTATGAGGAAGGAGAGATCAACCCCGTTGATGTCGTGGAAACGCTGAAGAAGGCAAGGGCAGACATCCTCGTGAATTACCTGCCAGTTGGCAGCAGAGATGCAGCGCGATTTTATGCCCAAGCAGCTTTGGACGCAGGGTGTGCCTTCATAAACTGCATGCCCGAGTTTATCGCGTCAGACGGCGCATGGGCAAAGAAGTTTGAGGAAAAAGGGTTGCCGATCGCCGGCGACGACATAAAGAGCCAAGTCGGTGCAACGATCCTGCATCGAAATCTTGCGAGGCTATGCGTGGACAGGGGAGTAGTCATTGATGAGACGTATCAGCTGAACCTCGGAGGAGATACTGACTTTCAAAACATGACTGTTGAGGAACGGCTGAAGACCAAGCGGATCAGCAAGACGGAGGCTGTCACGAGCATGGTGCCCTACGACCTGCCAACTAGGATCGGACCTTCTGACTACGTGCCGTTCTTGCGTAACAAGAAGATCTGTTATCTGTGGCTGAAGGGTAGAAAGTTCGGCGACAGACCTTTGACGATGACGGTGAAGCTTGAAGTCGAGGACTCACCGAACAGCGCAGGCGTGGTCATAGACATCATCAGAGCCGTGAAGCTGGCACTAGATCGGAAAATAGCCGGCCAACTCCTAAGCATATCATCGTACGCATTCAAACACCCGCCCATTCAGATCCCTGACCAAGCGGCGAAACAGTCCGTAGAAGAGTTTATCCAAGGCAAGAGGAAACGTTGACAAACCATTTCCGATTATCCACCTGATTCCATGAACGCATTATTAATACATTGCAGGGCCAAGCCGCTAGCAAGAAAACCAAGGCCACATTTTCAAGATTACTGTCGTAAGGGCTTTTCTTCATCCGAATTCTTCTTTGCAGTCGATCCGCCACCCTCCAACTGTTTCCTCAACCCTCAACATTCGTTCTCACGGAGCCATGATTAGCCCGGGTTTTCCATTGTAGACTTGTTTGATGCTCTACCCTGTTCCACGTGCCACTGAACGCCAAAAAATACGCGGCTGAAATTCATTCACGTAGCTATCGAGTTTGCTTTTTCCGCACCCATTCAGTCGGACGTTTTCTGTAGTGCGGTACTTCGTAATCAAACAAGGATGTCCTCTTCATTCCCTTCTCACCACCAGTGAAGAAGCAGCGTATGCTCAATAGCTTTTTGAACATAAAATATATAGTCTATATATACGTGTTTATCCAATCGAGGCCAAGCATCGACGAAAAAAAATGATGCGCTTAGTTTAAGGCCTTTGCAAGCTTGTCTCCTGATTCTAGAGACCGCGCATAATTCCTTGTCTGAGCGTTTGGGTCATGCTATTCTTGAGTTCATCAAAGCACATGCTGAGCCGGACAGCATCATTTTTGGCCATTCCCCCCAGGATGAGCTGTTCTTCGAAGGCCCTCTTGGTTTTTCGCACTCGCCTGCCCAGAGTCGCATACATCCAAGAAAGGCTGAGGAGCATACGAATCAAATATGGAGTGGACCGTATCACGCTCGTTAACGTTGATGCTTCGCTCATCTTGAACACCTCAGCTGAGTGAGAGAGGGGAAAGATCACTCATGTTCTTCTTTTTCCTGTTTTCTTTTGTCAAGCTTTTCGCGGATTCTTCTTTCGATTTCTTCGCTGATTTCGTCTCCGCTCTTCTCTCCTCTTCCTCTGCCAACGCCTCGGAACATGTCGCCTAGACTCGTGAAGGTCCGCATATAGTCTTCTGTCAGCTTGACGGCTACCTGTTCAGGCAGTCCGCCGTTTTTCAGTTCCTTATAGTAGGCCGCTGCGGCCTTGCCCATGTTTTTGCCTGCTTCCTCAGAGAAGACTGATGCGAGTATGCTTTTTATCAACGTTGGAACCTCGGACGACACAACGCCGAGAATCTCCCTAACGTTTTCAGCTTCTACTTTTCTGTCTTTTCTATCACTGTCAATCATCATTTTTCACCTCCTAGATTTTTCACCCGAGCGTCAGATGCAACTGCATCGGAGTGGTTTTTGCTTTTACTTCATCCAAGCTGATTTGGTCTTTCGATTCGCGACAGTCAGTCTCAGATATCTTGGGTGAACATAAACGCGCCTTTGCATCAGGGAAGAACACGCCGTGTTTCCCGTTCTTATTATTTACATATCCATACTTCATTTCTCTTCACCTCAAAACACACATAGGAGTGGTCACTCCAGTTACGTGTTCTGTGCAATAGTGACCATACTAGTGGTCATCCTTCTCCACCAACTCATAAACGGGAACCCTGCCCACCTTCTTCTCAACGATGCCCTGCATCAATAGCTTCCCGACCCTTTCCCGCACTATACGCCTGCTCGCTTTTCCTCTCATCGTGGCCACCTGCCGCGTTATAGCAGACAGGTTTAAGGCCCCCTTCAAAGCCAACGCTTGAACGATGCATCTGGAAATGTCATCCTGAGCGATCGATTTCTGGCGCAAGTATCTTTCAGCGTTCCTCAAACGAGATGCAATCTTCAACGGTTCACCGTACATGCCGATGCCGACTTTCGTCAGCCTCAACGTGGCCGCTAAACCATCATATTCTGGCTTGTCAAGAATCACCTCTTCAAGAAGGCCCAGCCGACGAATTATCTGATCAAGTTTCCTGCTGAGCTCCTCCATATCTGAAGGGGCGCTGTCTTTCCGGCTCAAGTCTCATATCTCTTCCAGGCGCGATTAAGTTACATAGTTTTCTCACAGTTTAAATGATTGACTGCCTATGACCCAAGCGTTTTTCCCGATGGAGAAAGAGAACCCCCTCTACTTTGCAGGTAATGGCTTCTTGTCTAAGAAGATTTTGACACCTGCCCATTGAAAAGCAACGTAGGCCACGACGAGTTTGAACCAGAGGGTCACGATTCTGCTTAGCAAGGTTGCGTATAGCGCGCGCGCTAGGTTTCCCGCCATTTGGACTTGAACGACACGACGATTATCGAGACAACTACTGTTGCAGCGAGAATGAGCCAACGAACGAGCACCATATCAAAAGTCAGCGGCATCGTTCCGGCATAGTATCTGATCAGGCCAGCGACGTTCGACGTTGGAAAAATCATGGACAACCATCTCATCCCGCCTAAGACTTCTTCCCGATAATACACCGGTGGCATAAAGACCAAGCCCAGGCCAAGTATGTTGCCTATGTTGCCGAGTGTGTAGACACTGGCATTCCGAAGATATGTGGATATGATGAAGCCGATGCTGCTGGCCGCAGCCCAACAAAGGATCAACAAGGCAACAGCCCACCCGACAGACAGAATGGGCAAGGCGCCGAGCATTACACTCAGTCCCATGAAGAAGATCAACCCAGGCGCCGAGATCAGAAGAGGGCCAAGAGCCACTCCGACAGCATACGAGACAGGATTCACAGGCATGGCCACTATCATTTCCCTTATCTTCACGTAACGATCGAACGAGATATCCTGAATGGCTGCTACCAATCCGATAAAACTAATTGTTGCAACCATCGCTCCTATTAGCCCGTAGCCGATATTTCCGCCGAAAACAAGAACGTAGAACAGTGGGAAGGAACTGATGACTCCTACGAGAAGCACCATCGACGGGTTCCTCTTCAAGTCGGGCATTGATTTAAGCTCTGCTATTATGAGCGCGTCTTTCACTGGTTTCAGGTTCAGGCTTCTTCGCCTCTGCCGACAAGCCTAACGAACAGATCTTCCAAGGTGATCCGGGCTGCCTCTGCCTTCAATCCCTTCTTCAGCGCCGTCCCGACAAGCTCCAAGGCTTCATCCTCATCTGCAACGTACACTATCTGCTTGTTACCAAGCTTGGTATGATTGTTCGTCTCCAAGACCAAATCATGATGGTTGCCCTCGACGACGACCCGAAACTTTTCCTTAGCCAAGCTCCTGATTTCGTCAAGCGTCCCGTCCGCGACGACGTTTCCCTTGTCGATTATCGCGAGTCTATCAGAGAGCATCTCAGCCTCTTCCATTATGTGTGTGGTCAAGAGTATCGTGGTACCATCTTCAACGAGTTCTCTCAGGACTGCCCAAACCTTCCTCCTTGCAACAGCATCAAGCCCACTCGTTGGCTCATCAAGCAGCAGAACATCAGCTGTTGACGCCAACACGGTCGCAATTATCGCACGCTTCTTTTCCCCGCCGGAAAGGCGAAGGCACGTTCGATTCTTCAGTTCCCAGAGGTCAACAGCCTTCAAAGCCTTCTCCGAGGCATCTTTCGTCTCCTGCTTCGACATGCCTCGCAACAGCGAGAAATAGTAGCAGTATTCCCACGGCGTAAAGTTGCCGTAAGTCTGCACGTCCTGGGGAACCACAGCTATATGTTTCTTCACCTCAGCGGCCTGAGCCATAACATCATACCCCATGACGCACGCCGACCCTCCCGTTGGAGCGAGCTGAGTGGAGAGAATCTTCAAGAGCGTAGTCTTGCCTGCACCATTAAGGCCGAGCAAAGTGAAAAGTTCGCCTTTATTGATTGAAAGAGACACTCCTTTCAACGCCTCGACAGCCTCTTTACCCCTGTAAGTCTTGCTCAAACTTTCAGCTTTCACGGCTTCCATGCTCATCACTCGACATCAAGTTTCTCGGGAGTATTCACAAGCTTCGCTCTCGGATGAGTTGAAACAGACTCTGAATATCGGACTTTGCCGCTGACTTCGCAGCCTTCGCCAAGAATCACGATTTTTCCGTGAACGTTGTCACAAGTAGTGTTTTCCAAGTAGACCTTTTCCTTGGCTACGATATCTGTCGTGTATAATCGGCCCTCGCGAAAGATTCTACTGGGAACTGGAAAACCGAAAAGAATCAGACCTCTATGTGCCCTTTTTCTAATGTCCACGTTAACCGCTTCAATTCCTTTCTTGACATAGGATCGCGTGCTTCCAAGTCCAGCTTCGAAATTTCCCGTGACAACTCTTCCACTGACATCGAAGCCTCCTCGAAGCTTCACCAACTTTTCCACGTTCACGTCCTCTGACACTGTCAAAAAGCCATGAACGTGCAAAACGTTGTCCAACTCGATGTTTTTGCCAACCTCGAATGAGCCTGCAACTTCCACTGATGAACCTTTCAATCCTCCATCGATGGCAAGCCTTCCTGAGGCTTCTAAGGCTTCTGTGTTAATGCCGCCCTGAACGGTTGTAGAACCGGAGAGCCGCATTTCTTCAGCTTCAACATCCCCTGCGACTGTGACGCTTCCGGCACATATTACCCTTTTTGTCCTTAATCCGCCCTGGATTCTGCCGGTGCCGCTTATGTTGATTTCGTCCGGTGAAACAGATCCTGATCCAGAAATTGAGATATCACCGATTCCTTCGACGCGCACGCGTCCAGAACCGCTGATATGTTGAGCCTGCATTTTTGAGGTTTCAGCAAACTTCTTCTCGTATTCCCTCAGTTTGTCTTCTCCGCCCATGATCTTGTCTTCCTATTCGACCGCGCCGGCTGATTTCAACAGATCTCTTATCTCAACAAGCAGTTGCTTCATTTCCCTGAGCCGATTCTTAGTCTCTTCCGCAACTTCTTCATCGCTGTTTTTCAAATATTTGAGATTTTTCGCCATGACCTTCACCTGATTACTCCTGCGCGGTTTTCAAGACGTCTCTGATTTCTTTAAGAATCGTTACTATGTCGTCAAGCTCTTCAAGAGTTGCCCTTTGATCTGCTCGAAGGAGATTAAGCTTCTCCTTCTCGTCTGCGGTAATAGCGCTTGACATGTCGTCGCCGTGCTGCGTATAACCGAAAATTAAGCCGAGAGCCGCTAGGATGCCGGCCACTATTAAAGCGAAGATAGCGACGATACCCGCCAGGATCGAGTTGAACCCGTATTTCACAGAAGAATAGACGCAGATGGCGGGAACTCCGAAGCCTATCAATATTATGCTGAGGGCTGTCAGAATAGACGTTCTTGCCATTTTATTCCGCCTCCTTTTTCTTCGCGTACAGGTTCTGAATGCTCTTAGGGGTTAATACAAACTTGAAGTCCGAGGGAGAATAGTATTTGACTGTTGGAAGTCCTTCCACTTTCTTTTCCTCTCTTATTTCTTTGACCAATCCAAGCTTTTTCAAGCCGTGAAGGTGCAGGTGTGCAAGCGGGTAGGGGAGACCGAGCTCTTTCGCTAAGGCGTAAATGTTCTTGGGTTCAATGTTGAGCGATGCAATCATTCTCAGTCTTATTGGGTTCGATAGAGCCTTCAACACTTTCACCATTTCCTTGTTCTCATCGTCATTCAACAAGCCATCCCCAACGGCAAGGAGCATATATAAGAAAAATCATATATATAAATTTTTCCTGATATACTTACTTTTCTTGATATACACGCGTTGATATACTCACGCAACGCGCACCCTTAAGCACCCATGTCATCTCCTCCAGAAAGCTTTCACACCTCCGCAAAGCAGCCTGCCTCAGAGATCTATCTCGGTCCTTGAATTTGCATTATCGCCAAGATTTTATCTCTTTCTTTTCCGCTCAGACCTCGAATCGATAAAGATTAATTACTAATAAGTATCAAGTCCTAATCCGATAGGATCTATGCCTAGACTTCTTGTGGTAGTAATCCGACATTTTGGCAACTTCAACATCAACTTTGGTCAACTGCCCAACAATTTCCTGGTGCAAACCCATGGTTCTCAAATGTAAAACGTCCGATATATGGCCGCCCTTCTATATTTTAGAGCATTTGCACACTCGAGGCTTTGAAGGCGATGAAGACTTCATCCCCTAGATTGAGATCCATCTCACTGAAGGACCGCTTGGTTATTTGAACAACGAAAAGCTTTCCTACGTTGACTGTG
Organism: Bathyarchaeia archaeon; assembly: GCA_050008435.1. GTDB lineage: Archaea > Thermoproteota > Bathyarchaeia > Bathyarchaeales > Bathycorpusculaceae > DASPTR01. The sequence continues at coordinate 1,212,513 of JBEKMQ010000001.1, forward strand.
AGCTTCACGAGCGAACCTAAATCCGAGATTTGAGTGATTCTGCCTCTAAACACATTCCTAGCGCTGGATTCCAAAGACCTCTTTGATAGGATTATGTCTTGAGGACTGATGAAAACGGAAGTCTCATCCTGTCTTTGAAATGCCGCTTCGATTAATATGCCATTGCCTACATCCACAATTGATGTGCCAGCTTCCGTGATTTTCGCGGTTCCGTTGAAAGTGTTGTCAACAGCTGCGAAACTGGCCAAGTTCTTTGAAAGCCTGCCGAAAATATCCGCTGATGATCCGACTTCGGTTATTCTTCCATCGTTTATCAGCGCTATGCGATGAGGCATAGTCTTAGCCTCGAACATGTTATGCGTGGCCAATACAATCGTGGTTTTCAGCTCACGGTTAGCCGTTACGATAACCTCCTCAAGAATTGAGGCATTCTTCGGGTCCAAGTTCGCCATCGGCTCATCCAACAGAAGAAGTTTGGTATTCAGAACAAGAGCTCTCGCTAGAGCTACCCTTTGCTGTTCACCCCCTGAAAGTTTCTTTGCTGAACGCTTTTCGAAACCAATCAGCTTCACTATTTTCAGCGCTTCCGTGACTTTCGTGGCAATTTCGATTTTCGGCACTCTTCGGACTCTCAGGCCATAAGCAACGTTGTTGAATACTGTGGTGTTGAAGAGCAGATTCCTCTGGAATACCAAAGTGCTTTGCAGGCGCATGCGCTCTGAATTCTTTTCGTCAACTATTTCGCCTTGGAACTTGGTCTCTCCAGCGTCAGGTTTCAATAGGAAGGCCAAGACTTTTAGCAACGTGGTTTTTCCAGATCCGTTGGGACCTAGTAGCGCGAGTATTTCGCCTTCATAAACCTGCATGCTAATATGATTCAGCACCATTCTAGGGCCGTAGTATTTCGTGAGATTTTTCAGTTCTGCAAGCACTGCCATTTTTTCGCTGACCGAAATGTCTCTTTAGGGCTTTATTGAGGCATTTTGCCCCAAGTAATTATTGCCTTTGGATTTTTGGCAATTAATATTATTAGGTTTATACCGAAAACTATCACAAGCAGTATCATCGCAAGGGCAATTGCCATGCTGAAGTTGCCTCTTGCTATGTACATTGAAATGTCCGTCGTCAACACGTCTGTACCGCCTACTCGGGCAACAATGCTGCCCCCTACAATGAGCGCGACACCCAGCTCCGCAAAGGCCCGATTAAAACAGGCTAAGCCCGAAAAAATAACGCCGTTGGCCGCTTCTTTCAGAACAGCTATGTATGCCTGTGATTCTGACGCCCCTAGAGTTTCGGCTAGGTTCATTATTTCATGATCTACTGATTCTATGGCATTAACAGCTATGCTGATGATTAGAGGAGTTACAAGTATAGCTTCCCCCAAGATTACCCCTCCAGGCGTATAGAGCAGCTGCAGAAACCCTAAGGGTCCATCCTTTGAGAAAAGCAGGAAAAGGATCAGGCCCAATGCCACCGTAGGCATGCCTATTAGAGACGTAAAAAAACCCTTAACTAAGGATTTGCCCGGAAAGTCTTTCAGGCTTAATAGCATGGCTATGGGGGTCCCCCATAGAATAGCAAGAACTGCTGCGGTTCCTGAAAAAAAGAGGGACCGATAGGCTATACCATAAACGGTCGGGTCTCCAGAGAATATTAGCTGGAACGCTTTTGTTATGCCGTCTACTATCGGGTTCAGTCTCTCCACCACTACTGATAGAGTTGAGTTTGGTTGGCTTGATATTGCACTGGGCATTCGGTTCCATTAAAGAAGGCGTAGTCCTGAATCCACGATACATCGGGTTGGGGAGCGTTGTCCTTGAGAGCTTGAACGGCACCATAAAACAGGGATTGCGAATAGTTAGCTTCACCGAAAGTGCTTATGACGTTTTGTCCCGTAGGCGATATGAGCCATTCGATGAAGGTTATGGCTTGATCAAACTTGGCGCTACTGATTTTTTGAGGGTTAACCGCGTATGCGCTGTAGACGTTTAATAACGATTTGCCTCCTGATATGAGCGCCTTTGAAGATATAGTACCTGCCCTGAACAATGCGAGGTAGGTCCCCAAGTCGGAAAGTATGTACGCATTTTTCTGGTAAGCGACGTTCAAAGTATCAGCCATACCAGTTCCCGTGTATGCGTACCAAGGCTCCCCAGATACCTGTGTCCAATTATAGCCTGCCGCCTTCCAGAGGCTTTGCTCTTTCGTAAACGTACCAGATCCGTCATTTCGTGAAACCCAAACAATAGTTCCAAGTGTTTGGTTTCCCCCATAGGCTACTATGCTCTGCAATGCTTGGGTTGCGTTTTCTCCAGTGATTTTTGCGGGGTCAGAAGCGGGTCCAATTATGGCAAAGTAGTTCCAAGCGATTATTTTCCTGCAGACTAACGTGCCGTTTGCGAGGTAAGGATATTCTTGGGAAGGCGAGTGAACCAGTACTACGTCTGCGTCTCCAGCCGATGCGCTTGCGAGGGCGAGACCTGTTCCCTGCTCCACAATTTGAAGTGTAACCTGATGGCTTGCTTCATACTCCGCTTTTACGGCGTCTAGGAGTCCCGTGTCGAAGAGGCTTGTGGTTGTGGAGATTCTTAGTGTGGTTCGCGCGTTGAGGTCAACATAAGCGATAGTTCCAGCGATAACCACCATTGTCGCCACTACGGCTGCTATCAAGATTGTTTGCCATGCTTTCATGCATTTTCACCGTTATGCATTTCCATTCATGTCGACCCTTTATAAAGATTGCGAGCAAATTTGCCACACAAGTAAACTCCGTTAACGAGTATTGCATCTTCAGCACATTCATTGATGTTTTGCTGTTAGAGTCTGTTTGACTGGACGCTCAAGAAAATTAAGTGGGACACAGATGAGTGCGCGCTTTTGGCTGAATAGGATCTACACGATGATAGTGCAAGTTTGATACAGCATGCGCTGAAACGTACTACCGAGCTGTAGATCGTTAAACCTCCCACGCAAACTTCTTGCCCAAGAACAAGTTATTAGGACCAAAACATGGAATTGGGCCCGGAGAAACCGTCGTCATGCCATGGTTTAGACTAGCTGACGAAATGCTGACGTAAATGAGGTGACAACGAGCATATCCGTAACGCAGGAATTGTCGCGCAGACAAGCCACGGAAAAACGACGTTGACTGATTCACTCTGAGCTGAAGTTGGGCGAGCGGGGGCAGTAACTGGTTCATAACTTTATAAGAATTGCAATACAACAATATAGTCAAGATGCTCTCGCGCAGCAAACATAGGCCTTCAGGCAAGATCTGGATAGAGTACAAGGGAAGACCTTTATTGGGCAAGGGTGGTGCCGAGATTCTGGAGAGCATAAGAGGAGAAGAATCAATCTCTAAGGCCGCTCGAAAGCTCAGAATGTCTTATCGCTATGTCTGGGGATATGTACATGGAATTGAAAAAGCGATTGGCCAGCCGGTTTTGGAAACGTTCAGAGGTGGCGAGTCTGGCGGTGGCGGCGCAAGATTAACTGAGTGCGGTGAAAGCTTATTAGACGAGTATAAGCGTCTCGAATGTTGTTTGAATGAGGTTCTGTCTAACAGAATGTACGAGGAGGTGGGAGGTCTGAAGATCAGCGCAAGAAACCGTTTGAAAGGAAAAGTTGTCTCCGTTGAAAAAGATGGCATTACGGCAAAAGTCAAGATTGAAGTATCCGCACCAGCCGTTGTCACAGCCGTAATAACGAAGGAAGCCCTTGAAGATCTGAACGTGAAAGTCGGCGACATCGTAGAAGCGATAGTCAAAGCCACAGAAGTCATGATAGCAAAGTGAACTCTTACAGCTCTCTAATGATGCAGCTCATGCACGATTAATTCCGTAAGGTTAGCCTTTTCAAGACAGTTAATTTTAAAGGTTAAGATGCTAGAAAGTATCAACACTAGTTTAGAGGTGAACAACGAAATGGTCAAAGTAGACGGAACAGAAGTGAAAGAGGGATTATTCTATACTAAAGAGTTCGAATGGCTGAAGGTTGAAGGCGACAAAGTCCGCGTAGGCATAACTGACTATGCTCAGAAACAACTGCGCGAAATCGTATATGCAGAACTGCCAAGCCAAGGAGCCACGACAAAGCAGAACGAGCCCTACGGCACTGTGGAGTCAGTGAAAGCCGTTTCAGACCTGATCGCGCCCATAAGCGGAACAGTTGAGCAGGTTAACCAAGAAGTCCAGTCGAAACCAGAATTGCTCAACGAAGACCCGTACGGCAAAGCCTGGCTGCTAGTCATAAAACCATCAAACCTGCAATTAGAGCTAGCGAATCTAATGGACTTCAACAAGGCAGCCGAGTGGCACAAAACCCTAGGAAAATGAAGGAAAACAAATGCCTAAACACATAGTCATCATCGGAGCCCACGCGGCCGGCGTAGACGCTGCATCCGCAGCAAGAAAGACTGATCGCACAGCAGAAATCACGTTGATAACAGAAGAAAAGCACTGCGGCTACTCACGATGCGGCCTTCCATTCGTAATAGGAGGACAAATCCCAAAATTCTCCAACCTGATAGTCTTTCCACCAGCATACTTCCAAATGATGAAATTGAACCTGAGAACCGAAACCAAAGCCACAAACATAAACATAACAAACAAGACAATTGAGACCACCGACAAGAACAGCAAAACAGAAACCATCCCCTATGACAGCCTAATCATATCAACAGGCGCCAGCTCATTCATACCTCCGATTAAGGGCAAGGAAAAACAGGAGATACATTCACTTCGATCCATAGAAGACGGAGAAAAAATCGATGCAGCCCTCCAAAAAGGAGCAAAAACAGCAGTAGTCATGGGAGCCGGCCTAATCGGCCTTGAAACAGCCATCGCACTCCAAGAAAGGGGCCTCAAAGTAACAGTCATCGAAATGCTCCCTCAAGTTCTACCCCAAATGCTAGATGCAGATATGGCAAAGACAGCTCAAGAGATGCTTGAACAGAAAGGAATCAACATCCAAATAGGAAAACCCGTTGAGGAAATCCTCGGAACCGAAAAAGCGACCGGAGTGGTTGCTGCCGGGGAACAATTCAAAGCGGACCTAATCGTAAGCGCCTTCGGCGTAAGAGCTAACACACAACTCGCCGCGAACGCAGGAATAGCTCTAGGAGATACAAAGGCAATAAAAACAAACGCAAGAATGGAAACAAGCGCCAAAGACGTCTTCGCAGTAGGCGACTGCGCCGAATCCACCCACATTGTAACACTGAAACCTTCACTGATGCAATTCGGAACCGTGGCAGTCAGACATGGAAAGGTAGCCGGAATCAACGCAGCAGGAGGCTACGCGCTCTTCACAGGAGTCCTAGGCTCTTCAATCTCAAGACTGTACGAAACTGATGTCGGCTCAACAGGCCTGACCGAGGGAGCTGCCCAAAGGGCTAGAATCGAAACCGTGACGGGCACCATTACCTCAAAGACAAAGGCTGATTATTACCCAGGCGCAATGCCAATCAAAGTGAAACTCGTCGTCGAAAAAGAGTCACAGCGAATAATCGGCACGCAGATCATAGGCGGAGAAGAGGTAACTCAACGCATCAACGCAATATCCTTCGCAATACAGAAACAGATGACCACCCGAGAACTGTCCAAAGCAGATACGGCATATGCACCGCCAGTATGCGAAACTTGGGAACCCCTCGTGCTAGCCTCAGAAATGGTGCTGATGAAGCTTCGCTGAACATTCACCCATATTTCTTTTTGTTCTCCGTCGGAAAATTAATTAGAAGAGCCTTTTCACTAGTATTCAAGAAGATTTGAAATAACGGTGAAAACACATGACATTGAAAGTGTCGATAAATGGTTTTGGAAGAATCGGACGATTACTGTACAGAGCAGCTCTAGAACAGAAGGCAAATATCGACTTTGTTGCAGTCAACGACATAACTGATGCAAAAACACTTGCACACCTGCTAAAATATGATTCGGTGCACGGAAGATTCAAAGGGCAAGTTGAAGTGAAAGGAAACGACCTGCTTGTCAACAATAAGGAACTCAAAGTGCTGACACAAAGAGACCCAGCACAACTGCCTTGGAAAGACATGGGCGTCTTCTTGGCTGTCGAATCAACCGGCTTATTCACAGACAGAGAGGGCGCATCAAAACACCTGACAGCAGGAGCCAAAAAAGTCTTGATTTCAGCACCAGCAAAGAACCCAGATGCAACCATAGTCTTGGGTGTAAACCAGCAAATGTACGATCACAAGAAGCACAACTTGATCTCTAACGCGTCATGTACTACGAACTGCGTCGCACCCGTCACAAAAGTGCTCCATGACAATTTCGGGGTAGAAAGAGCATTCATGCTGACTGCACACTCGTACACTAACGACCAGAGAATAACAGACCTCGTACACAAAGACTTACGCCGAGCAAGAGCAGCGGCGATCAACATGATCCCAACCACCACTGGAGCAGCATATGCCGTTGGCCTAGTGATGCCGGAACTTGCAGGCAAAATAGACGGAATAGCCCTGAGAGTACCAACTCCAGATGTTTCAATCGTCGACCTAACGGCTATTCTGAAAAAGAGCGCCACGAAGGAAGAGATAAACGCAGCCTTCAAGAAAGCCGCAGATGGCCCATTAAAGAACATACTAGAATACACGGAAGACCCGATAGTTTCAACCGATGTACTTCACAGCACCTACTCAGCTGTCTTCGACGCGCAGTCAACGATGGTCATAGACAAGAACTTTGTCAAAGTACTGGCATGGTACGACAACGAATGGGGATTCTCCTGCCGCATGGTCGAACAAATCGAAATGATAGGAAAGGAAGAAGGACTCATCTGATCTAGAAGATTCCGTCAAAAAATCTAAAATATATCCCCGCTTTTTCTTTTTATCAGGAGTTAAATCCAATGGCAAAATATCTTACTTTGGACAATATCAGAGTCAAAGACAAAGTGGTGCTAGTCAGAGTCGACTTCAATTCACCTATAGACCCTAAAACCCACGAAATACTTGAAGACACAAGAATACGAGCCCACGGCGAAACCACCATTAAGGAACTTGCTGAGAAAGGTGCCAAAGTAGTAGTTCTAGCACATCAGGGAAGAAAAGGTGACCCAGACTTCATACCCCTGAAGCAGCACGCTGAAATCCTAGGCAAAATCCTTGGCAAACCCGTCAAGTACGTCGACGATGTCTGCGGCGAAAAAGCCAAGAATGAAATCAAGAAACTGAAAAGCGGTGAAATTCTCGTCTTAGACAACGTAAGAACATTTGCCGGAGAAACCAAAGAAGGAACGCCTGACGAACACGCAAAAACTGACCTTGTCAAAAACCTCGCACCATTAGCCGACTTCTTCGTCAACGACGCCTTCGCAGCGGCGCACAGGGCTCACGTTTCAATCACGGGCTTTACAGCCGTGCTTCCAAGCGCAGCGGGCAGAATAATGGAAAGAGAACTCAAATCATTGGGTAAAGTCTTGGAAAAACCAGAAAAGCCATGCATATTCATTCTAGGCGGCGCAAAGGCAGATGATTCGCTCGAAATATCAAAGTATGTGCTAGACAATAAAATAGCAGATCAGGTGCTTACAGGTGGTGTAGTTGGCCAAGTATTCCTTGCGGCCAAAGGCACAGACCTGGGCAAGCCAAACATGGAATTCTTGAAAAAACAAGAACTCATGGACCTAATTCCAGGCATAAGAGAACTAGAAAAAAAGTATCCTGAACAAATCAGAGTCCCGAAAGACATAGCAGTGGAGATCAACAAGAAACGAAGAGAAATTCCCATTCAGCAACTGCCGACAAATTACATGATGTTAGATATTGGGGCAAGCACGGTTGACGACTATGGCAAGATAATTCGAAGCGCAAGAACTATAGTGGTTAGCGGTCCCATGGGCGTTTACGAAAACAAAGAATTCAGCTTCGGAACCAAACAAATCTTCGAAGAAATCGCCAACTCGAGAGCATACTCTCTAGCCGGAGGAGGACACACAATAGGTGCCCTGCAAGAGTTCAAACTCACAGACAAAATCTCCTACGTGAGCACCGCCGGCGGAGCACTGATAGAATTTCTTATGGGCAAAAAACTGCCAGGCGTAACAGCACTAGAAAACGCAGCGGCCAGAGAATCATAAGGCCACATTTTTCTCCCTATACCTACTGGGATGCGCTTCTCTACGAACCACAACCCTGCCTCTGCTGTTTAACAACAAATCAGAAATAAGCAAAATTCTAGATAAGAGATTACGCGAGTTGACCAAACAGACACGAGCGGCAACCGGATATTTCTGAAGCAAGCTTAGGCTTTTATAAGAAGAGAGCGTCAGTATCTCCCATCGTCGCTCGTATGGTGAACAAGGTTGGGACAGGAACTACCATTATCAGAAAGAATTCTTCAGACACTGCACAATTTGTGCGCAACAGCCCCTGACCTTGCAAGAAGAAGCGAAGAGCTCGCTCAGGTTCTCCAAATTGACTTGGGCGAAATCGAGAGAACCTTGGATGGTTACAAAGCTGAGGGCTTTGCTGAGAGTTTTGTCGATAATGAGGGAAAAAGGCGGTACTACTTAACTGGAAGCGGAATAATCAAGGTCTGCGCCCTCTTCACGTAGTGAAGACCAAATGCGTGTCATAATTCTCTCGTGGGAATACCCACCCAGAATAGTTGGACAGCTGGCAAACCACGTGAAGAAGCTTGCAAGCCAACTCGTCAAGAACAGTGTCGAAGTCTACGTTGTAACCTATCATGAGTTCTCAACTGGGGGACACGATGATTCGGATGGGGTTAAAACCATCAGAGTGACGAATCCGGTTCATACCCACATCGGCGTCCTCACTTGGGTACTGACCTTAAATCAGGAAGTTGAAAGAGCAGCTGCAGACATCTACTACAATGTTGATGGGCACGTCGACTTGATTGACATTCACGATTGGCATTTCATCCCAGCCGCAGTCACACTGAAGAAGGCAATGGACATTCCGTTCATCTACTCTGTTGACAGTCTGGAGGAGCATCGTTCTCGCGGAGCAAACTATCCCTTCAACATGGCCATCAAGAGCATTGAGTGGCTAGGAACGTACGAAGCAAAAGGGCTCATCGTGAAATCAGAATGGATGAGAAATGAGGTTGCTAGGCTCTACGGAGTCCCAGCAGAGAAAATCAAAATCATTTCGCCAGACTCCGGAAAATGGATTGAGGACATTTTGGCAACCTATATGGACACCGCGGAAGGTGAAAGCCCAGGATGGACCAAGATTTAAGCGTGATGATACTTACCTGGGAGTTTCCGCCAAGAATCATCGGCGGAATTTCTGCACACGTCTACAATTTGTCAAGAAGCCTAGCGGCCCACGGGGTTAGGGTTTACGTGGTCACGTGCGATTTCCCAGGTGCAGCATCACATGAGACTCTTGACGGTGTCGAGGTTTTCAGGGTAGATTCCTACAAGAACCCTTCACCTGATTTTGCAACATGGGTTTATCTGATGAACGTTAACATGCAGAAGGAGGCCGCCGCTCTCGTCCGCAGTCTAGACGGAAAAATCGACATAATTCATGCTCATGATTGGCTCGTAGCGACTGCCGCAATCGGATTGAAGCACGTGTTTAGGAGGCCTCTCTTTGCAACAATCCACTCTACCGAAACTGGCCGCCGAAATGGCATCCATCTTGATTATGAACGCATGATTCAGGAGACCGAGGCGTGGTTGACCTACGAGGCGTGGAAGGTAATTTGCTGCAGCGGCTACATGATTTCACATGTTCAATGGGCTTTCGGACTTCCTCCGGACAAACTCGTGATGGTTCCAAACGGCGTGGACCACGAAACATACTCCAAATATGAAAAGGAGAATCTCAGCCAATTCAGGAGCAGATTCGCATTGCCTGAAGAGAAGATCGTGCTCTTCGTCGGCAGACTTGTCTATGAGAAAGGTGTACATGTGCTCGTCAACGCTGCTCCAAAAGTCTTGGATAGAGTTAATGCAAAGTTCATAATCGTCGGCAATGGCTACATGAAGGATCAGCTTTCAGGCCTCGTTAAAGGTATGGGATTGACCAATAAGGTGATTTTCACAGGGTTCGTTGACGATGATACGCTGAGACGGTTACAAATATGCGCAAACGTTTCTGTTGTCCCATCACTTTTTGAACCCTTCGGGATAGTGGCTCTCGAAGCCATGGCAGCAAGAAGCCCAGTTGTGGTCTCGGACATAGGCGGTTTGTCTGAAATCGTAGAACACGATGTAAGCGGTGTCAAAGTCTATGCCAGCAATCCAGACTCGCTGGCATGGGGAATAATAAAAGTGTTGACCGATGATGGTTACGCGAACTGGATAAGAACAAATGCATATAAGAAAATCCAAGAAAAATACGACTGGAACAGAATAGCACAACAGACCAAGACAATCTATCGAAATGTGCTGAATGATTACTCAAAAAGCTTCTGGGCCCACAGAATGAGCTAGATAAGAGTGAAACCCGAACTGCTTCGAGTGACTACCCGCAACGAAATCTATGATCAGAGCTGTAGTTATGGATATTTCAGCTGGATCGCTTTATCCCTGCATGCATCAACACACTTCATGCAGTAGATGCATTCTTCGTGACTGAATTTTTCCCAGGGCAAATCCAGAATAGGAACGCGCATTGGACAGGCCGTGACGCACAGGCGACATCCACCCTTTTCACACTTTACTGGATCTCGCCGTAGTCCAATAAAACTGAACTTGTTCATAACCGCCATGATTGCCCCATGAGGACAAAGGTATCTACACCAGCCTCGTGGCACATAAGCAGCCAACACGAGAACCACGACCATGAACACGAAAGAAAACCAGAAGAGGGCAGATAGATTTCCAAGTCCAGAAAGGATAACTGGAGCGGACTTCTGCGCGATTGAAGAACTGAAATATTGAACCCCGCTAGGCAAGGCCGAAAACAGAATCTCCGCAGGACTGAACGCGGTGAATGGAACCTTGACAAGGACGCCCAAGGCACCTTCATAACCCTGACCTGCACCTGCGGCCTTCGCAGCTGCAAAGGTCAAGCTTATGAACAAGGCGATTGCGGTAATCGCGTATTTCACGTAGACCATGCTTTCATGAGTTCTGACTGAAACATCTGTTTGCTTGCGCTTGATGAACCCAAGCATGTCCTGAACAAAACCAAATGGGCAGACCCAACCGCACATGGACTTGCCAATTAGAACTCCTGCAATTAGATATGATGCTAACACGAGCCATGGGAAAACCCCAGCGTAGACCCAAAGTTGCAAGGCCGTAAAGGCGTCACCGATGCCGTTCGGGTTTTGTCCCCAAGTCCAAAGAACTGGGAGCACAATGGGCAACGACACAACATAGAAGACCAGAGCGGTGAGCAGTATAAAAGACAGGAACTGAACCACTCTTCGAGGAGTATTATACCTAAGCAAATAGTCTTTTACGTCGTCACCTCTCAATTTCCCGCCTCTTCCATGCGACTGGCGAAAGCTCTAGTTATTACTTTTGCCTCTACTTTAACGTTTTCTGTCAAGAGCGAAAGAGCGAGAGCCAACATGATCTCTAGACAATTAGGCTCTGAATAAAAGCTGCAAAGTATAACTCGCAGGAATACAGAAAAATAGAGAAAAAGAATAGGATTGAATGTAAGGTGAGTGCTCAGGCTTTGCCGGTCAGACACTTAATCTGATCAACAAAGTCAGCGTGAACATCCTCAGGTTCACCGATCAGACTGTAAGCTGATTGCAAATCCTCCAAAATCCTACGCTCAACGACGCATGCACCGGAGCTTAGAAAATCCTCAAGACCCTTCGCAAACAAGTCAATCTTGTCAACGATTTCATCAGGCTTCAGAGAATAATTGCGCTCCAAATGCCGATAAATCAAACGGGTAGCTTTTCCCCCGAAGATCTGAGTCAAGACCCGATCTATGGCCTTGGAAACCTTGTCACCCTCGGAAACAATATGCATACAAGCCTGAGCCTCAACTTGCATAACCTGCACCTTACGCTAATATCGTGTGTCGCACGACTTAATAAGTATTCTCGTATAACTGTCGTGCATGTATACATACGATGAAATGCAAGAGTCCATCATCCCATAAAATCAGTGATGTTGCGCTGTTGAACTGTTCTAAGTGCATGATTTGCAACAAAATTGTCGTTCGAGAGGACAAGCTGTCCGTAAACACCATCATAGCCCGGCACCACTTTGAACCGACCCTCCCTGACTTTAATTATTGCATCAGCAATTTGCTCATCGACGAGCGCCCTCAAAGCATCCTTCGAAGCATCGATCAGAACAGCGTACTCGTTACCAAATCTTTCGACGAGCAAATTGTAAATATTCCAAACCTTCTGAACAGAAGGAGACTCAACACAGAGTACGGCAGCGATAATCTCAGATAATGGAAGCAAACGCACAAAACCAATAGCGTTCTTTGGCGTGAAACCTTCCGGTCGATCTGCCAATTCTTCAACACGTTGCTCAACTCCCTTGGTAAGCTTTTTTCGGCATACTGGGCAAATGTTCCCGAGGGCTATCGCATCACGAGCTGAGAAAGAAGCCTTACAGTTTCTATGACCGGTCCAATGATACTTGCCATAGGAGGGGTCTGTCTCTATCGTGAATTTGAACCTTGCACGATCTTTGTGGCGTAATGCATCCCAAATTTCGTGATAACTCGGCTTTTCCAAGTCAAACACGTTAGCTTCTCTCCCAATTCGCCATGGCCAGAAACTGTGGCTGTCGCTGTTTGAAACCAATGCAAAACGATCCAAAGACTCAAGTCGCCAGTTCATAGGTGGATCTGACGAAAGTCCAGTTTCCAAGGCATAAATGTGCTTGGTCATGTCTTGATAACAGTCTTCAACACGGTCGAAACCGCTGAAGGCTCCGAAAATGCTGAACCAAGGCGTCCATACGTGTGATGGAAAAACCATGTTCTCACTTGAAGCTTCCATGACCTGTTCAACGAGACTCGGAGCGCCCATGTTTAGTGTTGGCCTACCATCAGACGAGAGGTCACCATAGCCTGAGAGCCTGTCATTGATCTGCCGCGCCGTGTCAAAGTTCGGCGTCAGAATGACATGATGAACTTTTCTGACAATGTTCTCAAACGTGAAGAGTGTATTGACCTCTGTCGTCAGCATGAACAGGACGGATGACTGAGGGTTTCCTGCAACCCTATACAAGCTCGCATCAGGTTCTTGAACAGTGGCTTCTTCTAACTCCTTGAGCCACTTCGGATGGGTGAAGTCTCCTGTGCCGATGAGGTTTAAGCCCTTCATCTTCGCGAATCGAGCTATCTCCGTCAGGTTCATTCGTTCACTTGTGGCGCGACTGTAACGGCTATGAACGTGAAGATCAGCAATAACCCTCAAGGTTTTCCCAGGCCCAAACACATTCTTGATCAGCTGCTTTATTATCTCTAGCTCTTAAGCCATTCTAACAGATACGCCATCGCAAACATAATCAGCTGGCGGATTTCATTCGTAACATGAAAGAAGCTCGGACTCAACGATTGTCAGATTTCTGATTTCTTCCAAATTTCCCCCAAAACATTAGAATAGTGCACGCCGTTCCTAGTCATCGTTAAAGTTGGACCGCGAGTCGGTGGACTTCCGCGTCCAAAACACGGTAGGGAAAAATCGGCGGTATGTCCCGATTCAAACTTCCCTATTTAGTTCCTTAGCAACTTTTTGACTTCTTTGCCGTTCAACCTTCTGCGCATAGTTGATTCTGCATTATTGGGCGCGTTAGATTGAAAGAAAGAGAGAAGTTCTAGATTATGCGCAGTTCTTTTCCGATTTTTTCGAATGCATTAATCGCGAAATCTAAATCTTTCCGAGTCAACGCTGCGTTCATGATTGTTCTGATTCTTGCCTTGTCCCGCGTTACCATAGGGAATACTATAGGTAGGGCAAAGATGCCTTCCTCAAACAGCTTAGCGCTGAGTTTCTTGGCCACTCCGCTTTCGCCGACTATGATTGGTGTTATCGGGGTTTCACTGTTACCTATGTTGAAGCCCAAGTCCTTCATGGCCTTCTTGAAATACCTTGTGTGCTCCCACAATGTTCTAACGTGTTGGGGCTCATTCTCCAAGACATCGATCGCCGCGATGCATGCAGCTACTACGGCAGGAGGATGTGATCCGCTGAGAAGCCACGTTCGTGACTTGTTGTAAGCGAAATCTACTAGATCCTTGGAACCTGAAACATGTCCGCCTACGACGCCGAAGGCTTTCGAGAATGTTCCCATCTCTACTTGAACTTCATCTCTGCCGAGCTTGAAGTGTGAAACGATACCTCTCCCGCCTTCACCCAACACTCCTTCACCGTGTGCATCATCCACATACACCATGGCCCCATGCTCAGCTCCTGCCTTGGCCACGCCATCCAATGGAGCTATGTCGCCGTCCATTGAGAAAACTCCGTCTGTGATTATCAGAATTCTCCGGTATGGTGGAGAATGCTTCTCGGCCTCTTCCAGAACACGATGCAGGTCAGCAACGTTTGCATGCTTGTAAACAGCCCGTTCAGCATGGGCCAGCCTCACGCCATCTATGATACTGCCATGGTTAAGCTCGTCGCTTATGATAAGATCCTCCTTGCCGACCAGTTGGGGAATCAGCCCTGCGTTCGCAGCGAAGCCAGTTTGATAAACGAGTGAACCATCTGCGCGTTTAAAGCGGGCTAGTCGCTTCTCAAGTTCTATGTGGATGTCCATCGTGCCAGCTATCGGACGAACTGAGCCAGATCCGGCACCATGAGTTTGAACCGCTTTGACTGCGGCTTCCTTAAGTTTTGGATGGTTGCTCAACCCGAGGTAGTTGTTGGAGCAGAACATGAGAACCCTTTTGCCGTCAACAGTGCACCATGGAGTGCTCGGGCCCTGAAGAACCCTGAGCTTCCAGTCAATCTCATTTTGCACTAGATCCTGGTATTCTTCTCGCAGGAATGATGTTGGGGTTCGCATTATGGTCAACTTCTTTTCCCTAGTTTCTTTGACTTTCTCTTAACTCTTTCCGCCGAGGCTGAACGCAAAGATCATGCTAGAGTTTGCCTTCAGCAAAACGTTTCGACAGCCTTGCCATCATGTCCTTAGTCATCGCAGCCAAGTCATACATTGGCTTCCACCCCCAATCCTTGTGAGCCACGCTGTCGTCAATCGACATCGGCCAGGAATCCGCGATCTTTTGTCTAGAATCAGGCTTGTAGTCACATCGGAAGTCGCGTATGTGCTTCCTGATTTCAGCAGCAAGCTCTCCCGCTGAAAAGCTCACTCCGGCAACGTTATAGCTGTCATGGCGTTTAACCTTGGACGGATCAGCCTCCGTCAAGTCTATGGTTGCCTTGAGACAATCTGGCATGTACATCATCGGCAGAACCGTGTCTTCCCGAACAAAACACGTATAGTGCCTATTCTTTATTGCTTCATAGAATATCGCCACTGCATAGTCCGTCGTGCCACCGCCGGGCAGAACCTCACTGCTAATTATGCCAGGATAGCGGACGCTGCGAACGTCCACGCCGTACTTTTTGAAATAGTAATTGCACAAGAGCTCGCCAGCGACTTTTGTGACGCCGTACATCGTAGTCGGGATCAGCACAGTCTCCTGAGGCGTGTTAATCCTTGGTGCTGTCGGGCCAAATGCAGCTATCGAGCTCGGCCAAAACACTCTTGGCAGGTCGAGTTTCCTAGCGACCTCGAGAACGTTGTAGAGGCTGCCCATGTTTATGCCCCAAGCGGCTTGAGGATTGTCCTCGCCATTGGCAGATAGTACAGCGGCCAAATGGCAGACAGTGTCGATATTGTACTGTTTCACAATTTTTTCAATACTTTCTTCAACACTCAGATCAACGTATTCGAAAGGCCCAGATTTCAGCAACGTTTCACTCGGCTGTCTCTTGTGCCCTGCCGCAATGACGTTGTTGCCCCCGTATTTCTTCCTCAACTCAAGAGTGAGTTCAGACCCAATTTGCCCTGTGGAACCAGTTACCAGAATCTTTCTGACCACTTTTTTCGACATCGCGCAATCTCACTGCCTTCAGAGGCAAGCATTCTTGAAATCTTGAGATATAAGAATTTTTGAGGGGAAGCGACGTGTCTAACGTGGAGAGGCCAACATTTAGGCTGTCGCTCAATGCCCTATAGATTGCATTCTATCAGAACATTTTATAGCCGCTATGGCCGATTCTCTTGTTGATCGAGACTATGATGCTTGGCTTCATCGTTAACCCCATAGCGGGCATGGGTGGCAAAGTTGGTCTGAAAGGGACTGATAATGTCCTCGGGGTCGCCATCGCTAGAGGAGCAGAACCAGTAGCGCCTAGAAGAGCAGTGGATTTTCTCCTGAGGCTAAAGAAATGTGAAACGGACGCCAAAATCGAGGTCTTGGCCTGCCCTGGCTTAATGGGTGAAAAGGAAGCTGTTGAAACAGGTCTCACCTTTCAGGTTTTGTCCATGAGAGTTAGAGAGAAAACGACTGCGGCAGACACGAAGGAGGCCGTCAGGCTGATGACCGCTTTGCGGGTGGATCTGATAGTCTTCGTAGGAGGAGATGGAACGGCCAAGGACATCTTAGAGGCCATGCAGGGCGCCACTGACCGAGTTCCAGTTCTAGGCGTACCTTCTGGAGTGAAAATGTACAGCGGTGTATTCGCAGTGAATCCCTCTGATGCAGCAGAGGTCGTGTTTGCCTTCGCTCAGAACCAAGCTGAAACAACGGAGTTTGAAATCATGGATGCAGATGAAGAAGCCATTCGGCATGATGTTTTCGCGGTCAAACTTCAAGGTTTCTTGAGAGGCCCATTTCTTCCCGCACACATTCAGGGAAGCAAACAGATCAGCCTTGAGACTAATGACGAAAAGGACAACCAAACGGCCACTGCAAAGTTCATAATAGAAGAAATGCAGAAAGATGGAACGTACCTTCTCGGCCCAGGAACGACCGTCAAACGCATCGCAGAAATCCTAAGAGTGAACAAAACTGTTCTAGGCGTAGACATATACACCAAGGGAAAAATGACACTCGATGTGAACGAGAAGAGAATTCTGGAAGAAATAGATGATTGGCAAAACACTTGGATCATTCTTTCACCCATTGGACACCAAGGGATCCTCTTGGGAAGAGGAAATCAACAGATAAGTCCAAGAATCGTCAAACTCGTTGGAAAGGAGAGGATAATCGTGGCTGCGACGAAGAACAAGCTTCAGGGCATAGAAGGAAACGTTCTGAGAGTTGACTCTGGAGACGCCCAAGTAGATGCAATGCTCAGAGGGTTTATCAGAGTCGTCACGGACTACAGAGAATGGCGTATCATGCAGGTCCAGTAAGCTGTGCCCCGAACTTGGAGCGCGTGCGCCTTCGAAGACCTTTCAAGCTTAACTCTCTACAAACTGCCAGCAAGTCTGACTGCATCCTCATTCGCGATTCGGCCGCCACGTCTATCTTGGACGACCTTGTTGTCCAAGGTTGCGAAATTGCACCTGAAAGCCACGTCTGATCACCCTGCTTCGGTCAGCAAAGATAGTCAAAGTTTAGCCCTGTTTGGCCAAAACACTTGTGCATATCGATTAATGAAGAAATGTTTAATAATTCCCTTTGGTAAAGTGTTGGCGAGTGGTTGAACATGGGCGATTGCCTTCCACACGACTGATTTCTCTGAACAGCTAGCCCACGTGAGGATTCAGTTTTCACCACGATCATATTCAACCACTAAGGGAAATTCGGAGAGATGAGATGTCAGATACAGGGGTTACTGTAAAGAAAAACGAAGACTTCTCAGAATGGTACACGCAAGTCATCCTGAAATCAAGCTTAGCCGACTATGCTCCAGTGAAAGGCTGCATGATTTTCAGGGAAGATTCGTATGCCATCTGGGAGAAAATCCAAGAGATCTTCAATCAAAAAATAAAGGCAACAGGACACAGAAACGTCTACTTCCCACTATTCATACCTGAGAGTTTTTTGAAGAGAGAATCAGAACATTTCGCGGGCTTCGTCCCGGAAGTCGCATGGGTGACGCAGGGAGGAGACACGCCGTTAGAGGAAAAACTCGCCATTAGACCGACATCTGAAACCATCATGTACGCCACCTATGCAAAGTGGATCAGAAGCTGGAGAGACCTCCCGCTTAAGTTGAACCAATGGAACACCGTCGTCAGGTGGGAAACAAAAGCGACAAAACTCTTCCTGAGAACGAGAGAATTCCTCTGGCAAGAAGGACACACGGCTCATGCAACAGAGAAAGAAGCTGACCAAGAAGCCATGGAAATCCTGAACGCATACAAAGACGTTATGGAGAGTTACTTGGCAGTCCCAGTTCTCGCAGGAAAGAAAACGGAGATGGAGAAATTTGCAGGCGCCCTGTATACACTAGCGCTGGAAGCTATGATGCCCGACGGAAAAGCCCTGCAGATGGGAACTTCACACCAGCTTGGTCAGAACTTCTCGAAAGTTTTCAACATAAAGTTTCTTGACCAGAACGAAAAAGAGCAGAACGTGTGGCAAACATCCTGGGGTTTCTCAACCCGTATGATAGGAGCCCTCGTGATGCTGCACGGCGACGACAAAGGACTCGTTCTGCCACCGAGAGTAGCGCCAACACAGGTCGTCATAGTTCCAATACCGTACAGAGGCATCGAAGCAGAGGAAATAGCCAAGAAGGCCGAAGAAGTGCGTGAGAGACTAAGAAAAACAAGCATTGCAGTCATCTTGGACGATAGGAAGGAGTACACTCCAGGCTGGAAATTCAACGAGTGGGAAATGAAAGGCGTTCCTATTAGAATCGAAATAGGCCCCAGAGACATAAAGCAGCAGCAGGTCATAATGGTCAGAAGAGACACTTCCGAAAAGACTGCAGTTAAAGATAAGCTCATTGAGACTGCCGTTTCGAATCTGCTCGAGGAAATCCAGAGCAGTCTTCTCAACAAAGCAAGAAAAGCCCTCCAGGACAGCACGGCCACGGTGAAAACCTACAGCGAGTTCAAAGAAACCCTGGAGAGTAAAGGCGGGTTCATAAGAGCATCATGGTGCTCTGACCAAAAATGTGAAGAAAAAATAAAGGAAGAAACGGGAGCAACGATAAGAATAGTGCCGTTTGAGAAGGAGGAACCATTCTCAAAGTGCATTTACTGTGAACGGCAAGCCAATGAGGTAGTCTACTTCGCCAGATCCTACTAGATCAAGCCCAGACGAGCGCGTATGTTAGACTGCGAGTGGTTAGCGTGCACCCTGTCTCCCAATTAGTTCGACGATTTCCGGATAATCCATCCCTAAGGCTTTCACTGTCTCCAGCGTAGGAACGCCATCCTGTGTCCATCCACGTCTCTTGTAGACTGCATCTACCAATCTTTCATACTCTGCCTCGCGATGCTTTCTCAATGCTGCCAGTTTCTGTTCGGTTGACTTGCCGGCCATGTCATAGCCAGCTCTTTCCCGAAGCTCCTTATCATAGCGGCTCTGTCTACTTTCATACTCTTCTATTGTGACAGGCCCGACAGCCCGGTACGGTATAGCGTCGTCCTTTCTTGTTCCGAACCCCATCCTCAGGTTAAAAACGCGTTGAAAGTTGTAAACCCTTTCGCTCATGGTGATCATGTCATCCGGAGTCGTTTTTCTCCCTGTAACCGCGGAGAAGAAACCTGCATAGTTCTGAACATGGGACATCACTTTAGCGGGTTCCTTCGTGTTCTTGTTGTTTTCCGGCATGACGTCATTCCACGGAAGCTTGCACAGACCATTAAGCCCGAACCACGTGCGAAACATCGGAAACCAATAGAGGTTCTCGGCTTTCTCCTCAAAAGTCGGCATAAGATTGTAGACCATATCAAGGAAGATGAGCCAAGCCTCATCGTGCTGAGGGCCTTTGAGTGCAAGACCGTAACCACCTTGCTGTGCCAACGACTCTTTAGTCACGTACTCAGAGAACTCCAAGCCTTTGGCTTCCATGCCGATGTCGTGCAGCACTTTTTGGTCTGCACCATATTTCTCGGCGAAGAGCTTCTTCATCCGTCTTATGCCTTGGCCGACTACTGAACCGAACAGTTCGCCTCTGGCCATTTGGTGAACGAGTTCAAGCGCAGCGTCTCCGTTTCCAAATCTGAGGTCTACTCCGCATGCCACTTCCTTGGCGATCAAGCCTGCCTCGAAAGTTTCCATCGCGAAGGCTATAGCGGTCCCGACGGAAATCGTGTCCAACCCGTAGGTGTCACAGTAGAAATTCATTTCAATCACATAATCAGCGTCAAAAACCCCGCAGTTGCTGCCCACTCCTGCGATTGTCTCGTATTCAGGACCATCCACACACACTTTCTGGCCTTTGCAAGGTCCCGTCTTGGGTTCAAAGTTCATAACAGCGTGTGAGCACGCCATTGCACAGCCGATCCAGCACCCATCGAATCCCCTGTGGAACTTTTTTCGATAGACTTCGCGTCCAAGGTTCTCGGCCTTTGGATGGCTCCCGAATCGATAATTGTTCACGGGAAGAAGATCAAATTCGTTCATGATCGGCACGAGGTGAGTTGTCCCCACGACTGACATCTGGTTTTGTTTTGGGTCGAGTGCCCTTATTTCTTGACTGTGCGCGTTACCTAGTTTCCTCACCGTTTCTGGATCTGAGGGACCGTTCGTCTCGACGGTTATTTTACCCGAGTATTTTACAGCGATGGCCTTGATCTTCTTGTTGCGAAAAACAGTGCCTATGCCCCCTCGGCCAGCCTGTTTGCACCTGTGAATTTTGCGACCAGCATCGTACCATGAGAAGTTTAGGCAACCCAGCAGTGTGTGCTCGGCTCCTGGGCCTGAAGACACTACTGATATGCTGTTGGGCTTATCGCCTGCATACCTCCTAGCCAACATCTCGACGATCAGGTGTGTTTCAGAAGGCAGTCCTGCTCCACTGTCAATTTGCACTTTGCCTTCGTCGCCGTCTATGAATATGACGACTTCTGATTCTGCCTTTCCTTGAATCTCAAGCGCATCCCAACCAGCAAACTTGAGGTATGGTCCAAAGTACCCGCCAACGTTGGAGTCGACAACCGTTCCAGTCAACGGCGAAATTGAAACAGCAACGCTCTTGCCGCTCCCCGGGTAAACTGGGGTGCCGCCTAACGGGCCACATGCAATGCATACCTCGTTTTCAGGATCGTCCCACCTGATAATTCTGTCCTTAGGCAGAGCATTCCAAAGAAGCCACAAGTCAAAGCCGCGCCCTCCAGTGAACTTTAGTTTCATGTCTTCAGAAACCGACTTGCTGGCCATCTTCATGCCTGAAAGATCGACGTAAAGCGTCCTGTCATTATAGCCGCTGTCAACTCTACCTAGTTTGTACTTGAGCTCGGCAAGTCCCAACGTCTATGCCTCGAATCGTACTGAAGGCTACGCAAAAGCACGCAAATAGGCTTTTCTGCCTGTGTTTCGAATTCTGCAATGGCCAAGGTCTCAAACTCGTGACTTACGGGTGTTCGACTGGTTTCAAGCAAGGGGGTAACCATCTGGCATTCTGGGAAAACCTGTCCGAGACATTATCATGCAAGCGCGAGTCGAAGCAAACGGAGCCTTTGAAACACTAGGACTAGATCACCAGTTTTTCTGGCTCTACGTTACGACCTTTTAGGCCCAAATCGCTGACCTTGAATTTCCTGTCTCCGTAGAGCATGGCGTATTCTTTGCCATTGTACAGTGCTGCGGCAATCCGGCCTATGGAATCAGCCTTCAGGATGCCGCTTCCGCTCGCGCCTCCCACGACCATTAGACCGTTCTCTTCAAAAATCAACGGTTGACCATCGATCGTGTTGATCTCATAAAGCCCAGCAAAAGCGGAAAAAGGCTCGCACTCCTTGAACTGAGGAAAGTACTTGACGAAAACCTGGTACAGCCCGAACCTGTAGTAGTTCTCTTCAGGTTCAGGATTGTCCTCGGCCTTGAAGGCTCTCGGAAACTCATCAGCATAAGCCAACCAGAGCGCATCCTCTTCAGGAGCCGGCCTGATGTACGCTGATGGCTTAGGAAGAATAGTGAAAGGTAGGCAACCGGCGTTCGTGAACTCTTCCGAGAAAAGCAGTTTTCTAAGCGGATCAGTCTTCGCTTTGATCGAAAAAATCTGCCTCTTCTTCGCCTTGATGAAGCACTCAATTCCGAGCGGATCAAGAAGCTGGGCGGTCCATGCTCCGGCGGCAACTATCGTTTTCATAGCCCTTATGGAACCTCTATTTGTCTTCACTCCTGTGATGATTGCGTCTTGCCAGAAGTATGGTTCGCCGGGCATTCCAAAAGGTTGACGGGGTTCAACAGTAATCTCGTCCACGTGGGTATTGTATTGGATTTTTCCTCCGAGTTTGAGGAACTCGGACTCGTAGAATCTCACTAGCGAATCAACGTCAATTAAGCCTGCTTTGGGGATGAGAATACCCTTGTGAACGTTGCCAAGACCCATCACTCTCGCTTCTTCATCATCATCCAGGCTGGTTCTCATGTCAAGTTTCCTTGCCAGCTCGCTCTCGTCGTACTCTACGTACTTGAAACCTCTGCTCGACAGGTCTTTGAGAACCGGAAACATTCGGCCATATCCTTCTCTGTCAAAGAACCATAGATAGCCAGCCCATCGTAACTTCAAATCAAACTTCAAGTCATCTTGCACATGCTTGTAAAACTCTGCCGAGGAATCAGCTAGAACAAAGTTTGTGCGAGAAGCAAATAGGCACCTGAATGCTGCAGCACTCTTTGCCGTACTTCCCTGACCTGACGCGCCAAGCCTGTCAACGACCAGAATATCGGCTGTCGGATTCTCAAGTTTAAGGTGATAAGCAGTTGACAGGCCTATGATTCCAGCGCCAACTAGGAGCACGTCACATTCGGGCATATAGTTCCAACCGAATTCAGATGGCACTACTAAAAAACAGAGACGATTTAAGCTTAGCTATCCCACCAAATTCAAACAGATATTACAAGAGAACCCTTATTTACCCCCAGAAAATATGATTAACACCAATCGTTCAGATCGAGGTAAGAATTTGCATATACCGAGAAAAACGAGAGCGGTCTCAACCATTCTGTTCATCTTGTTACTTCTGTGCGCCGCCATAATAGGCGCACTAGTATCATACGTGTGGGTTATTGCCAGCTACTATAACGTGCCGAACTCGACGACCATTTCCATCGAGAGCGCGGTTTTTCCAGTCACGAACTTCTCGTACTTCAACTTGACAATTCTCAACCCCTCTTATTCTCTCTCAGACGTGAACATAACGGGATTTCGAGTAACCGTTATTGACACAAACACAACCTTCGACGTGAACGTGACAGAATACCCTGGACGCCTCCCGTACGTGCTTCAGAAGGGTGTGCTGCAAACCTTCAAATGCATCAACAACTGGAGCAAAATTACAGGAGAAAACGTGACAATCCGCTCATTACCAACCGACATTTTAACGGCAGGTAACCTGTTCACAGTACCACCAATTAAGCTGAATCTAGCGCCAGTTTTCGATGCATCACAAACCGTCGGATACTTCAATTTGACAGTACAGAACCCCCAAGAATCTGCAAATCTGACGATCTCAGAAATAGACGCTGCCGGCGAGCAGCTGCTAAGCGTTACCCCGTCACTTCCATATGTCCTGCAGAATAACGGAAGCATAACGTTCATATGTAACCAAAATTGGGAAGACCTCCGTTACCAAAACGCCACACTTACGGTGCAGACCGCTGAAGGATATGTGACGTCATACACGACAAACGCGCTACTAGGAGCATTCCTTCAAATAAGCGATGTCAAGTTTGACTATTCTGACACAAGTTACTTCAACTTGACCATAAGTAGTACAGCATCTTCTACGGCATATCCGATACTAAGCAGTGTAAATCTAACGTGGGCGAATCAAACGTCCAGTCTCTTCACAATCCCTCAATTGAACTTCACGGTTCCCATCTACGTTTCACCGAATCAGTCATTGACTCTCAGGTGTCTTTGGAACTGGAACGGTATACGCAATGAAAACATCACGATCAACGTCTACACCAAACAAAACTTCTCAGTGTCTGCCAAGACGCTCACAACACCGCCGCCGACTGTATGGAATATTACTGATGTCAAGTTTGACTTGGACGACCTGACCCGATTCTCGGTGAACGTAACCAACCTGCCGTGCTCTGTTAACAACGTAACAATTACCAAGATACAGTTGAATAGTAATGATACTACACTGAGTCCAGCATCCGCAGTTCTGACCAATGGAACACAAGCTACATTTGGTTGCGCCATAAATTGGACTAGCTTCATAGGGCAAAGCCAGAAGGTCACGGTCTTTACAGCAGACGGTACTAATGTGTCAACAGTTGTGGCGATACCTTCCACTCAGTTGAAAATACTCGGCATTGTCCCCGTTTACGGTGACCTGAACGATTCGACGCTTAATATTACGTCTCCATACCTCAACGTTACCATTTCGAACTCGGTCAATTCTGTCCAAAATGTCACGATCAACAAGTTAGTCCTTCAGGCAGGCAACATCACTCAAGATCTTGTCCCAGACATCGTGTATCCGAAAGTGACGTCAAGAATATACGAGATCAACACAAATCAAACTATCACATTTGTCTGTTTTTCAGACTACACCCAGTACATTCAACCCTCAATAACCACAATAACGATAACTGTTTACACATCGCAAGGCGTATTTTCAACAACTTGGCATCGGTAGCCATAATCTTTATTTCTCTTCCGATCAAGAGCCTAGGTTCTGAAAGGTGATAAGCATGACCATCGTTGAAGCCACTGAGAGAGTCCGCAATATTGAATACGCCATCCGCGATGTCGTCTTGCATGCAAAACAAGTCGCCAAAACAGGGAAAAAGATCTTCTACTTGAACATAGGGGACCCTGTCGCATTCGATTTCGACACTCCGCAACATATTAAACAAGCGTTAATAAAAGCCGTGGAAGAGGGCGCAAATGCTTATGCCCCCTCGGAAGGGTTACCCGAGCTTAGACAGGCCATAAGCCAGAAGGAGAAAAGGATCAATGGCGTAGAAGTTTCCGCCGACGACGTCATCGTCACATCCGGGATTTCTGAAGGCATCCAGATGGTCATGGCCGCACTTATCAATGCAGGCGACGAGATTCTCCTCCCAGGACCGACGTATCCGCCTTACATTTCCTACGCAAAGTTCTTCGGCGGAAAACCAATCACCTACGAGACCCTCGAAAAAGACGGTTGGCAACCAAACGTAGACGATTTGAGAAGAAAAATCTCGAAGAAAACACGCGGGATAGTCATCATCAACCCTAATAACCCTTGTGGTGCACTCTACGAAGAGAAAGTCGTGAGGCAAATAGTCGACTTGGCAGGAGAGCATGACATCCCGGTCTTGTCAGACGAGATCTATGACCAGATAATTTACGGGAAAAAGTTTGTCAGCACAGCAGCCTTGGCTAAAGATGTTCCAGTGATAGGACTGAACGGTTTTTCAAAAGCATACCTTATGACGGGTTGGAGACTTGGCTACGTATACTTCCACGATAAAAAGGCAAGACTTGAAGAGTTGAAACAGTGCATAGAGAAAGAAGCCAGGCTAAGGCTCTGCGCAAACACTCCGGTTCAAAAAGCTGGAGTAGCAGCCCTAAGCGGCCCACAAGATCACATAAAAGCAACCGTCCAAAAACTCAGAGAGAGAAGAGACTACGCGTGGAAGAGGCTGAACGAAATCGAAGGAATAAGCTGCACGAAACCTGAAGGAGCCTTCTATGTTTTTCCAAGAATCCAAGCCATCGGATCGCGGTGGAAGACGGACTTGGAGTTCGCCCTTAGCCTCTTGAAGGAAACGGGCGTGCTTCTCGTTCACGGATCAGGATTCGACGCAACCTACGGCGCGGGACACGTTAGAGCCGTGATCCTTCCGCCAATCGAGACACTAAGGCAAGCCCTCGATGAACTCGAGAGATTCATGAAGCAGAAAAACAAGAATTGACAAGTGGCTACTTGTAAATAGTCACTCCCTGCTCGGGATCAAGAACCAGCTTCCCGAATTCTTCAATCAACCTCTTAGTTATCGGGCCTGGCTTTCCACTGTTTATAAGTCTCTTGTTTATTTCTCTGACAGGCACAACTTCAGCAGCCGTTCCGGTGAAGAAGGCTTCCTCAGCATTGAAAAGCTCGTAGGGCGTTATGTTCTTCTCTTCGACTACGTAACCGAGTCTCCGAGCTAGCTTTGTGACCTCGCTAGCCGTGATTCCAGGGAGGGCTCCTGTGTAACTTGGCGGAGTAAATAGTTTCCCATTACTCACAATGAAAATGTTCTCAGCTACTCCCTCACATACGAAGCCATTTTTGTCAAGACATATGGCCTCATCCACGCCGTTTATGTTGGCCTCGATTTTTGCCAATATGCTGTTAAGATAGTTGAGCGATTTTATCTCATGAGACGTCGCATCCACTGGATCTCTCTTGACCCAAGAGAGCATCGCCGTGACACCGTTTCGCTTGGCTTCATCCTTGTGCAACGAGATGCTGTCAGTGATTACTATGATCGTTGGTTTTACACATTTTTTCGGGTTTAACCCGAGGTCTCCGACCCCGCGTGTGACAACCAATCGAATGTAAGCGTCCTTCAGGTTGTTCTTTTGCAGGGTTTCCAAAACTGCTTGAATCATCGATTCCCTTGACGTCGGAATTTCTAGCATTATCATATGGGCTGAACGGTAGAGTCTGTCAACATGCTCCTTCAGCTTGAAAACCACACTGCTGTACGCACGAATTCCTTCGAACACGCCGTCTCCGTACAGGAGACCATGATCAAAAACGGAAACTTTGGCCTGTGATTTCGGATAGTATGCGCCGTCTATGTAGACGAGCAGTTCTTTCTCCAAGAGATTTTCCCCCAAACCGGAGGAATTAGTCTATGAAGCACGTTTGATATACTTTTTGCAAGTAAAGCTTGTTTTCCGTCGCTAACCGTAGAATTGCGGTCTCTTCGAAAGGTGTTTGGGCAATGGCAAAGGCTTGAAAGGTTTGCCGCTCATGGCTTCTTCGACCTCGCCGATTAGCTGCTCAAGCTTCATGCTTCGTCTCTGCCCAGTTCGCCTGTCCCTCACTGGAAGCAGACCTGATTCGATCTCCCTTTGTCCCATGACAACTATGAAGGGAACCCATTCCATTTCAGCATCTCTGACCCTTTTCTGCAGAGTCATCTGTCTCTCGTCGATGTCCACGCGTATGCAGTGGCCCTCCATTTTCTTGGCCATTCCCTCAACGTTTTCTAGGAATTTTTCGGATATTGGGATAAGCCTCACTTGCGTTGGCGAGAGCCATAGGGGAAGCATGGGCGATTTGCCCTTTTGCTGTTCTCGATAAGCCTTTTCCAACAGAGCATAAACGTCCCGCTCAATCGCCCCACTCGGGGAACAATGCAGAATTAGAGGATTATGCTTTTCGCCTTTTTCGTCGACGTAATTTATGTCGTATCTTTTCGCGTTCTCGAAGTCTATCTGATCTGTTGAGAGCGCAGCAGCCTTGTCCTGATTGTCCACGAAGTTGAAGTCCCATTTAAGCCTGAAATAGAAGAAAGGCTGCTTCCACATCTCAACCAACATAGGTTTACCATACGTCTTGGCCAAAAAAGCGATAAATTTCTTGTTCTCCTCATAGAAATCTTTTGTGAAACGTATTCCAGCCTCATAATCACTCTTCGAAAGGCCTATTTCATCAAGGATCTGCGCGGAAAGCTTGAACCTTACCAGAAGTTCTTCCTTGGCCTGCTCGAGATCCATGCAGAAGGCGTGGCAGTCTGGCATGGTGAAAGCTCTGAGGCGCCTCAAACCAACGACTTCGCCGCTTTTCTCACGCCTGAAACTGTAGCGGGTCAGCTCATAGACTTTAAGTGGCATTTGTCTGTAAGAAAACTGTGTATCATGAACCATCAGAAATTGGCCGAAACACGCTGCAAACCTGAGGAACAATTCTTTGTCCTCTGATTTGAGCAGATATTGTCTTGCAGGAAAACGGTTCAAGTAGTCTGCCAGGCTTGGGTGATGGAAATCGTACATTATTGGAGTTTCGACTTCCATTGCCCCGTATTCGTTCATCTTGGCAGTGACGAACTGTTCAAGCAGTGATTTTATCAGCCTTCCCTTCGGGTACCAGCGTATGTTGCCGGGGTCGCTTCCCATCTCATAATCAGCTATCTCCAGTCTCTTCATCAGAGGCACGTGAGGTGGCATTTGCTGGCTTGCCCTCACCTTCGATATTTCGTATTTGGCGAATTTCTCGAGGTTCTCATGTCCTTTGAAGTCATACTCTTCCACGGGCATCATTTTCCCGTTCGGCTCAAGAATGTGCCAGAATGATTCGAGTTTTTCCTCGGCTTTTGCCGCTTCTGAAACTTTTTCTTCGGCGTCTGATTTTTTCTCTTCAGGCTTTGGTGGCAAGTAGACTCTTGATTGTTCAGCGAGCGGGTGCCCCTTGATCGATATGGTGAACTGTTTGTTCCAGCCGAAGGGGGCACGGTAGGTTTCTATGCCTTTTTCGCTTGCAGAGGCCTCTAGCATTTTGACTATTTTGAGGGCCTCACTCGGCTTGGCTAGATTGCTGCTCAAATGTGCATATGGATATATCAATATTCGGTTTACCTTTAATTTCTCAAGAAAGGCTTGGATTTCATCCGCGGCCTTCTGGGCGACTGCCTTGTCGTCTCCTTCTTCCACCGCCGTGAACAGTACGACTATCTCGTCCAGACGGACTGGCTTCTTCTCAGCTTCTTCCGCCATGGCTATTTCTTTCTGGACAGGCTTGTACTCGATGAAGTCCGAATGCAGTTGCAGTATTCGCGTGAGATGTCACTCCTTCAGACTCTGTAACGCATTTTTTCAAGCTGTTTGTCTTTCTTCGTTTTCTTCTTGTATTCCTTGTAGTGCTCCTTGCATAAGTATGCACGTTTTTCGCCGCCGACCGTTAAACCGGCCGATCTGACCTTCGCGGTTGAAATTGATCGTACAGCTTGTCTGCTGCATCCCGAGACACCGCATTTTACACCCTTATCAACGCGACCCAAGCTTGACTCTCCCGTACGTTATAGCATTGATGCAATACAGTAAACGCCATTGCTTAATTCTTTTTTCGTCTGTGGCAGTTTTCCCATCTTAAGCAAGCTTGCGGTGGAAAATGGTGATGTTAGAATGCACCACCACGCGACCGTCGGGTCCTCGGAGGGAGCAGAAACGGGGAGGGAACTGAAACTTGACCCCCCTCTGCGGTCTCGTGGTTTGGCACTTCGTCATTCAAGCCGTGTTAAGCTTGTTCTTCACCGTAAGGCTATTCGACTGTATGGCGGCAATCACGGACGTGATCTAAGTTGACCTTTGGTCATGCGGAGATTTTCGGTAATCAGCACGAGGCTGAAGGGCGTTTGGTGAGCGGGTTGAACTGCGTTTTAGGGCTGAAAACACGCCATAAACGCACCTCCCCCCTCCTAGGCCGTTTTTTTGGGTTTCCAGCATGACGTCTCGTGTTTGCTGATGGCTGGACTGGACATGCCCAAATGTTGGGTTGAAAACACATGGACAGAGAGAGACGGACGGCCTCCCCTCCCTCCCCCGGTCGGTTTTTCTGATCTTGAGCTGGGCGGCTTATCGATTCGATGAGGATCTGCTCAAATGTTGGACTGAAAACACGCGAACATTTGACCACCCCCCCTCCTAGGTCGGTTTTGTGGTGCTTCAAGGGTTTGGGGGTGTCTGAGGGTGAATGTTGTGCCGGTGCACGGGTTGAATGTGAAGCAGGCTTGAGGCGGGTGTTCTTGAGGGCGTCTGGCTTGGGACCTTTTGTTCATACTCTGTGGCGGCTCCTTTCGCTGTGGCGTCTTACCTGATCACAAGCGGCTACGCGAACGGTGAGAGATCACCTAGCCGGTTAGCTGCTTCGCCAGCGCCGTCAAGAACAGGTTGATCCGGTCTCTCGTCTGTCCAAAATCGACCATGCCCGTTATCATCGTTGTAGGTGTCTCGGCTGCGACCGAAACTCTCGTCGTTTTCTTATCCACGGGCACTATATCGATCAGCAGCAGTGAACCGTAGGACATGAAACCCGCCTTCGTCCTAGCCTCAACATGATGCCCGGTCTCGTCCACCAGTTCCGTTTTCCATTTGAGACGGCGGAGTACGCTTTGAACTGCCAGCCAAACCTCGTTCAGGGAATGATCCGTCTCCACCGTCTCATACTCTTTCTTTAGGTAAGCCATCTTCTTCAGACCTTATGCCAGGGTACATGTGCCGAGGCGGAACGTGGAAGGAAGTCTAATGAAAGACCCGAAAACATGCTGCATCTCTGGTTAGGTGTCGCCATGCTTCATCACCTGAAAGGTAGTTCTAAAGTTGCCGAGTGACCGGAGAAAGCGCGCGCTCATAGAGTTCACGCGCCCTTTCGTACACTTGCGGCTTGTCTCCGAAAGATGAGGGTCCGAGTCCTTCGACGACGAAGGAGGCAGCCGCAGCTCCCACGCATGCGCACCTCAGAATGTTCGCATCATTGACATATTCGGCCAAGAAACCGCCAACAAATGCGTCTCCAGCCCCTGTCGGATCCACAAGTTTGGCCGGCTTGATTGCAGGAATATCGTAGTAGTCTTCTCCGCTGGAAACCACGGCGCCTTTCGAACCCAACGTGACGATGACGATGCGAACTCCGCAATCATGAAGTCCCTTTATGGCCGAATCAAGATCAGGCAGGTCAGTCACCGCCAGAAGTTCGTCCAAAGATGATTTGTAGATGTCAACCAGCCCCAGAATGCGTTTGTCCACTAAGGAACAATAGCTTACTTCGCCATTTTCACCGTGTTTCCGCACGAGTCCCTGGGGATCCAGAGACAATACACTCGCATGGGCCTTGAGACTCTTAATGACGTCGTATGCGATTTCGTCAGCGATTGGAGCCACGTGGACTGCTAGGGCCTTGAGGGAAGCCGGCACGTCGTCGACGGTCAAGGGAGGCGCAACGCTCTTCAGGAAGAGAACTCGGCTTGACAGTGTATCGTCATATTTCAGCTCAAAACGTGTGGTCACTGCGTTCTCGACTTTCATCAAATAAGACATGTTGATGCCCTCTTGCCTGAGCCACCACCTGTAAGCTTCTGGGAAATCGCGCCCCACCTTTGACAAAACGGCCACTCTTGCCTCCAAGCGGCTCGCAGCAATGGAAACGTAAGCGGCAGGTCCTCCGAGGATGACCACTGGAGATTTCCGGCTAGGGAGGAGAATTGAATCTATGCTGAAATGCCCCACTGAAACGATGTCAAACGTTGCAGGTCATGCTCCTTTTTGGATATTGTGTGAATTTCTCTTAAACTCGACTGGAATCCTTCTGGTTTTGTTGATTCGTGGTGAGATTCGTGGTGTGAAATGAGGAGCTGTATGAGGCATATTCGAAGGTCAATTTCAGTGGCCCACTTCATGATTGAAGAAGCAGAATGGCCTTTGCTAAGTCTCCTCCGCTTTCTTCAAGGGCTTTCCTTGCTTCTTCAGGGCTTTTTCCCGTTTGATCCGCAACGAGTCTGACGTCTTCTTCTGCTATCGTAGCGGCTTTTGGTTCTGGGGCTTTTTCGGCTATTTGTCCACCTGCGATTTGAAACATTTTTTGTCCTTGCACTTCAATTATCGAAACTTCAGGTTTCTTTATCACTATTTCTTTGCTGCTGGTCCTGATGATGACTTCATCAACGTCTTCAACAGTGTTCATGTTCAAACCCATGCGCTGCATCATGCGTTTTGCCTCTCTGGGGTTCACACGCCCGTGCATAACACCGCCTCGTTGAACACTGTATCGTTGAAGCGTTATTATACTTAACTTTCTTTCGTGATTCCTCGTCTGACTTTGACTGCAACGCCACGTTTGAAAGCTTTCATTTCCTCGGCAGACAAAACGGCCCGTCCGACTGCCAAGACCTTACCGCCCTCATCGACAACTATCACTTCGTCGCTTGCGCGAATATCATTGTCCGCTTTGAGAACGTGTACTGCAAAGACGTCGCCGCCGTCAGCTATGAATTCTGAAACGTCATCCCTGATTGCGACGAAACATTTTGCCGATCCACGCGCCATCGCGATGCGTTTTGCCCCGCTGATGCTGAGAGAGAATAAGCCGTCTGTGGGTCGCATCGTCACCAAGCGTTTGTCGCTCAAGTGAACGTATCGTATGCGGCCCGTTCGCCGCGAAAAGCTGATAGTTACGCCCTCTGGAAACAGAATCGTGCCGACTCCACTTCCGAACTGGTAGTCTGCGACGCTTCTGATTCTCACCAGATCGCTCTGCAAGAATTTACACCTTTGAGTATCATGTGATTTTCGACAACTATAAACACAACCGCAATAATAAAAACTGCTCAGGTGTGTGGCAACTATTGCGGTGTGAAGTCTGCGGGCGAAAGATTCGTGGAAAGCCTTACAAAGTCATCATTGAAGGCGCAAGAATGACAGTGTGTGACGATTGCTCAAAGCATGGAACAGTTGCTTGGGAAGAAGAGCCAAAGCCGAAGGCGGTGATAAAGCCGAGAGGACCAAGACCTGTTCTGAAGGCTCAGAGTAGAGTTCAGCAAACAACTCCGCTTGAAGCAACAGTGGAACTCGTGGATGATTTTGACGCAAGAATAAGGCAAGCAAGAGAGAAACTCGGAATCTCACACGAAGAGTTAGGAAAAAAACTGAGCGAAAAAGTCTCACTCCTCAAAAAGATCGAGACGAGAAAAATGATTCCTGACAACACACTCGCAACAAAACTAGAACACGCCTTGAAGATCAAGCTTATACTTCCAGTCTCAGAAGAAAAAGCGAAGATGCAACAAGCAAAAACGGCCAAACCAATCAACCGTGAACTAACCCTGGGAGACCTGATCAACCTAGAAAAACAAGGGAAGAAAAGCAAGGAGGACAAAACTAGACGCGAGCGATCCTAGTTCAGAGACGCAAGAACACTGAACCATCAAGCCTAAGCGAGCTTAAAAGACTGGCTGAAACAGCCGGATACACAGTTGTTGAACAGATGGAGCAGACCAGGCAACCCGATGGACGTTATCAGATAGGCGTAGGCAAAGTGGAAGAACTTGCCCAGCTCGTCGAAAAGACAAAAGCGGACAAGGTTATCTTCGACAACCCCCTGAAACCCGTTCAATCCTACAACTTGGCAAAGGCCACTCACGTTGAAGTGATAGACCGGTTCCAGCTCATTCTCGAAATATTCACGAAAAGAGCCACGACGGCTGAAGCGCAAATGCAGATCAAGCTTGCCAAGCTACAGTATGACTTGACACAGGCAAAGGAAAGAGTTAGGCTGGCAACGAAAGAGGAGCAGCCCGGCTTTATGGGGCTAGGCTCTTACGAGGTGGATGTCTACTACGAAAGTGTGAAGAGGGAAGTCCATACCATCCGGAGAAAGTTGAAGAAAAAACGGGGAAGGAGGGTCTTGCATCGAGAGAGAAGGACAGAACTTGGTTTCTCAACGATCTCTCTCGCAGGTTACACGAATTGTGGAAAAAGCTCGCTTTTCAACGCTTTAACTGCAGGAAACGTCCCCGTTGACAATGCTCTGTTCACAACTCTTTCCACGACGACAAGACTCGTAGAATTCTCAAAAAAGAAATTTCTTCTGACTGACACGGTCGGATTCATAGACCGGTTGCCACTGATGCTGATTGAAGCGTTCCATTCGACGCTCGAAGAAACCATATATTCGGACCTGATCCTGCTCGTAGTCGATGCCAGCGAGCCAACAGGCATGATTGAAAAAAAACTTGCAATCTGCTTGGAAACAATCGAGCGCATTGGAGCGTCTGGAGTACCAATAATTACGGCATTGAACAAGATTGACTTGATGTCAGAAGCGGAGACTCGTGAAAAGATGTCAAGCTTAAAGGGACAAACGCCAAACCCAGTCTTGATATCGGCATTGTACAAGACAAACCTTGAGCAACTCCGGCAGGAAATATTGAGGATACTGAAGGACAACGTTCGAGCTTCTTTCACTATTCCTTTGACGAATGAGTCAATGCCTTTCATTTCAGCACTCTTCAAAAATGCAGATGTGCAGACGATAGAATACGTGGAGAACAAGGCCCACGTTGTCTTCGAAGCTGACCCTTCGATGGTCGAAAAGGTAAGAAACTACGTAGAAAAGGTCGATGGGAAATTCGAGAAACTGACAAGTGAAAGTGCATGCCCAGAATAGTCGTTCTAAGATGGGGACACAGACCGCAGAGGGACGCTCGACTAACGACGCACGTTGGGCTAGTAGCCAGGGCATTGGGGGCTTCCGGCATTATACTTTCAGACATTGAGGATCGAAGGATTCAAGAAACTATTGACAAAGTGACACGCAGGTGGGGCGGCAAATTCCTCTTCGAGATGGGCACGCCATGGAAAGAAGCAGTGTCGAATTGGAAAAAGGAAGGTGGGATAGTTGTCCATTTGACCGCTTATGGAGAAAACATCGAAACCAGCAACGTGCTGACGCAGATCAAGAATTCGGAAAAAAACATTCTTGTGATAGTAGGAAGCCAAAAAGTTCCAAAAGAGTTCTTCTCAGAAGAGGTCAGCGATTTTAACGTTGCCATTGGGAATCAGCCTCACTCAGAATGCGCAAGCTTGGCCGTTTTTTTAGATCGGCTCTCCGAAGGAAAGGCCTTGGCGGAAAGCTTCCCAGCTGCAAAGGTGCGTATAATCCCGCGAAAGAGAGGAAAGCGCATAGTGGAAAAGGGGCGAATGTGACTCAGAATGGGAAAACAGATTTAAATCATGACTTGGAAATATATATTATAGAGAGCTGTGCCAGCTACTAGAAGCAAAAGGATCGTTATGTTGTCGAACATAGACGGCGCAACACTGGCGAAGGTTGCAGAGGCTTTAGGGGAAGAGGATGCGGTTAAGCTAATTGAGATTCTCAAGAACTCCGAAGAAATAACGGATGATGAAATAGCAAATAAAACGAGCATACGATTGAACTCTGTCAGGAAAATACTGTATAAGCTTTACGACCATTCATTGGTAGGCCTGCGGAGGACACGCGATCCCAAGACGGGGTGGTTCATATTCCACTGGAGGCTACAGCCAGATCAGCTTGAGGGTTTCATTCTAAGCCAGAAGCGGGCGGTGCTTGAAAAACTGGACATTCGGATGGCATATGAGAAGAATCACGATTTCTACTATTGTTATACTCCTGGATGCAAACGGGTTCCGTTTGAGGAAGCCGTAGAAGTGGTTTTCCGATGCCCAACATGTGGCAAGGCCTTGATGCACTTTGACAATGAACAGATGCTGGCTGCGTTGTCGAAGAGGGTTGATCAGCTAAGGAAGGAGCTCGGTGAGTGAAAGGCTTCCATCACGGGCTCAAGCAGTGCGTATGCTCAGGCAAAGCGGATGCCCCGGCAACGTATTAAGACATTGCGAAGCGGTAGCAGAATTAGCCGTCGAGATTGGGGAGACCTGTAAGCAAAGAGGCTTGAACGTCGATTTAGACCTCATTGAGATAGGGGCGTTGCTGCATGATATTGGACGTTCCAAGACGCATAGCGTTCACCACGCCGTTGTCGGTGCCAGAATTGCGAAAACTTACAATTTGCCGGATCAGGTTTTATCGATAATCAAGAGACACGTCGGCGGGGGAATAACTGGGAAAGAAGCGAGAAGACTCGGGTGGCCCAAAGACTCGTACATCCCGCAGACACTTGAGGAGAAGATCGTCTCGTACGCCGATAAGCTGATTGAGGGCTCTCGGCGCGTGCCGATCGAGAGGACCATGAAGAATTTTGCCCAAGAGCTCCCGCCCTCTGCCGTCGAAAGGGTACGAAGATTGCACGAAGAAATGATCAGTCTGATCGGTGACTGCCAATGCGCACCGCGACGCTGCTGATTAAAGCATACGATCATTCTCAGCTGAGAATGATCAAGGAAGTTTTGAAGTCCGATCTTGAAGGCTTGAACGCGGAGCTAGAGGTCTCCGAAACTGCTTCTCCTGGCTGGGTTCGAATAGCCGTTTCCGGCGAAGATGAAAATACAGCGTTGAACTACTTGACCCGTGAATTTGGTCAATGCCCAGAAAAGTTGGAATCCGTAGAGAGGTTCTCAACGATCCGGGGCCGAATAAAGGCAATGGGCAAGAGCAGCACTCAGGTTTCGGTTGACATAGGTGTCTTTGCGCCACGCATGGTTGAGGCGACGATTCCTCTGTTCAGGCTGCAGGGTCAGCTTGTTGATGGAAGAAAGGTGGCGCTTGCCAAACTTATAGAGCTGTTTGGCTTCTGTGAGAATTTCCCTTTGAACGTGAAGATCTTGAGCGTTGATGTTGTGCAGAACCACGTTAAGGCCATGCTTGCGGAAAAGCAGCTCTTGCAGTATGAGAACTGGACTAGATCGCTTCTGCACCGGTTGGTAATTCTCGGCGCCAAGCTTTATGATGTTGAGTCGGCAGTGGAAAAAGCAGGATTTAGCCGCGACGTAGTAAGCATTGAAGCTTTAGGGTTGCTGGAGCATGCTGTAGTGTGCAAGCTCGGCACAGATGCAACGGGGCTGATTCCGAAAGTCGGCAGATACCTGTCCCAAGCCGCTTTCAGCGTATTTAGCCCCGAGAGAATCCTCGAATTCTCTCAATCAGCTTCGCTGAACTCGCTTTCTAGAATATGATGTTAACATGGGCAATCTCCAGCGCGCTAACGCTCAGGAATCATCAACGAAAAAAGACGTATTTAGGGCATATGGCGAGTTGCCTTGTGAAAAACTCTGTAAGACGGTACCTCAGTTTTGATTCTTGCCTTTTCCTACGCCTCTGTAGGTAAACCCGGCGTTTCTTGCTGTTTTGTCGTCGAATATGTTTCGGCCGTCGATCAAGATTGGTGTGGCCAGTTTCTTTCGGAGCATATTCAGGTTCAGTCTCAGATACTCTTTGTGTTTTGTTGCGAAAACTACGGCATCTGCTCCGACAATGGCTTCGTCCAAGTTGTTCGTGAAGGATATTTCGAATCTTTGAACTATTGGGTCGTGCAGAACGGGTTTTGCCCCTCGCTTTTTCAACTCGTGGTATAATGTGGCTGATGGTGTGTTTCTCGTGTCGTCAGAATTCTCCAGGAACGCCACGCCCAGAATGGCCACTTTTGCCCCTTTCAGTTTCTTCCCGTGTTCTGCCAGTGCATCTTCGACCAGGTCAACTACATGTGATGGCATCGAATCGTTGACGGCTCTGCTATCAGTTATGATTTTTGGGAAGAATTTG
Organism: Bathyarchaeia archaeon; assembly: GCA_050008435.1. Lineage (GTDB taxonomy): Archaea > Thermoproteota > Bathyarchaeia > Bathyarchaeales > Bathycorpusculaceae > DASPTR01. The sequence goes on from JBEKMQ010000001.1 coordinate 1,249,728, forward strand.
AATCTGCCATAGTTGTCTAAGCCATACTTCAACAGCCACGGGTCTTTTGGAAGGCAGTGTCCTCCTACGCCGCTTCCTGGAAAGAGCATGTTCCTAACAGGGTTGGACGAAGGGTTTGACGGATCATTGGGCAAAGTATTTACAAGCTCGCGCACCTCGTAGGCGTTGACTCCGAGACTCTCGCATATCAGGGCCATCTCATTCGAAAAAGCGATGTTCACGTCTCTGTATGTATTTTCAGCCACTTTGGCTACTTCGGCAGTAAGCGCATCCGTAGAAACAAGTTTTGCTTTTGTGATATGTCCGTACAATTCCATCGCATGCTTAGTGCTTTCCTCGTTGATTCCACCGATTATCCTTGGAAGCTCCACGATGTTCTTGATCAGACGCCCGACCATGACACGTTCATAACAAAAAGCCAAGAAAAAGTCTTTCCCAGCCTTCATACGGGACGACTTTTCCAGTATCGGCATCACAATATTCTTCGTCGTTCCAGGGGCAACCGTTGACTCAATCGCAACCAGCGACCCAGAACTCAAATACTTGCCTATCTTCTCACTCACTTCTCTGAGCGACTCGTACACTGGCACTTTTTCACTGTCAATCGGAGTTTGGACATCTATCAATATCGCTTCGGCATCCCTGCACGCAGCTATATCTTCGACAACCATAAATGTCCCCTTCTTCACGACACGTGCAATAAGCTCTGACAAGCCCGGTTCGTCACCGCCAATCGGATTCTTGCCCTCGTTGAGACACTGGATCTTCCATCCGGAACGTCCTGACCTGCGCTGCACCCCAACAACACTGAAACCAGGGACATCTGCGAAAAGAGCAGCAACCGGTATCCCCGTGTAACCCATGCCGACGACGACGATTTTCCTTAACATACAGCATGCTAAACCGAAGCAACTATTTTTTGCTTTTGGGAGCGCGAAACACTATTTGCTATAACCGTTTACGCTGTCAAGAACCTGCGCGCGAGCCGCGACGCTAGTCACAGAATCTTTTCTTTGACGTGCTCGCTGGATTTGCCCCATCCCATTTTCTTCAGTATGCGCTCAGCCATTCCTGACAGATCAACCCTCAACAAGATAACCGTAATGACTATGGTCAGAACTATCGATATGACCACTAGAACCACTTGGCTCATGAATCCGCTCAGTAACTCTTCGCCCAAGCCTCCTAGAAAAGCACCTACAAAAGCTACACAAAACTTTCCGGAGAAGTACGCCAGTGAGAACTTCCCCGGGTTGTATTTCATTAGACCAAGCGGAATGACTACTGGGTCATCGGGTATCGGGGTTGCTGCTGCGATGAAAACTGCTAAGAAAGCCCAGCGTCTCGTTTTTGAGGCCGCGGCATCTAATCGCCTTCTGCGTTCTTCACCAACGTGTTTGCCGATGAAGAATGAGATTGCATAGTGGATTAGTTTCGCGCAGGTTGCCCCTAATGCTACAAGGACACCTATACTTAATGGGTCAGTGTTGACCAGTAGCGCAGCGTTGGAGGCTATCAAGAGGTTTGATGGTGAAGCAAATGGAACCAGATTTATGCCAAAAGAGATTAGCATAACACCTAACAGTTCAATTAATATCGCCATTCTCGTTTTTACCCTTGCGGTTAGCATGAACATGCGAATATTTAGGCTCGAGCTTCAAAACAAACTAGTTTTCTTGAAATAAAACTCGGTTTTCTCTTTTTCCAAAACCGTGCGCACTATGTTGAAGCGAAAATTAAATGGGCCAGATTGAAGTGCGAACGCGAAGTTTTTGCACACAACGAGGTTGCAAAGAACTAAAAGGTTTCAAAGAGGTTGGCTTTGTTGAGCTCGAAGAGCTCGCGCTCTGACTGCAAGCCATTCGGGGAATATCCTGTATCCTTTTTCTCTTTCACCGGTCAGTGCATAAACGATTTAAACACTGGTCCTTGTTACAAGGACGGGTGCTAAGGAGACTTTAGATGAGTATTGAACTTCCAGAAGCAAAGATTCTTGCGGATCAAATGAATAAAGAGCTGAAGGGCAAACGCATCAAGAGCTATCGTCTTCGAGACTGCGGAAAATTGCAGAAAATTGGGTTCATAAACAGGGATAACAAATTCTTTGATCAACTTGTGAACAGAGAAGTCGAATCTGTCATTTCTAGGGGCAACGCCATACGCGTGAAGCTTAATGAGGGGATGAACATGATTCTCAGCCCTGAATACGGCGGCGAGATTTTTTATCACTCAAGTGAAGCGACCGTTCCAGAGAAGTTTCACGTGAAGATAGATTTTTCCGACAGAACCGCGTTGACGGTGAGATTCACCAGTATGGGAGGTATGAGGGTGTTGAAGGATGCTGAACTGATGAACTCGTACGTGTTCAAACGAGATTTCAACACTGAGATTCTCTCACCTATAGATGAGGACTTCACGTTCGAGCGGGTTTCGAGACTCCTATCAGGCAATAACCGGGCGCTCAAACCTGTGCTCGTAGGAAAAGACGCCATCTTGGTGGGGCTGAGCAATAGTGCTTTTCAAGACATAATATACAGGGCTAAGCTGCACCCGAGAAGAAAGGCGTCCGAGTTGAATTTGAATGAACAGAAAGCCCTTTACAACTCTGTCAAGCTTGTCCTTCGAGAAAGACTTCGGTTGAACGGGAAAAACCAGTTCTTGGACCTATATCAGAATCAAGGTCGTTACATCTCAGCGATGGGTCCGAACATGAGAAAAAAGAACTGCCCAGTCTGTGAGTCTCCTATACAGGAGCTGAGCCTTGGCGGAGGCAAAGTATTCGTCTGCCCAAAATGTCAAGTTTAAGAACCATGAACGTATAGTCGAGGAGGGCGCGCTGTCGATATTGAGAGGTTTAAAAGAACTAGGAGGCTTCAGAGAGATAGGCTCGTGAGCTCGAAGAGCTCGTTACTCTTATTTGGATCGAGTCATCTACTAATCACAGATGGTTTGAGTTGAGCGGCAATCATGAATATGGAATATGTGGTGTTTACTGCGGTCAATGTCCCAGTGGGAATGGCAGAGTCAAGATGATGGCAGCAGAGTTGAAAAGACTTGTCGACACAACCCGCTACAACTGGGTTAGAGACATAGTCAAATCATTCAGTTTTGACGAATTCAGAAAGGGCCTAGAATGGTTTTCCGATTCGCAATGTCCCACGTGTCTTAATGGTGGAGGCGCACCCTGCGAAAACAGAAAATGCGCTTCTGGAAAGAATCTTCAAAGCTGTCTTTTATGTGATGCCTATCTGACGTGCAAAAACACCGAATACCAAAGAGACGTGTACCCCTTCGTTGTCGATAATTACAATCGAGTCAAGCAAGTAGGATTCCAGAAACACCTTGAAGAGGAAGAGGAACGAACCAAGGCTGGCGTAGATCTGATGGGTCATTTGGAACGAAGATACTGCAAGGTCGTCAAACTAGAGGATAAATAGTGTGCACGAAGTGCACGTTACTCGAATTTTTCTTTGGATTTCTTAACGCGCGCTAGGACCAAAAGTTAATCTCAAAGGATCATAAGAAGTGTTTAAGGGAATGCTTCGTTTGAACCCTGAAAAGAAATTGAATGTATGCCCTAATTGTCACAGGAAAACCAAATTCGTTTCGATCGGTGAGAAGGACGTAAAGGGAAAGGCACACGTGATTTTGGGAAGGTACAAGTGTTCCAAATGTGATTGGCAGTCGGAGCTCCAGGAACCTGACCATCATCCAGCAACTCGGTCTAAGAACCCAGTTTATCTGCTCCATCACTACTTCAAAGAAGACAAACGGTTGTGGATTGAGGTTTACACAACTGAAAAGAGAGTTGACCCTTCAAAACCTGATTACGAGAACACTGATCGTCACTTGTTGACTGTTGACGTGACTCCACATTCGCTGAGAATATGTCCTAACGTGCCTTTCAGTCTTCAGAACAGAAGGGTAGGGGAAGGACTGATGTTCTTGGAAGACAATAAAGATCTTGTAGCAAGTCTCTGCTCAGAGTGTTCTCCAGAACAGAAAAAGGAATGCTTGCACAATAAAGAACCATGCAAAAAGCTAGGTTAAAACATAAAATATTGAGTTCCAGAAAAGCGCCCGCGGACAGAACTTTACCCCAAAAGAAGCAATCACCAAACTTATTACAATGAACTCCCCACGCACCTGCCCGGGTGCAAATGCAATTGTCAAACAAACACAATCTCGTACTCTATCCTGATAAAGACTTGGTCAAAAAGGCGCGTGATCTCGGCTTCAATCTAAGTAAAACCTTTGAAAACCAGTTAAAACAGCTAATAATGCAATGTTCACAGGTCAACTCAGTGAATAACAGTGGAATCAATGATAATCATAATGAAAAGTGGGCCGGACCGGACTTGAACCGGCGACCTTTGGCTCGTAAAGCCAATGTCCTAACCAAGCTAGACGACCGGCCCTCATTACTATAAGACTGTTCAACTCGTTCTTAGTTCTATTCCGTAGAAGAGGCTTTCAATCTTTCCCAAACTCTCTTCTAATGACAAGATCTTCGATGATGTCGAGCGGGTTTTGCAGTTCTGCAAGCTTCACTTTTACATCGACACGTTTTCCAAGATATTTCTTGGCGTAAGTATAAACGTTTGATGCTCCGGCGAAAAACAATGGAAATCCCTTCTTTGCCAAATATTTATTCACGTAAGTACGCCCGATCTTGGAAAGCACAATGCTAGGAACACCCTGCAAAGCCGCTTCTCGTGACATAGTTCCGCCAGCACCTATGACGAGGTCTGCGTGTGAAACGACGCTGGCAGAATCAACAAAATCCTTTACAACTATCAAGCCGGGTATTTCTTTCTTGGTGTATCTGGAAAGGAACAGGACGGTTCCAAGATTGGCAAGTTTGTTGGCGACTTCCAGCGTAGAGTCTTTTTCACCAAGAGCGTATGAGGCGTTCGTTTCTATCTGGCGAACTACTATCAAAGGCTTTTTGAAATCTGAAATCTCCGAAGGCTTGAAGTTTTTTGTCCATGCAACTTCGTCTACACCTTTGAATTGAACGATGTTGCTGGCACCGTAAGTCTTGAAAAAGTGAATCGGAAAGGCTTCGGAAACAACCAGCTTCGTTGCCAAGGGAATCGTCAGCTTGTTCACAGCATATGCGTGGGGAGTGTCGGCAGTCAGGATTATTGGGATGTTGAGCCCGAATGCAGTGCGACACAATTCTGGGGATTGGTGAGATACCGCCACGTCGGGCTGATTGCTTTTGAAAAGCTTGAGAAACCGAAGCGTACGCTTTGCGCTCTCTGCCAGACGAGTGGAAAGAGCGGAAGGAGCGTATTTTCCAACAACTATAGGTTTTTCGCCAAGAACTTGGGCTATGCCCAATGTATCTGGATGTTCTCTTGTCGTCAATGTTACCTCGCAGCCAGCTTTCCTGAGCCGTCTTGCAATCGCGATGCCGTATCTCATGTGTTTTCCAGTGCAGGCGTCGTACCACACCTTCATTTTTCCACCTGCTGCCTTAAGCGAACATAGTTCTTTCTTTTGGCTTCGTATTCAAGGAGCGTCATCGCGACTTTTGCGGGAACACCCTTTACAACAGTGCTCGGCGGGACATCCTTGGTTACGACGCTACCGCCCGCCACAACGGCCTTCTTGCCAATGACAATGCCTGGAAGTATCGTAACTCCTCCGCCGATGACAGCATCGTCTTCGACAATTGGCGGGGTAAGCAGAATACTCTTTGGATATCTGTCGTTAAGAAGACTGGTGTTCGGGGCTATGAACACGTTGTCCCCGATTTTGCATCCATTCGAAATTGTAGCGTGAGCTTGGATATTGCAGTTTCTGCCAATGATCACTTCTTTCCCTATGTCGCAAAAGCTGCCCACGAGAGTCCCATCATCGATTCGAGTGTTGTCTCCTATGACAACATAATTCCAGATTACGACTTTCTCTCCGAAGTACACATTCCTGCCGACAATCACGCCTTCGCCTAGCTTGGGTTTTGACATGTCACTCTGAACTCCGCATTTCATCTTTCTTAGATAAGTGAAGTTTAAATAGTTTGACGGTTCACTTTTTGCTTCTGTCGAAGGCTAACCCATGGCAAAAGAGAAAGTTCTCATCGTGGGATTAGGTGAAGTTGGACGCCCATTGTTTGAATTGATGAAAGAAAGCGGCGAGTATGAAGTCTATGGTTTGGATCTTGACAAGGCAAAAATGAAGACCCTTGAGCAAACCTCTTTGCCAAGGAACATCGATATTATGCACGTCTGTCTTCCGTGTTCAAATAAAGAAAAGTTCATCACGATCGTGAGAAATTATATAGAGAGATTCCGTCCGAGACTTACAATAATAAACAGCACTGTGCCACCAGGAACATCGATGGAACTCCGCAAGACATCAAAGGAAGCTCAGATAGCGTACTCGCCGATTCGTGGAGTGCACAAGGGTGATGACTACATGAAGGGGGAAATCAAGCGCTGGACAAAATATATTGGTGGCACGACAGGGCAAGCTGCAGAAGCTGCCCGACGCCATTTTGAAAAAGTGGGTTTGAAGACCAAAGTCTTGACAGGCTCCACGGAAACAGAACTTGCTAAACTGTATGAGACAACGTATCGCGCGTGGATGATCTCATGCTTCCAAGAGATGCACAGAATCGCTGCGCATTTCAACGCGAATTTTGATGATGCCGTTGATTTCTTGGAGGACACTCACCGTGCGAGACTTGACAGACCCGTGATGTTTCCAGGTGAAATCGGCGGTCATTGCATTATCCCAAATGCGAAGCTGCTTCTCGAGAGTTACGATTCGGAATTCCTTAGACTAATTCTGAAGTCGAATGAAAAACGCAAACTGGAAATGGAGAACCTGAAAACAAAAGAAGAAGCTGAAAAAATCAAAAAACGCGCCGAGAAACTGCAGCAAGACATAACTGAGAAATGGATCAAGAAATAGACCCAATCTATCTTGTGCCGAAGTTATCCTTATTCCCTGGCTTCGACAGCATTCAGCAATAGAGCGCTGTGGTGAAATGTTCTTTCTGAACACGGCGCACCTGTAAAAAATCATGCCTCAAGCAGGTTGGCTTCGCTTCCATTGTTCAACGATGCGATGAGGAGACCATGTCAAAATGTGTGTTTGCACAGTTCCTTTTTGCAATTCAATGGTTCCATCCATCGAGCAATGATCAACGCGATAAGATTGTTTATGTCGAAAACCTTAAGACATACTTAAAGAATGAATTAGGACGTTTGTGATGTTCAGCGATGGGCTATAGCTAGGTGATAATGGTATGAAACGTTGTCTTGTTACAGGCGGAAAAGGTTTCATTGGGTCGCATCTTGTCAATTTCTTGAAAAGACAGGGAAATTGGGTAAGAAGTGCTGACATAAAGGATTCCTCGTACCTAAAGACCGAAGAAGATGAATTTCTACGCTTAGACTTACGAGAAAAAGAAAACGCAATGAAAGCAGTGAAAGGAATCGATTATGTTTGGACCCTAGCTGCTAACATGGGTGGAATAGGGTTCATAACGGAAAAACATGCTGACATAGCCTACGACAACGTAATGATAAATTCCAACATGATAAAATCAGCGGTAGAACAAAATGTTGGAAGACTCTTCTATTCTTCTAGCGCTTGTGTGTATCCAGAAGAACTGCAGTCAAACGACAAGATAGTCGCTTTTCTAAAAGAAAAAGACGCATACCCAGCAAATCCAGACAGTGTATACGGATGGGAGAAGCTTTACACGGAAATCATGTGCAAGGCCTTTGAAAGAGATTATGGCCTAGATGTTAGAATAGCTAGGTTCCATAACATATACGGTCCATATGGCACATATGACGGAGGCAGAGAAAAAGCTCCAGCTGCATTGTGCAGGAAAGTTGCGATGGCCAAGAACAATGGCCAAATCGAGATCTGGGGCAACGGGAAACAGATAAGATCTTTTATGTACGTAGACGACTGCTGTGAGGCTGTTTATCGATTGACGAATAGCAGTTACAAAGAACCATTGAACATTGGCACAGACAAGGCCGTAACAATAGACCAACTGGCAGATATGATAATAAAGATAAGTGGAAAGAAACTGACGAAAAAATATGACACAAGCAAGCCGGTAGGAGTCAAAAGTAGAAATGCAGACTTGGACGAGCTAAGGAAGGTCTTACGTTGGCAACCGAAGATAGGCTATGAAGAAGGCTTAGAAAAGACGTACCAGTGGATTTCGGAAATGGTGACAAAAGTGCATGGTTAATTTCTCGATCGTATGCCCTATTCGTGACGAAGTCAACATAATACCGATAACACTACCATCCTTTTATTCCACAGATCCTTCAGAAGTCATACTTTGTCTGGATAAGCCAGCTCCACAGAAAGTAGTTGAGGCCATAGAAAAAGTAACAAATGCCCTGGGCGTTACGGGCATAACAAAAATAATCGAGGTCGAACACGACAAACAGTATAATTGGCAGCAAGCTCATATCCGAAGAACTGGCTTCTTAAAAGCCTCAAACGACATAATTCTAACCTCAGACATAGATTTGGTTCTAGACTCTAGAATCAAAAATTATATAGGCCTCATAAAAAACGATGTAGGTTTGGTCAGCTTCAACAAAGTTGCTTATCCACCAACAATCCGTTCAGCAATCGGAAATGCAATACAAAAATTCTGGAGACATGAAAGCTTCACTGGTTTGTACGCCTTCTCCAAGAAGGCATGGCTAGAAACTGAAGATATTGAACACTTGAAACATCAAATCACGCGTGCAGAGGACACTCATCTGGATTACTACTTGACAAAGAAGTACAAGTCGCTGTTTATTGGCCGTCTTAAGAACCTGTGCCTTCGTCCAAAAGAAGGGAGGCAGTATCAGTACATGCAAGGAGTGAATCGATGGCTGATTAGGAGACAATCATTGTTCAGGATGATTTTAACCTCAATCATTTATTTTAGGCCTTATTCAATTGTCGGTTACATGCACGCAAAACATTATGATTTGCTAAAATACAAGATCAAAGGATAAAAAACAGAACAAGCATTTCTATGGAGGGAGGACATATGGATAGATACTTGACTTTAGATGCAGGTTGTGGAGAGTGCTTCAGAGGAGATGTCAACGTGGATTTGTACAAGGAGGCTAGTGAGCATAGGAGCAACACAAAAGTCGAATTGAAAGGCATCCCAAACTTTGTCAATTGCAGCATAGAACATTTGCCCTTCAAAGACCGCGCATTCAAGCATGTAAAAAGCTATCATGCGATCGAACATGTAGACAAGCCATATTTAGCACTGAAAGAACTAATCAGAGTTTGTGATTCTCACCTTATTATCAAATGCCCTCATAGATTCTCGCTGAACGCTAAGGCAAAGACCCATAAAAACCAACTCACCAGAACATGGTTTGTTAAAGCATTGGGTTTTTTTCAAACGTACTTTAGCGGCACGTTATATTTCAGGACAGGCATCTCCAGAAAGCAGACGCTTTTCTGGTTCATTCCGGAAGAAATTACTGTCGAAGTTTTTAGGGGAAGGTGTACTGCATAAATGAGAGTCTATGTGACCGGCGGGAGCGGTTTTCTTGGCCAACATTTGATCAAGGAGCTAACTAGAAGAGCTTACGATGTGGTTGCAACAACAAGCAAGGATTATGATTTGCGTGAGACCGCACGTATAAAGGCAACGTTGGACAAATTCAACCCAGATACCATAATTCATCTAGCGGCAAGAGTTGGTGGTATCGGGGCGAACATGCAATATCCTGCAACCTTTTTCTATGATAATGCTGTCATGGGACTGCATTTGATTGAGCAATCCAGAATATACGGCATAAAGAAGTTCGTTCAAATAGGCACGGTGTGCTCTTATCCCAAGTTTGCTTCTGTGCCGTTTAAAGAAGAAGACATTTGGAATGGTTATCCAGAAGAAACAAACGCTCCCTATGGTTTGGCCAAGAAGATGTTGCTCGTTCAAATTCAGGCTTACAGGAAACAGTATGGTTTCAAGGGCATATACGTAATACCGACTAACTTGTACGGCCCGCTGGACCATTTTGATTTGGCTTATAGCCACGTGATACCTGCTCTTATTCGTAAGTGTGTTGAAGCATTAGAGAAAAACGATGATAAGATTGTGTTATGGGGGACAGGAAAGGCGACCAGAGACTTCCTTTTCGTTGAAGATGCAGCCAGAGGCATTGCGGATGCTATGGAGTTGTACGATGATGCAGAGCCGATTAATCTTGGAACGGGACACGAAGTTTCAATCTTAGATCTAGCAAACTTGATAGCCAAAACTGTCGGGTTCCATGGAGACATCGTGTTTGACAAGTCTAAACCAGATGGTCAACCTCGAAGATGCATCGATACGACTAGAGCAATAAAGAAAATACACTGGGAACCCAAAATTCCACTCGAAGAAGGGCTAAAGAAAACGATAGATTGGTACAGGAAGCAAACAAATGTTCATCCCCGAAAAAACATATAAGACGATAATCTCTCTGATGCCAATACCAGCAGTAGAAGCGATAATTATCAATTCCAAGAACGATTTGCTGGTGCTAAAAAGAAACAATCCTCCTGCAAAAGGTGAATGGTGGTTTCCAGGTGGAAGAATACGCAGAGGAGACACGTTTTCTCAGACACTGAAGAGGGAAGTCAAAGAAGAAACAGGGTTAGACGTGGAAATGCTAGGTTTCATTGGCGTGTATGAGAGACTATTCCCAGAAAGACATGATATACCGCTAGTATTTTTATGCAGATGCAAAGACGACCAAAAAGTCACTTTGAACTCAGAACATTCAGACTATAAATTCTTAAACGTGAACAGGGCTTTTGCTGAATTGCACAAGATGCTGAAAGAAGTCTTAGCAGACATGTTTGGAAAGAACTTGGTGAAATTCCAATGAAGAAAGCACTCATCACTGGAGTAACCGGTCAAGACGGTTCATACCTAGCAGAATTATTGCTCTCTAAAGGTTACGAAGTGCACGGAATAATAAGAAGAGCAAGCACGTTCAACACGTCAAGAATAGACAGAATCTACATGGATCCACACATGACGGACGTAAAACTGCTCCTTCATTATGGAGATCTTTCGGATGCTGAACAAATATCCAATATAATATATAACGTTAAACCTGATGAAGTCTACAATCTGGCTGCGCAGAGTCACGTGAGGGTCAGTTTTGATATTCCAGAATACACTGGAAACGTCGTTGCCTTGGGTACTACCAGAATTCTCAATGCCATAAGACGAAGCGGAGAACACGTCAGATTTTATCAAGCATCAAGTAGCGAAATGTTCGGAAGTTCTCCTCCACCTCAAAACGAAGAAACGCCTTTCCAGCCAAGGAGCCCCTACGCTGTGGCTAAGGTCTATGCTTACTGGACCACGGCGAATTACAGAGAAGGCTACGACATATTTGCCAGCAATGGAATACTGTTCAATCATGAGTCTCCAAGAAGAGGCGAAACCTTCGTAACCAGAAAAGTGACTAGAGCAATAGCAAACATTCTAGCGAAGAAACAAGATGTCCTATACTTGGGAAACCTTAATTCGAAACGAGATTGGGGATTCGCCCCAGAATACGTAGAGGCAATGTACAAGATTCTTCAACTAAACAAGCCAGACGATTTTGTAGTCGGCACTGGCGAGGAGCACTCAGTCAAAGAATTTGTAGAATCTGCCTTTTCTTATGCAGGTTTGGACGATGAAAAATACGTCAAGACTGATAAGAGATATTTCAGACCGACAGAAACCGAAGCCTTGCTTGCTGATTCTCGTAAGGCCAAAAAGAGTCTGAACTGGAATCCAAAGATAAAGTTCAAAGACTTGGTCAAAATAATGGTCGATGCAGACACTCGCAAGGCAGGCTTGAATTGTCCCGGAGAAGGAGACAGGATACTGAAAAGAACCTTCCCTCACAGATGGTGGGGCGAGGACTGAATGAATTGGCTCGTGTATATTCCTTCGCACACTGTTCCTTACGCCTATCCATCGTATCCCAAAGGAGAAGTAGCGCCGGTACTGAAGTGGGATGAGTACAGATCGCATATCAAACAGAAGGACTCTGAAGAATACTGGTACGCAAATAGTCGCATAGATCCTGTTAGGGGAACGTATGGTTGCTATCTGATACGCTTGTTGAAAGCAGATTTCACGTTCGGATGGGATATAAGAGACTTTTCAAAATACGATGGTATAATCGTTGAAGGAGAGATAGACAGCTGCGTCTATCTGAGAGAGAAGAAGCAGTATGGCGGATTCATCATAACCGAACCCAGAATGCCGCATGGTTTCAACTATCCGAAGAACGTCATCAAAAGCTCAGATATAGTCCTGATAAATCATGAAGCAGGCATGGAGACCGCGGCCAATCTAAACAAACTGAACCAAACGGGCAAATTCGTCTTGTTTTCATATCCAACCGTGAACGTTGATTTTCTCACCAAAAACTTTTACAAGAAAATAGGTGACAAGAAAAGAAGAATAATAACTTATCGCCCTTCATCAGGTCCAACCAGAGAAGACACTTCTAGAGTTGCCAAGACAATGGAAGGAGCAAAGAGATTCAGAACCAGTCTTTTCAGGAAATACCCCAGATTTAGGAAAGTCTACATGAAAGTTATGCATGGAATGGCCAGCAAAATCGAAGAGACAACGTCGTCTGATCGTCTCATTACGGTGAACAAGACAGCAAATTATCTTGCAGAATTCCAAAAGACACATCCTGACGTGAAAGGATTTATGACCAAAGGAAAGAACGCTCCAAAACCCTTCGAAGGTGTGGACATCAAAGAAGCAGACCAATATTATGATTATATAGGCAAATCCTACGTTGTGATACTTGCTTCGGCCACGTACGCATCGATAACCTTCTACGCAGCTTGCGTTGGCACGCCGAGCGTGGGAAGTAAAGACACAACCATGCAAAAGCTACTTTTTCCAGAACTGACCTTCGATGAGAACGATGCAGACTCTATCGTTTCCGCTATGAAAAGACTTTTCGAAAACGATGATTTTTACGTAGAACAACAACATCAAGGTTTAGAAAATGCGAACAGGTACTTTTCGGATGAAGCGTTAGAAAAAAGATTCAATGAGTGTATAAGGGGTTTTCAACATGCCTGAAACTTGGAAGATACCTTTCCACAAACCATACCTGACACCAGATGACGTAGACTCCGTGACAAAATGCTTGCAAGAACAAAGATTGTCCCAGGGAAAATACGTAGAAACTTTCGAAAAAGAATTCGCAAAATACGTGGGCACAAAACATGCAATAGCCACTTCGAACGGCACGACAGCTTTGCACACTGCTCTCGCTGCAATGAACGTCAAAGAAGGAGACGAAGTAATAGTCCCGTCCTTCAGTTTCATCGCCACCGCCAACTGCGTTCTATACCAAAGAGCAAAACCAGTTTTTGTTGACATTGACCCCAAAACATACAACATTGACACAGAGAAAATTGAACCCAAAATCACCAAACGAACCAAAGCGATAATTCCAGTGGATTACGCCGGCCAACCTTACGATATGGAGGCAATAAACAAGATTGCCCACGACCATGGACTCGTTGTCTTGGAAGATGCGGCAGAGGCACACGGCAGCAAGTACAAGAGCAGGATGGCAGGCAACTTGGGTGATGCGGCTGGTTTCTCGTTCTATCCAAACAAAAACATCACGACCGGTGAAGGCGGAATCGTAACAACCAACAACGATGAGATCGCAAGAAAGGCTAGACTGATAAGGACACATGGACAAGATTCCAGGTACCACCACATCATGCTCGGATACAACTATAGAATGACGGACATTCAGGCAAGTTTAGGATGTTCGCAGATTCATAGACTTAACTCGGTTGTCGAAATGAAAACAAAACTGGCAGCATATTACGATGATCAAATAACGAAACTGCGCAAGGATATCACTGTTCCATTCGTCAAGAATGATCGAACACACACTTACATGTTCTATTCGGTGTGTTTCCCATCTCAGAAACGCAGAGATCGCGCTCAAATTATGCTGGAAAAAAATGGAATTGAAACTAGAATCGCGTTTCCACCGATACACCTGCAGCCACTCTATCGTGAATTATTCGGATTTACTGAAGGATACTTGCCAATAACTGAGGACATAGCGACCAGAACATTATCCTTGCCAATATATCCGATGATGAAGAAAACAGAACAAGACTACGTGGTAAGCATTCTGAAAACTTGAAGACCGTCAAAGAAGGGGCAGGAATGGAACAAAAGAAACTGTTTGTGATGACTAAGGGCAACTATGGCTATGCGTACGATCTCTACAAACACGTACTGGAAAAAGAAGGGTTCAAGCTTTACCAGCTTGAGCTCCATGCGAGACACAATTTCTTGCTTAATACTTACCTCTTTCATCTGCTGTTCAGGAAATATGATCTGATTTTTTCTTGGGAAGTGTCGCGGGCACTGCTTGCCGTGTTTGCAAAGTACCTACCATTATTGAAGAATAGGACTAAAAATACAAAGTTGATAACCATGTACAGTCGCATCTGCGGAGAAGCAACAGAAGCACCTGATCACGGCATGCTTTGGGGAGAAAAGGGGAGCTGGTTAGAATACGCGCCTATGTTTGAAAGTGATGCGATTGCGTGGAATTATGATTGCTACAAGGAATTGCTATCTTACTTTCCGAGATTTCCTAGAGAAAAATTTTTTGTAGTACACGGAGGAGTAGACACAAACTTATATTCCCCCGATAACAAAATGCAGGAACCTAAAACCATTATTGCAATAAGCAACTGGTTCAGGCCAAGGAAGAAAGTGGATGTCCTTATAAAGGCCATGAAATATCTTCCAGATTGGAAATTATATGTATGCGGAGAATTCTTGCAGGATGAATACAAGAAAGAATGTTACGATCTGGCTAAGAACTCCTCGAACATTAAATTCCTAGGATTTGTAGATAATAAGGCAGAACGGTTGAAAAAAGCGTCGGTCTTTGTGATACCAAGCGAATATGAAACCGGAGTCGAGTCTATAAATGAAGCGATGGCATGCGGCTGTAAAGTCTTGAGAGTGGAAGGCGGAGGAGCCGATGAATTTCTAGACAAGAAAGAAATTCTTCCCAAAGGTTTTGACGCCTCAATTTTGTCGACTAAGATTTTAGAGGTTTTTGAAGACGACAGTTTAATTTCCAAGAATTTGGAGGTTGTCAAAAGATATTCATGGGAGGCCATTCAAAAAGAAGTCGAAACTATGCTGGGGGCTATCTAACTGGACAACGCAAAAAGCTACATCGAAGCGCATGCGAATGAAAGAGATTTCAAGTTGCTATTATGCACCCTATTTTCTTTAGGGAATAATGGATCGCACATTTCTATTCCACAAGGAGTAGAGCGCACGCGTGGCAAAAGTAGAAGCATCTTCAAGGTCGGAGGTTCAAAAAGATGAGAATAGCCATGGCTCAAATCAATACAACAGTAGGCGATCTGGGACCCAACATTACAAGGATAAAGGAGTACATGAATAGTGCCAGCAAGAACGCAGCTGATTTGGTATTATTTCCAGAACTGGCGATTACTGGTTATCCTCCTCAAGACCTCTTGCTTCAAAGTGGCTTTGTGAAGAGAAACAAGCAATTGTTGGAGGAACTGATAAGTCATAATGATCATGATATCGCTGGAGTGATCGGTTTTGTTGATTACAAAGGAAAAAACCTGTACAATGCTGCAGCCATTTTCGTCAAAAACAGGCTGGTTGGCGTAGCCTACAAGACGCTTTTGCCAACGTATGACGTGTTCGATGAAGACAGGTACTTCAAGCGTGCCAAGAAAGAGGAAATCAGACCGGTGCTCATGAATCTTGGTCTGGGAAAAATCAAGTTAGGTGTCGAGATTTGCGAAGATCTATGGGACAAGAATTATGACGTAAAAGTCACTGATTTGCTGGCAAAAAAAGGAGCAGACATAATCGTTAACATTAATGCCTCTCCCTTCTACACCGGAAAAAGGTTGGAAAGGCAAAAACTCCTGAGTCAGAAGTCTAAGAAGAGCAAAGTTCCAATATTCTACGTCAACTTAGTAGGCGGGCAGGACGAACTCGTTTTTGACGGACAAAGCTTGGCAGTAGATAGCTCTGGGAATCTAATAGCTATAGGTAAACAGTTTGAAGAGGACTTGGTAATCACGGACATTGATCTCAGGAAAGGAGGAGCTCAAAAAGTCGAACCGCCTGCTTATCACAGAGAACAAGAAATGTTTAACGCGTTAGTTTTGGGTGTACGCGACTATTTCAGAAAGTCAGGTTTTGAAAAAGCTGTCGTTGGAATGAGCGGGGGGATCGACTCCTCGTTGACCACCTGCATCGCTGTCCAAGCTTTGGGCAAGGAAAATGTCATCGGCGTTTCTATGCCTTCCAAGTTCTCAAGTGAACACAGCAAAACGGACGCAGAGAAATTAGCCGAAAACTTAGATATGTGCTTTGTCCAATTCCCTATTCAAGAAATTGTCAACGCTTATGCGAAAGCATTGGACAAACCTTCAGAAGAAATAAGAAAGGATTTCAGCATAGAAAAAGAGAAAGATGATCCTGTTGCTGATGAAAATATCCAGCCCCGAATCAGAGGAAACTGTCTTATGGACATATCAAATCGACTAAAGGATTTGAGAATACTGGTTGTGAATACCGGGAACAAAACTGAACTAGCGCTTGGATATTGCACTCTGTACGGAGACATGGCCGGCGGGTTGGGGGCGTTAGGTGACGTTAGCAAGCTTGACGTTTACAAACTTGCAAAGTACGTCAATGAAAAAGCGAGAAGAGAAATCATACCTGAAAGCGTGCTCATAAAGAAACCCTCACCAGAACTCAGACCTGGCCAGTTTGATCCTTTTGATTTCGAGATTGTCAGTCCGTTGGTCGATGAAATAATAGAGAATCGAAGAAGCAAAGAGGAATTAGTCGAAATGGGCTATCCTAAACAAGTTGTTGAAGACACCTACAGAAGAGTCAGAAATGCCGAATATAAGAGACAGCAAGCAGTTCCCTGCATCAAGATCACGGCTAAGGCATTCGGTATAGGGTGGAAAATGCCGATCGTAAACAAGTACGGAGGATAAGGCCAGGCCTCAATAGAAGCTGTTTGAGTGGATCACAGCGTCTGTAGCAGAGAGTTTTTATAGCAACTGATCACAAAAAATGTTTACCGAGGGAGTGGGAATGGCAGACAAAATTGGAATTGTAGGTATGGGAAAGTTAGGAATTGCTTGGGCTGCATTGATGTCCAGTAAATTCTCGGTATGCGGTGTAGATGTTTCTGAAGAAAGAATAAGGCAGATACAGAACAACGGGAAATTCTTTGAACCGCATGTAAACGAGTATCTTGAAAAGTATGGGAAGAATCTTGAGGTTTCTACAGAATATAATATCGTTAAAGATTGTTTTGTAGTGTTTGTTCTAACACAGACTCCTTCACTGCCAAACGGCAAATTTGACGTAAAATACGTTGAATCTGCTGTCAGCAAAATACATGAAGTAAATGACAATTGCTTAATTGCAATTTCAAGCACCATAAACATAGGTGTTGTGGACGAGCTCAGTAGGAAATATCATAAACAGATGGCCTATAATCCTGAATTCATAAAACAAGGTTCGATAATAAACGATTTCCTAAATCCCAAGATGGTTTTGATAGGTGCCTACACTGAACGTGACGGAGAGAAGATTGCTGACATTTGGAGGAAATTTCACAACCGACCCCAACACATAGTTAAACCAATAGAGGCCGAGATAATCAAATTGTCCTTAAATGTAAGCTTTACATTGGGAATAACTTTCGCCAACGTCATTGGAGAGTTAAGCGATACTGTAGGAGCTGATTCAAACAGGATACTCGACCTCATTTATCAGGACAGGAGAGACTATAAGAAGGGATTGGGTTATATGGGACCGTGTTTTCCGCGCGACACAAAATGTTTTGGTACCATGTGCAAAGAGAAAGGCATCGAAAGCGGTTGGCGTTTCACAGATACTCTAGATTACCTTAATCACCATACTGTAGAACGGTACGTCCGCGAAATTGAAAAGTATCGCAAGAAGAATATTGGTTTTTTGGGAATTTCATATAAACCAAGTATCCCATACATAGAAGCTTCTCAACCATTGGAGATTGCATCTATACTAGAGAAATCTGGGCACCGAATATTTGTACACGATCCCATAGCCGAAAATGAAGCAAAGAAGGTCTTGAAGTCCGCCGTCTTCTGCAAAACTGTCGACGAATGCGCACAACTCTCAGACGTTTTGTTTATCGGCACAGCGAACTATAAAGACGTAGCTTTGAGCAAACAAATTGTAAATCCGTGGAAATAGCAGAAGAGGTCAACAACGATCACGTTAAGGATTAACTGCGCTTGCCATTATCCTCAAGAATGACTACCTCAAAAACACCAAAATTATTGCAAGGTCGATTAATCATCCACATATTAACGTGAAAGCATACTGGTTCCTTACATGCGCCCTCTTAGTTTCAGTATCGGAGCAAGAGGTATCTGGCAACGCGGGTTGAATATATTTAAAAAACCATCGCTTCAAGTTAATGGTGCAGACGGAGAAGCCTTTGATAAAGCTAAGAATAGATGTCGACTATCCGTACCCATCAAGAATCAGAAGCTTCATCTTCACAATATTAGGCACTAAGATAGACAAGGACTACCTGAAAAACTCGAAAATAGTTGCAAGAATGATAAACGAAACAACTAGACAAGTGAAAACCACGTGGTTCTTCACGCCCAAAACGATCCCAGACAATGAACTGCTGAACCTCCTGAACAACCAGAGGCATGAAGTTGCACTTCACGTAGTCAACAAGCCCTTTGCTGAATGGAAGAATCTGGAAAGGGTTACTGGAACTAAGGTCAAGTATTACACTACCCACGGAACAGAAAGACTGCTAGGAAGAATCATGTGGAGAAGGGGGACAGCAAAATCCCCGAAAATCCCTCCAGACTTTCCACTGATTTCTTTCAATCAGTTTCCCACAGAATACCTAGACAGAACGTGCTATTCAAATCCGCCCAGACGCGCACTGGAAATAGCCAAAGATGCAGTTAGCGAGGGAAAGGTCCTTCACTTTCACCCTATCTGGCTGTTTCAGCGTGGAAAAATAAATCACAGAGGCCCAGTCTACGAGACATTAAAAGAAATACTTGCAGTTGACGAAGAGCTTAGAACGATAGAATTCCAAAAAAAGAATTTCCTCAAAATGGCCAGAGACACGGCAGAATATGAAAGAGACGTTATTCCAACAAAAAAGCTGATGGGAAAACTTGAGGAAAGAGAAGTTGACGTATTCACCTTTCTAGAGAGACGATGGTGTCACACCTTTCAAGATGCAAAATCATGGACAAAAGGGAATGACAACATTGCGCTTCTTAGCATAACAAGCTATGACGATTGGTGGAAGAACATAGGTAAAAAAACCCGCAACATGATTCGGAAAGCCGAAAAAAGCGGAGTGCGAACGGAAATAGCCGAACCCAACGATGACTTGGCAAAGGGTATGTGGAAGATCTATAATGAAACCCCGATAAGACAAGGAAGAGCTTTTCCACACTACGGAGAGTCTCTGGCGGCAGTGAGAAAAAGTTTGTCCTCGAGACGAAATGCTATCTATGTGGGGGCCTATATGCAAGATGAACTCGTGGGTTTCACACAGATCATTCGTGGCGACAGAATAGCCATCATATCCCAAATACTTTCGCTGCAGAAACATTGGGACAAAGCATTGAACAACACTCTAATAGCTAAAACAATTGAAGTGTGTGCAGATCAGCACGAACAATGGATCATGTACGCGAGAATGGGAAACCATCCATCACTAGACAAGTTCAAACAAAGCAACGGATTCACTCAATTTGCGCTCACTAGATACTACGTACCTATGACAGGAAAGGGCAAAATAGCAATCAGACTTGGCCTGCAGAAGGAAATCAAGGATAGCCTGCCAAGAGCGATAAAATACCCGCTATTTCCGGTTTACAGCTGGCTCAGCAGGACCAGAGTGCGGTTAAGGTTGAAACTAAAGCCAAGACAGATGTTCTAGCCGCACTTCCCATTAACGCGCGCTTTTTAAACCATGACGGGTGACATGTTGGAAAAAGTGGAACTCAGCACTCATTTTTCAGGAGCAGTACTCTTTGTGGCGAAACTGATCAGCGTCGCAACGGGTATTTTTTTCACGATTACGGTGTTGAATTCGCTGTCGAAGACTGATTATGGAGATATGGGAGCGTTCATAAATGTCATAATCCCATATTTCACCATATTGTCTGGACCGATCACATTCTGGACAATGCGCTTTGCAGCTCGAGACAAAGAAGGCGCAACCAAAACAAGCATCGTTGGAAACGCGGTTGTGAGCATGATAGCCACGCTTGTCTATTTTGCAGCACTTCCTCTTTTCACGACCTCTCAAGAATTAGAGAAATACTTGCTGGTTTACATAGTCGTGGCAACGCAGATAATAGAGACATATTTGATCACGGCTTTCGAAGCTAGTCTACAGGCTAAAAGACCACACTTCGTAGGATATGGGCTGCTGGTTGGTGAAATACTAAAGGTAATATTCGTCTATTTTTTCGTTGCCACACTACAACTAGGACTTCTGGGGGCAATGCTCAGCCTGACAGTAGCCTTTGCCGTCAAGATAGCGTTCTACTTAAGAGCAGTGTGGAAGGAACTCAAACAAAAAATCGTTTCAAATTATATTAAAGAATGGTTAAAGGGATCAACGTTCACCCTGTACAATGCTGCTGGCAATCAAATCGCAGTGATAACATTTATCATGCTACTCATTTACGGAGGAACAACGGGATACAGCTACTACTACGCCTCCTCACAGATTGCAAGTATAATTGCATACTCGACCTTTCTAGCCTTTGCATTAACGCCAAGACTCTTGGCTGATCCCAACATTGAAGAAGCGACAGCGTCTCTGAAGAACGTATTAATGTTCGCTATTCCAATGACGGCGGGGGTCCTGGCAATACCCAGCTCATATCTCGTTTTCTTAAAGGAAAGCGGAGAATACACGGTTGCCACCCCGATTCTAATGATATTGGCCATAGATGCCTTAGTCTCGACCATTTCAACGATCTTCACATACGTTCTCTACGGAATCGAAAAAGTTGACGAAAAAGCAGAAATACCGTTCAAACAAGTTGCCAAAAGCCGACTGTTCATTGCTTTTTCTCTACCTTATGTCCATTCAGCAATAGCCCTGCCAATAGTCTTCTACGCCTTGACAAATCTGGCCGGCAACAATCTCGTGTTGATCGCAATGTACGTCACAGGGATCAATCTCGTGGCGCGTTCGATAACATTTCTGGTTCTATACGGTGTCTTGCGAAAGGATTTCAAGATCAGAATTCCGTGGAAAAGCATAGGAAAATACGTTGCCGCTTCGGCTGTCATGGCATTGGTATTGTTCTTCGCTCACCCAGTAAGCAGGCCTTCAACGCTACTTTTCACTGGAATTGGAGCATTGATCTATACGGTGGTATTGATGACTGTAGATAAAGAAACTCGGACATTAGCACGTACAATATTGCAGGCAGTCAGTCAGAAGACAGCCAGAAGGCAATAAGTCGACCGCAAAACACCATGAAATTCTCGATCAAATGGCTCGCGTAGCAATGACAATTGAAGAAAAAAGCGCAAGCGCCATCCCATACATGTTTTTAAAGTTCCCGAAAATCCATCTGAAACGGTTACGACAGAAGCTCCAGTAACAGTGAATTTAGCTCTTCTTTGTCTTTTAGGTCTCTGAAAATGGCTTTTCCACTTCCGTAAAGCCGGAAAGAAAAACTCTTGTACGTAAGTTCGGAAATTATCCCTCCAATGGACTTTTTCATGGCGGCCTTTCCCATAATCTTCTTGATCGCTTCGTCTTTCTTATCGTATTTGAAAATCACTATGACATCTTTTTCTTTGCCGCATGTGCCTTCGGTTCTGGCCACGTAGTCTTCCACTTTGATCATTAGAGTTGTTCGATCTCCTTCAGTACCTCGGTGAACCGGTCGATTTCTTCGAGTGTATTGTATACGTAGAAGCTCGCCCTTGCGGAGGAACTCAACTTGAATATCTCGTGTAGCGGTTGGGCGCAGTGAAAGCCACTTCTAACCATGATTCCATAATTGTCAAGAAACAAGGCGATGTCATGCGAGCTCAAGCCGTCAACGCCGAATGGAACTATCCCGCATTTGATGGTTGCATCTTTTGTTCCGTAAATCCTGACCTTTCTGCAGCATCCTTCCATCTGGGGGATGGCATATTTGGTTAACGTCTCCTCGTGAGACTTCACGTTTGCCATGCCTATTCGCTTTAGGTATCGCATGGCCGCCATTAATCCAATCGCGCCGCACACATTCGGCGTTCCCGCTTCGAACTTCCAAGGCAAAACGTTCCAGGAAACGGTGCAACGCTTCGCCTTCCGATCATAGGAGACTTCCTTTATCATTTCGCCTCCTCCTTGAAAAGGTTCCATCTTCTCAAGAATTTCCTGTTTGCCATACAGGACGCCTATCCCAGTGGGCCCCAGCATTTTATGGCCGGAGAAAACTACAAAATCTGCGTCGAGATCCTTGACGTTGACAGGTAAATGTGGAACGGATTGTGCTCCGTCAATCAACACCAAAGCACCGTGTTCGTGTGCAAATTTCGTGATTCTCTTCACGTCATTTATGATGCCCGTGACGTTTGAAACGTGCGACAAACAGACCATTTTTGTTCTCTTGGAAACGAGCCTCTCATAAGATTCGTAGTTTAGAGTTCCATCATCGTTTACTTCAACGTACTTAATCTTGTTGCCAGTCATTCTTGAGATGATTTCCCACGGCACGATGTTGCTGTGGTGTTCCATCAATGACACTATGACCTCATCCTCTTTTTTCAGAGTGCGAAGTCCCCAAGCGTAGGCGACAAGGTTTATCGCCTCTGTCGTGCCTCTCACGAATACTATTTCCTCTATGCCTTTGGCGTGAATGAACTCGACGACCTCTTCGTGCGCGTCTTCGTAGAGTTCTGATGCTTCCAGCGAAAGCGTGTGGACGGCCCTGTGGACGTTTGCGTTATGGTTCTCATAGAAGTCTTTGACGGCGTCGATCACTTGTCTCGGTTTTTGCGAAGTCGCCGCGTTGTCAAAGTAGATCAGTTGGTTTCCGTTGATTCTTCGTTTGAGTATCGGAAAATCTTCACGGATTTTGTAAGGGTCCAGCATTATTTTTTTCTTCCTTCTTCATTCTTTTCGCAAGTGCTCTGGCCAGCTCTTCTTCTTCTAGCGCCTGTTTCTCCTCGAAACTTGGTTCTTTCTGAAGCCAACTGGGACATGTTCCCTTCTTTTCGTAGTATTTCCTTATGGCTCTCTTAAGCGCCCCGACGGCCAGAATGCCACAGTGGAACTTTATGGTCGGTAAACCGCCTACGGATTCCGCTACACTCTTGTGCGAGATCTTCCAAGCATCTTCAAGCTTGAGCCCTTTGATCATTTCTGTAACAATGCTCGATGTTGCAATGTTTGCTGCACAACCATAGCTCTCGAAAGATGCCTTTTCAACCACGTCTTTCTCATCAATTTTCAAATAGAAAGTTATCATGTCACCGCACACGGGGTTTCCAGCAACTGCCGATATGGTAGCGTCCTCCATTTTTCCAAGGTTCTTTGGGTTCCTGAACAGTTCCAAGATTTTCGGATTGTATGGTAACGGTGCACGTGACACTTTCATTCCGCTCCTGTCGAGCCAGTTATTCCTCTTATCCTCTGAACGGCTGTCGGAATTACTTTCAACGCGTAATTTATGTCTTCTTCTGTATGCATTCTCGTAACTTTCATGAGAATGCTGCCGTGAGCTTGATCGAACTTTCTGCCGATGGCAACCAGAACATGGCTTGGCTGTAGCAACCTTCTGGAACAGGCACTACCGCTTGAAACGTAGACTCCTTTCAGGCTTAGTTCGATCGTCAATGCCTCGCCCTCGCATCTTAGAAAACTCAGGTTAACGTTGTCAGGCGCCCTCCTGCTGCCAGCAGGTCCGTTAAGTAAGACATCCTGTATCACCAGAGTTATCCCATCAATCAGTTTGTCTCGCAGTTTTCGCATATGTGCAACATTCTCTTCAAAGTCAGTGAAAGCCAGTTCGGATGCTTTAGCAAAACCAACGATCAGAGGCGTGTTCTCAACTCCGGGCCACAGTCTCTGCGTACCCACTTGGCCTTCCAGAATTCTCTCGACATTAACATGCTCCTTCACGTACAGAGCGCCCATTCCTCGCGGTCCCAAAATCTTGTAGCTGCTCAAGGTTGCAAGGTCCACGCCCAGATCCTGCACGTTGAACGGAACTCTTCCGTAAGCGTCCGACGCGTCGGTATGGAAAATCGTCTCAGGATTCCCCTCCTTGACGACCTTCACAGCCTCTCTGATGGGCTGAATCGTTCCTATTTCATGATTTACTGTGGACAAGCTTACGAGGATCGTTTCTTTGTCTGCAGCTTCTTTGAGCTTTTCAAGGTTTATGAAGCCTTCAGCATCAACTGGAATCTTCGTTAGCATGAATCCGCGTTTCTGAAGTATCTCGGCAACATTCAACACGCCTAAGGGTTCAACCTCTGAAATTATTATCTTTCCGCCTTTGGCACCCTTCGAGAGAGTGGTTCCCATTAACGCCAGATTGTCAGCCTCAGTTTCTCCAGGAGTGAAGTTGATTTCTTCAAGGGTTCTGCAGCCTACGAAATCAGCTATCTTCTGAGTGGATTTCATTATTGTTTCGTAGGCTTCCCAACCAGGTTTGTGCGTGAGCGTAGGGTTCCCAAAAGCGCGAAGGTTATAGTATGGAATCATCGCCTGAATCACCTCATCAGGCACAGTGCTCGAGTTCTCGCTATCCAAGTAGACCTCATGTTTCAGACTCTCGTGTGCCTTCAACAACTCCTTCACATTGTCAATCATACTGCACTCAACCAGTCCGGATTGACGCCTCATTATTTCATTAACACAGTTCCTGCTAGAAAAACATAACCCAGAAAGAATACGGGTTACAAGTAACGTTTTAAATGGCTATCGTGATATTTTCTGTTGAAAGACGGGAGACGGGCTCTTTCCAGTGAAAATATCGGATCTGTCTGTGCCAGAATCAGTCAAAGAGATAATAACGAGAGGTGGAATTGCAGAACTTTTTCCGCCTCAGGAAGAAGCGATAAGGGCTGGAGCTCTTGAGGGAAGAAACCTTGTCCTAGCCAGTCCAACTGCCTCAGGGAAGACCTTGGTTGCTGAGTTTTGCGCGTTGAAGCATGTGCTGGAAAGAAACGGCAAAATAATCTACCTCACCCCGTTGAGGGCTTTGGCCAACGAAAAGTTTGACGACTTCAAAAAGTATTCTGCTTTGACGAAAAAGAATGGAGACCACATAAGGATAGGCATCAGCACCGGCGACTTTGACAGCACTGACCCCTGGCTCGAAAGATATGACATAATAATTACCACGAATGAAAAGTCAGATTCACTTCTGAGACACAGAGCCAAGTGGATGGATGAGATTTCATTAGTCATCGCTGATGAAGTGCATTTGCTGAACGATGCTGAACGCGGCCCAACCCTCGAGGTAGTCTTGGCCAGACTCATGCAGGTCAACCCAGACATCCAAGTTCTGGCGTTAAGCGCGACGATAAGTAACGTTGATGAAATCGCAGCATGGTTGAAGGCAGAACACGTCACCACAGAGTGGAGACCAGTCCCACTCAAGGAAGGAGTGCTTCTACACGATGAAATTCAATACAAAAATGGAGATGCACGAAGAATAGAAAAACAGGCAACGGATTCTTCGACAAACTTGGTCTTGAGCACCATAAAATCCGGTGGACAATCGCTTGTTTTCGCTTCAACACGGAAGAACGCTGTCACGCTCGCCAAAAAGTTCGCAGGAGAAGTTGAAGAGATCCTATCCAAGCCCGCCAAGCGCTCATTGGAACACGAAGCGGACAAGATCCTGACAGCTGGCGAAAGAACAAGGATAAGTGAATCTCTTGCGGAGCTGGTCAAGCGCGGCACGGCCTTCCACCACGCAGGCTTAGGAGGCAGCCACCGCAGAATAATAGAAGATGCTTTTAGGCAAGGAAAAATCAAGGTTTTGACGGCTACGCCAACGTTAGCATTCGGCGTAAACCTGCCAGCAAGAACAGTTGTCATTCAAGACTATAGGCGATACGAAGCAGGATACGGCTATTATCCCATCAGCGTTCTAGAGTACAAACAAATGGCAGGTAGGGCTGGAAGACCAAAATATGACAAGGTCGGAGAAGCCATACTTATCGCGAAAACCCCGGACGAGGCCGGCTACCTGCTAGAAAGCTACATCCTTGCGCGGCCTGAACGCATATGGTCAAGATTAGCGGTTGAGAGAATAATGCGCTCGCACGTGCTTGCAACAATAGCTGCAGATTTCGCCCACACAGAACAGGGACTCTACGAATTCTTCGGCAGAACATTCTACGCGCACCAATACGACACAGAGGCAATCAAGGGCCTGATAGCTAAAATTCTCAAGTACCTCTACGATGAGGAAATGATCGAAGTTCTGGCCGATGAGATAAACGCCACAAAGTTTGGCAGGCGAGTCAGCGAGCTCTACGTTGATCCTGTCTCAGCCGTCATCATCCGCAACTCGCTGAAACAGGAACCTGTCTGCTTGACAGAACTGAGTCTTCTCCAAATGATTGCCCACACTCCAGACATGAGACCCGTGTTGAGACCGTATTCTCGAGAGATAGATGAACTAGCCATTTTTGTAGAGGAACACAAGTCCGAGTTTCTGACACCCCTGCCTAATGAGTGGGATGACACGGTGGCCTATGAATCGTTTCTTGGCGAAGTAAAGACCTCCATGACACTGCAAGCATGGATCGATGAAATGAGTGAAGACCAGATCATTGAGAGATTCACGGTCCAGCCTGGAGACCTCTACAGAACTATCGAGAACACGAAATGGCTCCTTCATGCCACGCACGAGTTAGCATTGCTTCTGAGCAGGAAGCAAGCAATACCTCAAACCCGCGAGCTCGAGGAAAGAGTAGCCAAAGGCGTGAAAAAAGAACTGTTGCCACTCGTCAGACTAGAGGGAGTAGGCCGAGTCCGTGGCCGCATAATATACAATGCCGGCTACAAAACGATAGAAGAAATAAAAAGCGCCAGACTTGACGACCTAACAAACCTCCCGCTGATAGGGCCCAGGCTCGCGAAGAAAATCAAGGAACAAATCGGCGGATTCGTAAAGAAGGAAACCTGGGAAAAGCTTGAAAAAGAAGACGAGTGGAAACAAAAAGCCCTCACCGAATACTGAAAGCGATTGCTTCTATCAAGCCCATTTCACTCTTTCTTTCCAGTCACGAGCTCAACTTGTTTTATCGCCGTTCCCAAATAGTTTCTCGGGTTCAACGAATGATCAATCTCTTCTTCACTCAGCTTTTTGCTAACAATCGCATCTCTCAGAAGGACCTCCCTAAAAGGCCGCTTCTCAACGTCACTCTTTATGGTTAATTTTCTCAGAATCTCATGAGCTTCCTGGCGGTTCACGCCTTTCTTGGCCAGAGCAGTCATCACTGCTTCGGACAAGGCGCGTCCCTGGGTCAGCTCAACGTTCTTCATCATACGGCGTTCATCAACACGCAAGTTAGCAATGATATTGCTCATTAAAGACAGCATGTGGTCGACCAATATGCATGCTTCTGGAATTATGAAGCGCTCTGCTGAAGACTGGGTTAGGTCTCTTTCGTGCCAAGTGACAACATTTTCCAGGGCAGGAATCACAAGACTCCTGACGATTCGTGCTAGCCCACATACTGTTTCGCAGGTCTCTGGGTTCTGTTTATGGGGCATCGTTGAACTGCCAACCTGTTTTTTCTCCTCAAACGCCTCAAAGAGCTCAGCGATCTCCGGCCTTTGCAGCTCCCGAATTTCTGTTGCAAAGTTCTCAAGCGACGAAGCGACTATAGCTAATAGACATACGAGTTCAGCATGGCGGTCACGCTGAACGATTTGACTCGAAATCTCTGCAGCTTTGATCCCGAGTCTTTCCATGACCAGCTTCTGGATTTCCATAGCGTGCGACCCAAACGCCGCCTGCGTTCCAACGGCCCCACTCATTTTCCCAACTATCACGCGTCCTTCACACCCTTTCAGCCGTTGAATGTGCCTTGAAATCTCGCACATCCAGACGGCAAATTTGAACCCAAGCGTGATCGGCAGAGCATGTTGACCATGCGTCCTGCCTATCATCAATGTCTCCTTGTACTGTTGAGCTTTACCCCTCAAGATTTCATGAAGATTGTCCAGCCTCAGCTCGATAAGCTCCAGAGCCTCTTTCAATTGGAGTGCATTTGCGGTGTCTACGATATCGTAGCTTGTTGCGCCTAGATGCACAAACGCACCGCTTGGCCCACTGGCTTCTGCCAAGACCCTAACCAAAGCAGCCACATCATGCCTTATTTCATGTTCAATCTCCTTGATTCGGCTCAGCTTAACCCGCTCCAGCAGTGCTGAGGCCATAATCCTCTCCGCATCTTTCTTGGATATGTTCCCAACCTGTGCATGTGCCCAAGCCAGGGCGGCCTCAACGTCGAGCATTTTTTGGACACGCGTCTCCTCTTCAAATATCCTTTTCATCTCGGGAGTTCCATAGCGACCCGTGTCTATTGGAAGAATGGGCAAACTGGTTCCACCTTGCAAGAAGATAGACCTTTTGAAGATTAATGTCTTACCTTGAAAGTATCTCGAGAAAGGTCCGTAGATGGGCAGTGGTCTTAGCGGACGATGCTTCGCAGAATCACACGCTTGACCAATGACCATACCCTAATTACTGGGAGGACGTTTCTCTAATGTCTCATAGCTCTTCGTAATCTGAAGGTCGGCAGCAAATGGGTGCATTAATTGCAGTTGTGAACAAAAAAGGAGAGGACGCAACGAACACAGCAGTCACCATGCTCAGTGCACTATCTTCCGCGACCACGGATGCTTTCGCCATAGCCTCGCCCCTGCGAGTGAAATCAGAAAGGTCAATTGATTCCCTGCGGCAACTACGTTTGGACTCAAACATTATAATCGGCTACAGATATCCAGCAGATCTGCAGTCGGAGAGGCAGCAACCGATAATGCTGAAAAGAGCGGCAATGATTTTTGAGGGAAGGATCTACTATACAAATAAGATCTTCAAAATCGAACCTTTCGCCATTGACCTCCAAGAGCACGGTAAAGAAGCAGCACGGAGTTTCGTTAACAAAATATTCGGCGACTATGCTTTCGTACTGGCTGAACCTGCCGGGGTCATTGCAGGTAGAGATGCCGTCGGTGTGTGTCCTCTGTATTACGGCGAAAATGAAGGGTTTGCAGCTTTGGCGTCTGAACGCAAGGCATTGTGGAACGTAGGGATTGGCAAAAGCTACTCTTTTCCTCCAGGGCACGTTGCGGTTGTCGATCGAGAAAACTTCAGACTGGAACCAGTCAAAATCCTTTCCTACTCAGGACCCAAGCAAATAACCATGTCAGAAGCGGCTAGAAAGTTGGAAACACTTCTTCGACGCTCTGTTGCGCAGAGAGTTTCAAGTTTGAAAGAGGTGGCTGTCGCCTTTTCGGGTGGCCTAGACAGCAGCATAATAGCATTGATTGCCAAGAAGAAAAGATGCAGCGTGCAACTGATTCATGTAAGCCTTGAACACCAGAAGGAGACAGAGGATGCTAAAAAAGCGGCTGAGACCCTGAAGTTGCCAATTCAAATCCGATTGTTCAAAGAAGAAGACGTGCTGGAATATCTTCAGAAAGTTCTGTGGCTCGTTGAAGAAGCCGACCCAGTGCAGACCGAGATAGGTATACCGATCTATTGGGCAGCTGAACAAGCTGCAGAAACTGGATTCAAAGCTATGCTAGCTGGACAGGGCGCAGATGAACTTTTCGGTGGATACAGAAGATACGTGGATGATTATTCTCTGGGCGGTGAAGAAAGAGTAAGGAAGAAGCTCTTCAACGACATTGTCGAAATCTACAAGAATAACCTAGAAAGAGACTCCAAGATCTGTAGCTTCCATAATGTCGAACTGCGACTTCCCTTCGCAACCTTCGAATTGGCAAAATTCGCTGCAGCATTACCCGTCAACTTGAAAATCAGCCCTGAAAAAGACAGTATGCGAAAGCTCGTTCTGAGGAAAGTGGCGGAAAACGTGGGCCTTCCTGAAGCGATTTCAAAAAAACCGAAGAAGGCAGTTCAGTACACAACTGGCGTGAACAAGGCCCTTAAAAAAATGGCCAAGAGACAAGGTGTTTCCGTGAGAACCTTCTTGCAGAAGACGTTCAACAGAATATTCGAAGAGGCTCCCTTGAAATGAGAAAGACGGCTGTAGTTTTCTCAACCATATTCACGAAGCATAACCCCGGCAGGGATCACCCGGAATCTGCTCGGCGAGTAACTGCAGTCATGAGAGAGATAGAAAACAGAAAGGCGGAGCTTGATGCTAGGCTGCAGTTTGTGCAACCTGAAAAGGCCAGCATAAAAGACGTCGAATTGGTTCATGCCATAGAATACATAAGGCTTGTGGAGGCTGTTTGCAGAGCAGGCGGCGGTCCTTTAGATTCGGAGGATACTGTGGCTTCTCCAAACAGCTTTGAAGTCGCTCTCTACGCTGTTGGTGGAACATTGAAGGCCGTCAACCTTGTCATGGAAAGAAAGTTTGAGAATGCCTTCGCCCTAGTTCGTCCCCCAGGACATCATGCAGAAAGGTTCCGCGCACTTGGCTTCTGCATTTTCAACAACGTTGCAATTGCTGCGCAATACTTGATCGAGAAGCATAAGCTGAACAGAGTGCTCATATTGGACGTAGATGCTCATCACGGAAATGGTACACAAAGAAAATTCTACGAGACCGACAAGGTTCTCTATATGAGCCTACATGAGGACCCAACCGATTTTCCCGGAACAGGTTTCATAGACGAGGTTGGAAAAGGGGAAGGCGCAGGCTACAGCGTGAATATACCGCTTCCTTACGGCACGGGGGACCACGTATACATGCGAGCATTCAGAGAAATCGTGAAGCCTATAGTGCGTCAATTTAAACCCGAGTTTATACTGGTGTCTGCAGGTTTTGACAGCCACTATTTAGATCCTGTGGGAAATCTTTCTCTGTCTGCCAAATGCCTTCAGGAAGTATTTGAAACAATAAGGGGCTTAGCGTCAACATTATGCGATGGTAGACTTCTAAGCGTTCTTGAAGGCGGCTACAACGTGAAAACCATGGGACCATTAACGGTCACAACGATCGCAAAGATGAGCCTGACCAATCTGAGAGTAGAGGAAAAAACTCCGACAATCAAAAGAGACGCCATGTTTCAAGGCGAAAAAGTCATAGAAGAAACAAAGAAAGTGCAGAATGATTTTTGGGAGATAGGTTGATTTGAATTGAAGGTCAGCGCGAAAGTCTTGTGGGCTACTCTACGACTTGGATTGCCGCTTCGGGACATTGGACCTCACATGCCCTGCATACTAGACATTCGTCAGGCTTGACAGCGGCCGATTTTCCGTCTTTCACTTCGTAAACGCCCACGGGGCATGTGTCCACACATGTTCCGCACCCAGTACATTTGTGGTTGTCAACTACTATTTTAACCATCATTTCTTCTCTCTCTTGGATGTAGGTTTTCATTGAAAATCTTTCGGCAGAATAAAAGTGTTTAGGTGATCTACGAGGTTTCTTCACGTAGTCTCAAGAGGATTCCGTTGATCGTCGTTTCAGCCCTTTCTTTTTTGCGTTGATAGTCAGCCAAGCGGTTCCGATAGGCCTCCAACGACAGTTCCCCCCGATTGTGAAGAGATTCGGCATTCCTGACGTTGGCCTTCACTTCACCTATTTCGGTTTCGGCAACTTCAAGCTGCAACATCAATCCTGAATATTTGCCGCCAGCTGCGCGCATTTTCTCCTTGGATTCGTTCAGCTTTCTCAGCACGGCATCGAAACGCGTCTCCAAGGTTTTTCTCATGACTTTGTATCTGCGTCTCGGAACCCTGCCCTTCTCCATCCTTGTTTCCAGAGAGTCCAATTCCAGACCTATCTTCTTCTTTTCCTCATACATGTCTACGAATGACCTGAGGAATTCTGGGCCGAGTTTCAATGCCACTGTAGATATGGAAATTCGAGCAGGGCCCTTAGGTCTTCGCTTAGTGGCAACGACAAAAACGCAACCAACAACGGCAAGTGCCCATACCCAAATGGTTGGACGAAAAGATGCCCAGAATGGATTGTATCCGTAGGTAACACCGAGGCTGACCTTGTTCAAGACGATGACGCCTTCCTGGCCAAGACCAACTGTTTCCTGATACATACTCTTCCCAATGCCATTGAGACTCAGGGGTGAATTGTTCTCAATAGCGTTGACCGTAGCACCTTCGGGGAAAATGATCGTAACCAACACCTCATCGATGTAGTAATCCTCATGCTCAAACAAAGAGAGGTCTAAAGCAAAATTGGTGGAACTGCGCATAATGACATTTCCAGACCAAGAATACTTTGCGACAAACAGAGTGATATTTTCAGGCGCGGCTTTTACGTTAAAATCGACTTCATAACGGCTCGTGTTAACGTCTACTTGCGTGATAGAGAGTGGCCTTCCAAGCAGATCCGTAGCTTCTGGATTGGATGCATTAGGAGGCAGGAGTACCTGAAAAGCAGACAAATCCGTCAGTGCCTCGTTTGTTATATAATAGGTATCGGTGCCATCCACTTCGCCAGTCCCGCTTACTGTTATGACACGACTCAACTTGGCAATATCAACCATCAACTGGCTCTGTCCGGTTAGATTAAAGTCCAGTGTTGCAGGTGAGCGAGTCAGTTCCGGAAGAGACTGTTGTTCGTATGCAAAGCCGCTAACTGTCCCGCCCACGTATGATGCACCTAGAGGAACTATTATTGACACGTTGCAGAAAGCAGCTTCTTTCATCAAGCTCGGGTAGGCTGGAAAATTTAGCTCGTACAGAGTTGAATCCGGTGTCTGAGTAAGGAGATTAAAGGAGAGGACGAATCCCACGGTGAAAACTTCTGGTGTTCCATGCGGAAAGCTAATCGTCACACCATAGTAGCCAACGTGGCCGTTCAACGGCGTGTCAAGAGTTACGGGAAAACTGTCTGAATCGTTGAAAGCTACAGCTTTTAGCACGTATTGGCCATATTGGTCAGGGAAACCCATCAGAAAATTATTCGGGGCTCCGGTTATGTTGTTCAGTTCGAATGTGTCGTTTATGAATACGTACCCATTGTACATGATTTTTACCGTGTGAAAGACTTGCTCTATACTGTAATCTGCCTCAGCCTCCACAGGTCTAATCCCCATTGCAATCAAAACAAGGATTACGCTCGCGATAATCAAAACACCGAACAGTAACGTTGTCTTTCTCATGTTGCCTTCCTCCGTTTCACTTTGAACGTTTGGGCTGTCTATGTATTGATCAGCCCATTTATTTACTTTTGGAAATTACAGAGCCCTTGGCGCGTATATATTTAACCATGCACTGGACAAGCACTACTAGAAGAACGAAGGGCGAACATGTCCTGCGCGTCGACGGAACCTAGCGTTGACCTTCCGGTCACTACAACTGCGATTCTCCATGTCTAAGGTAGTAGTCGTGTTCCTTCTCCGGTCCGAAGCTTCTCAAACCTTTGTCCTTCAATTGCTTTCGGAGCTTGGCGGCGTATCGCTTTTTGATTTCCCCTCTTTTTTCCATGTAGTCAATTATTTCCATGGCTTGCTTGCTCATGTTGCAACGGCGGATGAAGTCTATCACGTCTGGTTCGTAGTGAACGTAGTCTTTTGAGGATGCGTTTTCTCCGTTTCGGGTATCTGTCCGTACAGAGTTTATCGGAATTATGTTGTCATCACCGTCCAGCTCCTCGGCAAGGTTTGGAAACATCTTTTTCAATGATTCCTTGTCGAACGCCATGTGAACACCCTCAAATGTGGCAGTGTATTCGTATTATTTATGGGAATTGCCGTATTTAAGCATCCGTCAGGTTTATTTTGATTCTCACTGTCTTCGAGCGCTGAATTAACCCTGATAATCGCCTGAACGGCAACATGCGTGAGACTCGTTTTGTCTTCAATTTGCAGAAGACAGTTGGCCTAGAATGGAACGAATCGCTGTGTGGGATCCTGTCTGAGCAGCCTCTTGAGTTCTTCAATTCGAAGCCCCACGACCTGGTCTCCGTATATCTCACATTTCACTCTTATTGCAGCCTCTTCCGAACTGGCAACTTTGATCTCTGTCTTCTCTCCCGCCGGAGATTCAACGTGTATATGGAATGAACCTTTCCTTCTCCCTTTCTTTGTCACGGCTACGTGTTCAGCTTGAATTATTCTGATACTATTCTTTTTTAGAGCGTTCAATATGTCATCGAACTGATCGTGGTAGACAACTATGTCTATATCACTATCATGATGTATTGTCCCGCGCCAGACGCTTCCAACAAGCACTGGATTATATGCCTTTAGAAGACACATCAATGTTAGGGCTTCCCGGCGCATTTGGATTAGCCGCTCCTGCCTAGCTGAACCCTCATTCTCCCCGGCTATTCTGTCAAGCTCAATAGCGACTTCAGAATTTGAAGGAAGAAGCCGAGCCCCCAATGTTTTTGCTGCTTTTAGCTTTGCCTGCTTATACTCTTTTTCGACGCCAGAATAGAGAAGGTTCGCTGCTTCTCTGGTAATCCTTGTTCTCAGGCTCAGACTGGCAGGATTCAACTGTTCACCGTACGGCTCGATCCATGCGGACTCAGCGTTTTATCGTCTGCTCGTATATTTCCAGCGTTCTTTCAGCTATCTTGTCCCATGTGAATTCATTTAGGACCCTGCGTCTGCCATTCCTGCCAAGCCACTTCGTCTTTTCAGGACTTTCCAGAGTGCTGTTGATGCCCCAGGCAATGTCTGATGGATTGTTCGGGTTCACATGAAAACCGCATTGTTCTTCCCCGCAGCAGACCACTATTTCTCGCATTCCGCTGACTCCTGCTCCGCCTACGACGACTGGGCGCTCCATACTCATCGCTTCGAGAGCAACGATCCCGAAAGGCTCGTAAAGGCTTGGAAAAACGGCTACGTCGCACGCGGCATAGTGTAGAATACGTTCCTCTTCAGGTATGAAGTCAAAGCGGAATTTCACGTAGTCCTGCATCTTCGTAGCTTTCACGAGGTTAGTCAAGTATTCCTGGAGGTCGCCTAAACCAACGATGACTAGCCTTGCTTTCGGCGTTTTCTGCAGCACGTGCGGCAAGGCCATGATGAGTTTGTCAACGCCTTTGACTCCGACCAGCCTGCCCAAGAAGAGGATCATGAATTCATCGTCTTTTATGCCGTAGAATGCGCGGATCTTCTTTATCTGCTCTGCGTCAACCGCTTCTGGGCTGTATTTTTGGGGGTCAACGCCGTTGTAGCAGACTTGAATCTTTTCTTTTGGAAAGCCAAGGTTGGTAAGTTCATCTTTCATCGCGTATGAAACTGTGACAATAACATCAGCAGCCATCGCACAGTGGAGTTCGATGTTGCTCACAACTTCTGAGCCGTTTCCGAGCGTTCTCCCCTTCTCGGTTGAGTGCACATGAAAGGCCAGCGGCAACCCAGCTTCCTTTTTTACGGTTATTCCACCCATCGCTGACAGCCAATCGTGCGCCACTACGATGTCGTATTTTATGCCTTCTTTCTTGATGAGTTCGTTGATGAGTTTTGAAGCGCTGAGGTAGTTATACACAAGGATCTTCGAGAACATATGAATACCCCGGCCCCAGCCCCATTTCTTGATGTCTTCAGCAATCACGTCTGGAAGCGAATCGGAAACGTCGATATGAATGGGACGATGGATCTCTATGCCTCGCCAAATCTCTCGGGTAGGAAGGCTGCCAGCATCATCATTCATCGTAAAAATGGTAATATCATTGTCCATCAGAACGAATCTTCGCGTAATTTCAGCTGCGTAAGTTCCCAACCCCCCGACGATCTTGGGAGGATACTCCCAGACCAGCACTGCCAGCTTCATAAGGTTACACCGTATCCGCTCACACAAGTATTGGCTTATGTTACGAAAGCATGTTTATTTACCTTACTAAGCTATGCTCAAGGTTTGAGTGCCTTGACCGTTAGACGACTTCGAAGCTTGCCCTCAACCTTCGTCTCGTGCAAGTCTATGGTCAGTATTCTGAAACCCTCGAAGAGCCTTTGCAGTTCATCTTCATCGGTGAAGTGATGCATTAGGCCTTTCTCATGGCCTTCTGTTTCGATGAAGGTCCCATTCTCGATCTCGACGCCCTTTCCATAACTATGAGTTCTTTTTGACAGGAAGTCGATTAGGACCATGCCGTCTTTTCTCAGCACCCTTTTCATTTCGAAAAGTGTCTCTTGAATCGCCTTCAGTCTTTGATGATGGATGGCACGAGTGCATATCGCAGCATCGAAGACAGAGTCATCGAAAGGAAGAGTATTCATGACAGACCTGACGAGACCAGCGGTCAAATCCTCATTATTGAGTCTTCCTCTGGTCATCTTAAGACCTGCCCATGAAATGTCAACCGCAGTTACTTCGACGCCTTTTTCGGACATGTAGACCGCGTGTCTGCCCCCACCACAAGCAAGATCAAGAACCCGCATCTTGTTGCTCCTTCGCAGAGATCCTGCGAAATCAACGACCGTCTCATCTGGTTCTTCAGGGCTGTATGCTTTTTCCGGCAGTATTCTGTCCCATTCAGTCAATGACGGTTTCATCTCTACTCAGTCATAAATCGTATCAGGTTATTAGGGATTTTTTCGCTATAATGGAAAAAACACTGATCTCAGGCTAAGTGGGCAACGGCGTGAACAGAACTTGCCTTCTTTTGTGGTGAGAAACAGGTAAGACTTAAAGCTTGCAGACAAGTACAGTAAGAGATCAGGAGTATGCAGAGATGAGTATATCACCTGTTAAACGACTCATCCTCGAAACCATGTGGGTGCTCGACAAGCCTGCCAGGGCGACCGAGATAGCAAAGGATACGGGAGTAAACTTTCCCTCAGTGATGATGCACATAATAGGGCTCACTCGCTTAAGCCTTGCAGCATCAGCTGAAAAGGGATTTTACATCATAACGGAAAAAGGAAAAAAAAGTCTGGGACTTCCGGAAATCGACAAGGAGAAAGCAACTGAGATCTTGTCATATTTGCCGGTAGAGAGGTCATTTCATTTTTATGCTGACTATGGAAAACCACTGGGTGTACATGCTGCGAGCCTTCAAGACTTTTGCGATAAAATAATAACTTTAGACGCCGGTTCGATCGAGTTTCACACCAACCACGGAGACTTTGAAGCTTGGTTCAACGCACTAGGCGACGCTGAATTGGCCCGCAAAACGATGCTCATCAGAGAACAGAAAATGCTCGGGGAAGAGCTGCGCAGAAAGCTTCATGACACCGCGAAGAACCGTTTCGAAGAACTGTCTAAGATAAAGAAGCAAGCAGATAATACCGCATGATCAGCTGAGACCGCTTCAAACCCTTTGAAAACGTTCTTTGAGCCTATTCGACACCTGTCGCAGAGTATTCTATTCCACATTATCAGACCCTAATCGTGCCTATTCAAACTCGCCAGTGTTTTCCAGAATTGACCCAAAGCCTACAGCCTTACGTTTGGCCAAATCAAACTTGCTATTTGCTATTCAGATCTGCTTGCAGTCACCCTAGAAGTCTCAAACAACTTCCGAAGTAATCCAAAAAATCATTAAGCCGTTAGCTGCTATAAGTTGGATTAATGGCGAGCGCGTTTATGAACGATTCGAGGGTGATCTCGGCCAAGGTCCCTGATCTCGTTTACAAGGAGATGCTCCTACGAGTGCCTGAAGGAGACAGAAGCAACTTCATTCGTGACGCGATCATGGAGAAGCTGCAGAAGACCCCGAAGCCGGACAAGATCTTTGAGCTAGAGCATCGTGTCGGCAAGATAGAAACGGAAATCTCTGAGGTAAAAAAGTACCTTGCAGACTTGGAACTGCTTACTTATGACCGCGGAAAAACGAACCCTCACACTTTCTGTATGGACGAGACAGACCACAAACTCATAGACTACCTTATGCATTATAAAAGTGCAACCACGCCTGAGCTAGCAGACTATCTCAAAACGAACAGGTGGTTAATCTTGAACAGGCTGAGAAAAATACAAAAGGCTTCAAGGAAGCAACTTGGAAAATCCATAATAGACTACTATGCTGGGGAAAAATCCGGCAAGAAAAAGGCGTGGTGGATAAGCGAAGAACTGGCCGAAGCCTAAGCCTATGACATCACCATAACAATTAATTCAAATCATTGCCTAACTTGATCTTCAACGGGCCCGTAGCCGAGTACGGATTAAGGCGCCGAACCTGAAAAGGATGCGCAAGCCTCCGGGCACGAAACAAATGGAAGAAAGCCGGAGAACCGGGGTTCAAATCCCCGCGGGCCCGCCACTTCTTATATGCAACTTGACGGTCTATCAGCATCAAACTCACATGGCCGAAGTGAGACCTCAAAAGCATATCGTACAAACAGATATACTGAATATTCACCTCAGATCCATTTTATGATCATTGAGCTGAGTAAGAATACTATTCTAGATTGGAATATCATAGAGTAGAGAGGGCGTCAAAGATCCATAAATCTTCTGATTATTTCTCTGTTTCTGACTTCAGGGTGGAATAGCACCCCATAGATTTCTTTTTTCTTGTGTTTCACGGCTTGTGGACATTTCTCTGACTCTGCCAAGACATCTAGTTCCTCGGAAGGTTGAATGGAATAGCCGTGGAGTTCATAAGCTTTGAAAGATGAAAAGAACAACGGGTTCCTTTTCACCGTTCTTATCCAGGTCATACCAAGCTCTAAGCATCTCTTCAAGGGTGAACCGAAGATGAGACCGATAGCCTGCATGCCCGCGCAAATCCCCAAAACAGGTTTTTCGCATGTGCCCACCCAAGCAAAATCTTCAATTTGGGTCAAGACTTGCTTGTCTTCCAGTGCATTTCCTGAAAGTATTATGCGTGAGTATCTATCTATGTCTGTCCGGCTCAACTCGGAATAGTGCCTTATCGTGTATTCCTCTAGGTCTTTGATCGACGAGGCTATGGGCAACACGAATTCATAGTAGCCGACAGAATCCTTCCTGTAGTTCATATCAACGATCAATAGCATTTTTCTGTTAACCTTGCTTTTCTGATTTGGAAAACTCCGCTGTTTCCATCGCTTTCAACGTTAAAATCCATGATTTCGATCCTTTTCTTGAACAGCGGGGCATCTAGGACTGTGGTTTCGATCTCTCCGCCTTCTCCAGAAGGGCTTATACCATACTCCTGCTGAAGGGCCACGAGTTTTCCTATCATTTCTTTGTCTATATGTTTTCCAAGCCACGACTTGTCTAATGGATAAGCAAAAACACCCGAGATTATTACCTTAAGCCCCTTTCTCATTGTCTCTTCCAGCAGTTCCTCCTGGTCTTTTTTCCACAGAGGGTTGAAACACCAAAGTCTTAGTTCGTGACATATCTTCTGAATTCTCTCGGCCTGATAAACTGATTCTACTGCCCCAGTGACAACGCCCTCAATCTTGAACTTTTCTTCAGCTCGTCTTATCGCTTCTCTCAGATCCTTAAGCTCCTCCTCTTTCTTGCCTTCAGTCAATCTCCGGATGAGAGGCAACTCCAGGGCTCTGGCTTGAAGTCTGGTTATTTTGATATTTGGAGTGTGGAACATGTAACTTTCCTTGTTCTTGGAGACCATTGAAATGAGGCAGATTACCTCCTCCTTCTCTGCAGCTTTCAGCAACGCGAGCATTGAGTCCTTACCGCCTGAATACAAGACTGCAAGTCTCATAGACTATCCTTGTTTCCAACGCATTTATTAACGATCTTCGCTGTCCCACCATTTTAGGTTGAGTAACCCACCACAACGCACAGCGCACGATTTTGCATAAATACGGGATGCAGGCTTTCGACGTTTCTGTCGGCTTTGCCTGGGAGAGAATGGACCTCGTCTCCTGCTAGCGTGGATTGGCGAAACGATAAACGACCAAAAAAGCCTTGTGCAGACCAACGCAAAGAAAGTCAATGCTTAGCCGGGATTATTTCAATCCAGTATCCGTCTGGGTCTTCGATGAAATAGATGTCCATTGCTTTGTTTTCATAGCAGATGCATTTCATCTTTTCATGGATTTCGTGGGCCTTTTCAAACTCGTCGACGGTGAGTGCAAGATGAAATTCATTGTCGCCCAAGTTGTAAGGTTCCTTCCTGTTCCTCAGCCATGTCAACTCAAGCCTATGGGCGGTTGCTCCGTCCTCAAGAAATACAAGTGTGAAGCTCTTGTCGGGCGCCTCGTATCTTCGAACTTCCTTCAGATTCAAGGCTTTCTTGTAGAATGTGACGCTTTTTTCCAGGTCTAGCACGTTAAAGTTGTTATGCGCAAACTTGAAATTCATTCATCATCTCTTCCGCATCTTCTTTCTGAAAAACCGTGTTCCCCAGTTTCTCTTCAGCCAGAAGGACTTTCATGTCCGATCATCTCTTCTGACAGTGTCCTCGCCTATCTTGATTGTGTCAGGTTCCTCCTTTTTCAGGATGGCTTCGAGCTCCATAGGGTCAAGCTGTTTTATGAGTTTGAATATTTCCTTTTTTGCAGATTCTAGATGTTTCTGCAGCAACCGCTTGTCTTTGTACATGACTCCTGCTAGGGGACAGATTTTTTCCATTTTTATGTACCATTCCACGTTGCCTGACTGCTTGTTTATGTCGAAGGTTATCGGTCCAGCTGCGCATGTTTCTGGTTTCACGGGGTGAACTAGACATGTCGCAGTTTTCACGTTGTAGAATCCGCAATAGCCTTCCGCGTTCTCTCTTGGAAAAGCATACTCTGCCCTGGCAAAAGCGTTTGCAACTGGAACCTTCTCTTTTTCCAGATAGGCCTCTATCATTCTTTTGCGCTCTCGTGTGATAGGCGGTTTTGGACGGAAACAGCAGCTTAAATGGCCTCGGCATCCATTGCACATGTCGAAGAAATTGCTCTGTCTGGCACTTTCACTTTTGCGGTGCATGCAATGCCTCTCTGCGGTTCTTCTTAGAAGTAAGGCTGATTATCCATGAGGTTTCCTATAAGTTTTGAGTATGTGCTGAATATGGCTTCTTTGAGGTCTGTTTTCTGGCTTCTGGTTTGAACCTTCTGCCGTATGCGCTCTGACAGATTTCCGTGTTCTATTCTTTTCTGCAGCATCGGGATGTATTTTCTCTCTTGTGAATTGGTGTTTTCCAAAGCGACGCGAAGAAGATGTTTGCAGGTTTCGCGTGCGGTTTGTGCTCGTGGATGGCGGACCTCGCCGTTGAGGCCGTTCTTTACTGTGGAACGGAAATCTTTCACCAAGACTTGGTGAGATGGCAGCTTGAATTCTTGTCCCATCAGTCCTCGCGCCAATGCTCGGATGAAACAGCTTAGGGCTACATCTGATTTTATGCATTCTTGTTCGTCCATCACTCTGACCTCAAGCGCTTTTCTGTCAAACCTGAAGATGACGCCTCGACTGTTGACCCACTCCTTTCCTAGAATGGGGCTTTCGGCGCCAGCAGCGGCTAGTTCTTGGGAGTACTTGTTGATTATCTGTCTCTTGTATTGGCTGAGAGAAAACGCAAACTCTGGAATGATGTCTCCCGAGATGGAAGGGATTTCCTTCTGATTCTCTTCATAGAAGCGTAGCCTGTTGTCGACGTTTTCTCCAAGGCTGCCTTCATATATCGGGGAAGAAGCAGCGAAGGCCGGTAGATAGGCGCAAACGTATGCCAAAATGTTGTGGAGTAGAACGCCGTTTGCTTCGTTAGAGTATGGTAGGTTCAGCTGGAAGCTCTGTATGTTGAGCCATCCGTGGCGTTTGAGGTTGAAGATTTTGCTGTAGGCGTGGTAAATCTGTCTGTGTCGATGGGGCCAGACGCCCGTGTTTTCAAGCCTGAGCAGTGGATGCATGCCTGTTCCTAGGAGACTTGCATGGTATTTGCGGTGAAGAAAATCTTGAATGGTCAGCACTGCCTCTTGCATAGTCTCCTCGAACTCGATCGGTGACTCAAATGGGCCATTAGGCTTTATTTCGATCACGTGTTGCTGAAGCTCTTTTCCGAATGTGAATTTTGGAAGCTTGACTGAGTTGACGATTCTGCCGTGTAGATCCTTCAGAACCTTGTCCACTATGGGTAGCGCTTCCAGTCTTTCGTTCACTATTGAAAATTCGTGTTCTGGACCGAGTACTTGAAGGGTCTTGTACGTATCTGTTCCCTTTCGATAGAACAGTTGCTGGAAAATTGAATATAAACGTGCAGTTAATTTTAAATACGTCGGCCTTAATACCGTGCTTTCGATCATCTGGTGTCATTTGGGTGCTCGTTGTTTCAAACATCAGCCTGGCGAGAAACAAGTCGACGATGAAACCCGTAGCGTTCCTGAGATCTTCAATCAAAGATTTTGTTCTCAACCTCAACAATGATTATCGCTATTTGAAGACGGGATACTACGTTTCAATGCATGCGGAGATTTTGGGCAACAGGGTGATTCCGTCGAGCGAAAGTATAATTGACGCTAACCGGACGCCGATTCTGCTGCTTAAGGCTTCCCGGGCGGGTATCTCAACTCTGCCGTACTTGGTGACGGATTCTGTGAGGAATATTATGTCGGTCTTCGATTTTCCAGTCGTTGTCTTCGCTGTTAACCCGTTCTGTTATGACGGGTTTAAGACGGCAAAAAATAAAAGTGCACTGTATAGAGCTGTTAAGAGTTTAGGCATGAACTATAAGTTCGCGGTGTGTGCGCAGCCTTTGCGGGGGGAGATGGTTTCGTTCAAGTCTTTTTTCGGCAAGTGCGAACAAGATCAAGCCTTGAAGGAGATTTCTGAGAGGGTGTACGGGGTTTT
Organism: Bathyarchaeia archaeon; assembly: GCA_050008435.1. Lineage (GTDB taxonomy): Archaea > Thermoproteota > Bathyarchaeia > Bathyarchaeales > Bathycorpusculaceae > DASPTR01. Next base: position 1,292,682 of record JBEKMQ010000001.1, read on the forward strand.
TGGGATTCCAATCTGCAAACTGCATGTTCAGCGTGTGGGTGGAGAAGCCTTTCTGTGTGGGTTTCAGCCTTTGAAGAAGGAGGAGATTGTTTCGCAGGATCTGAGATTGATCGGGGAAGAGGTTTCTGAGATGTCGAATTTGGGTGAACACCTGGTTGGCTAAGATAGCCTGTTTCGTTGAGAAGTACAATTTTTCAGATCCGAGGGAGGAAAGGGCACTTGAGAATTTCAAGCAGGCAGCGGTGAGGCTGGGTCACGAGTTTGACTTCATGTTCAGAGGAGACGTTTCGGGTATTCGAGGGTATGATGCGGTTTTTATCAGGGCAACGACGGATCCGCTGTTTACGGCGTACGTCGTGTCCAAGACTGCCTTCGAGCTGGGTTTGAAGGTGATTGATGATCCGAAGTCGATTCAGATCTGTGGGAACAAGATTCATCAATATGCGCTTTTTGAAAAGTATGGTGTTCCACATATTCCGACGCTTTTCATTAACAAGGATGAGTTTCATCATAGGCAGATATTGGACATCTTTCGCGAGTTTGGAAAGCCCGTGGTGATAAAGGCGCCGTACACGAGTTTTTCGAGGTACGTGGAGAAAGTGGCTTGTGAAACGAGTTTTCGCGAGGTTGCTTTGAGGTTCTTTAGGAAATCTGATGTTTTGACCGTGCAGAAGTTTATGCCCACGGCGTTCGATTGGAGGGTCGGGGTGCTGAACGATGAGATCTTGTACGTGTGCAAGTACATGATTCCGAAGGGTAAGTGGAAGCACGGTGCGAAGCTTAGGGGCAAGCCGACTGTCATTTGGGGTAGGACGTTTTCGATGAAGAGGGAGAACGCTCCTGTAAGGCTCAAAGAAGTGGCGTTGAAAGCATGCGGGATCATCGGCCACGGGCTGTACGGAGTGGACATCAAGGAAGTGAACGGTGAATACGTGGTCGTCGAAGTGAACGATAACCCGAGCATCTATGCGGGCTACGAGGACCTGAGGAACGAGGACGTGTACGGAAAAATCATATCGTACCTGGCCGATTAACGCTCCGCACAAAAGCCGATAAATGCTACTTGGCTAAGCGGACCTGCGGTTTAGGGCTGAAAACACGCCAAAAACGCACCTCCCCCTCCTAGGCTGGTTTTTTCCGATCTTCGGCTGAGCGGCTTATCGGCTCGATGAGGGCCATCAACTTTTGGGTTGAAATCACATGGACAGAGAGAGACGGCCATCCTCCTCCCCCCCGTCTGTTTTTCTGATCTTGATTTCCACTGTTTATCTGTGCGAGTTTAGGAAAGTTGACTTGTGTTATCTGTATTTTGGGATGTTGTAACATCCGAACATTTGATACCCCCCTCCTAGGTAGGTTTTTTGTCATGTTATCCTATTTGGATCCAAATATGTGCGCTTGGTTGCTTTTGGAGTTGATCAGGTCTGGCAACTGTGGCTTCACGTGTGCGCTGAACGTTGCGAAGAAGGTTTGGAAGATGGCGGGCACTGCGCACATTGTCAAGGCGTCAAAGGATTTCAATTACTTTGGCACGCCACCTGTTCTTGGGGTTTGAGGAGACGATTTTGTAGAACATGCATGTGGTACTACTGGTTGAGGTTCTTTTTCTGGGGCCTATGGTTGACCAAGCACTTTATTAGAGTCTGATGCTGAATCTGCTTTTCGGAAGTGTAAGTGTGGCTCACATTGCGGTTATGGGTACTGGCCGAGTAGGGGGCGAGGTTGCTTTTACCCTCGTTTTTGAGAGGTACGTGAACGAGTTGTCGCTGGTTGATTCTTCGCCGGGCGTTGCTGATATGGTGAAGGAGGAGATGCATCATGCTGTTGGAAATCATGGTTTCGATGTTAAGATTAACGCGTACACGAAGAGCAGTCAAGTCGTTGATGCTGACTTGATTGTGGTCGCTGCTGGTTTTCCGAGGACTCCGGAGATGAGCAGGAGGGATCTTGCCACGAAGAATGCGGGCGCGGTCAAAGAGGTCGTTGAGAATTCTTTGGCCAATAATCCTGGGGCATGGTACTTCGTTATTACGAATCCTGTTGATGCCATGACTACTTTGGCCAACAAGGCGGCTCAGGGCAAGAGGCAGGTTATAGGCACGGGCACTAATCTTGAAACGTCTAGGTTCCGAACGATTCTGAGCAGACGATTGGATGTGCCGATTGGTTTGGTTGAAGGGTTCGTGGGCGGCGAGCATGGTGAGGCAGCGGCTCCGCTTTGGAGCACAGTTAAAATCAACGGCGTGGCCTTGGATGAGTATTTGAAGAAGACCCGGAAGACTTTGGATAGAGCATCGTGTGAGAATTACGTGAAGGAAGTGAGCAGAGAGATAATACGTGTCCTGGGCGGGACGAGGCATGGCCCTGCAGGCTCTTTCATCGAGATAATTCGTGGAGTGATGTTGAACACGGGCAGGGTGATGAGTTATGGAAGGCTTAGGAAGTTTGATAATACGCCTGAACCCGTGTACGTGACGGTGCCGGCGAGAATAGCAAGGTCACTTGGACCGGACATTTGGGATCTCTTGACCGAGTCTGAGAAGGCAGCGATTCGAGAGGCAGCAGGAGCCATCTACAAGACTTACTGCGAGGCCAGAGGAGAAAAGGCATAGTGTTGAAGGATGCCGTCGAGGACTATGACTTCTCCAAGATTGTATCGCTTGACGAGTTTGTCTTGCAGATGGAAAAAGCCTGGGGTTTTACCGCTGGAAAAGTTGCCACGGGCGTAAACATCCTGCAGCAGATGGTCAAAACAAGTGGCTGTGTAAAGTTTCTTTCTTTCACGGGCAATCTTGTGGCGACCGGAGCCCGAGGTGCACTGAGAGAACTCGTCAAGCGGAAGCTTGTCGACCTGGTCATCACGACCTGTGGAACCATAGATCATGATGTTGCCAGAAGCTGGAAGAAATACTATAGAGGCTCGTTCGTCATGAATGATGCTCGACTTCATGAAGAGGGCATTAACAGGCTTGGAAACGTCCTCGTTCCAAACGACAGCTACGGCACGATAATCGAGCAGAAGATGCAGGGGTTGCTGGCGGACTTGTGGAAAGAAGGAGTCAGAGAAGTTTCAAGTAGCCAGTTTTGTCGCGAGGTTGGAAGACGCGTGTGCAACGAGAGTTCGATTCTATTTTGGGCTGCGAAGAACGGCATTCCGGTTTACGTACCGGGCTTCGTGGACGGCGCGGTGGGCTATCAGACGTGGCTGTTCTCGCAGGATCATGATTTCAGGGTTAACCTTCTCAAGGATTCTGGAGAGTTGAATAATGTTGTTTTTGAGGCGAAGAAAAGTGGCGCGTTGATCGTGGGCGGCGGAATTTCCAAGCATCACACTATTTGGTGGAACCAATTCAAGGATGGATTGGACTACGCGGTTTACGTGAGCACGGCTGACGAGTGGGACGGCAGCCTCTCAGGCGCAAGACCGCGTGAGGCGGTGTCGTGGGGAAAAATCAGTCCGAAGGCAAAGCGTGTCATGATCGAGGGTGATGCCTCGCTCCTACTGCCATTAATGGTCGGTGCGCTCATCAGCAGAGTTGAAAAAGCCTAGGAGACACCTTTGAACAACCATGAGAAGTCAGGCGCTTTCCGCTTGATTTTGATTCTCTCATTAAGCGCATGAGTTATGAGCGGCAAAGCAATCGTCGCGTCGCAGTAGCACACTGCCCTTTTGCCTTTTTCGTCGATTTTGCCCCAGCTTATGGCCTCTTCGAGCGTGCAGCCTGACAGCCCACCCCATTGTGGCGAATCGGTTGTGATTTGAATCGCGTAACGATGCGGATAATAGTATTCTTTTATTCCTTTTCTCAAGTGGCCTTTTCTTCCTGGGACGCCCTCGTCCATGGTTTTGGGTGAGACTGATATGGCCAGGAGCTGAGTGAAGTCTTTGGGGACGCCTCCGCCTATGTAGATTACGCCTACTTCTCGGGTTTTTTCGCCTATGCCGACGAACTGGTCGAATTCTCTTACTGAATCCAGCATGATGGGGTGTCCCTGGTTTTTGGCCATCAGGAACGTTTCTCCGTAGGCGCTGTCGGCCATTGCGGGGCAGAAGATTGGAACGCTGTTCGCGGCGGCCGCTGCCACTATGCTCTTCACTTTTTTCTTGTTCAAGTATTTGCCGAAGAGGTGCAGGAGCTCTGCAGAAGTGTAGGGGTAATCCTTTTTCACGGTCATCAGAAAGTCGGTTATGAGTAGTTCCATTTCTCTGTAGTCTGTTTCTTTTCCGTAGACGTCATAATACCTGTTCACATCGGCTTCCAACAGTTCTTGGTCATTGACCTGATGTGTGCCCTGCCAATAGCCCAGTCCCATGGCGTCGACGATGTCTTCGCTGACGTTGGCGCCCGTTGAGACGAGTACGTCTATGTAACGGTTCTCGATGAGCCAATTGATCATCTTCCATTGGCCAGCCGTGCTCATCGACCCTGAAAAGCCCATGATGATCGTGAGATCCTTCTCTTTCAGCATGGCTTCCCATACTTCGACGGCCTTGCCGAGCTGCCTGCCCTGATAGGCCGTCCTGCTCATCTCGTCCAGAAGTTCAGAGACACTTTTCTTCTTAACGTCTATCGCCTGGACTTTCCGCTTAAAATAAGCATCACTCATGTGAGTTTACACCGCGTTTTAAGTTATGTGGCTACTATATCAAATTTCTGATTTCGCAGAGACAGCTTGTACGTGGCAGTCGGAAGTTGAAGGAGGCTGGCGTGCGGTTTTGGGCTGCTTTCAGCCGAACATTTGACGCCCCCCTTCCTAGGTAGGTTTTTTCGGGGTTTTGAAACGTTGGGTACGGTGTTCGAGTGTGGAGCGAATCTGGGCTTTGACTCCGCCTCCAAGAGTTAACATAGCCCCAGCAGAAACTGATAAGAATTTGTACAGCGTGGAACTGTGAGGGGCTTAAACATGCGTTTGTCAAAAGTGGAATTGGCGAAGATTATCGATTCTACGAACGTGAAGCCTACGGCCACCAGAAGCGAGATAGAAAAGTTGTGTGCAGACGCTTTTCAATACGGCTTCGGTTGCGTTTGCGTGAACCCTGTTTACGTCGGCTTAGCTGCGGCTCTGCTGAAGGGTTTTCCCGTTAAGGTTTCTGGCACCGTTGGGTTTCCGTTTGGGTCTTCGCTGACGGAAGTTAAGGTGTTTGAGGCTGAAAAAGCGTTGCTGCAAGGCGCCAGTGAACTGGACATGGTCATCAACTTAAGTCTGCTCAAGTCAGGCGATTATGCGGCCGTCAAACATGACATAGCCTCTGTGGTGAACGTTAAGCGTCAGTCCAAAGAGGTGATAGTGAAGGTTATCATCGAGGCTCCCTCTCTGACGCGGGATGAAAAGGTTGCTGCGTGCAGGCTTGCGTGTGAGGCCGGGGGGGATTTTGTGAAGACAGCAACTGGTTTTCTCGGCGGCGGAGCGACTGTCGAGGATGTTGGGCTTATGCGACAGGCAGTGGGCAAAGCCGTAGGCGTCAAGGCTGCTGGGGGAATAAGGACTTGTCCTGAAGCATTGGCCATGATTGAAGCCGGCGCCAACCGGATAGGAACAAGCTCGGCTGTTGAGATATTGAAAGGCGCCTAAGCTTAGGTTGGTTTACATTTTTTCTGGGGCGAACACTCCGATCAGGCTTAGCGCGTTTCGCAGTGCAACTCTTACCGCATCCACGAGGGCGAGTCTTGCGTCGCTCAGCTCGTGCGGTTCGGCTTTCAAGACGGGCAGGGCGTTGTAGAACGTGTTGAATTTGTCTGAAAGCCCGTTGGCATAGTCGGCGATCAGGTGTGGTTTGAGGTATTCGGCTGCTTCGATGAACGTGTCCGGGAAGCTTGCCAGCGCCAGGAGTATTTCGTGTTCCAACGGTTCTTTTAGCAGTTCATAGTTTGGTCTTTCGGGTTTTCTTTCAGCCTTTCGCAGGATGCTGCAGGCTCTTGCGTGCGTGTATTGGATGTATGGTGCGCTGTTCTTTTCGAAGTTGAGTACTCTGTCCCACGTGAACACTACAGGTTTTGAAGTGTCGACCTCTACGAGGGCGTATCTTACGGCGCCTATGCCGACGAAGTCTGCTATCTTCTGTTTTTCCTTTTCAGACAGTTGCGGTGAGCGCTTCGAGACTTCTTCGTAGGCTCGTTTTACCGCTTCGTCCATGACTTCGTCGAACGTTATATAATGTCCTCGGCGGCTGGACATCTTGTAGCCGGGCAGCGTGACGAGGTTGTAGGCGAAGTGAACCAAGTTGTCCGCGTACTTGCCGTAGCCCAAGGCGTGCAGGGCAATCTTCAGCTGCAGTTGAGACAGGTTTTGTTCCATGCCTATGACGTTGATGACTTTGTCGGCTCTTTCAAACTTCCACAGCGTGTAAGCAACGTCTCTCGTAGTGTAGAGCGTGGTGCCGTCCGCGCGCACAAGCGTAAGCGATGAAACCTCATAGTTCTCTCCCAGGCCAAGCTTCTTTCTGAGATCCTGTTCTTCGACTACTTTCCCAGCGTCGAACTCTGAGACGCCGGCCTCCACATGAGTGTACGGCAACTTTTCCAGTTTCTGCAGCACTTGGCCAACGTGGCCGCTCCAGACGAAGTCACCTTCCCAGTCCCACGAATCGTAGGAAATGCCTATGCGGCCAAGCGTCGCCCTGAAGCCCTCGAGGCACAGCTCAGCGACTTCTCTGACGATTTTTTCAGCCTTAGGATCCCCGGCTTCGTAAGCCCGGTTCAGCTTGCTGATTGCATCTTCCGGATTCTCGTCTCTGCTAATCTTTTCAAGAAGCTTTTCGAATAGTTCCGGATAGCGACCTTCAAGTTCAGCCGCTATGCCAGTCCATTCGCCCATGTTCTTGTTGGCCTTCAGCATATCCTCATCTGCTGAGACCGATCTTGCGCGTTGGAGTTCCTTTTTCAAGCGGTTGATCTCGACCAGGCAACTGGTGATCGTGTAGATTTTGCCGATGAAATGGTCCGGTTTCCCATCAGGCTTAGGTCTGCCCAGCTTCTCGTATCCGTACGCGATAACCGACACCTGGCGCCCTACGTCGTCAATGTAGTAGTGTCGAAAAACCACGTGCCCCCGGGCCTTGAGCAGGCGGGCCACGGCGTCGCCCAGCATCGGGTTTCTGGCCTGGCCGATGTGTATTGGGTGAAGCGGGTTGACGCTCGTATGCTCCACGATGATCTTTGCTGGTTTGCCAGTCTTGACGAGGCCATATTCAGCGTCTGATAGCTTTGCAGATTCGACGGTTCGAGCGGCGAGTTCGGCGAAGTCTACGTGAAAGTTTATGTAGCCAGCACCAGCTGGAACGATTTTCTCTATGAGTTTCAGCTCGGACTTGTCGATGGCTTTGATCAGTGTCTTGGCCATGTCAATGGGTTTCTTGTTCACTTTCTTTGCAAATTCGAGGCATAGTGAAGAGGCCAGTTGGCCGTACTCGGGACTTGACGGTTTCTCCAAGGCCAGGCGTGTGATTTGGATTTCAGGAAACACTTTCTTGAAAGCTTTTGCTAGCACTCTTTCGCATTCACTGCGGAATTCTGCAAACGGGTTGGCTAAAGCCAAGGTTGCGCCTCCGGTCCTGTCTGAACAGTCTAAGCTTAAGAGGTTAAGTTATACTTTAATAAACTGCCATTTCTTGGCTCTTTTGTCGGCAAAAATATGAGGCCCTCGAAACCATGGATAGGTGGCAGTATCTCACGAAAACGCCCTACACTAAGCGTGACTTCCGAAAGTAACGTGTCTTAGCCTGCTTATTAACCCCTGAGGAAGATTTCGCCCGAAACTCTCCTTTTCATCTTTTGCTTGAAGCCAAATGGCCTCGAAGGCCTGAGGTCGGTAAGAAGATTTATATGTACTGTTTATACTAGGTACTACAGTGATTATGTTGGAAAATGAGGTCGTAGTAACTCGGAAAGGTCAGACAACAATTCCCGCGAGGCTCCGTCAGAAGTACAAGATTGAAGAGGGAACAAGACTCCAAGTCATCGAAACTGAAGAGGGGATACTCTTCAAACCCAAGAAGTCTACGTTGGATCTTGCGGGTTCTGGGTCCCAGTATGCAACTCCTGAAGAAATGAAGAAGCTTTTGGACAAGCTCAGGGAAGAAGATGCCTCGAACAGTCTACGACACTAGATTCTTCATCGAACACTACTATTCCAAGGACGAGAGGACACTTCAAAGAACTAGAGAAGAAATGAGGGGTCGAGAAAAATACGTCTCAGCCATCGTGATCCACGAAATCTACCAACTCACACTTGCGCGCGAGGGACGTGAACCTGCAGCGTTGAGAACAACGCTGCTGGAGAAGGACTTCAAGATAGTCAAGGTGGATGCAGAAATCGCAAAAAGCTCGGCTGAACTCAGACACAAGTACAAGCTCTCCATGGCCGACAGCATGATAGCAGCTACCGCATCATATTTGAAAGCAACGTGCATCTCAGACGACCCCCATTTTCAAGCCCTCAAAGAAATCAAAACAAGATGGATCTAGAAAACTCCAGAACCAACCACAAACAGGTCTACAGCATCATTTTCCCCGACGACTTATGCGTTCCCAACTTCTCTACTCACAACAACGATAACGTAACTGCGCTTTGACAAAAGGGTTCGGGGTTCGTCTGTAGCGGGCAGGGTGGGATTTGAACCCCCACCACTGTGGAGATATCACCCGCAAAACCCCTTTTTTCTAAGTCTTTCTGTCTATGGACTTTTGCTTCCTTCCGACAACCATGATCTCAATCTCGTCGAGGTCAATACTACGTCGCCCCCAATTCCCTGCTTGGCCACCCCAGATATGCTCGACCTTGAAGCCTGCTTGGTTACAGAGTAGGGTAAGCTCTGTTGGAACGTATCCACGCTCTCTGACTACAACACTTTTCTTGCCTCTGGGGGTATCCCACTCCATTAGGAAGGTTTCAACCATCATCATTGGGTCGAATTTTCCTTGCTCAACATCCTTTTGAGTGTATTTCCTGATCTTCTTAAATCCGTTCGACGCGGTCAGAATCAGTCCAGATCCTACCTTGAGAGCAGCATTGATGTTGTGGAGAATCGCCAGGTCGTGTTCTGTATGGTGATCAGCCGAACCTAGAAGCCCAAATGCTCCTTCACAAAGGCATATAGCTGCGTCGAATTTCTTTCTTGATTTGAACTCAGTCGCGTCTGCATGCACCCATGCAACCTTGACACCAGCTTCTTCGGCTGCCTTATCAGCTTCAGCCAGCATTCCTGACGATGTATCGACGCCTGCTACCTTGTACCCCCGTTTGGCAAGTTCTACTGCGTGCCGTCCAGTTCCGCAACCGATATCCAATATACTGTTGCCTGGCTTGAGCTTCAGTTCCTTAACAACGAAATCGATTTCCTTCACGGTATTTTTCGTGTAAGCTTCATTCATGTATTTCGGGGCGTATCCGTCAAAGAACATCTCCCACTCGTTTCTTCGCGTCATGCTCAAACCTAACATAGTGTGGATTTATGAGCCTTAGCTATACGCGAACCCCTCTTTTTTTCCTTTGCAGTAGTATAGTTCGGTCAAACAATGCAAGAGTGGCGATGTCTCCCGCAACTCCTCCTCCCTTTTTTGTGCACTCGAAATAAGATAAAGGCTTAAGTAGCTGAGTTACATATTACACGTTACACGTTACATCTGTGATGACGAGGTGGAAATATGGTCGGGAAAGGAAAGATGAAAGAAAACGTCAGGAAGAGTGGCGATGAGCAGAAGAAGGTCGCAATGATGGTTTGCTGCCCTGAAGGTGAGACCAAAGTGGTTTCGTCCCAACTGAAAGACGAGATTCTGATGAAATTGGGAAACGGGCTTGGAGATCGAGGCAATGTCGTAATGACAAGATTGGACGATGCGGATTTGAAGCAGATTGACGCACTCGTCGAGGTTGAAGCCTTTAAGAGCCGATCAGAAGCAGCAGCTTTCTTTATTAGACAAGGTATGTTGGCTCGCAAAGACCTTTTTGAGAGAGTCATGCCAACTGTCGAGAAGATCAGAGAACTCAAGGAGCAAGCCAAGAGAGAACTCAGCAAAAAGGAGCAACAATGATTCGGAGGTGACAACATGACTGAAGAAAAACAGAGAAAAGAAGTACGCGAAGGCTATGCCAAAATAGCCTTGAATAAGAGTTCATGTTGCGGCAGCAGCACATCTTACGAAGACAGCAAGAAGATGGGATATTCCGAAGAAGACCTCAAAACTGCTCCAGAAGGCGCAGACATGGGTTTGGGCTGCGGAAATCCCGTAGCGCTGACTTCCCTAGAAGAAGGAGAGATAGTCGTCGATTTGGGTTCAGGCGGCGGATTCGATTGCTTCCTAGCTGCCAAGAAAGTGGGCCAGAGAGGCAAGGTGATTGGCGTGGATATGACGCCTGAAATGATTGACAAAGCCAGAGAAAACGCAAGAAAAGGCAAATACACAAACGTCGAGTTCAGACTTGGAGAAATTGAAAACCTACCCGTTGCAGACAACACTGCAGACGTAGTCATTTCAAACTGCGTGATCAACCTGGCACCAGACAAGAAGAAAGTCTTCAAAGAAGCGTTCAGAGTGCTCAAGCCTGGAGGAAGACTGATGGTATCAGATCTCGTGTTGCTGAAAGAGCTTCCTGAGGCAATGAAGAAAGGAATGAATTCAACAAGCTGCGTTGCGGGTGCAATAATGAAGGACAAATACATAGAAACAATAAATGCAGTCGGATTTAAGAACGTGAGAATAACCCAAGAAAAGTCATATCACTCCGAGGATTTTGCCAACGATCCTGATGCAGAAGTCCTAACTTTCAATCCAAAGACGAATGCTACCGAAACCAAGAAAGTGTCCGAACTGGACGAAAAGGCAAAACAGAGAATGAAAGAAATTCTGGAGGCGACACTGAGCATTAACGTTTCAGCGACAAAGCCACGCGCTGACATGTGAGTTCTATTGCGGGGAGTGAAGGACAAATCCCCGCATAATTCAGTACACACATTGACTTACACCTCAAACCGAGTGGAGAAATCTCCCGCAACTCCCTCCTTTTTTCTTTTCCTGTAATAGCACCTGCGTCAATACATGCTCAAGTTCTTGAAGCGTTGACTTATGAGGCAAAGGGGATCGTCTGTCAAATTGCAATGATTTCCGAGATGAAACAAATAAAACAAGCCACTATTCTGGTGCCTTGTAGATGTTTAGAAAACAAAAGCTGTACCCATTTGGTTTCAGTGCCAGAGACTGTGCCTACAAGGTTTTTTGCGCCCTTTTTGCGAACAATTTGCTGGTATTTTGGTAGAATCTAAAACAGGAAGATGTGCGAATGCAAAAAAGTTTTATGCAATCAACCACTCTTGAAAAGTGATGCCGACAGTCAAGGATTTCATGACGAAGAATGTTATAACTATCGACGCTAGCAAAACTGTTATTGAAGCCGCAGACCTAATGTCGCAAAACAACGTGGGCGATTTGGTGGTCATGGACAAAAATACGCCCGTAGGGATCGTCACTGAACGGGATTTCGTAAGGAGAGTCTTGGCGGAGAGAAAATCGCTAAACATCAAAGTTTCAGAGATTATGACCACACCCCTCAGAGTAATCGATCCAGAAGCTCCACTAAAAGAAGCTGCCAGAAGAATGGTCAACAAAGGAATCCGACGACTTCCCGTAATAAAGGATAACAAGCTGGTTGGAATAATAACCGCTACCGACTTCGCTAGACACCTAAGCAAGAAAACCCTCACCGATGACATACTTGAAGCAATAGGCCGCAGCCACTACCCCGTTCCAGAAGTTTTCGAAAGATAGCAGAGGCCGTAGTGCAAACGAACCCAAAATTACAGGTAACCTTCAAGGGTAGAAGCTAAATTCTCGCTTATGTCCCCGAAAAACTATTATCCGCGCCTCAGAGACAGAGTACGCACATACTGTAAAAATGAAATCTCCGCAAGTCTTCTCTTATCTTCGCCCTTGCGGCTACCAAGTATTGTTCAAGCCCGAATCAATATTGGGAGCAGAAGCAGAGCGGTCATGCCCAGAAGCTTCATTAATATGAGAACCGAGGGGCCTGCAACGTCCTTCAGCGGGTCGCCTACAGTATCACCAATTATTGTTGCCTTATGAGTGTCTGATTTCTTGCCCCCATACAGTCCACTTTCGACCAACTTCTTAGCATTGTCCAGCAGGGCACCTGTATTGTTAAAGAAGAAGCCTAGCATGGCGGCGGAAGCCGTAGCTCCGATGAGCAGCATTCCCAACTCGGTCGGACCAAATAACAGACCGACAGCGATGGGGGTTGCTATGGTAATAAGCCCCGGCAGCACCATTTTGCTGAGGGCATTCTTGGTTGCGATATCAATACATCTGGCATAATCAGGAGCAACTTTCCCTTCTTTGAGCCCTATGATCTCCTTGAACTGCCTCCTCACTTCATCGACCATTTTGAAAGCCCCATCGGAAGTCGCGCTTATCGTCAGAGAGGCCAATGGCAAAGGCAAAACTACGCCTAAGAACAGTGCAGCGATGGGGTATGGCGATGCAAGCGAAATGACAGAGATTTTAGCCGTTGCGAAATACGTTGCAAAAATCAAGAAAGACGTAACCGTACCTGATGCCATGGCATAGCCCTTAGTTGCAGCCTTCATAGTGTTTCCTACAGCATCCAGAGAGTTTAACGTCTCAGATGCTTGCCCCGAGATTCCAGACATTTCAGCTATTCCCGCAGCATTATCGGTTATTGGACCGAACGTGTCAGAAGCCATAATAAACGCAATAGCAAAGTCTGTGCCCATGTTTGTTATGACTAGCCCGTAGAGAGATTGACCAGTTACTACGAAAGAAACTACTACGGCAGCCAAAACTGCAATCATCGGAAACAATGGAGTTGCCAGTCCAGTCGATATGCCAGTTATCAGGTTTATTGCGGGGCCTGCTTGCGAGGATTCAGCGACATGATGTACAGGTCCACGCCCCAGACCGGTGTAGTATAGTGTACTTAGGACACAAACGAGCACAGCTGCAATACCAAGTAAACCTGCAAAGAATAGTGATACATCATTCATAAACAGCGTAGACAAAAAGAACAAGCCAATCGAGCTAAGAACTGTTGTGACAATGAGACCGACAACCAAAGATCCTGTAGCGTTTATCCGCTTCCACCGTCGAACCAGTGATATCCCAAACATGGAGGCCAGAACACCAACAGCTTCGAGTATAAATGGAAACACTACCCCGTTAGGGCCGTATCTCGAAATGAAGAGGACGCCCATCAACATACCAGTTATTATGTCATCACTGAAAGTCTGGAACAAATCCGAACCTCGCCCCGCGCAATCGCCCACGTTGTCGCCAACCAAATCAGCGACCACAGCCGGATTTCTTGGGTCGTCCTCGGGGATCTCCATTTCGATCTTACCCACCAAATCGGCCCCAATGTCAGCCGCCTTTGTATATATGCCACCTCCGATCTGCGCAAACAATGCCGCTAGGCTTGCTCCAAATCCAAATCCAACAAGCGCCGGAATATCATTCAAAGCTACTCGCAATAGGAACAACGCAACCAGACTTATCCCTGGAACTGCCAGACCCATAACCGCACCTCCCAAAAAGCCTGTTCTCAGAGTCGCCCCAGGTGAACGCGTAGCGGCACTTGCGGCCCTCACGTTGGCTCTAACTGCGACGTTCATGCCAACGTACCCCGCCAACAGGGAGAGAAGAACACCGCACACGAAAGCCAATGAAGTAGTCCAATTAAAAAGAAAGAAAATGATTAAGGCCAACCAGGGAATGACAAGAATGATCGTCCCTAATTGCCTCTTGATGTAAGCGCTTGTTCATATCACAATATACCTGCTCACCTCTTGCATACGAGCGGTACCAGAATCACGCTTGAGAATCCAGCGAGTAATATATGACGCCACCAAAATGGCAATCATCCCAACCACGAAAGCAAACAGGAGTGGATCTGCCATAGCAATTCCTTACACGCGTGCACCTTAATGATGTCTGGCAAAACAGTTGGTCGCGTCTTCTTTCCCTTTCATACTGTAGCCTTGCCCCGCGCCTAAGAAGAGGAGCTTCTTATATAGATAAGGCTGACCCTGAATCGACCATAAAACATTTTGATCCTTCGAGCATTTTTGACCTAGTGATTTTTTTGAAGAATACTCTGGACCTTTGGGCGTATCCAGATTGTAGGGGCTCTGCAGTAAACTGCGTCAGGGCCGAAATACACTCTACCGAACGATCGGGTTCTACACACGTACGTGACTTGGAACATAAGTAGGAACGCGCGCGCTCATGATATAACGTAACGGGCGCTTTCACAAAGGGTTCGGGGTTCGCCTGTAGCGGGCGGGGTGGGATTTGCACCCCAAACCAAGTGGCGAAATCTCCCGAAATGTCGCTTTTGACTCGACATTTTAGATATCTCCGATATACCATGAGCAACAAGACGCTTAAAAACAATATATCGAAAGTGTAGCACAAGAATACAACTGGAAACGGCAAGTGTAAAAAGTCAAGGTGCGGGAGATTTCTCCCGACATGAGAACTCGACCGACCTGTGCCATATGTCATGGGATAATAGTTTCGACTCTGAATTGCAAAGCTTGCTTATAAATCAACACAATCAATTCGTAAGCATTTAATCTTTCAAACGCAAACTAAGCGAGTATTCGATAGTCCCAGTATCATGTTTCAGGTTGCGTGAGGAGTAGATGATTTGAATGGTTGAACCTATAGTTGAGTCTTCTACAGAGACAGTTCTAAATGTGGCCAAGGCAGAAGCAATTAGAGTCTTGCACGTTGATGATGACCAGGTATTTCTGAAGGTTGCGAAACAATGCTTGGAAACGCAGGGCGAATTTGAAGTAGACACAGCGTCTTCAATCAACGAAGCCTTGGAAAAATTGAAGAAAACGGATTATGATGTTATTGTTTCTGATTATCAAATGCCAAGCAAAGATGGTTTTGAATTTTTGAAAGAACTGCGAGAAAAGGGAAACATCGTTCCGTTCATTGTTTTCACTGGAAAAGGCAGAGAAGAAATAGCCATGAAAGCACTGAACCTGGGTGCTTCGGGATACTTCACCAAACAGGGTCAACCAGACACAGTCTATGGTGAATTAGCACATGGCATACGCCAAGTCACAGAAAGAAAAAAGACAGAAACGACGATGTGGGAAAGAGAGGAGAGACTGAGAGCAGTATTTAGTTCGTCACCCGATGCCATAGCCGTGAGTGATTTGCATGGAAACATCATTGATTGCAGCGAAGCAGCATGGAAAATGCTTGGATTCTCATCCATGGAAGAATTGATTGGCAAAAGCAGTTTCGATTTTATTGCGGAAAAAGACCGTCAAGAAGCATTAGAGAATCTGACGAAAACGTTAGAACAAGGAACAGCAAGGAACGTAGAATATGTTCTGTTGAATAAGAATGGAGAGAAGTTCTGGGGAGAACTTTCTGCAAGCATCGTCAGAGATTTGTTGGGCAACCCTGTGGGCTTTGTAGGTGTGATAAGGGACGTCTCTGAACGCAAGAAAGCAGAACAAACGTTGAAAGAATCTGAGGAAAAATATAGAAGTCTGGTTGAGTTGGCTCCCGACGGCATAGTAGCTGTGAATGTAGAAGGCATAGTCACATCGGCCAACCGTAGTTTCCTGAGGCTATTGGGCTATGACTCTGAAGAAGAAATCGTTGGCAAACCATTCACGGAGTTGAAGACTAGTCGAGTGGAGGACATTCCAAAATTTCAAGAGATGTTCATGTCTCTGATGAAGGGAGAATCACCTTCACCAGTTGAATTCCTTTATGTTCGAAGAGATGGAACAATTCGATGGGCAGAAGTGCATCCTGGTTTGTTAACTAAAGAGGGCAATCCTGTCGGAGCTCAAGTAATCATGAGAGATGTCACTGAACGCAAGAAAGTAGAAAACACGCTGCAGGAGAGCGAAGAAAGATTCAAGGCAATCTTTGAGGGAGCAAACGATGGCATTCTTGCTGCCGATACTAAAACAAGAAGATTCTCTTTTGCTAATCCCAGAATTTGTGAAATAACAGGCTATTCATCAGAAGAATTGCTCAAATTAGGTGTAGGTGACATTAATCCTAAGAAAGATTTGCCTTATGTAATTGACAGTTTTGAAAAGCAAAGGCAGGGGAAAGTGGCTCTTTCGAAGGACATTCCTGTTCTGAGAAAAGATGGAAGAGTGGTTTATTGCGATGTTAGTTCTAAACCCATGAAAATTGGAAGCCAGGAATACTTGGTAGGCTTTTTTAGAGACGTCACTGAACACAGGAAGGCCGAGGAAGAACGGCGTGAGGTAATGGAAAAGCTTCAGATGATGAACGAGAAATTGCGGGTGGTCGGCGGCCTTACAAGGCATGATGTTAACAACAAGCTTGCTGCAATCACAGGAAATGCTTACTTGGCAAGAAAGAAACTCCCTGGGAACAGCGAAGTCCTAGATTATCTGAAGCAGATTGAAGCATCTGTTAAACAGACTGTGCAGATTTTTGACTTCGCGAGGGCCTACGAGATGCTGGGTGTCGAAGAGCTCGTGCACGTTGATGTTGAAAAATCAGTTAATGAGGCTATTTCGCTCTTCTCAGATTTGAAAGACATCAAGGTTATGAATGATTGCCATGGCCTGACTGTTCTGGCAGATTCGCTGCTGAGACAGCTCTTCTACAATCTGATTGATAACTCACTGAAGTATGGGGAGAAACTAAGCTGGACTAGAGTTTACTACGAAGACAAGAATGACCATCTGAATTTGACATATGAGGATGACGGTGTTGGCATACCGCAAGCTGCGAAGCCAAAGCTTTTTGGCGAAGGCTACACCACGGGCAAGGGCTCAGGCTACGGACTATTCCTAGTGAAGAGGATGATGGAAGTCTACGGCTGGACCATACAAGAAACGGGCACACAAGGCACGGGAGCCCAATTCACCATATCAATACCTCGAACAAACAAAGAAGGAAAAGAGAACTACCGACTCTCTTGACGCAGTCAGGTTTCTGTAGTAGCGAATTAGTTACTGTTGTCAGCTTTCTCAAGTTCCAAACGAAAGACGACCACGACAAAAAGACAGAAATCTTAAATCTGCACGACAAAAGAAGACAAACTGGGGATTCAAGAATGAATGCGGATAGATTGATTTGCGTTTGCTCTCTATCCAAAGAGGACATATTTGGAAAGGGAGTTAATCCCGTTAAATGGCTCAGGGAAAAAGGAGAGGAACCCTACTATTTTAGCGCGCGCGTGATAAGAGGGGCAGATTCTTATGTAAGTTGTGTAAGCGCGCGCGCTCCAACCAACCAATGGCTTTTTCGGTCTATTGTGATTCAAAAAAGGATTTACGCTTAGCATCATTGTTTTGATCAGACCCAGATTTCCGTGCTCGATCTTGGTCAAATTCCATCCAATTGCTGACATGTTCAGCAGTCTCACTTTTCAGATGCTTTCTGATCATCTCCAGCAATTTCTGCACGTCGAAAGGTTTCAAAATGTATCCATCGGCACCCTCGTTAACTGTCTCCATAGCATTCTCTAATGTCGGAAAACCCGTGATGATTATCTTGACCATGTGGGGCTGGTTTTGCTTCAGCCTTTGGAGAAGCTCAGTTCCCTCCATGTCAGGCAGCTTAATGTCAATCAGGGCCATGTCAAAACGCGATTTTTCGGAGATCTTAGTCGCCTGTTTGCCATTCTCCACTGTTTCAACAAAGTATCCCTCCTCGGATAGGATTGAAGAAAGGGTCTTTCTCACGTCTGCGTCGTCGTCAACAACTAGGATGTTTTCATTCAATCACTGCATCTCCGCTTTCTCATCTGGGCAATCTTTAATTTTCACTATAGGCGGCATAAGTCTTTTATGAAGCAGAAATATGAAGCGCACGCTAGCAGGTAAGTTTTTGGTTGGTTGGATAAAACTTTACCCCCAAACCCATGGTCTAGGGTCCCATTTTAAGCATGCTCAATCAAAACTAGGGAGACTGGCCATTTTGCCCAGCTTGGTTATGCCAGAAGAATTCTCAGCTTTCAAGGTAGGCATGTAGGTTTTAAGAAGTTCGACAGTCTCAGCACTCAGAAAACCCTTCGCTATTACCTTCTCTTTCTCGGTCACTCTTTCAAACGCTACAGGTGTTTCTTGATTCAAATCTGGAATGTCTGCTTTTTTGATTTCGAGAAAATCCGAGATTCTCCAACCTAAATCTAAAGCCATACGCAGGATGACTCTTCCTCTCAAATCTGCACAGTTGAACATGCCACGGTATTGCTCTATTGTCGGCACAAAATCGCTTGTCGTTTCAACGGTCTGAGAAACACTAGAGCCTTTCTCGAGTGTGATAGGCATTTCGAAGAATCTGAAAAATTGAAGAATTCCCAGAGTTGACGTTCTGGCTGAGTTTATGCTATACTTGTCTCTGTCTTGTTGTGGTGTTAGAAGCCATTTGTGAAACTTCTCGATTTCCCTAACGAATCGCTTTCTTTGTGTTGCGTCTTCACTAGCTAAGTCTTGTTTTCGTTCCGCTAAGATTTCGTCTAGGCTCTTGCCATACCAGTCAACGAACTTCGCCAATCCGCTCTTGTATTCTTTGAAAGTGCCTTTCGATTTGCTTTCTTTCACGTAGTCAAGGAAATCAGAAGATTTCATCTGCATACTCTCCTAGAAGATTCTTCAAAACAACTTTTCTGTATGGTATATCTGGATTATAGAAGTCGAGACATTCTCGACTTTACTCCCGCAAACCCCTCTTGTTTGTTCTGAAAGTTTTGATTCTTTCGATTGATGTTTGAATTCTCATGAGGAATTTCTCGGATGTTCTTTAAGGTACTCGCCTAACGCCTTTTTTGTTATAACCCAGTTTCTGCGGAGTTTGAAGGCTCCTATGCTCCCCTTTCGGGCCAATAGGCTTAAGTACTCTTGTGTGAAGGGCACGAGTTTGCTCGCTTCGGTCAGAGTCAGTATTTCTGCTTCTTTTTCGAATGCAAGAAGGTAAATGTCGAGCGACCTCTCAACACAGTTGGCCACGAAATTTGCGAAAGGAATCAGATTTCCGTCGTCTGCTTCGCTTAATGTTCTCAAATATTTCGGTCGGTCTACTTTAAGGAGGACCGTCAATGGATACCCATTTCTCAACAGAATGACATTCATTAGGAGCCTTGCAGTTCTGCCATTTCCGTCCAGAAAAGGATGTATATACACGAACTCGTGGTGGAGAAAAGCCGCCAGTTCAATCGGCCTTAATTCCTCTGGGTTTTGGCTGAGAGTCTGAAGAAGCTCGCCTATCAAGGATTGAATTTTTCCCGCCGAGGGCGGCATAAAAGTCGCACCCGCAACCCTAACTTGACCACTTCTATATTTGCCTGCGTTCTGATCATCTATGGCACGCATAAGGAGTTCATGCACCTTTGAGATATCGTCTTGCATGATTGCCGTTCCCTTCCGAGCGAGTTTCTCCACATAGTCAATGGCGCCAGGATGGTTTCTCGCCTCCATATGTTCTCTCAGGCTTTTTCCACGAACTGTTATTCCCTCTTGAATGACGAGTTGAGTTTCTCTAAGCGAAAGAGTGTTGCCCTCGATGGCATTGGAGTTGTACGCAAACTCGATTTGCATTTGTTCCCATAGTTTCTTGACAAGCTGAGGAGGCAGGGGGCGAAGTTTGTCCAGAGCTCTCTTTTTCGAAAGTATTCGCGCGTATATCTTGGGCTTCACCATCTGCATGATAACATTTCCCGATCCGTCTAACGGATTAACCGATATAAAAAAGTATCGTATAGACAGGCTACATTTACATCCGATATATCTTCTCGACCCATACGAATACTTACAGCGATGTCGCGTGTTCTTCTCGTAACTTAGAACGCATGTGGGAACGCAGATGCAAGTACACGCATACGTACGCAAACAATTCTGTGTGCGTTATATTTTAATCTGAAAACCATAGCTTATTCAGTCGTGGATCCTCGAGCAGTATGAAGATGAAGATAATCTTTTCACAGAAGTGTTTGGGCTACGGGCAGTATCATATCGAGGGGCCTGAAAGAGTCCGAAAAGCGGCAGATGTTTTGAAGAGTCTAGGCTACGATTTTCTGGAGCCCGAGCCAGCCAGTGAGGACGATCTGCTTAAGGTTCACGACAGCGACTATGTTTGGAACGTTAAGAAGAGTCTCGTTGACGATCCGGACACGCCTGCGTACGATAACATTTTTGATTTTGCCCGGCTTTCAGCTGGCGGAGCGATGCTCGCGGCGAAAGTAGGCGGGTTCTCAATCTTGAGGCCTCCTGGACACCATGCTGGTAAGAGCGGCGCAGCGCTCGGGGCCTACACGCGGGGTTTCTGTTATTTCAACAACATCGCCGTGGCTGTTAGGCATCTGAACCGGCCGACTTTGATCTTGGACATTGATGGGCATCATGGGAATGGGACGCAGGAAATCTTCGAAGGAGACAGTAGAGTGACTTATCTCTCCTTGCACAGGTCTCCGCATTATCCGGGAACCGGCGACGCCAGCAGGGGCAACATTCTGAACTTTCCATTGTGGGCTGACTGCGGGGACGAGGCTTACTTGGAGACTCTTGACGACGCTTTGAAGACGGTCGATCCAAAAAGGTTCGAAGTCATAGCTGTCTCCGCGGGATTTGACACGTATCAAGGCGACTTGGCCTCTCTTGGGCTCACAGAAAAAGGATACAAGGAGATTGGAAAACGGATTGCAGGGTTGAAAAGGCCCACGTTCTTCGCGTTGGAAGGCGGCTACGACGGCGACAACAACGGAAACGCCATTCACTGCCTACTGGAGGCCTTCGAGACTTAGGTAGCTCTTCATTTTCTCTTTGATACTACTACTTCTTTTTTTGTTTCTTAGCCTTTGAGTTGACAGTGGTCAGTTCATCCGTTGAGAGTTAACAGTTAAAACCTTCCCATGAGAAGTTGAAAGGACCCTCTGCTTGGTTCTGTTTGCTCTTAAGGTCTTGAATGAAGGGAGACTTCTCTTAAATTATTAATACAACTTGAGATTACGTTGTAGAAATGACACCAAATAGAACAAAGGAGGTGATGTACTGTGGAAGATTTGGCTTGGAGGATAAGGTTTTCAGTGCTGTGGCTATTTGCCGACATAGCTTTCGTGGCTCACTCGTTATTGACGTTTTTGAAACCAGGCGTTGTGGAGCAAGTAATGGCGGGAAACATAGAAGGCTTAAAAATAACACCTGAAATTCTGTTCTTGTACGCAATCATATTCTTGTTTCCATTGGTAATGGCTTTTCTCTCCCTGACCCTAAAGTATTCGATAGTTCGCTGGGCAAACATCATCATGGGTATAGTCGGCGTTGTTCTCAGCCTCATTGGACTAAGTGAGGAACTATCACTATCACAACCATATGCCTTTGCGATACTGATATGGATTACAAAGATCATAGTTGACGTCTTGATCATCTGGTACGCATACAAGTGGCCTAAAGAGGGAACATGACCTGGAAGAAAGTCTTCGCCCTAAGGAAAAGGCACGAACCTTTGAAGCTAGCGCATTAGAGAAAAGGAGGTGATGGAATGACTGTTTTCTTAGTAGAAACGTACGTGATAAAGCCAGAAGAACAAGCGGAGTTCATGGCATACAAAAAGAAGTGGAAGAAATTCTTTGCACTGTGGCTTAAAGAGCTGAAGTCTCACAGAATGTTCGCTCAACTGCTTGGTGGCAACTATGGCGGGTATGTTGAGATGTGGGAGTTTGAGAACCTGGCGGACCTTGAAAAGTTCTTCAATAAGCTAATGAAGTCAGATTACACGACGAAGCTTTATCCAGAGTTTGCAAGCCTTACAGTGCCCGCTACACACTCGATGAACATATGGAACCCTGTCGAATAAACTGAGCACGAAGTATTGAAAGCAAGCATTCAACTTTTTCTATTCGCTAAGTGCCTCAGACGTGGCACGTTCCTTTTTTGTGTTCTTTCTTTCTTCGTCTTGCTGTCCTTGGTTCCGAAATGTTGTTATGATAACTACGGCGGTCAAGATTATGGCGGCCGCGGCCACGTTTCTCGCGGTGATCGGTTCGTGCGCCAGTGCCCACCCTAGAAACATCGCCACTATGGGGTTGACGTATGCGTATGTTGAGGCTTGGGAGGCAGGCACTGTTTTCAGCAGCCAGATGTATGAAGTGAACCCGACGAGTGAGCCGAGCACGATTAGATAGATCCAAGAGACTGCGGAGAGGGAGGACACTGATTCCAGCCTGACGTGAGCCCATTCGCCGGCGATCAAGCTTGCAAGAAGCAGCAACAGCCCGCCTGCGATCATTTCCATGGCCGTCCCGAGTAGAGGTGAACAGCAGAGCCTTGCTGAGCGCGAGTATAGCGAACCGTTGGCCCACAGGAAGGCACCGAAAATGAGGATTGAGGCTCCGGTAATGTCGATGCTGCTTGCGCCCAAGCTGCCTCCGCCTCCTGCCAGCAGGAGAACGCCTAAGAAGCCTAGGAGCAAGCCGCCAACAATCTTGGTGTTGGGCCTAGACCTGTTCCGCCCCCAATCCAAAAGTGCTATCCACAATGGCACAGTCGCGACCAAGAGCGAAGTCAGACCGGACGGAACCGTCTGCTCAGACCACACGACGGCTCCGTGTCCGCCGAGGAGCATGAGGCCGCCGGTCACAAACATTTTGCCCCAATCAGTCTTGTTCTCGCGTACGGCTCCGCGAAGTCTGGCCACGAAGTACAGTACTAAACCAGCGATCAAGAACCGCGTACCAGCCATGAAGAAAGGCGGCAAGGACTCTTCCACAAACTTGATGGCCAAGTAGGTGGAACCCCAAATGAGATAGACCGCTGCAAACGCGGCTACTATCTTCATCTTCAAGCTCGCCACGACGCTTCACTCCCGGGAAAAAACAGCATAATAGCATCTGTGGATTTAGTCCTTTTGTCCACTTCGAATCCATGTTGACAAATGAAGGAATGAAGACTCGAATGATAATGAAACAGCCCTTGCATGCTGCACGAGGGCTTAAATAATCGGCCTTTCAAACGTGGTTTCGAGGATCATTCGACATGAGTATTCCGGACGTTGTGGGCCAAGTTGACGGCGAGAGAATATACAAGCACGTTATGAGGCTTGAAGGCGTCAAGCATCCGATTGCTTCACCTCAAAAGCTGAATGAAGCGGCTGATTACATACTTTCAGAGCTTAAGCGGTACGGCCTTGCCACAAACGAGCAGAAATTCAAGGCTCCAAGGTTTGACGCCACTTTCAGGAACGTTGAGGGCTTAATCAAGGGCGAAGAAGGACCAGAATTGTTGATAGGGTCACATTATGACACGGTGGAGAATTCTCCGGGAGCCAACGACAACGCGTCTGGAGTGGCAGTCATGTTGGAAGCAGCTCGACTCCTTTCAAAACAAGAAGGCATTCACAATGTCCGTTTTGTCAGCTTCACGTTGGAAGAAGGGAATCCTGCCTTTGCTCTAAAATCCAGAGAAGCTGCCAGACGTCTCGGTCTAAGGGATGCCAGCGACCGGTACACGAGTCTAGAAGCTCATAATTTGATGAGGAAATTCTGGCAGACCTACAGAAAATACTGGGCAATGGGCAACAACCCTTCAGAAGCCATAGCAAAAGCGAAGGCTGAGCTTGAAACGAATATGAGCGAAGCGATGATCAAGTACGCAGAGGAAATGCAAGCAATGTACGAAGGAATATCGACAACGTCTTGGCCTGGCAAAACAGGATGCATGGGGAGTTCTTACTGGGTAGAAGAAGCACTTAAAACAAAAAGAAAAGTGTCAGGAATGCTGTGCCTTGAAACAATAGGCTACACGTCTGACCAAGAGGGCTCGCAGCATCTTCCACCAGGCATGAAGCCAGAAATGTATCAGACAAGCATAGCCGTCAGCCCAAACGTGGGCAACTTCCTAGCAATCATCGGAGACGCAAATTCAGGTCAGCTGATCAAACAGTTCTCCGCTCAAAGCCAACATGGCCAAATCGATCTGCCATACGCCTCTCTCCAAGTTCCCTTCCGTTTTGAACAAATCGCCACGGGCATGGGCGACCTCATCAGATCTGACCACGCACCGTTCTGGCGACAAGGAATCCCAGCACTATTTCTCACAGACACGGCAAACTTCAGATATCCCTACTATCACACGCCAGCCGACACAATAGACAAACTTGACTTCGACTTCATCACAAAAACATGTAAAGCAACAATAGCCACCACAATCAGCCTAACAAACAACTAACCAGCATACTCTAACAGGCATTAGAAAGCATAGAACGAACAAGCGATTTCTGATTGGCGGGCCCGCTGGGATTTGAACCCAGGATCTCCGGCTCCGCAGGCCAGTGTCCTAATCCAGCCTAGACTACGGGCCCTTTCCACTGGGTTGCGGTGTTCTGACTACTGCAAAGGTAAGACACTAACAACTCTAATAAAACTTAGGAAGAAGGGCTTAGCCGAAGGAACATTAAGAAATTTATCGTTCAACCTGAAACATCTACTTTCTACTCGCAGAGGGCAAATGCCCATGCTAGTTTCGTCGTTGCTAGTATGTTTGGAATATATTCTGTGGTTTTCAATATGAATAGGATTCAATCGCTGACTTTTTGGTTCTCATATGTCGCCCTACTCATTATCGATCTGTACTCATTCCTGAATTTCAGTTTCTATACTTCACAAGCAGATATTCTGAGGCGAAGACTTGAAGATGCCGGAGGTCAGAAACTCGATTTGGGCGATTCTGATACGCAAAAGGGAATGGATTGGTTGACACGCAGACATCATAAATTAAGCAAGAAATTCCTGAAGGGCCGTACGAAATTGATCGTGCTTTTGGTTTTGTGGCTTATAGCGGTCATTGGACCGCTAATAGGGATGTTGGTTAAGTAGCGAGTCCTTGCCATCATGGAACTGATCGATCATTTTAATACAGAAGGCAAAACCTCAAAGATAGAAACCTTTAATCGGCATAACAGCGCGCGCGACGGGAGAAACGACCAACTGTACAACTCTATAGACTCCCAAAAAGAGGAAGAAGAACTGTATGCCTGATTTAATATACACCTATAAGGTGAACGAGAGTAAACATTATTGAAAGAGGATAGGTAATATCAAAATCGGGTCTACAAATGGATATCGTCGAAATCGAGTATACGCCCATCGAGTTGAAAGGCGACTATTTGAGGCAAATTGCACGTGCTATTCACCGATTACATATGTGCCCGCTATATGCAATAACGGAGGTGGCAAATATAAAATGAGCACTGCAAACAGATATCTTGAGTGCCCCTACTGTAGTCACTTGAACGAAATCGGTGCAATAGAATGCCATCACTGCGGAGGAAGTCTCAAGCAGGCTAAGACACTGCACATAGAAAGACGTGTGAAAACTCAGACTGTAGGCTGGAAAAGCGGGATGACGTTTCTGCTGGTAATATTGTCTTTGTTCGTACTTGCAGATCCTCTTGATATAGTTCCCATGCCTTTTTTTGACGCCCTAGCCCTTGTTGCAACATGTTTTGCAATTTGGGTTGTTGTGGTACTTTTTGATTACAGACAGGAGCGATACGAGGAGGTGAGGAAATACGAATAGAAGCAACAATGGACTTGCATTTGCTATCAAATTAATGATCGTTGGAATACTCGTTGTCGTAATGGTCATGGCAACTCTGTGGGCCTCAAACGCTTGGCTTGTAGTAGGTCAGGGACATGCTGCGCTTATTGTTGACGCTAGAAGTCACAAAGTAACCAGCGTCGTCCTTGGGCCGGCTACAGGATTCTATCTTGATGGATTTGCACACATGTCAGGTCAGCAATATCCTGTAGACATCTATTACGCTACAGAAGTCTTCGAGGATGCCGTACCTTGCTTCTCAAGCGACCAGCTGGAGATGAACATAACCGTTCAAATGAGATGGCAGCTGAACACAACAAGGCTT
This sequence comes from Bathyarchaeia archaeon, assembly GCA_050008435.1. Lineage (GTDB taxonomy): Archaea > Thermoproteota > Bathyarchaeia > Bathyarchaeales > Bathycorpusculaceae > DASPTR01. Next base: position 1,318,586 of record JBEKMQ010000001.1, read on the forward strand.
GTCGAGCTGTTCCAGAGCTATCCGAGACTTGATTTCCAGAGTAGCGCGATAACCTCTATCATGGAAAAGAACATCAGGTTCGTCACGGCAAACTTTACCGCGTTGCAAACAATTGACGACAGACAGTTAGTTGCGCAGGAAATGCAGACTCAGGTTCTAAGTGCTCTGCAGGCCGAGCCATCTCTGCAGGGAGCTTTGAGTTATGTGACTTTCGACATGAAAAACATTGCATATCCGAACGACTACACGGCTGCGATAGAATCAAAACTGGCGGCTCAACAGTCAGAGCTTCAAGCGGCATTTGAGAGTGAGAGGATACAGATACTTGCAAACGCTACGGCGCAGCAAGACATAATTCAGGCAAGCGGACAGGCCCAGGCGGCCATAATCGTGGCTAACAGCACAAAGCAGGCAATAGACCTGATACTGCAGGCAACTGGAAACCAGGGCAACTCTACACAGATAGCAGAGTTATATCTATGGGTTGAGACTTTGCAGCAGATAGCACCCAACGTGCACACTCTGATCATCACGGCACCGAACACGAATGTTCTGATTCCTCTTGGCGGCGACAATTCTACGTCTCCATAGCTTCCCGTCAATAGCGTGCGCGAGCAGATCCTCCAAGTCCTCTTCTTTTCTTGTGAGCTTTCCTCTGAGTTGCGCCTGCAACATTTCGATTCCTCAGTATCTAGCATTAGGACTAGTTACTCCGGTCTACTCAGCGCGCGCTGTAGCAAACAAAAATGTGAATTCGAGCTTCAAAGGAAATCTGGTCAAAGCTTACAACTACCATGCTCGAGTCAACACCATTTTTTTCGGAACTCCCGCGTTACAGGTGGGAGCAGAACAAGCCGAAGATGGCGCGCGCCAACAGGAAAACAGAAAAAGGAGAGGGATTTAGCTAGTCAGCGTCCAGACCTTGACGAAATCGCCCTGATTAGCCGTTATGGCAGCTGTTAACTGTGTGGCTAGGGTGCTTATTGCAGTGGTTGAGTCAGTATTTCTGGCGGCAGAGACAAATGTGGCACATAAGTTCCAGAAGGGTATAACAAACGAGTATGGCATCGCACTTCCATGAACGATGCTTGGATACGTGATTTCTCCTGGGCTGGTGAAGTCTTTGATAGCCGCCTGCTGGTATGGTCCAAATAACGCAACGTCGGCAGCATTGCTCATCAGATCTGTCCTAGCAGGAATTGAACCTTTAAGCGGGTTAAATGCCAATTGGCCAGCCGCAGATCCGACGACTGTTAACCAGTTGAGAGAGTTCTGCGGATCCTTCACACCCTTCGGATGTTCGAAGCAGTCAACCACCAGACCGTACATGCTCGAGGTTCCCGGAACTGGAAATGTCCCATAATCAACGCCGTAAAGCTTTTGCGCAACCTCGAATTCTCCGTTGGCCCAGTCGCCCATTATGTTGAACGCCGACTCATTCTCAATCACTCTTGCTGTTGCTTGGTCCGACGTTAGACTCGGATGGTTCGCATTCGTGTAGTTTAGGTACAAAGCGAACTTGTTTATGGCATCTAGGAAGCTCGCATTGTTCGGATCAGTCATCTTGCCGTTTATGAAATCCTGATAGAAGGGCATTCCCTCCCCGGCCATCATCTGCTCCAAAACGTGAGCATCTCCAAATGCGTCTGCATCTCCCAAAGCTATCACTGAGAAGTTAGGGTCGGACGTCAAAGTTGCGTTTTGACTCAATTGTTTACACGCCGCGAAGAACTGATCCCAAGTCGTTATGTTAGTCGATATCCCGTTCCCATCGAGAATGTACTTGTTGTACCACACGACGTTCGCTCTGTGAATGTCTACTGGAACCCCATAGTAGTTACCGTTGAAGTTCACATCTGCCTTCAGTACGGCAGGAAACACGCTTTCCCAGCCGTTAGAGATCCAAAGGTTATTTATGGGCTCAAGGTAGCCTCCGCTTACGTATGGTTCTATTTCGTAACCTGCATGCACTTGGAATGAATCTGGAGCGTAGCCTAAGAGAACTAGGGGTTTAATGACCGACTGGAAAGCGCGCTCGCTCGCGACTGGGCTTTGGATGACGGTTACGTTGGGATACAAGTTTTGGTAAACACCGACAAGCGCGTTCATAGCTGCACTGTCCCAGCCAGAAGCCCACCAGTCATAGATCTCAAGAGTATTAGCCGCTTCGAGCGCGCGCAATTGATTTTGTAGGTTTGTGTTCTGCGTACTCAACGAATTATAGTCCGAATCATTGTGACTATGCGTGGACACATAGCCATTATACTGCGTACTCAACGAATTATAGTCGGAATCATTGTGACTATGCGTGGACACATAGCCATTGTACGTTGAATCTTTATCGTTGATAGTCATAGTGTAGTATGCTATTGCTCCACCTAAGCCAGCTATTAGGAGGATACATGTTACTCCTAATGCTAGTGCAACGGGTCTCCTAACAACTTTCTTTTCACTCATTTTCGAATCCCCAGTTTGTTTTCTGTTGCCGTGCAGATTAAAGTTTTCGACCTAGAAGTATCGTCTATCAGTAATGCCTTCTTATCGTTTGGTTCAACTCTCTTTTACAACTTTGAGCCCTCGATCGAAAAATCATTATTAATTTTCGAAGTAATAGCGCCGCAGTCCCGTCTGCTCCCTTCGTTACGGTACTCTTTGGAATCGTGTGCATGTTAAATGCTCCTCAATGGAAAATTTAATTTTAAGGAAAAAGAGGGGTTGCGCGGGAGATATCACCACTGAGGTCTGAGCCCAGCCTAGACCACGGGCCCTAGCACGAGATTACTCTACTCTAGCAATATGAACGCTGACGTGAAGGGAAAGCGCAGCGTGCGCAGACCCTGAATTCCGATCGACAAGCGTCTGTTTGCGCCAGGCACTTCACGCGATAGAAATAATAACGTTCACATCAAATATCATGCGGGAGGTCACAGAATGAAATACGAAATAAAATACAAACCGGCTTATTCTATGCTTGTTGTTTCTCTCGAAAAGGGTGAAACAATCACAGGTGAAGCCGGCGCAATGACGTACATGGATACAACCATTGAACCACACACACGAAAGAGGGAGAAGAGCCTCTTGGGCAGTCTAGGATTGTCAATCATCGGCAGACAATCTTTCTGGGTAAACGACTATGCAGCCGAAACGGGTCCTGGAGAAGTCGGGCTTGTTTCAGCACCCGTCGGAGACATAGAAACCCTTGAAGTCAAGCCAGACCAAGGCTACATAATACAGAAGTCCGCGTACATAGCCTCCACACAGAATGTGGATCTCGACATAAAATGGGAAGGCTTCACCAAGGGACTATTCGGACAAGGACTATTCATGATAAAAGTAACAGGCGACGGCCAGCTATTCATAAACACTTTCGGAGCCATAGACAAACACACACTAGGTCCTGGAAAAACCATGATAGTCGACAATTTCCACTTGGTAGCCTTCAGCGACACATGTAACTATAAGGTGACCAAATTCGGCGGCCTGAAAGAAACCCTACTAGGCGGAGAAGGTTTAGTAACTCAGATCACAGGCCCAGGCGACATTTACATACAGACAAAGAACCTGAAAGAATTCGTCGATTGGCTATGGACCTTAATCGAACCACGCGTTCAATCAAGAGCCCGCTAGATCACTTCAGCAAAAAGTGTCCTGTCAAATCCCCAAGTCCCCGATTTCCATGCCTGCATATTCTTTTTATAGGTTGCACAACAGATTACACGATGGTCATAGTAATCGTGTGGAGTAGTTCTTCTTGACGTCTCTTGAGCGCGGCCGCATTCCAAGTCCCCGTCCTATAGCCGTAAAGGAGATTCGGCTCATAGACAGAGTCGAAGAAATGAGCATTCTGAAAGAAGCGGTCGACAGGATAGTTCAAAACGAAGGCGGTCTTGTTTTCCTGCATGGCGAGGCTGGGATCGGAAAAACGAGGCTGACCAGAGAGCTCACGGCATACGCGCATCTGCATGGATTTCAAGTTCTCTACGGAAGATGCCCAGCCCTATTCAGAATGGACGGTGTTCCACCCTACGTCCTGTGGAGCGAAGTGATCAAAGACTACCTGGAGACCTGCAGTCCCGAGCATCTGTACAAGGTCATCGGCTTCTACCCAGCCGAAGTTGCAAAGCTGGTTCCAGAGCTTGGCCAAAAACTCGGAACAATCCCGCAGTCTTTTCCAATAAGCCCCCAGCAGGAGCAGAACAGGCTCTTCGAAGCAGTTTCACAGTTCATGACAAACATCTCCAGAGAAGCTCCGCTGCTCATTGTCCTCGATGATTTACAGTGGACAGATCCATCCTCACTTCTGCTTTTGCACTATTTGGCCCGAGGCCTGTACAGAGTTCCCCTGCTTCTACTGGGCGCTTACCGCAGCACAGACATCGACCCTAAGCATGCGTTGACCTCAGTCCTGACAGAATTGAACAGAGAACGTTTGCTCCGGTCGGTTCAACTGAAACGAATGAATTTCGAAGATGTCTCCGAAATGATAAAGAGCATATTGGAGCAGGAAGACGCTCCTCCAGACTTCTGCAAGCTGATCTACGAAAAAACCGGAGGCAACCCGTTCTTCGTCGAAGAAGTCGTGAAATCCCTCAAAGAAGAAGGCGTCATCCGCCGCGAAGAGAACAAGTGGAAATTCAAAGAAGTCTCCGAAATCCAGTTCCCAGAAACCGTCAAATCCGTCATAAAAACGAGAATAGACCGACTAGACGAAGAATGCCAAAACGTGTTGACCCAAGCGTCCTTCATCGGAAACGACTTCACGATAGAAGCAATGTGCGCAGTCACCGGAATCGAAGAAGACAAACTGCTCGAACTAATGGACAGAATGTTCAAAACCGGACTCATCAAAGAAAGAGTAACCCGCGGACAAGGAATCTGCTCCTTCGCCGACATACTCGTCAGAGACGTCGTATACGAAGAAGTAAGCCCCCTAAAACGCAAGAAGCTTCACGGTGTCGTAGGATCCGCATTAGAACGAGTCTACGCTCAGAAGGTCGATGAGCACCTTGGAGAACTAGCCTCCCACTTCCTTGAAGCCGGAGAACAAGACAAGGCACTCGACTACTTCCTAAAGGCAGGCGAAAGGGCAACTAAAATTTATGCCCACGATGAGGCCGCTTCGAACCTCCAATCTGCCCTCAAACTGCTCGAAGAGAAAGAAGGCGCGATCTCAGAGAAAGGGCACGTCCTTGAAAAACTGGGAGAAATAAAAAGGCTCGTTGGAGAACACGACGCGTGCATGAAATACTGGAACGACGGGCTACTGCTGTGGGAACAAACACGCGAAAAGGAAAATGCCGCACGATTACACCGCAAAATAGCACACGTCCTCTGGGAGGGGATGGGCGAAACGGAAAAGGCCATAGAACATCAGGACAAGGCCCTGAAGATCCTGGAGAACGAGCCTGAAAGCGCCGAATTAGCACGGCTGTACGATGACATGGCGCACATGTACTGGCGCATAGGAAACACCGAGAGCGGCCGCTCCTGGGCAGAAAGGGCCCTCGAGTTTGCCAAAAAACTGAACGACTACGAGATCATCGCGAGTTCATGCCTCAGCCTCGGAACCATATTCAACTTGATCGGAGACAATAAGAAAGCCGTTGAGTTCGAGCAGATGGCCCTAGAAATAGCCCTCGACAACGAATGCGTAGAGACGGCCATACGCGCCTACAACAACCTCGCACTAGCACTTCCACCCGAAGAAACTGAAAAAGCAGTGCAATACTACGAGAAAGGCTATGACCTGGCAAAGAAGACAGGAGACATTGGCAACGTAGCTTGGCTCGGCACTAGTCTGGCCGAGATGTGTCTCGGCGCAGGAAACATGAGCAAAGCCTTTTCTCTGGCTGAGGAATCAGTAGCGCTCGACAGGAAAGCCGGCAATCTCAATCACCTCTCCATGTCACTGGACGCGCTTGGCGCACTATATATGGCTCTAGGAGAATGGGACAAGGGCGAAAAATGCTTCAAGGAAGCTCTGAACATTGCTCAAGGACTGAAGGATTACCAAGCGATAAGCTACAGTTATTCTTCTCTGGCATTCTTCTATTATGACAAGGGCGAATACGCCAAAGCAAAAGAGGTTGCCGAAAAAGGCTACGAGGCCATAAAGAAAACCGGAGACAGGATAGTGCAGATGTGGTACCTCTACTGGATCACTGACATGGACATAGAACTCGGAGAAATCGAGAAGGCCCAGAGTCAGACTGACGACCTGTACAAGTTTGGACTCGAAATGAAAACCAGCAACAGACTATTCATTGCCTACGCGAATCGACTGAAAGGGAAGCTCCTTCGCGCACAGAAGAAATGGGAAGAATCCATCGAGTACTTTGAAAAAAGCCTTCAAGACTTCGAGGCTTTCGACGCAAGGCGATGGTATATGTATGATTATGCGAAACGTGTCCTGTGTGAGTACGCTCGAACGTACATGGATAGAGACCAAGAAGGCGACAGACAAAAAGCAGATAACCTTCTCAGCCAAGCCCTGGAGATCTTCCAGAAAATAGGTGCCAAGAAAGACATAGAGAGCACAGAGTCGAAAATCATCCACGCAGAAACCGGACACGAAGCGACTGCGAAGGCCGAGTCTACTGCGATGCCAAGCGTGGCTCCAAGGCTTGTTCCAACTGGTTACTCAGATCTAGACGACTTGTTGTACGGTGGGATACCCGAGAAGTATGCGGTGGTGTTGACTTCGCCCCCATGCGACGAGAAAGATTCACTTGTCAACAGCTTCCTTGAGACCGGAGCCAAGAGAAGCGAAGTCACATTTTACGTCACTATCGAGGCTGGTGCAGCAAAAACCCTCGCAGAAGAATTTCCCTCAAACTTTTACCTTTTTCTCTGCAACCCCCAGGCAGACTCGATCATCAACAACGCACCCAACGTGTTCAAGCTGAAGGGAGTCGAAAACCTCACCGATATCAGCATCGCCCTAACTTCAGCGATTCGCGCACTAGACGCTTTACAGAAAGGCCCAAGAAGAATCTGCATAAGCCTGATCTCAGACGTCCTACTTCAGCACCATGCAGTTCAAACCAGAAGATGGCTAACCGCACTCATCGCAGAACTAAGATCAAAAGGATTCACAACTCTCGGCGTGATGGACCCTCAGATGCACCCTCCAGAAGACCTCCACGCCACTCTCGGGCTTTTCGAAGGCGAAATCAGCATCTACGATAAGGAAACAGAAAAAGGCACTGTGAAATACTTGAAGATCAAAAAGATGAGCAACCACAAACATCTAGAGAAAGAACTGCAACTGAAAAAAACCAATTGAGTCAATTCTACAGACAACTAAGAAAAGCGCGCGCCAACGAATGAAAGCTTCTTTTCAAGGCTGAAGTATGGCTTGGCTACTGAATTGCGTTGTCATTGTGTTTACAGGTTTTTGTTCGCCCATTCTCTATCGTTCTAACTCTTGGAACAGAAGTGTACTAATGCTTAGGATAATATCGCATGGAGTCTTCATATCTTAAGCAGATGATTAACTTGATGGAAAAACAAATCAGGAGAAAAGCCATTCTCTACGGAATCGTCGCGATCCTTCTTGCCTCAACCTTCTCCGCAGTAATCTACAACATAGGAGTTTTCCAGACGACGCTTATTCCCGCTAGTCCCCCAATCCCCGCTGTACATACTTCTATCATGGCCACTTTCCCCTCAACTGAAGCACTAACGAGCTTCCTGAAGAATAACGTACGGATTCAAGGACCATATTGGCTCCTTGGACCTGCAGACGTCAAACTGTTCAACTCGGCCAGCAGCCCGCTTTCGTCCTTCTTGCAAACTCGTGGCACCCTGGCCAATGTTTTTTCCGAAGGGGATACTCAGGGTGGAAGCTATCAACATTCAACCACGAACGTTCAGGTCACAGGAGTCGACGAAGCAGACACGGTGAAGACAGATGACAGCGGCTACATGTACGTTCTGTCAAAAGACACCGTCTATATACTGACCGCCTATCCAGCAACACAAGCCAGAGTGCTTGCCAAAATCAAGTACACCGACATGTATCCAATCGGAATCTACGTGAGCGGCCAAAGACTGGCAGTAATTGGATCACAATACAGTTTCGACACCCTCATGTTTCCCCTCTACAACAGCTATTACGCTCTCGACGTCGAGACCTTCATACGGCTCTACGACATCAGCGACAGAAGCAATCCCGTCCTCATCAAAGACTTCGCCCTGACAGGCAGCTACTTCAACTCAAGGATGATCGGCGACTACATCTACCTCGTCGCGAGCAAACCAGCATACACGATTAGCGACGCAGATTTCCTCCCAGAAATCATCATGAACGGAAAAACGAATGAGATAGCCCCCACTGAAATTCACTACTTCAACGGAACAGAAGAGCGCTATCGATACACCACGTTTATCGCAATGAACATCCAAAACGCCACAGAAGCACCAGTATACCTGCCGACCCTGCAGGGAGAAGCAAGCAACATGTACGCTTCACAACAGAACATGTACGTAACGTTCCAAGACTATTACTGGGGCGGAAACACGACGATCTACCGCATACAGCTACAAGCCAACAACATGACTGTTGAAGCAGTCGGCAAAATCCCAGGATACGAACACAACCAGTACTCAATGGACGAATACGGCGACTACTTCCGAATACAAACCCAAACCATCAACGGAGTCACCGCGACGAACGTGTACGTCCTCGACATGAACCTCACCATAGTAGGAACACTCGAAAACATTGCACCAGGAGAAAACTTCCACTCAGCCCGCTTCATGGGCGACCGATGCTACCTAGTAACATTCCAGAAGACTGACCCCCTCTTCGTCATAGACCTGAGCAATGCGACAAACCCACAAGTCCTAGGCAATCTCACAATCCCAGGATACTCAGACTACCTCCACCCATACGACGAGACACACCTGATCGGCGTGGGCAAAAACACGATCGAAGACCAAAACGGATACTTCGCCTGGTACCAAGGAATAAAAATATCACTCTTCGACGTGACCAACGTAACCAACCCCATACAAGAGGCAAGCTACGTAATCGGCGACAGAGGATCAGACACACCGGTCCTATCGGACCCCAAAGCGTTCCTGTTCGACAGATCCAAGAATCTCCTCGTGATACCAGTCCTGGTGGCAAAGATAGATGAAAGCAAATATCCTAGCCCCGTTCCAGACAGCGCTTACGGAGACCCAGTGTGGCAAGGCGCCTATGTGTTTGACATATCACTGTACCACGACCTAGTGGTCGAAGGACGCATCACCCACATAGCAAATGGCACGAGCATCACCGATCAAGCATACTGGATCAAAAGATCACTATACATCGAAGACGTGCTCTACACGATCTCAGATCGAATGGTAAAGATGAACAGCCTCGAAGACATGAGCGAGATAGGTCAAATCCCAATCTCTTAACCCCCCATCCTTTTTCTTCATCAACACGCGATCAACAGCCCCGCATGTTGAATTAGGTATAGACTAGGGCCTAATTCTGAAAAACCCCTTAATAACCTGACGCGTCTCAGCCCGTTGAAAACGTGCTAAAGAGGTGATTGAATTGGAAACAAAAACCAAAACCATGACTCTCACGCCTCGTCTGACCATCGTTCTAGCAGGAACGATCATGGCATGTTTACTCATAGGGGGATTACTCGGCTACGCGATGAGCAGTCTCACCATATCAAGCCAAATCCACGACCTGCAAAACCAAGTGTCAACACTCAAACAAACCGTTTCAGACGCCCAATCACAAGACCCATCCTCTCAAACCAGCACAATCGAAAACAACACTTACATTCTGGGAGAAAACGTTTCTCTGCCCAACCTGTACGAGCAGGTCAATAGCTCCGTCGTCGTGGTTCAAGGAACAACCGCGACAGAATACTACACTCCTTGGGGACAACCCTACTATCAATACGGAGAAGTACAAGGATCAGGGTTCATCTATAACTTAACAGGCCAAATCGTAATCGTCACAAACTACCACGTCGTGAACGGCGTAACCAACATTACAGTAACGTTCACAGACGGAGACGCCTACGCAGCCAAAGTCATAGGCTCAGACCCTTACGCAGACCTTGCAGTTCTAACGGCAAATGCATCCCAAGACGAGTACAATCCCCTCTCAATCACGAGCTCATCAACCCTGAGCGTGGGTGACCCAGTAATCGCCATAGGAACTCCTTATGGACTGGCCGGAACCGTGACCTCGGGAATAGTCAGCGCGCTTGGTAGAACGATCTCCGAGAGCACGACAGGCGGATACGTCATAGCCGACTGCATACAGACCACGACTCCCATAAACCCCGGCAACTCCGGAGGCCCACTTCTCAACTATCAAGGCGAAGTTGTCGGCATAACCACGGCCATCGTAACCAGCTCCGAAGGGCTAGGCTTCGCAATTCCATCGAACACGATACTCCGGGAAATTCAGTCTCTGACCACAAACGGCTCGTACAACAGCCATCCCGCCCTAGGAGCAGCTGGAACAGACATGACCTATGGGATCTCGCAAGCCATGAAAGTGAACGTGACCTACGGATGGCTAATCGCCCAAGTAACAAGCGGAGGAGCAGCTGACAAAGCAGGCCTCAAAGGCGGCACCACTCAAACTCAAGTCGACGGAACAACAATAACGACAGGAGGAGACATCATAACAGCGATAAACGGCACAAGAATCAGGAACCTGGATGACCTTTCAACCTACCTAGAAGAGTACACTCTACCAGGCCAAACAATAAACGTGACGATAGTAAGAAACAACCAAACCCTAACGTTGCCAGTTGAGCTGCAAGCGCGACCGCCACTATCAACGTAGCAACGCGCCAGCACTCTCTTTTTCTCCATCGAACAGCACAACTCGCGCGCGCCACGACATGGCATTGTGATACCGGAAAAAAGGGACTCGCGGTGGACACCATTACTCAGAGTTGGGTTCAGCCCAGAATACTCCGCAGAAAGCGTGCATCCAGAACGGCGCGAAAACTTGAAACACTCATACAATATTGACACATTCCGCCAGAATATGCACATGCGTTCCATCATAGTTTTTCGATCGAAACCAATTCGGCAACTTGTCCCCACATATGATAAGAAAGTGTATCATGTGCAAGATTGACTGAGAATCGAACCCGCAAACCATCCACCTGGAATTCTCGAGGCACACTTCCAACATCATAATGCGCACCGTCATCGCTTTCTATACCCCAGAAACCACCCTCAAAACTCAAGTATCTCACCGTACCAACGCCCTGAATCTCCCCCTTGCGCGTGTTTTCTGATGGCTGCACCGACAATGCCAAAGTGCCTGTCACCACAAATGCAGCTCCAATCATTATCAACAAAATCCACCACTTCAAACCCAAACAATACCACCAAACAAGAAAGACTCAACGTGCAATAAAGTTCTAAGCATTAGAACAGTGAAGCCCCGACTCAACCCTTGCCTATTTTCACCCCTAGAACCCTCTCTTTGCAGTAAACCAAGCTTATTCTTGATTTTCACCGATGTTCTGAGCCAACGGCGGAACGAGCGCAGACCCACAGAAAGGACAGAGCGTGTATTTCCCCTGAGGAATCGGCTTTCCACAGTTACGACACGTCAGCGTTTTCGTCGTCCTCATCTTAAGCTGCAACTGCAATATGCTACGTTCATTAGCGTAATACAAAGACAAAGACAGCCCGACCACAATCAAGAACACGCCAATGCCGCCTACAACCCACGCTGCTGCACCCAACGAGGAGAATGCAATAGCCGCAAAAACCAGAAACACTGCCCCGCAAACAAGGCTAATGCCCCCAGCTATTACGCGACTTCTTGCCTGCTTGATACTTTCCTGAATGTAAGCTACTTTTTCTTCTTCAGACATAACTAGTATCCCAGTATCACAAGTTCAAAACAAGAGTTATTTAACGCTTAGAGCCGTGAGGGAGAACCCCAACAAGCTTTGATAACTTTAATCCGTTCACCAAGGTCTGCGTCAGAACGGTAACCAAACAGATTTTGTCTTAGGCTATTTCACTTTCTCTATTATTGATTCACCGAACGGTTTGAATTCTTTCCCTTCTTTTGCGACTTCCAAGCCCATTGCCACCTTCGTGTCAGAAATCTTTCTTACGAACGAACGCCAACATGTTCCCTCATATTGCTTGGGCATTGGTTCGCGGGTTACATCGAATTTTATCTCGCTCTCGGTCCTTGCACATTCCACTTCATTATCAACAAAACCATAGGAGAAGAATGTCTTACGTCTGAATTTCCTCCCACCACTGTCATAGAAAAGCATGCTAATGCTCTTGTGAAGCAACTGCCCTTCACTCCGATTCTCACCAGTCCCCATGATAAACATTGCACTCGGCTCACAAGAAAACACAACAACACCCTCTATCATTCCCTTCACGCCAAACTGACCACCCTCAGCTCTACCCTTCCACGTGCCGAGGAGAAACCGCCAATCATCCAAAGGAGACTTTTCACTCAATCAAAATACACCCTAAAAAATGCGGTACAGAACGACACAATAAAAAGCTTATGCGCACGAGATTTACCAACTCCGACCTAATTAAAATCCCCATCCCAACCACAGGCGCAAAGTCTTATCTGAACATCTGACCACGTTGATAGGGGAATCTATGGCAATTAAAGAGGAGTCGAAAAGAAAACCCAACCTACTTGGTGTCCGCTTCTGGTATACTGGTATTCGCGTGAAGGATCTTGAGAAGTCGATCAGGTTCTATAGAGAAGCGCTTGGATTCCGGACTGTATTGAAGGGCAAGATGAAGGTCCACGAGGGCACTTATGTTCATATGAGGACGCCGACGGGCAAGCAGATACTTGAACTGAACTACTATCCCAAGACCAGCAAATTCTACGAAGAATACGTGAATGGATCAGAGCTCGATCACCTCGGGCTGTACGTAAGAGATGTAAGGGGGCAGTATGAAAGGTTGATCAAACTTGGATGTGAACCTGCAGTGGAGCCCTTCAATCAAGGCTCTTGGGTTCTCGCCTTCGTCAAGGATCCTAACGGCATTTGGCTGGAGCTAATCGGTAGGGAAACAAAGAAAAAACGATAAAACGTCTAGGGAATAGCTCGAAACTATTTGTCAGCCCACTTGTGGAAGCGGCGCGCTCAGTTAGACCACTATCAGCCTTTCAGGACTCACCGATGTTTATCGTTGCCCAAGAGCCACATCTCCTTTTTTCGATTCACATCGAACGTTAGGCTCTACGTCCCACAATGCTGAAAGCACCTATCTTCTCCTCGCGACTTTGGACACGGCGAAAACGAAGCAGGCGAAAAGCAGTACTATCGTGGACGACAGAAACAGGCCAACGTATCCAAGGCTTGCTCCCAAGATGAAGCCGCCCACTATAGGGCCGATCGTCTGCCCCACATCCATCATCATGTCCAGAAAACCCGTTGAAGTACCAACAAATTGGCTCGGAGCAAGCTCTGTCATCAGAGGACACGTGGATGCCGTGGCCGTAGCGAACCCGAACCCGTACACGAGCGAAAGCAGCAAGATTATCCTAAGGTCCGAAGTGTATGGCAACACTATCAACGGGGCAGAGCACACTAATAGACCGACGATTATCGGTGTCCGTCTTCCCATTCTGTCCGAGAGCCAACCCATGCATACTCTGACAAAGATGGCGAGCACGATGATGCTGCCCGAAACAGCGGCCGTCGAGAAGAAGTCGAAGTGCAAACTGTTTTTCAAGTATCCTGAGAGAAAATAATCCACCGTGCCGAACGAGTAGTACAAGCTGGCCTGCACAAGACTGACAGCTAGCACGGCATGATTCTTGGCCAAGGCGCCCCATCCAGCGTACATTCGCCTCAGAGTGTCTTGGTTTCTCGACGCGGCGACTATGGGTGGCTTTCTCTTAGCCAGAAACAGCAGTGTTATGACGAAGGCAGCCAGTCCAGTCGCTGCGACCGCGAGGTACATGATGTGATAGTTGTACAATGGGTCGGAAGTGCTTGCGGTGCTGAACAGTATGTATCCGCCGAGGAAAGGTGCGATGCTTCTACCGACGTACGTTGCAGACGTGAAGAGTGATATGCGTTCCCCTCGCTGTGACGGATACAACTCGGCCATCGAAGCTTCGGCCACGGGAACGAAGATGGCAGTTGCAAACCCGTGGTAGAACCTGACGAGTATGAGCTGCCACCATGTTGATATGAAAAGGTACAAAAAAGGTGCGGTTGCAAAAACGAAGCCTGATGCTAGTAGGAACTTCTTTCTGCCGTAAATGTCGGAAAGCGAAGACGCAGGGAGACTGATCAGAATGCCCGGCACGGTTGAAGCCGCACCCACGAAACCTGACCAATTAGTAGGCGTGCCCAGCGCAACGGCAAAGGGATTGAGCAGAGTCTTAGACATTGTCGAGCTCAGGATTGCAAAGATTCCCATCACGCACAGTGTCCAAAAAACGGCTTTTCCCACTTTGTCGGACGTAATATTCATGCTGCAAACCAGCTTGAACTCATCTTGACGCCGTTCGCCGACATTTAGCTGTCTTTTACGTCTCTTTCGCTGACTTGCCGTTGGACGGCATCCATTCGAGTTCCATGTGAATTTCGTACTTGTGGTTTTCTTTGGCGTAGAGTAGTTTGAAGAATATGGGTTCCGTTGGCTCAGCTTTTCCTTTCTCTTCTGAAGGCAGAACGTCAGAGAATTCGAAAGCCTCATTCTGGAAGGCTGTTCCGAGTCTTGTGAGCATTGTTGCCGCTTCGTCTCGTGTGCATTGTTTCTTGAATTTGAATATGGCTTGATGCGTTTCTCTGTAAGTGTCTATCATCTCTGTCATTTTTGCCCACTGAGCCATAGCGGACTTTAACTCCTCTTTCCCTTTGTCGGTAATTGCATAATGTTTCCTGTCCGGTCCGTGGTCTCTGAACTCAATCTGTCCGGTAATGAATCCATTCTCTTCTAGTTTTTCTAAAGCAGGGTATACTGTGCCTGTTTTAGGGGACCAATATCCTGAGAATCTTCGTTCTAGTTCACGAATGATCTCGTAGCCATACATGGGCTTGTCTGAGAGTAGCAGCAGAAGCCAGAGCTGCACTGTTCCGACTTTCATGCTTCCGAGTCTGTGCATTTGCTTCACCGAATTGGATTTATGCGTTAAACTTATATAAGTAGATATTCTACTGTGGTAAGTAGTTAATCTACATAAGAGAGTGTGAAAGAAAGTATGCATGGAGAACATAGCGAAGAACACCATGGATTTGGCGGACATTGTTGGCGCGAAGGCCACCACGGATATGGACAGTTTACTCGCCGCTTCCTAACGAAAGAAGAGAAAACCAAGAAACTAGAAGAGTACGCACAAGAACTGAAGAACGAGCTTGCAGCAGTACAGGAACGCATCGAAGAACTGAAAGCCAAATAGTGTTGGTGAAAAGCATGAAATGGGTAACAAGATTATACGTGCACGTTGACAGAACCGCATGCCCATGGTTGATAAAACGGTTCGTAGACCCGAAAGCCGAATTCCTCTTCGTTCCCGTAGAAAAGATTGAGGAAACAGCCAAAAAAGAGAAGGCAATACCTTACGATGCGTCAGGAGTCGAACTCGGACATCACGGAGACAAGTGCAGTTTCGACGCCATCATAGAAAAGTACAAGGTACAGGACCCTGCAGTCTTGGAGTTAGCAAAAATCGTCCGAGCTGCCGACACAGACAAGATGGAAATGGCCCCTGAAGCAGCGGGAATGGAAGCCGTAATGACAGGTTTCGGCATCGTATCAAAAGACGATTATGAAACCATCGCCAAGGCAAGCCCGGTATACGACGCGCTGTACACGAACTGCAAGCTGAGACTGATTCGCGAGAAATACAAAGCGGAAATCGAAAAACTAGAAAGAAAAGACCGAAGAGAATTCTTGAAAAAGAAACTGGCAGAGTAAACCAACCTCTGTCCTTTTTTTTTGTTGACTGAGGAGGGAATAACAGCAGTGTTGTCAATTTCTGAGCAAGTTGATCTTCCACGTCACCAACTTGGAGGGTTTGACCATGCTGATGTTCATCTCGAAAGCGGTCGCGTGTATGTTGCCCACACGGCCTTGGGAACTGTAGAGATCATAGACGGCGAGAGAGCTAAGCACTTGGCAACACTAACAGGATGTTTAGACGCGAGTGGCGTTTTGTGCGCTCAGAAAGAGAATCTGCTCTTTGCTGCTTCTCGAGGGACGGGTAAGATCCTTGTAGTTGACGCTTTGACCAATCGTGTCCTACGCGAGGCGCAAGCAGGCTCAGCACCCAATGGCCTTGCCTGGGACAGTAACCACAGGCAGCTTCTCGTTGGAGACGTGCAAGATAATAAAGCAATACTCGTTGATCCTTATTCAGGGGAGTTAATCTCCTCTTTGCAGCTTGCAGGTAGACCCCGATGGTGTGCATATTCTGCGACAAGGGATCAATTTCTGGTGAACATTCGTGAGCCATCGGGAGTGGCCATCCTCGCACCTGAAAACCTGTCACAGAAGGCTTTTCTACCCGTCTCAGTGGCAGGGCCTCACGGCATAGACATCGATGACAAGAGCAGCCTAGCTTACGTGGCATGCGATGCGATGGCAGTTGTGATCTTGGATATTTCAACGGGTCACGAAAAAGCTGTTGTGCCGATTGGAGGAGCCCCTGACGTGGCTTGGCTTAATGCTGGCAGGCATCGTCTCTACTGTGCCATTGGAAACCCTGGCATCATTGAAGTGATAAACATACATGAACTGGTCGTGGATGAGAAAGTCAAGACGGAAGAAGGAGCACACACCTTCACATTCGATAAGAAAAGACAAAGGCTTTACACGTTTCTTCCAAAGAGCTGCCGCATGACCATCTATACGGAAGCATAGCCAAGCTCGCACTCACCAAAAACTCGCGCTCTCAAGCATGTTTCATCGTCGCTTCCATCGCTTTCGCCCGTTTCTATGTAGCGAAGGAAGGATTCTTCACAAGCTCGCACTTCACAAGGTTTCATCATACTCATGTTGTTTTCTGGTCCGAAAAGAAAGTCTTCTTAAGAGAAACGCACAAATTGATTATCACGTTAGGTTAGAAAAATGAGATGTGATTTCTTTGAAAGACCTTGAACTGAAGCTGATAGCTGAACTGATGAAGAACAGCAGAAGAAGCGACCGCCAATTGGCAAAGGCAATCGGCATTTCTCAGCCGACAGTCAGTAGAATGATTAAGAATTTGGAGAAACAAGGCGTCATCAAGGAATACACTGTAATTCCAGACTTCACTCAGCTTGGATTAAACCTGCTGACTGTGACTCTTGTCAAGCACAGAAAAGACCTGGACCGAGAAGACGCCACGAAAGCAGAAAGGAAAGCCCTAGAAAACGTTGAGACTGGGATATCTCCACAAGTGGTGATGGTAGAAAAAGGCTTGGGCTTCGGATACGACTCTGTGATCATATCCTACGAGAAAGACTACTCTGAATTCACGCATCTGCTTGATAGAATAAGAAGTTACGAGCATGTGCAGACAAGCGAAACGCAGAGCTTCATAATAGACTTGAACGATAAGGTTCACTACCGCCCATTCACTTACTCGACTCTTGCCAAATACTTGTTGACCATGATGAAACAAAAGAAAGAATAGGTTCATTTCATCCAAAAGTCCGCTTGGACTAGAACTTGAAATGTTCTTCTACCACTCTAACGGTTAGGCGTGGCTAGAAAGTGCCCGCCACTCGTTCCTGAATTAGGACATGCGTTGTCTCAAATGGGCTGCATTTGGCAGCCTAATCGTCTTAGGACGCACTGTAGAAAAGATCAGGATCCTTCTCCAGATACTCCACATACAGATCTATCAGTTCCCTCAGCCTGACCAACCTCAGAGTAGATTCTCCAACCGTGACCGTCTTCATTATTCCGCTCTCAAGACAAGGCTTCGTTAGCTTTGCAAAGTCTGGATAGGGACCGAAATCCCATTCCCAATCACCTTCAGAATACTTCTCAAGAAGCCACTTCGGCGGAGTGATCTTCTTCAAGATGCGCTCAGGGAATCTCACCCGCTTTTCAGCCAAATGCATAGCTGTACAACGATCCAACCCAACACCAATTAAAAGTATGTAACCATCTAACTCAAGCAGTTTATGCCAGCCTTCAGACAATTCCCTCGCCCGCGGACCCAAAGCCGCCACTGAATTACTCGGATGAGAACCACGAATAACACCATTCCTCTTCCTAAAAGTCTCAGGAATAGCGCCTGTTCTAACAGGAGTCTTCTGCGGATCATAAGGTGAGATCTTGAACAACCAAGAAACACCCATTGCAATCTCCTCTGGTGTCCTCTGAACTTCAACAAGGTTCGCAGATTGCGACGACATCACGATGTTCCCGTCCTCTCCGACAGTCTCCAACAAGGCATCGATAACAGCATCAGCGCCGCCCTCCACACGACCGAAACTCTTCAAGGAACTATGGACACCGACAGAATCTCCCCTTCTTAAGCCAAGCTTCCTCAAACCAACCTTGATCTTTTCCTTATTCAACAAATGTTCCATCTTTTCACCTGCACCAACTCAGTCACCGCTCTCGCTTCAGCTTCACAGGGCCCGCCATTATTAGTAGCTTAGCCTGCACTATCTCTCGTTGTCAATACGTGCGCCAGGTCAGATTTTCGTTATTCGAGCCCGTACCTCATCACCGTTCTGGTTTTGGACGTAGAACCATGATCAGTAAACCCAACCTTTTGGAACATAGAGGCGAGACCAGTGTAAACAGTCGTATCGTGCTGTTTTTCACTGGAGCGATTTGGATAACCCTCGACAATCTTAGCCCCCTCGTCCCCAGCATGTTTGACAGCAGCTTCCAGCAGCTTCCAGCAGCTTAGTTGAGACACCTTTTCCTCTGAAGGGTTTGGCGACAAAGAAGCATACTACGGACCAAACTGGCCGATTGTCTAATCGTTTCAGCGTTCTGGATCCTTCAAGTCTGCGGAATTCCTCTCTTGGAGATATAGAGCACCAACCGATCGGCTGCCCATCAAAATATGCTAATATGCCTGGGACTCTCCCCTGGCCCACGATAGTTTTAAGGGCTTCTTTTCTGTCCCTACCCCTTCCTTTCTTCCATTCAGATGATGAAAGCCTCCACCACATGCACCAGCATGATCTGCAAATGCCGTCCTCTCCAAAAAGCTTCTCAAGGTCTTTCCATCTTTCTAAAGTCAAAGGGTGAAAAACTAGATCCATTCTCACGGTCCGCCACCTGCGTTGTATCGCCTGCTCCTCAAATGTCCCACGATGATATTTCTGTATCCTTTGGATCGAACGCAGTCTTGATAAAGCCTGCATGTACCTAGAGCTTCTCCGACCAGGAAGCCCTCTCTTTGTCCTTCAGAAGGCACGGGTTGACTAGAGTCGATTTTTAAGTCAGGAACAGGATCGCGACGCCGATGATTGCCACGATGGCTCCTAGTATGCCGCGCCAGTTGGTTTTTTCCCTGTAGATTATCCATACAACGGGGATAATGATCACAGGCATCAAGGACATTAACGTTTGAGCGACACCCGCTTGAGCGTTGGCTATGGCAACCATTGAAAGCGTCATGCCTAAGAACGGCCCGATCAACGCGCCACCTGCAGTGTACTTGATACCTTCCCTGTCCTTCACGGCCCTTTGCACTTCCGGCAGCCTCCCAGCGAAGAGAACACATGCCCACACGAACAAACCTGCCAGCAACATCCGTATCAAAGCCGCAGACAAAGGGTTCATCGCCACACTCACGCCGAGATACATTCCCTTCTTCGAAAGTGCGACACCGAACCCTTGGCCCATCGCTGATACCAGACCGAAGAACACCCCCCAACTCTTCCGCTTATTTGCTGCTAGGCTCTCGTCTGACTTCTCTCCTCTCTCCAGCAAGACTACAACGATGCCCGTTAGAGTGACTGTTACTCCGACTGCAGAAAGCGGCGAGAACCCCTCTCCCAGCATCAAGTATGCGCCCACAGCAGCAAATATGGGAGATGCGGCCTGAATAAGAACTGCACGTCTGGGGCCGATGGCAATATATGCCGCAAACAACCCGAAATCACCGATCCCCAGGCCAACGATGCCGCTTAAACCCATCCAGAACCATTGTCCACTGCTTGCAACAGGCAATATGGCACCCAGCAAGATGATGTGCGCAAAGACTAGAAGCCCAATGGCCATCGTCGTCCGAATTGCATTGACGCTAAACGACCCGATCCTCCTCCCAGCTGACGTGAACATTATAGAGCTACCTGTCCAAAGACATGATGTAAGTACGGCGGCTGACTCTCCCATGAGGCTTGAGTCCAAATTCGTCACTGCAAGATTGAACCAAGACAATCATGATGACCTTAAATCTTTCCAGCGAGCGCGCGTGGAATGCATGGAATTGAAAGATAGAAGCTTTGCCACGATTCTAGGTATTGAATAGAAGCCTAGATTCGAGTTCTCAACGGCTATTTCTCATGTTGAAGCAGCTTTTCCCAGTGTTGTGCTCCTCAGCTCCGCATATTTCTTTTCAATTTCGTTCTTCAACGCGATCATCTCTGATGTAATTCTCGTTTTTGTCTCCGCGTTCAGTTCTTTTGCTTTCGCGATATCATGTTCGACTTTTTCCATGTCATGCTGTGCAGAATACTTCAACTCTTCCAGCTTCTTCAATGCCTCGACTTTTATCTTTTCAATGTTTGCCACCTGACGTCTGACTTCCACTTCCCTTTTGCTCAATTCTTCGCGTGTCTTGGTGAGTTTCTTCTGAAGTTCCAAGGAATCTCCCATGTTCAAACGCCTTCTATCCTAAGGCTGTACCAGCATCGCATAAGCCTTTCGAAAAAGACTTCAAATGCAAAAAGTACTTGTGTGCGAATCTTCAAGAAAACCTGATCTGCAGCAGATTGAAGTTGTTTGGGGAAACGCTGCTTTTTAAGAACTCGAGTTTTGTTAATCTAACAATAGAAAAAGGAAGGGTATTATGCTCTCACTGAAATCAGATTTTTCTCTTGCCTGTTGTAGCCCTGAAGCTTTTTCCACAGTGCTCAAAAAGTCCAATCGTTAGCTCAGTTTTCTTACCACTCTTGTCTGCTCTTCCAGCCATCTTCCAGGTTTTCTTAGGAGTACTGACTTCTGCTCCACACTTGGGACATTTAGCCATAAAATCCACCCCCTTTCAAATTACGCCTCGTCGAAATAAAAGACTTTTCACTCCCTAGACGAATTTCTGTGGATTTTAGCTCAAGTGTGCGACTACGCATAAACAAAAGAATAAAAACAAAGATTAACCATTATTTCTTCCAGTAACCGAAAAATACACTTAATCACTGACAGGATGACACATGCTGAGGTTTGAGAAAAGATGGCTAACAAGATAGAAATCGGGCAGAAGGCACCGGATTTCAAACTCTTCGACAATCAACTAAAGCTTAGAAGCCTGAAAGAATTCCTTGGCGACACGTTAGTGCTCGCGTTCTTTCCAGGCGCATTCACCTCGGTCTGTACTAGGGAAATGTGCACTTTCAGAGACTCTCTCGCAAAGTTAGAAGCGTTGAAGGCCAAGATCGTGGGCATCAGTGTCAATGATCCATGGTCCAGCAGGGCATTTGCCGAGAAGAACATGCTCACTTTCCCGTTGCTGTGCGACTACAAGCGCGAAGTCATTAAACTTTACGGCATAGAACTGCAGAATTTTGCGGGGCTGGAGGGCTACAGCGCTGCGAAACGCTCAGTCTTCATAATAGATAGACAAGGCATGGTACGCTACGTGTGGATTTCAGAGAACCCTGCCGTCGAACCGAACTACGACGAAATCCAACAATTCCTAGGAAAAATGACGTAGAAACCTCTGTCCCCGCGAAGTTTTTTCAAAGTGTGCCTCCTGGGGACCAGTTTTGAACAGAGTCCTTAGAAGAATTTATAGATTAAATAGTTCCAAGATGTCTTAGACTCTGGTGTTTTGTTTGGATTCGAGAATTCAGCGTCTTATCGAAGTGAGTAGACAGGTGATCTCCGATTGTGCATTGGAAAACGGGGCTATCGTCGCAGCGAACTGTTTTAAGGAATACTTCCCCAAAGAAGCAAAAGACTACATGTATGTGTGGCCCAGGGATGCATCTTTTGCATGTGTAAGTGCGGACATCCTGCACATGGAGAACGTACAAGAACGGTTTTTTGACTGGTGCATCAACCGGGCAGAAGGCTTCAGAGACGGAAGCTGTCTTTGCCAAAACTATTCCGTTAACGGCCCCAAAGCCTCAGCCAATTTTCAACCGGACCAGACTGGCTCTCTCCTGTGGGCAATCTGGCACCATTATAAAGCAAGACCGAAGAAAGCGCTCAAATACAAGAGACTCATCAGACACGCAGCTAACAGCCTGTGCAACAAGTGGAAAGAGAATCATTTCGACGATACCACGAATGACCTATGGGAAGAGAGGTTCACGTTCCCCGATTTAGAGGACAATTTCACCTACTCCCTCGCTGCTTGTATCAAAGGTTTAAGATGCGCAAACGAGCTTATTCCGGAAAAGAAGTGGACAGAAACGGCAGAAAGCATGTTCAAGAGACTGAAACAACACTGCAGAGGCTATTTCATCAGAAGCTTCGGAAGACTGAGTGATGAAAGAATCGATGCTTCGGCGCTTGGGCTTGTCTACCCATTCGACCTCTTTCGGGCGGATGATCCGCGAGTACTGACTACAGCGGAGCAAATCGAAAAGAAATTAGTTTTTCACGGTGGAGTACACAGATACGAAAGCGACGAATACGACGGGTGGATGTACGGAGGCCTGCATCGAAAAAAAGGGGCGGGTGCTTGGCCGATCCTCAACTTTTGGATGAGCATATATTACGCGAAACTTGGCAACAGGGAAAAAGCCATTCAATATTACAATTGGCCGCTGGAAAAAGATCAAGAATTCCTGCCTGAACAGGTGTTCGAGAACGACCTTCAAGTTTCGGTGAGACCACTGTGCTGGAGCCATGCGATGTTCATCATCGCCTCAAAAGAACTCGGCTACATACGATGACCTGATCAAAACCGCAAAGCTTAAGCAAATTCCGCACGTTCTGTCGTAATTGCTTGGTGGTGAAGATTGGTCGACGTACTCCTCATTTTCAAAGTTCATCAACCTTACAGGCTTAGGGAGAATTTCTTCTGGGAAAGAAGCATGTTCAAGAGGAAAACCAAGGAGGAACTGTTCGATTTCTACTTCGATAATGCCAAAAACAGGGAGATTTTCGACCGTGCGGCCAGGAAATGTTATTTTCCAGCTAACGCCATTCTGTTTGACCTGATCGATAGGTTCAGAAAAGAAAGAAGGGTCAAAGTCTCATTCAGCATTTCAGGAGTTTTTCTTGAACAGTGCGAGAGTTTCAGCCCTGACCTCTTGGAATCATTCAAACAGTTAAGCGAAACTGGCTGCGTCGAATTTCTAGACCAGCCCTTCTATCATTCTCTAGTAGGATTGTACCCGGAGAGGGATGAGTTCATAGAACAAGTTCGAATGCACCGCCAACAGATGAAAGACTTGTTTCACTCTGAACCTGTCGCTTTTGAGAACACAGAGTTGATCTACAACAATGCCATCGCAAAGGTCGTGGACAAGATGGGATACAGTGCCATGTTCACGGAGGGAGTCGACAGGATTCTGAAGGGAAGGTCGCCGAACTATGTTTACAAAGCTGAAGGCTGCGAGAGACTCAAGGTCCTTCTCAGAAACTTCAAACTTACAGACGACGTTGCATTCCGGTTTTCAGTGAGAACATGGAGCGATTGGCCCCTCACAGCTGACAAATACGCAGACTGGCTGGCAGTGACTCAGGGCCAATGTGTCACGATCTTTCCAGACTATGAAACTTTCGGAGAACATCACTGGCCCGAGACCGGCATACACGACTTTCTCAAACATCTGCCCTTGGAGATTTTCAAGCATGAAAACCTATCCATGTCAACTCCCTCTGAAGTGCTAGGCAGACACAAGGCTGCAGGAGAAATTGACGTTCCCGAACTCGGCGGCACCGTCTCTTGGGCTGACATAAACAGAGACACTAGTGGCTGGCTGGGAAACACCATGCAATGGGCCTACTACACCACAAGCAAAGAGCTGGAACCGCTTATCAAGGAATCGAACGACAGAGAATTCCTGAGGCTGTGGCGGTACTTCTTGACGAGCGACCATCTTTACTACATGTTCTCTGCAGGAGGAGCGCCCGGCGAAGTGCACACCTACTTCAGTCCCTACAAATCGGCGACAGATGCCTTCGTTACCGCACAAGGAGCCCTTCTCGACTTCGAATCAAAACTGCGAGATTACGTGTATGCCGCAAATGAACCATTCCTGTTCTACAGAGGCTCAGGAGAAGATAACTTCACAGGGGTCAAAGCATGGAGCCTTGTCGGCTTTCTCAAAGCAATACAGGAAATCGACGTAGCACTCATCGAGTTTCACAACCGAAAAGGAGACTTCGAAAAATGGGCAACTCTGTCACTGCGAGACGAAAAACTGGGCAGACAACTGGAGCACATTCGAACCTCAAAGGTTCAAGGCGAAGAACTCCGCAGAAAACTGAAAGCCACGCTACAATCACGATTGACTGAACTCAAGAAGCCTTTCGTTCGATGAGCGGGTACTCTCGCTCAGGAAAGAAAGAAAAAGAAAGCAGTGTTACAATACATTTTGCTTTTTCAACTCTTTTTTTTTTGGTTTTTTGAGCATTGAACCAGCGTAGAGCCCGATGAAGCCCACTACAAGCACCATAACTACATCCAAGAACCACTATCTCAACAAATGGAGTTGAGATTGCTCTGTTGGAGAAAGGCCCTCAACTGACGAGGATGTAGAGCGTCAAAAGTTTTCGTGCCTAGGAAAAGGCCGAGCAGACTTTGACGATGCCGAGTTTGGTGAGGAAATATCGGAGTCGCCGCAGGTCATCTCTATAGCATGCAACGTAGCCAGAGTCCAAGAGTTTCTGAAGCAGACTATGCAGTCTAGCGAAGCCTATTCCGAGTAGCTCGGCTAACTCTGCTGGTCGTTTGGCGTTCTCCATGTCGACGACTCCGAGAATATGCATTAGGAGGAGAACTCTGATCTCCTCAGGATACTCTTCGAACACGAGGAACGGAAACTTCATGCGGATTGTCTGTGGCCGTCCTGCTGCCTTCAGGGCAAGATTATAGACCAGCATGGTCCTTTCAGCGATCCTGTCCCAATCATACTCTTTGAGAAGCTTTTGATACCCGTTTTCTCGAATCCTATCGGCTATTTTGGGGTTTTTGAGCACCCTCAGGATTCCCCAAGCCAGCGAATCCGAGTTGTCCACGTAGACCTTGATGCCAGTCTTTTCATGCTGCACTATTTCAGCTAATCCTCCTGTGGCCGTTACTATGACTGGTGTCCTTGAGGCCATCGCTTCCAACGCTGTGATGCCGAACGGTTCATAGAGAGAGGGAAAAACGGCAGCGTCACTCGCTCTGTAGATTGAAATCAGCGTCTCTTCATTAACGAACCCTGTGAAAAAGACGTGGTCAGCCACGCCGAAATTCCATGCTTCTTTCGCCAAGTAATCTTTCATTCCGCCTTCGCCGACGATGACAAAGTTCACGTTCGGTATCGCTTCCAAGACTTTGGGTATTGCGCCGATCAGTACGTGCACGCCTTTCTCGTGGACGAGCCGTCCCACGAAGCACACTATTCTTTCCCCATTCTTCGCATATCGACGCTTGATGGGCAGTGTGCTCACTTTGCCGGCAAACTTGGCCACGTTTACACCGTTCGGGATTACGTGAAGCCTCTCACTCTGCACGTTGAATGCTGAGTAGATCTGGTTGGCCATGTAGTCGCTGCAGCAGATCACCTCGTAACTCTGATCAATAAGGTGCCGTTCCACCTCGTTTATTGTCCTTTGGTAATCATTGTGGATCCCGCCTCTTCTTCCCATCTCCGTCGCATGAATTGTTGACACTAGTGGTTTTGAGAAGGCGTTTCTGACCTTTACGGCTGCTTCTGTGACTAGCCAGTCATGAGCATGGATGACGTCTACTTGCTCGTTGTTGTCGTTTATCACGTCGATTGCCTTCTCAGCCATGGCTTGGTTCATCGAAAAAATCCATCCGAGGAAGCTTGGAGATGGAATCTTTGAGTTGAAGCGATGCACGTTGACTCTGCCGATCTGCTCGTTTTCTGGTGCTCCTGGAAAGTCGCAGGTGACCACGTGAACAGTCACGTTCCTGCGTGCCAGCGCCATGGAAAGATCATGAACGTGCGAGGAGATTCCGCCTATGATTCTAGGAGGAAACTCCCAGCTGAGCATGAGAACGGTGAGATTGTCGGCAGCAGTCATCGACGATCACTTCAAGATGTGCTAGCGTATCTTAAAGACCTGTTGCACAAAAGTTATTTGGTCAGCCATCTTCTTGAAAGGAGCAGGGAATGATGAGTTTGACCGAGTATGATCTTCCCCTGTCAGAACGGCTTCTGATAACCCTGCACAACCTCTGTGCTACCAGTGGTGAAATGGCAAGAAAGAGTGCCGAGCTGGCCCAGTTTCTCCAGACCGGCACAGAGGAAGTTAACCAGAGCCTGGACAAGCATGTTTCTGACGGGTACGTTGCCGCTTACAACGATAATGAGGGAAATAGGAGATTCTACCTGACGAATACGGGGATTATAAGAGTCTGCTCACTTTTTAGCTGATGGAGTCGGCGTTTCTTGCGTGTAATAATACTCACGTGGGAATTCCCTCCGAGAATTGTCGGCCCGCTCGCGTATTACGTGAACAAGCTCGCAGCCGAATTGATAAAGAAAGGTGTTGGTACATACGTGGTTACGTACCATAACTCTTGGGTTGGCTCTCACCAGGGTGCAGACGGTATAAAAGCCATCAGAGTCTCTGACGTGGTGAGACCGCAGATAAACATCCTGACATGGATGCTTAGCCTGAATCAGGAAGCTGAGCGGGTCGCCGCGGACATCTATTATTCGATGAAACATGAGGTGAACCTGATCGATGCCCACGATTGGCACTTCGTACCTGCCGCGGTCACCCTGAAACGTGCGTTGGGGATTCCTTTTGTTTTTTCGGTTGACAGCATTGAGCCTCACAGGTCTCGAAACAGCGGTGCGCCCTTAAGCCTATCCATAAGAAGTATCGAGTCCCTAGGAATCTCTGAAGCGGCGAAAATCGTAGTCAAGTCACAATGGATGAGAAAGGAACTTCAGCAGTATTACAATACCCCAGATGACATGATTGAAATCGTGTCGCCTGATTCTAACATTTGGATGGACGGAATCCTCGCGGCTTATCAAAAAAGTCTGAAGGTGCTCGTGAGCTGAGCAGACAACTTCGAGTCATAATGCTTTCCTGGGAGTTTCCCCCAAGAACGGTAGGCGGGATTTCTGCACACTTGTTCTTTCTATCCAGAGAACTAGTGAAGTTGGGCGTGGACACGTACATCGTCACATGCGATTTTCCAGGGGCGCCGGAACGCGAGGTAGTTAACGGCGCAAAAGTGGTGAGAGTGGATTCGTACAAGACTCCTTCTCCGGACTTTGCGACTTGGGATTCGCTGATGAACGTGAACATGCAGAAAGAAACCGCGGCTTTGATCAGCAGTCTTGGCGGCCAAGTTGGCATTGTACACGCTCACGATTGGCTGGTCGCCAACGCGGCCATAGGCCTCAAACACGTCTTCAGAATCCCGCTGGTTGCCACGATGCATTCGACTGAAATCGGCAGGAGGAACGGGCTTCACACAGACTATGAAAGGATGATTCATCAGACCGAAAATTGGCTCGTCCACGAATCCTGGCGGATCATATGCTGTAGCCATTACATGTCAGAACACGTGAGGTCGGCCTACGGGTTTGGACAAGACAGGGTGACAGTCATTCCAAACGGCGTCGACGCCAGCGTGTACGAGAAAGAGTTCGACAGAGCCGAGTTCAGAAAAAGATTCGCCTTGCCAGAAGAAAAGATCGTGCTCTATGTCGGTCGACTAGTGTACGAAAAAGGCGTCCAGAGCTTGATTAGTGCTATCCCGAAAGTTCTGTCGAGAGTGAACGCGAAATTTGTAGTCGTCGGTGACGGAGGAATGAAGGAACCCTTGATGCGCCAAGTGGCAAACATGCGGCTAGCGCAAAAGATCACGTTCACGGGTTTTCTCGACGAAGAAAGCCTCAGAAAGCTCTATCAGGTCGCAGACGTTTGCGTGGTGCCTTCTCTGTATGAACCATTTGGCATCACAGCGTTGGAAGCAATGGCCGCAAAGACGCCGGTAGTAGTGTCGAACACGGGAGGCCTCTCTGAAATCGTCGAGCACGACAAGACGGGAACAAAAGTGTACGCAGGCAACCCAGACTCGGTGGCCTGGGGAATAGCAAGAATACTGCTGGATCCCGGATACGCAAACTGGATCAAAGCCAACGCTTACCAGAAGGCTCTAGAGATCTACGATTGGACTAAGATAGCAAAGGAAACGAAGGAATTCTACGAGCGGGTACTCAAAGAATACGACGATGGCTCTTGGAAGCCTACTTGATTCCACAGAGCCTTTGGGCTTCGTTGATTTTTTCCCTGGCCTTGAGAGAGCATACGACCGACCGATCGAGCCAATCCTTGCTGCCCCACCAAAAATCATCGCTTGCTTCTGCCAAGAGGAGCCAACGCCAAGCCTGGTCTAACGCATTCTTTGCTTCTGGCGTGCAATCCATCCTTGCCGCTGCTATCTTTTCCTCAGCCTCATGGATCGACCTGCCTGCCTCTAGGACGCGTGACCAAGTCCTCTGCCTCTCTTCGCCCCCAGTCCATTTTAGAAATCTGCCGTCATCAAACGTGTCCGGCACGTTCCAGCTTCCATCCTCAACGGTCACCGTGTCCTTCGGCGGATGTTCAACAAGGTACTCGCTTATAGTCGTCAACTTGATGAACTGAAAGTCAGGATCCTTCTTCAGAAGATAGAGAAGAGGCTCGAAAAACCATCCCCAGAAGCCTGCATTCTCTCCAGAATGCCGGAACCACCCGTTTTCACCATCGGTAGCTACGGTCAGCAGGAAATCCCCATCGTTGTTCGGCACGATTCCTCTTTCAATCTCGTGCCTCATCCAAATTGGGTTGTAGCCGCTCTGCTGAGCGATGCTGATCATTCTATCCCGAGGGATCACGATTATTCGATGCCCATTATACTCTGCAAAATGAGGTTTGTACAAAAGCTGATACAAGTTCTCATTCTTGTTCGCATTGACTATGTGAGGACCGTCGACTATCGTCCATTTTATGCCATTTTTCACTAGGGCGGGAATCACCCTAGGGCTGAACGCAAGTTCAGGCAGCCAGAACCCCTCCGGTCTCGTTCCGAAAGTCTTTTCAAAGAGACCCAGATGCTCCTCGATCTGTTTCAGCTGGTCAGCCTCAGGTATGAGGGGGAATATGGGATGATAATAGCCGCAGCCGGTGAATTCCGCCCTTCCGAGCGCGTTCGTCTCCTTGTACTTGTCCCATATTCCGTTCAACCTTGAATCGAAACCGACGCTGGCCAACTCGTTTATCTGTTCAATCAGGCTGCCTGTAAAGTTCAGAGTTACCCTCGCATTCTCATCCTTTTTGAGCGCTTCGACGGGGTACGTGTAGGGGTGAAGCGTCTGGCCGAAAACGTCACGAGCCACCTCTGATTCGTATGTTGGACCATTCAAGTTGTAACGGGGTTGATGCATGTGCAAGACCAAGGCGAAATGCAAGGGTTGCTTTTCCATTTCACTAACGCCCAGATTCACTTGCACTTTGAAAGATAAAGTTATTATGGTAGATGCCCGCTATCTGAACTGAAGGTGCCTTCTGTGTCTGAATTCTCGCAAGACGAGAT
The DNA here is from genome assembly GCA_050008435.1 of Bathyarchaeia archaeon. Classification (GTDB taxonomy): domain Archaea; phylum Thermoproteota; class Bathyarchaeia; order Bathyarchaeales; family Bathycorpusculaceae; genus DASPTR01. Next base: position 1,348,431 of record JBEKMQ010000001.1, read on the forward strand.
CACGGTTCTAAAGAAGGTTAACTTCTTGGGAAAAGCTACACCTGAAAGCTTGGCGCGCATATTGGGGGAACCCTACACTGTTCAAGGCCTATCTGCCTACCTGAAATCGCTGGAAGAAAAAACGCTTCTGCGAAGACCGCAGGAAAATCAGTCCGCTTACGAATTGACCCCACTCGGACTCATAGCCATAGGAGTACTCCCTGAAAGTGCAAAGAAGATCTATTCGTCAGTACCCCGTGAAAAATGCTTCCACTTCTACACCGGAGTCGGGCCGGACAAGTTCACCAAAATGTCAGCCTGCAGCCTTTCGGACTTCAAGGAAAGGGCAAAAAGAGTCGACTCAAAGTCGTTGGAATTTCACCTCCAGAGAGGCGATATAGCAAAGTGGTTCAACGATGTTCTGGGTGAAACAGAGCTGGCCAAAGAGTTAGACAGGTTGAAAGCATCAAACCTCTACGGTGAAGCACTAAGGACCCGCATAACAAGGCTGATAGACGCTCGGATTGAAAGAGTGACTTACGGCAGAACACTTGTCTAGTCTGGCAAGCTATTCATGCAGTGGCCCACCAATGCGCATTCTGCTGCTTAGCTGGGAATATCCACCCAAACGCCTGGGAAATATCGCTGACCACGTGAGCACGCTGGCTCATGAACTCGTCAGACGAGGACACGAGGTCGAACTCGTAGTCCTAGACGATTTGAAGCAGGGGTTCGAAGATGTTGCCGGCGTCCACGTTCACCGCGTCGCTAACCCCATCAAAACTCACCCTATGGCAAGCATTCTCAGTTATTCCGCCACCGCTTCGCTGCAGATGGAGGTCGAATCGTCAAATATCATCTACTTCTACAAGCAGCAAGGGAAACCCATCGATCTGATACATGCCCACGAGTGGCTCACGACGTACCCTGCTATCGTTCTCAAACACGCTTTTCACATCCCTTTTGTGATGACGTTCCATTCGATTGAGGGACATCGGTGTCATGACAATTTTAACGCTACCAGTCTGGCAATTAAAGAAATTGAAGACATGGGGATCTGGGAATCCAACTCGGTGATCACAAACACCGACTGGCTCAAAAAGGAGATCCTAAGATACTATGGCGAAGGCCACCATGAGAAAATAAGAGTACTCTGGCCCATTGGTCCGAATTGGGTTGACGAAGTCATTTCCGTGTATAATAGGGTTATGGCGTGAGTGATGGGATGCGGGTTCTTCATCTGTCATGGGAGTTTCCGCCTAGAATCATAGGAGGCATAGCCTCACACGTTTTTGATCTTTCCAGAGCGCTTGCTCGGCGAGGCCTAGAAGTACACGTTATGACCTGTAACATTCCAGGCGCGAGGAAGTTCGAGAACATCGACGGAGTCAACGTCAACAGGTTTGAAGCTTATGCAACCGGAGATTCTTTCTTAGGATGGGCCCTTCGAATGCAGAAGAACATGGAGATCAACAGCAGCGATCTGATCAGCGGGACCGGAGGGTTTGACATAATCCATGCGCATGATTGGCTTTCCAGCGTCGCGGGCATAGGGATGAAACAGGTTTACAGAAAACCCTTGATCACTACGATGCACAGCACAGAATATGGCAGAAGAACAGGAATTCATAATGATCTCCAAGCGTCGATTAATGAAATCGAAGGCTGGATCGTTTATGAGTCCTGGCGGGTGATCACCTGCTCATATTATATGCGCAGGCACGTCGCTTGGTGTTTCCACACGTCTGAAAATAGAATATCTGTCATACCCAACGGTGTTGACGTCACAAAATTCAGCTTCAACTTCAATTACTGGGAAGTCAGGAACCGTTTCGCACACGAATCCGAAAAGATCATACTGTTTGTGGGGAGACTTGTCCCCGAAAAAGGCCTAGACACCCTCATCAACGCGTTGCCTGCAATCCTCGCCAACGGTGTCAACGCCAAGCTAGTGGTGGTCGGAGAAGGACCGCAAAAGGAAATGTACCAAGGTATTGCTAACAATTATGGTCTGCACGAGAAAGTATTCTTCGCAGGGCACATTGACGACTGGACGCTAAGGGTCCTGTACCGCGTAGCAGATGTGACGGTGGTTCCCTCGAAATTCGAGCCTTTTGGCATAGTAGCACTAGAAGCCATGGCCGCCCATTGTCCACTAGTGACAACGACTACGGGCGGACTGAATGAAATCGTAGACGACGGTGGCACAGGGTTGAAGGTTCCAACAGATGATCCAAACGCCCTGGCAGGAGCAATCGTCAGGATCGTTCGAGACATCGGATTCAAGAACTATGTGGTGGAGAACGCCTACCGGAAGTGCCTATGGAACTTCAACTGGGACAAAATCGCCGAATGGACGAACGGAGTCTACGACGCAGTCCTGAATGAGTACGCTAACAGCACGTGGAAACCGTCTGCTTGAAAAATAAGCCGCCGCACCCTTTATTGAGTCACTCCTTTTACTGTTCCGCCATTTTCGCAGTCGCGGTGTTTCAAGCTCCTTGTCAACAAATCTGTTCCATTTGTTGATAGGCGAACTCTATCATTTTTTCTCCTTGGTCGAACCAGAAGTCACTGTTCCAGTAAACGTAGCAGCTTGTCTCAGTCATGAGAAGTGTTCTCAGTGCCTTTTCGCTTCTTGAGGCTCCTTTTTGTCTGTCATGAAATCTTCGACTCAACTCGTCTATTTTCCTCTTCATCTCTAGTCGTCTATCTCCCTCGCGCCATCGTGAATGGTCCCCCAACCATGAGCCCCCGACGGTCTGCAGCTCGATCTCGCTGTCTGGAGGGTACTCCTTAAGGTATTGAGTAATGGTCATTGAGGAAACTTTTTCGTCCGCCTTTTCTCTGAAGAACGGAATGAACGTGTCAGAAAAAAAGTGGTTCATCATGACGTTTCCGTTCTCGCCATCGGACGCGGGAACGATAAGCGCAGGGCACTTTCTACCGGATTTTTCTGATATGCGTGTGGCCTCGACACACTTGTTGTATATCCCGTTCGCATCGCATCCTCCCTGTTGATCGATAAAATTGTACTTCGGCCTGAAGATGACGGTAATCTCTCCACCGTCAGTTCTGAGAATATGGGGCTGGCAGAAGATTTCCACGTGCTTTTCGTGTGTGAGTGTTTTCTCCGCCTTCACAGCTTCGATCGGCAGAATCAGCCATTCATACCCTTTGTTCTTCAACAGCCTTACAAGTCGACTCAGTTTTTCAGCAGGTGGAACACCCATCTCCGGTAGCCAGAATCCTTTGACCCTCTCGGTCGATTCTGGACCGAAAAGTGAACAAAAGAGCTTTCTCCAGAAATCAACTTGGCTTTCCCAGTCTTCTTCAGGAGTTACAGGGAAATAGCAATGAGCGTACGCTGTTCCGGAAAACTCTACAGAATCAGGAAATTCATGAAGAACCTGCCTCCACAGTCCTATTATGCCTCCAATCACATCACCGTCAACGTCTTCTAGACAATGCAGCCCACTAGTTTTCTTGAGATTTTCAAGGAGAAGTCCAGAATAATCCACAGCAACCCGCGGATGCTTTCCTTCTTCTTCGAGATTTCTGACCCAGAAAGCAGGGTTTTTATACGCCCTAGCCATGAGTCTTCCGTCCCACTGATCTCTTGAGTCATCAGAACTGAGCATTTTTTCCAGATTGCCTACGATCTCGTTGTCCCCGGTGAACACCATCGGTTGATGCATGTGTAACCAGGGCAAATACGCTGCTTTCATGTTCAACGTCAGCTTTGTTATTTGCGCAAAATATAATGCTTTAGAAGCAAGAATGGCAAAACGTGCATCAGAAACTTCAGAAACTCGTGGAAAACCATGCTCCCTTAGATAGCATTTCAGTCTACGCTTACCTGCAAAAGGGACTCGCAGTCTGATTTGAAACGCGCGAGAGAGAGAACGATATCGCCCGTCTCAATCATTCGCCATGATACTTTTTCGGTGTGCGCGTTATCGTTCGCGCCGATACTAAGATTGCCTTTGTAGAATCATTGTGTTCCTGTTATGGTTATGTCGAAAGTGAAGTTTGTGAATCCGGTGAGGCTTGAGGAGACGTTGAGTGTTAGTGCAGCTTGGACAGATGAGCCGGCTGTCAGCACGTAATTCTGCTTGTCCCAAGTTAAACTAATGTAGCTTGAAGCTGTAGCGGGATTCCAGTTACCTGTCGTCATTGTCAACGTTACCGGTATTGTGCCGTTATTCTTCACGTATATTGTATAACTCGCTGAGGCGCCTAGGGTCAGGTTTCCCCAATTTATGCTGGGAAGCACAGTTGTGCAGGCACTGTCTGAGTACACGCCTACTCCTATGGCTACGATGGTTCCACTGTTGGAAAACGTGCGGGATGTAACGAGCGCGGCTGCTAACACGCTTATGACTGCGCTCATGACTGCTATTGCCGCGACTGCTCCTATGGTTGCTTTTTGCATTGCCATAATCTTTTCGCCGAGGTTAGATTAAATCTTGAGTCTTAATAAATATTATTGTCTATATGCACAGCATGACTACACATAGCAGAGCATGCAAAGAGCCAAAAAGCAAACAAACATCACCTGAAATATTGTGAATCCTGTACAACAGCCTTAGACATCGTATGGTGCAAGAGCATGGGCAAATTTGGTACGCTATGCTGTGTGGTAAAAGTACTGCGCGATTAGGCAACCGGCACTTGCATGAAATACTCAGGCTAGAAACCCGGAAAAACCTACGGGGGTAGGCGCATTTTGACCGGTGTTCACATTCACCACTCCAAGTAAACTTTCTTAGCCCTCTGCGCGCTCGGGACGGAAGCAAAGAAACCTTGAGCGCGCGCTCACGTAATGTTTTTATTGATCCGGAAAAGTAATAACGGGAGGCTTATGGCAGACATAATTACCGTCAATAACCTTGTCGAAGTGTACTCCGACGGGACGAAGGCTGTTAATGACATTTCCTTCAACGTTAAGGAGGGTGAGTTCTTCGGGTTCTTGGGTCCCAACGGAGCCGGAAAAAGCACAACGATCAAGATTCTAACGACGCTTCTAAGGAAAACATCCGGTTCGGCCATCGTCGCGGGCCATGATCTTGACAAAGAGCCTAAGGACATTCGAAAGGTCATCGGCGTTCAGAGCCAAGAAACCGCTGTCGACGGAGACCTCACTGGTAAGGAGAATCTGATTCTTCAAGGTCATTTTCAGCAATTGCCTGGTGCCGAACTCAAACAACGCGTCAACGAACTCCTGAAACTCGTGGAACTCGAAGACGCCGCGGACAAGCGGGCGAGGAACTATTCGGGTGGCATGAAGAAGAGGCTTGACCTTGCTACGGCTCTCGTCCACAGGCCGAGATTGCTCTTCCTGGATGAGCCGACGACGGGTTTAGATCCTCAATCGCGTGCAGCGATTTGGGCTTACCTTGAGAAGCTAAACAAGGAAGAAGGTACCACCATATTCTTGACGACACAATACATGGAAGAGGCCGATAGACTCTGTCGGCAACTAGCGATAATCGACTTCGGCAAAATAGTCGTCAGCGGATCTCCAGCTGAACTCAAACGCCAAGTCGGAGCTGACTCTATTAAACTGTCACTTGAGAATTGCACTAAGGATAAACCGAGTGCAAAGGATATTCTCAGCAACCTTGAAGGCGTGACAAGCGTCATCGATTCTGAAGAGTGCTTGACCGTTTACGCGAAAAATGCGGGACTCATCGTCGCCGATATCGTTAGAGCGTTTGACAACAGTCGAATTCGGCTCTCATCGGTCAGCTTTTCGTCTCCGACTCTTGATGACATCTTCCTGCAACACACGGGAAGAAGAATAAGGCCCGAGGAACTTGTCAAGACCCCCAGCGTCATGCTTGGCGGAAGGAGGCGATAAAATATGACCCTCTTCTCCGACACCAGGTACCTCTTCGTCAGGTACCTGAAGAAACTCGTTCGAAACCCCATTCTGCTCTTCTTCTCGCTTTTTCAACCCATAATATTTTTGCTCCTTTTCACGCAGTTGTTCTCGAGTTTCTCTAACTTACAGGGATTTTCCAAAGCCACCGGGGGTGCCAGCAGCTATCTTGAGTTCGCCACAGCCGGCATCCTCCTCCAAAACGCTTTCGGCAGCGCCTTGCAATCTGGAACATCAATAGTGCTCGATCTAGATACCGGATATTTGCAAAAAATGCTCGTGACGCCAGTCAGCAGATATGCGATACTGTTGGGGAGATTGACTAGTGACGCTTTCAGAGTCGTGGTTCAGTCGGCAATCATCATTGCCTTAGCATATGCCTTGGGTGCCACAGTGGTAACTGGGGTTGGTGGAATATTGCTCATGCTTTTCACCGTAGCCTTCTTCGGTCTCGCTTGGTCTGGCATTTCTCTGGCCATAGGTTTGAAGACAAGATCCTCGGAGACGGTGTTCGCCATAGGCGGATTCCTGACCTTTCCATTGCTGTTCATGAGCACGGCTTTGACACCAAAGCTCTTTATGCCAAATTGGATATTGAGCGTCTCGAACTTCAACCCGATTAGCTACACAGTGGACGCGGCCCGAGTGCTCATGATCAACGGATACGATTGGGCCACGGTGCTCAAAGCGTTCGGCGTAATTGGGCTTATTGCAGTCGTCACTCTAGGAGCTACGCTGTACCTATTCAGGAAGGTAGTTAGCTAATTGAGAAGCACGATTGGGATTTTAAGTCTATGGGGAAGTGAAAATTCGGGTTTGATCCCCTCAGATTTCTCACACTACCACAGTGGGTAGAAAAGAAGGAATCAATTGCACATCTCGCGTGTTATTTGGCTGGCCTTAAATAGTTGATCTCACTTTAGTTAATTATCGGGGACACTGTTGGAAATACAACATCGTTGCTTCAACGAGTTCCCAGATCAATGCACAGAATGTTCGGAATACAGCGAAACGCGTCCTGATTCAACTTTACAACTTATTTTTGAAGCAGGAACCGGGGGCATACCGTATCCACGACAATATAGGAAATCAGTTACTAGAGAATGCAAGCTGTATCACAAACGCAAAGTCGAATATTCAGAATGATAAGAAAGCGCACGCTTAGGAAAATGGGAGTATTGCGGGAGAAGTATTGCTTTTCTATGCGTTGCTGATATATGGGAGATAGATTTAGGAATAAAAAGGGAACTAACATCTTATGCAGTAGGCTGATTTTTCTGTAAGTCTTTAAGTAAGGTAGCGTGATTATCTTCGTTCTAGCCAAAGTTCACGGTTTCTTTCGGACATGAGAGAAAAGCGTACTGTAGTGTGATCTGTGAGGGCCATGGCTTCGTTCAAGAGATTCGTAGCCTCCTCGTTCTTGTTGAACTTCTTGAAAAAACTTTCAAGGGCAGCATAACTTTCAAATTCAAATATCTCTAGGCGTCCACCCCAAGGACTCATGTCTTGACCCGCAAAATGGCCGAAATACCTGTACGACTTGAGTTCTTCAATTTTCTTGTAGTGTGAAATCAGCTTTTTCGTTATCTCTTCGTGTCTGTCAATGTCGCCAACGACAACCCAGCTATTCAAAAGGAACACCATTAATTTTCACCCTAGGATGAGAGGCGTCATATACTCCTTGATGATGTTTAAAGATTTTGTAGAGTTCTATCTGAGCCATTAAACAAGCAACATCACATTTTTATTCTCTCGAAGTCGCGCGCGTTTATCCTTGTGTCTCTTGAAGCGCGCCCGAGTACCAAAAGGTATAAATCAACCGGCGCTCGCTCCGTTCGGAAGATGACCAAGTTTGCCGAGACTTCTGGCCTTCATAGACATCTTCGTAGAATCAGCAGAAATGGACAATGTAGTGGCAGCTCTGTCCAAGCTTGAAAATCTCGAGGAACTTTTCGAAGTAACGGGCGAGTTTGACATTGTGACTCTGTTTTCAGCGTCTGACATTGAGGAGTTCAGGGACATTCTCAAGAACAGGGTAATGAAAATCAAAGGCGTAAAGAGCACGGTAAGCTCCATCATTCTTAAGACGCACAAAGGACCTCGCGCCCGCTCACGCCAGTAGGCAGGACCGGGTCAAAGTATTTGGTGGAGGGGGCAAGCCATAGCCGGAAGAGGTTTTGAAAAAGTTGATCGAAGTCATTCAAGTCCTGTGCGTTATTCTCGTTCTCGGCGTCACGATAATCATAGCGCGGCTTCTCGCTCCGTACATAACCAGAGTCTTCACTCGTAGATCAACCCGCCTCGACAAGATTCTGAATCCAATCGAAAACTGGATTTTCAGAATAGGAGGTGTGGACCCCAACCGTTCGATGGGCTGGAAGGAATACTTCGTCGCCGCACTCCTGCTCAACGTCGCCCAGATGGTCTTGGCATTTCTGATATTGACATTCCAAGGCAAGTTACCTCTGAATCCTCAAGGATTCCCAGGCATGTCATGGGATCTTGCCCTCCAAACCGCGGTATCTTTCGGAACAAACACAAACCTGCAGCACTACAGCGGAGAACAAACGCTTTCGATTCTCAGCCAGATGACGGCAATCCAGTTTCTCCAGTTCACTTCCGCTGCCACAGGAGTCTGCGTCGCGATAGCCATGGTACGCGGTTTCACGGATCACTCAAAAGACCTTGGGAACTTCTACGTTGATTTTGTGAAAGCACTGACAAGGCTGCTCCTGCCTCTGTGCTTAATAGCTTCAATAGCACTGGTCGCGCTTGGCGTGCCCCAGACCCTCAGTGGGTACGCACCGGTGCAGACCGTCGAAGGAGTGACACAATCGGTCCTCATCGGACCCGTGGCCTCACTAGCATCAATAATGCAGATCGGAACAAACGGCGGAGGATACTACGGAGCCAATTCCGCCTATCCCTTCCAAAACCCCAGCCCCTTCTCGAATATCTTCGAAATGTTCCTGATGCTGCTTCTCCCGACAGCCTTGATTTTCGTTTTCGGCCAGTTACTGGGAAAGCGCAAGGAGGCAAGACCTATACTCATCGGCGCGTACGCGTTGTTCGCGATAGACCTCTTTATCGCGTTTATTCCGGCAACGCCTCTGGGACCCGGCATCGAAGTCAGAATCGGAGGCTTCTTCTCAAGTTTCTGGACCGTCGTCACGACCGCCGTGACCACGGGCTCACTGAACTCTTCACTCTCCGCCATGCACCCGCTAACAATAACTGCCGGTTTCATGGGGATGCTGATTCAGTCGACCCCAGGAGGAAAAGGTGTAGGTTTGATGTACATGATCATGTACATTGTGATCACCGTTTTCATAGTTGGACTCATGTCCGGAAGGACTCCTGAATATCTGGGAATGAAGATAACCGCAAGGGACGTGAAGCTTGTCATGGTCGCGTTTCTGGTTCACCCCATAACAATCCTGATTCCCACCGTGCTCGCATACGCAACGGGGGCAGCTGGCGCAATCGATGTCAGCAGCAACTCGATCGGCTTCACCCAGATACTGTGGGAATTCACAAGCAGCGCCGCGAACAACGGAGCAGACTTCCTCGGCGCATCCGCCAACACACCCTTCTTCAACATCTCGACGGCCATCGTGATGTTCGTCGGTCGCTTTGCTCCAATAGCGCTTCTACTGGCTCTAGCAGGGTCTATGATTGGAAGGAGACGCGGCGGTGAAGTGGGCCTCAAGACGGACAGCTTCACGTTCTCCATCGTGCTTGTCGCAAGCATTCTGCTGCTTGTCGTGCTCACGTTCCTTCCGTTCCTTGCACTCGGCCCAATACTATCGTACTTCAAAGGACTCGTGAATGGATTTGGCTAAAGAAACTGATCGCCTGCCCGCTGAAGTGCCTGTCGTTGAGCGACGAGCATCTCTCTTTTCTAGAAAGGTTCTCTTAGACTCCGTTGTGAGACTTAATCCGCGGTCACTTATTTCAAACCCAGTCATGTTTATCGTAGAAGTAACCTTCTTCATCGTTGCGGCGATGGCAGTGTACCCGCAAGGTTTCGTGCCAATAGCAAGCCCAAGCGAGAGAATCTTCTACGTCGAAGTCTCGGTTATCCTCATCGTCACGGTTTGGTTTAGCACTCTGTCTGATGCACTTGCTGAGAGGCAGGCGAAGAACACGGCAAGCAGCCTGCGAAAGCTCGAGACGGAGGCTCCGAGCAAGAAGATCGTGACCGAAGGATGGACTAGGAAAATCGTCTCCACATCATCAAAGGAGCTGCGCAGGGGCGACCTGATTTCTCTAGAAAAGAATGACGTTATCCCCGCAGATGCTGAAGTGCTTGAGGGCATCGCCATGGTCGATGAGTCTCTCCTCACGGGAGAATCCAAGCCTGTTCGCAAAGCGCCGGGTGACGCGCTGATAGGGGGTTCAAGGGTGATCAGCGACAACCTGACGGCAAAAGTCACCGTAAACCCTGAGGAGAGCTACATCAACCAGATGATAATGATGGTGGAGTCATCCAAGAGACCGAAGACGGCAAACGAGCAAGCGGTAACCATGGTCCTCATCGGACTCACGGCCATATTCAGCATAATCATTCTCTCACTTCTAGGACTTTCCGTAACTCTCAATCTCGGGGGCGACCTTTCCGTGCTCATCGCACTCTACGTTTGTCTTCTTCCAACCACCATAGGGGCCCTTCTGCCCGCGATCGGACTCTCAGGAATATCCAGGTTATACGGAAGAAAGATCGTTGCAAAGTCTGGCAAAGCGATAGAAACAGCGGGGGACACGGACGTGATCCTCATGGACAAAACGGGCACGATCACCGTCGGCAACAGGCAGGCGATACAGATCATACCCCTTGAAGGACACACGGAAAGAGAAGTAGGCGAAGCCGCGTTTCTCTCCTCCTGGCACGATGACACTCCCGAGGGCCGCAGCATAATCAGGCTAGCCCACGAAAAGGGTTTCATACCGAAAGAGCTTAACGCCCTTGCCCTCTCGGAAGTGTACGAGTTCTCCGCCAGCACCCGCACCAGCGGCGTGAAGATAACGCAGAACTTACGCTTCATACTGCCAAAAGGCGGCAAGCCAGGCCGGCTGCATGGAAGATTCAGGCGAAAATCTGCCGAGGAAGCATTCGCAGAGGGAACCAATCTAACGTCGGAGTCAGAGATAGTGGTGATGAAGGGCGCTCCCAACTCTATATTGAAGATGATTCAATCAGTTCCCCCTGGCTTCGAAAGCAAAATGGAGAGCATCTCGTCGGCAGGTGACACTGCCATCGCAATAGAAAGGAACGGAGAAGCGATCGGGATAATCAGGCTGAAAGATGTCCTGAAACCCGACATCAAAGAGAAGGTACAGTCCGTCAAGCTGATGGGGATAAGACCCGTAATGATAACCGGAGACCAGCCCTTAACCGCGAAAAGTATCGCCGCCGAAGTGGGCATCGAAGAGTACGTGCCCCAAGCTAAACCCGAAGACAAGTACGACATTGTCCTGAGAGAGCAGGCTCAGACAAGAACCGTCGCGATGATAGGAGACGGCACAAACGATGCCCCAGCACTGGCAAAGGCAGACGTTGGACTCGCAATGAACTCGGGCACTCAGCCCGCGAAGGAGGCGGCGAACATGATTGATCTTGAGTCGAATCCCGCGAAGATAATCGATGTCGTTATGCTCGGCAAGCAGCTTCTCATGACTCGCGGAGCCGTGACAGCGTTCAGCATAGCAAACGACGTATCCAAGTACTTCGCAATAGTGCCAGTCATGTTCGCGAGCGCGCGCGCGCTTGAGGCGCTGAAGAACCTGAACGTGCTTCAACTTTCAACGGTGCACAGCGCGGTTCTTTCAGCGTTGATATTTAACGCCATTATCATTCCGCTCCTGATTCCTCTGGCGATGAGAGGAGTAGCCTTCAAGCCCTCAAGCACCATGACGCTCTTCTTGAAGAACACGTTGATTTACGGAGTAGGAGGCGTCATAGTGCCGTTCGTGGGAATCAAGCTGATAGACATCTTGCTTTCAGTCTTTCACATATAGGAGGTAGACAATCTTGACAACAAAAACCAAGGAAAAATGGAGCTCCAGACCCTTGTTGACATTAGCGCTACTCTCATTCCTAATTTGCGGACTGTTCTTCCCGCTTCTCATCACCGGTCTGGCTCAGATACTCTTTCCGTACCAGGCAAATGGCGAGATAATCAAACTCAAAGGCCAGAATATTGGTTCGAATCTGATCGCCCAGAATTTCACCGAGCCTATCTTTTTCCATCCCAGGGACACGCCTACGCCTGTCTCAGCCTCAGGCGTTGACCCAGACATCACGCTTGACGACGCGTACTCTCAGATACCAAGAATACACGACGCCACGGGTATTCCAACGGATTCCCTAACGAGCATCGTGAACCAGAACGAGGAGGGCACACTATGGATCTTCGGCAGTCCCTACGTGAACGTGCTACGAATCAATCTGGCGCTGATAAAGGCATATCCTTCTATCTACAACAGCTTCCCGTGAACAGAAACCCTCATCTAAGCCTTAGCCCCCTTCTCAACATCTTCTTCCAACACACGCAGATTTCATCTCTACTTATAATTACCGTGCGCCCAGTCCCGTTTACCGAAAGGTTAAAGGCACACGACGCGCGTCCTTGTGGGAAAGATGACCATACATGTCCCGCCTACTCGCGTTCGTCGACATCTTCGTGGAGTCACCAGAAATGGACAACGTAGTAGCGGCACTGTCTAAACTTGACAATCTCGAGGAACTCTACGAAGTAACAGGCGAGTTTGACATTGTCACCGTATTTTCAGCGTCCGACGTCGGGGAACTGGGGGACATTCTCAAGAACAAAGTAATGAAAATCAAAGGTGTAAAGAGCACCGTAAGCTCAATCGTTGCCCGCGCTGGTCAAAGACGAAAAGTCTCGCTTGAGAAAACCCACAACCAATTCTGACATGACCATAAGTGAACAGGTCTGGAACGAAGAAAAAGGAATGATGCCACTATTTAGCAGCGGGCGAATAATTTCAAGAGGGACGGAATTTGGCCTCTTTCGGCTGTGCCTTCCATCTTGGTTTCGCGCACGCTGATTTCAGCCCCCTTTACGAAACCTAGTACAAGGTATTCTATTCTGAAAATATGAGCTCGGATATCGGAGGACAGATCATCAGCACATTGCGTGCGCTCAAAATAACGGAGAGATGTGTTCAAGATTCATTCTTAATTCGCTGCCTGTAACAGGCTAAAATGCTAGTTCTCTATTTTAAGTAGAGGGATGCTCATTGAAGTTCCGGCGAAGCCTTGAAAGGTTGAAGGGAAAAGCACCGCAACTGCTGGTTCTAGCTTTCGTTGTCTTCGTGATTCTTGTCATTCTGCTGGATACCTTGGAAGACACTTCGATCGAAGGAGCCACCTTCAAAGGAACACCCTTGGAAGCACTGTTGAGCGCTGTGACTTTGATTACGCAGAACGTCACTGCGACAATTTCGTCTTGGAATTATGTCGGAATCTTCTCGTTAATGTTGTTGGAGGCAAGTTCTCTGCCTGTCCCCAGCGAGGTCATACTACCGTTCTCAGGCTACCTTATTTCTCAAGGTCATCTCAACTTTTTGATAACAATCCTAGTCTCAACTCTCGCAGGAACAACGGGTTCGTTGATTGATTATTACATTGGAATGAAGGGAATGACCCTGCTCGCCCGACGGAAAGTCTTAGACAAGCTCCTTTTTGACAAAACGCGCCTAGAAATGGCCGAAAGGTGGTTCAATAAATACGGTGCCTTCGTAGTATTCCTGGGCCGCATGATCCCCGGCTTCAGAACGCTGATATCATTTCCCGCAGGGGCAGTAAAGATGCATCTAGCGAAATTTATCGTATATACCACGGCTGGATGTCTGATGTGGAATGCGTTTCTAATATACATCGGCGTGTACGTGGGTGCCAATTGGCGGGAAGCTGCAGGCGTATCACGCTACATAATCATAGGATTCTTGGCGGCGGTTCTCGTGGCGTTTATCGTGTTCTTAATCAGAAGAAGAAAGGGAAGATAACCCAAAGAATCCGTGAGAACTATTGCTTTCCAAGACTGATACTGCATGTCTGGAAAGGTTCTTGGAATAGAATCGTTTGGGCAGAAGGCGTTCCGGCAAAAGATAAGAATATTCAAATTGATAGTACAATGCACAGAGAGTTGCAAGATGAATAGAAGAGCGCTACAAGCAGCTCAGACGTTTTCCCGCAAGCTCATAGGGCAACGAGCCGAAGCGGTGGTTCTCTTCGGCAGCTGGGTGCGAAATGACGCATATAAGGAATCAGATCTCGACATCCACGCCGTAGGCAGGGGATCGCACTACACGCTTGAACGATATCAAGGCTTCCTGATCTCCACATCCTGGGCGACGGCAAGACAAGTTCGCCAAGCCTTCAAAAATCCAAGTCAAGTCGGCAGAGTCATCCCGGCTTGGCGTAATGCGCAAATAATCCATGACCCGCATGGAATCGCGGAGGCCCTCAAGCAGGAAGCCGAACGATGGCAATGGGACTCCTTGGGGAAGCGCGTGGACAGATGGGTAGCCGAAGAGCTCACCGGATACGCTGAAGAGGTTCACAAATTGGTCGGGAACTTGCAGCTCAGGCGCAGAAGTGCCGCGTCAGTTCAGCGATCTCTTCTGGCGATCCATATGGCGCCGATACTGGCTGTGCATCACCGTATCCTCTATGAGACTGAAAACCAGCTTTGGGACCTTGTTTCCGAGAGAATGGGAGCAGACTGGGCGCGGCTGCAGAGTGCCGCCTTCGGACAAGGAGGGCAAAGCTTCGAAGAAACTTGCAGAGCCTCGCTCAATTTGTACTCATCAACGGCGCGAGAAGCCAGGCGCCTGTTGAATCAACGGCAATGCCAAGTTGTTGCCCATGCTTGTGAGATTGCAGGCCAATCTCTGACGGACAAGCAGACAATGAAGTCTGCTTCTTAGTCCGCATGTTTGATGCCGGAGACCTTTATGCTTGCCACAGAATTGGCGATTTTCTTGATCTTCTCAGCGGGCATTTTCGAGGTTTTGACGATTGCTTGCGCAGTAGGATCGTTAGCCATATTCTCAATCGGGAAGCAGTTCTCTTCGATGACTTTGACTTGTTCAAAACCAGCGTCTTCTATGAGCCTCAGGTATTTGTCCTTCATTTCGGCGCCTGAGATACATCCAACGTATGCCTGAACGTTCTTTATTATGCTATCTGGAAGTTCATTGAGCAGGACAATGTCCGAGACCATCAGTCTGCCATTCGGTCTCAGGACCCTGAAGGCTTCTTCAAACACACGTTTCTTGTTCGGTGAGAGGTTGATTACACAGTTTGAGATAATGACATCAACTGTGTCATCTGCAACGGGTAGATTTTCGATTTCTCCAAGCCTAAATTCAACGTTCTCATACTTGCCTTTTCTTGCATTCCCTCTTGCCTTATCAAGCATTTCAGGCGTCATATCCACGCCGATGACCCTGCCACTTTTGCCGACCCTGTTTGCCGCCAGAAAACAGTCAAATCCCCCGCCAGAGCCAAGATCCAGCACAGTTTGTCCTTTCTTCAGAGAAGCCAACGCAACAGGGTTGCCGCATCCCAGACCCAAGTTTGCCCCTTCCGGAACTGAGCCTATTTCTTCTTCGCTGTAGCCTATTCTCCTGCTGATATCCTCGCTCAAATCGGCAGTATTAGAACAACAGGAAGTCTGTACGCTGCCGCAGGATTTCTCTTTCTTAGCGATCTTTGCATAACCTTCTCGAACCATCTTCTTCACTTTTTCTTCTTTCACACTACACACCTCCCATATGATGACTTGTATGAGCCATTTAACAACTCTTGGATCCTTTGTTCAAAGGTCCAATCTTTCAGCTGCAGCCGCATTGATCGTCTTGCTCTACCCATTCTTTGACATCCTCTTCTGTCGAGCCAAATGGACATTCGTCAGAGCTGCCCACATCTTTTCCAGTAAGATTGGAAGCGAATTTGTCCATCTTGCCAAATGCACCCCTTCTGACGACTCTCCCTATCGCGATTGCTTCGATGATTTCCTTCTTATCGACTCCTACTGACTCAGCCTGAGTGACCGCGGTTTTAAGACAAGGCAAGCAATTCGCCGTAACAGAAGCCCCAACTGCTATCAACAATTTGATTTTGTCTTCCATAACAGATCACCTCCATGTTGCTTCTATTGCGTTTTCATGTTGTTTCTGATAGACATCTTGATCTGTGCAATCTGTAAATGGCACCTGCTATCAACAGTATGCCGAAGGCTGTCAAGGGAAAGGGCCACGTAATTACGTTCTCGTCTATTAGTCCAACTTGCTTAAGTACCAACAGACAGCCCCATAGAAGTATTATCGATCCAATAGCCATCTGGTCAAACGCACGTCTCCAAAGTTTGCCTCTTTGCTCAATCCCAAGCTGCGTGTTGTGCTGGTTTTCTTCTGTTTCCATATCGGACATCCTCCATCGATTGTTTTCTACTACTTTGTTATAGTAGAAAACTATTTAAGGCTTCTCTGACAACTACTTACTAGAAGTAGGAGGAAACAACCGCGAACATCAAAGAGCCAGTCGCCAGAGACCGAATAGTTGCGCGACTCAAAGAATTAGAATTGTCCACCCATGAAGCGTCGACTTACCTCACGCTCTTGACACACCCAAACATTACAGCAAGCACACTATGCAAGGAAACAGGCATTCCAGACTCAAAAATCTACTACGCCTTAGATGGACTTTCTAAGAAAAACATGCTCATAGTTCAGCGGAGCAATCCAAACATCTACCTGCCAACGCCACCAAAAGACGCTATCTCCAACCTAAAACAGCAGCTAACAGAAAGGCTCAATGAGAAAATCAAAGAAGCAGACGTATTAGCCGACATGCTTACACCAGTATACGAGAGCGCCTCAAAACCGGAGGAAATCGAAGTTGCCTACATCATCCGTGGACAAAAAAACATAATCAACAGGATGAAAACGCTTATCGCATCCGCACGAAAAGAAATAACCATCTTCATTTCACATCCTGCAATTCTCAATGGATTAAAGGAATCATTGACAGAAGCAAGAGAGAAACGCAGAACCAAACTCAACATCGCAATGACACGAGAAGTGTTCGAAAAGGAAGACACTTCAAACCTTGGCAAAATACGCTTACTATGTTGCACGATGGACCAGTCGCTAAATTCCCTTGGAATGCTAATCACCGACATGAGCACTCTAGTAACTATATCTGATTGGTTCGACGAAGTTGCCATGTTAACACAGGACCGAAACCTGATTCAAGTCTCCAGGGACTTCTACGATAACCCTGCATGCTGCCAGAACCAGCCTGAGGAAAAATCACCGCACGCAGTACTCAGAAAGCAGGCTTCATAGAAGACATCGATTTTGAAAACATTCGAGTTCAATGAAAAGCGCTCACTGCCATGTTGATGCCATCCCAAAAGGGAGCACTCAGAGACAGCAATCTGGCGTTAACGGCAACATAGGGTTTTGAGTTATCTAAAAAAGGGAGATTATAGTGATGATTTTACGCAAGGCCTAGTTATTTGTCTTCAAATTGTTTTCGCGCGTGCTAAGAAGCAAAAGTCTTTTCCGACTCGTTCAAGCACTATTGTCCAAAAGGAGACCTCGTCTTGGAGATGATCGCTTCGATCTGCGCCTATTGCGGCTGCGGCTGTCGCCTTCTGTTCATGGTTGAAAACGGTCGGATCGTGAAGATGCTGCCCGATAGAACCGACAATCCAAGTGAGGGAACTGCCTGCATCAAGGGACTAACTATTCACGAAACAATGGGAACAGATGAAGGCAGAATTCTGACACCATTAGTCAGAAACGGCAAGGACGAACCGCTTCGTGAAGCGTCATGGAACGAAGCTTATCGCTTTATTCAAGAACGAACTAGGGATTTGGCTCCTAGCGAGGTCTTCGTTAACGCTTCGGGCAAAATAACGAACGAAGACTGCTACGTGACTCAGAAGTTTGCGAGAATCGCGTACAAGACGAACAATGTTGATGCTTGCTGCGCGAGGCTTTGTCACGTTACAACAGTTCAGGGCCTGGAGGACTGTTTCGGCAGTAGAGCCGCATTCTCCAAAATGGATGACATTTACGGGCTTGACTTACTGTTTATTATAGGATCTAACCCGGCTGGGAATTATCCTGTCCTGTACAACAGGATAATGCGGGCCAGACGAAAAGGGCTGAAAGTAGTCTCTAGCCACGCTCTTTACAGTTTGACTACAAAGTTCTCAGACGTGTCCCTCATAATTTACCCAGGCACGGAACTGATCTTGCTGAATGGAATTATGAACGCGCTCATTCACCAGCATGACTACGAAGAATCTGCTGAAAATGTTGAGGGATTTGAGAGACTCCGAAGCGTCGTGGAATTGTACACGATAGATTTTGTACGGCAAGCCTGCGGCGTTGACCTTGAGACGCTTAACCAATTAATCGACCATATCGCTAAAGCTAAGTCTTTAGGGATAGTTCATGGGATGGGATTAACCCAGCACGTTACGGGATCAGAGAACGTTCACGCCCTACTGGATCTAATGATCCTTAAGAATGCCCAGTTACTGTCGCTGCGGGGCGAAATCAATGTTCAAGGCGTAGGGGACATGGGATGTCTACCGGATCGCTTGCCAACGGGGCCGCTTGCTACAGGGCCTATTCTTGAAAGCAAGTGGGATGCTAAAGTGCCGAATAGCAAGGGAAAAAGCATCATGGAAGCGTTTCTGATCTCGCCCGCAAAAGCCGTGGTCATCTCAGGAATGAATGCGGCTCAATCGTTGCCGAACCTGAACGTAGTTCATAGTAATCTTGACGAAATGTTCGTCGTGGTCATGGATCATTACCACAACTTGACAACGAAGTTTGCGGACGTTGTGCTGCCTACGCCTCTGCTGTTCGAACGGGAAGGGACAATCACGAACGGTGAGCGCAGAGTCAGACATGTTCGCAAAGTCAGGGAATCCTGCGGAACATGCAAGCCCGAATGGCAGATATTCAAAGAACTTTCATCATATTTCGGCTGTGCTAATCACTTCCATTATGACACGGCCAAGGCTATTACTGAAGAAATCGTGAATGTCGTTCCGACCTACAGCCAGGTCAACGTGAACACTGTATATGCTGATTCGGACGCCTGGCCTGAGAAGCGCATGGTTTTTCGAAGGTTTATGCCGGAGCACTTCCAAGGCGTTGAAGACATTCGGAGCGACAAGTATCCGCTGATCTTGACGTCCTTCCGTTCAATGCATCACTTTTTGACTGGTGAGATGACCAACAAGTCTAAGACTCTCATGAGCTTCAGTGAAGGCCCATATTGTTACTTGAGCGCCTTAGACGCGAAACAGCTCTACATATCGAATGGTGACGTTGTGAACGTCTCAAGCACCGTAGGTAGCGTCAAATGCGAAGCTAGGACCGACGATAACATTCCAAGAGGAAGAGTGGGCATGCACTTTCACTTTGAGGAACTCTTGGTCAACAAACTTTTTCCAACGCAGTTCGATGAGAAGACGTTTACACCAAACTACAAAATGGTGGCAGTAAGCGTGCATAAACTAGACGCAACATGAAGACACCGTGCTTTAGAAAAGCTGCCCCAATTTTCTCCCAGCGCATACCGGATTTGGCGGGAAGATGCCGTTGATCATATGTTGTCGCCGTAATCGTTATCAATTCAGATAAGCTATTCTAAGCGGTGATGCTTTGAGTTCCAAGCATAGAATGATTAAGAAGAGTTTTGAGACGGATATGCACGTCAACAACGTTAGACTGCCTCTGAACCATTTCGTGCAGGAAGCCTTGGCCAACATGATGGTAGGGTTCGTAAAAACCCTCAAAGAAGTTGGAGAAGAAGCACCGACGAGCATAGAAATAAGAATCAAGAAGCTTCCGAAGCAAGTTGAAGTAGACGCTCACACATACCCCTAGGCCCGCATTGAGCAGTCTACGTCGTGCATTCACATTTTCTAATCCGGTGACTTGCGTGACATTCAAGATGCGCCTCATTCTATGATATTCCCTTGCCTTTTCGAGTGGCGTCCAGATTTTCCCAAAAGTCATTTATATTCTGGGCATAAGAGTAAAGAGCGACCTGTAATGAAGTTCTTGATAATCACTAGAATGAGACACGCCAGTGTGGAAGTCTGGGCAAAGCTGCTTCCTGCGCACTTCAAGTATCTTGACGAGTTGGAAAAGAAAAAGATCATTGAGGTCTCGTATCATCTGATAGGCCATCAAGGCGATGTCCTGATAGCCAAAGCGGACTCAGACGAGGAATTGGCAAGCATAGTAGGTGAAGACCCATTATTCTTCTACACCGAAAAGGAAGTCTACCCACTCACCACACGCGAGGCTCACAAGCGAAGACTGCAAGAAATCTTCGGGAAGACCCACGCCCGCTAGGGTTTGTATTTGCCCCCTGCTATTTTGGCCGGTGACAAGGTTTAATAGTCTAGTTTATCAGTGTTTTGACTTGACTCATCGTGAAAATTAGAGCCTTATTATTGAATGCAACCGTGTATTCTAGCATCTCTCTGCTTGTATTAGGGGTAGTCTATTTGGTTGACTTGGAGTTTTTGTCTTCTTTTTTGCATTTGTCTCCAGCAGACGCGATGTTTATTGAAGGATTAATTTTCATCATAGTAGGCCTCGTGTTCCTAGTAGGCAAGGGAGGGATTAGCCGTACGAGTCTCAGCGCGGCGATGATGGCAGCTAAAGCAAAAGCGATATACGGAAGAGACATTGTGGGACCGAACGAGATTTTCCAACAAGATGCATGGAAAGCAAGAGGATTCACCCGCACTGCTCTGATCTTGATATTTTCTGGGGCACTGATGATTCTAGTGTATTTTGTAACCCTATGATCCAAGGAAACTCATCTTCGCCAAACTTACATGGCAACATTCGGGCATTGCTGCGAAGACACCGCTAGTGCGAGCCAAAGCGCCAAAAACGACAGTAAGCAGGACAGTCGATGAGAACGATTGCAAGCAGGGAAAAAACCCTGAATTTATTCTGCAAGACTCCTCCCATTTATAGAAAGCATCAAAGCGAATCTAATCGTTGTATAGACCCTGAAGAAGTGTTTAAGACTGGCTTGGTTGCCGGACGGATCTTTCTGCAGATTGCCATGACAAAATAGATCATGACAACATTGCTATGATCAGAAACGGATACGTCTCAGTCCGCACAAGGAACGCGGCTTTGTCCCGAAGACTGTAAGACAGCCTGCCTGAGTTAGCGCGCACGTAAGACTCCTGCTGAAGCTTGCGGAATCAAAGTAGAAGGAAAGAACAAGTGGTTAACCCTTATTCGAAATGCGAGCAGAAAAACAACGAAGTAAATCAAAAAAAGGAAGGGGAGCTATCCTTTAGA